>CAVYJK010000021.1:0-666625 GCA_963768765.1 uncultured delta proteobacterium
GGCATCTTGCAGCTCCTGCAAACTTCGAGTTGATTTAGGATGAGAAAAAGCACATCATGGGTGTCGACATGAAAGCTCCTGCTCAGCCGGTCGACTACGACTTCTCCCTGCTCACCGACGACGACCTTTATCTCTTCAACGAAGGGAACCAGTTCCGCCTCTATCTCAAGATGGGGGCCCATCTTCTCAAGCAGAAAGACGGGTGGGGCACCTATTTTGCGGTGTGGGCCCCGGATGCAGCCCAGGTCTTCGTCACCGGGGACTTCAACCGGTGGCACAAAAAGAGCCACCCCTTGCGGCAGCGGGGCGCCTCCGGCATCTGGGAAGGCTTCGTCCCCGGGGTGGGGCAGGGCTCGCTGTACAAGTATCACATCGTCTCCAGATACCGCGGCTACCGGGTGGACAAAGCCGACCCCTTCGCCTTTTTTTTCGAGGGGCCGCCCCGCACCGCCTCCATCGTCTGGGACCTGGACTATGCCTGGGAAGACGGCGAATGGCTACCCCGTCGTCACCGGCACAACGCCCTGGACAAGCCCATGGCCGTCTACGAGGTGCATCTGGGTTCCTGGCGGCGAGTGCCCGAGGAAGGCAACCGGTTTCTCACCTACCGGGAACTGGCGCCCCAGCTGGCGGAATACGTGCGAGCAACTGGGTTTCACCCACGTGGAGTTCCTGCCGGTCATGGAGCATCCGTTTTACGGCTCCTGGGGCTACCAGACCACCGGGTATTTCGCCCCCACCAGCCGCTTCGGGACCCCCCAGGATTTCATGTATCTCATCGATTACCTGCACCGGCACGGCATCGGGGTCATCCTGGACTGGGTGCCGTCCCACTTCCCCGCGGACGAGCACGGGCCCGGCTTCTTCGACGGCACTCACCTCTACGAGCATGCCGACCCCCGCAAGGGCTTCCATCCCGACTGGAAGAGCTTCATCTTCAACTACGGCCGCAACGAGGTGCGGAGCTTCCTGATGAGCAGCGCCCTCTTCTGGCTGGACAAGTACCACGTCGACGGCCTGCGGGTGGACGCGGTGGCCTCCATGCTCTACCTGGATTACTCCCGCCGGGAGGGAGAATGGATGCCCAACCAGTACGGCGGCAGGGAGAACCTGGAGGCCATCTCCTTCCTGCGCCAGTTCAACGAGGTGGTCTACCAGAACTACCCCGACGTCCAGACCATCGCCGAGGAGTCCACCGCCTGGCCGATGGTCTCCCGGCCCACTTACGTGGGCGGCCTGGGCTTCGGGATGAAGTGGGACATGGGCTGGATGCACGACACCCTGAACTACCTGAGCGTCGACCCCGTTTACCGCAAGTACCACCACAACAACCTGACCTTCCGCATGCTGTACGCCTTCCAGGAAAACTTCATCCTGCCCCTCTCCCACGACGAGGTGGTCCACGGCAAGGGCTCGCTCCTGGCCAAGATGCCCGGAGACGACTGGCAGAAGTTCGCCAACCTGCGCCTGCTCTTGGGCTACATGTACGGCCAGCCGGGCAAGAAGCTGCTCTTCATGGGCGGGGAGTTCGGCCAGTGGGCCGAATGGTACCACGAGGCCAGCCTGGACTGGCATCTGCTGGATTACCCCCTGCACGCCGCCCTGAAAAGGTGGGTGGAAGACCTGAACCGACTTACCGCAGCGAGCCGGCTCTCTTCACCCAGGATTTCACTGCCTCGGGCTTTGAGTGGATCGACTGCAACGACGTGGAGCAGAGCGTCATCAGCTTCATCCGCAAGGGAGTGAGCCCCGAGGAGGTGGTCCTGGTGGGGTGCAACTTCACCCCGGTGCCCCGACACCACTACCGGGTGGGGGTGCCCAGGGGAGGGTTCTGGAAGGAAATCCTCAACAGCGACGCCTTAGACTACGGGGGCAGCGGCCTGGGTAACCTGGGAGGGGCGGAAGCCGCGCCCATCCCCTGCCATGGCCGGCCCTTCTCCCTGGACCTCACCCTGCCGCCTTTGGGGGCGGTGTTCTTCAAGTATGAAGGCGGCGCCGGGGAAGAGGGAGCTATCAAGTCATAATTATTTTTGTATTTAAATCATATCAAAAAAAATTTTATGGATTCATAAGCTGCTGATAAATAGCAGTACCTGACACTTTTGCCCAATTGAATCGTATGCCAAATCTCTTCATGTTGGGTAATCTGGGCGACGGCGAAGGGATGGCCTCATGACCTCGGGATCAGGAAAGCTATCTTCGGCTGAACCCCTATGGACAAAGAATAGACAGTAGATGCCCAACGTTCGCGATAACCGGTGGCGGGCTGAGGCGCTACCAGTAACCGCAGCGCCGTACCCGCCGTCCGGTTGATATCCTTGTTAGATTGCCCTCATTTGAGGTAAGAAGTGTCGCCGGGCCTCGATGACGTAGGGGGAGATTGGGGAAGCATGTGGGAAATCGCCCGGTTCCCTATTTCGCCCGTTCGAACGCAATAATACTTCGCGTCATCCCCTTTTCGGGCCAGTTAGGCATAACTCGCCATGGCGTGAGGACTTGAAGACGCTCGCCATCCACCCTGAAAAAACGCCTCTGTTCGGTACCGATCCATTCAGGATTCCAGGCTACTTCGACTTTGGTAATCCACTGGTCTCCTTCTAAGCGGTACGTACCTGTGTACGCAACAAGGCTGCTCAACAGGTCGGCACGTTCCTGAACGGTTTTCGCTGCTTTCCGCCCTTCTCCCGTCAGAACAAAAAATACTCGCCCCTCGGGTGTGAAGATTACGTATCCCGTCGGGTTTTTTCCCATGGGTGGCTCTTTTTGGCCTGTCGCTTGAGTCTCAACGTCGTAGGAAACCAGCTTCCATACCCCGTGAATCTGGGCGCGATCATCACCAAAACTCGGTTGCACTGCAATAACCAACAAAACCAAAACAATTAACCACTTACACTTAAACATGATGGCCTCCTTTCTCCTTTATTTTCAGGCAATCTAACAATGATTATACAGTCTGCATAAAACGGTGAATGCAGACTGTTTCCTTCTGTATAAGAAGTTCCCGTGTTTTCCTATAGGTTCGTGAAACACCGTTCATATCAAATGATTGCACGATTTCGGGCCTCGATCCGTCCCCGTTTTATACAGACTGTAAAAGACGGGTCAAAGGGCATCGACGGGACTGCGCACACCCCCAACTTAGTTTATTAATTTAATATATATCAAATAAATATCCAAGTGTTTATACTAAATATATCTCAGATAGGTTCCCATCTTGGAGGAATACCGGGCCAGGTCGAAGCTGAATAGTTAGACGCTGGGGCCAAGGCCGAAGCTGAGAGGAGGCGAATCCAGGGTTAAAAATGCTGGTGGGGATTATGGCGGTGAAGGGGGTAAAACACACCCCCTGGGCAGCTTCTATGTGGAAATTTTCGGCTGCCACCTAACTTGCCAATATCTGCAATTTGGGAGAAGTTGCGGTATGGTGCTCATAAATTAATTATGCAAATATTTTAAACGAGTTCCAGTCTCTCCCCGCTTATCTTCTCTGGAGCAATTTCTGCAATTCCTGCCAGGTTCGGGTATTCAAGACGTCGCTGGCCTCCAGCCAGCCCCGGCGGGCCTGGCCGATGCCGAAGCGGATGAAATCCAGGTCCCCGGTACTGTGGGCGTCCGTGGAGATGGCCACCTTGACCCCCAGGTCCTTGGCCAGTTTGCAATAGATGTCGGCCAGGTCCAAGCGATCGGGCTGGGAATCCAGCTCCAGGTAGCAGCCCCGCTCTTTGGCGGCGGTCATCAGGCGCTCCAGGTCCACGTCGTAAGGCTCCCTTTTAAAGATCAGCCGGCCGGTGGGGTGGGGCAGGATGTTGAAATAGGGGTTGTCCATGGTCCGGATGATCCGCTCGGTCTGCTTCTCCAGGGACAGGTTGAAGTGGTAATGCACCGAGCACACGGTGAGATCCAGCTCTTTTAAAATCTCGTCAGGCAGGTACAGGGAGCCGTCTTGGAGAATGTCCAATTGTGTCGGGTACCTGTGGAAAGAGCCTTGAGGAATTCTTCGCCCTCGAATGAGGTCTACAGGTGATGTGGTAGGTGTTTGCAACTGCAAACACTTACCACATCAGGGTTGACGGACCACTAGCCCCCTTACGCGGGGGGCGGGTCGGGGTGCGCGTGCGGTGTGCCGAGGTATGGGAAACCCTTGAGGAGGTCAGTGTGCGGCCTGAGCCCGTCGGGCGGGATCTTGCCCTTTGAGAGCATGGCTAGGCGGTGCGCCACGATGTGGTCGGTGAGCAGGCGGCCGTTTGGGTACCCGCCGGGCTTGGCGGGGTCGAAGCTCAGCATGTCGGGCAGGATCCCCTCGGCATCGATCACGGCTCTGGCCTCTTCGCTGGAGTAGCCCCCGACGTGCTCTAACACGTGGATGAGCTGGTCGAGGAAGCGCTCCCGGTCGTGAGCAGGCTCGCTCCGGTTGAATTCCGGTTTGATCTCGTCGGTGAAGAAGAAGTTGGCGAAGGTCGGGTGGCCGGAGCGATCGACGGGAACGAGCTTACCGGCGCGGCGGATGCTGACCCGCCCCCAGATGCGCACCGCGGGGTTGGCGCCGAGAAGGCGCGTCGGTAGCTCAAACGCCATGCTGAACACGTTATAGTTCGCAAAAAGGTCTTTGCCGGTCCACCGGCTCGGGTCCGGAGCTCCCTCGAGGCCGGTGAAGTTTTTTCCGCCCTTGTGGTCGAACAGGTTCAGGATTCCCGCGAAGTCGATGAAGAAAGCGTCGCTGCGAAGTCCGACGAAGAAAGTGTAGGGGCCCGACGTGACGATGCGCGGCTCGGGACCGAACGACACCTCGACGTCTTTGAAGATCGGCTCCCCGGCGGCCTCAGCCGTACGGGCCTCTGAGCCGGTTGCCAGGTAGACGGTCGCACGCTGCCGACCGTCTCGCGGCTCGGAGAACACCAGGATGAGCGCGACGTCGGTCTCGTCGTCGCCGTCGTTGTCGATGTTGATCCGGTACACGGCGTCGGGGTGGAACGCCGCCGCCTTGGCGAACGAGTTACAGTTGAGGATCAGCACGGTCCTCGACGCGTCCGTCGGTACTTGGAAGGCGTAGAGATCGGTGAGGTCGAGTCGAGTGTCCCCTTCGGGAGGACCGAGGTTCAGGCCAGTGAAGTGGTTCGACATGGTGTTCTCCTTACGATAACGTAAGTGTATTAGCGTTTATTTTGCTGAATTTCTGACAAATGCCCACTTAAAGGGGTTCTTCCCGGGTAGGGTGGGGCCGCCCTCCAGCCGCGCCGCAGGGGCGGGTTTAAAACCCGCCCCTGCCTGGTTATGGACCTGGTTTGAGGGGAGATCTTAATTATCCAGGCTCAACCTTCCCTGACTATCCGCAGGGCCTCCCGGATCATCTGATTGGTATAGCCCCACTCGTTGTCGTACCAGCTCATGATCTTTACCAGGTCGCCGTCCACCACCAGGGTCATGCTGGGATCGAAGATGGAGGCGTGGGGGTTGGCGATGATGTCCGAGGAGACGATCTCGTCTTCGGCATATTCCAGGATCTCTTTATAGCGTGGGCTCTGGGATTCTTCCTTGAAGATGCGGTTGATCTCCTCCACCGTGGTGGGCCGTTCGGTGACAAAAACCAGGTCGGCCAGCGACCCCGAGGGCACCGGGCAGCGCACCGCCACCCCGTCAAATTTCCCCTTGTATTGAGGCAGGGTATTGGTGGTGGCCACCGCGGCGCCGGTGGAGGTGGGCACCAGGTTGGCGGCCCCGGCCCGGCCCCGGCGAAACTTCTTGCTGGGACCATCCACGATGGCCTGGGAAGAGGTGTAGGCGTGAATGGTGGTCATCATCGCCTTCTTGACGCCGATGCGCCGTCCCATGATCTCCACCACCGGGGTGATGCAGTTGGTGGTGCAGGAGGCGCAGGAGATCATGCGCTCCTCTTCCCCGGGTTGGGTGACGCCGTGCACGATGCAGCAGATATCCGCCCCTTTGGGGGGAGCCGATAGGATGGCGTACCGGGCCCCCGCGGCAAGGTGCTTGCCCAGGCCTTCCGACTGGGTGAAGAGACCGGTGCATTCAAAGACAATCTCCACTCCCAGGTCCTTCCAGGGAAGTTGGGCCGGGTCCCGTTCGCTCAAAAATTTAATGGTCTTGCCGGCCACCTCCATGGCGTTGCCGCTCATCTTCACCCGATGCTTATAAGGTCCGTAAACGGTGTCGTAGTTCAATAAATAGACCAGGTTGTCCAGGGACATGAGGTCATTGACGGCCACCAGCTCAAACTCCGGCTGATCCATAATGATCTTCATCGCGGCCCTGCCAATCCGTCCCATGCCGTTGATCGCCACCTTAGCCATAGCTTAACTCCTTTCCAAGATCATGATCTGGTCCGTGCCCATTATGTCCCTATCCCGCGGGTAATGCAACCCGGCATTCAGCCCAATCACCTCTTCTCTTCCCGGGGGGCCCTGATAGTCAGCACCGGGCACGGGGCCAGGCGCACCACTTTTTCGGCCACGGAGCCGAAGACGAAATGCCGCCAGCCGCTCTGCCCATGGGTGGCGATGACAATGAGGTCCACTCTCTCTTGCTCCGCCATCCGGACAATTTCCAGGGCGGGATCCCCGGTCACCACGGTGGCCAGAGTGCGCACCTGGGGGGAAACCTTCTGGGCCACCAGCCCCTTCAGGGCATTTTCCGCGGAGGCGGTCAATTCCTGCTGATACGAGGCCAAATCGTAGCCGGAGATAAACGGGGGAGTCGGATAGGGATATTCCGGCGGCACGGGGGAAATCACGTGGACAATGTGGAGTTCGGCCACGAAATGTAAGGCCAGCTCCACCCCGTATTGCAGGGCCTCCAGGGAGGGCTCGCTGAAGTCCGTGGGGCAGAGGATCTTTTTAAACGGCAGCAAGTTTGGTTCCTCCGGGTTAGGTGGACCTGTTAAACCAAAGTAGAGGGGGCACCTTGCCCTCTAAGGACCAGGTTAAGGTAAATTTAATCACCTTGAGCACGGGCGCAAGTTCTGTTGCGATAATCTTTACTCCGGTTTTCGCGGACCCCGATGGCATTGTAGGGGCGAGGTCTCCTCGCCCTCATGGGGCGGGGAAACCCCACCCCTACGGGAAATCTGCAATAAATCCCTCCCGTCAAATTTTGAAAATCGCCAACCTGTTTCTCCCGGCAGTTGCCAGAGGCGATTTGGAGCACTAGCTTATAGGACACACCCAATAGCGGCTGGATGCCAGGAAGGGGGCCAACTATGAAGATTGAAACCACCGTCGTTAGGGCGAGCGATCTCAAAGACGGCGAGATGAAAGAAGTCATGGTGGGCGACACCAGGGTGTTGCTCACCCGCATCAAGGGAAAATTTCACGCCATCGGCAACGTCTGCACCCACTACGGCGGGTATCTCCACGAAGGGTGCCGGTCCGGAACCGGGGTGTACTGTCCCTGGCACCAGTCCCGGTTCAACGTGATTAGCGGCGATCTGGAAGAACCTCCCGCCCTGGATGCGGTGCCTCGGTTCGAGGTCCGGGTGGAGGGCGATGACGTCATCGTCAGCGTGCCGGAGGGGGCCCAAGACCGGCGGGTGCCCGCCATGGTCAAATACAACCCGGCCGCGGACCGGCGCACCTTCGTCATCCTGGGGGCCGGCGGCGCGGGCAACATGGCGGCCCAGACCCTGCGGCAAGACGGGTTTGAGGGACGGGTCCTCATGCTGACCGCGGAGAACAGCCTCCCCTATGACCGCCCCAATGTGAGCAAGGGTTACCTGTATGGCGACGCCCCGGTGGATTCCCTGCCCTGGAGGTCCGAGCAGTTTTACCGGGACCACGACATCGAGATCCGTTTCGGCCACCGGGTGACCCTGGTGGACCCGGCCGCCAAGATTATCGAGTTTGCCACCGGCGCCAGGATGAGCTATGACACCTTGCTCCTGGCCACCGGCGGGGTGGCCCGCCCCTTGGAAGTGCCCGGCGGCAACCTGGAAAACGTTTTCACCCTCAGGATTATCGAGGACGCCACCCGGATCATCGCCGCGGCCGGCCACGCCTCCCGGGCCGTGGTGGTGGGCGCCAGCTTCATCGGCATGGAGGCGGCCTACAGCCTGGCCAAGCGGGGCCTCAAGGTCACCGTGGCGGCGCCGGGGGCGGTGCCGTTCCAAAAACAGCTGGGCCCGGAAATCGGCCGGGTGTTGCAACAGGTCCACGAAGGGCACGGCGTCTCTTTCCGGATGGGGGCCCGGGTAACCAGGTTGGCAGGCGACCGGCAGGTCAAAGCCGTGGTCCTGGACAGCGGCGAGGAACTTCCAGCCGACCTGGTGGTGGCCGGCATCGGCGTCAAGCCGGCCACCGATTTTCTGAAAGGAGTTCCCTTGAACCCCGACGGCAGCGTCCCGGTGGACCAGCACCTGCGGGTGGCCGAGGGGCTATATGCCGCCGGAGACATCGCCCGGTTCCCCGACTGGCGCACCGGGGAGGCCATCCGCATCGAGCACTGGCGCCTGGCCCAGCAGCACGGCCGGGTGGCCGCCCACAACATGGCCGGCAAACCGGTGGAATTTCGCGGGGTGCCGTTCTTCTGGAGCGAGCTCTTCGAGGCCATGCCCCAATATGTGGGCTACGTCACGGATTGGGACGAAATCATGGTGCACGGCGACCTGGCCGCCAGAAACTTCGTGGCCTTTTACGTGAAAAAGAACCGGGTCCTGGCGGCTTGCGGCCTGGAACACGCCGCCCAGATGGCTGCCATTGCGGAGCTGATGCGGCTCGATAAGCTGCCCACCCCCGAGGAGCTGCGGGCCAATCTGGGCTATGATCCTATGGCCCGGCTCAAAGAGTTGCAAAAGTAATAGTCTGCACCTGCTGCAAAGCCCATATGGGCCTTCCGTGGGGGCGTGATTTATCACCCCCGCTTCCAGGCTTGCCCTGGATAGGGCGCAATGAATTGCGCACCGCCGCGATGATCCAGATGCCCTCATGGGCATTTTCCACCAGGCCCCGATACTGGCGCTCGGAGTTCTCCAGCCGGCGGTACAGAATGGCGTTCTCCAGGGCCATGGCCAGCTGGTTGGCGAAAGCGGCGGCAATCTCTTTATCGGAGTCGGTGAGGGTGGCGTCTTCCCGGGCATGGTAGGCCAGGAGCACGCCGATGGTCCGGGTGTGCACCATGAGGGGCGCTAGGATGCAGGCCTTGGGTTGAAGGGCCCGGAACAGCGGATCGGCGGGATTATGGTTGTGGCAATCCAGGTGGGGGATGGCCACCGGCGTCCCTCTCATGGCCACCCGGGCGACCACATTCCTTACCTCTCCCAAGGGAACCGGAATAGTCGCTGATTTGGGCCCAGAGTTCCGATTCGAGGCCCGCGGCGTGTTGCAGCGCCACGACCCGTTTCTCATCGTCCACCAGGAAGATGCAAGGCCCGGTCCAGCTTGGTGAAGTTAATCAGCAGGCCCAGGCTTACCTTCAAGAGTTCATCCAGATTGAGAAATGAGAGGGCCGCGGTGCCGGTCTGCTGCAGGCAGAGGAGTTGACCGACCTTCTCTTGGAGCTGGAGGTTTAACTTATGAATTTCACTGAATTTATTTTTGAGCAGCTCCTTGTCCCGTTCCAGTTCCTCGATGGTGGACCGGAGCAGGGACCAGGGCATGGACCAACGGAGCACCGTGTCTCTAAAAAGCGATTTTCTCTGCCATTTGAAGTGGTATTCGCAGCAGTCGTCGCCTTTGAAGAAACACTTGGTTTCCACCACCCGACCTGGCGGCAAGTTCCAGATGGTGGGGATGCCGGAATAGATTCCCTGGTTAAACAGACAGAAGTCCAGGTCGCCGGGGACGTGCTTGAACCAGTGGAGGCGGACTACGGCCCGGTCCCGGGTGGTTTCCACCACTTCGATGCGTTTGTTCCGGTTGAACTTGTCATTGATGGCCTGGACCCGCTTTAAGGTGCGGCGGGGGTTTTTATAGGCGAACATGATGATGCGCTGGACATAACCCAATTTTTTCCGGGCCGCGGATTGAAACCCGATCTCAAAGGCGATGCGGTCGTTGCCGGTGACGGCCCTGGCGTTGGCGAACATCTGGATGACCACCCGGCTGGAAACCCAGTTGTTGATTTCCATTAAAAATTCCAGGGGGTTGGCCAGCGAGTCGATCTCCGGCCCCAGGCCCTCCAGCAGCCGGGGAAGGTCCTCCGGGAAATTTTCCTGGAAATATTCGATGATGGCCCGGGTATTGAGGCAGCTATGGTGTTTTTGCATGGTGACCAGGCGCGGCGGGAACCACGGCGGCATTTGACCGGGGAGGGCGAAAGCAGCAAATTGTAACCGCCTCTGCCTCAAACTTCAAGAGCGCCCCGGCCGAAAAAATCAAGCCCCTCAGGATCGCGTCTCTTTGCAGCAATTTCGGCAACCTGGGGCGGAAGGTTGAAAAAACCGTCATCCCTCTGCACCCCCGGCTCATTCCCAGCCGGGCGCTAGAAAAATCCCTTTCTAACCAAAAAAAAGTTGCTTTCAAATATAAACATATTATAATATATTCATAAGTTAATAATCTCTTTCCGTATAGGTTGCTTGGAAGGGCCGGGATAAACTTTTTGAGAATAGGGTTGCAAAAATATAAGGTCTGGAGAGCCCCCGCTAATCAACCTCCAGGACCATCCGGCGAGGTTCTGACATCCTGGGGGCGGCCTCGCCCTGTAAGAATATTTTTTACAAAAAAATCAGAAACCTGCTGATTTTCAGACCATCAAATTGCCTGGTAGATTCTCTTTAATAGGGAAACTCTGGCTGCTCAAGGCCGATGGCGGTCTCCGGGTTTCTTTGCCACGGATAATTGGCTATACTTAAATAAAGGGCATTAAAATAAATATATTGCAAGATATCAATATGTTGGACCAATCGACCGCTTCTCCGGCCCTGCCGGAACGCCTGGCGGCCGCGCTGCCGGTTTCCGTGTCCGCCTGTTTCCAATGTAAAAAATGCTCCAGCGGCTGCCCCCTGACGTTCGCCATGGACCTGCTGCCCGACCGGGTGATCCGCCTGGCCCTCCTGGGTCAGGAAGAGCAGCTCCTGAGGTGCCGCACCATCTGGGTCTGCTCCTCCTGCGAGACCTGCACCACCCGCTGCCCCAACGGCATCGATATCGCCGGG
This sequence comes from uncultured delta proteobacterium, assembly GCA_963768765.1. Classification (GTDB taxonomy): domain Bacteria; phylum Desulfobacterota; class Desulfobaccia; order Desulfobaccales; family 0-14-0-80-60-11; genus DASWLF01. The sequence continues at coordinate 11,105 of CAVYJK010000021.1, forward strand.
ACCATGGACTGGCTGAAGGAAGAGGCCCTGAAACGGGGCTTCACCTCCCAGCCCGGCGTGGCCCGCTTCCATCAGACCTTTCTGGATACGGTGCGGCTTTCCGGCGGGCGCCTGTCGGAGCCGCTGCTGCTGGGCCTCTACCAGCTGAAAAGCGGCGAGACCCTAAAAAAGATCAAGTCGGGGGCCATTTGGGGCGAGCTGCGCCTGGGCTGGCAGCTGGCCCGCCGGGGCCGCCTGCTCCCCAAACTTCCCCGGCGCCTCAAAGGGGCCCGGGAAATTAACGAGATTTTCGCCCAGGCGAAAAAGCGGGAATAGCGGTGAAAGTTACCTATTATCCGGGATGTTCCCTGGAAGGGACGGCCATTGACTACGCCGCCTCCATCGGGGCGGTGGCCGGCCTCCTGGGCCTTACGCTTGAGGAACTGGAGGATTGGAACTGCTGCGGCGCCACCGCGGCCCACAGCGTCAACCACCAGCTTTCTTTGGCCTTGCCGGCCCGCAACCTGGCCCTGGCCGAGAGCGCCGGCCGGGACGTGGTGGTGCCCTGCGCCCTGTGTTTCAACCGCCTCAAGGCCGCGGACAAGGCCCTGAAGGGGCCGGAAGGGGAGCGGCTGGGTCTCGCCTATAAAGGCGGCCTGAAAATCTGGGACCTGCTGGATTACCTCACCCAGGAGCCCTTTCTGGCGGCCCTGGCCCCGAAAGTGGTGCGGCCGCTGGCCGACCTCAAGGCTGTGTGCTATTACGGCTGCCTGGTGGCCCGGCCGCCGGCGGTCACCGATAAGGCCGATTTTGAGAATCCCGGGAATATGGAGCGGCTGCTGCAGGTACTGGGAGCCCACCCCCTCGACTGGTCCTACAAGACCGACTGCTGCGGCGCCGGCCTGGCCGTGGCCCGGCCCGACCTCATCGACACCCTGGTGGAGCGTTTGTACGAGCGGGCCCTCAAGGCCGGGGCCGAGTGTTTCGTGGTCTCTTGCCAGATGTGCCAGGCCAACCTGGACCTCCCCCAGGAGCGCATCTCCAAAAAGTTCGGCCGGGACTACTACCTGCCGGTCCTTTACTTCACCGAACTCATCGGCCTGGCCCTGGGACACCCTGAGGTGAAGAAATGGCTGGCAGGCCACCTGACGGACCCCCTGCCGCTGCTGGAGAGGAAGGGATTGATTTAGAAAGGATTTTTGGGGAGGGGGCTAAGGGCACCCGCCCTTAGCCCCTCCCCAAACCCCTCCCCCAATCCCTTAAAGGGGGTTGGGAGGGGAGTTTGAGGGGAGGGTGGGGGACTCGCGTCCCCCAGCCCTCCCCTCAAAAACAGGTCTGAGAAAATATGGCTAACGACAAAATCGGCGCGGTGATGGTGGTGGGGGGCGGCATCGCCGGGATGCAGGCCTCCCTGGACGCCGCGGCCGCGGGTTTCAAGGTCTACCTGGTGGAGCGGGACATCTCCATCGGCGGGGTCATGGCCCAGTTGGACAAGACCTTCCCCACCAACGACTGCTCCACCTGCTTGATCTCCCCCAAGCTCATCGAGGTGGCCCGGCACCCGGACATCGAGATCCTCACCCAGGCCGAAGTGGAGAATTTGTCCGGCGACGCGGGCCACTTCACCGTCACCCTCGAAACGGGAGCCACGCTACATCGACGCCTCCAAGTGCAACGCCTGCGGCGCCTGCTCCGAGGCCTGCCCGGTGAGCCTGCCGTCCACTTTTGACGAGGGTTTAGGCCAGCGCCGGGCCGCGTTCCGCCATTTCCCCCAGGCGGTGCCCTCCACCTTTGCCATCAAGAAGCTGGACCGGGCCCCCTGCGTCCGGGCTTGCCCCGCCAATCTGAGCGCCCAGGGTTACGTGCAGCTGGTGAAAGCGGGGAAATATGACGAGTCTCTCGCCCTCATCATGGACCGGCTGCCGCTCCCCGGGACCATCGGCCGCATCTGTCCCCACCCCTGCGAGTCCGACTGCCGCCGCCGGGAAGTGGATGAGCCCGTGGCCATCTGTTCCCTGAAGCGGTTTGTGGCGGACCGGGCGGATTGGGAATCCCTGCCGGTGCCCGAGGTCCCAAAGAGAAATGAGGCCGTGGCCATCGTGGGGGCCGGCCCCGCGGGCCTGAGCTGCGCCTACCACCTGGCTCTTAACGGCTACCAGGTGGTGATTTTCGAGGCCGCCGCGGAAGCCGGCGGGATGCTCCGCTACGGCATTCCGGAATACCGCCTGCCCCGGGAAGTTCTAAAGCGGGAAGTAGATTATCTTAAGCGCCTGGGGGTTACGCTCCGCTTCAACTCGCCCATCGGGAAAGACACCACCATCAACGATTTGCTGACCCGGGACGGGTTCAGCGCGGTCTTCCTCGGGGTGGGGACCCAGGATTCCGTGCGGTTAGCCGTGCCGGGGGCCGAAGCCGAAGGCGTCCTGTGGGGGGTGGAATACCTCAAGGAGGTGAACTCCACGGGGGTCTTCCCCACCCAGGGCAAGAAAGTGGCGGTCATCGGCGGCGGCAACGTGGCCATGGACGTGGCCCGGGTGGCCCGGCGCCAGGGCGCCGCCGCGGTGGCCGTTATCGCCCTGGAATCGCCGGAAGAGATGCCCGCCTCTCCCTGGGAAGTGGAGGAAGCCACCGCGGAAGGCATTGACATTATCCACCGCTGGGGCGTCAAGCAAATCCTCACCCGGGGCGGCCGGGTCACGGGCCTGGAATTAAAGGCGGTGGCCCGGGTCTTTGATGAGGAAGGCCGCTTTGCTCCCACTTACTTTGAAGACCGGATCAGCACCCGGGAGGCCGACGTCGTCATCATGGCCGTGGGCCAGAAGGCCAATCTGAAGTTCATCACCGCGGCGGACGGCATCGCCCTTACTCCCCGGGGCCTGATTGCCGCGGACCCGGAGACCCTCGCCACCAGCCGGGAAGAGGTCTTTGCCGGGGGCGACGTGGTCACCGGGCCCTGGATCGCCATCGGCGCGGTGGCCGCGGGCCGGGAAGCGGCCATCTCCATTGACCGGTATCTTAACGGCCAGGACCTCACCGCGGACCGGGAGCCGCGTCTGCGCCCCCTGAAGGACGGCCACTGGACCCCCATCCCCCCCGATCTCCCCAAAGAGGGCCGGGCGGTGATGCCGGAGCTGCCCCGGGAAGAGTGGGGCGTGGGCTTCAAGGAGCTGAACCTGGGCTTCAGCGAGGACCAGGCCATGGCCGAAGCGGCCCGCTGCCTCAACTGCGGGGCCTGTTCCGAATGCCTGCAGTGTGTGGAGGCTTGCCAGGCCGGGGCCATCGACCACGGGCAAAAACCCCGGACCGAGACCCTTTCGGTGGGGGCGGTGATCCTGGCCCCGGGGTTCCGGCCCTTTGACGCCGGGAGCAAGCCGGAGTACGGCTACGGCCGCTACCCCAATGTCGTTACCTCTCTGGAGTTCGAGCGCCTGCTGTCGGCCACGGGCCCTTGTGCCGGTCACGTGCAGCGGCCCAGCGACGGCCAGGACCCTAAGAAGATCGCCTGGATCCAGTGCGTGGGCTCCCGGGACGCGTCCATCGGCCGGGAATACTGCTCCTACGTGTGCTGCATGTACGCCGCCAAGCAGGCCATCATCGCCCGGGAGCACGACCACCGCATCGAGCCCACCATCTTTTTCATCGACTTCCGGGCCCAGGGCAAGGGTTTCGACCGCTACTACGAGCGGGCCCGGGACGAGCACGGGGTGCGCCTCATCCGCTCCATGATCTCCCGGGTGGCCCAGGACCCAGGGACCCATAACCTGGAGCTGAATTACGTCGACGAAGACGGGCGCATCCAGACGGAAGAATTCGACCTGGTGGTGCTCTCCGTGGGCCTGAGCCCCCACCCCGCCACCGAGAGATTGGCCCAGGTCTGCGACATCGAGACCAACAAGTGGGGCTTCGTGGAGTCTCCGCCTCTTAAGGTGGTGGAAACCAGCCGGGAGGGAATTTACACCTGCGGGGTCTTCCAGGCCCCCAAGGACATCCCGGAGACCGTGGGCCAGGCCTCGGCGGCGGCCGGCGCCGCGGCCATGCTGCTGAGCGAGGCCCGGGGCACCCTGCTTTCCCAGGCGGCTTATCCTGAAGAGCGGGACGTGGCCAAGGAGGCGCCCCGCATCGGGGTCTTCGTGTGCCACTGCGGCATCAACATCGCCGGGGTGGTGGACGTGGCCCGGGTGTCCGAATACGCCCGCACCCTGCCCGGGGTGGTCTATGCGGACCACTACACCTTCACCTGCGCCACCGACTCCCTGGAAGCTATGCGCCAGGTGATCGAGGAGCAGAAGCTCAACCGGGTGGTGGTGGCTTCCTGCAGCCCCCGCACCCACGAGCCCCTGTTCCAGGACAACCTGCGCAAGGCCGGCCTCAACAAGTATCTCTTTGAGATGGCCAACATCCGGGACCAGGATTCCTGGGTGCACCAGGGCAACCCCGAGCTGGCCACGGAGAAGGCCAAGGAGCTGGTGCGCATGGCGGTGGCCCGGGCCGCAGTGCTGGAGCCGCTCACGCGAAATGCCCGTCCCGGTGAAGCAGCGGGCCCTGGTGGTGGGCGGGCGGCCTGGCGGGCCTGGTGGCGGCCTGACCATCGCCGACGCCGGCTACCGGGTCTATCTACCCGACATCCAGGAGCGCTTCGGGGGCAGCCTCGCCCACAAGATGCGCTATACCCTGGAAGGCCACGAGATCCAGCCCTTTATGCAGGAGCTGGTGCGCCGGGTGGAGGACGCACCCCAACATCCGCTGGTGGCCCAGCGCCCGGATGACCAGCTTTTCCGGCCACGTGGGCAATTTCCGCAGCCGAACTGGAGTTCCCCCAGGACAAGTGGGAGATCCACTACGGCGCCGCGGTGATCGCCACCGGGGCCCAGGAGTACAAGCCCACGGAATACCTCTACGGCCAGTCCCCCCGGGTCTTGACCCAGGTTGAATTTGAGAACCTGCTGGTGGAGAGCCCCCAGGAGGTGCCGGAGGCGCCCACCGTGGTGATGATCCAGTGCGTGGGCTCCCGGTCGCCGGAACACCCTTACTGCAGCCGGGTGTGCTGCGGGGAAGCCATCAAGAACGCTTTGAAAATCAAGGAGATGCGGCCCCAGGCCCAGGTTGTCATCCTCTACCGGGATATCCGCACTTACGGTTTAAAAGAGATTTACTACAAGAAGGCCCGGGACCTGGGGGTGCAGTTCGTGCGCTTTGAGCCGGAGCGCCCGCCGGAGGTGGCCGCGGCGGGCGAAACGTTGGAGGTCAAGGTCTTTGACCAGAACCTCAAGGCCGGCCTGAAATTTTCCGCGGACTTACCTGGTGCTTTCCGCGGCCATCCGGCCGCATCAGGCCTCGAAGGAGATTGCCGAGCTTTTCAAGCTGCCCTTCGACGCCGACGGCTTCTTCATGGAAGCCCACCTGAAGCTCAGGCCCCTGGATTTCGCCTCCAGCGGCATCTTCGTCTGCGGGTTGGCCCACAGCCCCAAGTATGTCGAGGAGAGCATCGCCCAGGCCCAGGGGGCGGCGGCCCGGGCCCTGGGGGTCCTGGCCCGGGAAGAGATGTACGTGGGCGGGGCCGTGGCCGTGATTGACCCCCAGAAGTGCGCCATCTGCCTCACCTGCATGCGCACCTGCCCCTTCGGGGTCCCCCGGGTGGACCAGGCGGAAGGGGTCGTCGCCATCGACCCCGCGGCCTGCCAGGGCTGCGGCAACTGCGCCAGCGCCTGCCCCCGCAAGGCCATCGAAGTGATGCACAACCGGGATAGGCAGTTTGTCGCCAAGATTGGGGCGATTGAGAGGGGAGAGGAGGCGGAGGACCAGGCGGCTTCTTAAGCTTTAGCTATCAGCGATCAGCTTCCAGCGGTCAAATGGGGTTATCGATGGTTTATGAGCTTAAGATTTAAAAGTCCCCCTTTTTTAAAGGGGGATTTAGGGGGATTTCAAATCCCCCCCGACCCCCCTTTGCCAAAGGGGGGAGGAAAATGGAGAAAAGCTTTAATGGAATACTTACCCAAAATTCTGGCTTTTGTCTGCACCTACTGCACTTACACCGCGGCGGATATGGCGGGCTCGGCCCGGATGCAGTACCCGGCCGGGGTGCGCATCATCAAGTACCTGTGCACCGGGCGCATCGACATCATGCATCTCCTGAAAGGATTTGAGGCCGGAGCCGACGCCATCCTGGTGGGTGGGTGAGAGGCCGGCAGCTGCCATTTCCTGGAAGGAAATCTCAGAGCCAGAGAACGCATTGAGTACACCCAGCAGTTGCTGGAGGAGATCGGTCTGGGCCGGGGCCGCCTGGAGATGTTTGAGATCGCGGCCTCGGACGCCCCCAAATGGGTGGCCGCGGTCAAGGAGATGACCGAGCGGGTCGAGGCCCTGGGCCCCAACCCCCTGCGGCGGGGCCGCCACCTCCAGCCTGAGGCGGTGGAGCAGCTTACCGAAATGGTGGAGCCATGATTATCGCGGAACGGAAACCCTTTGCCGAAATCAAGGCCATGGTGGCCCCTTACAAGAAGATCCTCATCGTGGGCTGCGGCACCTGCGTGGCCGTGTGTCTGGCCGGCGGTGAGAAGGAAGTGGGGCTGCTGGCTTCCCAGTTGAAGCTGGCCCTGGGCCTGGAAGACAAGCGGTTGGAAATCGGGGAAATCACCGTGGAACGCCAGTGCGACCTGGAGTTCATCAGGCCGCTGTGCGATTTCACCGCGGACTATGAGGCCATCGTCTCCATGGCTTGCGGGGCCGGGGTCCAGTTCCTGAAGCAACTGTGCTACCTGCAGCCCATCTTCCCGGGGGTCAACACCCGCTTCATCGGGGTGAACAACGAAGTGGGCTACTACACCGAGCGCTGCCGGTCCTGCAGCAACTGCTACCTGGGCATAACCGGCGGCATCTGCCCGGTGACCATGTGCCCCAAAGGACTGCTCAACGGGCCCTGCGGCGGCACTCTGAACGGCCGCTGCGAAGTGGACCCGGAAAATGAGTGCGCCTGGAGCAACATCCACCACCGCCTGGAGTTGGAAGGGCGCCTGGATAAGATGCGGGAGATCCTGCCGCTGCATCCCCACGACCGGACCACCACCCCCGGCAAGGTAATCCACCCGGCTTATAAGAGGAGATACGGCACCCATGAGTAAACTCCGGGAGGCCCTTTCGGCGGGAAAATTCGTCCTGGTGGCGGAACTGAAGCCCCCCAAGGGCATCGCCGTGGACGAGATGCTGGCCCCATTGCAGGGCCTCAACGGCAAGGTGGCGGCCTTCAGCGTGCCGGATAACGAGCACGCCCGCATGCGCCTTTCCCCCCTGGCCGCGGGCCGGGCGGTGCAGGACGCCGGGGCCGAGGCCTTGCTGCATCTTACCTGCCGGGACCGCAACCGCCTGGCGCTTCAAAGCGACCTCCTGGGCGCTGCGGCTCTGGGAATGGAGAATATCCTGGTGGTCAGCGGCCACTACGTCACCCTGGGGGACCACCCCCAGGCCAAGCCGGTGTACGACGCCGACTCGGTGCAGCTGCTCCAGATCGCCCGGGGTCTCATGGAGGGCCATGACAGCGCCGGGTTGCCGCTTTCCGGCAACCCCGCCTTCTACCTGGGCGCGGTGGTCGTCCCCGAGGCCGAGCCCCTGGCCCCGCAGCTCATCAAGTTTGAAAAGAAGGTGGCCGCGGGAGCCCAGTTTTTCATCACCCCGCCGGTCTTCGACCTGGAGAAACTTCGCCATTTCCGGCAGATGCTGGCTTCCTTCCCGGTTAAGCTCCTGGCCGCAGTGAAGGTCTTGAGCGCCGAGGAAGTGGCCCAGGCGGCCTCGGGCCAGTGGCGCCAGGTCTATTCCGTGCCCCCAGACCTGCTGGGTGAGTTGAGCGGTCTCAAGGACGAGGAGGTTCTGGCCAAGGGCGCGGCCGCGGCCGGGCGTCTCCTCAAGCAGATCAAGGCGGAAAAGCTGGCGGACGGCGTGTATATCAAGGCCAAGGGGCGGAGCGATCTCTTTGCCCGGGTCCTGGAGGCCGCCGGGGTTTAAAGAAGGCGAAAAGCAAGCGGAAAAGAGGTACCGAGGGCTCTGAAAAAGGCTTAGTCGAAGTGGGAAGACCTTAATAATCCCCCTAAATCCCCCTTTATGAAAGGGGGACTTAAAAGGAGTTTTCCTGGCTAATCTTGGTCTTCCTATAATTACCCCCCTTTTATAAAGGGGGGCCAGGGGGGATTATAAGAGCACTCAACTGGACGAACCCTTATGAATAACCCGGAAAAATATTCAGCCGTAGTCTTAGGCGGCGGCATCGCCGGGATCAGCGCCGCCCTGGAACTGGCCCGTCTGGGCCTCAGCGTGGCCCTGGTGGAAAAAACCCCCTTCTTCGGGGGCCGGGCGGCGCGGTTGTGCTGCAAAGCCACGGATGAGTGCCAGAAGTGCGGCGCCTGCCTGGTGGCAGACCGTCTCAAGGCCCTGTTTCAGGAACCCGGCATCACTCTGTTCCCCCACACCGAGATGACCCAGGGCGCTCGCGCTGACGGCCGTTTCCGGGTCACCTTGCAGCAGCAGCCCCTGGTCATCGATCTCCAGCGCTGCGTGGACTGCGGCCTCTGCGCCGATGAATGCCCCGCCATCTCCCAGGGAGCCATCATCACTACCAATATCACCCAGAACCACCCCCGCTACGCGGTGGTCCCGGCCAACTGCCTCTATTTCCAAGACGGCTCCTGCCAGGTGTGCCAGCGGATCTGTCCACCCACGGCCAGAGCCATCGACCTGGCCCGGCCGGGCAAGACCATGGAGATCGAAGCCGAGGCCGTGGTGGTGGCCACGGGTTATCAGCCGGCGGACCCCCATACCCGCCCCCACTACGGTTACGGCCGCCTCCCCAATATCATCACCGGCTTCGAGCTGGAGGAGATGCTGCGGAACGGCACGGGCGTCAGGCGCCCGGGCGACGGCGCCCCGGTGGGCCGCGTCGCCTTCATCCAGTGCGTGGGCAGCCGGGATAAGGATCGGCCTTATTGCTCCCAGGTGTGCTGCGCCTACACCCTGAGGCTGGCCCGGTTGCTGAAGCATCGGCTGCCGGAAGCCCAGGTGGCCACTTTCTATATGGACCTGCAAAACGTGGGGCGCAATTCCCCCATATTCCATGAAGAAGCCCGGCGGGAGATCAGGGAAATGCGGGCCTTGCCCGGGGAGTTGCACCGCAATCCCGACGGCACCGTCAGTCTGCGCTATCTGAACGAGGAGACCGGCGGGGCGGAGAACGCCGCCTTCGATCTGGTGGTGCTCTCCGTGGGTATCGGCCCCGGGGCCGACAACGCGGCGCTGGCGGCCCTGCTTAAAGTGGACCTCTCGGCGGCAGGCTTCTTTAAGGCCGCGGACGCCCAGCACCGCAGCCTGACCTCGCAACCCGGCCTTTTCCTGGCCGGCACCGCCGAAGGCCCCAAGGACATCGCCGGATGCATCGCCCAGGCCCTGGCCGCGGCCCGGCAGGTGAGCAATTATATCAGAGAAAAATGAGAATCATTGAACAGGAACTGGAGATCATCTTAGCGCACAGCACCGAGCTGACGGCTTCCGGGCTGGACTACGTCAAACTGGGCCTCTGGGCCGGGGGGCTCCCCGACAGCCGCATCCTGGCCCTGGACCCCAAGCTGCCGCCCGAGGAGCTGGAAGCGCGCCTCAAGGCCTTCCTGTACCACGAGGAGCCCCATCCGGTGCTGCTGGCCGCCCTGGACCCCTATCACCGGGCCCGCAACATCATCTATTTGTTGACCGAAAAGTTTGCCATCAATCCGGAGCTCCTCACGGTGGTGGACCTGCAAGAAGCCCTGGGCTACCAGGACCCCCGGGCCTGCAGCCTCAAGGCCCACCATCTCATCCGGCTGGCCGCGGCCATCGTCAGCCGGGCCCAACCCATTACCACCCAGGAGGTGCCGGTGAGTTCCCAGGTCCTGGTGTGGGGCGACTCGGGGGCGGCCCTGAAGGCGGCCCTGGACCTGGCCCGGCTCGGCTATCCGGTCCTACTGGCCTTCCCGGGGCCGGCCTTAAAGCCCTTGAATCCAGGCGGACCCATGGCGCAGGCTGCAGAGGAGGAACTGGCCTCCCTGGTCAGCCAGGCCCAGGCCCATACCTTGATCCGGCTCCTCCCCGAGGCCGCGGTCCTGGACCTCCAGGGCGGCGCCGGCGATTTCGTGGCGCGCCTTAAGGCCCGGGACCGGGTGCTGGAAGAAAAGGTGGGGGCCCTGATCCTGGCCCCGGAACTGATGCTTAAGCCCGCAGCCCTCTCCCCGGACCACCCCCGGGTGATTCCCCTGACCCGGCTGGAAGAGATCCTGGGGGCGCCGGATGAGGCCGCGGCGCTGCTCAACCCGGAGGCGCCCCAGGTAACAGTGGCCCTGCTGGCCGACGCCGGGGGCGACGGCCAACCCCTGGCCCTCAGCCGCACCCTGGGCGCGGCGGGCCGGCTGCTGTCCCGGGAAAACTGCCAGCCCTATCTCTTCCTCCGGGACGCCAAGGTGGCGGCCCCGGGCCTGGAAACCGCCCTGGAGGAAGCCCAGACCGCCGGCCTCATGGTCATCAAAGTGAACCAGCCGCCGGCCCTGTCGCCGGACGGGGACCGGCTCCGCCTCACCTTCTTTGACCCGGTGATGCGCCAGGAGATGTCCCTGGCTTGCGATCTGGCGGTTCTGGCGGAAGCCTATGGGGCCGCGCCCGAAAGCGCCGCCCTGGCGGAACTGCTGCGCCTCCACCCCGGTCCCCTGGGATTTTTCCAGAGCGACAACGTCCGGAATCTGCCGGTCATCACCAACCGCCGGGGCATCTACGCCGCGGGGCCGGGGCGGGCGATCATGGACCTGGACCAGGCCTTCGGCGACGCCGACGCCGCGGTGACGGAAGTCCAGCGGCTCCTGGGCCAGGGAATGTCGCCGGCCCCCAAAGGCAGGGCGGTCATCGACCGGGGGCGCTGCGTCCTTTGCCTCACCTGCCACCGCCTCTGCCCCCACGGGGCCATCACCTGGGACAACCGGGCCATCATCAATGAGCTGGCCTGCCAGGGCTGCGGGGTCTGCGCCTCCCAGTGCCCCAACGAAGCCATTCAGATCCACAATTTCACCGACGATCAGGTGGTGGCGGCGCTGAGCACCATCGACCCCCGCCTCACTCCCCGCATCATCGCCTTTATGTGCAAGAATTCCGCCTGGGAAGCTTATCACGCCGCCCTAAATATGGACCACGCCCCCTTGCCCCTGGGCTTCACCCCCATGCGGATGCCCTGCGCCGGCAAGATCGACATCGACTATCTGCTCCAGGCCTTCGCCCTGGGCGCCGACGGGGTCCTGGTGTTGGGCTGCCATCCGGACAACTGCAAGTCCCAGCAGGGGAACGAACACGCCCTCTGGCGGGTGGAGCGGGCCCGGGACCTGCTGGCCGAAGCCGGCGTCGACCCCCAGCGGCTGCTCTTTCAGACCCTGGCTCCCAACTCCCCCCGGGATTTCCTGGCCGCGGTGGACCTGTTGATGGAGAACTTGAAGACCCTGAAGGCCGCCTGAAACTGACAGGGGGGCCTCCGTGCCCGCCATCCCCGCGGGCAGGCGCAAAGACCTGCCCCACCAGGTTAACCGACTTCAGCCTCCCCCCATGGCATCCTGATGGACTCCTTGACAACCGCGGGAAGGGCCTTACTTTGAAGGGCAAACCTCTGGGCGGCCTGTTCCTCCCTTAATCACAGGACATCCCTTTGACCAGTTGGCTGGAGCTGCCGGAGCCCCTGGATTACCGGGGAGTCCGCCCCTGGCCCGCTGGCAGCCCTTCGGGGGCCTCAGCTACTTTCATTTTTTGCTGAGCCACCTGGCGGCAGAAGGACACCTACCCCCATGCGCGGCAACATCCAAGGGGCCCAACTAGTCTTTACCATCGGGCATTCCACTCATCCCCTGGAAACCTTTATCCAGTTATTGCGGAGTCTTGCCGTTGACTTGGTGGCCGACGTGCGCACGGTGCCCCGCTCCCGCCACAATCCCCAGTTCAACCGGGAAACGCTGCCCCGGGACCTGGCGGCTGCGGGCCTCGGTTACGTGCACCTGCCGGAGCTGGGGGGCCTGCGCCGGGCCCGGCCGGACTCCTCCAACCAGGGCTGGCGCAGTCCCGGCTTCCGGGGTTTTGCCGATTACATGCAAACGCCGGAATTTGACCAAGGTTTGCGGCACCTCATGGAGTTGGCCGGGGAGAGACGCCTCGCGGTGATGTGCGCCGAGGCCGTGCCCTGGCGCTGCCACCGCTCCCTCATTGCCGATGCGCTCCTGGTGCGGGGCCTCCGGGTGGAACACATCCTGGGGCCGGGGAAGACCCAGACCCACCGCCTCACCCCCTTCGCCCGGGTGGAAGGCACCCGCCTCACCTATCCGGCGGAGGAGCCGCAGGTGGAAGATGCCAATCAGGGCAAATGAGAGCCATTATCAGACTAATGGCGTTATTGTCCCAGATTTCCATACCCTCCAGGGCCGGAATTGATAGAATAATAATAACCACTGGAATTTAAAAACTATTTTTTAACAGGTTGGACAAGATGCAGCCGCCGGAGATGAAAGAAACTGGCAGCGACCCCGAAGTGGCCTATTTCGGTTACCGGCGGGTTTCCGCCGGGGAAAAAGGCAGGCTGGTGCACCAGCATTTCGACACGGTGGCCCGGAGATACGACCTGATGAACACCCTGCTGAGCTTCGGGCTCCATCACCTCTGGAAGTGGACCGCGGTGCGGCTCATGGGCCTGAAGCCGGGGGACCGGGTCATCGACGTGTGCGGCGGCACCGCGGACCTGGCCCTGCTGGCGGCCCGGGCCGTGGGCGAGCGCGGCCAGGTCGTGGTCTACGACATCAACCGGGCCATGATGGCGGCGGGGCTCCCCAAGGTGGTCTATTCCAGCCTGGCCCCCCGCATCCGGTTTCTCCAGGGCGACGCCGAGAGGGTCGCCTGCCCGGACGGGTGCTTCGACGCGGCCATGGTGGGGTTCGGCATCCGCAACCTGACCCACCCGGAGGTGGGATTTAGAGAGATGCACCGGGTTTTAAAAACCGGCGGCAAGCTCATGTGCCTGGAATTTTCCCAGCCGGTGACCCCGTGGTTCCGGTGGCTCTACGATCTTTACTCTTTCCGCATCATGCCCGCGGTGGGTAAACTCCTGGTGGGGTCCTGGCAGGCTTATACCTATCTGCCCGAGTCCATCCGCATGTTCTCCCAACCCGAGGAGCTGGGCGCCATGCTGGAGGGCCTGGGGTTCACCCAGGTGAGGTACCGGCGCCTCACCAACGGCGTCTCGGTGATCCACCTGGGGGTCAAGGGATGAAGCTCAACTGGGCCGAGAGGGTGGTGGTCAACAATCCGGTGCGGGTCTTGATCCAGCGCCTTATTATTTGCTGGATCAAACGCCAGCAGATGGTGGAGTCCCGGGCCCGGATCCTGGAGGTGGGCTGCGGCCGGGGGGCCGGGGCCTGCCTCATCCTGAAGGAATTTGAGCCCGCCTTGCTGCACGCCCTGGATCTGGACCGGCGGATGATCCGGCAGGCCGCGGCCTACCTCCGCCCCCGGCAGCGGGAAAAGATCTCGCTCTTGGTGGGCGATACCCTGCAACTTCCTTACCGCAGCGGCGCCCTGGACGCGGTCTTCGGGTTCGGGGTCCTGCACCACCTGCCCGACTGGCGGGCCGGGCTCTCCGAAATCGCCCGGGTGCTGAGGGCAGGGGGGACCTATTTCCTGGAGGAATTTTACCCCCCCCTTTACCAGAACTTCCTGGCCCAACGGCTCTTCCTCCACCCCGAGCACGACCGCTTTTACAGCCCCGATCTGCACCGGGCCCTGGCGGAGACAGGCTTCCGGCTGAAGGGCCTGGTGGAGCAGAAACAGCTGGGCATCCTGGCGGTGGCGGCCAAGGAGAAATAAATTAATAACTCTGAAAAGGCTAGGGGCCGACGGCCACTTACAATCCCTCCCTGAAACCCACCCCCAACCTCCTGTTGATCACCCCCGGCGGCGCCGCGCCACGGTCGCCCCGGCTTCCGCCGGCACCACGGTGAGCTGCAGCCGCTCCCGATCCCGGATGACCCTGAGGGTTACGGGCTGCCCTACCGGCCACTCCGCCAGAAATCGATGCAGGTCGTCCACGCTGGAGACTTCCTGGCCCTGAATCCCCACGATGAGGTCGCCCTGCTGCAGGCCCGCCTGCCCCGCCGGCCCCTGGGGATCCACGGAGATGGCCTCCACCGCAGAGGCTTCCTTAAGCTGGTGGAAGCGGACCAGCCGGCGATCCAGAGGCCGCTGGCGCCCGGACAGCCCCAGGTAACCCCGACGCACCCGGCCGTTAATGATAAGCTGGGACACCACCCACTTGACGGTGCTGGCCGGGATGGCAAAGCCGATGCCCTGGGCCATGACGATGATGGCGGTGTTGAGGCCCACCACCCGGCCCCGGGAATCCACCAGAGGGCCGCCGGAATTTCCCGGGTTCAAGGGCGCGGTGTGTTGAATGATGTTCTCGATGAGGCGGCCCTCCCGGCTGCGCAAGGCCCGCCCCAGGGCGCTCACCACCCCGGTGGACACGGTGGACTGAAAGCCGAAGGGGTTGCCGATGGCGATGACCAGTTGGCCTACCCGGAGCAGGTTGGAATCCCCCAGGGTGGCGTGGGGCAGGCTGCCGGCGGCGTTCACCCGGATCACCGCCAGGTCCGTGGCCGGGTCGGTGCCGACGATGGTGGCGGGCAGCGCCGCGCCGGTGGAAAGCGTGGCCACCAGCTGCCGGGCGCCGTGCACCACGTGGTCGTTGGTCAGGATGTAGCCGTCCGGCGTGATGGCCACCCCGGAGCCCAGGCCGGCCGGCTCGGCTCCGGATGGCGGCATTTGCTGGCCCACGGAGATGCCCACCACCGCGGGCCCCACCGCGTCCACCACCTTGATGACCGCCCGGGAGTAAGCGTCCAGGAGTTCCACGTCGGTAGTTTCCCCGGGGCCCACTTCGCAGCGGCCCTGGGAGCTTTCGGCCAGTCCCTGACCATCAATCAGACTCAGAGTCTTTTTAAGTTGCTCATCCATATTTAAAATCCCAATTTTTATTTCCTCTTATATTAATTGGACGTCAAACGGGGGTTGGGGGTGGGAGCTTGAGGGAGGGGGCTTTGGAAGGGCGCCCCTGGCCCCCTCCCTCAAAATATCACTCCCCATACTCCCCGTAGCCGCCTGCGGCGGTCTTGCCGCGGAACACCAGGTACTGGTAGCCGTTGTAGATGAGCATTACCGGCAAAAGGACCCCCACCACGACCACCATTACTCCCAGGGTTAGCACCGGAGCCGCGGCCGCCTCGGCAGTGACCGCCGGGGGCATGACGTAGGGGTGCAGGCTGGCGGCCACGGCAAAAAAAGCCAAGGCGAAAAACAGCAGGCTCCAGAAAAACGGCATCTTCTCTTGAAGCTTCAGCAGGCTGACCATCAGCATGACCAAGGACCAGGCCGCCAGGGCGGTGGGAAAGGTGGTAAGCCAGAACCCCGGCCAGACAAACCACTTCCGGGCCAGAAAGGGGTACTTGAAGACGGCCCACAGCCCCACGCCCACGGCCAGCAGCAGCAGGGACCAGGCCCCCACCTGGGCATAGCGGTAACCGTCGTGCTGGATTTCTCCTTCCGTCTTCATGATGAGGTAACACGCGCCCAGGAGCAGGTAGCCGGAGACCAGGGCCAGGGCGAGGAGGGCCGCGAAGGGGTTGAGCCAGTCCCACACCGAACCCACGAACCGGCCGCCCTGGACCCGGAAACCGCTCAAGAAGCCGCCCACGGCAAAACCCTGGGCCAGGGCGGCCACCAGGCTGCCCCAGCCGAAGGCCAGGTTCCAGGGGCCCTGGCGCCGGGCCTCCTGCCCGGAAGTCAAAGGAGACCCCCCGGAAGATGAGGCCGAAGAGCATGATCACGATGGGGATATAGAGGGCCGAGAGAATCACGCCGTAGGCCAGGGGGAAGGCCCCGAACAGGAGCCCTCCCAGGACCACCAGCCAGGTGAGGTTGGCGTGCCAGACGGGCCCGATGCTCCCCATCAAAACGGCGCGGCGGTTCTCATCCCGGGCAAAGAGCGAAATGATCCCCACCCCCAGGTCAAAGCCGTCCAGGACTACGGCCAGAAACAGGATAAAGGCCAGGAGGGCGAACCAGGCGTCCGCCAGGATCACTTCCATGGCGAATCCCCCTGGGAAGCGGGCGCCGCCGCCCCAGCCCCATCTCCAGGCGGGGGCGGCGGGCTGGCCAGGTCCGGCCCCCGGTTAATGAGGCGCCATCCGAAGATCATCAGCGCCGCGAACAGGATGGTGTAAACGATGGAATAGGCCACCAGGGAGCTGGCCACCGTGGCCGCGGGCAGGGGGGTGGCGCCGTCCGCGGTGCGCAGGAGGCCATAAATGATCCAGGGCTGGCGTCCCACTTCCCGGGTGATCCAGCCCGTCTCGATGGCCACAAAACCCAGAGGGATGGACGCCACCCAGGCGTACAGCAGCCATTTTTGCTGCCAGAGGCGCTCCGGCGTGAGCATCCCCCGACGCCAGCGCCACAGCGTCCAAACCATCAGGAAAAACAGCAGAAAGCCGATGCCCGCCATAATCCGGAAGGCGAAAAAAGTAATGGCCACCGGTGGCCGGTCTTCCGGAGGGAAATCCCGCAGGCCCTTCACCTGGCCGGTGAGCGAATGGGTGGTCAATAGGCTCAAGCCGGCGGGAATGGTAATAAAGGTCCAGGCATTATCTTCCCTGGCCGGGTCGGGCCAGGCCAGAACTTTCAAGGGCGCGCCCTGGCCCGGGGGATTGGTGCGCCAGTGGGATTCTATGGCCCCCAGCTTGGTGGGTTGGGTCCTGGCCACGCTGCGGCCGGAGCCGTCCCCCAGCCAGATTTGCAAAGGTGCCATGAGGATGGCCGCCATCAGGGCTATTTTCAGCGACCGGACATAAAAGTCCACGTGCTTGTTTTTCAGAATCTGCCAGGCGCTGACGCCCCCCACCAGGAACAGGGTGGCTTCGATGCAGGCCACCCACATGTGGGACACGCCCCAGGGCATGTCGGGATTTAAGAGGCTGCCCCAGAAGCTGGTGGACACGTAGCGGGCCCCGTCCCAGTACCCTCCGGCCGGGGTTTGCATCCAGGAGTTGGCCACCAGGATCCAGAAGGCGGAGGCAGAAGCGCCCAGGGCCACCATGCAGGTGGCAAAGAAGTGGATTCTGGAGGAGACGCGCTGCCAGCCGAAGAGCATGATGCCGAGAAACCCGGCTTCCAGCATGAAGGCCACCACGGTTTCAAAGCCCAGGATGTTGCCGAAGAACCCGTGGGTGGCCGCGGCAAAAGGCCCCCAGTTGGTGCCGAACTGGAACTCCAGGGGCACGCCGCTCATGGCGCCCACCGCGAAGTTGAGGAGAAACAGCTTGCCCCAAAAGCGGGTATGGCGGTAGTAGAGCGCCTCGCCGGTCTTCAGCCACCAACCCTCCAGTACCACCAGCAGGGCGCTTAAGCCGATGGACAGGGCGGCCCAGGTGATGTGAAACATGGTGGTCAGGGCGAACTGGTACCGGGAAAGTGATGACGTGATCGAACCAGGATTCCATGGTGGCTCTTCCTTCCGGACTTGGGGAAAATATAGGCACTCCTGGCCGGGGCGTCCAGAGGGGCCTAAGAAAAGCCGAGGGATAAGGCGATAGTGTTTCCCGTCCCAGAAGTTTTTAACAACTATTCAGGCTGCCAATCCCCCCCTTGAGGGGAGGGAGCTGGGGGGAGGGTGAAAAAGGTAGCAGAATCAGGATTGCAGGATTGATTCACCCCCACCCTACCCTCCCCCTTCAATGGCGAGGGAATGTCGCAGCTCAATACTCGACCTCCAGGTCGGTGGCCAGGTCCGGCCCTTCGGCGAGGTGGGAGGCCTGGCGGACTACCTCGGGGGGGAACCGGCGCAGATCGGCGTGAAAGAAATGATACTGGGGCAGATAGCGCAACACCAGTTCCGCCACCGCGCCAGCCTGGCCGCGGTCCCGGGCCCTTTGACTCTCCTCCCGCCCGGGTTGCTCGCTCAGCCAGAGCCGGTGCAGGGCAAAAGCCCGGGGGTCGGGAACCACCATGGTGGCCGGGGCGCCGTCCTGACCGATCACTACCTGGGAGAACTTGGGAGAAGCCACCAGGTAATGGAGGTTGTAGCTCTCCGCGGACCCGGTCTCCTCGGCCCGCGTGCCTTTGGCCTTTTGCTGCCAGGGCTGCAAGACCTGCACCCGATAGCCGCTTTGGTTCACCGCCCGAAATCCTTCGCCCCGGACGGCTGCGAAAGAACGGTCCGCCTTCTTCAGCAGGCCCAGGAGAGCGTCAAGGGACGCCTCGCCGTCGGTGGCCAGGGTAAGCCGGCTGGAGGAACCTGAAAAGAGGTCCACCGTGCCGCTCTCCAGAAAAACACCGGCGGCAAACTCGTAGGCATGGATGGCATTGGCGCCGATCACCACTAAATTTTCCCCCAGGAAATCGTGCTGCTCCAGTTGCCGCAGGATCCGGGCCGCGGTGCGGGGGACTCGCGGGAGCCAGGCGGCCCGGCAAAATCTAGCCTGCTCCGCCAGATGGCGGCGCTGGGCCTGGAAGTGCTCCGCCGCGGCCCGCCTGTCCCGGGTGAATCGGTCGAAAAACTGCTCCGTGTGGTCTGAGCGCGGCCCCAGGCTCCGGCCGTGGCCGTGGCGGTCCCAATACTGGTAAAGGTACTGCCGGCCCTTGATGTTCTTCCAGTGCACTCCGCCCCGGAAGGCGCGAGTCTGTCTGGCGGCCTCCAGAAAGGCGGCATAAATCAGCACCGCGCCGTCGTAGAGGCGCCGCTGGGCGTCGCTAAATTCCTTAAAAGAATAATTGCCTTCCATGTTATCCTTCAAATCTGCTTTTCTAAATTATTGCAGGATAAATATTTTTGTAAATTGAAATTTAATTGCGGATGGTTAACATTTTTGCGATAAATAAATTATTAGCTATTTCCAAAGGAGAATCCACCATGAGACCTTTCACCGAGATGGACACCCTGCGCCAGCAACTGCCCTACCACAAGCTGCGGCAGGTGAAAAAAGCCAACGTCCTCCCCATCGACTGGCAGACCGAATGGGAACGCTTCGATGCGGAGGAACTCTACACCTTGGACCTGGCCTCCATCCCGGAAAAACTGCTGGAGAACATGCGCAAACGGCAGGAAGTCCTGATGGACGGCAACCAGGCGGCGATTTCGGTGCTGACCCGCGTAGTCGACGGTCTCTGCGGCTATCCCATCACCCCTTCCACCCCCATTGCCGAAAACTTCGCCCGCTATGCGGCCAACGGGCAGAAGAACCTGTTCGGCGACGAGCTCATGTACTTCCAGCCCTCGGACGAGCTCTCGGCCATCGCCGCGGTGGAAGCCATGGCCTGCCAGGGCGGGCGTTACGTCGACAACACCTCATCCCAGGGCCTGCTGCTGAAGACCAAGAACCTGTTTTCGGTGGCCGGCAAACGCCTGCCCGTGGTGATGACGGTCATGGCCCGGGAGGTCAACAAGGGCTCGCTCTCCATCCACTGCGGCCACACCGATTTCTATGCGGTGCGCAACGCCGGTTGGGCCCAGCTGGTTTCCGGGGACAATCAGGAGCTGCACGATCTGCTGCCCGTGGCCTTCAAGGTCTCGGAGCTGCGGCAGGTGATGCTGCCCACCATGGTCATCGGGGACGGCTTCATCAAGAGCCACGCCATCGAAAACATCCGGGAGCTCTCCGACGCCTTCCTGGAGTATTTTATCGGCCCGCCCAACCGGCTCTACCAGCCCAACTTTGAGCACGGGACGCTGACCGGCACCTTCACGGACACGGACCTCACCATGGAGGGCCAGGTGGCCCAGGACCTGGCCTACCGCTTTTTCAAGCGAGGCTTCGTCATCGTCATGAACGCCATGAACCAGATCCTGGGCACCAACCTCAAGGTGGTGGAGTGCTACCGCACCGAGGACGCCGACATGGTCATCGTCATCCTGGGGTCCGCCGGGGGGGTGGTCAAGGACGTGGTGGACTACTACCGGGACGCCAAGGGCTACAAGATCGGGGTGGTGCGGCCGGTGCTGTTCAACCCGCCCTGCTACGAGGAGCTGGCCTACGGCATGCGCAAGGCCAAGGTGATCTCCGTTCTGGAGCGCACCGGCACCACCCACAACCAGCTGCTGCTGGCCGACGTCCAGGCGGCGCTGCAGATTTCGCTCCGGGCCGGCCGGGAGGGCAAAAAGGAGCACCGCATCTACGGCCGCACCGACATGCCCACCCTGTTCCACGGCGTCTACGGCCTGGGCAGCAAGGATTTCAACAAGTACGACGCCGCCGCGGTGGTGGAAAACATGCTGTCCTTTTACGAAAAGAAGCGGCGCTTCCACCGGGACTTCTACGTGGGCATCGAAGGGCCTCTGACTCTTAGGCCCGCGCCCTTGCCCGGCTATCTCGAGCGGGAAATGGGCATGACTTTCATCGGGGTGGGGGCCGAGGGAGTGAAGACGGCCCTGGAGTCCTCCGCCCTGATCTACGCCCAGGACATCGGCACCGGGCGCAAGTACGTCCAGTCCGGGGCCCGCTACGGCGCCGCCCGCAAGGGCGCCCCCGTCTTCATGAACCTGCGCATCTCGGGACAGCCCATCCGCAACAGCTCGGAGCTCACCGAACGGGACGTCCTGGCCTTCTTCAACGAGAAGTTTTTGAGCGACCAGATCCTCCGGGAATACGTGGGAGGGCTGAAGGAGCACGGGCTCCTGGTCATCAACACCTCCAAGAGCTGCTACGACATCATGGCCACCTTCCCGGCCCAGGTGCAGTCCCTCATCAAATACCGGCAAATCAAGCTGATGACCCTGGACGGCACCAAGGCGGCCTTGAAGCACCTGAACAAGAACCTGCCGGGGGCCGCCTTCCTGGGCCTGATCAACAAGGAAATGGGCATCCTGCCGGAAAAGGACTTCGAGCAGCGGTTCAAGAAGATCCTGGAGAAAAAGCTGGGCACCAAGAAAAAGGAGATGCTGGAGGCCAACATCTCCCTGCTGAAGTACGGGGCGGATCTGGCGTCCGGGCACGTCTCCGAACGGCCGACCAAGCCCCTGGATCTGGGCCCCACCTACGCCCCGCCGCTGCCGGAGAACTTCGGCCAGGGGCCCCGCACCTCCGGCCTGCCCGTGGTCCTGGCGGAAAAGGACCACCTGGGCACCATCAAACCGGTGAACCTGGTGAAAAACTACCAGGAGGTCTTTTACCAGGATATGGTGAAGCCCATCCTGGAAGGCAAGAAAGTCCCCTGGGACCATTTCCTGCCCATCGTGCCCGCGGGGACCAGCCGTTACCGGGACATGAGCTACATCGGCACCCAGTTGCCGGTCTATGACCCCGCCAAGTGCATCGCCTGCGGGATGTGCACCGCTTCCTGCCCGGATTCGGCCCTGATCTCCACCGTCACCGACCGGCCGGTGGATGAGGCGGCCCGGTACTTCAAAAAATTCAAGAACCCCCCCAAGGGAATTCCCTGGGAGCGGTTCGCCCTGAATATCAATGCGGACCCCAACGCCTGCAAGGGCTGCGGCGTCTGCGCCCAGGTCTGCCCCACCGACGCCCTGAAAATGGTGGCCAAAACCGACCTCAAGGACGAGGATTTTCTCCCCGAGGCCTGCCGGGAGTGGGACAACACCGTCAACCTGGCCCCCTACGTGGAGCAGATGTCCCTGAACCACCAGGTGCTCTTTGTCTTCTCCAAGCTCTACCCCGGCAAGCACACCCTGTGCCCGGGGTGCAGCGAAGGGGTCATCAACCTGCTCACCTTCTTCGCGGCGGAATCCCTGCGCAACCATCCCCAGGGCATCGCCACCTTCTACCAGGGGATCAAGATCCTCTCGGAGCGGAACAAGCGGGCCATCGAGCACATGCTGGACCACGGCTTCAACATTTACGCCATCAACGCCACCGGCTGCGACCAGGTCTCGGAACTGGTGAACCCCTTCAACACCCGGATTTACCCCTCGGGCCACTACGGCTTCGGCACCGCCTCGGCCGCGGCCCTGGGGGCCAAGTTCAGCCTGGACCAGGCCTACCAGAACCGTTACAACAGCGTGCTCACCAAGATCATCGTCTTCGCCGGCGACGGCGCCATCTACGACATCGGCAACGGTCCCTTCAACCACGCCCTGGGCGAGAATTTCGACATCACCTGGGTGATCTTCAACAACGAAGGCTACATGAACACCGGGATGCAGAAATCCGGGGCCACCCGCTTCGGGACCGACCGCTCCACCTCCCCCATCGGCAGGAAGTACGCCGGCAAGACCACCCTGCACCGGCGGATCATCAGCCAGGCCATGGCCATTTCCCACGTCTATGCGGCCAAGCTCACCATCGACAACCCCTTCTACGCCATCAAGATCCTGAAGGAGGCCATCGCCTACAACGGCCCCTCCATGGTGGAGTTCTTCTCCGCCTGCCCCACGGGCCACGTCACCCCCGACTGGGCCGGGCCGCTGATCTCCCGGATGATGGTGGAGTCCCGGAAATGGCAGGTGGCGGTGCGGCGGCCCTTCCAGCGCATCGACATCTCGGGCAACCCGGCGCCGGACAGCATCTATCCCACGGAGGGCAAATCCTTCAAGCGGGGCATCAAGCGGGACGCGGCCACCTTCTACGACGTGGTGAGCATGCTGGGCCAGTACAACCAGCACATCCAGACGGTGAAAGGCGGCGACATCCCGGAGATCGTCCGGGTGAACGAAACCGTGAGCCTCTTCCGGTGGCTCCGGAACCAGTACATGGCCGGCTACCGGGACTCCATGCCCACCGAGGAAGAGGTGGAGCGCATCGTGGAAGAGCGCTACCGGCTGTAAGCTGGAAGATGATTTTCAGGGAGGGGGCCAGGGGCTCAAGTGGCCCCTGCCCCCTCCCTGAAACCCTCCCCCAACCCCCATAAGGGTGGATTAATCGGGCCTGCGGCCCGGGCTTAATTCGCCCTCTTATTTTTATGTGGCCGCAGGCCTTAGTCTGGGCCAGCCAAAAGTTGTCCGGCTGCAAGCCGCTTTTAAACAGGGATTTCTTCTTTTTGTAGGGGCCGACCCAGGTGTCGGCCCAAGAAGGGCGGACTCAGCGGGTCCGCCCCTATAATTTGAACCGTACTATTCTCCTAGGTTATAATGAGTTTGACTCCTTAAGGTGGGGCGAGCCTCTGTGCCCGCCATTACTTTGTTCTGAGCCTGGCTCATGACCATTAGCATGAATGACCTTAAAAACCTGGAAATCGAGTACCGCTTCAGCTCCCGGCGCCGCAGTATCGGCCTCACGGTCACCGCCCAGGGGAAGTTGGTGATCAGCGCCCCGGCGGGGACTTCCCGAGCCGATATCCAACGGGCCCTGGAGCGGCACCGGGACTGGATCCGGCAGAAAGTGGCGGAGCGTCGGGAAGCCTGGGGCAGGCTCAAGGAAGGGATGGCCTACTTTCTGGGCCAGTCTTACCGCCTGGCGGCGCCAGACCTGGAAGGCAAGGAAGCGGTGGAGCTGGGGCTCCGGGAGATCCGGGTGCGGCCCCAGGGAGCCGGCTCCGACCTGTGGACCCCTCTCAAGGCCTGGTACCGCCAGCAGGCGAAAATCTTCCTGGACGAGCGGGTGCGCCATTATGGGGTCGAGATGGGACTGGCGGTGCGAGGCCTTGAGCTGCGGGACTGGAAGAGGCGTTGGGGCGAATGCCACGTGGACGGCAAGTTGCGCTTCAACTGGCGACTCATCCTGCTGCCGCCGGGAATCATCGATTACGTGGTGGTGCACGAACTGGCCCACCTGCAGGTCCCCGGCCACAACCCCCGCTTCTGGCGTCAGGTGGGGCAGGTGGTGCCGGACTACGCCTCCCGCCGCCGGTGGCTCAACCGCTACGGCACCCCGTTTCTTCTCTGGCAGGCAGAGCTAAATGAATCGACAAATTGTGAAAAATTTATTAAATAGAAGGGCATGGACGAGGTAGAGCTCACTCCCTCCTTACCGATGGGCAAGGAGGCCCCGACCCCGGAAGAACTCATCCAGGGAGAAGCCAAGAAAGAGCGGCTGGGTCCCTGGTACGCCACCGCCATCTGCGGCAACGACATCACCTCCTCCTGTCTCTATGTCTCGGCCATCGCCATCGTCTACGCCCACGCCCTGGCGCCCCTGGCCCTGCTGCTGGCGGCCGGGGTCCTTTATTTATACCGGAAAATCTACACCGAGGTGGTGGAGGCCCTGCCCCTGGACGGCGGGGCTTACAACTGCCTGCTCAACTGCACCCGCAAGTTCGACGCCTCTTTCGCCGCCTGCCTGACCCTGCTGTCCTATCTGGCCACCGCGGTGATTTCCGCCAAGACCGCGGTGGAATATTTGAAGACCCTGGTGCCCGCTGCCGGTCATGGAGGCCACCGCCGTGGTGCTGGTGGTCTTTGCCCTGCTCAC
This sequence comes from uncultured delta proteobacterium, assembly GCA_963768765.1. Lineage (GTDB taxonomy): Bacteria > Desulfobacterota > Desulfobaccia > Desulfobaccales > 0-14-0-80-60-11 > DASWLF01. The sequence continues at coordinate 35,518 of CAVYJK010000021.1, forward strand.
CATCCTGGGCATCACCGATTCGGCCCGGGTGGCCCTGGCCATCTTCATCCTGCATCTGGTCACCTTGACCCTGTTTGTGTTCTGGGTGATGTCCTCCGCCAACCTCACCCCCATGTGGGGGCCAACTGGACCCTGCTGCGCCAGGACGTCCATTGGCCCAAGGCCCTGTTTCTGGGGTTTTCCGCCGCCATGCTGGGGGTGAGCGGCTTTGAGAGCTCCGCCAATTACGTGGAGGCACCAGAAGCCCGGGGTCTTCCGCCTGACCCTGCGCAACATGTGGCTGGCGGTGACCATTTTCAACCCCCTCATCGCCCTGCTGGCCCTGGGGCTGCTGCCGGTCCCCGAGATCATGGGGGTCAAAGACGACCTGGTGAGCCGCATGGGCATGATGGTGGGCGGCCACCTCCTGCACACCCTCATCGTGGTGGACGCCTTCCTGGTGCTGTCCGGCGCGGTGCTCACCAGTTACGTGGGGGTCAGCGGCCTGGTGCACCGCATGACCCTGGACCAGTGCTTCCCCCAGTTCCTCCTCAAGCAGACCCGGCGGGGCAGTTTCCCCCTGATCATCCTGGGCTTCATGATCCTGTGCATCTCCATCCTCTACCTCACCGGCGGAGATCTGCTCTCCCTGGCGGGGGTCTATACCATCTCTTTTCTTGGGGTCATGACCCTGTTCGGCATCGGCAATATCCTGCTCAAGGTCAACCGCCCCGAATTGAAGCGCACCTACCGGGCCGGCTGGGTACGGTCATCCTGGGGGTTATCGCCACCTGCGTGGGCATTCTGGGAAATCTGGCCATCAACTTTGTCTTCCTGGGGTATTTCGCCATCTACTTTATCCCCGCGGTCCTGGGCGGGATCGCCATGTACATGCGCATTCCCATCCTCAAATGGGTCCTCACCCTCATCGACCGGGTGCTGACCCGCTTTTCCCACTGGCGGGAGGGGGTGGAAGAGAAAATCGAGGAAATCACCAATATCCGGGCCGTGGTGTTCGTGGGCCTGGGCAGCCTGGACCGCATGATCAAGGCCTTCAATTACTTGAGCCGCAATGAAGATTGCCAGAACGTCCTGATCTTCCGCCTCTATGCCCATGAAGACCCCAACACCGAGTTGAATATCCACCGGAACCTGGGAATTATCCGGGAACTGCATCCCGACCTGAAGATCGAGTACCAGGCCCGCAAAGGCCAGTTCAGCCCCGAGGCCGTGGACGCCCTGTCCCGGGAGTTGGACATCCCCAAGAATATGATGTTCATGGGCTCCCTGACCCACACCCTAGCCTTCTCCATTCAGGACCTGGGGGGAGTGCGGATCATCTGGTGAAGTTGGAAAATAGCTTTGGGGGAAGGGGTAGGGGCCTCGGTCCCTAGCCCCTTCCCCCAAACTCACTCCATAAGGAGGACCTGCCGCCATGCACGAACACGCCTCGGCCCGCCAGGCCGTGGAAACCATGATCCAAAGTTGCGACCTGGAAGGCCTGCTGCGTCACGCCGAGACCATCCACGGGCACCGCTGCCCCATGCTGGCCCTGGGAGTGAAGGCGGGACAATATGCCATGAAGTATCTGGAGCAGGAGAGCACCGGCATGGAGGAAGTGGTGGCCGTGGTGGAGTGCAACAACTGCTTCACCGACGGCATCCAGGTGGTCACCGGCTGCACCTTCGGCAACAACGCCCTCATTTTAAAGACCTGGGCAAGACCGCGGTGACCGTGGCCCGGCGCCGGGACGGGCGGCGGTGCGCCTGGTGGTGCGGCCGGATTTCGGCAGCACATGTTCGCCCGCTACCCGGCGGCGGGGCCGTTATTCGACAAGGTGGTGGCCCAGGGCCACGGCACCGCGAGGACCAACACCGCTTCCAGCACTTGTGGGAGGCGGTGGCCAGCTGGAGCTACGGAAGTGCCGCTGCACCGAACAGGTCCTGATCCAGGCAATGACCCTCACCCTGCCGCCCTTCGCCCGCATCTTCGCCACCGAGATCTGCAGCCGTCTGCGGCGAAGGGGTGATGGAGCCCCGGATCAGCATGAAGGGGGGCCGAGATGGTCTGCCTGGCTTGCGCCGGCGAGGAGTATTAGTCAGCTCACCGGCCAGGGCGTCGGCTGGGTGCGGGAAATTTAGCGGATTCGCCACCTGTTTCAGTCCTTGAACCTGCCCGGGAGACGAGTTGGGGTGTGAGTAGGGTTGCCTTGTCCTCCATGGTGATAAATAAAGGCCAGCCAGCTTAAAACACCTCAAGAGATGGCCTCAAGGAATCAAAGCCGGGGCCTGATGCACGGCTCTCGTCATATTCTTTTTATCCTGATTGATTTGGGCGGTTTCTTCCCCCTGCCACCGCTTAGGCGAAAGCTTGCTCCTGAGGGGCTTGCCGGCGTTTTTCGGAGGCCTCCTCGCCCGGACCGAGGGACGGGGGCGGGCCGAGCCTCTCGAGTTGCGGACCAGGTCGGCGATTGCTTAACCGCGCCGCCTGGCCGCAGTCTAAGTAGGCAGGGAAGGCGATTAACTTACCGCCGAGGGCGGCTGGCCACTTTTCTGAATAGAAGCACCGTGGCCGCGGCCACCGGTCCATAACTTTGAAAGGGGTCCTGCCCAGTCCTTACTTGCCGGCCTCGTCAAGCAGCAAGAAGGATGGATTACCTGCCAAAATCCGAGGAGGCAACAATGAAGTGGAAGGCATGGAAGCATTGCCGGTACCTCTTGCTGGCGCTGTTTCTCCTCCCGGTAACGGTCTGGCCGGCGGAGTTTTCCGGCGCAGATGATGGTCAAAGATGGCGACAAGCTCATGCCGGGGAAGATTTACGTCCAGGACGGCAAGATGCGCCAGGAATTTAACGACGAGAGCGGGCAGACCATCACCATCGTGCGCCCGGACAAGAAGCTGATTTGGGTGATCCTTCCCCGGGAAAGTGCCTACATGGAACTGCCCCTGAAGGGGCGCCTTCCCGGGCAGTTCATCCAGATGCCCCCCGACGCCGTCCAAAAGCGCCACCTGGGAAAGGTAGCGGTGAACGGCTATGAAGCCGATAAGTACCAGATCGCGGTGCGGAGCGGGGAGGGCCTGGAGTTCCAGACTTTTTGGGTGGCCCCCAAGTTAGGGGTGCCCGTGAAAGTGTGACCCTCCGAAGGGAGAAAACTTTCCGTCGAATACCGGAGCATCAGGGAGAGCAAGCAGGCGGACCGCTTGTTCGCCTTGCCGGCCGGCTCCCAGAAGATGGCCTCCCCCAGGGGGTGCACCGACGAAATCGAGGAATAACCGCCTGAAGGGGGAGCCCGGAAGGGAGCCCGCGGCAGGCCCCTCCTTCTTTCCCGTGGTGGCGGTTGCTGGAGATCCAGCCCCTCGGGACGGAGGCGATGCAGGAGTGCGTGCGCCGGGTATCGCCCCGACTGAGCAGCCCCGAGGCGGCGAGGAAATCCAAATCTGCAACCAAGAGGAGCTTCGAAATGATGCAGCCTTATTATGCGGGACCGGTGATAGCTTTGATTGCAGGCATATTAATCCTGATCCAACCCCGGCTGTTAAATTATATTGTGGCCATCTATTTAATTATAATAGGAATCCTGGGTATTGATTCACCGTTGAGCCCGGAAGATTCTTGGGAGGCGCACCTGCATGTCCTTTAACGGGGCTGGTTGAAAAAGCGGGTTTCCTTCATCGCTGGGCGACGGAGCTCCCCTGACCCAGATTTTATTGCCATTTTGGGGGTTGGCAGAGGTCTTTAGGGAGGGCGGGGGGCTTTTGTCTCCCTCCCCTAAAACCACTTTTTAACCGGATTATGCCGCCCGCAGGGCCTCCAGCAGCGGCAGGCGGGCCGCCTTGAGCGACGGCAGCAGGCCTCCCAACAGCCCCATGCCCACCCCGAAGAGGAGGCTTTTCAGCAGGATGCCCGGCGTCAGGGCGAACTTAAAGGAGAGCTCGGCGAAGCTGGACCAGTTGATGGTGGAAGGGTGATGAAATTGAGCAGCGAGGCCGGGATCAGCCCCAGGACCCACCCCAGGAACCCCAGGAGCATGGACTCCAGCAGAAACGCGGCCAGGATGTGATGGCGTTTGAACCCCAGGGCCCGCAGGGTGCCGATTTCGGCCAACCCGGGCCCCCACCTGGGCGTACATGGTGACCATGGCCCCCAGGACGGCCCCCAGGCTGAAGATGCCGGTGAGCACCAGGCCCAGGAGGCGGATGAAGGTGGCCAGCCGCCGGGACTGGGCTTCGTAGAATTCCACCTCCCGCAGCACCTGCACGGGCAGCCGGGGGTCGCTCTCCAGGCGGGCCTTGAGGGCGGCAAAGTCCCCGGGGTCCCGGAGGCGCAGGATTACCGAGGAGAAGACGGTGCGCCGGAAGGCCTGGAGGAGCTGCTCCACGTCCCCCCAGATCTCGGAGCTGAAGCCGGTGTTGCCCGCGTCCATGACCCCCACCACCCGCCAGGTGCGCATGGCGAAGCGCAGCGTCTCCCCCAGGCCCGCGCCCTGAAAGCGCCGGGCGATCTGGGCCCCGGCCACGATCTCGGTGGAGCCGGGCTTGGGGAAGCGGCCGGCGCGCAGGCTTGCACTTCCCGGCGCAGGGCCGGCGAGACGGGCTGCACCCCCCGGATGATGACGTTGGCCAGCTTGCCGCCCCGCTTGGGGAGGTTGACCAGGACGATGGCCTCATCGGCCACCAGGCGGCGGCCTTTCTGATCCAGGGCCACCTCCGGCTGGGCGCCGATGATGCCGGCCTGGGTGCGGTCCACGGAGCTTTGCACCTCGGATTCGGAGCCGGCCCGCAGCACCACGGCGTTGTCATAGGAGCCGGTGGCCACCAGGGTGCGGCGCAGGCCCTCGGAGAGCATCAGCACCGCGGCAAAGACGAAGATCACCAGGGCCATGCCCGCGGCGGTGAGCAGGGTGGTGAGGCGCCGGGCCAGGAGGTTGCGGTAGCTGTAGGAGAGGGGGATGGGCATTTGAGTCGAGTTTTTGGTTTCCGCTTTCTCGTTTTTTGGTTTTTGGTTTTTGGTGGCACAGGCTTTCCAGCCTGTGCTTTGCACCGGCAAGATGCCGGTGCCACCAGGAGCTATCTCAAAATCTGCCGTCGTCTTTGGCGCTTTTCAGCTTTTCGAGGTTTTTCTCCAGCCAACCGATCTTGGCCCCGGGACGGTGGTCGACTTGGGGCACATACGGCTTGATATCCAAAAGATCGAAGCAAATCGATCATGTCTACAACAAAGATGTGAAGCGTCTCTCCCTCGACCCGCTCCAGGCGAACCACGGAAATGCCAATGGGGTTTGGCCGGGCCGGCGCCCGGGTGGCAAACACGCCGCGGTCGACGTCGTCCAGGAAAGGTTTCACTTTTAAAAAATAATCCCTGGAAAGGTGGAAAACATAAATGAGGATCAGATGGGAAAAGCCCTCAAGATCTTGCAGACCTTCTTTATAGGCCGGAAAAATCTGAATTCTTCCCTGAACGCCTAGGGAAGGCGAGGTCGGAGGGGGTCTCGAGGCTCTTTATAAGGGGTAAAGATAATGCCGATGGGTTGAAAGGAGATGCTTTCCATAAGAAATTTCCCTTTCCTGAATTAGATCAGTGATGGCTAGGGCAAGGGAATGGGCATCTTTTAAGAAACCGCTGGTGGCTCGTAACCGGACCTTTGCATTACCGGATGGGGAGGCGCATCCGGAATCCATCAACCTCAAAATCAAGGTCTGGCCGCCATAAACTTCAAGGCCTCAATCGATATCGAAGGCCCGCATGGTCTCGGTGCGAATGGCGTAGCGCTCGCCCACCGCGATCACGACCCGGGCCACGGTGGCATCGTCCGGCGCTTCCAGAATGCAGACCTCGTCAAATCTGCCCATTAGGGTATACCACCCTTTGATTTCCGCGCCCAACTTTTGTACGAGGGTTTTGGCTTCCTGGACCGCGGCCGGATGAACTTTAAGGGATTGGGGAAGGATTTGCGGCGGGCCCTTAGCCCAACACAATGTATGTAGGCATCTGTTTGCCTCCCTTGGAATTTTTAATTTCTGCACGCCTCCCATAATTAAGATAAACAGCCTTGGGGTCCAAATCAATCTCCCGGATCCCTTCTATCACCCCACCCGGCGCAAAGCCGCGGCGATGCTCACCCGGGCGGCCTGCCAGGCCGGGAAGCAGGCGGCCAGCAGCCCCACCCCCAGGGGAGACCCCCAGGCCCAAGGCCAGGGTCTCGCACGGTGACGGGGAAGGCTCCGAAATACTGGCCCAGGGAAGCCGGAAACATCGCCACCGCCGGAAACGTCAGGGCCAGGCCCAGCAGGCCGCCCACCAGGGCCAGGATGCAGCGACTCCCCCAGGATCAGGCCGGCCAGGTGGCGGGGCTTGAACCCCATGGTCTTCAGGGCCGCGTATTCCCCCAGGCGCTCCCGGGCGTTCATGGCCATGGTGTTGGCCAGCACCACCAGGATCACGCACGATGACCACCCAGGAGACGATCTGGATGGCCAGCAGGATGGCCGAGGTCATCTCGACGAAGCTCAGCTGGAAGGCGGCCTCCGTCTCGGTGAGGGTTTCGGCCAGGGAGTTCTTGAAAATGGCGTCGATCCTCGCGGCCACCGGCGCCGCCAGCTCCGGCCGGGCCACCTGGACCAGGAACCAGCCCACCTGGTCGGCTCGGTCGGCGCGGTCTTCTTCAAGGCTCTCGTTGAGATAATCCCAGTGGAAGAAAAACTGGGTCTCGTCGGTGTTGGGCTCCCGGCCCCGTGTAGATGGCCCGGAGGATGAAGCGATATCCCCGGGAAAGTAGGTGCCCGTCAGGATGATGGAGTCCCCCAGCCGCCAGCCGTAACGGGCCGCCAGTTTGCGCCCGGCGAGAGCGGCCCCGGCGGTCCTGGACCAGGGCCAGCTTCTGGTGTTCGGGAATGAGAAACTCCGGGAAAACGTCGAGAATAGCCGGGCAGGGAGGTGGCAAACTGGGGGAAAAAGTGCTTTTTGTCGATGTAGATGCCTTCGAACCAGTAGGAGTAACCCACGGTGGTGACCCCGGGCAGGGCCTGGATTTTGGGGAGATACGACAGCGGCAGAGGGAACATGAGGGACACGGCGTTCCGGGTCACCAGGCGCACCGGGGAGGAGGCTTCCACCCCGGCGTACCAGGCGGCTACCACGGTACGCAACAGGCAGAAGGCCAGCACCGCCACCGCCATGCCCAGGATGGTAAGGGCGGCCCGCAAAGGATGCCTGAGAATGTTGCGCCAGGAGAGTTTAAGCATGAGTTGCCAGTTGCCAGTTGCCAGTTTTTGGTTTTTGGGTGGCACAGGCTTCCAGCCGTCGCCACCGGTGCCCTTAATTTTTTATAAGTGGTGGGTAGTGGCCTCCTTGCAGTTCTGCCAATCTTATCCCCAATCCGCTGAGGCTGGGGGAGTCGCGGCCACAGGCTGCGCCTTCCCCAGCCCAAAACTTAAGGGGTTGGGGGAGGGGGTTTGAGGGAGGGGGCAGGGGCGCTGTGCCCCTGGCCCCCTCCCTCAAATATTCACCCTAACTTCCTCCTCTCACCCCACCTTCCGCAGCGCCTCGGCGATGCTCACCTGCGCGGCCCGCCAGGCCGGCAGCACCGCGGCCAGGAAGCCCACGGCCAGGGCCACGGCCAGGCCCACGGCCAGGGTGGCCCGGGTCAGGGGAAAGACCCGGAAATATTGTCCCAGCTGGGTACGAAAGACGTGCACCGCGGGGAAGGTGAGGGACAGTCCCACCAGTCCCCCGGCCAGGGCCAGCAGCAGGGATTCGCCAAAGATGAGGCCCGCCAGGTGCCGGGCCTTGAAGCCCATGGTCTTGAGCACCGCATACTCCCCCAGGCGCTCCCGGGCGCTCATGGCCATGGTGTTGGCCAGCACCACCAGGATCACCCCGATGACCACCCAGGAGACCACCCGGATGGCCAGCAGGATGGTCTCGGTCATGGAGACGAAGCCCAGATAGAAGGCCTTTTCGGTCTCGGTGATGGTTTCGGCCAGGGAGTTCTGGAACATGGCGTCCACCGCGGCGGCCACCTGGGGGGCCAACTCCGGCCGGGTCACTTTAATGGTAAACCAGCTCACCTGGTCGGCCCGGCTGTCGGCTTTCTTTTTCAGGCTCTCATTCAGGTATTCCCAGTGAAAATAGAAGCGGCCCTCGTCGGTCTGGGGTTCCGCCCCGGTATAGATGGCCCGGAGGATGAACCGCCATTCCCCGGGATAGATGGTGCCCTTGAGGATGATGGAGTCCCCCAGGCGCCAGCCGTAGCGCTGGGCCAGGGCCCGGCCGGCGGCGGCCCCGCGGCGGTCCTGGAAAAAGGCCAGCTTCTGGTACTCGGGCATGACGTATTCCGGGTAGAGGTCGAAGTATTGGCGCATCGGTCCACGGCGAAATTGGGGAAGAAGTGCCTTTCGTCGATATAAATTCCGCCGAACCAGTTGCCGTAGGCCACGGCCGCAATACCCGGGCAGGGCCTGGATCTTGGGGAGATAGGCCATGGGCAGGGGATAGATCAGGGAGATGGCGTTGCGGGTCACCAGGCGGGCCGGGGAGGCAGCCTCCGCCCCGGAATACCAGGCGGCCACCATGGTGCGCAGCAACGCAAAGGCCAGCACCGCCACCGCCATGCCGCAGGACGGTGAGGGCGGCCCGCAAAGGATGCCGGATGGTGTTGCGCCAGGTGAGTTTGAACATATGGTTGTCTTGTGGGGGGAGGGCCAGGGAGCGAGGCTCCCTGCCCTCCCCCCACACCCCCCACCCAACCCGCTAAGGGCCGTGTAAGGCGGGGCCGAAGGCGCCGACTTAAACGGCCATAACCTTTATGGTGGCATGGGGGTCGAGCGTGCTCTGCACCGGCAGGAGTTCTGTTGTAAGAATGTAGAGGGCCGTCGGCCCTTCAGCCCCCTCTCCCAACATCCTCCTTCACTCCAATCTTTCGCGGCCAGGATTTCCAGGGCCCGCAGGCCCGTGTCGATGAGGCGATTTTCGGCCCGGGCCCGGAGCCTGGGGTCAGCGAAGGTGCCGTGGATGCGGTTGGCGAAGACGGCGCAAACTCCCCCGGCCCTGAGGTTCAGAGTCGACACCGCGGCCAGGGTCAGGTACACGGACATCTCCATCTCCAGGTTGAGGACCCCGGCCCGGCTCAGGTGCTCCACCTTCTCCGGGTCCCGGATGGGGAAGCCCGGCGCCGGCCGGCCCTGGCCGGCGTAAAAATCAGAGGTGGTGCAGGTCAGGCCCACGTGATAAGGCGCCTTGAGGGAAGCGGCCGCCTGCCGCAAGGCCGCCAGGACCTCCGGGTGCGCCCGGGCTTTAAGGTCCGCCGGGGCGTAGTGGCGGGTGGTGTCTTCATCCCGCAGGGCCAGCTCGGTAATCACCAGGTCGCCCAGGTTGATGGCCGCTTGCAGGGCGCCGGTGCTCCCCAGGCGGATGAAGGTGGCGGGAGAGACGCACTGGGCCGCCTCCACCACTGCGATGGCGCTGGCGGCCGCGCCGATGCCGGTGGCGATCACCGACACCGGGATGTTTTTATAAGAGCCGGTGTAGGTGACGAATTCCCGATTTTTCCGCCGGACCTCCACCCGGTCGAAGCGCCGGGCGATCTTCCCGGCCCGGGCCGGGTCCCCGCAGGTCAGGATATAGGGCGCCAGGTCGCCTTCGCCGCAGTCCAGGTGATAAAAGCGCCCCTGCGGATTTCTGGGGAGGGCGATGTCAATAGTCATGATGTCTTATTCTCCTGGAAAGAAGCACAGGCAAGATGCCTGTGCCACTAGCCCCCCTCACCCCAGCCCTCTCCCCCCGCAAGCGGGGGGAGAGGGCGAAATCGGTCTGCCTAAGTCACTTACATCAGTGCATTGAATGGGTTCCAGCATCTTCCCCTCTCCCCCTTTGGGGCAGAGGGTCAGGGTGAGGGGGCAGGCAATCTAACTTCCACTCTACGCCAATATACTTCTGAATAGAAACGAGGGCGGGAGAACCGCAACTTCCTGCCTTATCCATGTCTTCTGGTTATCATTCAGCAACTGCCCCTTGATGAGACGGCGCACGTAGGAGGCGTGGGAGGCTGCTTCCGGGTCGTGGGTGACGATGATGATGGTCTTGCCGAATTCCTGGTTGAGGCGGCTCAGCAGGTCCAAGACCTCTTGGGCCGACTGCCGGTCCAGGTCGCCGGTGGGTTCGTCCGCGGCGATGAGGGTGGGGTCCGTCACCAGGGCCCGGGCGATGGCCACCCGCTGCTGCTGACCGCCGGAGAGCTGCGCCGGGTAATGGCGCAGCCGGTCGCTCAGGCCTACCAGCTCCAGCACCAGGTTCACGTGGTCGCGCCGCTCCCGCCGGGAGAGTCCGGTGAGGAGCAGGGGCAGCTCCACGTTCTCGAAGGCGGTGAGCACCGGGATCAGATGGTAAAACTGAAACACGAAGCCCACGTGGGCCGGCCCGCCAGTCGGCCAGTTGGGCCTCGGTGAGACCGGTGAGGTCGACGTCGTGGACCCTTAAGCGCCCGGAATCGGGGCGGTCCAGCCCGGCGATGAGGTTGAGCAGGGTGGTTTTACCGGAACCGGACGGCCCCATGAGGGCCAGGAATTCGCCGCCGTTGATGTTGAGGGAGATGTCCTCAAGGACCGGCAGGACCTGGCTGCCCCGCCGGTAGGATTTATACAGGTGGGCGATCTCAACTACCGGGGTCGGCGTGACTGTCGAGGACTCCCTCATGATTCTTTGACTTTAACCCGGGCGCCGTCTTTCAGGGTCCCCGGTTTCAGCACCACCCGGTCCCCTTCCTTGAGGCCGCCCTCCACTTCCACCAGGTCGCCCATGGCGGCGCCCTGCTGCACCTGAACCATTTTTACCCGGGGTCCGGACACCACAAAAGCGAAGGTGCGCCCGTTCCGGGGAACCAGGGCGGCTTTGGGAACCGTGAGGCGGGGGCTGCGCTCCTGGGGCGAAAGGGGGCGGGAGAGAAAGGCCACCTTGGCGCTCATCTCCGGCAGGATGCGGTCATCGAACTCCAGAAATTTCACCTTGGTGAGGACCGTGGCCTTGGTGCGGTCCGCGGTGGGGACGATCATGTGCACCTGGCCCGGGAAGCGCCGGTCCGGGATGGCGTCCAGGGAGATTTCGCAGGGTTGCTCCACCCGGACCCTGTCCAGGTTGGACTCGGCCACGTCCACCTCCACCATCAGGGAGTCCAGGTCGGCCATGGTCACCACCGCGGCCCGGGCATTGGCGGCGGCGCCGAAGGGAGCCACCACCTCTCCCACGTCGGCGTACTTGGTGGTCACCACCCCGTCAAAGGGGCTGCGGATATAGGTATATTCCAGGGACGCCTGGGTGCTGGCCAGGTTGGCCTGGCTCACCCCGATGTGGGCCTGGGCGCTGGCCACCCCGGCCTTGGCCTTATCGTAGCGGGCCACGGCGGTGTCATAATCCTGGCGGGCCACCAGATCCTTCTCCACCAGGGTCTTGTAACGCTCGTGCTGAAGCCGGGCGTCCGTCAGCTCCGCCCGGGCGGTATCGAGGGCGGCCTCGGCCTCTTTAACCTGAGCCGCGGCCTGGTTCCGGGTCGCCACCAGGTCTTCGTTTTCCAGAGAGGCCAGGATCTGCCCCTTTTTCACCCGGCTGCCTTCCTCCACCCCCAGGTACACCAGGCGGCCGGTGCTTTTGGAGGAGACCGCGGCCTTGCGCTGGGCCACCACGTAGCCGCTGGCGTTCAAGACGGTGTAGGCCTGGGCCGGGTAAAGCCGGGAAACCACCGTAACGGTCACCTCCTGGGCCGGCTGCAGGGGTCCCCAAAGATAGAGGACGGCCAGCGCCAGCAGGAAGGCGCCTGCCAGGGCCGCGATGAGGCGGGTCTTGGAAGAGCCCCCCGGGGGCGCTCTTCCTCCCGTTGAATTCTCAGTCGGTCAAGATCGGGAAGCAAGACTTGCTTTCCTGATGGCAAAATTTAGGCCTCCCGCTCCCAACGGGAACGGCAGGCCTTTTAGTTTAGCAAATCTGAAGGAAGGTGGCAATCCATCCCGAAAAGCGGGTCAGACGTTGGTCAGCCCCGCCGCGGTGACCGTTACGTACCGGTAGGGGGCCCCGACGCGGTCGTCTTGGGAGGCCAGCTTCTCCATGGCGGCTTTGGCCACCTCCGCCACTTTGGCCAGGGGGGCTTTTTGCTGCACCAGCTGGTTCAACTTGAATTCCAACCCCAGGCGCCGGGGCAGGGTAAAGACATGGGTCACCCGGTTGTACTCGACCTTGGGCGGTTTGGGGCGGTCCCAGATGATAAAAAGACGGCCCGGGTTGTCCGGGGTTTTGGTATTGTAGCCGGCCAGCAGCAGGTACATGTTGATCACCGGGTCCGGTGGCATCTTTTCGCACAGCTTCCGCAGAATTTCATCGTATTTCCCGGTGAAATAGGGGATGGCCGCGTCGATGAGGCCGTCCAGGTCGGTTATGCCCTCACTCTGGGCGAAGCCGGCGAAGTCCTTGCAGATATCCTGGGCTTCCCAGTTCCCGGCGGAAGCCAATACGGCATGGGAAGTGACCGGGACCAGGCGGTCCACGGTGATGAACCGTTCCTCGCCGTGGGGCTCAAAGTATTCAGCCCGGCTGTCAGTACCCACCAGGACGCCGTCCGCCGTTGCACACGCTATCAACTGTCCCATACGCTCCTCCTTGGCAATAGCAGCAGGTGCTTGCTGGTCATTAAGATAATACCGGGACCGGACTTGGCAAGGCATGGCCGGGGGTTTGTGGCCCAGGGAGGGGTGAAAAACCGGCGGGTGCGTTTTTTCTGGGCTAAGTCAAAGGGAGGATTTTTTCGTGACGCTCCCAGTTCAACGCCCGTCAGCCCGGCGTTTCCGGGAGGAACCGCTTCAGTGCAGGATCCGGGGCTTCTCTCCCGGCAGCCGACAAGAGGGTGACGGCCGGAGTTCTTTTCGGAGCGCCTCCGGTTGCGGCTGGGTTAAGTGTTTCAGGGCCACGAGGGATGCCCCCAGGTTATGCAACTCCTGGAGCAAGGCGTCCAGGGCCAGCGCCAGGGCCTCCCGGTGATGACCCAGGTCCAACAGCTGCCGGGCTTGCTTCACCTGCCAAAAGGTCGAGTCAGGCCCAGATTTTTCCTTCATTTTGCAGCCCTCAATTAAGATAAACAGCGGGCCAGGGATGGGGGGCCCCGAACCTCCCGCCAGACCATCAGGCCCGCCGGGGGGGAATCCGGCCACAGGCCCCAATGCGACGACTAATAAAAAATGCTGGCCTTGGCAGGGTGGCTGAGGGGACATGGAGTCATCCCTGGCCCAACCCTAGTTAAGCAAGGCTCATACCAAATTTTGTTAGCTTTATTAATTGCTTATATTTCGACAAGTTAGCTTTTGAAGGTTGTCAGCTTGGCGAGGACTGTTAGTACAGATAAATGAACATGATGATGACAAAATTAAACAGGTATGGAAAATTGCTCATCAGAAAATCGCGGCCGCGGGAGCTCCCCTAAGTTTGCAAACCGCCTGGGAATATGGTACGTTTTGCCGTATGGTTACCCATACTTAAGGGACCTCGAAAAGGACCAGCCCATGACGGAATCCGAATTTCAGATCGCGGCCACCGATGAGGAGATGGAGCAGCGTATCCGACCCCTGGTCAACGACATCCTGGAACGCTTCAACCAAGAGCACACCTCCCCTTCGGAAGCCGGGATGGTGATCCTCTCCCTGATTTACCGCTTCATGACGGTGCTGGAAGAAGCTCCCGAGGCCCGCCGCTTTTTTATTCTCACCTTGATTAACCTGATCAACAATTTCCTGGCCGGGGAAGTGGAGGGCCAGGACTAGCAGGCTGGCGAAAAATGCGGCTTCTCATGCCTCAACACTTATGCCTCTTTTCCCCCATTTTGGGGGGATGGGAGGGGTTTCAGGGGAGGGCGGGGGGCTGTTGTCCCCCGGCCCTCCCCTGAAATAACAACCCCTACCAGGGAAAAGTATCGCGGCGGCGCCGGGACCGGACTCCCCCGACGTCACAGCTGGAATAAGGACATGCAAGGCAAGGCAGACAACATTCTGGAATTGATCGGCCGCACTCCCATAGTGCGTCTCAACCGGCTCAGTCCCAACCCCCGGGTGGAGATCTACGTCAAGTTGGAATATTTCAACCCCGGGGGCTCCGTCAAGGACCGGCCGGCCCACGCCATGATCGAAGCTGCGGAAGCCGCCGGGGAATTGACCCCGGAAAAGACCATCATCGAAGCCACCAGCGGCAACACCGGCATCGGTTTGGCCCTGGTCGGCGCGGTGAAGGGCTACCGATTGCTGCTGACCATGCCCGAGTCCGCCTCCTTAGAGCGCAAACGCATTCTCCAAGCCATGGGCGCGGAACTCCTGCTCACCCCCGCCCACCTGGGGACCGACGGCGCCATCGAGGAAGTCTACCGCCTGGCCCGGGAAAACCCGGAGAAGTACTACCTGGCGGATCAGTTCAACAACCCCAGCAATCCGGAGTCGCACCGGGGAACCGCCCGGGAGATCTGGGAGCAGACCCAGGGCCAGGTCACCATGGTGGTGGCCACCATGGGCACCTGCGGCACCCTCATGGGGCTCACCCGCTTCATGAAGGAGTTCGATGCCGCCGTGCGGGTGGTGGGGGTGGAGCCCTACCTGGGCCACGCCATCCAGGGCCTGAAAAACCTGAAAGAGTCCTATGTTCCCGGAATCTTTGAAAAAGGCCTGGCCGCTGAGATCGTCAACATCGAAGACGAGGAGGCCTTTGAGACCGCCCGGCGCCTGGCCCGCCAGGAAGGCCTCTTTCTGGGGATGAGCTCCGGGGCCGCGGTGGCCGTGGCCATCCGCAAGGCCCGGGAACTGGAGCGCGGCCTCATCGTAGCCATCGCCCCAGACGGCGGCGAGCGCTACCTCTCCACCCCTCTGTACGCCGCCAAGGAAGTCCCCACCCTCAAGTTCTACAACACCCTGGCCCGGGCCAAGGAGGCCTTTGAGCCCCGGCGGCCGGGGGAAGTCGCCATCTTGGCCGACGGCCCGGCCCTCTACGCCAACCTCTCCCTGGGGATGGCCCGGCGCCTGGCGGTGGCCGACCTGCTGAACCGCTACCTCAGTTTCCGGGGCTTCAAGGTGCGCCAGGTGGTGAGCCTCATCGACCTGGACGACCGGGCCATTGCCGGCGCCGCCGCGGCCGGCCAGGATCTCAAGGATTTCACCCGGCATTTCCGCCAGGAATTCTTCCAGGACCTCAAGGCCCTGCGCATCCGGCCGGACGTCCTCTACCCCCTGGCCTCCGACTACATCGACGACATGGTGGACCTCACCCGCCGGCTCCTGGAGAAGGGCTTCGCTTACGAAAAGCTGCGCTCCGTCTACTTCGACATCTCCCGGTTCAAGGGTTACGGGCGGCTCTCCGGGGTGGACCTCGGCAAGATCAGGGTGGGGAAGACCGTGGACCTGGACGAGTACGCCAAGGAGAACCCCCGGGATTTCACCCTGCTCAAACGGGCCAAGCTGGCGGAGCTGAAAAAGGGCCTCTACTACTCCACCCCCTGGGGCAAGGTGCGGCCCAGCTGGCACCTGGAGTGCGCCGCCATGGCCCTGAAACACCCCGGCGAAACCGCGGATTTCCACGTGGGCGGCGTCGAGTCCCTGTTCCCCCACGACGAAAACGAAAACACCCTGTTCGCCGCGGCCACGGGCAAACCCCTGGCCCAGGCCTGGCTCCACTGCGAGCGAGTCCTCCGGGACGGCCGCCCCTTGAAAGAGGAGGGCGCAGTCACGGTGCGGGACCTTGAGCGCCAGGGGTTTAAGGGGGAAGAGGTGCGTTACTTCCTCCTGACCACCCATTACCGCAAGCCCCTGGCCTTCAGTGAGGCCAACCTCAAGGCCGCGGCCGCCTCCCGGGCCCGCCTGGACCATTTCCTGGAGCGCCTCACCCTGGTGGCCGGGCCAGACCAGGACCCCGCCGCCATCGAAGAGCGCCTCTTCCTGCTGAAAAAGGAATTCACCGGCGCCCTGGACGACGACCTCAACATCTCCCGGGTCCTCTCGGCGCTGTTCGCCCTGGTGGGGGAATTTAACACTGACATCGACCGGGGGCGCCTGGGGCCCAAGGGCGCCCAAGCCATCCTGACCCGATTCCAGGAACTGGACGAGGTGCTGGGGGTGATGAAGCTGCCCCAGCCCGCGGCCGCCGGGGAGGCGGAGATCGAGGCCCTCATCCAGAGCCGGGTGGAGGCCCGGAAACGCCGGGACTGGACCGAAGCGGACCGCCTCCGGCAAGAACTGGCCGCCCAGGGCGTGGAGGTCACCGACACCCCCGCCGGCCCCCGCTGGCGGCGCCGTTAGGGGGAGGGGCGGAAAGAAGATGTGGGGGAGGGGGCTAAGGGCAAAAGCCCTTACCCCCTCCCCCACACCCCCACCCCCAATCCCGTAAGTTGGGCCGGGGCAGCTGGGCTTAAGCCCAGCGCCCCTGAGTGGGCGACATCTGCTAACTTCACCCTCTCCACCCGCTTGCGGGGGCAGAGGGTTGGGGTGAGGAGGGCGGCCAGGACGGCCACCCCATCAAAATAACCTTTCTAACGGTGGGGCGGGCCTCCGTGCCTGCCACCTTTGTTTCATTCTCGTTCCCAAGCTCCTGCTTGGGAACGCAAGTTTTGACCCAGGCTCTGCTTGGGCAGGAGAAGAACCCATGCCCGATTATTTCTGGTACTGGTCCATGTGGTGGTTCCCCGTGTTCATGCCCATCTTCTGGATTGTGGTCATCGCCGTGGTCCTCTACCTGATTTTCGGGCGGGGGAGCGCCCGCCGGCCCTGGGAACCGGGCCAGGGGCAGGCCCCCGAAAGCGCCCTGGACATCCTGAAAAAGCGCTACGCCCAAGGCGAGATCACCAAGGAAGAATTCGAGCAGATGAAGCGGGATATTTTGAGTTGAAACCAGGAATAGTACAAAGGTTGGCGTGGTCGGGACGAGAGGATTTGAACCTCCGACCCCAGCGTCCCGAACGCTGTGCTCTACCAGGCTGAGCCACGTCCCGACTGTTTAAATTTAACGCAAAGCCTCCCACAGGGCAAGAGAAAAGAAGGCCCTGCGATTTCCTGCGCCACGGTAAAGGATGGCCAATGCCATGCGAAAACGCTCTTTCTGCCGGGTCTGCCCCATCCTCCCCCCTTTTCTAAAGGGGGGGCGGGGGGGATTTTAATGCCGGGAGCCCAGAAAATCCCCCTAAATCCCCCTTTAAAAAAGGGGGACTTTCCTTCCCTTAAATTGAGGCACTCTTCCGGTGCATTGCCGCGCTGGAACCGGCTCCTGTTCCTACTTTTTCTGGCCCTCCTGGCCGGGGCTCTGGCCGGCTGCAAGCCCCCGGAGGCGGAGCCGACTTACGGCGGCCCCGACACCGGCCCGGCCTACGGCGACCTCTTCATCGACGCCTCCATCGGCGACGCCTCCACCCTGCTGCCGCCCCTGGCTTCGGATTCCGCCTCCCACGCCATCATTTCCTTAGTGTACAACGGGTTGGTGAAGTACGACGGCGACCTCAATCTGGTGGGTGACCTGGCGGAGTCCTGGAAAATCTCCCCCGACGGCCTCACCATCACCTTTAAATTGCGGAAGGGGGTCAAGTGGCACGACGGCGCCCCCTTCACCGCCCAAGACGTGCTCTTTACCTACCGGACCATGGTGGACCCCAAGACCCCCACCGCCTACTCCGGCGATTACCTCCAGGTGAAGCAGGCGGAAGCCCCGGACGACTATACCTTCCGGGTCACGTACCCCAAGCCCTTCGCCCCGGCCCTGGGCACCTGGGGCCTGGCCATCATGCCCCGCCACCTGCTGGAAGGCAAAGACATCACCAAGTCCCCCCTGGCACGCCGGCCCATCGGCACCGGCCCATACAAATTCAAGGAGTGGCGGGCCGGGGACCGGATCACCCTCACTTACAACCCGGATTACTTCAGGGGCCGCCCCTATCTCAACGGCTACATCTACCAGGTGAAATCGGACCTGGCCACCATGTTCCTGGAGCTGAAGGCTTGCAACATCGACCGCATGGGCCTCACCCCCTTGCAGTACACCCGGCAGACGGCCTACCCCAAGTTTGCCCGCCTGTATAACAAGTACCGTTACATTCCATTCTCCTACGTCTATCTGGGCTACAACCTGGAGGAGCCCCGGTTCGCCGACCGCCGGGTGCGCCAGGCCCTGACCTATGCCATCAACAAGAAGGAGATCATCGAGGGGGTGCTCCTGGGCCTGGGGGAGGAAGCCTACGGCCCTTACAAGCCCGGCACCTGGTACTACAACCCCGACGTGGAGCGCTTTTCCTACGACCCGGAGAAGGCCAAGGCCCTGCTGGCCGAAGCGGGCTGGCAACCCAACCCGGAGGGCATCCTGGTGAAAGACGGGCGGCCCTTCGAGTTCACCATCCTCACCAACCAGGGGAACGACATCCGGCAGCGCACCGCCGAGATCATCCAGCGCCGCCTGAAGGAGGTGGGGGTCGAGGTTAAGATCCGCACCGTGGAGTGGGCCGCCTTCGTCAAGGAGTTCATTGAGAAGGGCAACTTCGAGGCGGTGATTTTAGGCTGGAACACCGGGTTGGACCCGGACCAGTACGACATCTGGAACTCCACCAAGGTCAAGCCCGGGGAGCTTAACTTTATCCACTATCAGAACCCGGAGGTGGACGCCCTGCTGGATGAGGGCCGCCACACCTTCGACCGGGAAAAGCGGCGCCGGGCCTACTTCAAGCTCCAGGAGGTCATCGCCCGGGACCAGCCCTACACCTTCCTTTTCATCCCCGACGCCCTGCCGGCCATCAGCAAGCGCTTCCGGGGAGTCAAACCGGCGCCGGCGGGCATCGACTACAATTTCGACAAGTGGTACGTGCCCAAAGGCGAGCAGAAGTACACCATGTCGCCGTTTTGATGGGTGTAATAAATGGGGGAAAAAATTTATCGTTATTAAGATATCAACATAATATATCAAAAAACCTAATGGTTACGATAATGGCAAGTGATCATGAATTTGGTAAAATCCACTGGAGAAAATCAAACAGTTCGGGAGGTTCCCAACATGGATTCAGTAATAAATGAACGAGAGGTGATTGAGATTAAATGGGAAGGTCCATGTTCAATTGAAGAGGTTATTAATAAGGCGCCTAAAGCAGGATCGGAT
The DNA here is from genome assembly GCA_963768765.1 of uncultured delta proteobacterium. GTDB lineage: Bacteria > Desulfobacterota > Desulfobaccia > Desulfobaccales > 0-14-0-80-60-11 > DASWLF01. The sequence goes on from CAVYJK010000021.1 coordinate 54,632, forward strand.
TGCGGGGTATATCAGATTTATGGCACACATAATATCTTTGGCCCCAACTCGCTACTCTACATTGGGAAAGCTCCTGATTCATTCCGCGATCGAATCAGTGGACACCAGGAGGATTGGATCGGTTGGGAAGCTTCAGAAGTGCAGGTCTATCTTGGGCGGCTTGGTGGTGTGGACACAATGCCGAAGGACCGATGGCACGAGTGGGAAAAGAAAATCGACCGAGCAGAGCGGCTTCTAATCTATTATTGTTCCCCACCTTATAATAGCAGTGGCAAGAAATCTCATGGAATTACGGAGCCAACCATTGTGTTTAACTATGGACGCCGAAATTGCCTGCCGATGGAGGTATCCACGCTTTATGAAGAGAGTAATTACGTACTGAATCGTTCATCGTGGAAGGAATATGAGTGAGGTAATCTGACCCAACGGTGGTTGAGGATTGCATCATTTATTTCCTGCTAAGTAATCCTCATCAGGTTTATAGTACCGATGCAAATTCGGGATCAAACGTGTGATCAAAGAGTTTGTTAAATTGCTTTCCACTGTTTCAAAGAACTTTTCCCACAAGATAAGTTTTCTTGGTCCTTTCCACTCTTTCGTTGCCAGCATCCTGACCTCGTTATCCGGCTGGTGTCCTGCGGATAGAAGTAGGTAAGCCTCCGCTGCACATCCTTGTGCTATCAGCCAATTACATAGCTCAACATAAAGGCTCTCCTTCTCAGATATTCCAGCCCCAACGGTTTTCGTCTCAATTACTGAAACCGTGTTAACCCCTTTGAATACAATATCTGGTCTCAGATCTATGAAATCTTTTGGTAGCGGTGTTGAAACACTGGGAATGAAACCAGTTCGCAGTTTACCTTCCACAATAAAAGACGCAAAATCTAACCCTGCTGGAACCACCAAGGGTTCTACCGGGTCAAACCACCATCTTTTTGCAGTTTCCTGGTAGACAAAAACAGGAATGTGCAGACTCACTCGGCGAAATGACGCTTCAAGTACTTGGATGGCGAAGAGACTGCTCCAAAAGCTCTCGCTATTTCTGAAGTGCATGTCTGGTGAAAGAAACAAGTATGTCGCATTCATTGGTATGCCTTTCCCTTCGATTTCCATTAAAATTGCCCTCCTTAATCTTAACTAAAAACCAACTCGATACTTTGTATTATGCCTATCAGCCAACTTTTGCTTAAGTCTCTCAAGGAGATTTTCTACTCCCATCCCCTTTTTAGTAAGACCCAAGTCGTTTTACCGCGGCACAATCTCCCGGAGTGGGCTGAAATAAGTACTTGATCTGGCCAGTAAATAGCTCCTTTCCTCATTTTTGTCAATAGAGTTTTCTATGTTCACAAAGGTAGCGAAAAATAGCCCCCAGCCAAAATGCCGATAAAGACTTCAGGGACTAGAGCGCCTGTTATCTTTACCATAAGTCTTCGCGGCGATATCTTAATACATTAGAAGCACACCGGGCATGGTGTATTTTATCTTTGGCCAACGTGGGAATTTCCCTCAGGTCCGGACGAGGCGAAAGGGTTAGAAACAGTTTGTGAATATCCATGCTCTCTGGTTCATTAAGCCGTCAAAGCTGTGGATCTTTTAGCCAATGATAAGCAAGCCTGTTTGACCTCTTCACGTAAAGTGATTAAAATATCAAGTAGTTTCTCGTCAATGGACCTCACGAATTTATCTCCGTCGATAACAATGACCGGTATATGCCATAGCCGCATGCTTTCAAGAGCCTTTAGAGCAAAATTTCTTATGCGTTTGCCCTGAAAAGAAAATGGGAGGGTTACCAAAGCCTGGGTAGGTATCCCGCTATAGATGCTCTCGGCCATTACTAGTGAGGCAGCACCGTCTGCAAAAAAGTCTCCTAGGGCTGCAAAAATAACGTTCTTTTCGCCCTTGATTAACTCCCGATTAATTCTTTCAAAGTTATCAATAACCGGGTTTTCCCATGGAGCTGGGTATGCAGGAAGGCCATGGCTTTCTTGCTTACAAACCTCGATATGACAATCTACCCAGCCGTGTTCCACCTCCAGAGGATGATTTGTGATGGCTACCGATCTGGAATGATGATGGTGGTTTTCCCAAATATTTTGCAGCCAGTGAGTAGCCCAGGAACCTACAGAGATAAATTGGGCCAAGTATTTTTCAGTGAGGGGTATCGGACGCATAGGCCCAATTGGCAAAAAACCAATCGAACATAAACTTGCCAATGAAAAGCCAAGCTGTTTAATAGCTTCCCGCCGGCCAATCCCGGTAGATTTCATGGTGTTTTTCCCCCTTCGGCTTGCAGGCTCATAATCTGTTTGGTAACATCGATGTATTCCAAATTCCGGAACGATCAGAAATATTTTTCAATTGGGGGGCTTATGCCGGAAAAAATCCATCCCTATGCATCCCCTGCTACGAAAACTCTCAGTCTTTTCGGGCTGCTGTTGTTTAGCGGAAAAAAGTATTCCGTGCCCCAATTGGCCGATTTGCTGCGCTGCTCCAAACAGACGGTGCTCCGGATGATCGAGCATATTGAAATGAGCCACGCGGCCACGGTTGAAAGCTGGATAGAAGGGGGGCGGAAATGGTACAAGGTAAAGACCCCGGCAGTCAAGCCCCAGGTCTGCCTCGATATAGGGGACATCCAGCACCTCCTGCTCTGCCGAGATTTTGTTTGGCATCTCCTTCCGCAAACGCTTCGGGATGAGATCAGCCGCACGATTGCCAAGACTACTGTCCTATTACCGGATATGGAAGAGCGGTCAGGTGCTTTGACCAGACTGGGGCAAGCCCATGCTAAAGGGGTTATTAACTATACTGAGCATGAAAACCTGGTGGCCACTATTTTAAAAGCCATTGCAAATCACCAGGTCTGCCGGGTGGATTACAAGGCTCCTTGGAGAGCGGGGCCCAGAGCATATCACATCGCTCCAATAGCCCTGATCGCGCACCATGCCACCCTTTATGTCAGATGTTGGCTGGTGACTGATACGGGGGAGCCGGAAGTTATCTATGACAATATGCTTTTGGCCGTGCACAGAATTTTAAAGGCGGAAATAACCGAGCGAACCTTTGCCATCTCTGAAGACCTTTTGGCATCAATGGCGCAGACTTTCGGCCTCATGAAAGATGAGCCCTTCCGGGTTCGGGTCAGCTTCAGTGCCGATGCCGCAGCTTATGTTCAGGAGCGCGCCTGGAGCGAAGATCAGACTATTTCTCCATCAGCCGGAGGCGGGATTATACTTGAGTTCACCGCAACCAGCCAGCCGGAGGTAATCTCATGGGTACTCAGTTTCGGCCCAGAGGCATTGGTTCTGGCTCCCGAAGATTTGAGAGAAGAGATAAAAAAGGCGGTTGAGAAGATGCAGAAAATCTATAGATAGTAAGAATCTAAGGAATATTTTTGAATAAGAGGAGTTGAAGATCACTGCTATCTATCCGCTATTTGAGTGTTGATAAATACTATTGATAATTTAAACATATCATCGTCTCATCATCGCAACTACCTCCTGTGATTTAATTTAGTGGAAGTTCTTGGGATTCTATTTAAGTCCTAAGTGCCAACTCCTCCACCAGGCGGTCGGCGAAGGCCAGGATGAAGTCCCGCTGCTGGCGGGTGGCGTAGCCGATGCAGGCACAGCGCATAGTCTCCCGGCTGCGGATGAGAAACTCGAAGCGCACGAAGCTATCCCCCACTTCCATCTCCCCCACCTCCACCGCAAAGCGGAAAGGCCGGCAGTCCCGATGGGAGAACTGCTCCGGGCTCAGCAGGTCTTCCGGCTAAATCCACCCACCAGATATCCGTTGAGGCGCGAGGCCTGGGCGTGCTCGTGGAGATACTCCCGCACCCGGGGGATGTCGCTCTTGCTGATTTCGTCCAATTGATATTGTCTCACGGTATCTTCCTCAAATCACGTGCTGAGGTATTTTTCAGTCTGGAAATTCTTTTGTAGGGGCGCACCTGCGGGTGCGCCCTCAAAAAAGGCGGACACCTGGGTCCGCCCCTACGGAAAATCGCTCCAAATCTTTAATTCTCCCTTTCACGACGGCTTCTGCTTCCGGGGGTAGGGCAGGTATTCCACCGCCGGCGCCTGGCGCAGGGGTTGGGGGAAGAGGCTCATCAGCTCCAGGACTTCTTTGGGCATCTCGGAGGAGACCGGGAAACCCAGGGACTTGGCGGTCTCGAAGGTGATGGGGAAATCGTGGGTCCAGGTGCCTTCCACCATGAGGCGGGCCAGCTCCTCGGCCTTCTCCGGGGGGTGGTTTTTCTCCAGCAATTCCCTGAGGCTGCCCCGCACCTGGGCAATGGCCTTTTCCGCCTGGTCCGCCAGGATCAAGGTCTGGTCCTCCAGATCGTTCACGGACTTCTTGGCCACCGCCTTGAGCAGGGAGACGGCGGGAAGCTGTCCCACCTGGGGGTCCACCGGGCCCAGGACCGCAAACTCGCTCATGACGATTTCATCCGCGGCCAGGGCCAGGAGCGTCCCCCCCGACATGGCGTAATGGGGCACAAAGACCGTGACCTTCCCCGGATGTTTGGAGAGAGCCCGGGCGATCTGCAGCGATGCCAGGACCAGGCCGCCGGGGGTGTGGAGGATGAGGTCGAGGGGCACCTTGGGGTCCGTGAGATGGATGGCCCGGATCACTGCCTCGGAATCGTTGACATCGATGTAGCGGAAGATGGGTAAACCGAGAAGCGCCATGGTCTCCTGCCGGTGCACCAGCAGGATGGCCCGGGAGCCCCTTTTTTGCTCCAGCTGGGAGAGCAGGCGTTTCCGGGCCAGCTCCAGGGCCTTCTGCTTTATCAGGGGATAGAAGGCCGCCAATATCAGGACGAACCAGAAAAGATCGCCAGCCGTCATGACTCTTCCTTCGGGGGCAGGTTGGCCTGGCGGGCGGCGTCCACCGCGGCGTAACCCCACAGGGCCAACAGCAGGCCGGCGGGCAGCCAGAACAGGGGATTGGCCACCGTATCCACCAGCAGATTCCGGAAGATTTCCCCGGTGAGGGGCCGGGGGTAATAGACCGCGGTGTATTCCCGGGACAGGAGAATAAACGTCATCAAGACCAGCAACCCCAAAAGGACATTGGCGGCCAGAACCAGGAGGACGCCTTTTCTGCGGTCCTGGTTATAGAGTTGTCCCAGTCCCGGAAAGACCAGGGCCGACAGGAGGAAAGCCGTGATGGCGCGCCGCATGCTTAATCTTATCCGAAAGTTAGCCCCGCGGTCAATAGACGGGCCTTAGGTTTTGAGGGAGGGGGCCAGGGGCGCCCGCCACTTACAATCCCTCCCTCAAGCTCCCTCCCCCAACCCCTTAAGAAGAGATAGGAGACAGGAATGGTACCTGTTTCATCTTATTGATTTTTTGAGGCGATGGGATATGTTAAAATGGTCAAATTGGCTCGGAGGCCTGTGGATGGATTATAAAGAGACACTCAACCTGCCCCGCACCAGTTTTCCCATGAAAGCGGACCTGCCCAAGCGGGAGCCTCAGATCCTGAAGCGCTGGGACGACATGGGCCTCTACCCCAAAATCCGGGCCCAGAGCGGCGGGCGCCCCCGGTTTATCCTGCACGACGGCCCGCCCTACGCCAACGGCCACATTCACCTGGGGCACGCCCTGAACAAGATCCTGAAAGACATCATCATCAAGTCCCGGCAGATGATGGGTCACGATTGCCCGTATATCCCCGGCTGGGATTGCCACGGCCTGCCCATCGAGCACCAGGTGGACAAAGAATTGAAGGCCCAGAGGCTGAAATTGTCCCAGGTGGAGGTGAGGAGCCGCTGCCGGGCTTACGCCCAGAAGTTCATCGCCATCCAGCGCGCCGAATTTGAGCGCCTGGGGGTGCTGGGGGACTGGACCCATCCCTACCTGACCATGGACAACGCCTACATCGCGAAAATCCTGGAAGAATACGGCCGCTTCTTCTTTGCCGGGGCCGTCTACCGCAGCAAGAAGCCGGTGCACTGGTGCGCCACTTGCCGCACGGCTCTCGCCGAGGCCGAGGTGGAGTACGAGGAGCACCAGACCCCGTCCATCTACGTGAAATTCCCCCTGGTGACTCCGCCGCCCCAGGCGCCGGAGCTGGGCGGTGGCCCGGTCTCCCTGGTCATCTGGACCACCACCCCCTGGACCCTGCCGGCGAATCTCGCCATCGCGGTGCACCCGGACCTGGAATACGCCGCGGTGCAGGTGGGAGAGGAAGTGCTGGTAGTGGCCGCGGACCTGGCCGCAGGGCTCCTGTCCTTTTGGGGCCTTAAAGGAAAAGAACTCTGGCGGCTGCCGGGGCGGCGCCTGGAGGGGGCCGTCTGCAGCCATCCTTGGATTAACCGGACCTCCCAGGTGATCCAGGCCGATTACGTCACCCTGGAGTCCGGCACCGGGCTGGTGCACATCGCCCCAGGGCACGGCCAGGAGGACTATGACAGCGGCCGGAAATACGGGCTGGCCCCCTACTCACCGGTGGACGACCACGGCAAGTTCACCCAGGAGGTGCCGGAGTTCGCCGGGCAGCCGGTCTGGGTGGCCAATGCCGGCATCATCGACCTGCTCAGCCGCCAGGGAAAATTGCTAAAAGCGGAGCAGATCACCCACAGCTATCCCCATTGCTGGCGCTGCAAGCAGCCCATCATCTTCCGGGCCACGGAGCAATGGTTCATCTCCCTGGAGGCCAACGGCCTGCGGCAGAAGGCCCTTCAGGCCATCGACCGGGTCACCTGGATTCCCCGCTGGGGCCGGGAACGCATCTACCAGATGGTGGAGCGGCGGCCGGATTGGTGCATCTCCCGCCAGCGGGCCTGGGGGGTGCCCATCGTGGCCTTCCATTGTCAGAAGTGCGGGGCGGTGTTTCTGACCGAGGAAATTCTGGCCGGCATCATGGCGCGGGTGCGCCGGGAGGGGGCGGACTTCTGGTTTGAGGCCCCGGTTACCGAGCTCCTCCCTTCAGATACGCGCTGTTCTTGCGGCGGGTCCATCTTCAGAAAGGAGACGGACATCCTGGACGTGTGGTTCGACTCCGGGGTGAGCTGGGCCGCGGTGGTGGAGCCGGACCCGGCCCTGGGGCTGCCGGCGGACCTCTACCTGGAGGGCTCGGACCAGCACCGGGGCTGGTTCCACAGCAGCCTGCTCACCGCGGTGGGGATTAGCGGAGATGCCCCCTACAAGGGGGTCTTGACCCACGGCTTCGTGGTGGACGGCGACGGCCGCAAGATGTCAAAGTCCCTGGGCAACGTCATCGCTCCCCAGGAAGTGATGGACAAGTACGGGGCCGAGATCCTGCGGCTGTGGGTGGCCGCCGAGGATTACCGGGACGACGTGCGCCTCTCCGGGGACATCCTGAAGCAGCTGGCTGACGCCTACCGGCGCTTCCGCAACACCGCCCGCTTCATGCTGGGGAATCTCTATGATTTTGACCCGGAGAAGCACTATTTGCCCCCGGAGGCCCGGGAGGAGCTGGACCGCCTGGCGCTCTCCTGGCTGGCCCAACTGCTGGCGCGGGTGCAGAAGGCTTACGGGGATTACGAATTCCACCTGGCCTACCACCGCCTGCACCAGTTCTGCGCGGTGGAGATGTCCGCCATTTACCTGGACATCTTGAAGGACCGCCTCTATGTTTCCCGGGCCGACTCCCGGGCCCGCCGCAGCGCCCAGTCCACCTTGTGGGACCTCCTGGGGAGCCTGACCGCGGCCATGGCCCCCATCCTCTCCTTCACCGCGGAGGAGGTGTGGGAATATCTGCCCGGCCGGGGCCACCCGGAAAGCGTCCATCTGGCGGCCTTTCCCCAGGCGCCGCCCGGGTTCCCCGACGAGGCCCTGCTCACGAAATATGACTTTTTATTGAAGGTGCGCAGCGACATCAACCGGGGCCTGGAGGAGGCTCGCAAGGTCAAGCTTCTTTCCACCGCCCAGGAGGCGAAGGTTCTCCTGGGGGCCGACGGAGAACTCCTGGAGCGGCTGACCGCCCAGGTGGCAGAGCTCCAAACCCTGGCCCAGGTGGCGGAACTGGCGGTGGCGCCGGGAGGCCGGGGATTGGAGGGCCAGGAGGTCCCGGGACTGCGGCTTCAGGTGGAGGCAGCCCCGGGAAGCAAGTGCATCCGCTGCTGGTTCACCCGGTCCACGGTGGGGGAAGATCCGGGACACCCGCAAATCTGCGCCCACTGCCGCCAGGCGCTGGAGGGTTAAGACATGGGCCGCAAATTGGCCGTCCTCATCCCGGTGCTGGTCGTGGGGCTGGCATTGGACCTGGCCAGCAAGCTCATGGTCCTCCATTACCTGCCGCTGGGGGCCCAGGTTCCCGTCATCAAGGGCTTTTTCAACCTGGTGCACGTGCACAACAAGGGGGCGGCCTTCGGCATGATGGCCAACTGGTCCGTGGAGTTTGCCCGGCTGTTCTTTGTCGGCACCACCACCCTGGTGCTGGCGGTGGTGGGCTATTTCTGGTGGCGCCTGCCGGAGGACCGCTGGCAGGCGGCCCTGGGCTACAGCCTGATCATGGCCGGGGCCCTGGGTAACTTAATGGACCGGGTGCGCCTGGGCGAGGTGGTGGATTTTCTGGACGTCCACTGGGGACGCTACCATTGGCCGGCCTTCAACGTGGCGGACAGCCTGGTCTGCCTGGGGGCCGGAGTCCTGGTATGGGTAATCTTAACGGAAGAGAAAAAAGTCAATGCATCCAGTGCTGTTTGAATACGGGCCGCTGAGGATCTTTACTTACGGGTTCTTCCTGGCCCTGGCCTTTCTTTCCGCCATTTACGTGGCAGCCGGGGAGGCCCGGCGCCAGGGCCTGCCGGTGGCGAAATTTTACGATCTCTGTTTTTACTTGGTGTTGGCGGCGCTGGTAGGCTCCCGCTTGCTGTACGTCCTGCTGGAAGTACGGCAATTTCTGGCCCACCCCCTGAAAATCTTCGCTCTCTGGGAAGGGGGACTGGTATTCCACGGCGGGGTGGTCCTGGCCCTGGCGGTGGCTTTCTATTACATCCGGCGCCACCATCTCCCCTGGCGGCCCACCCTGGACGCCCTGGCCTTGGGGCTGCCGGTGGGCCAATTTTTCGGGCGCATCGGCTGCTTCATGGCCGGGTGCTGTTACGGCTCGCCCTCCAACCTGCCCTGGGCCGTGACCTTCACCAACCCGCAGTCGTTGTGCCCCCTCAGGGAGCCCCTGCATCCTGCCCAGCTGTACGAGGCCTTGCTGGCCCTGGGGGTGTTCGGTATCCTCTACCGGCTAAGGACCAGAAAACGGTTCGACGGCCAGATGTTGCTTGCCTACTTCACCCTGGCGGGACTGGTGCGCTTCGGGGTGGAGTTTTTCCGGAGCCCGGTGGACTACCGCGGCCCGGTGTTGTTCGGCTGGATGCCCTTGACCCAGTTGATGGCGCTCTGCCTGGCCCTGGTCAGCGGCTCCTTGCTCCTTTACTTTCTCTGGCGGTCCCCAGCGCAACCGCAGGCTTAATAAACCTGGGGAAAAGGGGGAACCCGTGCACGCTCGCCGGTGGCTCACAGCCCTCATCGCCCTGCCCGTACTCCTGCTGGTGGTCCTTAAAGGCGGCCACCTCTTTTTCGTTCTTATTATGCTGGTGGTAAACGGGCTGGCCCAGTGGGAGTTCCTGGTGATGTTCCAACCCGAAGGCGACCGACTCCGCCGGCTTAAGGCCATTATGCTGGGGTCCCTGCTGGTGCTGAGCTTTTGCACAGCCCAGCGGAGCGTCAATCTGTGCAACCCCTCGGGTCCCCTCTTCGTGCTGGTGGCCGTGCTCTTCGCCTTCTTTCTGTTTTACCTGGCCAGTTATGGCCATATTGCCAATCCTTCCCAGGAGCTGATGGTAAATACCCTGGGGTTCGTTTATCTACCCCTGCTCTTGGGGCATTTCATCTGGCTGCGGTACCTGCCCTTGGGCGAATGGTGGGTCCTGTGGCTGCTAATGGTAATGTTCGCCGGGGATACGGCCGCGTTCTACATCGGCCGGACCTGGGGCAAGAAAAAGCTCTATCCCGCGGTGAGCCCGGGCAAGACCTGGGCGGGGGCCTGGGGAGGCCTGGCCGCCTGCCTGGTGGTGGGAATCCTGGCGGGAAAGTGGCTTTTGCCTCTCATGAGTTTTCAGGGGCTGGGGTTACTTTCCCTGCTCCTGGCCCTGGTGGGACTGGTGGGAGACCTCTTTGAGTCCATGCTCAAGCGCCAGGTCCAGGTGAAGGACGCCTCGCAGCTGCTGCCGGGCCACGGCGGGATGCTGGACCGCCTGGACAGCCTGCTGTTCGCCGCCCCGGCCGTGGTCTACGCCCGGTTGTTCTTCATCGGCTGGTAAAGCCGGAGCGAGACCTTTGGGCTGAAAGGTCTGTGTGGCAGCGAGCCAGGGGGGTGCCATAGGGGCCTGCCCACCGGAAACAGGCTCAGAAATAAATTAGGGCAGGCCCCAGGGGGCCTGCCCTAATTTTTTACCGGTTCCGGCGGTAGATTACTTTTTGGCCGGGGCGGTGCTGCTGGCCGGTTTGACGGCCGGGGTGGCGATCGCTTCGGGGCCCAGGGAACGCCGGTAAGCGCCGGTGGCTTTATCCAGTTTGGCCACCGCCAGGTTGTACTGGTACAGGGCCATGAGGTAGTCCCCCCGGAAGGACCCGTACCTTTCAAAGGCCTGGAAGATGTCGTCCAGCTTCCCCAGACCCATGTCAAAGTTGCTGAACGCGGTGACCAACCAGCGGCGGGCATTGACGTAAGCCTTTTCCATCCCCACGGAAGCCTTGTAATTCTCCTGGACTTTGCCGTAGTTCTGGGCCACCTCCACGGGAATGCCCATGAGGGCGGTCTTTTCGGTGTAGCGCAGTTGGTTCAGTTCGGCCTGGGCCTGGCCGATCTTGGCCTTCAGGATGCCGAAATCGAAGTGCCACTTGGCGCCCACAAAGGGGAGGGCGCCGTTGTCGTTAAAATAGTCCACAATGTAGGGGTCCGGGTTGTACTTCCGGCCCGGTCCGGCGCCAGCCAGTTGTCCTACCACCGCCAGGAAAAAGGAAGGATAACGGTCGGCTTTGGCCGCGTCCACCAGGAGTTGCCGGGCGGCCAGGCCTTCCTTCAACTGGGTGAACTCCGGCCGCATCTCCAGGGCCTCACGGACGTAATAGTCCAGCCCGGCCGGCGACGCGGTGGGGTTGGGCAATTCCTGGGGCACCTGGAAGTCCTCCTCCGCGCCGGTGAGGGCCCTCAGGGCCTGGTAAGCCACCTTGGAGCCTTCCTCGGCCTCCGCCGCAAACTTTTCAATGGCGCCCTCATAGGAGGCCAGGCGGTAACGGTCGCTCTCCCTCACGTTGGGCGAGTTGATTGTGAGCAACCGGGTGATGCGTTCCCGGGTGTCGCTCAGATAGGTGCGGGCGTCTTTCACCGCTTCCTTGCCTTGCTCGGCCAGGATCAACCCGTAGTAGGCTTCGGAAACCTGCAGGATCACCTCCCCCTTCTTGGCGTCCACCCCGGCTTCCTTGACTTTGATGTTCCTGGCTGCGGCTTCTTCCCGGAAGGCGATCTTGCCGAAGGTATAGAGGGGCTGGAAGACGCTGAAATCCATGCGCCCGAAGATGGCCACGCCGTGCAGCTTATCTTTGGGGTCCGGGTAAAAGAGCTGCCCACCCCCGGGCGGAGCCACCGGCAGGCGGGCCTTGGGAATCGCGCCCCCCATGACGGTGGCGTCTAATTGGGGCCAGCGGTAGCCGTGGGCTTCGTTTTTCTGTTCCGCGGCCAGGGACACTTCGCTCTTGGATGCTTTAACCTCCGGACTGAACTTCAGGGCCATGGTTACAAGGTCTTTCAAAGTCAGCACCGGCTTTGCCGCCGCCCCGGCAGAGAGCGGCGCCAGCAAGATGACCAGGGCCAAGATTACTCCCCCCAAACGGGCCCACTTAGTCATATCCCCCTCCTTTTTACCTACAAAGCATGACGAACGTTAAAATAGTGTCGACATACCCCCCCGTCAAGCCAATCTCGGGCTGCGACCTATATTAGCAGGGAAACGGGCAAAGTTCATCTATTTTTTTCCAAGTAATTTGAAAATTAAGAATTTTTCTCTCAATGGTAAGGGGAAATTTGCATCAGCAATTTTGAATGAGTTATTATTACACAACACTTAAAGAAAGGCAGTGAGGTTCTATGGCGGCATCCCGACGGGTTTTGGTTACCGGGGGGGCGGGATTCATCGGCTCCCACCTGGCCGAGCGCTTCGCAGCCGCGGGCCACGAAGTGGCGGTGGTGGACAATCTGAGCACCGGCAAACGGGAGTACGTGCCAGCCACCGCCCAGTTTTTTCCTTATGACATCAAGACCCGGGAGGCCTACGACCTTATTTGCACCTGGCGGCCCCAGGTCATCGTCCATCTGGCGGCCCAGATGAGCGTCCAGGTGTCGGTGAGTGACCCGGTGTTCGACGCCCAGGACAACATCCTGGGCTCCTTAAACCTCTTCCAGGCCGCGACCCAGGCGGGTGTGGGCAAGATCATCTTCGCCTCCACCGGTGGGGCCATATACGGGGACGAGGCCCCGCTGCCGGCCCGGGAAGGATATCCGCCCCAGCCCGAGTGCCCCTACGGGGTGGCCAAGCTGGCTGTGGAACACTACCTGCATTTTTACCAGCGGCAGTTTGGCATTGTCCCTGTGGTCCTGCGCTATGCCAACGTTTACGGGCCCCGGCAGAACGGCCAGGGGGAGGCCGGCGTGGTGGCCATCTTCATCGAAAAATTCCTGGCCGACCTCCAGCCCGTCATCAACGGCGACGGCCGGCAGACCCGGGATTTCGTCTACGTGGGCGACGTGGTGGAAGCCAACGTTCTGGCCCTGGATTACCCCCAGGCCGGGATCTTCAATATCGGCACCGGGCAGGAGACGGACATCCTCACCATCTATCTCCAGCTGCAGGAATTGACCGGCTCGCCCCGGGGCCCAGCGCACGGCCCCGCCAAGCCGGGAGAGCAGCGTCGCAGCGTCCTGGACAGCGCCCTGGCCCGGGAAAGACTGGGCTGGCAGCCCCAGGCCAGCCTGGCCGACGGCCTGGCCCGCACCGTGGCCGCCTTCCGGGAGGCAGCCGCGGCCAGCCCCTAACCAATAAACCGCCAATCTTCCGGTTGCCGCCCTGGGCCTTGCCCTTCCTCCCAGAATTGAGTAACTTAAAGATTGACCATGGTTAATAGCAGGCAAGTGAACGGATGGTGCCCAAGACATGGAAATAATGATTGAAACCCAGGACCTGACCAAATACTACGGCCCCAACCTGGCCATCGACCGGCTCAGCTTCCAGGTGGCAGCCGGGGAAATCGTGGGATTCCTGGGCCCCAACGGGGCCGGCAAGACCACCACCCTGAAGATCCTGGCCGGGTACCTCTCCCCCACTTCGGGGACGGCCCGCATCAACGGCTTCGACGCGGTGGACAAATCCCTTCAGGTCAGGGCCTCCCTGGGCTACCTGCCGGAGAACGTCCCCATTTATCCGGACCTCACCGTGACCCAGTTTTTGGAGTTCGCGGCCCGGGCCAAGGGGGTGGAGGCCAAACAGGAAAGAGGCGAAATCCAGCGGGTGGAGGAGGCCTGCGGCCTGGAAGAGGTGCGGCAGACCCTGGTGGGCGCCCTGTCCAAGGGCTTCCGGCAGCGGCTGGGGCTGGCCCAGGCCCTGCTGAAGGCGCCGCCCCTGCTGATTCTGGACGAGCCCACCATCGGGCTGGACCCTTCCCAGATCGTGGAGATCCGCACCCTGATTAAAAACCTGGAGGGCTCCCACACGGTGATGTTGAGCAGCCACATCCTGCCGGAAGTGAGCCAGCTGTGCCATCGGGTGATCATCATCAACAAGGGGCAGATCGTGGCCAGCGACACGCCGGAGAACCTCTCCCGGCAGTTGGGGCACGGGTCCCGCGTCAGGCTGGCGGTGCGAGGCCCGGAAGATAAAGTGGCGGCGGCCCTCCAGGCGGTGGCCGGGGTGACCCGGGTGGCGCCCCTGGGCGAAGGCCAGTTCCTGGTGGAATCCGGCGGCGAGCTGGAACTGCGCCCCCAGCTGGCCCGGGCCGTGGTGGACCAGGGCTGGGAACTCCTGGAACTCAAGGGGCAAGAGTTCAGCCTGGAAGACGTGTTCCTCAACCTGGTGACGGAAGAAGAGTCATGAAGAGCCTGAACGGTTGTCTGGCCTTGCTGCGCAAGGAATTGACGGTCTACTTCGCCACGCCCATCTTTTACATCACCGGATTTTTCTTCCTGGTGCTGGCGGGCTATTTCTTTTACACCAATGTCCTCTACTACAGCATCATCAGCCTGCAGGCGGCTCAGCAGGCTTCCAACCCTCAGGTGGCCGCCCAGCTGAACCCGACCCAGATGGTCTACCGGCCCCTGTTTGCGGTCCTGGCCATCGTCTTGCTCTTTCTGGTGCCGCTCCTCACCATGCGGCTGCTGGCCGAAGAGAAGCGCTCCGGCACCGCGGAGCTGCTCTTCACCTATCCCATCACCGACTGGGCGGTGATCCTGGGAAAATTTCTCTCGGCCCTGCTGGTTTACCTGATCTTCCTGGCCTTCACCGCCAGTTACTCCCTGGCGCTCACCTTCTTCACCCGGCTGGATTGGGGCGCCATCGGCACCGGCTACCTGGGGCTGGTTCTCCTGGGGGCCGCGGCCCTGGCCCTGGGGCTTTTCGCCTCCAGCCTCACCGAGAACCAGATCGTCGCCGGGGTGGTGGGTTTCGCCCTGCTGCTGCTTTTCTGGATCATCGGCTGGGTGCAGGAGTTGGGGGCCGGCGGCCTGGGGAAGGCCTTCCAGTATCTGTCGCTTCTGGACCACTACGATAACTTCACCAAGGGGGTCATCGACACCCGGGACCTGGTGTATTGCCTGAGCTTCATCTTTTTCTTCCTCTTCCTCACCAAGAGGCAGTTGGAATCCAGGCGCTGGAGAGCCTAAAAGTGGATTGGCGAAATCAGTTGCAGAAACGCAGGGTAATTTACGGCGCCGGCTCCGCGGCGTCGGTGCTGCTGGTAATCGGCATTCTCGTCGTGGTGGCCTTGCTGGCCAACTGGCGCTTCCTGCGCTGGGACGTCACCCAGGGGCAGACCCAGTCCCTGTCGGCCGTCACCAAGGCGTTGCTCAAAGAAGTGACGAAGCCCCTTAACATGACGGTGTTTCTGCCGGAAGGGTCCGGGGAGCGCCAGAATGCCAAGGATATCCTCAGCCGCTACGTCGACCACAACCCCAAGGTGGAGCTTTCACTTTGCGGACCCGGAACGGGAACCCCTCAAGGCCAAAGAAGCGGGCTACCGGTTCCCCGGCAACGTGCTCCTGACCTACGAAGGGCGCCACCAGATGGCTGACCGGCCCGATGAGGAGGCCGTCACCAACACCCTGCGCAAGATTCTCAAGCCGGGACGCAAACAGGTCCATTTTCTCACGGGCCACGGCGAGCGGGACATCACCAAAGCCGGCCAGGGAGGCTTCCAGGTGGCCCGCCGGGCTTTGGAAAACGAAGGCTATGAGATCAAGCCCCTGAATCTGTTGACCCAGGGTGAGGTCCCCAAGGACGCCGCAGTGGTGATCCTGGTGGGCCCCAAGAAGGCTTTTCTGGCCAACGAAATTGCCGCCTTGAAGGCTTACCTTGACCGGGGCGGCCGGCTGCTCACGATGCTGGAGCCCTTTGAAGACGCGGGCCTGAAGGATTTCCTGGCCGGCTATGGCTTCGGCCTGGATGGCGGCATCATCCTGGACGTCAACCGGGTGAGCCAGGCCCTGGGGGTGAACGCCATCATGCCCCTGGTGGTGCAGTATGGGGCCAGCCCCATCACCAGGGATTTTCAAAACCTCGTCACTGTCTACCCCCTGGCCCGCCCCCTGACGCTCAACCGGGAAGTGAAAGGGGTGGCGTTGTTGCCCCTGGCCACCACCACCAACACCAGTTATGAAAAGAAGGGCAAGGACTGGATGAAGTCGGGGAAGGCGGGGTTCGACGCCAAAGAAGATAAAAAAGGCCCCTTCACCCTGGCGGCCCAGGCGGAAATTAACCTGGAGGCAAAAAAATCGCCTAAGGAGAATCCTAAGGCCCAGGCCGAAAAAGCCACCGGGGAGGAGAACAAGGCTTATCTGGTGACCTTCGGCGACGTGGATTTTGCCGATAACGCCTACTTCAACCTCTTCGGCAACGGGGACCTGTTCCTGAACACCGTCAACTTCCTGGCCTCCGAAGAGGCCCAGATCACCGTGCGGGAGGCCGGGAAGGCCCAACTTCTCACCCTGACGGGCCGGCAGGTCTGGGGCCTGTTCCTGGCCAGCCTGGTGTGGGCTCCCCTGGTGATGCTGGCGGCCGGCATCTGGGCTTACCGGCGCCGGAGGGCCCGGCGATGAACCCCCGGAGGCTCGTTCCCTACCTCATCCTCTTCCTGCTTCTGGTGGGGGCCTATGTGGCCCTCCTATGGCACCAGGGGCGGCAGGAAGCCAGGGAGCAGGAGGCCAAAAAGGTCTTCAAGGTCCAGGAGAAGGAGATCGGCGTCCTGACCCTGACCCGGAACGGCAAGGCGATTCGCCTGGTCAAAAAGGACCATGACTGGCACCTGATGGCGCCGCTCAAGACCCGGGCCGACCAGGCCGTGGTGGACGCCATGCTGGTGACCTTGGCCCAGCTTAATCAGGAGCGGGACCTGGGGTCCCCAAAGGACTTAAAGGCCTTCGGCCTGGACAAGCCTTACCTGGTGGTGGAATTCACGGCCCAGGGGAAATCCCACCGGCTGGCCATCGGCAGCCAGGTCCCGGGAGCCCGGGGTTACTACGCCCTCCAAGACCAGGCGCCCGGCGTCCTGTTGATCCCCACCGCCAGCAAGGATTCCCTGGACCGGGACCTGCCGGCCTTGCGGGATAAGACCCTGCTGGCCTTCGACCCCGGCGAGGTGAAGGGTGTCAGAATCAATGCCGGCATGACCCAGGTGGACCTGGAGAAGACCGGAGCCCAGGCCTGGCACTGGGTGGGACGGGCGGATTTTAAGGTGCGCCCCGACCGGGTGGAAGCCCTGCTGCGGCAGTTGCACGCCGCCAGGGTAAAGGAATTCCTGGCCGAGGCGCCCAGGAATGTCCAGTCCCTGGGCCTGGCGCCGCCCCAGACCGTGGTGATCCTGGCCACCGCCCAGGGGCTGGAAACCCTGCTGTTGGGCGCCAGGAGAGACAGCGGGGTGTACGCCCGTAAAGGCCCGGCGGCCCCGGTGGTTCTGGTGGACCAGAGCCTGGCGGAGGACCTCGCCAAGGCGGCCTCTTCTTTGGAAGACCGGCGTCTGTGGGGCGGGCCGGTACGGGAGGCGCACCAGGTGGTCTGGGGCCCCCCGGGGAAATCCTGGACCGCCAAGAGCGGCAAGGACTTCTGGACCCTCCAGGGACCGGCGGGCACGGCAATCAAGCAACCGGCGGCCCGGCTGGAGCTGGCTCTCTGGAAGCTCCAGAACCTGGAATACGCCTCCCTTTTGAAGCAAGCCGGCGGCCCGGCCCAGGAGGCCTACGTCCTGGAAGTCTTTGACGCTGGCGATAAGCCCCTCTTTCGCCTGGAAGAGTGGGGGAAGAATGGCGACCAGGTGCAGGTTAAGACCCAAAAGGGGGACAAAGTTGTCACGGCCCTGGTGCCGGCCAAGAAGTTGGCCGAAATCCAGGATGACCTGGCCCGGCTCACGGCGCCCCCTCCGAAACCGGAAGAGTGATTAGCGTGGGTTGGTCATCTCTGGCGGAGGAGACCGAAACAGGGCGGCTGTAGCCGCAAGTTGACTGGTGCCCTGCCCGGGTGAGGCGGCGGTGGGCGGAAGCTGCGGCTACCGAAAATCTTTGGTATTATATCAGTAGTGTCCGGCAGTAAAATTGCGGGGCCTTAAGGCATTCCCTTTTTTGATCTAAATTATTGCCCCTCAGTGGCACGAGTGCGTTGATAAGTTATGGGAAGCCAAGCAAATTCCCTCTCCCCTTCCAGGGGAGAGGGCTGGGGTGAGGGGTGAATCATACGTGCCCCCTCACCCTGACCCTCTCCCCCCAAGGGGGAGAGGGGATAATACCTAATAATTCAGTATCATAATGAAAGTTAGGAGTTCCATTTACCGCTCTATAGAAACAATCTTGCCGGACACTGCTGGTATTATCTGAACCTTCTTAGCAACCTAAGGACTACGGCACGTGACCATTCTGCTGACCAACGACGACGGTATCTATGCTCCGGGACTGATGGTCCTGTATCGGGAATTGCAGACCTGGGGGGAAGTCAAGGTGGTGGCCCCGGAGAGCGAGCAGAGCGCGGTGGGGCACGCCATCAGCCTGACCAATCCCCTGCGGGTAAAGGAGGTGGCCCTGGACGGCGGGGTCCGGGGGTGGGCGGTGAGCGGCACTCCCGCGGACTGCGTCAAGATCGCCCTGGCGGAATTGCTGCCCGCCAGGCCGGACCTGGTGGTCTCCGGCATCAATCTGGGCCCCAACGTGGGCATCAACGTCCTTTATTCCGGCACCGTGTCCGCGGCCACCGAGGCCTCCATCCTGGGAATAAAGGGGGTGGCCCTGTCGCTTAATTCTTACGACCAGGACGCGGACTTTGCCACCGCCGCTTCACTGGCCCGGGAGGTGCTGGCCCGCATCAAAGACTGGCAGAATTGGTCCAACGGCATTTGCCTCAACGTCAATCTGCCGGCCCTGCCCCGGGACCGGATCAAGGGCATCCGGGTAACCCGCCAGGACACCGGACCCCTGGTGGAGCACTTCGAGCGCCGGGTGGACCCCAGAAAGCACGTTTATTATTGGCTGGCGGAAATCAACGAGCGCAAAGAACTGGACCCCGAGACGGACTACGGAGCCCTGGCCGCGGGCTACATCTCCATCACCCCCATTCATCACGACCTCACCCATTACCACGGTCTGAAAGACCTGCGCAATTTTACGGGGAACTAGATAGCAGGCCCACCTTATTCTACACCTCAGGGTCAGGCAGGTAGAAGACCTGGGATAAAATCCCCTCAATTTATTAATTTTACACCTGCATTATTGAGCCGACTGTAATCATTAAGATTACCTGGCCGATTTTGCACCTTGTCTAATTGCAGCAAGTAACGGGGGAACAACGAGCCTTGATGGCTTGGTCACCTCCTTGATTTCTACCTTTGAGTTTATATATTAAATATTATAAGTCTTAGGAATTTAACCAAATAAACCAGAATAGTATTGAGGTATGAACAGACTGGCGACAGCCACCGTCACCGCCGCGTCCGGTGCGGGCGTCGTTTTCGCTGAAAATGACCGCTTTTTCGCCCGGGAGCTGCAACGCCTCAGCGGCACCGACCTGAACCGGTGCTTCCATTGCCGCGCCTGTGGCAACGGTTGCCCCTTTGTCCAGGCCATGGACTATCCCCCTTACGGCATCATCCGCCTGGCCCAGTTCGGCTTGCGCCAACAGGCCCTGGAATCGTCCACCATCTGGATCTGCGTGGGCTGCCACACCTGCTCGGTGCAGTGCCCCATGGACATCGACATTGCCGCCATCATGAGCGTCCTGCGCCGTCTGGCCCTGGAGGAAGGGGCCATGGTGGCGGAGACCAACATCCTGGACTTCCACCGGGAGGTGCTGCATTCCATTAAACGCTACGGCCGGGCCCACAAGCTGGGAATCATGCTGCGCTACAAGGCCCGGGTGCGCCAGTGGTTCGCGGACCTGGACGTGGGCCTCCAGATGCTGGCCAAGCGCAAAATGGACCTGCGGGCCTCCCGGGTCAAGGCCATCAAGGACATCACCCGGCTCTTCATCCCCCACTGGGACAGAAGGTAATCCATGCAAGACCTGACGGACATCTCCTATTTCCCGGGGTGTTCCCTGGAAACCTCCTCCCGGGAGTCCAACATCTCCCTGATGGAGGCCTCCAAGATCCTGGGCCTCAACCTCATCGAACTGGAAGACTGGAACTGCTGCGGCTCGTCCTCGGTCAACATCCTGGACCCGAACATCGCCTTTTCGCTGGCGGTGCGCAACCTGGCCCTGGCCCCGCCGGAGAGGCCGCTGATGGCCATGTGCCCCCGGTGTCTTTACCACCTGCGCACGGCCCACCTCAAGCTCAAAGAGGAGCCGGAAGTCCGCCGGGCCCAGGAACGCCGCTGGGGGCGGCCCATCTCCCTGGACCTGGAGATCATTCACTTTTTGGAAGTACTGGTGCGCATGGGGCCGGAGCGCCTGCAGCAATGCCTGGCGAAAACCTTAAACGGCCTGAAGTTCGTCCCCTATTACGGGTGCACGGTCTTCCGGCCCCCGGCCCTGCGCCGGGGCAAGTACTACCAGGGGGAGATGGGCCAGGTGCTGACGGTGCTGGGGGGCCAGGAAATGACCAGGGCCCTGACGCACCGCTGCTGCGGCAGCTTCCTCACCGCGGCCCGGGCCGACGTGGTCACCCCCCTGGTCAACGAGATCATCGCCAGCGCCGTGGCCACCGGGGCGGAGTGCCTGATCACCGCCTGCACCATGTGCCAGCTCAACCTGGAGATCCGCTCCACCTGGGATCCCAAGCTCCCCATCTTTCATTTTTCCGAGATCCTGGCCCTGGCCCTGGGGGCTGAAGATTACGAAGGCTGGTTCACCCGCCACCTGGTGGACCCCCGGCCCCTACTGGAGAACCGCGGCCTGATATCGTGATGGTATCAGACGGTTGCCTTGCTTGCCCCCTCCACCTGGTTATCCAGCACCTCCCGCACCTTGAGGGCCAGGACGTCGTGCTTGAAGGGCTTCTGGATGAAGGCGGTTCCCGGATCCAGCACGCCGTGGTGGACAATGGCGTTTTCCGTGTGTCCCGACATGAACAGGACCTTCATCTCCGGGCGCTGGGGCTTCAAGTTCTCCATGATCTCCTGGCCGCTCATTTCGGGCATCACCACGTCGGTTAACATCAGATGGATGGGGCCTGGATGCTGATGGCTGAGGCCCAAGGCCTCCCGCCCGGAGGCGGCTTCCAGCACTGTGTAGCCGTGCCGTTGCAGGATGCGGCGGGCCACCTGCCGCACCATGTCTTCGTCTTCCACCAGCAAGATGGTTTCCGAGCCCCACTCACATTTGCCCGAGACCTGGCTCAACCCGGCCAGTTCCCCCGGCGCATCGAGCCGGGGCAGGTAGATCTTGAAGGTGGTGCCCTTATCCGGTTCGCTGTAAACCCAGATGAGGCCGCCGCTTTGCTTGACAATGCCGTAAACCGTGGACAGCCCCAGGCCGGTGCCCTTGCCCCGTTCCTTGGTGGTGAAGAACGGCTCGAAAATGCGGGCCTGGGCCTCCTGGTCCAAACCGACGCCGGTGTCGCTCATGGCCAGCATCACGTAGGGGCCCGGCCGCACCTCCAGGTGGTTACGGGCATAGGCCTCGTCCAGCTCCACGTTGGCGGTCTCGATGGTGAGCTTGCCACCCTGGGGCATGGCGTCCCGGGCATTGACCGCCAGGTTCATGATCACCTGTTCGATCTGCCCTGGGTCGGCTTCCACGGTCGCCCAGTCTCCGGGCCCAGAACCGTCACCAGCTCGATGTCCTCCCCGATGATGCGCCGCAGCATCTTGTCCATGTTGGCCACCACCTGATTGAGATTCAGGCGCTGGGGCTGCAGCACTTGCTTGCGGCTGAAGGCCAGGAGCTGCCGGGTCAGGGACGCGGCCCGGTCCGCCGCCTGCTGGATATCCAACACATCCTGGCGCAGCGGGTTCCGGGGATTTAGATTCATCAGGAGAAGTTCACTGTAGCCGGTGATGGCGGTCAGAATGTTGTTAAAGTCATGAGCCACCCCACCGGCCAGCCGGCCGACGGCTTCCATTTTCACCGCCTGGCGCAATTGCTCTTCGCTCCGGTGCAGGGCCTCCTCGGCCTGCTTGCGCTCCGTGATGTCCCGGACGTATTCGATTACCCCTTTGGGCATTCCGGTGGCATCTTCGAACAAGGGGGAGGTGTGGATTTCCACCCAGCCGGCGGGCTCGCCATTTTCTCCGACCCTGGACTTCACCTCGTGGGCCGGTTTCCCGGTCTCCAGGGTGCGCTGCGCCGGGCAGACCTCACAGGGTTCGCTCAGACCGTGAAAGACCTGGTAACACTTCTTGCCGGTAAAGGGTCGGGCATGAGGAAATCTGCGTTCTATGGTGGGATTAACCCGCAGAATGTTGAACTCAGTGTCCAGGATGTTTAACCCGTCCTGGAGGCTGTCAAAGATGTTGGCCAGGAAGCGCTCGCTTTCCTTCAGGGCCTCTTCGGCCCGCCGGCGCGCCGTAACATCGAAGGAGACACCGCTGATATAGTCCACTTTGCCCTGGTCGTTCAAGAAGATTTGGCCCCGGCACTGGACCCAGATAATTTCCCCATCCTTTTTTCGCAGGCGGTGCTCCCGCACATAAGATCTGTCGGTCTTAAGGGCGTCAATAAAGACCTTGGCGGCATAATCAAGGTCTTCGCCAGGGATCAGGTCGCACCATTTAACCCGACGCGAATTGAAGTCTTCTATAGAGTAGCCGGTCAAAGTCGTAATTTTCTCATCAAGGGGGTCAATACTCCAATCCCCATACCCTTTAAACACCATGGCCGGGATTTGGCTCACCAGCAGGCGGTACTTCACTTCACCGTCCCGCAGTTCCTGCTCGGCCCGCTGCCGCTCGATCACCTCCTTCTTCAAAGCCTGGTTGGCCTCGGCGAGGTCAGCGCTCCGCCGTTCCAACTCGCCGTGGGCCCGGCGCAGCTCCAGCTCCGCCTGTTCCCGTAGGAGGATGCTCCGTTTCAGCCGCCGCCCGCCCCCAAAGATCCCGGCCAGCCCCACCAGCCACAACAGGGTGAAACCCCTGAGCTGATCAATGACGTGGTGCACCAGGATGGTGGAGAGCGACGCCAGGGGCACCGTGACGCTGAGGCCGCCCTAGCACCTCTCCTACCTTGTAACCCTGGGCGCCATGGCAACTCAGACACTCTGGCTTGGCGATCAAGGGCCGCATCAGGCGCAGGTAGGATTGGCCCTTGATTTTTTCCACCGAGCTGACCTCGCTTTGGCCCTTGACAAAAGCTTCAAGGGCCGAGGTTTCCCAGGCGTCGGCACGGTTCTCCGGCCGCAGGGGCTTCAGGCTGGTCAAGTGGCCTTTGGCCTGATAGGGGTCCTGGGCAAGCGCGTTAACCTGCCGGATCATATAGGCAGGGTTGACCAGGGTGAGAAGCCTTCCCGAAGGAGTTCGCACATCCCGCTCCGGGATCTGGGCCAGATAAGGGGAAGGGGAGGAATTCTTGCCCACCGGAACGTAAACCCCGCCGTGGGAAGCGTTCCATCTGCGGTAAAGAAGGTCTTTATCATAGTAGGTGCGCGCCCAGAGCCGGGCTTTCTCCAGGGAATCTTTTTTTTCCTGCAGGACGGACCACACCAGCAACACCAACACGATTGCGGTCCACAGTCCCGCCAGACCCCAGATATACCGCCGCATCGGGATGGGGCGGGATGCAATCTTCTCCTTGTCTCTTGCCATGCAGGGCTCCGATACCCCGCCCAGTCCCGTGAGTAGGCCGGATGCTTTCCTACTCTTTCGCGCTCGGGCGGTTTTCGGGAAAATAGGGGCTCCGCTAGTCCATGGTCAGGGGGTAGGCCGCCAGGCAATTCGGCTAAGGGTCACCACTTGGCGGGGGCCCCCGAGAGCCGGCACCTTATTTAAGTATCGGTTTGTAAGAGTGACAGCTTAAAACCGGGAGATTCGGGCGGGAGGGAAGCCTGGGGGGGCCGGAAACCTCGGCCCCCCGGGGATAATTGCTACCATTTGGCGTCGAACAGATTGGTGATGGGTGTGTAGAAGTGTTTGGGGGGCTTCTTGTCGGCGGTGGCCAGGATCTTCTGGCACTCTTCGATGCGCTCCTGCGCTTCGGCTTTCTTGGGAAAATCGGGATATTCCTGGACCACCGTCTGATAGCGCTCCAGGGCGGCGGGATAGCGCTTGGTCTTGTAATAGAATTCCGCGATGTAGTATTCGTGCTCCCCCAGGTCCCGGCGGCAGCGGGCCATATATTTCTCGGCCCTGGAAATGTATTCGCAGTTGGGGAATTTCTGCTTCAACCGCTTGAACTCCGCCATGGCTTTTTGGGTGTAGGTCTGGTCCCGGTCGATGGTGGACCGCTGCCGGTAGTAAGACAACCCCTCCCGATAGATGCAATACGGCACGGCTTTGTTGGTGGGGTGAAGCTTCTCGAATTCCTTGTAGGCGGCCAGGGCCTCGTCGTATTTCTTCTTGTAGAAATAGGCGTCGGCCAACTTGATTTGCGCCAGCAGGGCCTGCTCGCTATAGGGGTAACGGTCCTTGACCTTTTCAAACGTCTCAATGGCGTTGTCATACTTTTTCTTTTTCAGCTCATTGAGGCCTTCCTTGGCCATGACTTCCGGCGGTTTGTCAGGCGCCTTCTTGCTGAACCAGCCTTTGACGGTACTGCAGCCACCGGTGAAGGCCAGCAATACCAGGAGCAGGAGACACTTGGCGACGGTTTTTCTGGTCATAAGCTCACCCTCGCTTCCGTTCTTCCAGGTATCTTTCCGCGGCAATGGCCGCCACGGTGCCATCACCCACCGCGGTGCTGATCTGCCGCTCCAGTTTGGACCGGACGTCGCCGGCCGCGAAGATGCCCGAAATGTCGGTGGTCATGTTGACATCGGTAAAAACGAACCCCCATTCGTCCAGGGGCAGGAGGTCCTTGAGCCAGCCGGTGTTGGGGACCATGCCGATGGCGATGAAGACCCCGGAGACCGGGAGGACGGAGGTGTTCAACGTCTTGACGTTCTTAAGTTTGACGGCTTCCAGCTCGTCTTGCCCCTGGAACTCGGCCACCTCGGTGTCCCAGTGGAGCTGGATCTTTTCCAGGGCGAGCACCCGCTCCTGGAGATACTTGGCGGCCCGTAATTGATTGCGGCGGTGAATCAGATGGATCTTCTTGGCAAAGCGTTCCAGGAACAGGATCTCGGTGAGGGCGTTGTCGCCGCCGCCCACCATGGCGATCTCCTGGTCCCGGTAAAGGGCGCCGTCGCAGGTGGCGCAGAAGCTCACTCCTTTGCCGATGAGCTTGTCTTCGCCCGGCGCCCCCAGCCGCTTGTAGCGGGCCCCGGTGGCGATGATCACCGCCCCCGCGGTGAGGCGGCCGTCTTCCATGATGACGGTGTGCGCCGCTTCGCCGGGTTTCAGTTCCAGGACTTCGCGGTTTTGGAATTCCAGGCCGAAGCGCTCCGCTTGTTTCTTCATGCGGTCGCTGAGTTCGAAGCCGGTGATGCCCTCGGGAAAGCCGGGATAGTTCTCCACCAGGTCCGTGGTCATCACCTGACCGCCGTGGATGAGCTTCTCCAGCAGCACGGTTTTCAGACGGGCGCGACCAGCATAAATCCCGGCGGTGAGGCCCGCGGGGCCCCCACCGATGATGATTAAATCATAATCCCAAGATGGCATGCCGGTCCACAGGGTTTATAACGCTTTTTTCAGGGCATTCTCGATGATGGAACGGGAGACGGCGCCGGTGATCTGTTCCACCACCTGGCCGCCTTTGAAAATGATCAGGGTCGGGATGGCCCGGATGCCGTATTTGGCAGGTGTCTTGGCATTTTCGTCCACGTTCATCTTGGCCACTTTCACCTTGCCCTGATAATCCCGGGTCAGCTCTTCCACTACCGGGGCGATGGCCCGGCACGGTCCGCACCAGGCGGCCCAAAAATCCACCAAGGCCGGAATATCCGACTTCAGGATTTCCTGCTCGAAATCAGCGTCGCTTACCTGAAGAGGTTCAGCCATCCTTTCCCTCCTGAGTTAAAGTAGGCACCAATTTGAGGATTCTATCCATGATTTTTATCTTTTTTACCGGGCCCTTGTCAATTACTTTTCCTGGGGCGAAGCCGGAAGGGCGCGCCAATCCAACCCCAGGGACTGCCTCTTGGCTTCCAGGTGTTTAAGGATCAGGAGCGCCGCCCGCCTCGGGTCCGGCGAGCCATGGGAACTAACTTGGGGGGCTTTCCTTAGTTTCACTAACTATGCAGAAAGTCTTTGCCCATCGACTGTAGGGGCGGGTTTGACCCCCCCCACCTTGGCCGTCAACCCATTCCCACAGGTAGATGCACCAACGAGGCCATCTTTAATACCCAGAGCTACCTTTAAGATACAAGGGTGCGCACTGCGCACCCTACATGGCGGGCAATGCCCGCCCTCCATTACTGACAGGTTTTGAAAGATTCATTTACCGTTTCTAGATGGAACCGAAAAATGCTAATGCCTTGGCAAGGTTACCAGATTATTGCTTGGCCTTAGAATTCAGGATCGCCCGCAGTTCCTCACCTTCCAGGACTTCTTTCTCCAGCAGGATTTTGGCCGCCTTCTCCAGCAGCGGCCTTTCCCCCT
This sequence comes from uncultured delta proteobacterium, assembly GCA_963768765.1. Classification (GTDB taxonomy): domain Bacteria; phylum Desulfobacterota; class Desulfobaccia; order Desulfobaccales; family 0-14-0-80-60-11; genus DASWLF01. Next base: position 80,975 of record CAVYJK010000021.1, read on the forward strand.
CCAGGACTTCCCTAGCCCGCCGGTAGGCGCGGTCCATCAGGTTGGCCACCTCCCGGTCGATCTCCTGGGCGGTGGCTTCGCTGTAATCCTTGGTGCCCGGGGGCAGGGCGATTTCCAGGAACAGCGGGCGCCGCTCCCGCTCGAAGGTGATGGGCCCCAACTTCTCGCTCATGCCGTACTCCCGCACCATGGAGCGGGCGATGTCGGTGGCCCGGAAGAGGTCGTTCTGGGCCCCGGTGGAGATCTCGTTGAAAGTCAACTCCTCGGCCACCCGGCCCCCCATCATCACGGCCATGCGATCTTCCAGTTCCGTTTTGGTCATGAGGTAGCGGTCCTCGGTGGGGAGCTGCATGGTGTAGCCCAGGGCCCCGATGCCCCGGGGGATGATGGACACCCGGTGCACCTTGTCGGTGGTGGGCAGGGCCTCGGCCACCAGGGCGTGGCCGGTCTCGTGGTAGGCGACGATCTCCTTTTCCCGGGGGTTCATGACCCGGTTGCGTTTTTCCAGGCCGGCCACCACCCGGTCGACGGCCTCCTCGAAGTCGTCCATCTCCACCGCGGTTTTGTTCTTCCGGGCCGCCAGCAGGGCCGCCTCGTTGACGATGTTGGCCAGGTCCGAGCCCACCATGCCGGGGGTGCGGGCTGCCAGGGTGTTCAGGTTCACGTCGGGAGAGAGTTTGATGCGGCGGGTGTGGATCTGCAAGATGTCTACCCGGCCCGGGAGGGAAGGGCGGTCCACCAGAATGTGGCGGTCGAAACGTCCGGGGCGGATGAGGGCCGGGTCCAGGATCTCCGGGCGGTTGGTGGCCGCCATCATGATGACCCCCTTGCGGGTGTCGAAGCCGTCCATTTCGGACAGCAGTTGGTTCAGGGTGTTCTCCCGTTCCTCGGGCCCCCCCATGGGGCTAAATCCCCGGGCCTTGCCGATGGCGTCCAGCTCATCGATAAAAATGATGCAGGGGGCCTTTTCCTGGGCCGTGGCGAAGAGGTCCCGCACCCGGGCGGCCCCCACCCCCACGAACATCTCCACGAAATCAGAGCCGGACAGGCTCATAAAAGGCACCCCGGCCTCACCGGCCACGGCCCGGGCCAGCAAGGTCTTGCCGGTGCCGGGAGGGCCCACCAGCAGGACCCCCTTGGGGAGGTTACCTCCCAGCACCTGGAATTTGGCCGGGTTCTTCAAGAATTCGATGATCTCGCTCAGCTCCTCGATGGCTTCGTCCACCCCGGCCACATCGGCGAAAGTCACCTTGGTCTCGTCCTGGACGTAGATTTTGGCCCGGCTTTTGCCCACGGTCATCAGGCCGCCGGCCCCGGTGCCGATCTTGCGGAAGAAGTAAACCCAGATGCCCACCAGCAGCAACATGGGCAGCACCCAGGAAAGGAGTCCGGTGAGCCAGGTCTTCTCCGCCACGGCCCGGTATTTAAGGCTTTGCTTGTCGAGAAGCTCGATGAGATCGGTATCTTCCACCCGCACGGTGGTGAAGGTGGGCTCTTTTTTGTCGAACTGCTTCTCCAGCTTCTTGGGAAGGTCCGCGTCCTTCCTTTCCTTGGCCAGTTCCTCCAGGCCGTTTTGGAGCAGATGCCCTTTGATGGTATCGGTGCTGATAACCAGATCGTTGACGCCCTTGTTCTGCACCAGGTTGCGAAACTCGCTGTAAGAGATTTCAAAGCTCCGCTCCCCGGCGCTGTAATATTGGAAAAGGACCAGCCCCAGCATGATGGCCAGCAGATAGATTATGGAGTAGCGGGCCGCGGACGACGGCGGTTTTTCGGCCATGGTTACCTCACTGAAATCATAATATAATGACTTTGGGCGGATTGGCAACCATACTTCCGGGATAGCCTTGCCAACGGCGGTCAAGACCCCTATGTTTTAGAAAAACGACCGGGATCCGCGGGAAGGTTCCAGGGGCAAGCATTCCTGCCCCAGGGGGGCAACGAAGCGGGAAAATCTGGAACAGCCGCCCTCGGCTGTCTTGAAAGAAGGGGGCCTTCGCCACCCTACATTTGATCGCCTTTGCCAACCCCTGGCCTTGGCTGAAAGCTGACTGCCGATAGCTTCTTCCCAAACCTGTCCTCGGGAGGCCATGGGAGCCGCCTTCTCCTTAAAGATGGCGAAATTGACGGCGGTTACCGGTGGCCGGCTTGGCCTATCCGGTTGAAAAGGAGGCAAGATGCAGCCACTCGGCTTCAAGCACCTGTTAGTCGCCGCCTTGATGGCGACGCTTAGCCTTTCGCCGGGTTGGGCGGCGGAGGTGCCTGCGCCCCCCACCGTCAGCGTGGAAGCGGAAGGCAAAGTCGTGGCCAGGCCGGATATGGCCACCCTGAACCTGGACGTGGAGACCCAGGCCGCCACCGCGGAGGCGGCCTCCACGGAAAACGCCGGCCGGGCCCAGGCTCTGCTGGCGGCCCTGAAGAAGGCCCTGGGACCGGAAGACAAGGTGCGGACCCTCAGCTTTCGGGTCCTACCGGTGCGGGCCCCCCGGGACAAGACCAATCCCCAGGCAATTAAGGGCTACCAGGCGGTCCACCGCTTCCAGGTGGAGGTCCGGGACCTGGGGCACCTGGGGCGGGTCATCGACACGGCTCTTGCCGGCGGCGCCTCCCAAATCAACGGGCCCTACTGGGGCCACTCCCGCCCGGAAGAGCTGCAGCGGCAGGCGGCGGTGGACGCCTTCGTCCGGGCCCGGCACCTGGCCGAAGCCCTGGCCCAGGCCGCGGGCCTGAAAATCCAGGGAGTGGAAAGGATTGTCACCGGCGTGCGCCTTATGCCGCTGAGAGCCGCGGGGGAAGGCTACCTGGCCGCCAAAGCGGCCGGGCCCACCCCCATAGAAGTGGGGGAAGAGGAGATCAAGGCCAACGTCCAGGCGGTCTTCCGGTTGACCCCGTGAGCCTTTTGCCGCCGGCGACTATTTACAAACCGGCATTAAATGTTATTATTTTTAAATAAATATCTTTCCTGGAGGCAGTTAAGTGAGCGATATAAAAGCAGCGGTAGAGCAGGCCTTGGCCAAGATCCGCCCCTTGTTGCAGCGTGACGGCGGGGATATTGAACTCGTCGAGGTGACCGACGGGGTGGTTAAAGTGCGCTTAACCGGCGCCTGCAAAGGCTGTCCCATGTCCCAGATGACCCTGAAACAGGGAGTGGAAAAACTCCTGATGAAGGAAGTCCCGGGCCTCACGTCAGTACAGGCAGTGTAAGGGCCAGGGGGCTGCGGCGCCGCCCCGGCCGCCAGCAGCCTTGGAGGCTAAGCGGCAGCCGCCTCCGGGGCCTGAGAGCCCGGGTCCTGGCCAATAGTGCTTGACATCACGCCCTAACCCGACATAATTACTTGACGTGGGGATGTAGCTCAGCTGGAAGAGCGCCTGCTTCGCATGCAGGAGGTCAGGGGTTCAAATCCCCTCATCTCCACCACAGATTTCGGCCACTTAGGTGGCCTTTTCTTTTTGCAAGTCAGGCTTATTGAGTAGCCCTGAGGATGAAAATACTCCTTGACAAATGCATTTTAAAATACATATTAATACATATAATTTGGCATATCAAATTTGGGGTGGGTTCATGAGAACAACGCTTAACATAGAAGACGAATTGCTGGCCAGGGCGGCCGAGTTGACGGGTATTAAGGAGAAAACCTCTCTGGTCAGACTCGGCCTGGAAGCCCTGATAGCCAGGGAAAGCGCCAAAAGACTTGCTGCCTTGGGGGGGACCGAGAAGAATTTAGAGATGATCCCTCGCCGAAGGGTGGAAGATAGCTAACATGGTCCTGGTGGACACTTCGGTTTGGGTGGCGCATCTGCGGCAAGGGGCCATCAGGCTGGAAGCGCTGCTCAATGAAGGCCGGGTCGTTTGCCATCCCTTCATCGTCGGCGAACTCGCATGCGGCAATCTCAAGAACAGGTCTGAAATTCTTGTCCTGCTGCAAGCGCTCCCCCAGGCAATCCGGGCAGAGCATGAAGAAGTGATGCGGTTTATCGAAAATTATCGCCTTATGGGAAAAGGCCTGGGGTACATTGATATGCACTTACTGGCTTCGGCTCTTTTGACCAAGGTTCCCCTCTGGACCCTGGATAAAAAGCTCAATGAGGTTGCGGTAAAGCTGGAGTTGGCACCTTGATCTGATCAATGTTGAGATCGAGTGGAGTTTGGTAGGGTGAGAAATCTCTTGCCCCTTTCGGAAGATTTAATCATCATGCAGGCAGTGGCCCATCGGCCCCGAAACTTAGAAGATATCGAGGCTTTTTTGAATGCTCACCCCAAATGAATCTCCGGCGGGTCCGATGGTGGGCACGGGAATTCTCTGGGGTCCTGGAGATGCAGGAAATTTTAAAAGACCCGGAAGCTTTGCTATCCCATAGACGCAAACAACGTAAAAATAGATTGTTTAATAAAAGCTGAATTTCATGATTAGTTGCTTCCATGGACTTGAATTAAAATGGTCATTTTTCTATGCAATGTAGATCAGAACTGCTATTTCTAAACAGGAAGGAGAGTATATGAAAAAAGAAATGCCATTTGAAAAACCTTATCTGAAAAGATTATTTATTATAGTATTTCTCATTTCATGTTTATCCTTTTGGCTTCATAATGGTTCTGCAGGTTCTAATTCATTCCGCGTTGGAATTATTGGTGACCAAACCGGAACATACTATAAAAATAAGAAACCAGATTTAGAAAAGGCATATGCTGCCCTTGAAAAAGGAGTAGATATATTATTTAAGCAGAATGTTCAACTTATTCTTCATGTAGGTGACATTGTGGAGAGCGATGAGGAATGCGATGAAATTTATAAACAGAATTTTAATAAGGCCACGGGAATATTAGATAAAAAATATAAGAACTTCTGGTATCTTACGCCAGGCGATCATGATGTTAATCCGCCGAAGGATTATCAGTTCGGTTCAACTAATCGTTCAAGGGAAACATTATTTAAAAATCTTTATGCTTCACGTTTTCAAAAGGTTAAAAAACATCTTTATTATAGTTTCGATTTTAATGGCTATCATTTTGTTGCGTTATATTCGCATGAGAATCTCCGTGTTGATCCGAGATGGGGTAATATTTTTATGGCCCGCATCTCAGAAGAGCAACTTAAATGGCTTGATAATGATCTTAAGAAGCACAGTAATTCTAAAGGAATCGTTGTCTTTTTACATCAGCCTTTATGGTATAATTGGAGTGCATGGAGTAAAGTTCATGAAGTTTTACGCAAATATCGTGTAATTACGGTAATTGCAGGACATTTTCATTATAATCAGGATGAGGGTTATTTGGATGGAATAAGATATATAATTGTTGGTGCGACGGGAGGAACCCTTAAACAAGCAAGTCGTGACGCCGGGAACGCTTGGCAAGTAACGGTCATGAATATTGAAGATACCAAAGTAAATTTTGAGCTACTTTCACTGAATGATTCAAAACCACTACATTTCACACCTCGAATTGACATGGATAGGATACAAGCCATCGATACAATGTTGGGTTACTTATCAACAGAAAACAAAATATATTTAAAAGATAATCATCTAATTGATAAGTGTGACACAAATGAGCCAGCCACATTAAACCTTGCCTTAGGTAATCCGATTGATTTACCCATTGAAGTCGATCTTAAACTAAATGCTAAGAATATAGAATTGTCTTCTGCTGCTTTTCTGCCGGATTTCTGTCAAACAAATGATTATAGTTTCAAGTGTGTCTTACCTCCTGGTAAAGGTGTGGTATCATCAAACCTGTCTGATGTTCAACTAACTTTCAATTGCGCTGTCCCGAAGCCAATTTGGACGGCACATCCAGTTATCACCGGGGCGGTGCAACCGGGAGACGAGCTTAAGTTAAATGTTCATTTATCTTTTCAAGGGCAATCCGGAACGTTATTTGTGGAAAGGGATCTTGTTACAACGATAAAGAGCTGTAATAAATAAGGAAGTAAAGAGTTTTGCTTGACAGTGAAGTGGTGCGAAATAAACCTTATCGCTGAATGGTGAAAGGACTGATAGCAAAGGAAAGGAAGCCTATCTTCAAGGAGTTTAGGAATGAAAAACACACGCCATAGCTATCCGAAATTTCATGGATCTCTCCTCATCTTCTTTCTCCTCATTTATATTCTTTTCGCATGCCAAGCCGGACAGAGCAAAAATACTCAGCCGGTTATAGAAGACCAGCGAACTTGGGCTATTTATGGATCGATAGTAACAGATGAAGGCGCAAAGGAGGGTTGGCTCCTTTTCGACCGAAGGGGGATCTCAGGCGTTTTCTGCTCCGAAGATCAGATTCCCAAGGACGCGCGCATTATTAAGTACAATGGTTATATCTTTCCCGGGCTTATCGACAATCATAATCACGCTCAGTGGAATGCCCTTCCGCGATGGCGCGCCCCGGGTGGCAGGACCTTTCAAAGTCGCTACGAGTGGCTTGACCCGAATTATAAAGATTACAGAGAGAATGTTAATAACATCTATTATAAGACGATTCACGATGCTAATCTCGAGTATGCCTCCCTCAAATACGCCGAAATCCGCGCTTTGATCGGCGGGACTACCATTATCCAATCAACCTACCGTAGCCCGGAACCGCCATTTTTGGTGCGAAACCTTGACGTGACCTATAGCGCAGACTCCCGGATTCAGGATATCACCAAAATAACGGAAGAAGAGATTCTGCGTTTCAAGACAGGCTTCGCGGCGGGAAAGCTTCGGCGAGTTTTCCTGCATATTGGCGAGGGAAAGACCACTGACCCGAAATGCCGGAAAGAATTCGCTGAATTGGAAAATAGAGGGCTCGTGCGTCCAGGGGTGGTTATCATCCATGGGATCGCCCTTACTCGAAAGGATTTCCGGAAGATGGCCAAGGCCAGGGTCTTCCTCGTCTGGTCACCTAAGAGTAACGAGGTTCTTTACAAAGAGACAGTCAAGATTCTTGAGGCCCTGGATGAAGGGGTTACGGTTGCCGTTGCCCCTGATTGGACAATAACGGGATCCAACAATGTGCTTGAGGAACTCAAGGTGGCCTACAAATATTCGAAAAAGCACCTGGGCGGAAAAATCACCCCTCATCAACTTTTTAAGATGAGCACCTCGGATGCGGCAAAAGTCGCGGGGGTGGAAGAGCGTCTGGGCAGCATCGCCTTCGGCTATGCGGCCGATTTTTTCCTTGCTCCCAAGCTGGATGCGAATCCATACGAGAGCCTTCTAAAGACTTCTCCAAAGCATATTCATCTCGTCTTTATAGACGGTGTTCCTCTATACGGAGATCCGGAAGAACTCGAGAAATGGGTGCCGGCCGATTCTCTGGACAAGATTGAAGTGGAGAAGTCGGAAAAGGCCCTCCTCTTGAAGGGAGATCCGCAATCTGTGCCGTACAGCAATCAAAGATATGAAGATCTGGTGAATATTTTGCGGGCCTCCCTGCCAAAACTTGCTCCACTTATAGCACGATAATGGCTTAAGAAATTAAGAAAAGGGCCGGCAATCGTAAGATTGCCGGTTTTTTTTCTTGACAAGGCAAAGGGGAATGCATAAAATGCACAAAAAGCATAGATTTAAAAGGGCTCTCCCATGATCATGGTCCGCATCCAGACCCTGGCAAATGAGATTGGCGTTCACCGGAATACCATCCGCAACTGGATAAAGACCGGCAAGATCGCCGCCACCCAGGGGCCGGGCAAAGGCCTGGTGTTTTCTCCCGGAGAGCTTCGCCCGCCTCTGCCAGGATTTCCAACTGGCCCCCCAGAGTCTCCGGCCCCGGGAGTTGGCCAGGCAACCGGCGGAGACGGCCCCCGCCCCCCCCACCCCGGCGCTCGGCTCCAACCCCCTGACCGGAGGAACCATGAAGACCTTTTTCAACCTGATCCAGGAGGTGCAAAAGCCCGGTCTCTGCCATCACTGCGGGGGCTGCGTCACCTTTTGCACCGCCATCAATTACGGAGCCCTGGAGCTGGGTGAAGACGGCCGGCCCCGCTACAAGGACCAGGAAAAATGCATCGAGTGCGGCCTCTGTTACTCCATCTGCCCGGAAATAGGCGAGCTGGATGAGGAAACCAAACGCCGGGTGTCCTGGAGCGCCCCCCTGGGCCGGATCCTGGAAACCACGGTGGCCAGGTCCAAGGATCCAGGAGTGCGGGCCCGGGCCACCGACGGCGGGGTTGTCACCGGTTTGCTCCTCCACCTGTTTGACCTGGGGCGCATCGACGGGGCCATCGTTTCCAAGCAAGTGGGGCCCTTCCAGCGGCAGCCCTGGCTGGCCTTGTCCCGGGAGGAGATCCAGGAGGCCGCAGGCTTTCACTTCGACACCTCCCATGGCATGACGCTGTTTTCCGACGTCTACTCCACTTATTCCCCCTCCATAGTGGAGCTGGAGGACGTGGCCCGGCGTCATCTCAACCGGGTGGCCTTGGTGGGCACTCCCTGCCAGATCAACTCCCTGCGGCGCATGGAAGTCCTGGGAATCGTGCCCTCCGATTCCATCAAATTCTACCTGGGGCTCTTTTGCACCGGCAACTTCCATTTCGGCCCGGAGCAGCGGGAGCGCCTGGAGAAGATCGGCAATTTCAAGTGGGAGGACGTGCGCAAGGTAAATGTCAAAGAAGCGTTGATGATCCATCTGCACAACCAAGAGGTCCGCTTCATCCCCTTGGACCAACTGGAATTCATGAAGAGGTTCGCCTGCCAGTACTGCGACGACTATGCAGCCGAGTTTGCGGATCTCTCCTTCGGCGGCATCGGCGCCCCGGAGGGCTGGACTACGGTCATCGCCCGCTCCCCTCTGGGCCGGGCGGTTCTTTCCCATGCCAAAGGCGTGCACCTGGAGACCTACGACTACCGGGACAACCCCGCGTTTGCCGCCCAGGCCATGGCCAAGGTGCTGGAGTGGTCCGAGAAGAAAAAGCGCCGGGCGAGGGAGAAGCACCAGGAACTGGAAGAAGCCGCGCCGCTGGAAGGCTAGGAAGAGCGCCTGGGCCGGTCAAGGCCTGGAGGATGTGAAGGAGCCATCCGGAACGGGGGGAGGCCTGGCTCAGCCGGCCCTAAAAACCTTTTGGCCCTGGATCCACTGCTCGATGGGGTTTGACGCGGCGCAAAAATCCTGCAGAGCCCCGGCCAGATCCAGGGAAGCGGACTGGCAGCCCATGGCCCGGCAGCCGTCCAGCAGTCCCTTGACGACCGACCTGATAAACTCATGGCGGTGAGCGTAATGCGCCACCGGGATGAGACCCTCGGATTTGAAAGCCGCCTCGCACTGCCCGGCATCCAGGGCGTGCATGGCCCGGCAGACAAGAGGGCGCACCGGGTAAACCCAGCACTTCCCTCCCTCTAAAAAAGGGCAGGGCAATTCTTGCCGGATTTGGGCGATCTCCTGCTTGCTCTTGCCGGCCTTGATATTGACCGACCTTGCCAGCCTGGCCGCCAGCGCCAGTTTTTCATCCTCGGAAAAATTCCGTTCCACATGGTGGCCCAGGAGGAGGGCCTCCGGCGGGGTCACTTCAACCTGATGGAAACAACAGAAATTACATCCCGGCTGGCAGGCTATGGGGTGAGGCAGGCGGTTTTCCGATTCAAAGCGGCCCACCAGATGCTCTGCCCAGATAATGGCGGAAAAGGCCAACTCCAGGGCCTGGGCCGTGGTCTTCCCCCCTGAGATTATCTCGATAACCGTTTCTTTTTCCCTCTGGGCAATGACTTCATCAATGGGGTCGAGTTCGGTCTTACGATTATCCGGTCCTGAAAATCCTTTCTTTCGTTTCTGTTCCGTGCTTGCCGAGGCCTTTTTCATGGCACTGATTGCTCCCGTGCCCCCCTGGGGCTCTTGTGCACCCGGAGAACAACGATTGTCCTAAGTTCTCGCCAGAATGGATCGTGCAGAAAGGTAGAGAGGCATATGGGAAGGGCTTGGAACCGCGAGGGGGGAAGCCCGGAGGGTTCGTCCCGTTAAAGGTGTGATCGCCCCGACCCCATCCAGTGCGCCGGGAATCCGGGGCTAAGGCCTTGCAGGCTAGTTCAGCCCCAGGAGCTTTAGATCGGCGCCGTTTCGCCGGCCCCGGTCCACCGCCGGCCCCCATAACCCGCCCCGCCGTAATTCTTCCGGGGTGAGCCGGCCCAGGTCCGCCCCCTCGGGCATAAACCAGGTATTCCACCAGGGTCCGTGAACCGCCCTGATTTTCTCCAGTGCCCGCCGTTGCCGGGCCATTTCCAAGTCGATGATTTTATTCATGCACTTTAAAATTCGTCATTATCCGGCAGTTTCTTTAATCTCCGGGCTCCGTTTTCACAGCTTTTTAGCTTATCAAAAGTTTTGGTTTTCTGTACCGAACAGAATTCATAGTTTAATATTCCGGTAACAATTACATGAAATGATTATTAAACAAGTGTCAAGGAAAAAATGCAGTTAAGTGAAGATGAATTGACTGTTTGGTAATTCTTTGTCACCCGAAATACATTCCCGGACAAGGAAAATTTTATTATGAGATTCTTTTGCCCGTTGGCAGAGCCCATTTCCATGGACTTCCATCTGTTTTGCTTAGACCGGGGTAAATTTTGAACATGTTATGAAGGGAAATTTAAAAAACGTTTCTTTTCCCAAAGAACGGCAGGGTTCCCCTGCCGCTCCCTTTTATTACTTTCCCGCCCCTCTGATCCGTGATTAAAATGGATAATCATGCGCATCATTGGCCACCTGGATATGGACGCTTTTTTCGCGGCCGTGGAGGAGCGGGACCGTCCGGAGCTCAAGGGGTTGCCCCTCGTGGTGGGGGCCGACCCTGCGGGCGGCCAAGGTAGGGGGGTGGTGTCGACGGCCAACTATAAAGCCCGGGAGTACGGCATCCATTCGGCCCTGCCCATTTCCCGGGCCTGGAAGCTCTCCGAAGCCGCCCGGCGCCGGGGCCGGCCCGCCGCGGTTTTCGTCCGGGTGAACTACCGCCGGTACTCCCAGGTCTCGGAGCGCATCATGGCGCTGCTGCGTGAGTTCGCCCCGGTGGTGGAGGAAGCCGGCATCGACGAGGCCTACTTCGATTTGAGCTTCGCCGGTTCCTATGAGCGGGCCGCAGAAATCTGCCGCCAAATTAAGGGGCAGATCAAGTCCCGGGAGGGCCTCACCGCTTCCGTCGGCATCGGCCCCAACAAGCTGGTGGCCAAGATTGCCTCGGATTTCAAAAAGCCCGATGGACTCACCGTGGTGACTGAAGAAGAAGCCGAAGATTTCCTGGCGCCCCTGGCGGTGCGCAAAATCCCCGGCATCGGCCCCAAGACCGAAAAATTCCTGGCGCCACGGGGCATCAAGACGGTGCAGGACCTGAAGAGATTCTCCGCCCCGGAACTCCAGGAAATCTTCGGCAAATGGGGGCCGGAGCTCTATGAGCGGATTCGGGGCCGCCACGACAGCCCCCTGGTGACTGGAGTGGGAGCCCAAATCCGTGGGGGAGCAGGAGACTTTCGCCAGGGACAGCCTGGACCTGGAGTTTATCTTCCCGCGCCTCTGGGCTCTGTGCCGGGAGGTCTGGCGGCGCTTGCTGGCCGAGGGTTTTAAAAATTTCCGCACCGTGGTGGTCACCGTGCGCTTCGCCGACTTCGACACCTACGTCCCGCTCCCACACCCTGCCCCACGCCACCGGCTCGCGGCGCACCCTGCGCTTCGAAGCCATGAAACTGCTGATGCCCTTCCTGGACCGCCGGGAAAACCCGAAACGTAAACTGATCCGCCTCATCGGCGTGCGGGTGGAAAAGCTGGGGAAGTGAGTGAAAGGAGTTTTGGGGGGAGGGCCAGGGGCCGACGGCCCCTGCCCTCCCCCCAAACCCCCCTCCCAACCCCTATAAGGGACCGGGGCAGGCGGGGCTTCCGCCCCAACTGCCCCGGATGAATCTTCCCTATCAGACCTGAATGTCGGCCACTGATGAGGGCGGACACATGGGTCCGCCCCTACGGAAAAGCAAGGAGGCAGGCACGGAGGCCTGCCCCACCAGATAAAAAAGGAGGGCCGCTGGCGGCCCTCCTTTTCCTTAAGGGATTGGGGGTGGGGTTTGGGGAGGGGGTAAGGGCCGTCGGCCCTTAGCCCCCTCCCCAAACATTAACTCCTACCACCCCATGGTCAGGTAGTCGTGGATGGAGTTGGCGGCCAGGCGGCCGGCGCCCATGGCCAGGATGACGGTGGCGGAGCCGGTGACGATGTCGCCGCCGGCCCAGACCCGGGGTTTCATGGTCTTGCCGGTTTTGGGGTCGGCCACGATATAGCCCCACTTGTTCAGGGCCAGGCCCGGGGTGCTCTTGGTGAGGAGCGGGTTGGAGCCGGAGCCGATGGCGATGACCGCGGTGTCGATCTCCACGGTGAACTCGGAGCCCGGTATGGGGACGGGGCGCCGCCGCCCGGAGGCGTCGGGCTCGCCCAGTTCCTGGCGCAGGCACTCCACCCCGGTGAGACGTCCCGTGGCGTCATCGCCCAGGAACCGCAGCGGGTTGGTGAGCAGCAGGAACTCGACGCCCTTCTTCCTCGGCGTGGTGGACTTCCGCCCCACGAGCCGGCAACTCGTCCCGGGAGCGCCGGTAGATGATATAGGAATGGTCCGCCCCCAGGCGCAGGGCGGTACGGGCCCCGTCCATGGCCACGTTGCCGCCGCCGAAGGTGGCCACGTTCTTACCCTTGACGATGGGGGTGTCGTAGTTGGGGAAGTCGTAGGCCTTCATCAGGTTGGAGCGGGTGAGGTACTCGTTGGCCGAATATACCCCGATGAAGTGTTCCCCGGGGATTTTCAGGAACACGGGCAGCCCGGCGCCCACTCCCAGGAAGACCGCGTCATAACCATGCTCGAAGAGCTCGTCCACCGTTTCGCTGCGGCCGATGACCGCGTCGCATTCGATCTTGACCCCCAGCCGCTCCAGGTAGTTGCATTCGGAGGCCACGATGGCTTTGGGGAGCCGGAACTCGGGGATGCCATAGAGCAGCACGCCACCCGGGGCGTGCAGGGCTTCGTACATGTAGACCTCGTGGCCCTTGAGGATCAGGTCGCCGGCCACGGTGAGTCCGGCGGGTCCGGCCCCCACCACCGCCACCTTCTTGCCGGTGGGGTCAGCCTTGGGGGGCAAAATGGACCGGCCGTGCATCCGCTGGTAGTCGGCGGCAAAGCGCTCCAGGTTGCCGATGGCCACCGGGTCGTCTTTCTTGCCCACGATGCAGAGGCCTTCGCACTGGACCTCCTGGGGGCAGACCCGGCCGCACACCGCGGGCAGGGAGTTCTTTTCCCACAGTTTGCGGATGGCGCCTTCAAAGTCGCCTTCCTTGATTTTCACGATAAACTGGGGGATATCGATCTCCACCGGGCAGCCCTGCTTGCAGCGGGGGTCTTTGCACTGGATGCAGCGCTCCGCTTCCTTCTGGGCCAACTCCGGAGTTAAGCCGTAAGGCACTTCCTGAAAATTGCGCGCCCGTACCTTGGGTTCCTGCTCCGGCATTTTTTGCCTGGGGATTTTTTCTTTCTTGGGAGCCTTTACTTCCTCTTCCATCATTCTCCTCCTTCCTTGCTTACGGCTTGGGCATAGATAAAGGGTCACCACAGGAGCAGGTGGTGGACATTCCTTTGAACTGGTCATAAGAGAGCTTTTCCTCGGCGCAATAGGCTCTGAGGCGCAGGGTGAGCTCTTCGAAATCCGTGGCGTGGCCGTCGAATTCCGGGCCGTCCACGCAGGCGAACTTCATCTGGCCGCCCACGCTCACCCGGCAGCAGCCGCACATCCCGGTGCCGTCCAGCATGATGGGGTTGAGGCTCACCAGGGTCTTGACGCCGAATTCCTTGGTCATTTTGCAGCAAAACTTCATCATGGGCACCGGCCCGATGCACACCGCCAAGCCGATGTCTTTGTGCTCTTCCAGGGTCTTTTTCAGCATGTCGGTGACGAAGCCGTGGTGACCGTAAGAGCCGTCGTCGGTGCAGACCATCAGTTCATCGGAGGCCGCCCGCATCTTGTCTTCCAGGATGAGCAGGTCTTTGGAGCGGGCCCCGATCACGGAATAGACGTAGTTGCCGACCTGCTTCAGACCCCGGCTGATGGGATACAGCACCGCGATGCCGGTGCCGCCGCCGACGCAGATCACCTTGCCGACTTTCTCCAGGTGGGTGGGCTGCCCCAGCGGCCCGATGACGTCCAGATACCCCTGGCCCACCTGCAAGGTCTTGAACAGGGCGGTGCTTTTGCCCACCACCATGTAGATGATGTTGATCAAGCCCTTCTCCGGGTCGGTGTCCGCCATGGTCAGGGGAATACGCTCCCCCGTCTCATTGGCCCGCAGGATGACGAACTGCCCCGGTTTGGCCTTCTTGGCGATCTTGGGGGCCTTGATCCAGTTGCTGATCACTGTCCCCTGGGCCATTTCCGAGCGCTCAACTATTTCAAACATAGACCAACTCTCCTTAACTTCGAAAAATTTATTGCCGCCGCCTTGGTCTTCCCGTAAGGGGCGGGGTAACCCCGCCCCTACGATGAAAAGGTTTTACCGCCGCCATTGCCCTGCCGGCCCATATCTGAGCCAGCCTTGGTCTCTACTGGATCGAATGATTATTACCATGCGCGAGGGGAGAGACGCAAGTGATAAATATCACAACCGGGAATTTAACTCCGGCAAAGCGGCAAAAAAAATCCGGCTTCTCGCGAAGTCGGATTCAGGGGAACTCCAGGCCCCGGGGGGCCTGAAAGGTAGAGAGTCGCCCTACATTAGAACAGGCCGGTCACTTTGCCGGCCTTGACATCCACGTCCACCTTACGGAAGGCCGGGTCGGAGCTGGTGCCGGGCATCAGCGAGATGGCGCCGCACACCGGGCAGATGAACTTGGCGCCGCCGTAGATCAGGAAGTCCCGCACCGGCAGCCGCCAGCCCTTGGGGGTGCCTTTCTTGGTGGGATCGGCGGTCAGGGACAGGTGGGTCTTCACCATCATGGTGGCGTATTCGTTGTACTTGGGATCCGCTTCAAACTTTTTGGCCTTGACCACGGCCTCGGGGGCAAAGTCCACGCCGTCGGCGCCGTACAC
This sequence comes from uncultured delta proteobacterium, assembly GCA_963768765.1. GTDB lineage: Bacteria > Desulfobacterota > Desulfobaccia > Desulfobaccales > 0-14-0-80-60-11 > DASWLF01. The sequence continues at coordinate 95,985 of CAVYJK010000021.1, forward strand.
TTCCTTGGCGATGAGTTCGACGCGTTTCCGCAAGCGGCAGTTCGTTGGGATAGAGGAACTTGAATTTGGGCTTTTCTTTGCAGGCGTCAATAACGACATCGGCGAATTCCAGGGCGCCTTCGCCGCCGAACTGCCAGTGCCGGGACACCGCCACCAGGGCGCCTTCGGCTTCGGCCCGACGGCGGATCAGGTCGTGCTCCTCGTCAGTGTCGAAATGGAAGGAATTGATGCACACCACCGGTTTGATGCCGGACTTTTTGATGGTGCGGATGTGGTGGCAGAGGTTTTCCACGCCGTCTTCCAGCCATTTAAAGTTTTCTTTCGTGGCCTCGAAATATTCTTTGGGGACGGGTTTGCCCGGCGGGCACGGCAGGGCGCCGGCGTTGACCCCGTGGTGCTTGAGGCCCCGGACGGTGGTGGTGAGCACCGACACGTGGGGGATGAGGCCGCTGAACCGGCACTTGACGTTCCAGAACTTCTCAAAGCCGATGTCGGCGCCGAAGCCGGACTCGGTGACATGGTAATCAAAGAGCTTCAGGCCGATCTGGTCGGCGACGATGGAGGACTGGCCCACCGCGATGTTGGCGAAGGGGCCGGCGTGCACGAAGCAGGGCTGCTTCTCCACGGTCTGCATCAGGGTGGGGTTGATGGAGGGCAGCATCCAGGCGGTCATGGCGTTGCCGCATTCCAGGTCGCCGGTGGTGATGGGATTGCCCTTCCTGTCGTAGCACACCACCATTTCGTTCAGCCGTTTCTTCAAGTCTGCCAGAGAAGTGAACACCGACAGAATGGCCATGACTTCGGAGGACACCGCGATGCCGAAGGAGGACTTCATCATGAAGCCGTCCATCTTGGTGCCCATGCCGATGATGATGTGGCGCAGGGCCTGGGCGCAGAAGTCCATGATCCAGCCCATTTCGAAGTTCTTCGGATCGATGTCCAGGCGCTTCAGGTTCCGCTTGGCCAACTGGGCGTCGTCATAGTTGAATTCGTGCTGCAGCCGGGAGGTGGCGGCCACCATGGCCAGGTTGTGGCAGTTCATGATGTTGTTGATGTCGCCGGTGAGGCCCAGGGAGAACTCGGTCATGGGGATAAGCAACGAGATGCCGCCGCCGGCCGCGGTGCCCTTGATGTTCATGGTGGGGCCGCCGGAAGGCTGGCGGATGCAGCCGCCCACGTTGACGCCCCGTTTGCCCAGGCCCTCGATGAGGCCCATGGCGGTGGTGGATTTGCCCTCACCCAGCGGAGTGGGGGTGATGGCGGTGACTTCGATGTACTTGCCGTCGGGTTTGCTCTTCAGGCGCTCCAGGCACTTCATGTAGTCGACGCGGCCGATCTTCTGGCCGTAAGGGATGCGCTCGTCTTTAGGGATTTCCAGCTTATCGCACATCTTGTCAAAAGGAATCATCTCCGCTTCGGCAATTTCGGCAATCTGCCAGTCTTTCTGTTTAACCGGATCGTACTTCGCCATAAGAACCGCCTCCTTAAGATATGGTAATTATTGACTAATTTCCGGACATCGCCCGCATGACCGGGGTGATTGCAAAGTAAGAACCTGGCCCGGGGTCATTCTATCCCGGTTCCCGCCAGGGCTCATACTTTTTTTCACATAGTCCCCCATTTAATAGACCTTAAGTGCATTTGTCAATAAATTTTTGTCTTCTGGCAGCGGTTCGCCTAAAATTCTTCCGGATTTTTATATTTGACAACCTCTTTTATTCGCCATAAAGTTAAGTGAATAGTTGTACAAAACCCGGTTAGCTGATATTGTGCGCTTGCCTGGCTTCGGGTCTTGTAGATAATCGAATCATCCCCCGCCCTTTCAGGTTAACTGAACAAAAGGGGTCCCGCACCGACGTTTGCCATTGTGGGGGAATCACGGAGTTTTTTTTGCTCTGGATTAATGGGAGAGGAGGAGCCCTATGGTCATTGCGGAATCAAAACCGCTGGCAGAAATCCTGGACATGGTCAAGGATTTTAACAAGATAGTGGTGGCCGGCTGCAAAGGCTGCGTCACCGTGTGTTGTGCGGGTGGCGAGAAGGAGGTGGCCATCCTGGCCTCCGAACTGCGCATTGCCCGCAAGGCTGCCGGCAACGAATTGGAGGTGAAGGAGTACACCTGCGAACGGCAGTGCGACCCTGAATACATCGAACCCCTGGACGACCTGGTGGCCGACGCCGACGCCGTGGTCTCCATCGCCTGTAGCGTCGGGCCCCAGTACGTTGCGGCCCGTTATCCCTACCTCAGGGTCTTTCCCGGCCTCAATACCACCAGCATCGGCGGGGCCACGGAGCACGGGGTCTGGAAGGAGTTTTGCCAGGCTTGCGGCAATTGCATCATCGGCGATTTCGGCGGGCTCTGCCCCGTCACCCGGTGCGCCAAGCAGTTGCTGAACGGCCCCTGCGGCGGCTCCTCCGGGGGGCTGTGTGAAGTGGGCAAAGGCACCATCCCTTGCATCTGGCAGCTCATTTACGACCGCCTGAAAAACCTGGGTGAGCTCCACAAGCTCACCGAAGTCCAGCTATATAAGAATTGGTCCACCAGCCGCGACGGCGGGCTGCGCACCACGACACGGGAGGAGCTGAAACAATGACCGCCGAATACTCCGCGGGAAGCAAACTGGAAAAGATCTTCAAAAGCGGCCAAAAGGCGGTGACCGGCGAATGCGGCCCGCCCCGGGGCGCCGACGCCGAACATTTTCGGCACAAGGCGAGTTTCTTGAAAGGCAACGTCGACGCGGTGAACGTCACCGACAACCAGACCGCGGTGGTGCGTTTCTGTTCCATGGCCGCCTCCAAAATCCTCCTGGAAATGGGCGTGGAGCCGGTGATGCAGATGGTTACCCGGGACATGAACCGCATCGGGCTCCAGTCCAACGTCCTGGGCGCCGCGGCCCTGGGGATCAAAAACCTCCTGTGCCTCACCGGCGACCACCAGTCCTTCGGCGACCATCCCCAGGCCAAGAACGTCCATGACATGGACTCCATCATGCTGGCCCACACGGTGAAGACCATGCGGGACGAAGGCAAGATGGTGAGCGGCACCGAGGTCCAGGGCCGGCCCCGCATCTTCATCGGCGCCGCGGCCAACCCCTTCGCCGACCCCCAGGAGTTCCGGGTGGTGCGCATGGGCAAGAAGATCGCCGCCGGCGTCCAGTTCATCCAGACCCAGTGCATCTACAACATGGAGCGCTTCCGCCAATTCATGGAAATGGCCAACGACATGGGCCTCACGGAAAAGTGCTACATCATGGCCGGCATCACGCCTTTAAAATCCGTCGGTATGGCGAACTATATGAAAAAATTCGTCCCGGGTCTCGACGTGCCCGACTCCTACATCACCCGCCTCCGGGGCGTGCCCAAGGACAAGGTGGCCGCGGAAGGCATCATTATCGCGGTGGAGCAGATCCAGGAATGCCTGGCCATGAAGGGCGTCGCCGGCATTCACCTCATGGCCATCGAATGGGAAGACCACGTCCCGGAGATCGTCAAGGCCGCCGGCCTCCTGCCCCGCCCCAAGGTGGAGGCAGATTAAGCCAGTAAAGGGCGGGCGTCCCGCCCGCCAAATTACCCAAAGCCCGGCCCCATTGGACCGGGCTTTTTTTATTGAAAAAGATGTTGTATGGTGAATATGTGGAAAGCCATTTGGATACCGTTACGCAAAACTCAATAAACCCGTAGGGCGGGCGTCCTCGCCCGCCACCCCGGTTCTCAATGGCAGAAAAACCTGAAGATGCGCTGTTGGTCTATCGAAGGAGGATGCCGCATTGGCGTCTGGCTGGATCGGTTTATTTTGTTACCTGGCGTTTGGCGCCATCCCAGGCCGAACTGACCGCCGACGAACGCGGCGTGATAATGTCGGCTCTCAAGCACTTTGATGGTCGTCGGTTTGAGCTTTATGCCTGCGTAGTAATGCACGATCATGTGCATGTCCTGGTCAAGCCCCTGGAAAAACATAGCTTGCAGGAACTCGTCCATTCCTGGAAATCCTTTACTGCCCATAAATCCGGCGAGATAACGGCAGGAAAGTAGGGATATGGCAAGAGGAGTATTTTGATCGCATTGTCAGGGATGAGAAGGAATTTGTAGATAAGGCCCAATATATCCTCAATAACCCATTGAAAAGATGGCCTGAGGTGGAAGAATACCCATGGGCGTGGGTTAAGACGGATTGCAGGACGTAGGGCGGGCGTCCTCGCCCGCCGACAGCGCGGCACCCAAAAAGGGATAGCGGACTAGAGGTCTTTAAGGTGGCGGGCGAGGACGCCCGCCCTACGGTGCGAGTGGCAACTTTGGCGACTATGAATGATGCCCAACAAATTTTTGCAGTTTTCTATGCGATTTTTTGGAGGGCCGTGTTTAATGCATTGGCAAGATGGAAGGCTTTTAACTTTGGTTTAATATTTGATATTAAAGTTAAGCATGTTACAAAACGAATAAGTCTTGCGCTATTAATTTTAATATTTTCCCCATACTATATTTTGTATTTATGCTTTATGTACTTGAATTAAAAGTTAATTTGGGATACTGGAAATATCTGTATAGATTTCTGTGAGGCTTAAAAAGCGAGCTTCCTAAAATTTCTTACAAGCTTTTCAAGAACAGCTAAGTTGTTAGGGCACGCTAAAAAGCCATCAAGAAGCAGCACTAGGGCCAAAAGGGAAAAATATCAATTTAAAAGAATTTCATCCAACGCCGAATATTTTATTTACAAGATAGAAATATCACATCCAGAGACAAAAAACTCCTTTGAGCCTCCGATACATATTTGGCTTACTGGACCTGAATCTAAGGCATTCAGAAATGCTTCTAAGGAATTTCAGCGGCGTAATGAAATGGCTAAGGCCAATTTTCTTACCAGTGAACAATTGGAGATACGGTAAAATGATAATATCGGGTCTTTCCTTGCCCGTTGTACTATTGACTGGGAAAATATTGAATGGCAGGGAGAACCGTTACTGTTCAACTACAAAAACGCCAAAATGCTTTTTAAAAAAATCTATTGGTTACGTGATCAGGTTATCGACTATTATAAAGTTTTAGCGAACCGGTGAGAAAAAGGATTGAAGTGTGTAAGGCGGGCGTCCTACCTCGCTGCTGCTATGAACGCGAAGAGGTTGGCGGGCACAGAGGCCCGCCCTACCGAATGTTTATAAAGTAAGGGGGTTTTCATGGACCGTCCGTCTCCTTCCGACAATCCTGTCTCCATCCACCCCGACACCCTGGCCATGAAGGAAAAGGCCCGCCAGGAGGGCCTGGAGACGGTGTGGGACCGTTATGAGGCCCAGCAGCCCCAATGCGGCTTTTGTGAACTGGGACTCTCCTGCCGCATCTGCGTCATGGGCCCCTGCCGCATCGACCCCTTCGGCGAAGGCCCCCAGCGAGGGGTGTGCGGCGCCGACGCCCACATCATGGTGGCCCGCAACCTGGCCCGCATGGTGGCCGCCGGGGCCGCCTCGCATTCCGACCACGGCCGGGACCTGGTGGAGACCCTCCTGGCGGTGGCCGAGGGCCGGGCCCCGGGCTACCAGCTCACGGACCTGGGAAAGCTTTCCCGCCTGGCGGCGGAGTTCGGGGTGGCCGCGGACCTGGAACCTCTGGCCCAGGCCCGGGAGCTGGCCCTGGCCCTGATGGAAGAGTACGGCATCAAGAAAGGCTTCCTGACGTTCACCCGGCGGCTGCCGGCGGCGCGCCTCACGAAGTGGGAAAAATTGGGCATCAGCCCCCGGGGCATCGACTGGGAGATCGCCGAGATGCTGCACCGCACCCACATGGGGGTGGACAACGATCCGGTAAACCTCCTGCTCCAGGCCCTGCGGGCGGCGCTGGCCGACGGCTGGGGCGGCTCCATGATCGCCACCGAGCTCTCCGACGTCCTCTTCGGCACCCCCAAGCCCATCGCCTCCCAGGTCAACCTGGGGGTGCTCAAAGCCGACCAGGTGAACATTATCCTGCACGGCCATTCCCCCCTGGTCTCGGAGATGGTGGTCCAGGCCGCCCGGGACCCGGAGCTCTTGAAACGGGCCCGGGAGCTGGGGGCCCAGGGCATCAACCTGGCGGGCCTGTGCTGCACCGGCAACGAGGTGCTGATGCGCCAGGGCATCCCCATGGCGGGGAACCACCTGGTCCAGGAACTGGCCCTGGTGACCGGCGCGGTGGAAGCCATGGTGGTGGACTATCAGTGCATCATGCCCTCCTTGGGGGAGATCGCCGCCTGCTACCACACCAAATTTTTCACCACCTACGCCAAGGCCAAGTTTCCCGGGGCCACGCACCTTACCTTCACTGCGGAGAACGGCGCCGAGGTAGGTCGAGCCATCGTTGCCGCGGCGGTGGAAAATTTTGCCCGCCGCGCCCCCCACCGGGTCTCCATCCCCGTTTCGCCGGTGGCCCAAATCAGCGGGTTCTCCGTGGAGGTCATCCAAGAGGCCCTGGGGGGCACCTGGGAGCCGCTGCTGGACGCCATCAAGGCCGGCCAGATCCGGGGGGCGGTGGGGGTGGTGGGCTGCAACAACCCCAAGATCACCCAGGACTACGGCCACGTCAACCTGACCCGGGCCCTTATCGCCGCCGATATCCTGGTGCTGGACACCGGCTGCGCCGCGGTGGCCCACGCCAAGGCGGGCTTCAAGCAGATGGAGGCCGCGGAGCTGGCGGGCCCGGGTCTCAAAGCGGTGTGCCAGGCCTTAGGCGTTCCCCCGGTGCTGCACCTGGGCTCCTGCGTGGACAACACCCGCATCGTCAATCTGGCCGCCATTCTGGCCGGGGCCCTGGGGGTGGACCTGGACCAGCTGCCCGTGGCCGCCGCGGCCCCGGAGTGGTACTCGGAGAAGGCCGCCACCATCGCCTGCTACGCGGTGGCCAGCGGCGTCTTCACGGTCCTGGGGGTGGCGCCTCCGGTGCTGGGGAGCAGTGCGGTCACCGACTTGCTGCTCAACGGCCTGGCCCCCCACCTGGGGGCCAACTTTGCAGTGGAGCCGGACCCCGGGAAGGCCGCGGCCCTGATCATCGGCCATATCGAGGGCAAGCGCCGGGCCTTGGGGCTGGATGCCCGCTGAGCAGACCAGGAGGGAAGGCCGCGAAAATCATAGGGGGGCAGTGCCCACCCTACACCAAGCACAGGCGAGACGCCTGTGCCACTAAAAATTTGCCTATGAAAATTTCGGATAGGTGTGGCGGGCAGTGCCCGCCCTATGAAAAACTGCCTGACTACTTTTCGCCTTTTACCCTTTTCGCCTTTTTCCCCTTGCTCAACAACTGCGGACCCCGGCAACCCCGGAGCCAACCCGCGCCCCCAGGAGCGATTGCTTGACCGCCGCCAGGTTCTTTGCCACCAGCCATGAGCTCCAGGACTTTCTGCTGCGGCAGTCCGGCGGAGCCCTGGTGGTAGTGCCGCACCAGCGGCTGGCCCATCAGCTCTGGCACCGGCAGCGCACCCTGGAGATGGGCTCAGGCCGCGCCGCCTGGGAGCCCCTGCCTCTGGTCACCCTGCAAGGCTGGTTGGCCGACCTGTTCCGGTCTCTGTGGCCCCGGGAGGCCCTGGCGCCGACGCTCACCCGCCTGGCCCGGTGGCGCCGGGCCCTTAAAGAAGTGCCGCCACCCGAGGGCCCCACCCCGGAGCTGGATTGGGCCCAGGCCCTGGACGGCGCCCACGACCTCCTGTGCCGCCACCAGTTGCCCGTCCTGCAGCCGGCGGCGGCGGACTCTCCTCTGGTGGCCTGGCGGCGTCAGGTGACCCGGACTTATGTCAGGCTCCTCAAGGAGGAAGGCTGGCTCAGCCCCGGGGAATTGCCCACCTACCTGCTGTCGGCTTTGCAAGCCGGCAAAATCAAGCCGCCCGGCAAGGTCCTGGTGGTGGGCCTGGAGACGCCGGCCCCGGCGGAGGCCGCCTGGCTCCAGGCCTTGGAGTCTCGTACCGAGGTGCAGCACCTCCAGGTGCGGGGCGGGCTACAAGCGGTCACCCAGGCCGTGGTTTTGCCCGACCGGGGCCAGGAGGTGGAGTGGGTGGCCGCCAGGCTGCTGGAATCGGCCCGCCACGACGGGATTCCCCTCCACCGGCTGGCCGTCACCTCTCCGGACCTGGACAGTTATGCCCCACAATTGCGGCGGGTTTTGGAGGAACTGCTGGGGCCGCCCCAAAGCGCCGCCGGGTGGGCCTACAACTTCTCCCGGGGCCCTTGCCTGGCGGAGACGCCCCTGTTCCAGGCGGCCTTGCTGCCCCTGAAATTCGCGGCCGGGGAACGCCGGGAGGACCTGGTGTCGCTGCTTCTCTCCCCTTACTTCGGGGCGCTCCAGAGGCAACAGTCCTCCCTGGCCTGGTGGGACCGCCTCTTCCGGGAGCAGCGAGCGGTCCAGGGCTGGGACCGCCTTAGGGGCGCGGTGGCCCGGAACCTGGAGGGCGGCGACACCGCGGCGACCCTGGCCCGGCTGGACCGGGTCCGGGGCGCTTTGCAGGGTCCGGCGGCCACCGGCCGGGAGTGGGCCGCGCAAATCCAGGCCGCCTGGAGCGTCCTGGGATTTCCCGGGGGCCTGGAGGAAGGCGAACCGGGGCAGTGGAGCCAGCTCACGGCTTTGCTAACAGAGCTGGGACAGAGCCTGGAAAACGAATCTCTGGGCGCGGGAGAACTTCTGGATTGGCTCACCCAGGGGGCTCGCCTGCTGCTGCTGCCCGGCCCGGGGGTCCAGGAAGCCGGCATTCAGGTCCTGGGCCTGCTGGAGATGCGGGGCCTGGCCTTCTCCCGGGTCTTTTGCCTGGGGCTGAACTCCGGCGTCTTCCCGCCGGCGCCCCGGCCTTTGCCCTTGCTCAACGCCGCGGAAAAACAGGCCGTCCTGGGCGGCACCTATCAGAGCCAGCACCATTTCGCCCGGGAGCTGTTTACCACTTTTCTGGGGGCCGCACCTAAGATCGTCCTGACCCGGCCCCGGCTGGCAGACGATGAGGAGCGGGTGGGCAGCCCCCTTTACCCGGGCCAGTGGGAACCCCGGGACAGCGCGGTGTTGAGCGTGCCCCGGGCGGCCTGGTTGCGGTCGCCGGCGGTGCAGGCGGCTTTTCGGTCCCGGTCCCTACCCCCCTTTGCGGGGTACGGCGACGGCCTTTTCCCGCTGCCCCTGCCCGGGCAACTCTCGCTCAGCCAGGTGGCCGCGGCCCTGAGATGCCCCTGCCGGTTCTTGCTGGAAGTTCTCCTGGCTGTTACAGAACTGCCGGAAATCGAAGCCGGCCTGGACCCCCGGGAGCGGGGGGAACGGCTCCACCAGGTCCTGGCCCGGTTTGCCGCGAATTATCAAAACCACCTGGATCGGGGCCATGCTTGGGATGCCCCGGAAGCTCGGAAACAGCTGAGAATGGCGGCCCGCCAGGTCCTGGCCAACCTGCTTTCCGACCTGCACTGGCAGGCGGAGTGGGACCGCTGGCTGGGGGAGGAGGGGCTGCTGTGGGAGTGGCTCAGGCGCGAAGAGGAGCGTTATCACCAGGGCTGGCGCTGGCACGGCTTCGAGGTCCGGTTCCAGGACCTCAAGGGGCCCGGCTGGCAGTTTGGGTTGCGCGGCCGCATCGACCGCCTGGACCACCACCCGGAAAAATGCCGCCTCATGGTGTGGGATTACAAGAGCGGGGAGGTGCCCAGCGCCAAAAAGGTCTTTGATGAGGCCGACGAGCACCAGTTGCCCTGCTACCTCCTGGCGGTGCGGCAGGGTTGCGTGGACTCTCCGCCCGAGACTGCGGAGCTGGCAGCCGGGTTCATCGGGCTCAAGTCCTCCCGGGAAAAGCACCTCAGATATGAGGAGTTCGAGAACAAGGCCGATAGGTGGGCTGACCTGCTCCAGGTCTGGGAAGAGCGGGTTGAGACCCTGGGCCGGCGCCTGGCCGCCGGGGACTTCAGACCTGACCCTACTCCGGCCCCGGCCGGAAAACAACAAGGGGCCTGCAGTTACTGCTCCTTAAGCCTGATCTGCGGCTTCACCCCGGGGCCTGCCCCGGAAGGCGAGGAGGAAGGAGAATGATGCTCCTGCCGGCGGACCAAGCGGCCCGGGACCGGGCTTTGAGCCCTGGCCGGAGCTTCCACCTGGAGGCCCCGGCGGGCTCCGGCAAGACTTCGGTGCTCCTGGCCCGCTTCCTGGGTCTGCTGGCCCGGGTGGAGGCCCCCGAGGAGCTGCTGGCCCTGACCTTCACCCGCAAGGCCGCGGGCGAGCTGCGCACCCGGGTCATGCAGCTTCTCTGGGAGCGGGACGAGCCTGGCCCCGGGGCCTCCCCCCACGAGCGCCGGCTGCGGGAGCTGGCCCAGCAAGTCTTTGCCCGGCACGGCGACGGGGCCCAGCTGAAGCTGACCCCGGAGCGGTTGCCCATCATGACCTTCCACAGCTTTTGCGCCCAACTTCTGCGCCTGGCCCCCCAGGAGGCGGGGGTGCCCCTGGATTTTCAGCTGTTGGAAGAAGACGAAGCCCGCTGGGTGAAGCAGGAGGCCCTGGAGGAGCTGCGGCGCCGCCTGAACGCCCGCCCCAAAGGGGACCCGGGGCGCCAGGCCCTGGTGCGCCGGCTGGTGCGCCTCAACAACGATTGGGGCCGCCTGGCCGGGGAGCTGCAAGGGCTGCTGGCCCGCCGGGACAGCCTCCAGGAGTTCCTGGACCTGGCCCGGGTGAGCCGGGAGCCCGAAGCCTACCGGCGCCTGCTGGAAGAGCGCTTCCAACTGGTGCTGCTGCCGGCCCTGGGGGTCCTGGCGCAGGGCCTCCAGGCCAGCGAACTGGGGGTAGCCTGGCCCCAGTTCCGGGAGGCCCTCCGGGGCTCTCCCCTGGGGGCTGGTCTCCCGGCCGCCATCCCCGGCGCCGCGCCCCGGGACCTTCCCGCTTGGCAGGCCGTGGCCCGGGCCCTCCTGACCAAAGACGGCGACCCCCGCAAGAGTTTTACCGCCAAATTGGGGTTTCCCGCGGATTTTGACAAGGCCAGGTGGAGCCCCAGGCTCCAGGCCATCCCGGCCCAAGTGGTGCAAAGGCTGAAGCAGTGCCGGGACTTGACCCCGACCGGGGCCTCGGAGGAAGAGGCCGCGGCCCTGCAGGACCTGGTCATCCTGTTGGGGGAGACCCTGGGAATTTACCGGGAGCTTTGCTCCCGGCGGCGGGCCCTGGACTTCATCGGCCTGGAGCACGCCGCCCTTCAGCTCCTGGAGGTGGAAGACCCCAGCGAACTGCTGCTCCGGTTGGACCAGCGTCTGAGGCATCTTTTGGTGGACGAGTTCCAGGACACCAGCCAGAACCAGCTGGACCTGCTGTGCCGCCTGCTGGCCGGGTGGCTCCCCGGAGAAGGCCGCACCCTCATGGTGGTGGGGGACCCCAAGCAGTCCATTTACGGCTGGCGCCAGGCCAAGCCCCGCCTGTTCCGGGAATCCCGGGAAGGCCTGCCCTGCCCCAACGCCACTGCAATTCCCTTGGAGCCGCTGCGGTTGACCACCAATTTCCGGGCCACCCGCACCTTGATTGCCTGGGCCAACGGAGTCTTCGGGGACACGGTCATGGGCGCGGCGGCCGGCGAGATCCACTTTCACGCCGCGGACCCAGGCCCCGGGGCGGCTGCAGGGCCCGCCCCCCATCTGGCCCTATTCACCGGCGCCGATGCCCTGGAAGCCAGGGAACATGAAGCCCGCTGGCTGGCCCGGCAGGTGGCCCAGGCCGCGGCCACCCTGAAAGAGACAGAGACCATCGGCATCCTGCTGTTCACCCGCACCCATCTGCCGGTCTACCTGAAGGCCTTGAACGACGCCGGGGTGGCAGTCAAGGTGCGGGAGGGCCTGAAGCTTTCGGACTCCCGGGTGGCGGCCCATCTGCACAACCTGGCCCGGGCCCTGACCCGGCCCGCCGATGCCCTGGCCTGGGCTACGGTCTTGCGGGGCCCCTGGGCCCCCCAATCCCTGGAGACCCTGGCCAGGGTGGCGCAAACGCCGGGGGCCTTGTGGCTGGAGAAGCTGCGCCGGGTCGCCGCCCGAGATGATTACCCCCGGGAGTTGCTAAACCTGGCGGCGTCGCTGTCGGCAGCCCAGGTCCGGACAGGAAGGCAGCCCCTGGCGGAAACTATCGCCCACCTGCTCCAGGAGACGGAGGGTTGGTCCGGGCTGGCGGCCTGGGAAGGCCCCGCCGGCGTGGCCAATGCCCGGGCTTACCTGGACCTGTTGCAGGCGGCTGAATCCGGGGTCCCCGAGGCCACCTTCCTCAAGGCCGATTTCAACCTGAAGGAAGCCTTTCAGCCCCCGGACCCCCGGGCCCAGGACTCCCCGGTGGAAGTCCTGACGGTGCACGGCGCCAAGGGATTGGAGTTCGACCGGGTCTTTCTGCCTTTCCTGGACTGGCGGCCCCTGGGAAGCGAAGAGAAGACCCCGCCCTTCCTGCTGGAGGAGATTCCCGGCAGCCGGCTGCACGGCCTGGCCCTGGCCCGCCCTTACCTGAAGGAAAAACAGAGCTCCCTTTACCTGCTGCTGCGAAGCTTGAAGAACCAAAGGGTGCTGGAGGAAGCCCGGCGGGTCTTTTACGTGGCCGTCACCCGGGCCCGGCAGCGGCTGACGCTCTCCGGGGTGGTCAAGGCCAACCGGGAGCCCCAGGGAGAAAGCCCCTTGGCCTGGCTGAGGCAACATTACCGGCAGGTGCTGCCGCCTCCGGGGGCCGGGACCGTCTGGCCCGGGCCGGAAATGGGGGTGGAGTCGGTGGGCAAATTTCCCGGGGGGGCCGGCGGCGGGGCCGCCCCGGAACCCCTGGAGCTCCCGGACCCCCTGGAGTTTCAGCCCGAGCCCGCGCCTTATCAGTTGAGCCATCCCTCGCAACTGGCGGCCATGGAAGAAGCATGGCAGGCCGGTGCCGAGGATCCGGGAACGGCCCGGCTCCGGGGAGAGATCATGCACCGGGCCCTGGAGACCCTGGCCCAGGGCGGGGAGCTGCCCCAGGCCCCCTCGGTGGCCGCGGCCCTGCGCCAGGAGGGGCTAGCGCCTGAGGCCGCCGCGGCCCTGGCCCCGGAGATCCTGGCGGAGCTTGCAGCCTGCCGCCAGGACCCCTTCCTGGCCCGGTTGCTGGCGCCCGGCCTGCCGGAGGCGAAGAGCGAGTGGCTGCTGGAGGACCGGGCCGGCCCGGACACCATCCGGCGGGGCAAAATGGACCGGTTGGTATTCGACGGCGACGCCTGGTGGCTCCTGGATTACAAGACCTCGAGGCCCCCGGACCCGGCGGACTGGGAGGAGTTCATCGCCCGGGAGAAAGAAAAATACCGGCCGCAACTGCTGGCCTACCGGGAAATGGCGGTGAAGGCCAAAGGGATTGCGCCGCCGCAGGCCATCCGGCTGGTCCTCTATTTCACCGCTTGCCGCCGGGCCGTGGAGGTGAAGTAGTTTTTTTCTGGTTCCCAAGCTCCTGCTTGGGAACCCCATTGGATGCAAAGCTCCGTTTTGCAAAAAATTACGATGGGATAATATTATCCTGATCTCATCTAGTGAGGTGCCCAAGTAGAACTTGGGCCAATAATTTCGTTCCCAAGCGGGAGCTTGGGAACAAGAAAAAGAAAAGTACCGGCCGCAACTGCTGGCCTACCGGGAAATGGCGGTGAAGGCCAAAGGGATTGCGCCGCCGCAGGCCATCCGGCTGGTCCTCTATTTCACCGCTTGCCGCCGGGCCGTGGAGATGTGAGAGTTTCCGCTTTTCGGTTTTCGGTTAAAAAAAGAAGGGGTGCAAGGTTTAATCAGGCCGCATAACTCTGCGTCATCCCCCTCGTTTAGAGTCGGAAATTTGCAGGTCCAGTCTTTATGGATTAAAGTTACATAAGAACACTCCAAGCTATTCCCAAGTAGTTACCAGCGAATATGAAGGCATTTCTCCCACCGGAAACCGGAAACCGAAAACCGAAAACCATTTTCCTAACCCTGCTGCTGGGCCTGTTGGTAGCGCTGGGGCTGCCCAACCCGGCCCACGCCCAGGAAACCCTGGAGGCCCAGGGCCTCAAGTTCCGCCTGCATCCCCGGCGGCACCTATCTCCTGGGCTCCCCGGCGAGCGAGCCGGGCCGCTATGCCGACGAGGACGCAGCCCCACCGGGTCAGGCTGAAACCTTTTTACATCGCCGCCACCGAGACCACCAACGCCCAGTACGCCCGGTTCCTCAAGGCCACGGGGCACCCGAAGCCCCTTTACTGGGAAGACAAGAACCTGAACGCCCCCAACCAGCCGGTGGTGGGGGTGACCTGGGACGAGGCGGTGGCCTTCTGCCGGTGGCTGACCAGGGTCACCGGGGTGGCGCACCGGCTGCCCACCGAAGCCCAGTGGGAGGCCGCGGCCCGGGGGGGCCTCACGGGCCAGCCCTATCCCTGGGGATCGGAGGCCCCGGATGCCGGCGGCGGCTACCGGGCCAATTACCGTCCCAACGACTTCGCGGATGACGGCTTTGCCATGAGCGCCCCAGTAGGGTCCTTCCCTCCTAACGGTTACGGCCTCGTTGACATGGCCGGCAACGTTTCCGAATGGTGCCAGGACCGCTATGTGCCCCTGAGAACCGAGGGGCCCTTCAAGCCGGGGGTCTTACGCCTATTGAAGGGCGGCTCCTGGGCTTCCCGGGCCCGGGACCTGCGGGCCGCCGCCCGTCAATCCGCCCCGCCCCATTATGCCGACGGCTATATCGGCTTTCGGGTGGTCCGCCTGCCGAATCCCTGATCAATAAAATTTTTCACCCCAAAGACACCAAGAGCACCAAGAGACCCAGAGATTAAACCATGGTTGCGCCTTTAAGGCGCATTCTGTGACCTCCGTGTCTCTGTGGTGTGGCTCTCTATTTTTCTTGACATGATTATGTATAGATATTACTATGGATATATAGGAATAAACTAAGGCTGTCTGAAAATAACCTATTAAAACAAGGAGTAATCCATGGCCGAATTTGAGACTCGCAGCGTGGACCCCGCGGCGCAGGAGTTGCTCAAGAAGGCCCAGGCGGAAGGGATTGAGACCATCTGGGACCGCGCCGAAAAGATGAAACCGTGTCCCATCGGCGCCGAAGGGGCCTGCTGCCGCATCTGCGCCCAGGGACCTTGCCGGGTGCCGCCCCCCAAGAAGAAGGAAGGGGAGGAAGCCGCCGAAAAGAAGCAGCGCATGGGCCTGTGCGGCGCCACCGCCGAGACCATCGTGGCCCGGAACTTCGCCCGCATGGTGGCTGCGGGGACGGCCGCCCATAGCGACCACTCCCGGGGGGTGGCCAAGCTGTTTAAAGAGATCGCCCACGGCGAAGCCCCCGGCTACGAGATCAAAGACGTGGCCAAACTGCGCCGGGTGGCCCGGGATTGGGACGTACCCTTATCTGAAGGCGAAGGCGACGACGCCAAGCCTCGCGCCAAGGAGGAGATTGCCAAAGACCTGGCCGAAAAGATCTTGAAAGAGTTTGGCCAGCAGGATGGCGAGATCAATTACGTGCGCCGGGCCCCCAAGAAGCGCCAGGAGATTTGGCGGAAAAACGGGGTGGTGCCCCGGGGCATCGACATCGAAGTGGTGGAACTGATGCACCGCACCCATATGGGGGTGGATCAGGATTATCACAACATCATGAAACAGTGCACCCGCACCGCCCTGGCCGACGGCTGGGCCGGGTCCATGATCTCCACCGACTTGCAGGACATCATGTTTGGCTGCCCCACCCCCATCGCCGGGGAAATCAACCTGGGGGTGCTGAAAGAAGACCACGTCAACGTCATCATGCACGGCCACGAGCCCCTGCTCCCCGAGATGCTCTACGTGGCGGCCCAGGACCCGGAGCTCATCGCCTACGCCCAGAGCAAGGGCGCCAAAGGCATTCAGCTGGCCGGCATGTGCTGCTCCGCCAACGAGGTGCTCATGCGCCACGGCGTGCCGGTGGCGGGCAACTACCTGCACCAGGAGCTGGCCATCATCACCGGCGCGGTGGAGGCCATGGTGGTGGACGTGCAGTGCGAAATGCAGGCCCTGGCCAACGTGGCCAAGTGCTACCACACCAAGATCATCACCACCGACGACCGGGCCAAGATGGAAGGCGCGGCGCTGCACATCCCCTTTGACGAGCACCACGCCCTGGACGTGGCCAAAAAGATCCTGCGGGAAGCCATCGACAACTACCCCAACCGCCGGGCCCAGGTGCTGATTCCGTCCATTTCCACCCCCACCGTCGTGGGCTTCAGCTACGAGACCATCCAGTACCTCTTGGGCGGCTCCATCCGGGGGTCCTATTACACCCTGAACGACAACATCATCAACGGCCGGGTGCGGGGCGTGGCCGGCGTGGTGGGCTGCAACAACTGCCGCACCACCCAGGACAACTCCCATCTCACCCTGATGAAGGAGCTCTTGAAAAACGACGTCATCGTCCTGACCACCGGGTGCGCCGCCATGGCGGCGGGCAAATACGGCCTGCTGACCCCGGAAGCGGCCGGCAAGTACTGCGGCCCCGGCTTAGCCGAGGTCTGCGAGACGGTGGGCATCCCGCCGGTCCTGCACATGGGGGCCTGCGTGGATAACTCCCGCATCCTGATGGCGGCCACCGCCTGCGTCAAGGCGGGAGGTCTCGGCGCCGACATTTCGGACCTGCCCGCCGCCGGCGCGGCGCCCGAATGGATGAGTGAAAAGGCCATCGCCATCGGCCAGTACTTCGTAGCCTCCGGAGTTTACACCCTGTTCGGGGTGAACTGGCCCACCACCGGAAGCGAGATCCTCACCGACTACCTCTTCCAGGGCATCGAGGAAGAGTACGGCGGCAAGTGGGACTTCGAAGCGGATCCCGAGATGATGGCCAAGAAGATGATCGCCCACATCGACCTGAAGCGTAAAGCCCTGGGCATCGACAAGGCCCGGGAGCGGGTGCTCTACGACATGGCCATGCGCCGGGAGCTGGAAGCCGCCGCCGGCGAAGAGCATTAAGAGATGGAGTTGTTGGGGGAGGGGGCCAAGGGCTTCCACAGGCGAGACGCCTTGCCACTGGCCCCTCCCCCAAACCCCCACCCCCAATCCCTTATAAAGCCGGGGAAGGCGGGTCAATGACCCGACTTCCCCGGCCTGATTTTTCCCAGGTACTCTTTCCGGAAAAAAGTTCCTCAACTCCTCCCTCTCCCCCAACGGGGGAGAGGGTTGGGGTGAGGGGGAAAACTACTTATGATATTTGGATGCGCCAAAGGCTCCAGGAGCGACTGATAAGAAAATTGACAAAATGGACAGAAAATAATAAGTAATATTAATTCCTTGAGGCTCAAGCGTGGATCAGCCAACCCCAAAACCGGAAAAGCCCCACTATCACGGCCACCGCCAGCGCCTGCGGGGCCGCTTTCTGAAGGGGGGGGCGGCGGCGCTCCAGGACTACGAACTGTTGGAGTTGCTCCTGATCTACGCCATACCCCGGGCCGACGTCAAGCCCCTGGCCAAAAAGCTCCTCAAGCATTTCGGTTCCTTCACCCGGTTGCTGGATGCCCCGGCGGAAGCTCTCATGGAGGTCGCAGGGCTGAAGGAATCCTCCGCCGCCCTTATCCGCCTGGTGAAGGCCTGCGCCGAACATTACCTGAAGGAAGACGTGCTAACGCGGCAGCGCATCCCATCCCTGACGGCCCTGGTGGACTACTGCCGCACCGCCATGGGGGGCCTCCCCGACGAGCAGTTCCGGGTCATCTTCCTGAACAGCCAGAATGAAATCATCGCCGAGGAAATCGTCCAGGAAGGCACCGTGAACCAGACGGTGGTCTATCCCCGCAAGGTCCTGGAGCTGGCCCTGAAACACAAGGCCACCGGCCTCATCCTGGTGCACAACCACCCCAGCGGCAACCTGACGCCGTCCGCCGCCGACCAGGAACTGACCCGCTCCCTGGTGAAGGCCTCCCGGGCCCTGAACCTGACGGTCCACGACCACCTGATCATCAGCCGCCAGGGCTACTTCAGCCTGGCGGAGAAGAATATGTTGTAGGATATTGGGGAGGGGGCCAGGGCCAGCGGCCCTGCCCCCTCCCCAAACCCCTCCCCCAACCCGTGTAAGGGTGGCAGGGGAACCGGGGCCTTCGGCCCCAACTTCCCCGGCCTGAAATATTCATCTCGTCCCCAAGCTCCAGCTTGGCAACAGGATTGTCAACGCCGGGATTGCCGGTTTTGAGCAAAGCAGAGCTTTGCGAACAATGGGGTTCCCAAGCGGGAGCTTGGGAACCAGAATTAGGACATGACTCCCCTTCTCTACCCGATCCCTTATGTTAAGTAATTCAATCATCCAAGAATTAAAAACCATGGTCGGCCCGGAGCACGTCCTCACCCCGCCTGAAGACCGCTGGACCTACGCCTATGACGCCACGGACCGGGCCCATATGCCCGACGCGGTGGTCTTTCCCGGGTCGGCGGCGGAGGTGGCGGCAATTGTGCGTCTGGCCAATGAGCACCGCTTCCCGGTGACCCCCCGGGGGGCCGGCACCGGTCGCAGCGGCGGCTCGGTGCCCATCCAGGGCGGGGTGGTCCTGGTCCTCACCCGCCTGAACCGCATCCTGGAGATCAACCGGGCCGACCTGGTGGCGGTGGTGGAGCCCGGGGTCATCCTCGGCCGGCTGAAAAGCGAGGTGGAGGCCCAGGGGCTTTACTATCCCCCGGACCCCAGCAGCGCCGATTTCTGCACCATCGGCGGCAACGTGGCCGAATGCGCCGGCGGCGCGGTGGCGGTGCAATACGGCGTCACCCGGGACTATGTCCTGGGGCTCCAGGTGGTGCTGCCCACCGGGGAGATCATTGAGGCCGGCACCCGCACCATGAAGGGGGTGGTGGGCTACGACCTCACCCGGCTCTTCCTGGGCTCCGAAGGCACCCTGGGCGTGATTACCCGCATCGTCCTCAGGCTGGTGTCCAAACCCGCGGCGCGCCAGACCCTGGCCGCGGGCTTTAGTACCCTGGAAGCGGCCGCCCAGGCGGTGAGCCGGATTCTCACTTCGGGACTGGCCCCCACCGCCCTGGAGTTCATGGACCACGTCACCCTGGGGTGCGTCCGGGAGCTGCTGCCCTTTCCATTACCCCCCGGGGCCGCGGCCCTGCTGCTCGTGGCCGTGGACGGCCACCCCCGGGACGTGGAAGAGAGGGCCTCTCGCATGGCCCGGTTCTGCCGGGAGCAGGGAGCCCGCCCGGTCATCCGGGCCAAGACCCCCGCCGAGGCGGAGCAGCTCTGGAAGGCCAGGAAGGTCGTGTCCCCGGCGCTCCTGAAAGTGAGGCCCCAAAAGGTGAGCGAAGACGTAGTGGTGCCCTTGGGGGCCATTCCGGCTTTGATCACGGGCTTACAAAAAATCTCACGACGCCGGGGCCTGGTGATTCCCTGTTACGGTCACGCCGGGGACGGCAACATCCACGTCAACGTGCTTTACGACCAGCGGCTGCCGGCCGAACGGCAGGCGGCGGCTCAGGCCGTGGAGGATATTTTCACCCTGGTCCGAGAGCTTAACGGCACCCTGTCCGGGGAGCACGGCATCGGTCTTACCAAGGCCCCTTACCTGGGGATGGAGTTGTCGGAGGCGGCCATCGCCTTGCAGCGGCGCATCAAGCAGGCCTTTGACCCCCATAACATCATGAACCCGGGCAAGATTTTTCCGGATGCGGCAGGGAGCTGAAGCGGCTGGGTCCGCCGCCCGGGCGCACCCTCGCGCCGCTTTGGCAAGTAATGGCTTGATTTTTTGGTAAATTATTGATTTAATCCAGGTAACGCGGCCACTTGGATCATGGACCACTGGCAATTGACTATCAGGCACCCGCCCACGGATGGCGGGAAAAGCCTGGTACCTGGGTGGAAAGGGAACGAATCTCTTGGGGTTAGAAATTTTTAATGCTTGACAAAATTTTCACAATGCCATACCTTTGAAATCTGAAAACCCGTGGACCAAAACATTGCAAGGAGGATATTTCGGCATGGCCACTGTAGAATACAAGGGCAAAACCTTTACGGTAGATGAAGACGGCTTCCTGGAAAATCTGGACCAGTGGAGTGAGGAATGGGTGGATTACGTAAAGGATTCTGAGGGCATCAAGGAACTCACGGACGAACATTGGAAAGTCATCCAGATGCTCCAGGATTATTACAAGAAGAACGGCATCGCCCCCATGGTCCGGATTCTTTCCAAGGTGACCGGGTACAAGCTGAAACATATCTATGAACTGTTTCCCTCCGGTCCGGGCAAAGGGGCCTGTAAGATGGCGGGATTGGCCAAACCCACCGGTTGCGTCTAAGTCTTTCCTTCTTTGCTTTAGCCAAGGCTGCGACATGAAGCAGATTCCCCATGGGGAATCTGCTTCATGTGTTCCTGGTGTTCCTGCGCCTGAAGCGGGTTAAGGAATTAGTTGACTTTTGCCCCGCACCCCCTTACAGTTCAGGTAGGGAAAATCCACCTTCATCTCCAGGCTAAATGCTCCTGATGCCGGCAGGCAGGCGGGAGTATTGCCTTTAAGCCGTTGTGCCCCCAAAGGGCTGCGAGAGTAGATTTCAAAAGGAGCCTTTTATGGCGCGCCCCATAAAGAAGGTCTTGTTCATCGAACCCAGGGCCCCCCGGGAACACATTTTCAGCCGGGTGGCCATCCCGAGGTTGGGAACGGTGTTGCTGGGAACCATCCTTAAGGGCCAGGGCCTGGAGGTCAAGGTGGTCATCGAGGACGTCTCGGCCGCCGACTTCCGCTCCCTGGATTTTAAACCGGACCTGGTGGGCATCTCCAGCATTTCCTCCACCGCCCCCCGGGCCTATGAGCTGGCCGATTTCTATCGCGCCCAGGGCATCCCGGTGGTTTTGGGCGGGGCCCATTCCAGCTTCCTGCCCCGGGAGGGGCTGGAGCACGCCGATTTCGTCATCTGCGGCGAGGGAGAAGAGGCCTTATCGGAACTGGTGCGCGCCCTCAGCAACGGCGGGGACTTCACGGACATCCAAAACCTCTGTTTCAAGGATGGAGACACCATCCGGCAAAACCCCTGGCGGCCCCTGGTGGCGGACCTGGACAGCCTGCCCATTCCCAACTACGGCTTGATCCACGGCTGGAAAGTGAGGAGCGGCAGAGGCGTGGTTTCCATCGCCACTTCCCGGGGCTGCCCCTTTAATTGCAGCTTCTGCTCGGTGATCCTGCTCTTCGGGCGTAAGTACCGGGTCAATTCCGTGGACCGGGTAATGGAGGAGATCCGCCAGAACGGCCTCCAGGCGAATCACATCTTCTTCTGCGACGACAACTTCTGCGCCGACCGCAAGCGCACCAAGGAACTGTGCGAGCGCATCCTCTCGGAAGGTCTGAAGATAGAATGGAGCGCCCAGGTCCGGGTGGAGGCGGCCAAGGACCATGAGCTCCTGGAACTTATGGCCAGGAGCGGCTGCTACATTGTCTTCGTGGGCCTGGAATCCATCAATCCCGCCACCTTAAAGGCCTATAACAAATCCCAGACCGTGGAAGGCATCAAAGATTGCGTGGTCAATTTCCACCGCCACGGCATCAATGTCCACGGCATGTTTGTCTTCGGCTCCGAAGAGGACCACTTTCAGGTGATCCGGGACACGGTGAAGGTTTCCCGGCAACTGGACCTGGACTCCCTGCAATACCTGATCCTGACCCCGGTGCCCGGGACACCCTTCTACCAGGAAATGGAGGCCCAAAACCGCATCATTTGCCGGGACTGGAGCCAGTACGACGGCCATCACACCGTCTTTCAACCCCGTCAGTTCACCCCTTATGAGCTGCAGCTGGAGACCACCCGGGCCATGAAGAAGTTTTACAGCTGGCCCTCGGTGGTCAAGCGCCTCATCGCCCGGGACCTGTTTTTCGCCAAGATGAAGGCCTACGGCCGCATTATCTTGTGGAAGGCCACCCTGAGGAAGAACAAGCACTTCCAGCAGCTCAAGGAGCAGCTCTTCGTCCGGGCCCAGCAGCTGCGCCAGTGGCTGCCGGGGGGGAACCGCGTCCCCCGGGTGGGGATTCCGGCGGATATCTGGAACCTCTGCACCTGGGAGAAAGGGCCCCGGGATTTTTTGCTGAAGTTCCTGGACCGCCTGGGGGTTGAAGTGGTGCAGGAAAGCGCGGCTGAAAAGGCAGAGGGCGGCCCGACGGTAGCTTTACAGGCGGTGCAGGCCGAAATCGCCCGCCTGCAAGAGAAGGCCGATCTGGTGCTGGTGCCGCTGTGGCAGGGGCTGGAGGGCGCGGCCCAGAAGATCAAGGACCTGCGCCAGGAGTTCGCCCAGGAGACCATGTCCCGCCTGCTGGCCCTGGAGTTCAGCCGGGAGTCCTTCTACAACGCCTGCATGGAACTGGGGCTCTGCTTCCAGAAAAAAATGAAGCGCATCCGCCGCATCTACTTCCAGACCCTGGCGGAAGTGGGCGCCGAGATTTAAAGCCGTTTTCGGTTTTCAGTTTTCGGTTTTCGGTTGAAAATTTGTAGGGGCGGACCCATGTGTCCGCCTTTTATTTTGGCTCCAACTCCGGTTTGAGGGAGGGCCGGAGCACATTTTTCATAAGTGCCCCCCACCCTCCCCTCAAACTCCCCTCCCAGCCCTCTGAAAGAAAATCGGGATAAGCTGGCCCGTTGGTTCGGCTTATCCCGATTTTTTATTGCAGGTTCTGAAATTATACCGACTTGCAACCAATCGTCTATTTTTCTTCCAACTTTTCCTGGTGGCACAGGCGTCTCGCCTGTGCGGCGCAGGCTAAAGCCTTCTGCTCAGTTCTCTTCCTTGCCCGGTTCTAATCCGTAAGCCTTGAGTTTGCGGTAGAGGTGGGAGCGCTCCAGGCCGATCTGTTCCGCCAGCAGGCTGACGTTGCCCCGGCATTCCGCCAGCTTGCGCCGCAGAAACTGCTTCTCGAAGAGGGCCCGGGCTTCCCGGAAGGACGGCACTTGCAGGAAGGGGTCCATGGATTCCAGGTCCCCGCCCCCCTCGGGGGCGGCGGCGGCAGCCGCCCCGGCTGCGCCCGGGTCCTGGCCCAGGGCCAGGGGCAGATCGGTGACGTCGATGGTTGAGGCCGGGCTGAGGATAGCCAACCGCCAGACGAAGTTTTTCAGTTCCCGCACGTTGCCGGGCCAGGGCATGGAGGCCAGGCGCTCCAGGGCCCGGGAGCTGAAGGTCTTGGGCGGCGCGTCGTTTTCCAGGGCCAGCTCCTTGAGAAAGTGGGCCGCCAGGAGGGGGATGTCCTGCCGCCGTTCCCTCAAGGGGGGGACGTGCAGGGGGATGACGTTGATGCGGTGGTAAAGGTCCTCCCGGAAGGTTCCCCTGGCGATCTCCTCCTCCAGGTTCTTATTGGTGGCGGCCACCACCCGCACTTCCACCTGGATGGGTCGGCTGCCCCCCACCCGCTCGAAGCGCTGCTCTTCCAGGATGCGCAGGATCTTGGCCTGGGTCTTCAGGCTCATGTCGCCGATTTCATCCAGAAACAGGGTGCCTTCGTGGGCCAGGTCGAACTTGCCCCGGCGGCGGTCGCTGGCCCCGGTGAAGGCCCCCTTCTCGTGGCCGAAGAGTTCGCTTTCGATGAGCTCCTCGGGGATGGCGGCGCAGTTCACCTCCACGAAAGGCTTGTGGGCCCGGCGGCTGAAGGCGTGGAGGGCCCGGGCCACCAGTTCCTTGCCGGTGCCGTTTTCCCCGGTGATGAGCACCGAAGCGTTGGTGGGGGCCACGATGCGCAGCTGTTCCCGCAGCTTACGGATGGGTTCGCTCGCCCCGATGATCTCCCGCACCGGGGCGGTCTGCTGCCGCAGGCGCCGGTTCTCCTCGGAAAGGCGGGCCATCTCCAGGGCGTTGCGCACCGTCAGCAGGATCTTGTCGGCGTGGGGGGGCTTTTCGATGAAGTCGTAGGCCCCTAGCCGGGTGGCCTTCACCGCGTTCTCCACCGAGCCGTAGGCGGAGATCATAACCACCGGCAGGGTGGAATACTGGCGCTTCAGCCGGTCCAGGACCTCCAGGCCGTCCATGCCGGGGAGGGCGATGTCCAGCAGCACCAGGTCGGGAAGGTCTTCCCCTACCATTTTGAGCGCGGCCTCCCCGTCCGGGGCGGTGAGAACCTCAAAGCCCTCGTCCTGCAGGATGCCGGATACGGCCTGGAGAATCTGAGGCTCGTCGTCAACTACCAGCAGCGTTGCCGTCATAACTGGCCCTATGCCTGGGGATCTCGATGATGAATCTGGCGCCCTGGGGGAAATTGTTCTCCACCCGGATGCGTCCCTGGTGTTCCGCCACGATGGAATTGACGATGGCCAGTCCCAGGCCGGTGCCGCCCCGCTTGGTGGAGAAGTAGGGTTCAAAGATCCGCACTTTGTCCCGGTCCGGCACCCCCCGGCCGGTATCGCTGACGATGAGCTCCACCCGGTCCTGGGCCCCATCGCCCTTGACGGACACGGTGATGGTCCCGGCCCCGCCGATGGAAGCCAGGGCGTTGTCCAGGAGGTTGAGGAGCATGCGTTTCACCTGCTCCCGGTCCAGGAGGATGGGCTCCAGATCGGGGTCGGGGCGGAACTCCAAGGTGATGCGGGGCTGGACCTCCTCATAGAGCAGCAAGGCCTCCTGCACCAGGGCGTTGAGGTCATAAGGAGCCAGACTCAAATGGGGCAGCCGGGCGAACTGGGAGAACTCGTTCACCAGGTTCTTGAGTTCGTCCACCTGGTTGACGATGATCTGGGTGCATTCCTCGAAGATCTTGCCGTCTTGACCGAACTGCCCGGCGTAGCGCCGCTGCAGGCGCTGGGCCGCCAGCTTGATGGGGGTCAGCGGGTTTTTCACTTCGTGGGCAATGCGGCGGGCCACCTCCCGCCAGGCCGCCAGGCGCTGGGCCCTCTCCAGTTCGGTCAAGTCCTCGAAGACCATCACCACGCCCAGGTCTTTGCCGGCTTCATCTTTGAGCACCGTGGGCTTGAGCAGCAGGTACAGGGTCTGGTCCGGCAGGATGAAGTGCAAAGGCCTTTCCACCGTGCCCCTGGGAGATCGGCGGGCCGCGGCCACCACTTCGGCCAGGCGGCTGTACTCCGCCGGGGGCAGGAGCACACGGCTGTCCTGGCCCAGCACCTCCTCTCTGCTGAGGCGCAGCATCTGGGCGGCGGAGTCGTTGATGATGGTGACCCGTCCTTGGGCGTCGACGCCGATGACGCCCGCGGCCACATTCTTCAGCAGGATCTCCATGTCCCGCTTCTGGGTGGAGATGAGGGCGTGGCTGTGGCTGAGCTGGCGATAGGCGTCGGCCAGCTGCGCCTGGCTGCGCTGCAGGTCCTGGGTCATCTTGTTGAAGGACTGCACCAGAAAGCCGATTTCATCCCGGCCCTCCCCGGCGATGCGGAAGTCGTAGTCGCCCCCGGCCACCTTCAAGGTGCCTTCGGCCAGCTGGCGGATGGGGGTGGTGATCTCCCGGGCCATGTAAAAGGCCAGCCAGATGGCGGCCATCACCGTGATCAGGGTGACGATGACCAGGGCCAGGTAATGGCTCACCCGCATGGGGCTTAAAAGGAGTTGTTGCTGACGCAGGTCTTGCAAGGTGCGGGCCCCGCCCGCCATCTTCAGGAGCTGGGGCTGGGGGATAAGCTGGCGCACCGCCAGGTAGCCGTCGGGAGCCGCGTCGGGGGCCGGCCTGAGTGGCACCAGGACGCTCAAGAGTTCCCCCTGGGGCAGCCATTGCCGCCAGAAGGCCTTCTCCGGGGCGGCAGCCGGCTGCAAATCCTCCCGGGGTAGTTCCGGCAGGTCCTCCCCGGAGGCATAGCTGCCGGCCAGCCGGGCGCCGTCAGCTTTGAGAATTTCCAGGCCCGTCAAATCATAGGCTGCTCGCCGGGAAGCCAGGAAGGGCTCCCAGGCATCCCCCGGCGGCGCCCCTGGCTCTGGCAATTCCAGGCTGATCAGCCGGCCGTAAGCCCGCAACTTGTCCGCCGCCTCCTGGGCGAAGGTCTGGCTCATCTCCCGGGCTCGCTCCAGGGACTCCTCCACCTGGCGGTCCAGGGAGTAATCCACCCGGCTGGAAATAAGCTGCCAGGCCATGAAAAAGATGAACACGGTGGGCAGCATGGTGAGGCTGATGAAGGTCAGCACCAGCCGGATGCGCAGCCGGGAGCCGAAAACCTTGCGGCGCCTTTCTAAAAAGAGCTTGGTGAGATGCCGGAAGATGAGAAAGGTGAAGAGCAGCAGCAGGATGGTATTTAAATTGAGCAGGCCGAAAGCCATGAGGCTGCCGGTCACCGGCTGGCCCCCCTGGTGCACCAGGTGCACCTCCAGGGAGGTGATGGCCACCACCAGGACAAGGGTCAAGGCGATGAGGACGCGTTCCCGGCGGCGTTTGCGATACTCTTGCAGGGACTCGGGAGAGGGAGGGTCCTTTTTCCGCATCAGCCTGTTTGCGGCAGCCTTACCGTGAAGGTGCTGCCCTCGCCGGAGGCGCTGTCCACCGTGATGGTGCCGTGGTGGTCGGTGATGATCTTGTGGATCACCGCCAGCCCCAACCCGGTGCCTTTATCCTTGGTGGTGAAGAAGGGGTGGAAGATCTTGTCCATTACTTCGGCGGGCATACCTTTGCCGGTATCCTGCACGGAAAACCACACCTGTTCGTCCCGGGAGCCGCTGGACACCACAATGCGCCCGTTTTCTTCCGTGGCCTCCAGGGCGTTCTTGATGAGGTTCACCAGGACCTGCTCCAGCTGGTTGGGATCGGCTTCTATCTTGGGAAGCCGGGGGTCCAGCCGCTGTTCAATTTCTATTCTCTTTTCCCGGGCGGCTTCGATCATCAGGACTTGAACGTCCTGGATTACCTGGTTCAGGTCGATCCGGTGCTTGCAAGGCTGGACCGGGCGCAGAAAATCCCGCAGTTCCCCCAGAAAACTCTCCAGCCGCTTCACTTCCCGCTGGATTATCTGGAGCTTTTCCTGGGCCGCGGGGTCTTCGGCCAGACGCCGCTCCACCTGGTTGGCCAGGCCGCCGATAACCATCAAGGGGATTCTTGATTTCATGGCTGACGTAGGCCGCGGCCTCACCCACCGCGGCAAAGCGCTCGGAATGCACCAGGCGCTCCTGGGACTCCACCAACTCCCTGGTCTTGGACTCCACCTGGCGGGTCAGGGTCTTGTTCCAGAACAAAGCGGCGCCGATGAGCCCGCCGCTGGCGCCCAGCACCACCAGGAAGAAGAGCCCCACCAGAAACAACTCCTGGTGCAGCACTTCCGTGACGCTGGCCGGCCACCTCCGCCACCGGAGCTACCACGCACACCCCCCAGAGATTGTGGGTCGGGTCTTCCACGTCGGTGACGCCGGTGATCAACCCCTTATTAAACTGGATGGGGGTGTAGGCCGCCAATTTGCGGCATCTGCCCCAGCTTCTGGCGGTGCCAGCCGGAGTCGTACTTCCGTGACCCTTCCTGACCGGCCAGGAGGTGGTCTGGAGTTCCCGCAGACCCCCGGAAGACTAATATTGGGGTTGCGGGCGATGCGGATTTGCATGGCTTCATGGCCCACAAAGTCCTTTTCATAGTGGGCCAGACATGATCTCGTTCTGGTCGATGATCCAGGCATAACCGGTTTGCCCGGAGCGTACG
This sequence comes from uncultured delta proteobacterium, assembly GCA_963768765.1. GTDB lineage: Bacteria > Desulfobacterota > Desulfobaccia > Desulfobaccales > 0-14-0-80-60-11 > DASWLF01. The sequence goes on from CAVYJK010000021.1 coordinate 123,476, forward strand.
TCCCAGCCGTAACTTTTTCGCAGATAAAAAAGGGATCAATGAGAAATTCCAGGACCCCGGCGAACTGGGGCGTCGTCCCCCAGTAGAGGGGAGTCATGAAACCGCATCACTCTCCGGCCCTTCCAGGGGGCCTCGGGGTAATCGAAGGTCTTGCTCAGAAACAAGCGGCCGCGGTGCTGGGGGTCCCGGGCCCACTTCAAGATACTCGGCGGGCAGTACCAGGGTACCGGCCTTAATGGGCGTGGGGGAGGTGCTGAAAACCTGCACCCCGACGCCGGCGGCACTGTAGCGGGTAATCTCCAGGAGCCCAAAGCGCTTGTGCCTGGCAAACCTTTCGGCCAGAGAGGCATCTAAGGTCCGCTGCTCCTGGAGGGGTAGTCTGGAACAACCCCGCATACCCCAGGAGGGCGTTCTCCAGAAAGTCGAAGTAGGACTCCACGTTGTCGGCGATTTTCCGGGCCAGCATCAACTGTTGCTGGTTGAACTGGTCCTTGAGGATGGTTTCGACTTTCTGGTTGAGCTTTTGCCAGAAGGAATAGAAGAGAACGGAGAAGACCAGGGCGCCGGCCACGATAGCGATGATGATGAGCGGCAGCGACACGGCTCCCCGGGACCGGCTGGACTTCATCGCAATTGAACCCCTCCAATCAGGAAATTTATCATCCTTTCCGGGGCTTGGCAAGTTAAAGGCGAGTTAATCGGCGGGGCGGCTCGGGCCGGCCAGGAATAACGGTTGGCCTCAGGTTTTGGCGCGTTTCTCTCTTTTGCAGGCTTCCCAGATGGCGTCCATCTCTTCCAGGGTGGCGGTCTCCGGGGTCTTGCCTTCCTTGGCCAGGGTGCGTTCCACCACGTGGAAGCGCTTGATAAACTTGTAAATCGTGCGGCGCAGGGCCCCCTCGGAATCGATGTTCAGGAAGCGGGCCACGTTGACCAGGGCAAAGAGGAGGTCGCCCAGTTCCTCTTCCCAGGCCGGGTTGGCTTCCGTCTCCAGGGCGACGCGAAACTCCTGCCATTCCTCCTCCACCTTCTTAAGGGCCCCGTGCACGTGGGGCCAGTCAAAACCCAGGTTCGCCGCCGCCTCCCCCAGGCGCTGGGCCTGCACCAGGGCGGGCAGGGCCGGCGAGACCCGGCCCAGGGACCCGGCAGGGGACCCCTTGCCTTCCCGGGCCTTGGCCTCCTGCCAGATGCGGGAAAGTTCCTCCTGGCTCTCGGCCGGTTGCCCGGCAAAGACGTGGGGGTGGCGGTGGATCATTTTGGCCGCGATGCCGGCCACCACTTCGGCAAAAGAAAAACAGCCCCGCTCCTGGTAGAGATCGCTCAGGAACACCAGGTGCAGCAGCAGGTCCCCCAGTTCCTCCTTGATCTTCCTGGGGTCGCCCAGGTCCAGGGCCTCGATCAACTCGTAGGCTTCTTCCAGGACATAAGTCTTCAAAGTCTCAGGGGTCTGCTTGGCATCCCACGGACACCCGCCCGGGCGGCGCAAGCGGTGGACGATGGCCAGAAACTCGTTCAGCAAAGCGCCGGGGTCGCGGCGGTGGTCGGTCATAGATCTGAACTCCTGAGTATAAGCCGGCGACTCAAGGGGCGCGGCAAAATTGTCCTGGCGCCTAGGCGGCCCCGTCCCTGGAGGGCTGGGGGGGCCGGCTACCGTCCGGGGCCTCTGACTCCCCCGGCCAGAACCACTGGGTTTTATGTTTCTCCTCCCCTTTGCGCCACTGCCTGAGGTAATCGTTGAGACGCTGCTTGAAATCCGGGGGCAGCATTTCCAGAGACTGGCGAGAGAACTGGGTAAGGATGGGGGCGGTGTGGGATTCCTTAAGCAGGCGGGAGTCCCGGGGCAGGAAGATTCCCAGGAACATCAAGCCGAAGCCCAGCAAGAGGGCGCCCTTGGCCAGGGCGAAGGTCCCGCCCAGCAGGCGGTCGAAGAAATCCAGGTAGAGGTGATACAGCAGGCGCTGCAGAAAGTGGGCCACCAACCTGGTGAGCCAGTAAACGGCCACCAGTACCACCGCAAAGGCAATCCAGCGGGCGTGCATCGGATCGTTGATCCAGCGCTCCACCAGGACCGCCAGCCGCAGGTAGGTGTGGGCCGCGACCACCACTCCCCCCACCAGCCCCACCAGGACGGCCAGTTCCTGAAACAGGCCCCGGTAATAGCCCCTGAGGGTGATCAACCCCAGGAGGACCAGGATTCCCAGGTCTAATAAATTCATGTGCCCCGCCGTCCCCTCTGCTCCCAAAACTAGGCCTATCAAAAAAAGGGACAACCGTCAACCCCGGAGACGGAGAGGCCGGCCGCCGCCTTTGATCCGTCGGCGGCGAAATGGCATCCCGGCAACAATTAAAGATTAACTAGGGCAAATGAGCCGCGGCACGGTTAGCCGGGGGGCGGCGGCTCCATCAGGCAGGAAGGCGACTCTCCTTGGCTTCCGCCGCCAGCCGGGCCTCAAGAACCGGCCAGTCTGCCCTCTCCAGACTGTACTTGCTGCAGATGGCCGCGTGGCGACCGGCGGTGTTGCCGAAGTTGGGGTCGCCGTATTTACGGCGGATGATATCTTCCACGTACTCTCCCAGGGCCCTGATGAACCGGGCCTCATCGGTGAGGCCCCGGGCCGCCGCGGCCCTCAGGGCCCTTTTCAGCCCCAGGGGACCGGCCTGGTTGCCCACATCGGCCATCATCACCAGGGCCCGCCGGGCGATGCGGCCGCCCGGCTGGAAGCCTTCCGGATAGATCGCCAAGCCCTCCCGGAGCAGGGCGGCCAGTTGCCGCCGGGCCAGGGAGCGCTGCACCCGCTGAAATTCCAGGTCCCGGCCTGCCAGCCAGAAGCGCAGGGGCCAGGGGTCCAGCCACAAGGCCAGGTTCTTGCCCCGGCCCCGGGTTTTGGCCAGCAGGTTCTGAGCCGTCCCGGGGTCGCCATCGCCAAAAATATCGATGAATTTCGCCCCGTTGGCGCCATTTAAGGCCTGCAGCAGCGTCTGCAGGCTGCCGGGCCCCTGGGCCCACTGCAGGACCCCGAAGGACAGGCCTTCGCCGTCCCCGTTGAGAAGCAGGGCGTCGAAGGCCCCCCATTCGCCCGCGGCCACCGCGGCCACCACGTCGTCCAGGGCATCATAGACCTGCCGGCCTCCATATAAGACCCGGTCCAGGTATTCCGGGGTGAAGCGGACCAGGGGCAACAGCCGGGCCCGGGTGCGGGGCCCCACCACCCCGTCGGGGTTGAGGTCCTGGGCCCTTTGAAACCGCCGCACCGCCGCCGCGGTGTCGGGACCGAACCCCGATTCGGCGCCCCGGAAATATCCCAGTTCCCGCAGACGGGACTGCACCAGCTCCACGGCCGGCCCCGCGTCTCCCGGTTTAATCAGCATTTTTCTCTAAATATGCGCCAAGTATCGGATAGGCAATATTATACATAACGGCAGAATCTGTTTCCCTCCCCCTTGAGGGGGAGCAGGGCCTGGCAGGCCACGTGGTGGCGGTTGACCAGCCAGTCCGCCCGGTCCTCCGTCATCGCACCACCCTGCCCCGGAAGTCGTGCTCGTGGTAGTTGAGGGCTTCCCAGAGGCCTTGGTGCTCCACTTCGTGCTCAAACCGGGAGACGAAGCGCTCCGGGAGTTCCTCCCGGCAGGCGCAAAAGTGCTGGGAGAGTTCATCCAGCTTTTTCTCCAGGCGCACCAGCATGCGCCACAGCAACAGGGCGCTGACCCCGGCAAAGAGGCCCAGCAGCGTTACCAGGGCCCCCACGTGCTCTCCCAAGTCCTGGTAGTTCATAGAAGGTTCTTTCCCCGAAATCTGCATCCCTGGGGGCGGTTGGCGCACCGCCCTTCGCCTTTCGCCATCCTCCACCGGGTCCCCCCCCCAAACCTGATTGGTGGGGGGAGCCTAGGTGCGGGCCTCACATCTTGGTTACGCCGGACCGCAAAGCCGCCAGGCCCAGGGAACCCAGCAGCCCCGCGATGATTTCGTACTGCTCCCGGTCCAGCCACCCCATGGCCAGGGCAAAGCTGGCCAGGCCCAGGACCGCGGCCGTGATATAGGTCTTCTTGCCATCCAGGTTCATCACTCCCTCCAACCGGTGATCTTCACCGTTTGATTGGCGGTGTTGTCGTTGTTCACGTAGAGCCGGTTGCCTTCCAGGACCCGGCAGCTAAAAGGGACAGCCCCCCGCACCCCCAGGAACACGAGGTCCGGCGGGGTGCCGTGCAGGAGTAGGGCCGGGGTGGTGCCGTCATAGGAAAGGGCCAGCTTCAGGTCGTAGCCCGCCACGGCCAGGGCATAACCCGAAAGCTCCCGGGCCGTGGGCGGCGCCACCAGCCCCAGATCCATGAGGGTGTAGCCGGCCACGGCGCCGGAGTACAACTGCACGGGGGTGCGGTAGGTGGTAAGGCCGCCCTCCTGATAAAAAGGCGCCAGATTGGCGTCCCCACCGTTGAATACCATGCCCAGGTAGCGGAAATTGGTGGCGGGCAGAACCATGAACCAATCGCCCTGGCTCAGGCTCAGGGCGCTGCCGTCGTAAGTGATGGTGCCGCCGGTGCCGCCGTCGTCGTTATTGGCGGTGACGCCCCGGGCCAGCCCCTGGGAGGGGCCGCTGAGGATCAGGATTTTGCCGCCAGCCAATTCGTCGACCCCGAACCCGTAGCCGATGCCAGCCGAGTTGGCGTTGTTCCTCAGGCTGACCACCTGGCCGGCCTGGGTCCCCACCCGCATCACCGGCATGGCCTTCAGGGAAAAGGTGCTGTCACCGGAGCCCGCCAGGGCGTACACGCAGTACCACTGGTTGGCCTGCTCCGTGCCCCAGAGGCTGCCGCTGGCCGCCAGGTCCAGGATGGCCGGCGCGGCGTTCTCCCGGTAGCGACCGTCGGTTAGCTCCCCGTCCACCCACTGGCCCCGGTGCAAAGGCGACGGGAAGCCGCACAGCAGCACCCGGGCCTGGCACTCCGGGGTGGCGTTGACCCGCACCTTGGCCGCATCCACGTATTCCAGGGAGGGGCCGTTAGTCAGCTCGAACCCCTCCAGCACCGCCTGCTCGATGGTTGCAAAATCGCTCTTCAAAATAACCTGGCGGCCGGTGCCGCTGCCCCATTTGCTTTGCGGAAGCTGAATCAGCCCCATGTTTCTCTCCTTGTGATTCTCGGTGCCCTCTGGGTCTCTGGGGTAAATTTTTTCACCACAGAGTCACAGAGAGCACGGAGTTAGCCGACATAAGCCCGGTAATCCCAGTTGACGTCGTAAGGGCTGGCCTGGTCGATGGCCCAGGCTTCATAAGGGCCGCCCGCCGCGTCCACGGCCCAGGAGCAGGCCGCGTCCAGGGGCCGGCGCAGGCTCAGGCGCACCGAGCGCCTTCCCAAGTCCAGGTCCTTGCCGAACACGGTGAATTCCGCCTGGTCCAGGCCGTGAAAGTCCGAGGATACCGCCACCGTATCTCCCAGTTCCAGGCGCGCCCCTTCCAGCCAGGTCTCCACCTCGGCGCCCTCCCAGGGGGGGGCCAGGCGCTGGAGCAGCCGGGAAGCCAAAGTTTCAGCCATCTCCGGGTCCTCCAGGGTCACGGGGCCGCCGTAACGGAAATCCAGGTCCAGGGCCTGCTCGCCCCAGTCGCCGATGGCCGCCTCATCCCGGGCCTCGGCGTACTTGCTGTTGTCCCGGTCGTAGTCGGCAAAGCGCACCCGTACCAGGTTTTTCAAGCCGGCCTGCTCGTAAGTCGCGGTGAGGGAGCGCAGTTGGGCAGGGGCCAGCACCACCAGGTTGTCGAAGACGATGAAATCCAGCAGCTTCTGCCACCAGAGCCAGTCCCCGTGGGCCTTGCCGTACTCCAGGGCGGCGGCCAGCATCAGCACCACTCCTTCCAGGGTGCCCATCTGGCGCAGGGCGAGGTAGTAGGGAGCGTAGTCCCACTGGTCCGCGGCCTCGCTGTAGCTAAAGGGGATGAGGTCGGCGTTCAGCACGTTGGGCTTGTCGTCCCCGGCCCGGGAAAAGATCCAGGAGGCGAGGGCGGCAAAATGGTCCCGGTCCTGGGCACTGCAGGCAAAAGGATAAGACTGGCCCGGGGCGCCGTTCACCGCCAGCCCGAAGAGCCTGAGGACCAGGGCGTTCAGCCAGGCGTGGTGATAGTCGCTTTTGTAGCCCCCGAAATCCGGGTCCCAGCGGTTTGCCCGCAGGTCGTCCAGGATACGCCGGGCCCAGGCCGCCGCGGTCTCGTCGCCGTGGCGCAGGTAGATGTGGAGGCAGCCCAGGGCGACGGCCGCGGCCGCGCCGGGATCGTAAGGGCCATAGGTGAAGCCGAATTCCGAAAAGCCGGCCGGGAACTTCCAGCCGCTGCCGTCCGGGGCCCCGTGGGCGTCGATCCAGGTGAGCCAGTTTTGCAGAACCTCCCAGGCCCCGACGTCGCGGGTGACGTAGAAATACTCCGCCAGGCGCTGGAAGGCCCAGAACTGGCCCAGGGGGCCGCCCACTTCGGGGTAGGCGGAACCGTTGAGCTGGCCCTGAATGATCAGCCAGTTGTCCTGGAGTTCGGCGCCGCTCAAGGCCCGGCGGTGGGCGCGCAGCAGGTCCACGCTGCCCTTGAGGAAATTCTCCGCCCCTCCGGCAGCCCGGCCCACGGTGAAGCTCACAGAACTGTCCAAACTGCCGGAGCGGGCCGCGGCGCAGTACCCCAGGACGCCGTCCACGCAAAAGGTAACCTGGCCGTCCCGGTCGAAGGACGCACCCAGATAATGGTAAGCCGCGGGGTCCAGGGTCAGGGGCGGGTCGGGAATGAGGATGGAGGAGCCGCTGGAGTCCGCTACGCAGGCCCGGACTGCGCCCGCCTCCCCCAGGAACAGTTCGTAGCCGGGCCCGCCGCCGGCCATTTTGCTGATTATCCGGGCCCCGGCGGCCAGCTCCCCGGGCTTGAGGACCACCTCGAAGGTGAAATCCTCCGTCCCCACATTGAACTCCGGGCTGTCCTGGGTCAGGTAATGGCCGCCGTCCAGGTCCACGGCGGTTTCTCCCGGTTGGCAGATGCCGCCCACGTAAAGGGGGCTGCCGCCGCCCTGAAAGGTCAAGGTGTGGCCCGGCGCCGCAGCGTCGCTCAAGGCCCCGTTGAAGTGCCAGAAACCCAGGACCTGGCCGAAGTCCCGGCGGCGGCGCCACCAGGAGAAGCGGGTGAAGTCCTCTTCGCCGCACAGGGCGATGTTCTCCACGTCGTTGCGGGTGTGGACGGGCATGACGGGCCCTTTCACGCCGCCGTAGCGCCGCTGAAATTCCTCCTGGGCGTCCCGGTGTAACTTGAGGTAGTTTTGCGCCAGGTTGAGGGCCCCCACCAGGTAGGGCGCCAACGGCTGGGCATAGTGCACCAGGGTGGGCCCCCGCCAGGGGTTCTGGCCGTAAGGGGTGAGCGAGATGGCCAGCCGCGGGGCGTACGGATACGGGTCCTGGGCTTCCAGGTTCAGGCTCACTTCATCCAGCCACCACTCGTGCTCGGGGAGGCCCTGCTGCTCCATCTTGAACTCCAACACCCGAAGGCGCTGGGCTCCGGCAAAGGTCCGGTGCTCATCCAACTTGAGGTCGGTTACGTAAAAGGCGCCGTTGCTGGGAGGCGAGTTGGGGATGCCCAGATCCACCGCCTGGATGGGGTGGGTGAGGGGCTGGGACCCCGACTCCAGCAGCAGGTCGGAAAAATTCACCGCCACCCGCTGCCAGGCGTCCGGCTGCAGGGTCACGTCCCCATAGAAGTAGCTGCCCCGGGCGTCTTTCACCTTGACCCGCAGGCTCAAGGTGCTTACCCCGGGAACCACCGGCTGGATGAGGAAATTGAGGTTGGTGCGGCCCGCGGAGTTGCAGCTTCCGGGGTCGATGCCGGCCCAGACCCCGAAGGCGGTGACATAAGGCGACAGGTCCCAGGTGACGTGGCGCTGGGTGTAATAAGTGTCGCCAAACAGGACCTCGGTTTCCTCCCGGAGACCGATGGTGATGTCGCTAACGTCCTGCTGGGTGCTGGAGTACCAGGCTCCCCACATGGCCGTGACCCGGTCGCAGTCTTCGATGAGGTTGTCCCGACGCCAGAACTGGCTGAAGGGCACTTCGAAGCTGGCGGCTTCGGGAAACCGGTCCGGCAGGGCGTGAAGGTAGGTATGCTCCGGCCCCCAGGGGTCGGCGGACTCCGGGGCGGAGTCGTTCAAGCTCACCAGCAGGCGCCGGGGGTGCACCGCGGGCTCGCCGCCCCAGAAGCTCCAATAGTCCCCGGCCACCAGGTCGGTGCCCTCCCCGCTCTCCCAGTAGACCTCCAGTCCGTCCCCCAGGGCCACGGGGTGGTCGCGGTCGCCGCTGACCAGCCCCTCGGCCTCCCAGGTGAGCCCGCCGTCCCGGGACCAGCGAAAGGTGGCCGTCCCCACTTCGCCGCTGACTTCCATCTCCACCACAAAACGGCGTTTCTCCTGGCGGGTGTAATCCCCCTGGAGCACCAGGGTGGCGCTGCCGCCCCCCACCTTGGTAAGGTTGTGAATCCTCCGGGTGTCGCCTTGGCCCCACAGCCTGAAGCTAACCCGGTCCACGGCCGCAAACGGGGGCTGTGCCAGCGACCAATCCAGGCCGTAGCCGAACCAGGCCGCGTCCCGGGTGGTGGGGAGCTCAGAGCGCACGTGGAGGGCCCGGCCGGCGCCCCCCGGAACCGGCTCGCTCTGAAAGACCTCAAAGGCCTCCACCCCGCACGTGGCGCCGCGATAAATCAGGTGGGGACCCCGGTCCCACAACTGCCGCTCAAAGGAATCGTGCATCAAGGGAGGCGTGCGGGACTCTTCCCGGACCTGGAAGGCGTCCCAGAGGAACCGGATCAGCGGTCCATAGTCCCGGCCCCGCTCTTCCCCGGCAAAATGGAGGAAAACCATCAGGTCCAGGATGCGGTCCACGGCAAAATCATAGGTGTAGTCGTCCCGGGAGCGGTAGGCCCGGCGGATGCAGGGGTAGTTGTTCAGGGGCTCATACTTGGCCGCCTGCTCCCCGGTAAGATAGATGTAGTAAAGCTGCACCGGGGTCCCCGGGGGGAGCGCCGTTCCCAGGGTAACGATGGTCTCGGCCCCCTGGTTGACAAAGGAGCCGCCCTGGTAGTAGTTGGTCAGGTCGCCGCTTATGGGATCGGCCCAGAAGCCGGCCCAGGGGAACACGGTGTCGGTGGACCACACGCCCCGGATAAAGTAGACCTGCCCGCCTCCCGGGTTCGGTGCGGCAATGGTCACCCGGCCATCGGTTAAGACCTGGGCCCCGGCATTCTGCCAGTTGCCGGCCACCGCCTCCTGCAGCGGGGTGCCCCCCATATTGTCGAAGGTCCAATTAAACTGCGAGGCTCGGGCCCATTCAATACGTGCCATGTCAGTGCTCGTGTTTGGTCTTTAGTTTTTGCGTTTTGGTTTACCGGCGCGATTCTACTTCCCCAGGTAAGCCTGGATCTTAATCTCCCCGAAATCCACCCAGAGATCGTAGAGGCAGCGCCGGACAATCTCCCGGATGGCCTGGGCCGCCGGGAGGTTTTCCAAGCAGACCCCGATGGCATATTCGGGCGTGAGACTCTTGGCCAGGGCAAAGGAATCCCGGTGAATGACCTGACCCAGTCCCACTTCCTCCAGAATCTCGGTAATAATGTCCACCGGGTGCGTGGTGCTGTCCTTCACCACCCGGGCCTCCACCTGGGCGCTGCGGCCGGTGACCCGGATCAACCCGGTGGCCGCCTCCGCGGCGACCCGGTCGCCGGTCTCCTCCTGGTTCAGGTAAACCGCGGCAATCGACGCAAAGGGGGCGCCGTACACCTGGTATTGATAGATGGCCGGGGTGGCGGCAAAGGTCCAATGGTCCCCGCTCACCAGGTCGGGGCCCGGCCCTGGCTGCCACCAGACCGCCAGCCCCTCATCCAGTTCCACCGGGTCGTCGGCCCCCGCGGTGGCCAGGACCGAGTCTTCCCAGCTCTGCCCCTGGTTCAGGGACCAGCGGAAAGTGGCGGCGCCCACTTCGCCGCTGTCCTGAATTTCAATCAAATAATCTTGGGGGTACTCGCTGCGGTAATTACCCAGGACCATCAAGGCAGCCGAGCCGCTGCCGGTCTTCGCCGGTTCGCTTACCGAGGCCGGGGTGAGGCCCAGGAGCTCGCCCCGGGCCCGGCAGACGCCCCGCAGAAAAGGCCGCCTCTCCCCTGACGGAGAGGGCGCGCCGATAAGCTGCCTGAGCCGCGCCACCGCAGCCTCCTGGCTTTCCAGGCGGGCCCGGTGGGGTTCTTGCCAGCCATGGGCCAGGCCCGCCAGGCGCTGCAGCACCCCCTGGTAGACCAGCTGCCAGGCCACCGTGCCCCCGGGCAATTCCCAGCCGTGATAGAGGGCCACCTGCTTCTGGGACCAATCCAGACCCCGGAGATAAGAGCCCGCCGGGGCGGCCAGCCACTGCCCGCCCCGGTTGTCCAGCACCAGGGCGAGGTCGCCGGCTCTCAGTTCGCTGAAGTCCCGGGCCAGCTCCACCCGCACGTTGCCTGGATCCAGGATCTCACTTTCCGGCAGGGTGAGCCTGCCGGAAAGCCGCAGACCGGCCAGGAAGCCGGAGGTCTCGCCGTCGGCCCCATAGCTCTCGTAGCCGCCGTCCGGGGCCTGGTCCACCGCGTAGGCGGTGAATCCGTCCGCCTCTCCGGGGCCGTCCACCGCCCAGGACCGGACTGTCTGCTGGAAAACCACTTTTACCTGAAAATAGGGGGCCAGGGCCGCTTCCACTCCCCGGGTCAATGGGGCGTAAGGGGCGCCGGCAACTTCCTCGGGGCTTGCCCCGCCCCGTAGCCAAACCTGAAAATCCATGGCCCCGGTGCCGTCGTCCCAGGAGGGCGCCACCTCGTCCAGGTGGGGAGAAAAGGCGCTCATCACCGGGGAGGTCCAGGAGCCGGAAGGGTAAGCGCCCGCCGCCATGGCCACCTTCCCCGGCTCCCCGCCGTACTCCGTGTGCTCAAAGACCCCGGAGCCGGGGGCCAGGCCATAGTCCAGGTCAAAGGGATAGAGCGCCGCCTTCACCCGGGGCCGGGCCCCGCGATAACGCCCCTCTTCCTGCAGATACTCCGCCCCAGCTGGTCTCATGGTTTCCCTTCGTTTCTTTGGGGGAGGGGGTAAGGGCCGTGGGCCCTTGCGCTTACGAAAAACTCCCCCAAGACCCCACCCCCAAACCCCTATGGTTTTATTTGGCCGTGGAAGTCGGGGCCGTCGGCCCCGCCTTCCACGGCCCTTACGCGGGTTGGGAGGGGGGATAGGGGGGAGGGCAGGGACCCCCGGTCCCTGGCCCTCCCCCCACCTTTCCTATATCTCTTCCAGCACCATGCTGCCGGACCACAGTCCCGGGGCCACTTCTTTAAAATCCAGGTCGTTGGTCCAGTTGCCGGTGAAGGTTTTAGTCGTGCCGCCGTCCCGGTAGAAATCGATATCCGTCTGGGCCTGTTTGATGATGGCCAGGGTCTCTTTCTGGGCCCTGGGGATGTACCCGAATTTCAGGACCCACCGCTGCTTCAGCCCCCGGGCGTAGCTTCTCAAGGTGCCGTCCAGGGCCCGCTGCCGGTCCGTTTCGTCCTGGGCCAGTTCCTGGTAGTCCCAGGTGAAGTTCACCGGCAAGGCATAGCTCTGGCGGCTGCCGTTCACCGTCCATTCCAACCTGGCGTTAGCCATCCCGCCTCCCTACCAGCGCCCTTCCGTATCTCTTTGCAGAGCCGGCAGCAGATGGCGCTGTACCAGCCGGTCCCAGTCCAGGCCGGCCACCCCGGCGGCGTCCAGGCTCTGGACCTGAATGGTGATGTCGTAGCTGGGGGCGGCCCCCCCCGGGGCCACCTGGAAGCGTCCGGTGCGCAAGGCCTCGAAGGTTTTTTCCCCCAGGCGGGCCATGCTCTCCCGGGGCAGGACGCCTTCCCCGGCCTGGGCCATGATGAGTTGCTCATCGCCCATCAGCGTTCCCGGAGAGACCACCAGGCCCTGGTGGGCTGCCACAATCCCGCCCTGGTGGAACCAGCCGCCGAAGTCCAGGGCCGCACCCAGGAAAGCGGACCAGCCGCCGCCGGAGCCACCGCCGCCCCCCAGGGTGGCGCCCCAGGTGGAAGCCACCTTTGCCAGGGTCTGGAGAAAATGTTCGCCCCAGTCCTCCACTTCCCCGGAGATGCCCGTTAGGGTTTGTTCCCCAGCTCTGGCCCAGGAGGCTGCTGGCGGCCTCCCCCTCGGCGGCAATGGCCCCGAACCTGTCCGCCGCCTGGGTCGACATGGCCTCCAGGCTCCCCTGCCACTCCCGGGAAAAAGCGTCCCAGCTTTCCGTTAGGCTCCGGGTCTCTTCGGACCAGGCCGCCGACCGGGCCTGGCTGTATTCCTGGCTGACTCTGAGCATTTCATCCTGCATGGCCCGGAAATCTTGCAAATCTTTCGTATTCAAGCCACTCGTGACACTATCCTTGGGCATGCCGTCCTCGCTGGTCTGCCTCGAGCACCCGCCGCACCGTTCCTAAAAGCAGCCAGGTCTCCAGGCTAAGATCGTTGGCCCTAAAGGGGTAACCGGCCCGGCTCAGCTGGTGCAGGAAGACCAGGTGCCAGGTCCAGGGGGACATGGCCTCCGGCCGGAGGTATTCCTGACAGACGCCGCAGGCCCAATCGGCGAAGGAGCCGCTTGCCGTGCGGCAGCGCCGCCGCTCGGCCGGCCCGCAGAGACGGCCTCCGGAAATAGCTTTGAGCTCCTGGAGCAGAGGCCAATCAATGAGGCCTCCCCCGTCGGTCTCCCCGGTCAGCCCCACTCCTGCTCCCCCCGGGAGGCCAGCCGCATTCCTTCAAAAACCTGTTGGGCCAGATAAGCCACCAGGTCCGGGGCGTGGTCGGCCAGGCGGCTCTTCCAGTCCGGGTGCCGCTCCGGGTCCAGAGGCGCCGGACCGCCATCCTCCTGGATGAGAAAATCACCCTCCCCAAACCCGGTCAAAATCTCCAACCCGAACTTGACCCTGGTCTCTCCCAGACAGAACCGGCGCTCTCCTCCCTCCAGGCGGTAAGCCGACAACTGATAGGCCACCCTTTCTTCCGAGGAGGGCCGCCGATAATAAAGAGTCACCACGGAGCCCGACACCGGATCCTGCACCGCCAAGACGTGACGCTCTTCCCCTAAAAGCCTGCCCATGTTTTCTCCGGATTCCTGGGGGTTGGAAGGGGGGCGGCCCCTGGCCCTCCCCCCAGCCTAGGCGGCATAGCCGCTTACTTGATTCTGAACCACCGCCACCACCGAGCCGAAGTCGTCGTCTTCCAGCACCGCGAATTCCACCTCTTCTCCCAGGCGTCTTTGGTTAACTCGCACCGGGGAGTTCAGCACCGCCACCCGGGGAAAGACCAGTTCCACCTGGTAGGACAATCCCGGTTCGAATTCCGGTCCCTGGGCCAACAGGCGCACCGCCAGGGTGTCATTGTCTTTCAGGTTCTGGGCCAGCAGGAAGTCCCGGAAGTCCCGGTCGAATTTCAGGCTCTGTTCCCGCCCGGCCCGGAAGGCGCGGTTGGCGAAGCCGCTTCCGGCGCCCGGGGTGGATTCCGGCGTCAGGTTATTTTTAAAAGTCCAGGTGACGGCCCGCAGTTCGGCGGACAACAGACGGCCCCCGTAAAAGGTGGCGCCGTCCCAGCGGCCCCCCAGGGTCACTTCCAGTCGGCTCACCTTCAGGGGAGGCTCGTCCACCCGGGGCGGGAAATCCATCCAGCCGCTCTCCCGGGGCAGGTAATAGACCCGGTAGGTGGTGGCGTCCCCGGCGCTCCCCGGCGGGGCGATAGTGATCGCCGCGGGCACCTCCTCCGAGACGGCCTGATAGGAAACTTCATCCCAGGCCTGGGTGCCGGGGTTCAGCACCTTAACGGCCTGGACGCTGCTCAATCTTTCGACCGCGTCCGCCCCGGCCACCCCGCCCGCCGCCAGGGTCAAGGTCCCGGCATTGTAAGGCGCGGTCACTTCCTCCACCCGGGTGTTGTCCTCCACCTTGCCGGTGCCCTTCACCGTGCCGTTGATCTTGGCCCAGCCGTCCTTGGAAAACTCCACCTTGACCTGGTCAATGAAGCAGGAGGCAAAACGCCTTTTTAGAACCTGGCGCCCGAAGCGCAGGGCCGCGGTGAAGGACGGGTTGGAGCGGGCCTCGTCCACTTCGCCGGACAAGGGCCGGATGGCGTGGCGGTAACCGGTGGTCCCCGCCGCCGCGGTTGCCACCGTCCCCAGGCCGTAGGCCAGCAGAAAGGCGAAGTGCTGGGGCTGGGCCCGGGGAAAAGAAAGGGTTCCGGCCACTCTGCCCCCCAGGTCATGGAGGCGGTCCGCCTCTTCCTTGCCGGTGAACTCTTCCCGGTTGGGGGACTTCAGGGCCTGGTAATTGAGGATGGAGTTCAGGTCCGCCAGCAAGATGGTGTCCAGTTCCTGCTCGGCATTGATAGCCGCTTCCCGCCGCTTAGCGGACACTGCCAGAAGGTTATGGGTGGCCAGAAAATTCCGGATGGACCGGGTCATGGTTCTTTCTCCTTGCAGGGACAGCCGCTTTACAGGTCCTTAACTGCCGCGGTGCGATAGTGGGCCGCATAGACGGTGAACTCCCGGGTGGTGAGGAGCGGCTCCTCCAGCACCAGGCTGAAGGGCAGGATCTCCAGGCCCAGGTCCTGATGCCACAGGGCCTGCCGCACTCCGGCCAGGATGTCGTAGACCCCGCCCTCGACGCGCCGGCCGGCGGTCTCACCTCGCAGCGCCCGGGCCGCCGCCAGCACGGTAAAATCCAGGTGCACGTCGTAGGACCGGGCGGTCACCTGCTCGCCCCGGCTCTGGCGCAGCATCACCAGCACCGCCGGCAGGCGCCAGGCTTCCTTTTTGAGATCGGGCAAAAAGTCCCCCTGATAGGTCTCCACGGTCTTCACCCGGGAGCCCAGTTGCGCCTTAAGGGCCGCCAGCACCGCGTCTTCCAGGAAGGTCCAGGTGTAATCCTCCATGGCTGCCCGCCTTACCAGTCACCCAGGGTATCCCGGCTGAAGCGCCGGGAGGGCCCGGTGATATCCTCCGGGGCCTCGCCCCCGGCTCCTTCCAGCATGGCCTGGCCCGCGGCCACCAGTTTCAGGAAGGCGATGGCGTCCTCGTACCCGCGCCGGCGCACTTCAGGGGCCACGCTGCGACGGGAGTACAGGTGATACAGGGCCAGATCCACGGAGAGCGCCTTGACCCGGTCGGGCACCGGCGAGAGGGGCACCTGGTAGCGCACCGCCAGGTACGAATCGATTTCAGCATCCGCCCTGGCGATGGCTTCGGCCACCACCAGGGCGTCGGGGATTTCCCCCGCCTCCGTGGTCAACTGGGCCAGCTCATCTTCAGGGACCATTTTGACCAGATCTTCCAGAACCGCATAAGCCATCGCGCTACTCCCCTAATTTCAGCCTGTGTCTGGCCGCCGCCGTCCAGGTTGGCGCACCCTCAGCCTCTTAGTAGAAGTAAGTCACCTGCAGGGTGCCGCTAATGTCCCCCACCCGGATGGCCTGGAATTGCTGCAGGGCCTGGGTGCCGCTGAGCACCAGGGTGTCCCCGCTGACCAGGTAATGACCGTTACTGGCGCTGGGCTGACCCCCATCGATGCGGAAGCGGAGGTCGCCGTTCTCCGAAGACACCATCGCCGCCCGGGCGGACATGCGGGCGTAGGGGCCGGTCAGCGGCTGAGATCTTGCTGGGCGACAATTTCGCCACCACCGCCCCCACCGTCACTACTTCGTAGTCCCCCGGGATCCTGTTGTAAGTCTCTAGGGTGAAGCCACCGAACCAAGCCATATCCTCTCCTAGCTCCCTGGAAGGCAGCCGGGGGCCGCCTCCAGGGATGATTAGAGTCCAGAAGGGGCGTTTCCCCTTAAGGACCCGGCTTTCGGCTTTCTCTAACCGAAAACCCTAAGCCCATAACCGCAAACCGTCCCTACGCCAGCTCGGGCACCACCAGGAGATCGGCCGTTCCCTGCCAGACGTTGGACTTGGTCCCCCCGGCGTTGGGATCGCCGATGATGAACTGGGCCTGCAGAATCTCCCGGGCCTGGGCTTCCAGGGAAGGCGGCACCAGCAACAGGCTGGGCTTGATCCCCAGGGGTCGGCCTTCGCTGTTGATGAAAGCCATCATGGTGCTGCGGGCCGCGGCGTAGTTGGTGGAGTTCAGGGTCTCCTTGGAGGAGTAGGCCAGCTGCCACAGGCCGTAAGCCGCCGCCCCCCGGTAGTCCACGCCGTAGCGGTACTTCTTGCGCATGAAGGCGTTCTCGTCTTCCTGGCGGTCCATGCGCACCAGCTGGACTCCCCGCCGCAGTTGGAAAATGAAGGGCTTGATGGCCCGGTTGGTGTCCAGCAGGAACCAGGGGGTGCCGGAGCCGCCGCCGAAATTGGAGACGGTCCCCGAACCCACCGGATGGTCAGTGTTAAAGAAGTACTGGCCGTCATAGCAGGCCGTGGTAAACCCCGCGGACATCAGGTCCGCAATTAGTCTTTCCGGGTGCTTCTTGGCTTCCTGGGCCAGGGCCGCCACGATGGGGTTGTAGAATCCCAGCTGCTCGTCTTCGATGTCGTTGCGGTCCACCTCGATGGTGGCTTCCCAGTCCTTGGTTTCCACCTGGTAGGCCTTGGGCTCCAGCGAGCTGATCTGCCGGTCGCCGATCCACTCCCGTACCATGGGAAAGTCCAGCAGAAACTTATAGTCCATGATCCGGGTGCTGGCCGGCACGGTCATGGCCACCCGCTCATACCAGGTCTCGGTCTCCTGGAAGGCGGCATTGAACACCGCGGTGAAGGCCGTGTAAAGTCTGGCTAATCCTTCGGCGTTGATAATCATCCTGGCTTCCTCCGTTTACCTGGCGATGTCGATCCACCCCTTGGTGGCCGACACGTACTTGGTCAAAACGCCCACTTTGATGTCGTTGGTGGGACCCGCGGCGTCGTCGAAGGTATGATCGTCCACCGCGTACATGGCGTCCCCCACCATGGCCTGGGTGATGGAGGCGGCGTCGAACTCAAAGACCCCGGTGCGCCGCACCCTTACCACCCGCTCGCCGTTGGCCCCGGAGCCGTTGTCCACCTGCTCCATGGCCGCCCCCACAAACCGGTGGCCGCTGGTATCCGCCGCCGGCACCGCATAGCCGTCGCCGTTGACGCACACCAACGAACCGGCATAAATCTTGGTGGCTGCCGCCACCGGGTATTCCACCTCGATGCCATCCCGGTAAGCCGTAGCCCGGTCACGGGTTAATCCTGCCATATTGCTTCTACCTCCAAGTTTAGTGGTCACTAACGTCCATCGGGGTTTCTCCCTATCACGGTTGCCGTAGAGGGCGGGAACCGCCCCGACCCGCGGCTCCGGGAAGAAAATTCCCGACGGCAATCACCCAGTCTGGGCCTTGGCCTTCAGATATTCGCCCGGCGCCAGGTTCAGGGATTGGCACAGGGCCAATTCTTCCGGCAACAGATTGCCCCCCTGGTCTTCGGTAAGAAGCTTCAGAACTTCTCCGGTGGGGACCAGCTTGGGGGCCCGGGCCACGTAGGTTTTAAAACCCTGGGGGTCCTGGCGGAAATATTCCAGGGCCCAGCCTTTCTGGGCCGGGCTCACCTTTCCCGCCTCCATGGCCTCCGCCACCGCCCGGGCCGCAGTCTCCTCGGCCAAGCGCTCCTTGAGGGCCTGCAACTCTTCCTGGACTGCGGCAAACTGCCGGGCCTCCGCTTTTAAAGCCGCCACCGCCCCTTTGAGCCGGGATGGCGAAGCCTCCCCCTCGAGGTCCAGGGCCGCGGCCAGTTCCCGGAAGACCTCCAGGACCCGGACGCCCACTTCCTCTGCGTCCGTCTGCGGCTTAAGCCCTACCAGGCATTTGAGTTCTTCCATCGTCTCGGTCTCCTCCTCTCTTGCCATTATGGCGCCCAGGGCCCCCGGGTCGCCGGACCCTTCTGCCAAAGATGCGGCCCCCGCCTTGGCCACCAGGGGCGGCAAGGCCTTGATGGCCGGCACGTTGGTGAGGCCCAGGTGCATCAGGACGGTGGGCCTCCGGCTCGCCGGGTCCAGGCGCAGCACCGGGGAAAAGTAACGGTATTCCCGGTTCACCAGATACTCCCGGGCCTGGGGGGTCCACTCCACCCGGGCCCAGAGGCCGTCGGCCCGGGCCTCCATTTGCTTGATCCAGCCCGCGGCCGGGGCCCGCTCTCCCTGCAAAGACTGATGCTCGTAGTCAATGACCAGGTCCACCCCCCGGGAGTGGAAGGCGGCCACCATGGCCCTCAGGGAATCTTCATCCACCGTAAGGGGCTCCCGGCGGTCCACCAGGTCCACCCTGCCCAGGGGCAGGATGCGAATCCATTCCGGTGGGGCCTGGGGATCCCACTGCAATGCCACTTTCATTGCCATGGTATCCTTCCCTTAATCTCCCGTGCTTTTCGGCGCCGCCTCCGGGGAATTGCCGGCGTCCGCCACCCCGGCTTCCTGTGCCAGCTTTTTGGCCTCCTGGGCCTGCAGCTCCAGTTGCTTCGCCTGGTCGGGGTCCGGGCACCACTGCTTTTGCAATTCCGCGGCCAGAAGCAGGGTGGTGTCCGCGGCCACCACGGCGCGGCGCACCTGGTCGTTCAGCTCCCATTCCCCCTGCAGCAGCGGGCCGTAGAAATCTTGCACGGCCACCATGGACTGGTGCACTTTCTCAAACAGCCCCGGATAGCAGCAGCAGCCGGACAGACATATCAGGGCCAAGAGCACCACCCATCTGAAAATCTTCATCCGCCAAATCCTCCTTAGCTCTACTTCGAGCTTCAAATTGCGGGATCACGCTCCGTCCCTGTCTCCCGCCCCCTGGCGGGGGGAGGAGAGGGGCGGGGGTATTTCTCAAAACCCAAAACTCAAAACTCAAAACTATTGCTTCTCCGCCGGCAGAGGGATACCGAAACGCTCCGCCAGGTGTTCTTGGCTCAAGGGCACCCCCAGGCTCGCCAGATTGCGGTAGACCTCCGACAGGGTCTTCAGGTCTTCTTCTTCCTCGTACTTGAACCGGAACCAGGGAACCGCTCGGTCCCAGCCGAAATTGAAGCCCACCAGGGGCCGCAGCAGCTGCTCCCTCAGGGTGGCGGCCAGGGCCTGGACGTCGGCCTGCACCAGGTCCCGCCGCACCGTGGCGTGCACCCGGGCGGTGCTGTAAGTGCCGGTGGCCCCGGCAGTATCGGTGGTGAGGGTCTGCCCCAGCACCGCCTTGGACATCTCCCGGTTGCAAAATTCCGCCATGGCCTGGTAGGGGTTGGTGTTGCCCCGCTTGGCGGCCTCGATGAACTCGATCTCGGTGGCCTTGCTGATGATCCCGGCGGCATCGGACCCCAGGTTGCGGATGGCCCGCATCAACGCCTCCCGGTCCGCCGGCGAGGCCGTGGGATCATATTTCCCCAGCCGCAGCGGCATCCCGAAGACCTCGTTGAACGCGGCCCAATCCTTCAGGGCGTAGTTCTTGAGGAGATACATCCAGCCCACCACCCTGAGGACCCCGGCCCGGGAGGCATGGCCGCTGCGGGCCTTGTACCGGTGGTAGATCACCTTCCAGGGGGGCGGCTCCACCCCCTGCCAGGGGGCTTCCGGGGTCAGGAGGCGCGGCTTCAGGTCATCGCCGAAGGTCACCTTCTTCTGGGGGACCCACCGGAGGGCTGCTACCCGGGCCGCGCCCCCGACCACTTCCCAAATGATCTCCCCCAGAGCGAAGCCTTTGCCGATGGCGTCCAGCAGGTCCAGAAGGACCCCCTCCAGGTCGGGGATGGCATAGACGATCTCACCCACCGCCGCGGCAATGCCCTCATCCTCCGGGGTCTTGGCGTAGGGTAGCACCTCGTAGTCTTTGCCCAGCACCGCCAGCTTCCGGGTCTGGAGGATGGCCGCCAGATGGGCGTCTTTTTCCTCCATCTCCTCAAAGAGCTCCATCTGGCGGTAGACGTCGCCCTGGTCCGCGTCCCGGAAGATTTCCGCCAGGCGCGGCGGCGTCAAACCCACACTGGGATAGCTGCTCCAGCGCTCCGCCAGGCTTACGGAAGACAGTTCCCGGGTCTCCGGCGGCGCGGTGCCTTTAAAGACTCTGCCGAAAAAGTCCTTCAGTCCCATTTTTCCCTCGCTGTAGGGGTGCACCTGTGTATGCGCCCTACCCTAAAAAGCTCCCCGGCCCCGGAAGACGCTCGGCTTCACCGGCTCATACGAGGCGTCGGCCCCGGCCGGGAATCCCTGGGCCAGCCGTACGGCCCCTTCCAGAGCGTCGGGCCCGTCGTCGTGCAGGGTCCGGGACGGAAAGTAGAGCAGCTGCTCGATGAGCAGCTCCTGATCCGAGTGCCCCCGGATAAAACGGATCTTGCCCCGCTCCATCAAGAACGAGAGGCTGGCCACCCGGGTCTCCTTGGCGATGCGGTGGGTCACCCCTTTGAGCGGCAAAATCTGGCCTCTCTCTTGCCCCAGCCGGTCAAACTCCTTGAGCAGCAGCCGCTGGAAGAGGTTGTCCTCCACCCCCAAGACCTGGTAGGAGTACTCCTGGTGTCGGTTGTAGATGGCCCGCAGGGTTTGCTCCAGGGTGGTCTTCTGGATGAAGGCGTCCATCACGTAAAACACCATCTCCTGCCGGTCCCAGCCCACGGTGACGCAGGCCTTGTAGTCGGAGGCGGCCCCCGTTTCCAGGGACGGGTCGAAGAACCCCACCACCACCAGGTCCCGGTCTTTGAGGATGTCCGGGTGGTAGTAATGGATCCACTCTTCCCGGAAGAATCCTTTCTCCGACACCGGCTCGTTCATCTTCTCCCGATTGAAGGCCACCGTTCCCATGAGCTGCTTCTGCAACTTGAGCCGGCTCACCGGGTGCCGCGCCTCCCACAGGGAGCTGCCGTCTTCCCGCAGGGCCCGGTAAATCCGGCGCTGGAAATGGCAGTAGGGCTCCTCCGGGCTGGTGAGCATCAGGTGCAGGGCGCTCCTCCACTTCAGGATGGTGCCGATGATCATCAGGTTGCCCCCGGGGTCCAGCGACGGATAGACCGCGGACTTCACCCAGTCCAGGATCTGCTCGACGATTTCCGGGTTGCGCACGTTGAGGTCGTTTTCCAGGTCGTCCAAAATGATCAGATCCGGGCGCCACTGCTTGTGTTTGAGCCCCCGGAGGCGCTGGCCCCGGCCCCGGGCTTTCACCCGGATGTCGTTCAGGGTGACGAAGTCGTCCACTTTCCGGTTGGCCTTCGCCAATTCGCCGAAGTCCTGTTGCAGCCGCTCGTTGTAAAGCAGCTCCAGGTAGAGGTAGCAGGTGAGGTCCGAGGCCAGGTCCTCGGTGTCGCTGCCGATGATGATGAAGCGGCGCCGCCCGAAACAGATCTGGTGGAGCACGTAACCGAAGGTGCACACTGTGGTTTTGGCGAACTCCCGGGGCGCGGCCACCACCGCCGGCACCGCCACCATCTCGGGGACCGCCGCCTCGGCGGGGGCGTCATTCATCCCGCCCGTGGTCGGCGCCAGGTCCTTAAAAGGCTGGTCTGCTCCGCCCGACCGCCGCCTCAACATGGCCACCAGCTCATAGTGGAAGGGGGCCGGCGCGTGGGAAAAGTAGTGGGGCAGATAAGCGCGGCAGAAATACAAGGGGTCCGCCGCCGCCCGCTGGAGGCGCTGCTTTTGCTTCTCTTCGCTGTCCTGCCAAAACGCGGTCACTTCCAGCGACAGCCGCATCAAGATCTCGTCGGCTCGCTGCCGGAACTCCGTCTTGGTCAATTTCTTCTTCAGGGTCATGGCGGGTCCCTGTGGTTAATCAGGGGTAATTCCAAAATTCCGGACTTCCAACTTGCCAGGGAAATCCTCAATGCCTCCACTTCGAAGAGGGGGACAGGACGGTGGTTAGATTCCCAACCAACATCTTAAGATTACTCCGCCTTCCCCCAGGGTTATGTTTCTTCTTCCAGTTGCCGAAAGAACTCCTGCACCCGGTGCGAGATCTTCTTGAGTTCCTCCTGATCCTGTACCCAGCCCCGCAAGAACTCGGTGAACCGGTCCATCACTTCCAGGGCTGCGGCCCGGATATCCCAACCCTGGCTGCACAGGCGGTCCATCAGGGTGATGATCTTGGTGAGCTCTTCCAGCTCCTGGGGCTGCAAGTCCCCTTTGGCCAACAGCTTCCCGGTCTTTTCCCGCAGGATTCCTTTCAGGGCCTCCCCCAACCACCGGGGGGACACCGGCACCTGGCGGCGTTTGTCATCCCACTTCCCGTCAGCCTGCCAGCGTCTCAGGGTCTGGAGGGCCACCGGCAACAGTTCGGCAATTTCCTCCAGTTCCTTCCCAGCCAGGAACAGCGACTGGGCTTCGTCGAAATGGAGATCCCGTTTCCCTGGCCGCGGTCTCTTCCTGGTCGCCGTCATGGTGGACTGGATATACGAGAAAAGCCCCCAAAGGGCCAGCACGCCTGGGACAGATGGCCCGCCATTCGATTTTCTCGCCGTTTATGCCGTTTTTGGGCTCGCCCCTCATACCGGCGAATCTTTTCGGGGGGTGGCCCTCCAGCCTCATGGGGTCGAACCTCCAGGCCGGTGGGGCGGGCCTCCGGGCCCGCCATCCGCTAAAACGCTCAATCCGCCTCGGCCAGCTTCTCGGCCACCGAGCTCTCCAGGATGCGCACCGTGCCGCTGTTCAGCTTGACGCCCTTGAGCCTGCCCTCCCAGAACCAGCGATACACGGTGGACCGGGACACGGCCAGCCGACCGGCCACTTCCCGGGGCCTGAGCAAACGCTCTTGCCTCATCTGCCGCACCTCCTTGTGCTGAATTGGTTTTCTTCCCCTTCAAGATCCATGTCGGGCCCCGGAGCAAATGGCGCAGCCTGTCACTCATCCCATGTCCCATAAGCCTTATCCGTAACTTTTTCTCCTCCCGAGACCCGGACCCTAATAGCCCCGGCTGCAGGCTACGGCGCCCTGATAAATGGAAAGTCAGCCTGGAACCGGTAGGGCGGGCCTCCGGGCCCGCCCACTTCCCCAGGCGGCCAGAGACGGCCGCCCTACCGGCCTTTGGCATTTGGGGAAATTCTTGTAGCAACGTTCGCAACCCTTCTAGGGCTTTTTCCCAGCCCTAGGGGAGAAAACCCTTTTCCCCTCGAAATCTGGGGGAACTTTTCCGGGAGCGCACTTATTTATTGAAAAATCAGAGGGTTGCCAGACAAGAAAAATGGCCCTGCCTTTGCACTTGGGACCGGTGAGCCTTTAAGGAAGGCCTAAATCCTGGAGAGGAAGGAGGCAAAAGATGAGTTTTCTGCAAAACAAGCGCTATTTCCGGCCCGATGAAGTGGCCGCGCTCCTGGCCCTGTCCCGCCGCACCATTTACCGCATGATCCGTGACGGCCGCCTGGCCGGGGTCAAGCTGGGCGCCGGCCCCTGGCGCATCCCCCGGGAGACCCTGGCGGGCCTGCTCCAGAGGGAAGACCTGTGAAGCCGCCGCCTCCCTTGACCCGAGCCGTCTCCGCCGGAGGCGCTGCCAAGCCAGGCGCCTGGCCCCGAGGCCGCAGGCGCGGATCCGCTTGCCGCCTCCAAGCCACAGATTCACCTTGCATTTTTCCCAAAGAACTTTAAAATAAAAAGAGCTTGAATCGATAAATACTAGTGTTCTTTAAGACATTAAGGTCCGTAAATGAATAATCGCTTGAGCCCCTTTTATAAGAACATTGCCCTGTGGCTGCTCATCACCCTGGTCATGATCTTTCTGTTCAACTACTTCAACACGGTGGAGCATTCCCGGGGTAGGGCCACCATCAATTACAGCAAGTTTGTCGAACTGGTGAAGACCGACAAGGTGGTCAAGGTCATCCTGCAAGGCGAAGAAATCACCGGGGAACTGGCGGACGGCAAGGCCTTTAAGAGTTACTCCCCCGCCGACCCCGACCTGGTGAAGCTCCTCCAGTCCAAGAAGGTGGAGATCACCGCCAAGCCCAAGGACGACTCCCCCTGGTACACCACCCTCCTGGTTTCCTGGCTTCCCATGCTGGTGCTGGTGGGCATCTGGATCTTCTTCATGCGCCAGATGCAGGCCGGCGGCGGCAAGGCCATGTCTTTCGGCAAAAGCCGGGCCCGGCTGATGACGGAAAACACCGTCAAGATCACCTTCAACGACGTGGCCGGCATCGAGGAAGCCAAGGAAGAAGTGTCGGAAATCATCGAGTTCCTCAAGGACCCCAAGAAGTTCACCCGCCTGGGGGGCCGCATCCCCAAGGGCGTTCTCCTGGTGGGGGCCCCGGGCACCGGCAAAACCCTGCTGGCCCGGGCCATCGCCGGGGAAGCGGGCGTCCCCTTCTTCAGCATCAGCGGCTCCGACTTCGTGGAGATGTTCGTGGGCGTGGGCGCGGCCCGGGTCCGGGATCTCTTCATCCAGGGGAAGAAAAACGCCCCCTGCATCATCTTCATCGATGAAATCGACGCGGTGGGCCGCCATCGCGGCGCCGGGCTGGGGGGCGGCCACGACGAACGGGAGCAGACCCTGAACCAGCTCCTGGTGGAGATGGACGGCTTCGAGTCCAACGAAGGGGTGATCCTCATCGCCGCCACCAACCGTCCCGACGTCCTGGACCCGGCCCTGCTGCGCCCGGGCCGTTTCGACCGCCAGGTGGTGGTCCCGGTGCCGGACCTCAAAGGCCGGGAAGCCATCCTCAAGGTCCACACCCGCCGGACCCCCCTGGCCGACTCCGTGGATCTGTCCATCCTGGCCCGCAGCACCCCGGGGTTTTCCGGCGCCGACCTGGAAAACCTGGTGAATGAAGCGGCCCTGTATGCCGCCCGCCGGGGAAACGAGTTGGTGGCCATGGAGGACTTCGAACAGGCCAAGGACAAGGTCCTCATGGGCTCCGAACGCAAGAGCCTCATCCTGAGCGAGCGGGAACGCCTCAACACCGCCTACCATGAGGCCGGCCACACCCTGGTGGCCAGACTCACCCCGGGCACCGACCCCATCCACAAGGTTACCATCATCCCCCGAGGGCGGGCCCTGGGTCTTACCCAGTCATTGCCCCTGGACGAGCGCCACACCTACCCCAAGGAATACCTCACGGGCACCCTCACCGTCCTGCTGGGTGGCCGGGCCGCCGAGGAACTGCAATTCCAGCATTTCACCACCGGGGCCGGCAACGATCTCGAACGGGCCACCGAGTTGGCCCGTAAAATGGTCTGCAACTGGGGGATGAGCGAAGAACTGGGGCCCGTCACCTTCGGCAAACGGGAAGAGCATATCTTCCTGGGGCGGGAATTCGCCCAATCCAAGGATTTCAGCGAAGAGACGGCCCGCCTCATCGACACCGCCATCAAGAACCTGATTGCCGGCGCTTATAACGATGCCAAGGGGCTGCTCAGCGGCCACCGGGCCGAACTCCAGGGCTTGGCCCAGGCCCTCCTGGAAAAGGAGACCCTGGACAGCGCCGAGATCGACCGGATTATCGCCTCGTTCCAAAAACCGGAAGAGACCCAGGAATCCCAGGACGCCACCGCGCCGCTGCCACTCAGCTTCCAGCAGGCTTGAGCATGACGGGCTTCAGCTACCCCTCCGGCGGCACGGAGATTCCCTGGCACCGCCATGCCTGGGCGGACCTGTTAAATACCCCCAGGTCCCTCATTATGGGGGTGGTCAACGTCACCCCCGATTCCTTCGCCGACGGCGACCGGTTCTTCCGCCTTGACGACGCCCTGGCCCAGGCCCGGGCCCTGGTGGCCGCGGGGGCCGATATCCTGGATATCGGCGGCGAATCCACCCGCCCCTTTGCCGACCCCGTGCCCCTGGAAGAGGAACTGCGGCGAGTCTTGCCGGTGATCGGGGCCCTGGCCTCCGAAACCTCCATCCCCATTGCCATCGACACTTACAAGGCGGCGGTGGCACGTTTGGCCCTGGATGCAGGGGCAGCCATCATCAATGACATCAGCGCCCTCCGTTTCGACCCGGAGATGGCCCCCCTGGCCGCGGCGCGCCGGGTGCCAGTGGTACTGATGCACATGCAGGGCACCCCCAGGGACATGCAGCGCCGGCCCCATTACGACGACCTGCTGGGCGAGATCAAGGCTTTCTTCCGGGAGCGCCTGGAGTTCGCCGCCTCCCAGGGCATTGCCCGCGAGCTCCTGGTCCTGGACCCCGGCATCGGCTTCGGCAAAACCTGGCAGCACAACCTGGAGATCCTCAACCACCTGGACGTCTTCCTGGATCTGGGTTGCCCCTTGCTGGTGGGGCCGTCCCGCAAGGCCTTCATCGGCCACATCCTGGACCTGCCCGCCGGCGAGGAGCGGGACATCGGCACCCTGGCGGCCCTGGCGGTGGCGGTGATGCGCGGGGCCCGCCTGGTGCGCACCCATAACGTCGCTTATGCTCGCCAGTTCCTGGCCGTATTGGACTGCATCTGCCGGGGATCGTTGGAAGGTGGGGTACTGAAACCTCGCCGGCGTCGCCCCGCCTGCTAAGTCCGAAAGGTTTTGACCAGTCTGCCTGATATTTAAAGGAGAACCCCCGCCCCCATCATGTGGCAGTTTTTCCTCAACCTGCGCTGGCAAGACGGCCTGGACATCCTCCTGGTGGCCATCGTCATCTACCAGATTGTCCTGATTCTCAAGGGGACCCAGGCCGTCCAGATCCTGGCCGGGCTCTTCCTCCTTTTCCTGGCTTACCTGGTGGCCCGCCAGATGGAGCTCTTCACCCTGGAATGGCTCCTGGACGGCGTGGTCCGCAACCTGCTGCTCATCGTCATCATCCTGTTTCAAGCCGATATCCGCCGGGTGCTGAGCCGCATGGGTCGAAAAGCCCTGGCCCCGGCCGGCGTCCCCGCGCCGGTTACTGCCGAAGAGGTGTGCCAGGCCGCGGAAACCATGGCCAGCCGCCATATCGGCGGCCTGATCGTCCTGGAGCGCAACATCGGTCTGTCCGATTTCCAGGAAGGGGCCATCAAACTGGACGCCATAGTCACCAAGGAGCTGCTGGTATCCCTGTTCTGGCCCCATAACCCCACCCACGACGGCGCGGTCATCGTCCAGGGGGATCGGGTGGTGGCCGCCGGCTGCCTGTTGCCCCTGTCCCGCAATCCCAAACTCGACCCCGTCCTGGGCACCCGCCACCGGGCCGCCGTGGGTCTTTCCGAGCAAACCGATGCCCTGGTCCTGGTCGTCTCCGAAACCACCGGCCAGATTTCCCTGGCCCGGGCGGGGACCCTGAAGCGCAACCTCACCCGCCTGCAGCTGCGCCAGGCTTTGCGAGACCTGCTGGAAGAACCGGCCCACCGGAAAGGAACCTGGATTGAAAAACTGGCTCGCTTCTTTGCGGCGTCATAAGGCCCTCAAACTCCTGTCGCTCCTGTTGGCGCTGGCCCTCTGGTTTGCCGTCAGCGGCGAGGAACGCACCGAGACCACGCTCACCATGGCCATGGAGATGGTCAATATCCCCCCGAACATGGTGATCACCAGCGAGGTGCCCCCCAACCTGCAAGTCCGGGTGGTGGGTCCCCGCTCCATCATCAGCAAACTTTCCCAGACCCCCCTTACCCAGACCATCGACTTGACGGGGTATAAAACCGGCCGTCATCCTTATTATTTCGGCCCCAACAGCTTCTCCTTTCCCCGGGGGGTGCAGGTGATCCGGATTTCCCCCAGCCAACTCAATCTCACCCTGGCCACTTCCATGACCCGGACCCTGGCCATCAAGCCGGTCCTGCAAGGACAGGTGCCGGAAGGTTACGAAGTGGTGGAAGCCAAGGCCCGCCCCGAACGGGTGGTGGTCAAAGGCCCGGTCTCGGAACTGGAGGACTTGAAGTTCATCAGCACCCTGCCCATCGACGTGAGCCACCTGACGGAGCACACCGTCATTTCCACGGACCTGGACTTCAAAAACCTGCACCTGTCCCTGAAGGAGCCGGTTCCCATCCTGGCGGAAGTCAGCATCGCCGCCAAGCCCCTCACCCGCACCCTCGCCGGCGTTAACCTGGTGGCCGACTCCGCTCCGGCCCGCCTTAAGCCCGCCCAGGTCACCCTTACCGTCAAAGGCCCCTGGCGCCAGGTGAAAGACCTGAAGGCGGCCGACCTCAAGGCCACGGTGGACACCAAGAACCTGGCCCCCGGCCGCCACCGCCTCAACGTCTCGGTGAGCCTCCCCCCCGGCCTCAACCTGGTCCAGGTCCAGCCCGCCACCGTCACCGCCACGGTGGAGAAATCCCGCTGATGGATTGTTGAGCCTGAACCGGCCGCCACCAAAAGCCCTGTCAAAACCTGCCTCTGGCATTTAAGGTATTCTTAATGGGCGGAGATAAACTTGGGGTTTCTCTAAACTTCCGCCCTGTTTCTGCCCAGCCCAACCTAAACCCGCCCCCACCCATCCCGGCCCCCACTTTCCCGTTGCATTTTTTAACGTCTCTGGTAATTTCTCCCCATGCATCCCCTTGAAGCCTTCTTCCTCGGCATCGTCCAGGGCATCACCGAGTTTCTGCCCATTTCCAGCTCCGGCCACCTGGCCCTCCTGGAGCACTACCTCAAGGCCCCCGGCGGCGGCCTGGGCTTCGACATCCTCCTGCACCTGGGCACCCTGGCGGCCCTGCTCCTCTACTTCCGCCGGGACTGGCTGGACATGGCCCACGCCTTCATCAGCCCCTCCCGCTACAACCGCCCGGAGCGCCGTATGCTCTTTTTTCTCATCATCGCGGTCATCCCCGGGGCCCTGGCCGGGGTGCTCCTGGAGAAGAAGGCCGAGACCATCTTCCGCCAGCCCGCCCGCATCGCCATCCTCCTGGGCTCCGTGGGGCTGCTCCTCATCCTGGCGGAAAAGCTGGCCCGGCACCGCCGCCCCCTGGACTCCCTCAGGCTGGGGGACGCCTTCCTCATCGGGCTGTCCCAGGCCCTGGCCATCATGCCCGGGGTCTCGAGGAGCGGCATCACCATGACCACGGCCCTATTTCTCGGCTTCAACCGCCGCTCCAGCGCCCACTTCTCCTTTCTGTTGGCCACCCCCATCATTGCCGGCGCCGGGCTGCACCACATCCCCAAGTGGCTCAAGGAGACCAACGCCGATCTGTCCTGGTCCGCCGCCACCCTGGGCTTTCTGGGGGCGGTGGTCGCCTCCTACCTCACCATCAAGTACCTGCTGCGCTTCCTGCAGCACCACACCTTTTATCCCTTCGCCGTCTATCGCCTCCTCCTGGCCGGAGTGGTCCTGGCCACCGTCTACTTTTACCCGGGGCGCTGAGTCCCCCGTGAAATGTCATTCTGAGTGCCGCGAAGAATCTACGCATTTTCAATAAGTTGAGATCTGCGCTTCTTTCAGGAGGACTTAGGCAAACCGGTTTTGGCAGCAGCCTGGAGAATTTCAGGTAACTCTATCAAATATTCCTTGACAAACCTCTAAAATTAACTTAGGCTTAAAGTTGCCAGAAAAAGCTAAACTCGCTGCGAGGCGGGGGCGGAAAGCCACGGGTCTCTGTGAGAAAAGGTCGAGACGGCCGGGTTGCCTGGACAAGGAGGCAATCCGGCTTTTTTATGTAGCCAAGGTCCGTAAGGAATTGCTTGAGATCCCCCTCCCCGGGGCCGTTTGGCTCCCTGGCTCCGGGCTACTGGGCCTGGGCGGGCCCGCCGTGAGGCGCTGGCGCCCATAAGCCCTGCCTCCCCGCAGTCCCCCTGGCATCCGGGGCCTCCCGGCGCCAGGGGGTTTTTTTAGGCATCGCCGCCGGCTGCTTTTTCGGAAGCTCCCCTAACCCCTCTCCCAAAATCCACTTTGTAAGAAAACTTTTGACAGATAAATCAGAAATTGTCTGATTTGCCAGGCCCTTCTCGCCTGCTAGAATTTCGTCACTAACCGTGGGGAACGCGGCCGGCCGAACTTGACGCTTTGGGCAAACAAATAATGTCCCAAACATCTTATGCGCTTCGCGCCAAAAAATTTTTGACAACCAACCCTTCCTGAAATATATTTAAAATTTGGATTTGCTAAAAAATTCACATTCATTCCAGTAGGTGTCCCGGTGAACTTACAAAAGATCCTGGCAAAAAGTCCCCGGCTGGAAGCCTGGATGGAACTCTTCGAACTCGGCACCGGCCTGTTGCTGCTCTTTTTCGTGCAGTTCCATCTCCTGGCCGTCTCCAGCATCATCTTGGGCGCGGCAGCCTTCAACCGGGACTCCGCCCGCATGGACGAGTACTACATCTCCTACGTGGGCATCCCCATCGTCATCCTGGCCATCCTGGCCCACGGCCTGCTGGCCATGCGCAAGGCCCCCTGGAAGTTCCAGGAATTTAGGGTCTTCCTGCAGCACTCCCGGCGGCTGGCCCACCTGGACACCTGGGCCTGGGGGGTCCAGATCGTCACCGGCCTCATCATCCTGGTGCTGGCCGCCATCCACATCTGGAGCGTGCTCCTACCTGGCCCATCGAAGCCGCCACCAGCGCCGCCCGCATCCAGGGAGGCTATTTCTCCTCCTTCGTCCTGCTGCTCCTGGCCGCCGAAATCCACGCCATGGTGGGCCTCTACCGCATCCTGGTGAAGTGGAGCTGGATCCACCGCAAGAAGTTCACCTCCATCCTGGTCTACACCACCATGGGCTTCGTGGGTTTGGGGTTCATAACTTTGCTGTTCTTCTATTTCCGCCATATTGCTAAAGGTCTCTCATGAACTGGTCAGACGCCCATCTTACTGATGTCCTGGTTATCGGCGCCGGCCTGGCCGGAGAGCGGGTAGCCATCGAGGCCGCCATGAACGGCCACCAGGTCACCATCCTCAGCCTGGTGCCGCCCCGCCGGTCCCACAGCACCGCGGCCCAAGGCGGCATGCAGGCCTCCCTGGGCAACGTGGCCATGGGCTACGGCGACAATCCCGACATCCATTTTGAAGACACGGTGAAGGGCTCCGACTGGGGCTGCGACCAGGATGTGGCCCGCCTCTTCACCGAGCTGGCCCCCGTGGCCGTGCGCCAGCTGTCCCACTGGGGCGTGCCCTGGACCCGGGTGGTCCCCGGTAAGAAGACCCTGCCCGAAGGCGCCGAGATCGAGGACCTGCCGGAAAAGGCCGGCCTCATCGCCCAGCGCCAGTTCGGCGGCACCGCCAAGTGGCGCACCTGCTTCGCCGCCGACGGCACCGGCCACGTCCTCCAGTACGCCATGGACTCCGTGGTCCTGAAACTGGGGGTCACCGTCCACGACCGCACCGAAGCCATCGCACTTATCCATGACGGCCAAACCTGCTACGGCGCCGTGGCCCTGGACCTGCGTACCGGCGGCCTGCGCCCCTACCTGGCCAAGGCGGTGGTCATCGCCACCGGCGGCTACGGCCGCATGTACGGGGTGTCCACCAATGCGGTGATCAACGAAGGCACCGGCATGAGCATCGCCCTGGACACCGGCGTGGTGCCCCTGGGCAACATGGAGGCGGTGCAATTCCACCCCACCGGCATCGTACCCGCCGGCATCCTGGTGACGGAAGGCTGCCGGGGCGACGGCGGCTACCTGCTGGATAAAAACCTCCACCGCTTCATGCCCGACTACGAGCCGGTGAAGAAGGAAATCGCCTCCCGGGACGTGGTGAGCCGCTGGATGCTGCACCACATGCGACCAGGGCTTCGGGGTGGAAAGCCCCTACGGCCCCCACCTCTGGCTGGACATCCGCCACCTGGGGGCCGAGCACATCTGCACCAACCTCCGGGAAGTGGCCACCATCTGCCGCAACTTCCTGGGCATCGACGCGGTGCAGTGCCTCATCCCGGTGCGACCCACCCAGCATTATTCCATGGGCGGGGTGCGCACCAACCGGGAAGGCGAAGTCAGCGGCCTCAAGGGCCTCTTCGCCGCGGGCGAAGCCGCCTGCTGGGACCTCCACGGCTTCAACCGCCTGGGCGGCAACTCCTTGGCCGAAACCATCGTGGCCGGCATGGTGGTGGGCCAACGGGTGGCCGAGTACGCCAAAGAAGCTTCCCTGATCTTCCCCTTCTTCCTGGTGGAGGACGCTCTGGACTCCCAGGAGAAGCGCCTGGAAGACCTGCGCAGCCGCAAGAACGGCGACGAAGACGTCTTTGCCCTGCGCCACCGCATGGAGGACGCCTTGCTGAACAACGTGGGCATCTTCCGCACCGGCGAGGCCCTGCAACAGGCGGTGACCGCTCTCCAGGATCTCTACCAGCGGGTGGGGCACGTCCGGCTGCGCTCCAGCGGCCTGGGGCCCAACCCGGAACTGGTGGCCGCCCTCAGGCTGCCCGGCATGCTGCGCCTGGCCCTGTGCATCTCCTACGGGGCGCTCCAGCGCACCGAGTCCCGGGGCAGCCACTACCGGGAGGACTACCCCCGGCGGGACGACGACAACTGGCTTAAACGCACCCTGGCCTACTGGCGGCCCGGGGCCGACATGCCCGAACTGCAGTACGAACCGGTGAAAATCACCGAACTGCCGCCGGGCTCCCGGGGCTACGGCGAAATGCCCATCGCCGGGGATTAAGATGATTTTTGGGGGAAGGGCGGGCGCCCTTAGCCCCCTCCCCCAATAACCATATGTAAAAGGATTTTCCCAATGGCTGAACGGTTGCTCACCTTTTCCATCTTCCGTTACAATCCCGCCACTCCGGAGATTCCGCCCCGGATGCAGGAGTTCCAGTTGGAAGAGACCATGGGCATGAGTCTCTTCATCGCCCTGAACCGCATCCGGGAGGAGCTGGACCCCTCGTTGATGTTCGATTTCGTCTGCCGGGCCGCCATCTGCGGCTCCTGCGCCATGCTCATCAACGGCCGCCCGGGCCTGGCCTGCAAGACCCTGACCCAGGACCTGCCCGAGAAGATCACCCTCATGCCGCTGCCGGTCTTCAAGCTGGTAGGCGACCTCTCGGTGGACACCGGCTGCTGGTTCCGCTACTTGAACGTCCGCACCGAGGCCTGGATCCACACCGGCAAGGTCTTCGACCCCAAGGAGGTCGAGGAGCGCATGGACAACCCCACGGCCCTGGAGATTTACGAAGCCGAGCGCTGCATCGAGTGCGGCTGCTGCGTCGCCGGGTGCGCCACCGCCAACATGCGGGCCGACTTCGTGGGGGCCGCCTTCCTGAACCGCATCGCCCGCTTCATGATCGACCCCCGGGACGAGCGCCCCCGGGCCCAATACTTCGAGGTGGTGGGCACTGACGAAGGCGTCTTCGGCTGCATCGGCCTCATGGCCTGCGACGACCTCTGCCCCATGGAGATCCCCCTCCAGGGTCAGCTGGCTTACGTGCGCCGCAAAATGGCCCAGTTCGCCCTGCGTGGGAAGTAAGATAATTTTGGCTGATTGCCAATTTCCTGGTTGAAATAGTAAGCCCCCATTAGGGGGCTTTTACATTTTTGGCCTATGTGGTAGGTAATGGGGGGAAGAACCGGAAGTTAATTGATGAATTCCCCGGAAGCCGCCAACCTCAAGCGCCGCCTCATCGCCATCATTGCCTCCCTGGCCATCGGCCTGGGGCTGATGGCCGTGAAGTTCCTCGCCTTCTGGCTGACGGACTCCGCCGCCATCCTCTCCGACGCCCTGGAGTCCATCATCAACGTGGTGGCCGCCAGCTTCGCGCTGGGCAGCATCATCTTCGCCGCCAAGAGTCCGGACCCCACCCACCCTTACGGCCACGGCAAGATCGAATTTTTCTCCGCCGGCTTCGAGGGCGCCCTCATCATCCTGGCCGCCCTGGGGATTTTCTACGCGGCCTGGCCCCGTCTCCTGCACCCCCAGGCCATCCCCAGGCTGGAAAAGGGCTTGCTCCTCATCCTGGGCGCCGCCCTGGTCAACCTCCTCCTGGGCCTGGCCCTGGTCATGGTGGGCAAACGCACCCATTCCATAACTCTTATCGCCGACGGCAAGCACGTGCTCACTGACGTTTACACCACCGTCGGGGTCCTGGTGGGTCTTCTGGGGGTCATGTTCACCGGTTGGTACTGGTTGGACGGCGCGGTGGCCCTCCTGGTGGGGCTCAACATCCTGGTCACCGGCGCCCGCCTGGTCCACCAGGCCGGGGCCGGGCTCATGGACACCTCCGACCCCCGCCTCCTGGACGAAATCTGCGAGGTCATCGCCGATCACCGCCGGCCCATGTGGATCGACATCCATCAACTCCGGGCCCGCCGGGCCGGCACCCGCGTCCTCATCGACTTCCATCTCATCCTGCCCCGGGACCTCTCCCTGAAAGAGAGCCATGCTGAAGTCAAAAAACTGGAAAAGATCCTCAACGATTACTTTGAGGGCCAGGCGGACATCCTCATCCATGCCGACCCCTGCATGGAACCGGAGTGTCCCATTTGCGGGCTCGAGTCCTGCGACCACCGCCGAGCCGGCACCAGGATGCAGCGCCTCTGGCGCGCCGACACCCTCACCTGCAACGGCACCCACAAAGCCCCGGACCAATCCGGCCAGAAAGAAAACGGACCTGAGAAGTTAAAATCTTAGGTCAGCGTTATGAACCAGACCGGCTCTAGGGTGGCGTCCCGGAAATACTTTACCAAAGCGAGCCTGGTAATTCCCTCCCCCTTGATGGGGGAGGGTTGGGGTGGGGGTGGCAAAATTATTTGGGATTCTCACGCCTTGAGAAAAGAATCTTCCTCCCCCCAACCCCCTCCCGCAGGCTGAGAGGGAGAATATGTGGCCCATACTTTGGCACGGTACTTCTGAAACATGACACTAGGACTTGGCTTTCAAAATCAGACTGGGTAAGCGCGAGCCTCCGCAAAGATAATCAATGCTAAAGTCCCCCTTTGAAAAAGGGGGATTTAGGGGGATTTTCCAGCGATTCGCTAATTTCTGCAATTAAGCTCTGGCTCTCCAGAAAGGAAAATCATGGAATCCAAACGTGTAATCATCATCGGCGCCGTGGCCCTGGGCCCCAAAGTGGCCTGCCGCCTCAAGCGCGTGCGCCCCGACTTTGAAGTCACCATGGTGGATCAGGGCGAATACATCTCTTACGGCGGCTGCGGCATTCCCTATTACATTTCCGGCGATCTGAGCGACATCAAGGAGTTGATGAGCACCAGCTTCCATATGTTGCGGACGCCGGAATTCTTTGAGGAAGCCAAGGGGGTGCGGGTCCGCACCCGCACCCGGGCCCTGGCCATCCCGAGACGCGGGGCTGCTGGTTTCCCCCTCCGGGGGCATCCTGGTAAACCGCCACCTCCAGACCTCCGACCCATTGATCTACGCCGGCGGCGACTGCATCGACAACCACCACCTTATCACCGGGAAACCCGCCTACTTTCCCTCCGGGTCCCTGGCCAACCGTCAGGGCCGGGTCATCGGCACCAACCTGGCGGGGGGCTCTGCCACCTTCAACGGCATTGTGGGCTCCTTTACCCTGAAGGTCTTTGACCTGGCGGTCGCCGGCGCCGGCCTGACTCTTAAGGCCGCGCAGCATGAGGGCTTCGACGCCGCTGCCGCCTTGGTGATCCAGGCCGACCGGGCCCACTTCTACCCCAACCAGGACCTCATGTACCTGCAGCTGGTAGTGGACCAGAAGACTCGCCGTCTGCTCGGCGCCCAGGGTTTGAGCCACAACGGCGACGCCCTGGTGGGCCGCATTAATAGCATAGCTGCAATCTTGCCCTTTAAGGCCGACTTACAAGACCTCTCCAACCTGGAGGTGGCCTACGCCCCGCCCTTCGCCGCCGCCCTGGACATCGTCAACGCGGTGGCCAACACCGCGGAAAATATCCTGGACGGTTACAACCGCACCGTGGACGTGGCCGAATTCGAGAAGTGCTTCCTGACGGAGCAGGCCGCGGACGCCATCTGCCTGGACGTGCGGGGCGCGGCCAACGCCGCCCCCTACGTGGACCTCTTCGGCGAGCGCTGGCTCAACATCCCCCAGGAAACCCTGAGGCGCCGCCTCAACGAGATCCCCCGGGACAAGCGCCTGCTGGTGGTCTGCAACTCGGGGGTGCGCTCCTATGAGGCCCTGCGGCAACTGGAAACCGCGGGCCTCTGCAACGCCGTGAACGTGCAAGGCGGCGTGGCGGCCCTCAAGAAATCCGGTTTGCTGGACTTGAGTGAGTCAGAGGAAAAAACCGAGGAGTAGTTTGGTAACTTTGCCCTGGAAATATGTCTCTTCCTGTAACGCTTTTTAACAGGGCCTTTCCACGGACCCGGCAAGTGAATTAAAGGTCAGGGTCACCTCCAACCCCTCCTGTTAATAACTTAAAACCTGTCTCCGCCCTTAAAGAATTCCTGGTTTTCCGAGATCTCTGCCAGAGTCCCCTTTTTTTAATCTCCTGGGGATTTGTTGCCGAATACCCAAATGAACCCTTTTCGGAGTTCAGGCCACTGGCCTTACTGGAAGACCTTTCGGCCGCCTTTCGGGGAAAACGAGACCAAAAATCATGGATTGCACTGATTTACATGGATTTATTTAAAGAAGAAAGTTGAATTTACAACAACCTTATACCTGAGGTCATGGCGCCGAAGTCCGGTGGGACCGGGGTGGCCATAACTACCAGGAAATTACCAAGGAGGTGGTTATGAAAAGAACCGTTTCCGAAGAGCAATACTTCCTGACCAGCGTTGGAGGGATTTTCCTCTTGATATTTCTCCTGATCGGCATCGCTATAGTGAGATTGAAGTTCTATTTATAGAATGAACCGGGCAGTCGCCCTGGCATCGGCCACCCCTGACGATTCCTGCGAATGGTCGGGTTTAATATCAGCCTTACTGGAATATGACCTCTCACCCAAACCGGTAGTGCTTCTTCACGTCCCGGCCGATCTTCCAGGTGCAGGACAGGCCCTCCGGGAAGGTCACCAGGTCCCCCTGGCCCACCCGGGCAATGTCGCCGTCGTCGCAAGTAACGGTCACCTCCCCCTCCAGGAAAAAACAGGTTTCCTGCTCGTCGTAAGTCCAGGGGAATTCCGAGGCCTCCTGGGTCCAGATGGGCCAGCCGGCAACCCCCAACTCCTGGAGCCGCACCTCGCTGGGATGGCGCTCCACCTTGATTTTGCCCATCTTGTTATCCTTTCTGCCCCTTTTGCTCCCAAAGCCTTGCCGGCAAAATTTTAGACTGGGCTGCCGGAAAAAGGAACCTTCTTGCTGGTTCAATCTTGACTTTGATGGGGATGAGCTTAATAATATATATAATTATGCTGGGATTAGAAATCTATTCCCCGGCCCCCATCAGTCAGTGTGCGAGGACGGTAATTCCTCAATATCCACTGAGGTAAAATTTGAGGAGGAATCATGAGAATTTTGAAGTTACTGTTCCTGGCCCTGGTCCTGGGCATCTTTGCAGCGGGCTCGGTGCTGGCCGCCGACGCCAAGACCCAGACGGTCTGCCCGGTTCTGGGTGGCAACCTTAACAAGGATGTCTACGTGGACTGCCAGGGCAAACGCGTCTACTTCTGTTGCAATGGATGCGATGCGAAGTTCCGGCAAGACCCGGGAAAATATATGAAGAAAATCCAGGAAGAGGGCATCACCCTGGAAAAATCCCCGGAAGCCAAGTAGTAATCTCCTTAGAGGCGCTGGTCTCCATCAGGGTCAGGTCCCCGGACCTGGCCCTTCTTTTGGGGGGCCCCGCCCTCCCGGCCCGCAAGGTTTCTCCCTCGCCTTGACAGATTGGCCCTACTTTTGACAGAGTGAAACATTGAGTAAAATGAGAGCAAGGGAACTTCCATGAAAAGTTATCGCCAGGAACTCTGGTTCAGTGTGCCTTCCCGCCGGGCCTTCATCAACCTCACCCCCCAGATCGAGCAGTGCCTCA
This sequence comes from uncultured delta proteobacterium, assembly GCA_963768765.1. GTDB lineage: Bacteria > Desulfobacterota > Desulfobaccia > Desulfobaccales > 0-14-0-80-60-11 > DASWLF01. Next base: position 161,149 of record CAVYJK010000021.1, read on the forward strand.
AGGAAAGCGGCATCACCGAGGGCCTGCTTCTGGTGAATGCCATGCACATCACCGCCAGCGTCTTCATCAATGACGATGAGTCCGGGCTGCACCACGACTACGAGGTCTGGCTGGAGAAGCTGGCGCCCCATGCCCCGGTGTCCCAGTACCGCCACAACGTGGGGGAAGACAACGCCGACGCCCACCTGAAGCGGCAGATCATGGGACGGGAGGTGGTGGTGGCCGTGACCAAAGGCAAACTGGATTTCGGCCCCTGGGAGCAGATCTTCTACGGCGAATTCGACGGCGGTCGCCGCAAAAGGGTGCTGGTGAAGATCATCGGCGAATAAGGGGCCTATACCTGCTTAAATAGCTGCTTCTGCAAAAGTACGATAATATAAACATTTTTTGTAAAAATTATATTGACTGATCTTGTCAATCTATGGAATTAATGGTCATACGACCAAATAATATAAGAATCTTTCACAATAAGACTAATTAATTGGTCATTAAAATAATGGTAGAAAGATTAATCACCGGGGTACAATAAATTTAAAATTGACAATATGGAGAGCCATTATGTATAAATTTATAAAAAATAGTGTTTTCTTGGGTGCCATTTATATAATATTATTTATGAACTATGGTTGTGCTAAAACAATAATCACCTCTTTGAAAGACAAGGATTTTTCCGGAAAGAACTTCAGCAATGTTCTTGTAATATGCAATCTATTAGATTATGATAGTAGAATGCTATTAGAAAAGTCCTTAGCTTCTTATATTATCCAAAATGGCGGGAAATCTATCACTTCATTAGAACTTCTACCCTCTATATCAGATTTATCTGATGACAAGGTTATCAAAATAATCAATGATAATTATATTGATGGTATATTGAAAGTTGATTTCTCAGAGGCTGATAAAAAGATCGAATATTTACCGGGTCAATCCTCAACTATTTATTACAAGGGTTTTTCATCAACAATGGAATTTCCAGGAGGATATATATCAAAGCTTCGCGTTAAATTCGACATTAATCTTATAGATACGTTGACAGGGAAATCTGTATGGGCTTCCTCTTCTGTAACAGGTGGCAATGCATTTGCAAATTTAGACACGCTAATTACTTCACTTGCTGATACTACTGCCAAGAAACTAAAAAAAGATGGCCTCATAGGCATTGCAAACTCAAGCGCTGATGATAAAGAGAATGATATTAGAGCCTTGATGTTTGCCGCAAAAAGAGGCCAATCTGATAAATTAAGAAGTTTGTTGGACAAAAAATTGGATCCTAATTATAAAACTATAGAAGGTATTCCACCTTTGTTTTTTGCTGTAGCCAATGGTCACTATGATACAGCAAATATCCTTCTAGAGAAGGGTGGCGATGCTAATTTTAAAACTCCCAAAGGAGTTACTATTTTAATGACGGCCATAGATCTGGGTGATATTAATATTGCTAAGCTTCTGATTGATAAGGGTGCAGACGTTAATTATAGAGATCCTGGGACTGGAAGCACTGCATTAATGTATGCCGTTGATAGCGGGCGCGATGATATTGTCAGGGTTATGATAGAGAAAGGCGCAGATATAAATGCAAAGACTATAAGCGGTAACGTTACTGCCATGGATATTGCACGAAGAAAATATTATAAAAATATAATTACTATATTAGAGAAAGCAGGAGCTAAGTAAACATATTACACTAGCGTATAGGATTTCAAGGGTAGTATCAGATACTAACTTTCAAATTTTAGGGGAAAAATACGGCGAATTCGACGGCGGTCGCCGCAAAAGGGTGCTGGTGAAAATCATCGGCCAGTAACCCACGAGTGGGCTGCGGTTCCAACCAATGATCGCCAACCATCCTACCCGAAGGCCAATGGAAAGAGGTAACCCTTGCTTAAGCGAATTTTGCCCTTAACTTATCTCGGCCTAGCGTTGCTCTTGGCCCTGTTTTTGGTGGGCAGGCAGGCCAGGACCCTGGCCGCGCTTCCTGCCCAGGTCTCCCAAGTTCAGGAGAGAAGCCCCGTGGAGAAAGTCGTCAAAACCGACGCCGAATGGCGCCGGCTCCTCACTCCGGAGCAGTACCGCATCACCAGGCAGAAGGGGACGGAGCCGGCCTTTTCCGGCAAGTATCACGATTTTAAAGGCAAGGGGCTTTATCAGTGTGTCTGCTGCGGCAATGACCTGTTCGGTTCCGACACCAAGTTCGACTCCGGTACCGGCTGGCCCAGCTTCTGGGCCCCCATCTCGGAGCACCGCGTCAGGACCGCGGCGGACCGCAGCTTTTTCATGAAGCGGACCGAGGTGCGGTGCAACCGCTGCGACGCCCATCTGGGTCACGTGTTTAACGATGGCCCGCCGCCTACCGGGCTCCGCTACTGCCTGAATTCGGCGGCCCTCAAGTTCAAGCCCCAGGGTGGCGACCCCGAAGGGAACTAACCCCAAGACTCGCCACTGCCAAGGACTTGGGCCCCGAGATGCCGCTTCCGGGTACCTGCCATGGACGGGAAAAAAATAACCGCCGGAGCCAAAAAACAGACCAGGGCTGTCTGGGACTTGCTGGTAGAGACTTACCGCGAATGGAGCCAGGACAACGCCCCCACCCTGGGGGCAGCCCTGGCCTTTTACACCACCTTTTCCCTGGCCCCTCTGCTCATCGTGGTCATTGCGGTGGTTGGTTTCATCTTCGGCCGGGCCCAAGTCCAGGCGGAAATTTTGCACCGGCTGCAAGAGGTGGCGGGTCCCGAGGGCGCCCGGGCGGTTAAAATCATGCTCAGCGCCGCCTTCCGGCCCGGCTCGGGCCTCGCGGCCACCATCATCGGCCTTGCGGTGCTGCTGTACGGGGCTACCCGAACTTTCGTGATGCTGCGGCATGCCCTCAACCTCATGTGGGGGGTCAAGCCGAATCCCCACGTCGACATCAAAGGATACCTCACGGTGCAGCTGCTGTCCTTCGCCCTGGTGCTGGGCATCGGCTTTCTGCTGGTCCTGTCGCTGCTGGCGAGCGCCGGGCTGGCCGCGGTGAGCCGCTTCATGGGGGACGTGCTGCCCCTCCCGGTCTTTTTCTTTCAAGTAGCCAACCTGATCTTCTCCATCGCCCTCCTCACCCTGCTGGTCGCCATCGTCTTCAAGGTCCTGCCCGAGGTGGAAATCGCCTGGAGCGACGTCTGGATCGGCGCCGCCATCACCGCTCTACTCTTCACTCTCGGCAACTTTATCCTGGGCCGCTATCTGGCCAAAAGCAGCATCAGCTCGGCCTACGGCGCCGCCAGCTCCCTGGCGGTGCTGCTCTTCTGGGTCTATTATTCCGCCCAGATTTTCTTCCTGGGCGCGGAGTTTACCCAGGTCTACGCCAATAAATACGGCTCCAAGGTGCAACCCCGGAAATCTCGCGACCTGAAACGCACCCCCTCGGAATAGATCTCGGAATGACCCTCAGAGGATTTTGGAAGGTGCACATTGCGCACCCTTCATCCTATCTTGGTTGGGAGAGGGATTTTGAGGGAGGGGGCAGGGGCTACTTACAAAAAAGCCCCTGGCCCTTACCCTACCTGCATCATAATTTATTGACAACAACCCTCCATTTGTGCCATGAAGGGATTAAAAGGAGAAGTTTATGAGAAGAATCTTGAGCATCACGCTAATTATCTTCATGGGACTAACTGGAGTGGCATTTGGTCAATCTGCCAAGGATGCCGTTAAAGCTTTAAAAAAGCTTGAGGCCAAGACAGAAACAGGAATTAATTATAAAGATTTTGCAACTGCACTCGCTGATACAAAAGTAGAAGTAGAGTCTTTTGTGAATAGCAAACAAGCAAAAAGGAATCCAGAATTGTCAGAATGTCTTAATAAAACGCTAGAGCATTATATGCTGACAAACAAAATCATGAACGAAAGGATACAAAACCTTAGAATGGCTAGGGAGACAGGAAACAAATATGCAGAAATTGATAGTGATGTGATAGACATAGGCTCTCCACTTGGTAAAATGCTTATGAGACAATATCCAAGAATAAAACCACATAAGGGAAAATATTTTATAGAAATATTAATTCCAGAAATATGGAAGGAGGCTTCTAAAGAGCTTAAAAAATGTGATTCCCTTATGTAGTCTCCTTAACAATGAAGGACCCATTTGCCCTTTATTGTTCCATAATGTCTACGGCCCGCCACGGGGCGATCTGCCCCTCCACCTGGCCCTTACCCTTCCCTTCATCGAAATTTACATTTGACAACAACCCTCCATTTGTGCAATGAAGGGCATAATGGGATGGTACTACGATGAGAAAGGTTTTATTGGCTGGATTCATTATTGTGGCCTTAGCTTTGGCTGGTTGCGCTTCTTCTGGTAATCCGAAAGTCGTTGACTTCAATCCGGCGACGCAAATTGAATATGGGAAAACAACCAAAGCTGAAATCAAAGCCATGCTGGGAGAGCCAAACGGCAAAAAGTATGGAGCGAATGGAAAAGAGACTTGGGTTTATTCTTATGCCCAGGTGCAAGCCAAGCCTGCAACTTTTATCCCTATCGTCGGTCTTTTCGCGGGTGGTGCAGACAGCTCAGCAAAAAAATTAATCTTTGCTTTTGATGAAAATGGAGTCCTTCAAAAAGAAGGTTCTGGGGAGGCCCAGATAGAGATGGAGTCAAGAAGAGGTTCAAGGAGACAGATGAAGAAATTTATGACTGAGGATTGATTTTCCCCATATCAAAAACTTTATAGGGAGAGGAAATAAGATGTTGAGAAAATTCGTTTCCTTGATACTGCTTGGGAGCTTTCTGGCGACTCAAGGATGTTTGGCGGCTGCGGTTGGCTATGCCGGATACGCTGTCAGTTCTTCCAAGGACGAGGCGGCTAACAAGGATGCCCAGGCCAAGCATATACAGACTTACAACACCTATAAAATGGATATGGAGAAATTGAACCTGGACCGGGAAAAGAGCGGTTTAAAGCCTAATCAGATCATGACCTTTGAAGAATGGAAACTGGCCCATAATATCCCTACTCCTGCCCCTCAACCGAAAGCCGCAAAGCCAGAGCAAGAAAAAGGGGCATCGGCTACCAAATAGATTTCCCGCAATTTTTCCATTAGCCAAAGCGGCCTCCGGGTCGCTTTTTTATTGGCCTTTCGCCCCTTCCTCTTATTAAAACGTTCGTTTTTTACAAATCCAGGCGATAGGCGATGGGGCCCGGGTCCCGGTCCATATCCGGGACGCGCCTGAACCCCAATTTCTCATAGATACGCCGGGCCGCATCCATAAAGGTGCCGGTGTAGAGAAAGACGGTGGGGATTTTTAAGGTCCGGGCCCGGCGGAGGCATTCCTCGGTCAGGCGGGTGCCGTAGCCCTGGCCCCGGGCCTGGGGCCAGACGGCCAGTATCCTGATCAGGGCCGAGCCGGGCGGCCACTGGCCCATGGCCGCCTGGGAGGCGTCGGAGAAAAATTTCACCGCCCCCTGGATCTGGCCGTCCTGCTCGGCCACCACCAACATCCCGGCCCTAAAGTGGATGGCCGCCTCGATGCTGGCCATCCATCTGCCCCAGGCAAACTCGGGCATCAGTGGCTTAAACTCCTGGTAGGCGGTTTTCACCAGGTCTTCAATGGCGTTGAGCTCGCCCGGAGCGGCGTCCCGGATTAAAATCTCCTCAGCCATCGGTCTATCTGCTAGTCGTCCGGGAATAGCTTACATTTAGATTTTCCCTCCCCCTTGATGGGGGAGGGTCAGGGTGGGGGTGAATATTTTTATGATTGCTATTTCTTTCCCCCGCCCCCCGACCCCCTCCCACCAGGGGAGGGGGGATGCAATCAGATTATCTAGTGAAGGTACTTACGATACACGATGTTATTTCTCCACCACCGAGGCCTTGACGATGGTAACCGGCTGCACCGGCACGTTCTGGTGCATGCCCTGGTTGGCGGTGGCCACCGCCTTGATCTTGTCTACCACTTCTTTGCCCTTGATCACCTTGCCGAACACCGCGTAGCCCCAACCCTGGGGGTTTTTGCCGGTGTGGTTCAGGGCCCTGTTGTCCACCACGTTGATGAAGAACTGGGAGCTCGCCGAATCGGGGTCCATGGTGCGGGCCATGGCGATGGTGTAGGCGTCGTTGCCGAGGCCGTTGTCCGCTTCGTTTTTGATGGGCGCCCGGGTGGGTTTCTGGCTCAGGTCGGCGTCAAAGCCGCCCCCCTGGATCATAAAGCCGTTGATGACCCGGTGAAAGATGGTGCCGTCGTAAAACCCGTCTTTGACATACTGCAGAAAATTGGCCACCGTGGCCGGGCCCTTATCCGGGTAAAGCTCCAGGGTGATGTCGCCCATGCTGGTTTGCAGTTTGACCAATGGATGTCTCCTTTCCGCCCGGGCCCCCAACCCGGTTCCCATGATTAAGGCCAGAGTCAAGCAGGCCGCCAGGGCTAGCTTCCCGCCAACCCGCCTTATGCCCAGCGCCATGGTCTGTCCCTCCCCCCGTGAGATTTAGGTGAGATACCTTGCCAGTGTAACAAATCCCACCACAATTAAAAAGGAGAACCGCCGCGCCCTGGTTGTATCGCCTCCAAACCCACGGTTCCTCCCCCAGCCTTAGTACCATTTTTTTAGCCGGGAAAATTGTGGGGGCGGACCCCCGGGTCCGCCCCCTTATCCCCCGCCTTGGTACGCCGGGCGCCCCTACTTCAGTCTGCGCCCCCCTTTTCCTGTATAGGCAGGACTATCCCATCAAGGTCCTTGCTGATCTTATCCGAATAATATTGGACCTCGGAGGCGTTGAGCATGATCATGTCCAGCTGGCGGGTGTGAATGGTGACGTATCCCAGAATGCGCAAACGTGACAGCATGTAGTCCCGGTCCTCCCCCTCCAGGCGGGCGAAGAGGGCGTCTTCCTTGACGTCCACCTTGAAATGGTACCTCTCCAGGAGGTCGCCCACAAACCGGGCTCGCAGCACCCGGCGCGGGTAATCCGCGGCGCCCCCTTTGAAGGCGAAACGGAGGTAATTTTCAAAAGGTTTGTCTCCCACCAGGGCCTCCACCGTAGAAAAATGAAAACCCAGGCGGCTGGTCAGGTTGCAGAAATCCCGGGAAATCATGAAATAGTTCTGGTTGCCGAAGATGGTGCCCCCGGCGGTGGCGAGATTGGGGTCCGTGGCCGCCCCCATGACAATGGACATGAAACCCAGGGTGTCCACCGGCGGCGGCCCTTCCCAGGGGACCGCGGTAATGCCCTCCCACAGGGCCAGCATGGGAACCGAGGCGATGTTGCTCAGCTCCACCTCCCTTCCCGGCACCTCCTCTTTGAAGCCGTCCTCCAGGTTCAGGACCCACCACTGCAAGGGCACGGTGGTGACCAGGCGCTTGATGAAGTATTTGGAGAAGGCCTGGGTCTTGTCCAAGGAGAACATCTCCTTGACGGAAACCTCATGGGCAAAGCGGGTAATGTCATGCAGGGTGCGGCACCCCTGGGGGGTGAAGTCCCGAGCCTCCGGGTTGGTGAGGTTCAGGGGCGTGATGAAGGCCATGACTTCCTTCAAGGTCTCCCCCACCGGGGTGCCGGCCATGAGGCCTTTCTTGGGGGCGGCCAGCTCAAGCAAAGGCTCCGCCCTGCCCTGGTAGACGGCGCGGCCGTCCGCGTCCACGGTGACCATCTCGCCGGGGACCAGATGGGCCGTGGCCTCTCCGGTGTTGAACAGCGCCGGAATGCCGAATTCCCGGGCCACGTTGGCCAGGTGCCCGGTAATGCCGCCCCGGTCGGTAACCACCGCCACCGCCCGGCTCAGCAGGGTGGCCCAACTGGGGTGGGGAAAGGAGGTGACCAGGACCGCGCCTTGCGGGAACTTCAGCAGGTCCAGGTTGTTCTTCACCAGGTAGACGGGCCCCGCCGCCACCCCGGGGCCCGCGGTTTCCCCGCCCCGCACCAAAACGGGATTCTCCACCGGCAAGGAGACGGCCGCCTCCTCCCGGGAGGAGGCGGCCAATTGCTTGAGAGGCCGGCTTTGCAGGACGAAGACGCGGCCATCCCTGCCGATGCACCACTCGATGTCCTGGGGCGCCTGAAAGTGTTCTTCCAGGTTCAGGGCGATCCTGGCCAGGGTCAGGGCCTCCTCGTCGGTAAGGGCCGGGCGCGCCCCCTGTTCATCCGATTCCAGCAGCACCCCTTCTTCCGGCAGGCATACCGCCTTCAGCTCCTTTTCCCGGATCTCCCTTTGGATGATCTCCGGCGGTTCGCCCCGGGAAATGACGAAGAGGTCGGGGGTCACCGTGCCGTCCACCACGGATTTGGCCAACCCGTGCACCGCGTTGATGAAGATGGCATCCCTCCGGATATCGTTGGGGTCCCGGGAATACATGACCCCGCCGCTGGCCGCGTCCACCATGGCCATGCAACCTACGCACATGGCCACGTCTTCGTCCCGCAGGCCCTTGTGCATCCGGTAGCTCACCGCGGTCAGGGCATATTTGCTGGCCAGAATCTCCTTGTAGACCGTGAAGAGGTTTTCCCGGCTGACGTTCAGTTCCGAGCGGTATTGTCCGGCAAAGGAAGTATCCGCCGCGTCCTCGCCGATGGCGCTGGAGCGCAACGCCACCCTCAGGGCGTCGCCGGCCCTGGCCTCCAGCTCACCATAAGCCTGGCTGATGGCCTCCACCAGCTGCGGCGGCATTTCGGCGCCGATGATAAGCATCTGCACTTCGGAGCTTTTCCGGTAAAGATCCCCGATGTCTTCTTGTTCCAGGGCCTGGAGCCGCCGGTTGATTTCGTCCTGCAACTGATTGTGGGTGATAAAGAGGTCGTAGGCCGCGGCGGTGACGGCAAAACCGTCGGGCACGGTAATTTCCGGCAACCTGGTGCTGATCTCACCCAGGTTGGCCATTTTGCTGCCCACGCCGTCGGCCATCTCCTGGTGAATCTGGCTTAAAGGCAGGACCAGTTCAGAAACAGCCGGGGCCTGCCTGGTTCTCAGAACCTCACCGATTCTTTTTTCGATGCCCGCGAAAACGCCCTCCAGCGCCTGGTACCTGCGACCGGATAATTCATTCAGATATTTGATGATGGAATAAACGTTGACGCAGACCGCGGTGGCGTGCGAGCGCACAAAGGTCATCCCGAAGCTGTAGCTGCCGCTCCGGGCCGCCTCCATGTCGGTCATCAGCTGCAGGGCGTTGTTGTTGGCCGCCAACAGCAGCTTGAAGGCGTGATACTTGGCTTTGAAAACCGCCCGCAGTTCTTCCAGGGAGACCGCCGGAGCGGGCTCGGCGGAAAAAAGCGTCTTTAGCCGCTGGAGCAATCTGGCCATAACCAAGTGGGTGGGGGTGGAGATTCGCTGCCCCGGTTCAATTAATTTTCATCTTGACGGCGCCAGTTGGATGTCGGCCCTCATTTCTCGAAGCGCCCGCTTCTTCCCGGCCCCCAATCCCTGCCACCCGGGAGCGAGGCTCCACAAGGCCCCAGGGCCTTGGCACCCTTCCCAGATATCCCGGTCTCCCGGTCCAGTGGCGCCAGCAGATAAAGGGGTCTTCACTAACTTGACTTAAAAATACCAGCGTCTGCTGGAAGCCCGAGGCGAAGCCGGTTCGCGACTTAAACCTAGCCATGGAATGCACCTTGAGAATCCGTCACCAATAGCCCTTCTCCCGCCATCCCCGCTGTCCCAAGAAAGTAGGGTTAAAGAATCTGCGGCTGGGCTTACGGCCTCTGTTAATGCTGCCCGAGGGCCCCTGCCAGGACGTATAATCCCCACCAGGTCAACCAGAGCTCCAGCAGCATGGCCGCGGCGACCCACCGCTCCCGCCGGGCGCCCCCCTTAAAGGGCCAGAAATAGCTTGCCACCGTTTCCCCCTTGCAGCCTAACTCTACACTCTTCAAAGGATTCTCTTCCTGGCGGCCGCCACCCCCTGGGGATAATTCTTCCGGATCACTTCGGCCACCACGGACTTCAATTGGTCCGTGTCTCCTTTCTTTTCCAGAAACGCCGCGGCAATGGGGACAGTCAGGTGCGTCGGGTATTCGGGCAGGAAAGTGTGGATCACCACCGGCAGCGGCGCGCGGCAATCCTTAAGCCGGGCCCAGACCTGCAACTCGTCCAGATACGGAATCTCCAGATCCAGGATCAGCAGCTGCGGCGGAGCAGCCCCTTCGATCTTGTCCAACAATTCTCGGCCGTCCCGGGCCACCTCCACCTGGTAGCCCTCCGCGGTCAGCTCCCGGCGCAAAAATTCCCGCACATGCCGGTTGCGGTCCGCGATCAAGATTTTACATGGTTGTTTGGCCACGGAATTGTCCCTCGTACCATTGTAGAGCAACGGCCATGCCAAACAGCCCTCGCCGGATAATTGAGTTAACTACTTGAATTGATTGTAACTATGGAAGGACTGGCCGTCTGCGCCTTCCGGCCCTGGGGAGGGAGACCTGTAGCTATTTTTTACAGTTTGTAAAAGCCGGAGAAAGGGAAGGAAACTAACTTCTTTTCCAGAGGTTCTCGAGCGGAGCTTAGAGTATTGGTGGGCCATGCCCACCCCGCATTTAACCTGCCCTTTAAATCAGGGTCTTATTGTAGGGGCACGGCGGGCCGTGCCCTTTACGAATGATGGGTGCTAGATTTTGGGGATTGCGGTGGAATAGCCCGGACTGGGAGAAAACGGGCGGCTTAACGCCGCCCCCCAGGACGGACCCACCCTTGATCAAGAGCCTTCCAGCTTGACGGAGGTCTCCAGCCTCAGCCGGTATTTTTCGATCTTGGAGAGCAAGGTGGGGCGGGAAATGCCCAGAAGTTTGGCGGCCCGGCTGCGGTTGCCGCCGGTGAGGTCCAACGCCTCGCTGACGAGCAGGCTGGCGAAGCGGTCCATGAAATTGTCGAACAAGTCCTTGCCCTCACCGGAACTCAGGGTTTGCCTCACCCACTGGCGGATAATCTCATCGGCCCGGTGGTCGCCGCCCTCTTTCGCCGCCGCTTCGCCCCCCATGGCCCGGGAAATGTCCTCGGGGTGGATGGGATAGCCCCGGCTGAAAATCAGGGCCTTTTGCATAGCGTTGGCCAGCTCCCGGACGTTGCCCGGCCACTGGTAACTGCTGAGCAGGCCCTTGGCCTCCGGGGTCATGCCCGGGTTGTCCACCCCCATCTCTTTAGCAAACCGGGCCAGGAAGTACTCCACCAGTAGCGGGATGTCGACGGCCCGGCCCCGCAAAGGCGGCAGCCACAGGGTCACCACTTTGAGGCGGTAATAGAGGTCCTCTCGGAAGCGCCCCTCGGCCAGGGCCGCCTCCAGGTCCCGGTTGGTGGCGGCGATGATGCGCACGTCCACCGGGATGGGCTCCCGGCCGCCCAGGCGTTCGATGCTCTTTTCCTGCAGCAGTCGCAGGATCTTGGCCTGGATGCTGAAGGGCATGTCGCCGATTTCATCCAGGAACACGGTGCCGCCGTTGGCCTGCTCGATCTTTCCCACCCGCCGGTTTACGGCCCCGGTAAAGGCCCCCTTTTCGTAGCCGAAGAGCTCGGACTCCAGCAGGGTCTCGGGGATGGCCACGCAGTTGATGATCAGAAACGGCTTGGCGGCCCGCAGGCTGTGCTGGTAAATGGCCCGGGCCACCAATTCCTTGCCCGTGCCCGACTCTCCCCGGATGAGCACGGTGGCGTCGGTGGCCGCCACCCGGCCAATGGCTTTATATACCTCCTGCATGGGCTTGCTCTTGCCGATGATGGCGTCGGCCGCGGCGGTATCCGGCGCCACGTCCAGCTCCACCCGGGAGCGCATGCAGCGCCCCGCCTCCAGGGCCTGGGAGATCAAGGCCAGGATGTCGGGAATCTCAAAAGGCTTGAGCACGTACTCAAAGGCCCCCAGCTTGGTGGCCTCGATGGCGGTTTCGGTGGTGCCAAACGCCGTCATGATGATGACCGGCAGTTTGGGCTCGATTTCGTGTATGGCCTTGAAGGCCTCCAGGCCGCTCATCCCCGGCATGCGGATGTCCATGATCACCAGATCCGGCATGTCGGCCTTAATCGTGCTCAAGGCCGCCTCGCCGCTCCCCGCGGTCCTCACGCTGTGGCCCTCCGCGGTTAACAGCTTCTCAAAACTCTGCCGCAACTGGGCATCGTCATCCACAATTAAGATGTTGCCCATGTTTCCCCTTCCCTGAGGGGCAGGGTAATGATGAAAGTGGCCCCCGCCTTTTCCTGAGATTCCAATTCCAGACGCCCGCCATGATCTTCGATGATCCTGATGGCGATGCTCAAACCCAGGCCCGTGCCTTCTTCCTTGGTGCTGAAGAAGGGTTGAAAGACCTTATCCTGGATGGACTCCGGGATTCCCGGCCCACTGTCGCTCACCCGGATGACCGCCGCATGTCCCAGCCGCGCCTCCACCTTTTCTTCTTCCTGGATGGTGATGGTCCCGCCTCCCGGCATCATCTCGCAGGCGTTGACCAGGAGGTTGGCCAGCACCTCTTTGAGCTGGTCGGGGTCGGCCCAGATCTCCGGCAACTTCAGGGCCCGAACCAGCTTAACTTCCACCCCGTAGGATTCCAGGCGATGGCGCAATAGCTGTAGGGCCAGGTCCACTACGTCGGACGGGCTGATCTTCTGCATCTTCAGCTTGGGAGGCCGGGAAAACTCCAGAAAATTGCGGACGATGCTGTCGATATGGCGGATTTCTTCGGAAATCACCTCGAAATCTTCCTGCTGGGATTGGAAGACATCTTCAGGGAACGTTTCAGGGAAAAGAGCCGCATGTTCACCGAAGTCAAGGGGTTGCGAATGCTGTGGGCCACCCCGGCGGCCAGCTTGCCCACCATGGCCCACTTGCCGGACTGCAGCAGATGTTCCTGGCTTTTCTCCAGTTCGCTCTGGGCCTGGTCCACGTCCTCGATGAGGCTGTAAACCCGGCTGCTGATGGCCTTCACTTCGTCCGAAACCTGGGAGTCGGGATTGGCCGGGGCGGTCTCCAGAGCCAGGCGGCGGATGGGGCCCAGGATCTGTTTGATCAGCACGTAGGCCAGCAGGAGGCCCAAGGCGCCCACGGTGGGCATCGCCACCAGGGCAAAGGCGTTGATGAACCGCGCCCGGGCCTGGGACTCCGTCCGCACCCGGGCGATGGCATACTCGTGGATCAACTTGTAGCGCTCGCACAGATTGAGGAGGGCCGTGAACTGGCGGCGCACCTCCCAATGGAGTTTTTCTCCTTCTTCCCTTTTACCTTCCCGGTATAGCTTGATGACCTGGTCCCGGGATACGAGGTAACCGCGATATTCCGTATCAATCTGGCCGAGGATCTCTTCCATGGCCTCGGTGTACGCCGACTTCCGAGCCTTTTGGAGCCAGTCGATGAACGACTGGTTATACTGCTCCATTTGCTTTAGCCAGTCATCCTTGCCGTCCAGGAAATAATAGGTCAGGAAGCCTTTTTGCCGCAGCAGCGAGGTCTCCAGTTCCTCCGCGGCATGGTAGGAAGCCACGTTTTTTTCCACCAGGGAGCCCAGCAGGGAATCCATGGCCCAGTTATGCCACAGGGTAACCAGGCCGCCTCCCAGGGTGGTGAGCATCAACGCGGCCAACAGTAAAAATATCCGGGCACGGAGACTGAGGCCCTGCCACATATCTGGTCTTCTTCCTTACTGACAGAGGGCGGAAAGCCGACTCGGCTTATTGCCTACCCTTATATACCAGGGTGCTGTCATAGATAGATAAGAAAAAGTGGCACAGGCGTCTCGCCTGTGCAAGCGCAGGTTAAAGCCTGCGACTACAAGAAAAATACCCTACTTGAGCGCAACCTGGCATGAATTATCGCTCCCAGGCCAACCCAATTAAGGTTCCCGACGTGCCGTCAAACCCTACGCACCGAAACCAGGTAACCTTCTTTAACTTCCTGATCCCCGCTGACCACGGCCAGGGAGTCGGTCAGGGTTGACGCCTCCACCTCAGCCGTCCCCACCATCCGGCCCGCCTCATCGCTGATGCTGACGGGGGAGCCTGGTCCCAGGCCCTGGGCGGTACCCAGGCCGAAGCGGATCTCAATACCCCCCTCCCGCCGCAATACCCGGTAGACTTCCGCCCTACCGGTGGCGGCCAGCAACTCGTCCCTTTTCCCGGATAGGAGAAAGACCACGCCAAAGGCCAGCACGATTCCCGGCAGGCAGCCTGCCGCCGCCACGAAGGCGGAGAGCCCGAACCACCGCCGCAGCAGGGAGGGAGAGCTTTTCTGGAGACTGAGTACATCCGGAAAGACCAGGATGCGGAAGGCCGGCGCCTTCCGGGGCGAAATAGCTTTCTTGGGAAGAACGGTGAGACTATATTCCCCCGGGGAGATGTGCGGCCCCACCTCCAGCCGTCCCCGCCACATATCCCCTCCCAAAAAATAGCCTTTGTGGATCGCCTCAAAAGTAACTTGTAGCTGGTCCGAACCGCTCACATAGGTCAATTCCTCAATGCTGTTGGCTTCGTCGGTCAGTTCCCCGTTAAGATCGACGCTGGCTCCCGGCAGCACCTTGACGACGTTGGCCGGTTCCCGAAAATGCACCACCAGGCCGTCTACCAGGGCCAGCAAGGCGATCACGCATAAGGCGGCCCCGATTTTACTTGCCAGGTCGCGCCATCGATTTGCCTGCCCTAAATCCATCATCCCTTCCCAGGTTTCAGATTCTCCCGCCGGCATCTGCCATGGCGGCAACCTCTTTATTTTACCACAAAAATAAGAGAATCGCCCTGGGTTTGGTGATTATGTGACCCCAGGGCGACTCTCTGAATGCACCTGCACCAGGCGGAGAACTTATTTCTTAAAAATGTCCGTCCTGGTTATGTTCATAAACCTCGCGGCCTTGCCCGGCTCTTTGTAGTAGACGCGCACTTCGTCTCCCGCCTCCCAGGTATTATCCGGCAGGGCCATGTATTCCTCGGGCACGGAGAACGTCACCAGCAATTTCTGCCGGCCGGAATACACGGTGATGGCTTTCTTGTCCTTGTCCACGATGGGGAACTTCTTATCAGCCACCAGGGGACTGTTCTTGGCCACGTTTTCTTTCTGGTCGATGAGCGTGTAAGTAATCTTCTTCATACCTTGCGAGGCCGGATCGTAAATGACGATTTCCCGGGTCTTGGTGTCCAGCTTCATCCGCAGGCCGGCTTTGGGATCCTCACCCCGCTCTGCCGGGTCCTTGGGCAGCGCAAAGGTAACGGGCGCCCCGCTGTAATCGGGATTGGCGGTGTCATGTTTGACATCGATGATAAAGGTCACCGTTTCTTTATCTTTATCAAAGGCGATCACCCTGCCTTGGTCCACTTTGCCTTGTTCGCCGCACCCCAATGCCAGGACGAGCGGGCAGGATGGCAAATAGGGCCAACCAACTAAGTTTTTTCCCCATGTTAGATCTCCTCTTGAAAAACCCGGATCAGCTTCGCCACCGAGATCTGGGCTTTGGCCTTCTTGGCCGCGACCTCTTGCTTGGCCCCTTGCACCATCCGCACGAAGATATAGAGAGACATGGCGCTCACCAGGCCCAGGATCAGGACCGTGGCCGCTCCGTCAAAGTATGGCTTTGCCCGCCGGGATCACCCTCCAGGCATAAGCTTCAAGACGATGGACAGGGCGCAGCCGATGACGGCCAGTCCGAAGGCGATGCGGATGCCGTAGCCCTTGATGTACTTGGTGGCCACGGTGCCGATCTGGGCCCCCACCGCCGCGCCCATCAGCATGATGACCGCGGCCACCAACTCGGTGCGGCCTTTGTAGGTATAGGTGCCGGTGCCGTACAGGCCGGAGATCATCACCTCGAAGAGGTCGGTGCCCACCGCCACGTGGGTGGGGCAGCCGATGAAGTAAATCAAGGCCGGCATGCGGATCAGACCGCCGCCGATCCCCAGGATGCCCGCCAGCCAGCCGGTGGCGAAACTGATAAAAATGGGCAGCCAGGCGGTGCAGGTGATCTGGGCCTCTTTGAAAGTGACCATCGGGGGAATCTTGATCTTGTGCAGGGTCTTGGCCCAATCCAGGCCGGTGGACAGCTTGTCCACTTCTTTGCCCGCCGCCAACGCCTCCCGGTCTTTCCGTTTTTTCTTGGCCACGTCGGCAAAGACCATCCAGGCGATGAGGGACAACAGCACCAGGTACAACAGGCGGACATACAGTTCCACCAACCCGATGCGTTCCAGGTACATGACCATCTGGGCCCCCACTTCGAAGCCCACCACCGTGCCCACCAGCATGATGAGGCCCAGTTTATAATCCACGTTGCCGAATTTGCCGTGGCGCATGGTGGAGATCAGCGATTTCCCCGCCATGTGGGCGATGTCGGTGCCGATGGCAAAGGCCATGGGAAAGCCCAGGATGTTCAGGCCCGGGGTTACCATCCAGGCGCCGCCCATGCCGAAGAAGCCGCCGATAATTCCCACGCCTACACCCAAAATGATCAGCCCGGGCCAGAATATCTTGATTCCCGCAATGGGCATCAGAACATATAGCCAATCCATAGTATTTTCCTCCTACCTCGTCGTTCTCAGCAAGCCTTAATGCTCCGCCAGGTCCCGGTGCGCCAGGTCAATGCCGATGGTGCGCATGACCAGGTCCGCCAGGAGTCCAAAAATCAAGCCGATAATGGGAATGAGGACTACCGTCAGGAGAGCGAAATAAAGGTGACTCTCATTGTACAGATTGGTCCACCAGGCTTCCCAGCCGGTAAATTTCCGGGTATCGGCTACCACTACCAGGGGGGCCGCCGTCGGCCCGGCGGCCAGGGCCATTCTCCGGCAGCAACAAGCTGACCATGATCACCAGCCCCGTGAGTTTTGCCCACCATTTACGCATTGCGCTTGACCTCCTTAAAATCCTTGGTTACCTGACCACCGTAACTTCGCAGGGGGCATGCGCCACCACCTTGGCGGCGGTTGCAGCCCATTAGCATCCTTTCCAGGGCGTTCAGGCCGGTGCTGCCGATAACGATCCGGTCAAACTTGCCCTCTTGAGCCTTGCGGATGATTAAGTTGGCCGGCACCAGCCCCGCTTCCAGCACCGTCTCCACCGGCAGGTTTTTGGCGTCAAACAGGGCCTTGCCCTTTTTCAACGCGGCCCTGGCTTCGTCTTCCAGCTTGTCCTGAATGTTCGGCGGCATGTCTTCGAGATAGTCCGCGCCGTAATAGGCCACCGACATCAAGGTCACCTGCGCCCCTTGCTTCTCCGCCAGTTCCAAAGCTCGTGCCACGGCCTTCATAGAAGTTTCCGAGCCGTCCGTTGCCACCAGCACTTTCATAAAGTCCTCCTCGTTATTCAACAGCTTTGAAATAGCTTTAACCACCGTTGGTCATTATTTAAATTCCGTTCTTCCATTTAAACCTTGTGGTAAAAAAAATCATTTTCAATAATGTCCACCTGACCCTGAAGCTGGACCCCCTCACCGAAAAAAATAAGCAACGGGCGTGCCAGGAGCCAGGACCCTGTCGCCAGAAGCCTAAGGGCTTGATAATACTGCTAATCCTATTAAAGGGGGCCACTTTTCAGCCGCGGCCAACGAAGGCATCTGTCAGTATTTTTTACAGATTGTAAAGGGCCGCCGGTTGCCGCAGCCACCGCTTCCAGCCGATTTCCGGGGAAGCGGCTCCTTGGGCGCCGCAGAAATCCCCGCCCCAATCGGCGCCCCATCACCCTTCCTGGCTCCGGGGGCCGCCTTCTTCCTGCTGTCTTGGGGAGCCGTGATCTGGTATAATTCTTGATAGTTAAGAGGCCCTTATCATGGAGACCCTCAATCTCTTCAGAGAGCTTTATCGGAAGTGGAAAGGCCCCAAAGGCAGACCCTCCCGGGACGACCTGGCCGCGGCCTTCCGCTTCCGCTATGCCTGCTTCAAGGATCTGCTCGATTCCAACACCCAGCTCCTGAACCTCATTGCCGACCTGGAAGAAAAACTGGAGGGCCACCAGGTCTTCGGCATGTCCTATGTCCGGTCCCAATCGGCCCGGGCCGCGTTTCACGCCTTCCGCATGATCAAGAGCCTGGACGTCCTGTCCGGCCACCGTTATCCCTACCTCTACCAGGTGCTGGATAAGATCAACGCCGGCATCAAAGCGCAACTGGGAGAAAGGAAAGAGCTGCCGGTGACGGAACTGGTTTTACCGCTCAACCGGGTCAACAAGGATATGGTGGATGCCGTGGGCGGGAAAAACGCCAGTCTGGGGGAGGCCCTGACCCGCGTCGGGCTCCCCATCCCGGAGGGGTTCGCCATCACCACCCGGGCCTACGATCTCTTCCTGGCTCATAATGACTTGGTGGACGAAATCAACAAAAGGAAGATGGAGCTGGACCCCCGGAACCCCCAAACCGTGCAGCAGGTCAGCCAGGAGATCCAGAAGCTGGTTGCCGGCGCCCGGGTCCCGCCCACCCTTACGGAGGCCATCCTCTCCGCCCACGCCCGGATGGCGGCAGCCCTGGGGGCCTCCGGAACCCTTAAGGTCTCCATGCGCTCCAGCGCCATCGGCGAGGACAGCGAACTCTCCTACGCCGGCCAGTATCTAACCATCTTGAATGTCCCTGCCGAGAAACTCGTCCAGGCCTACAAGGACATCCTGGCCAGTCTCTACACTCCCCGGGCCATCTCTTACCGCCTCAACAAGGGGATCCGGGACGAAGACATCGCCATGAGCGTGGTCTGCCTCCAGATGGTGGACTCGCAAGCCAGCGGCGTGATGTACTCCCGCCATCCCTTCAACGTCCTGGACGACAACCTCCTCATCAGCGCGGTCTGGGGCCTGGGGCCCTACGCGGTGGACGGGGTCATCACTCCGGACACCTACCGGGTGGCCAAAGACGGCCAGCTCACCATCCTGGAATCCAGGATCGCCCACAAGCCGGTGATGCTTACGGCCAACCCGGACGAGGGCCTGCGGGAAATCCCGGTGCCCCCGGAAAACCAGGATAAGTCTTGCCTCACCCCGGAGCAGGTCAAAACCCTGGCGGGCTATGGCTTGCAACTGGAAACCCACTACCGGGGGCCCCAGGACGTGGAGTGGGCCCTGGACCGGGAGGGCCGCCTGCTGGTGCTGCAAAGCCGGCCCCTGCGCCTGGAGGCGCCCACGGCAGGGGACCTGGCCGGCATCCCCGTGGCCGCCGGCTACCCCCTGCTCCTTGCCGGCGGGGCTCCGGCCTTTCCCGGGGTGGGCTGCGGCCCGGCCTTTCATGTCAAGAGCGACGAAGACCTGCTCAGCTTCCCGGACGGGGCCGTGCTGGTGGCCCACCACTCGTCCCCCAAATTTGTCCTGGTGATGCCCAAGGCCCAGGCCATCGTCACCGATTCGGGCAGCATCTCCGGCCACATGGCTTCCCTGGCCCGGGAATTCGCGGTGCCCGCCCTGCTGGATACCAAGACCGCCACCAGCGCCATTGCGCCGGGCCTGGAAGTCACGGTGGACGCCTATACGGGCCGGGTGTACCAGGGTAGGGTGCCCGAGCTTCTGGCCCGCCAGCAGGCCCGGGAATCCCACATGAAGGACACCCCGGTTTATGAGACCCTGCGGACAAGTGGCCGATTACATCCTGCCCCTGCACCTGGTGGACCCCAAGGCCCCGGACTTTTCCCCGGAAAACTGCCGGTCCCTCCACGACTTGGGCAGGCTGGTGCATGAGCTCTCTTACACCGAGATGTTTCAGATCAGCGACCTGGTGTCAGCAAGGGGCGGCGGCGCGGTCAAGCTGGACGCCCCCATTCCGTTGGACCTCTACCTCATCGATCTGGGGGGCGGCCTCACCGCTGACGCCCAAGATGCCGCCAGGGTGACGGTGGCCCAGATCGCCTCGGTCCCCTTGCAGGCCCTCCTTAAGGGCATGCTGCACCAGGATTTGCGCGCTCGCGAGCCACGGCCCATCCAGCTTTCCGGGTTGTTCTCCGTCATGCGGGAGCAGCTTTTGGCCGCCCCCGATCTGGAGGAGCGCTTCGGAGAGCGCAGCTACGCCATCATCTCCGACAAATATCTCAATTTCTCCTCCCGGGTGGGCTACCACTACAGCGTTCTCGACTGCTACTGCGGCCTGACCGTCAATAAAAACTACATCACCTTCTCTTTCAAGGGGGGCGCGGCCGACGAGATGCGGCGCAACCGGCGGGTCCGGGCCATCGCCCTGGTGCTGCTGGGGTTGGATTTTGCCGTGGATGTCAAGGGGGACCGGGTGGACGCCCGGCTGCAGAAATACGACTGCGGGGTCATCGAAGAAAAATTGGACCTCATCGGCCGCCTCCTCAACTTCACCCGGCAGATGGACATGCTCATGACCAGCGAGGCCAGCATCGAAGCGGTGGCCAAAAATTTCCTGGAAGGAAACTATGCCCTGGACCTGGCGGCCCTGGAGCCCTCCGCCGCCGCGCCCTCCCCTTGAAACCCGGCGAATCCTGCTTAACCTTCCTGCCAGCGCTTAAGAAGAGAAAAAGAGAGCCGGCATGGACCGCTCCGCCGCCATATTTAACGGCCTGTGCGCCGTGGGCTTCCTGGCCCGGGCTTCCTACGCCCTGGCCCGCACCCCCGTGCTGGCCCTGTTTGCCGCCTCCCTGGGCGCCGGCCCCGAGGCCATCGGTTTTTGCGTAGCCAGTTCCACCGTCACCGGCATCTTCTTCAAGATGCCCGCCGGGGTGGTCTCGGACATCCTGGGCAAGACCCGCACCCTGTTCATCGGTTTGGCCTGCTTCGCCTTCATTCCCCTGGCCTACTTGCTGGTTTCCACCTATCAGGCCCTGGTGGTGGTGCGGTTTTTCCACGGCTTTGCCACCGCCGTCTATGGCCCCGTGTCCATGGCGGTCATCGTCAGCGTGGCCGGCGACCGCCGGGGCGAGATGCTTTCGTGGTTCTCTTCCGTCACCATCATCGGCAACCTCCTGGGCGCTCCCCTGGGCGGGTTCCTGCTCACCCGGCTGGCCGGGACGGGCACTCCCCAGCTCCTGCACTTTCACCTCATCTATGGCGTGGTGGCGGCCCTGGGCGCCGCCTCCCTGGCGGTGGCCCTCTGGGCCTTGCGGGGCCGGGTTCCGGAGTCGGCGACCCCTCAAGGCCGCACCCTGGCCGCGGTTTGGCAGCAATTCAAGACCGGCCTCCAGGAAATCCTCCTGGACCGCCGGGTCTTCCTCACCAGCAACCTGGAAGGGGTGCAGAACCTCTCCCTGGGGGCCCTGGAGGCCTTCCTGCCCATCTATGCGGTGCAGATTGCGGGGCTCAGCGCCTTTCAGGCGGGCCTGCTCTGGGGGGTGCAGGTGGTGGCCACCATCGCCTCCAAACCTGTCATGGGCCGGCTCTCGGACCGCTACGGCCGCCAGCCCCTTCTCTTTTGGGGGATGTTCGTCTGCGCCGTGCCTTTCGCCCTCGTCCCCTGGTTCCGGGACTTCGCTGCCCTCTTGGCCCTGGCGGCCCTGTTCGGCCTGGGGGAGGCCGTGGTCACTTCTTCGGCCGCGGCGTTGGTGGCCGATTTCTGCCGCGAGGACCACCTGGGTTCGGCCATGGGGGCCTTCGGCACCATCTTCGATGTGGGCCACGCCGCCGGGCCATTGCTGGCCGGGCTCCTCATCGGCTTCTGGGGCGGGGGAGACTTCCGGGGGCCCTTTGCCATCATTGCCGCCATTTTAATTTTGGCGGCCCTGGTCTTCAGGGCTGGAGTTATGGGAATGAAATCGAGGGAAAGCCAGGGCGGGAATTAAAGGTGCCGCTACTTCTAGAAATTATTTATTTTCTGCCGCCGGGGCCTTGCGGGTCTTTTCTCTCTCCAGCTTCTTCTCATAGGCCCCATCGATCTTCAGCAGCAGTTCCTCCAGGGGGCACGGCTTCAGGAGGTAGTCATAACCTCCCAGTTTGATGATCTCCAGGGCCGCGTCCATGGAGGCGTGCCCCGTGAGAATGATCACCTCGATTTCCGGATGCCCCTGCTTGATGGCCGCCAGGGTCTTGATGCCGTCCATTTCCGGCATCCTGATATCCAGCAGCACCACGTCGTAGGCCTGCCTTTCAAGCTCTTCCAGGGCCGCGGCGCCGCTGCCCAGGGAATGGACTTCCAACCCCTGGGCCCCCAGCATTTTCTGGAGGGTCACCCGGAAGCGCTCTTCGTCGTCCACCAGCAAGATCCTGGGAGCGCTCATGCCAGCAATGACTCCACGTCCGGTCTCCGGGGGAGGACGATGGTGAAAGTTGTGCCCCCTCCCACGGTGCTTTCCACCCCCATCTCTCCTCCCAGCCTTTGAATGATCCCGTGGGAAATGGACAGCCCCAAACCGGTGCCCTTCCCTTCCGCCTTGGTGGTGAAAAACGGGTCGAAGATCTTTTCCAGGTTCTCTGGCGTTATGCCGCAACCGGTGTCGCGGATCAAGATGTGCACCGAGCCGTCTGCCGCCTCACCGGTGGTGAGGGTGATGGTGCCGTCCTGGCCGATGGCATGGGCGGCGTTGGTCAACAGGTTAAGGACCACCTGCCGCAACTGGGGGGCGTCGCTGTAAATAACGGGCAAGTTCTGATCATATTCCCTGACTATCTCGATGTTTTGGTGCTTGGCCTCTTTTTCCACCAGCATGGTCATGTCTTCGATAATCCGGTTGACGTCCACGGCCTGGATCACCGGCTCCCGCTTGCGGGCGAAATCCAGTAAATTGCGGATGATCTCGGTGCAGCGGTCCACCTGCTGGATGATCTGGCCCAGGGAACCTTGCAGTTCCTCTTTTTCCCCCACCGCCACGGATGCCGCTTTTTTCAACACCTGCTGCATCCATTCGGCTTCCTGGCGGATAATGGCCAGGGGATTGTTGATTTCGTGGGCAATACCGGCGGAGAGCTGGCCGATGGCGGCCAACTTCTGGGATTGGAGCAGGCGCTCATCCAGGAGCCAATTTTTTTTATGGGGCGTCATCTGGGAACCCATCAACCCGGAAGGCAAAGCCAAACCGCACCCAAGGCCGGCATTATAAAATCGCTAACCCGCTTAGTCTTATCTACCGCCTGGCCGCTGATTGGCGGGCCGGCCGGAGCGGCCGGGGTCTGGACCTCAAGCCTTGCCTTCCTGGATCAGCTTCCGCTCATAGGCCTGGCGCATCTTTTCCAGCAACTCGTCCAGGGCCACCGGCTTCATGACGTAATCGAAGGCCCCCAGTTGCATGCCCTGGATGCCCGACTCCACCGAGGCGTGGCCCGTGAGCATGATGACCTCCACCAGGGGCTTTTTCTTCTTCATTTCCCGCAAGGTCTCAATGCCGTCCAGACCGGGCATTTTCACGTCCAGAATAACTACATCGAAGTTGCCGTCATCGATCAATTCCAGGGCTTTGTAGCCGCTCTCGGCGCCGGTGACGTCTATGCCCCGGGCCTTAAGGCGCTTGACAATGGTCTCCAGAAAATCCTCCTCGTCATCAACTATCATCACCTTGAATTTCTCCATATCCGCCACCTCCTCGGGTCATTTTACCGGCAAATAGATGCTGAAGGTCGTGCCCTGGCCCGCTTCGCTGGCCACCATCATCCTGCCCCCCAGTTTTTCCACAATACTATAAGAAATTGACAGGCCCAACCCCGTTCCTTTCCCCACTTCCTTGGTGGTGAAAAACGGATCAAAAATTTTGTCTATTACTTCCTTGGAGATCCCCGGGCCGTTATCGGCAATCTCCGCCACCAGCTCGTTGTTCTTGGTAAGATGCCTGGTATTGATGACAATCTGCCCATCTTTGCCGATGGCGTCAATGGCATTGTTGAGGATGTTCAAAAAGACCTGCTGCAGCTGGGCCGAGTCGCTGATGGTCAACGGCAGGTCCGGCGCATAATTGGACTCAATTTCGATGTTGCGGTAGCGGGCCTCGTTCTTTAAAAACTCGATGCTCTCGTCCAGGATGGAGTTGATATTTACCCGCTCGGTCACCGGCTCCATGCGCCGGGCGAATCCCAACAGGCGGTGGGTGACAGTCTTGGCCCGCACGATGTGGTACTCGATCTTGCTCACCGCGTCGGCTATCTCCTGTAAATTCTGGCTTTTGGACACATCCTCCATCTTCATCAGGTCTTTGATCCAGCCCGCCTTCTCCCCGATGACCGCCAGGGGGTTGTTGATCTCGTGGGCGATGCCCGCGGCCATCTTTCCCAGGGCCGCCATCTTGCTGGACTGGATGGCCATTTCGTCACTGGCCGCTTTCTTGCGCTCCATCCGCACCAGCTCCCGCATCATGGAGCGGGTGGTGAAAAACGCGCCGATGGTAATGAGCAACACCCCCCCCAGTCCGATGAGGGCCGCCATGAATCTGGCCTTGAGCAGCGGGGTCAACTGCTCCGTGGGATCTTCCTTGATGACCATCACCCACTTTTTGGGCTTGATGACGCTGGTGGCGAAAAGATAAGTTTCGCCCTCAAAGGCCATCTCCTCCACCTGGGTGCCGGTGGTGGCCGCAAAATCCGGGGTTTTGGGGTGCTCCAGCACCTGGCCGCTGAGGCGCGGCGACGTCTGCAAGATATTGCTGCGGTTGATGATGAAGGCGTCCCCTTTTTTGCCGATCCAGGCCGCCCGTACAATATTGTCAATAATATCGGAGTCAATGGTGGCCCGGAGAATCCAGCTCTGGTTCTTTTCCCGGACCAGCACCGCGATGATGAAGTGGGGGATCTTCCGGAATCCCATGAACACGTCGCTCACATAAACGCCGGTGGACATCACCGAGTGGAACCAGTCCTCGTTCTTGTAGTTCACCGCCTTCAGGATATTGTAGTACGGCCCCACGTACGCCAGATGGTTGCCTTCCTCGTCGATGACCCCGATGTCCAGGAAGGACTTGGAGCGGGTCTGAATGATGTTGAAGACCCGGTGCAGATAATCTTCATTTTTCAGTTGCTCCACCGAGTGGGTATTGGCCAGACCGGTGAGCTGGGAGATCCTCTCGTCAAAAAAGAGATCAATGGAGCTGCAACGGTTCTCCACCAGGGTCTTCATGTTCTCCTTGATCTTGGCGGAGTAGGACACGCTGAACTGGTGGTAAATGACGCCCCCCAGGATAAACAGCGGGATTACGGAAAAACTGAGGGTGGCCAGGATGATGTCCCACCATAATTTCTTATACTGCTTGGCTTCCATATAGTTGTCTGCCCTGAGTCCTCGTCAGACCGTTTACGGCCCGCATGACCGGCTGCTCAAAAACCTTATATCATCCTTGGCGAGGTAATGCCCCAAGGCACACCCCGTCCCTTGGTTAATAAGCAATGGGCGTTCCATAATGGACGTCCAGGGAAAAATTAAGCTAACTTTTGGAGATAAAAGGGAAAAATAGAGGCGGCGGCGGGATTTGGCCCTGGGCCTGCAGAGGCGGCTGTCAATTTTTTTTACAGGTTGTAAAGAGCAAGCCACTTTGGGAGCTCTTTCTGATATAATTATAACATCTTATCGTGCTGGCGGGAAAATTGTCAAGGCTCGCGGGAGCTTGCTGCCTCCCGGCGTTTCTCCTTGAATCTCCTCTCGTTATGGGCTAAATTTTCTGTTAATATATACATTTGCGCAGGCGAGCGCTTGCCGGGAAGAGAGTCATTATGGAGCGTTATGAAGATCCCCGTTGGGCCGAAAGCCAGGCCCTGGGCCTTGATTACAATTACGCCATGGCGGAGTTTGTGGGGGAGCACGGCCTCCAAGAGGGGGATCTGGCTGACCTGGCCCCGCGCCTGGCCGCCCTGGATCAGGAAATCGCCCAAGGCCGGGCCGACGGCAGGCTGGGTTTCATGGAACTGCCCTACCAGGACCAGGTCCTTAAGGAGATCAAGAAGTTATCCAAACCCATCACCGATTGGTGCTGGCACCTAGTGGTCTTGGGCATCGGCGGCTCGGCCCTGGGGACCCGGGCCTTACACCAGGCCCTGTGCCATCCCCAGTACAACCTGTTTCCCATGGCGAGGCGGCAGCACCGGCCCGCCCTGTGGGTGGCGGACAACATCGACCCCGACTACTTTTTCGGCCTGCTGGACGGTCTGGAACTCCGGCGTACCGCCTTCAACGTCATCAGCAAGTCCGGCAGCACCGCGGAAACCATGGCCCAGTTCATTTGGGCCTACCGTCTCCTTCAAAATCGGGTGGGCGACGACAAGGCCCGGGAGCGTCTCATCGTCACCACGGACCCGGAGAAAGGCCCCTTACGCCGGTTGGCCCGCCAGGAAGGTCTGCCGACCTTGAGCATCCCCCCCAACGTCGGGGGCCGCTTCTCGGTGCTCTCCGCTGTGGGGTTGCTGCCCGCCTCCCTGGTGGGCATCAATGTGAAAGAACTTCTAGCCGGCGCCCGGTTTATGGATCAACGCCTGAAAGCCGCGGAGCCGGCCCGCAACCCGGCCTACCGCCTGGCCGCGCTCTTTTATCTCTTTGCCGCGGTGAAAAAGCGGCCCATCCTGGTAATGATGCCCTATGCCACCACTTTAAGCGGCATGGCGGAATGGTTCTGCCAGCTCTGGGCCGAGTCCCTGGGGAAAAGGTTAGCCCTGGACGGCCGGGTGGTTAACGCCGGCTCCACCCCGGTGCGCGCCGTCGGCGCCACCGACCAGCATTCCCAACTGCAGCTCTACATGGAAGGCCCCCAGGACAAGCTCATCGCCTTCCTTCAGGTGGATAAGTTCCAGCACCACCTGGAGATTCCCGACCTGTTCGGCGAAAATGAAGACCTGGGCTACCTGGGAGGCCACTCCCTGAACGAACTCCTGGACCTGGAGCGGCAGGCCACCGCCTTCAACCTCATGCAGGCGGGCAGGCCCAGCCTCACTTTGAGCCTACCGGAGATCAACCCCTTTACCCTGGGCCAGTTGATTTATCTCCTGGAAGTGGCGACGGTGGCGGCGGCGGCCCTCTTCGGGGTAAACCCCCTGGACCAGCCGGGGGTGGAAGGCGGCAAGCAGACGACTTACGGGCTCATGGGCCGGCCGGGGTTTGACTCCCGGCGGCAGGAATTCGCCGCGGCCCCGCCCCCTTTGGAGAAATACCTTATTTCCTGAACTATCCATGAAACGGTTCAACTTCAATATTTCCTGGTGGCGTGCCGGAAAAGATCTCAACACCTTTGGGTTGGTGAAGTTCTTTTCCCTGCCCGGGTTTATCGTTATTTTGATTTTCACCGGCATCCTGACGGTGCTCCTGACCCTGCGGGCCCAGCAGATGGCCCTGAAGAAAAATGAAGACTACCTCCTGCTCCTGGCGGCAAACCTGAACCACCAGATTTACCAGCAATTTGTTCTGCCCACGGCCTTTGAAAAAGGCGGGCGCATCACCCTGTCGGACCCGGAGCAGTCCAAGCGTCTGGATGTGGTGGTGCGCAACACCATTCACGGCTTTCACGTGGAGCAGCTGAACCAGTATGACCAGGAAGGAGTGTTTTCCTACAGCACCGAGAATTTACCCCTGGGGAAGAAATGCGACGATGTTCCGGGGGTGAAGAAAGCCCTGGCCGGCGACAACTACTTTGAGTTACCCGGCTACAGCACCTTCTGGGGCATCTTCTGGCCCCGCGGCTATAAGAACCAGCACCTCAAGGCTTACATCCCCTTCCGCCTGGAAGAGAAGCTGGTCCCCCACTCGGGCCCGGTGGTGGGCGTCTTTGAGATAACCCAGAATATTTCCGGCGACCTGGCGGAGATCGGCAATTTCCGGCTCATCATCCTCGTCACCCTGGTGGTGATCATGGGCCTGCTCTTCCTGGTGCTCCGACAAATCGTCAAGCAGGCGGGGATAATCCTGGAGCGCCGCCAGGAGGAGCAGCGCGCCCTGGAGTCACAGTTGCATCAGTCCGAGCGCCTGGCGGCCTTGGGGGAAATGACCGCGGGGGTGGCCCACGAGGTCCGCAATCCCCTGGGGATTATCAGCTCCACCGCGGAGCTTTTGCAGGAGCGCCTGAGCAAGTACGAGCCGCAAGACCGCCTGGCCCAGATCATCGTGGAAGAGTCCAACCGGCTCAACGAAAAGGTCACGGAATTTCTGGACTTCGCCCGGCCCCGGGTGCCCAATCTGCGTCCTTGCGATCTGGAAGGGGTCCTGAACCGCAGCCTGGAACTGCTGGAGCCAGAGATCAACCGGCTGGGCATCACGGTGCAGCGCGAGTATAACCTCAACGGCCGGGTGCTGGCAGACCCGGACCTCCTGCACCAGGCTTTCTTGAACATCCTGCTAAACGCCATCCAGGCCATGCCGGGGGGCGGCCAGCTCACGGTGGAAACCTGGAACGGCCCCAAGGGCCGCGGCGGTGAGATCTCCATCCGGGATACCGGGGAAGGCATCGATCCCGAGAATTTGATAAAGATCCTCAATCCTTTCTTCACCACCAAAGAAAGGGGCAGCGGCCTGGGACTGCCCATTGTTAAGAGCATCATTGAGGGCCACCGGGGGACTTTAAAGATAGACAGCGCCGTGGGTGAGGGCACCACCGTGACCATCACCCTGCCGGAATTGCCCTGGAAAAAAACGGCTTGAGTCTGGAAAATTCAGCGCCGGCAAGTCCAATCCCTGTGAAGACTGCAAAAGCGAGCCAAGACTTTTATGGATACCATCCTGGTTGTTGATGACGAAAGCAATTATCTGACCGTCATGGAGGCCTTGCTGGGCGAGGCCGGCTATGAAGTGGTGACCGCGCCCAGCGGTCTGGAAGCCTTAAAAATCGCCGGCGCCGCCGACCTGGACCTGGTACTCACCGACATGAAGATGCCCAAGATGAGCGGCATCGAGTTGCTGGACCAACTGCACCGGCATTATCAGGACCTGCCGGTGATCATCATGACCGCCTTCGGCACCGTGGAAAAAGCGGTCAGCGCCATGAAGAAGGGGGCCTTCGACTACATCCTGAAGCCCTTCAAGAATGAAGAAATCCTGGTGACCATCGCCAAGGCCCTGGAATACCGCCACCTGATCCTCAAGAACCGCCTCCTCAGCCAGGAGTTGGAAAAAAAATACGGCTTCCCCGATATTGTGGGGGAGTCCCGGTCCATGCAGGAGATCCTGGCCCTGGTCAAAAGGGTGGCATCGTCCCGGGCCACGATCCTGGTCACCGGCGAGAGCGGCACCGGCAAGGAGCTCATCGCCCGGGCCCTGCACCAGTGCAGCAACCGGGCCCAGAAGCCCTTCATCTCCGTGAACTGCGCCGCCCTCACCGAAACCCTGCTGGAGTCCGAGCTCTTCGGCCACGAGCGGGGCGCCTTCACCCACGCGGTGGCCCTGCGCAAAGGCCGCTTTGAGCTGGCCGACGGCGGCACCCTGTTCATGGACGAAGTGGCGGAGATGTCCCCGGCCCTGCAGGTGAAGCTCCTCCGGGTCTTGCAGGAAATGGAGTTCGAACGGGTGGGGGGCAACCGCTCCATCAAGGTGGACGTCCGGGTGGTGGCCGCCTCCAACCGGGACCTGAAGGAAGAGGTGGAAGCCGGCCGCTTCCGGGAAGACCTGTTTTACCGGCTCAACGTGGTGCACCTCCACATCCCGCCCCTGCGCCAGCGCCAGGAGGACACGCCGCTCTTGTCCGCCCACTTCATCAAGAAGTACGCCACCGAAAACATCCGGGGCAAGATCCGCATCACCCCGGAGGCCCTGAAGCTTTTGGGGCAGTACGCCTGGCCGGGCAACGTCAGGGAGCTGGAAAACGTCATGGAACGGGCCGTCATCCTCTGCCACGACAACCTGATCACCCCCCAGGACCTGCCCGGGGAGCTGGCCCCAGCCGCCACCGGGGCCAAGCTGGACATCGACCGCTTCATTCCCCTGCATACCCCCCTGCCGGATGCCCTGGAGCGCATCGAAGAACAGATGATCCGCCGGGCCCTGGAGCAGAGCGGCCAGGTGCAGGTGCGGGCCGCGCAGCTGCTGGGCATCACCAAGAGCCTGCTGCAGTACAAGCTGAAGAAGTATCACCTGACCGCTTGAACCGATAAAACCGTAACGGCCGCGGGATAGGGGCGATTCGCGGACCGCCCCTACGAATCGATTCTTTAAGCATGGGTGGCACCGGCGTCCCGCCGGTGTCTTGTGTATGGAGGCACCGTGCAACCCCAAGACTTTCCTGAAGACATCCGTCCCCATCTCATCCCCGCGCCCACCGGCGAGATGGTCTACCGCTGCCTGGAGTGCGGGGCCGAATACGGCATCACCGAGCTGCTTTATACCTGCCCCAAGTGCCGGGGCCTCTTCCTGCTGGTGGACAAAAACGAGGCGCGCCTGAAAGAACGACCCGGGTCTTTCTGGCGGCGGCTCTTCGATTACCGCAAGATGCTCAACGAGCCGGCCCTCAAGGGGATTTTTCTCTACTACGAACTCATCGCCCCGGTCATCCCGCTTATCGACATCATTTACCTGGGCGAAGGCCACACCCCCCTGGTGGCCGCCAATGAGGACCTCAGGGGCGAGGTGGGGGCCGCCTTTTACTTCAAGAACGACGGCCAGAACCCCAGCGCCTCCTTCAAGGACCGGGGCATGGCCGCGGCCCTGAGCTACCTCAACTTCCTGGTGCGCCGGCCCGGGGCCGGGCGGGTGCTGGCCATCTGCGCCTCCACCGGGGACACCTCCGCCTCCGCCGCCCTGTACGCCGCCTATCTGGGCGACAGAGTGGCCTCCGCGGTGCTCCTGCCCCACGGCAAGGTCACGCCCCAGCAGCTGGCCCAGCCCCTGGGCAGCGGCGCCCAGGTATTGGAGATCCCCGGGGTCTTCGACGACTGCATGAAGGTGGTGGAGCACCTGGCCGACCACTACCAGGTGGCCCTGCTCAACTCCAAAAACCCCTGGCGCATCCGGGGCCAGGAGTCCTATGCCTATGAAATCGCCCAAAGGTTTGATTACGACCTGACCCAAAAAGCCGTTTTCGTCCCCATCGGCAACGCCGGCAACATCACCGCCATCATGCAGGGCTTCCTGCGCCTTAAGGATCTCGACATCATCGACACCCTGCCCCGCATCGTCGGGGTGCAGTCCCGCCACGCCGACCCGGTGTTCCGCTACTACCTGGAACCCGATCCGGCCAAAAGGGTCTTCAAGCCGGTGACGGTGCAGCCCTCCGTGGCCCAGGCCGCCATGATCGGCAACCCCGTCTCCATGCCCCGGGTCATCCGCCTGGTGGAGGAGTACCACCGCCGGGCCGGAGAGGGCGGTGTCGCGGTGGTCCAGGTGAGCGAGCAGGAGATCATGGACTCCATGCTCCTGGCCAACAGATGCGGCCACATCGCCTGCACCCAGGGCGGCGAGTCCCTGGCGGGCCTCCGGGCCGCCCTCGCCGCCGGGCTCATTCCCCGAGGCGAAGTGGCGGTGCTGGACGCCACCGCCCACCACCTGAAATTCATCGGCTTCCAGCAGATGTACTTCGAGGACTCCTTCCCCCCGGAATTCGAAGTGATCCCCAAGCCCCAATACCAGAACCGGCCGCAGCTCCTCACCCCCAGGACCGTCGCCCCGGAAGAGAAGGTGGCCGACCTGGCAACCCAGATCGCGGCCCTGCTGGGCCTGACGCCGAAAAAGAGTTGAGGTTATGGAATTATTGGGGGAGGGGGCTAAGGGCCCACGGCCCTTACCCCCTCCCCCAAACCCCCACCCCCAATCCCTTAAGTATTATTTCAAACCAGGGATGCCGAGACCTTCAGCCCCGCCCTCCCTGGCCGACCAATGGCCGTTTTTGGTGGCACAGGCGTCTCGCCTGTGCTATGAAAAAGGCTGAAAGTCCGGTCCACCTGCGGGTCTTAACATCAGCTCTCCTGTAGCTCCCTCCTGAGGGGGAGGTTCCCGGGTAGGGCTGAAATAGGATAGGCATAGGGAAGGCGGTTCATGAGTTCGGAAGATAAGCGACCACCCCAAGAGCCCCTGGCCACTCCCCTGGCCGACGGCTACTGCTTCGTCTGCGGCAAGGACAACCCCAGGGGCCTGAAGATTAAGGTCCGTTACAACGAGGCCGAGCTGGCCGCGGAAACGGAACTCGCCCTGGCCAAGGAGTTCCAGGGCTGGCGGCAGGTCATCCACGGCGGCCTCCTGGCCACCCTGCTGGATGAACTGATGGCCCATGCGGTGTGGCGCTTCGCCGGGCCGGGAGTGACCTTGAGCCTGGAAGTGCGCTTTCACCAGCCGCTCAAACCCGGGGAGCGCATCCGGGTCCGAGGGGTGCTCCAACCCGCCAACAGCAGCCGCCGCCTGGCCGAAGCCGAGATCATCCGTCTTACTGACGGGGCCCGCATCGCCTCGGGCAAGAGCCGTTTTCTGCTGCTGGAAAAAGCAGAACCTGGGCCTTAGTTCTTCTTTATTGCGCTGACCGGCCGATCTTTCCACGTCGGGGGCCCACCGGGCCCCTCATATCTTGCAATTCAGCATAGGGGGGCAATAAATCACGCCCCTAGAATCCCCCTCGATAGCACGTCAAAAACGGGGTTCTTCAAATGCTGCATGTAACCATCCTCATGGTGGGCAAAACTCGGGAAGGCTTCATCCGGGACGGGGTGGCCTTCTATGAGAAGCGCCTCCGGCCCTTTATCCAGCTTATTCTCAAAACCGTGCGGGAGGAAAAAGAAAGCCCCGGCTTGAGCCCTGATACCATCAAAGCCCGGGAAGGGGCCCGCCTCCAGGCCCAGATCCCGCCCCGGGCCTGGGTGGTGGCATTGGACCCCCAGGGAAAGAAATTCACTTCCGAAGAATTGGCCGCCTGGCTCACGTCCCGGGAACTGGACTCCCGCCCCCTCACCTTCCTCATCGGCGGCCACCTGGGCCTGGACGAAGCCACCCTAACCGCGGCCCACGAGCGCCTCGCCCTCTCCCACCTCACCCTGACCCACGAACTGACCCGCCTGGTTCTCCTGGAGCAGCTCTACCGGGCCGCCACCATCAAGGCCGGCCACCCTTACCATGTCTAAGGGGGAAAGGTCAAGAACGGGACAAAAAATTAGCCACAGAGGCACAGAGGACACAAAGACTTTTTGGAAAGTGGGGTGGGCATTGCCCACCCTATTTTCCAAGCTCTGTGCTCTCTGGGTCTTTGTGGTTAGGTATTTATTTTTCTGCCTTTTCCTTACTTAACCCACTGCACAAATTTTTCCAGCGGCTCCCGCTCGGTGCGGAAGGCATTGGCCGGGGCTTGCGGGTCCGGGTGCCCCAGGGCGATGCCCACCACGATCTTGTGGGTCGGGGTCAACTTGAGGTGCCGGCGGATAATATCGGGATACAGGGCCAGCTGGGCCTCGATGCAGGTCCCCAGGCCCAGGGCGTGGGCCGCCAGGCAGAGGCTCTGGGTGATGGCCCCCAGGTCGAACATGGCGTAGGGCTCGGTCAGCTCCGCATTGAAGATGACGTAGATGATCACCGGGGCGCCGAACCCCCCTGTCATGTTCACCATGTGGGCCCACCGGCTGGCTTTGTCGTCCCGGGCCACCCCCATGGTCCCGAATAGGCCCGCGGCGCAGGCCATGTAGCGTTCCTTGTAGACGTCCGGGAAAGTCCCCGGCATGGTGACGTCGGGGTTGGGGGGAAGTTTCCCCTCATAAGCCGCCACCAGCTCCGCAGTCAGGCGTTTCACCTGGTCCCCCGCCACTACCACCAGTTCCCAGGGCTGGGTGTTGCCCCAGGAGGGGGACCAGCGGGCGGCTTCCAGGACCTGGGTGATGAGTTCGCGTCCCACCGGCTCGGCTTTAAAGGCCCGGATGCTCTTTCTGGTTTTCAAGGCTACCAGCATCTCCATATTTCAACCTCCGGATTTATTTCGGAGGCCTGGGGTTCGCCCTTGTTTCTGCAGGTCTCCTGAGATATTAATTAAGATGCGGCCCTGACCCTGTCAATTCTTTTTTGATTATTGTGGGGGTTGGCGGCCGCGGGCGCAGTTAAGGGCAGGGGCTTCCCGCTCCTTGAGACCCCCCTTGGCTATCAACGGAGGAAATCCATGGGCTCAGGTTGGCAAATTGTTGCCTTTCCGGTGATCCTGCCCTGGCGGGAGGAGTTCTGGACCTTGCCCGTCTATTTCCCGGACCTGCGGGTCGGGGTCATACCGGGGTGGCCCCAGCAGTTGCCCTATCAGGGCATGCCTTTGCCCCCGGAGGCGGAGCCGCACCCCCAGGAACTCAAGCACTACAAGCCCGGAGACCTGCGCCAATGGCAGGCCTTTCGGGATTTTCAACGGGAGCAGGGAGAAGAGGGCGATTTGCTCCAGGTCTTGCGCCACTACGGCGAAGCCGCGGCTCCGGAGCAGGAGTCCCCCGATGCCTGGTCCCTGGCCTGGCAAATTGAGAAGATGCAGGCCGACCAGGACACCCAGCTGCAGTTGGTGGACCAGGGGCAGGATTGGTTGCAGGAGGTCCTCAAGTCCGAGCCCTGGGAGGAAAGCGTCTCCTTCAGGGCGGTGCCCGGGGTGGGTGAGATGGTGGACCCGGAACTGGCGCAGTTGCGCTACCGGCTCTGGCGCCGGGTCATGGCCCCTTACCTTACGGAACCCTGGGCCCCCTTGCTCCTGGGGCGCACTTCCCGGTCCCTGTTCCTGACCCTCAAAGGCTGGCCGGATTGGACCAACCTCAAAAAGGTGCAGATTCCGCTGCCGGGGTGCCGCAGCGGCTCAGAGTGGCTGGCGGTTGCCGGCGACTCCGGGGCGCCGCCCTGGCTGGGAAAATTTCAAGAACTCTTGACCGCCTTGCTGGCAGCGGCCGCCGGGCAAGAGGACCTGGGGGCCGCAGCCCGGGGGCTCATAGAGTTTGTGAACGATGAGGTGGCGGCCCGCTGGCCTCTTCCGCCGGCCTGGAGCTGGGACCTGGAAGTCTGGGCGCCGGATGCGGCCACCCAAGGAGATGGCCCGGTCTTATGTTGGCGCGGCGCGGGCATCGGGGTCCTGCCGGGATAAAAAGATCTCGGGAAATCCGGTTCGATAAGTTGGTATTAAGGGCGGGGGCCAGGGGCACCCCGAAAGTCCACGGCGGCGGACCCCCATGCCCGGCAGAATCCCCACCCACTTCCGGCGGGATTATTCTTCCGGTTCAGGCAGGGCTTTCAAGGGGTGGCTGGGGACGATCTTCCCCGCGGCAATTTCCCGCAAGGCCATGACGATCTCTTTGTTGTCCCCTTTGACCAGCACCGGCGCTCCGCGGTAGATCTGGCGCACCCTTTTGGCCGCCAGGTGCACCAGGCCGAAGCGAGTAGGCACCTTTCCCAGACAATCTTCAATAGTAACCCGAGCCATATGCTATCTCTCCAGTCAATGCCGCTTAAGGTATGGCGCTCAGCCGCGCTCCGCCTCTCCGTTAACTTAACCTTTTTGCGTTCTTCTGTCAAAGGAAGGGGACTTCGCCGTCTGGGCCCTGACCTTTTGCGCTAACGGGACCGCATCTTTCTTCCACTCCCCGCAGCCGGCGCCGGGCGGAGCAGCCCCTTGGCCCCGCAGCGGCGCCGGGAGAGCAGTTCCCTGAACTCCTGGGGCGAATAGACGTGGCCGCATCCCGGGCAGCCCAGTTCCACCCCGGTTCAGGTAGGCCGAATGGTGATCCGGCCCTGCTGGCAGTGGACACACTTCATGGTGATTAAAAATAACGGGACAGCCGCGGCAAGGATGGGTCAACCTGGCGGCACTCCCGCAACAAGGCGTTGATATAGAGCCAGGAAAAACTCAGCAGAAATTCCGGCCCATACTTCCTGGCCCCGTGGCTGTCAAAGGCCATCTCGCTTCCCGCCGGCCCCCGGCGGAAGCGAAAGGCGAGATCTCCCAGGAGGGGCCAGACCACCTCCCAGCCCCCGGCCACTTTAGCAAAATCGCCGCAATCCAGGCGCCGCCGGGCCACTTCCACCACCTCGGGGGAGACCAATTCCAGGATTTCTTCCCGGGCCCCCAGGGAGACGTCCTGCATGGGGCCGGCGCCGCCCGGGGCGAAATCATTAAAGGGCAGCCACTCCGGCCCGGGGCCGGGGTTATCCAGGTTAAATTGGCCGCGGCCGTACCGGGCCAGCAGCGCCACGTAGTCCCAGGCAAAGACGTAAGCGTCCTCGGTGGGGACGGCCAGACTCTTCCGGGCAAAAAAGACCCTGAGGTCGGTGCCGAACTCCGGGTCGTCATCGTACAGCAGGTAGATTTCCAGAGGGCGGAAGGGCTTAAGCAGCATCACCCACCGAATGGTGGCGTAGGGGCGGCCCGGCGCCAGTTCGCCCCGGAACAGCCCGGCCAGGGCCTCGGGGTCCACCCCCGCCAGTCCGGCCAGGTCCTGGCGGTACTTCTTGCGGACGTACTGGCGGACCTGGGCCTCCCAGCCGCTGCCGGCCTCGAAATGGCCCAGGGTCACCAGGTCATAGGGAAAATCCAGGGAGGGCGCGCCGCTCAGCTCTTCTTTGCCTCCACCCGCTGATTGAACTTTTCTGCGTTTATTATAAACCGCTCGTGAACGGCCTCGCCAATCTTTTCTTTTTCGTCAAACCCTTCCAGCTTGAAGGTGATCTTGCGCCCCTCCACCTGGATGACCTCGGTGACCGCCCGCACCTCCATGGCCCAGGGGCGTGGGCGCGGTGTGCTTCAGGTTCATGGAGATGCCCACGGACTGCTCCCCCGGCGCCAGGTTGGGGGCCATGAGAGCGGCGCTCACCCCCTCGAACAACCCCCCCAGGAAAGGCGTGCCGAAGACGTCGGGCACCTGGGGGTAAAACTTCTGGGCCGAATGCTCCGGACCCGTCTTGAGCCGCATCTCGTTCTTCATTCCCACGGTAATGGCCATAAAACCTCCTTTTTATGTTTATGTTTCATGGGATCAGTGGGGGAGGGGCTAAGGGCAAAAGCCCTTACCCCCTCCCTCACACCCCCTCCCCCAATCCCTTAAGGGGGGTTTTAAGGCCGGGGCAGTCGGGGCAACGCCCCACCTGCCCCGGCCACTCATAAAGGGTTGGGTGGGGGGAGTGGGGGGAGGGGAGGGCAGGAATCGTCGGTCCCTGGCCCTCCCCCCACCAGCTCTGCTTACACCGCCAGGGGGTCCATTTTAATGGGGCCCATGGCTTCGCCCTGGGCCAGGCGGCGCCCCAGGTCCCGGGCTCGGTCCAGGGTTTCCGGCTGCTCCTTGATGGCCCCTTTTTCGTCCGCGCCCCTGACCAGGAGTTCCGCGGCGTAGCGGACGTTGATGGCGTCGAAGAAATACTTGGCCGTGAGGCGCACCCCCACAAAGAGGAGGCGTCCCTTGGTGGCCCCCACGGCCAGGAGCACCCCCTGGCGGTGGCCGCCGGGGAAGTCTTTTTTGATCACGTAGCGCCGGGCCCACAGCGCCTGGGTCCGGTCGATCATGGCCTTGGCCTGGGCCGAAACCCCGTAAAAAAAGACGGGGGTGGCCAGAACCACCACGTCGGCTTCCAGAAGCTTGCCGTAAATCTCCCGCATATCATCTTTAATGGGGCACTTACCGTCCTTGAAACAATGATATATTTCCAGGCAGGGAGAAATCTTGAAATCTCTGAGGCGGACCTCCTCCACTTCGGCGCCGCCTTCCGCGGCCCCTTGCAGGAAGGCTGTTAACAGGATCTCGGAGTTGCCGCCCCGGCGGGGACTGCCCAAAATGCCCAGAACTTTCATGGTCTTCTCCTTGGGGTGATTAGTAACAATATGGAAATCGCCCGGTTGATGTCAAGGGAGATAGTTTTTAGTTTCTCGTTTTCTCTCAGCCTGGGTTAGATTGAGAGGTGAGATCGGATTAACGGCCCCCAAGGGCGCGGCTTAGGCGGCCCCGAAAGCGAGTGGCGGGGCCGGGACCTTAGAGGCTAACTTTCCTTGAATGTCATTCTGCGCGAAGCGATAGAATCTGTCTTTTCAGTGAGTTGAGATGCTTCAATCTGTTCAGGATGCAGAAAAAATCGGTTTTGAAATAGCTTTTAGGAAGGAATTCCCGTTGGCGCCGCCATGGAATTGATTGTGCAAATCCAGAACCGGGAAGCTTTAACCACGGCCCTGGAGGCCGGGGCGGCCGCGGTGGCGGTGCGCCTTCCCCGGGACCCGCCGGCGGATTGGTGGATTGAAGCCGGGGTCTGGCAGAGCGCCGCCCGTCGGCGAAACGGCAAATTTTATCTGCTCTGGGACCGGCTGGTAAGAGAAGCGGAGTTTACCGGCGCCCTCCAGATGCTGGGGGCCGTCGCCCGGATGAACCCCGACGCCCTGGTGCTGCGGGATGCGGGCCTCGCCCGGGAAGCGAGGCTCCGGTTTCCCCACCTCCTACTCCATGCCGCCGGCAGTTGGGGCTTCCAAAATTCCCCGGGATTGCGGCTGGCCGAGACCCTGGGGTTCGGCCGGGTGGTGCTGGACTCGCCCCTGGGCCTCAAGGACCTGGCTCTGCTGCGGCGGCAAAGTTCCATCCCCCTGGCGGTGGCGCTGCCGCCCGGGCGTCGCGGCTATTCCAGCCTGTGTCTGGCGGAGGATTACCTGGGAAGGGATTGCGACTGGCGCTGCGACTCTCTGGAGCCGGAGGACCCCGCTGAAGTCATCATGGCTTCCCTGGAGATGCTCTCCGGGTTGTGCCAGCTGGAAGTGGAGGCCGTCCAGGTAAGGAGCGATTTTTTGGGGGCTTCTCTAAAGCAGGCCTTGGGGCTTTATCAGGCCGTCTGGGAAGCCCCGGCCGCGGAGCGCCCCCAGGTTCTGGCCGCGGCCCGGGAAGTGCTGGCGGCTTTCGGCCACCGGTTCCGGTCAGAGCCCCCCAATTGCCGATCTTGCCAGGGGGGAGGAGCCGCGGCCAAAAACTTCCCGGTGGAGCCCATCCGCCCCGCAGCCCCAGCCGGGGCCGGCCCTCCGCCGCGGCCTCGTGTGGCTGGAAGCCCGGGGTTACGCCGAGGCCTCGGCCCTGGCCCGGGAGTGGCGAGATCCCATCCTCATCCGGCTGACCCCGGAAAATTATAGCGCATTTTTGCCGGAGCATCGGCGCTGGAGCCCCGGGCGCCTCCTCTGGCGCCTGCCCCCGGCCATAAAGGAATCGGCTCTCTCCTTTTACCAGAAGGCCCTGGAGACCCTGCGCCAAGGTGGCTACAGCCGCTTTGTGGCGGGGGACTGGGGCGCCGTGGCCCTGGCCCGGGCCGCGGGCGGCGAAGTTTACGGCGACCAGACCCTGGGGGTGCGGAACACCCCGGCCCTGGAGACGGCGCGACAATTGGGTGTGGCCCGGGTCTGCCTGCCGCCGGCCCGGAGACCGGAAGACTGGCAGGAATGGTTAACGGCCTGCGGTCCGGGGCGCTTTTGGGGCTATCTCTATCATTTCCCGGCCCTGGCGGTCTGTCCCCGGGCCCCCGCCGGCCTGCCCCCGGGAGCGCCGGGACTGCGGTGGGTGGCTGACGGCGACCTTGCCTGCCTCTGTAAAGCATGGCCGGAGAGCCTGGGAAAGTCCGCCCAATGGCTGTCTCGCCAGGGCGTGGCCCCCCTGGTGGTGGCCCTGCCCCGGAGCGGCCTCCCCTGGGGCAAGGCGCCGGCCCTGACCGCCCCCGGCCCCCGGCGAGGCTCCCGATCCCGGAAATAATTCAAATTGAGAGCTCTGCAACAATGGGCTTGGGGGGGGAGTGTAAGGGGCGGGTGCCCCTGGCCCCCTCCTTTAACATAACTTTTTCAGAGTTCTCAAATTGCAGGGCCCGGGGTCTTTTGATATATTTGTCACCGGTGAGCAATATTTATCCTCAATGCAAGGAGAGCTTTAATGGCTAAACCGTCGTTTCACGGTCTCCGGACAATCTGCAGGACGTTGTTGTTGATCGTTTGCCTCCTGGCCCTGGCGTCGACCAGCTGGGGCGCCAATAAGCCTGCCGCCGACTTCACCCTGAAGGACGTGCTCCAGGGCAAGGATTACTCCTTGAGCCAGTTCAAGGGCAAAGTGGTGATGATTAATTTCTTCACCTTTTTCTGCGGTCCCTGCCGGGAGGAGATGCCGGACCTGAACAAGATCAACAATGAATACAAGGGCCAGGGCCTGCAAACTTTGGGCATTGCCCTCAGTTCCGACCCCACCCAAATCCGGTTCCTGGTGAAGCAGCTGGGCCTGGAATACCCGGTATTGAACGGCAACGACAAAGTGAGCGATGCCTACGGCAGCGTGGCGGTGGTGCCCACCACCTTCATCATCGATAAATCAGGCAACGTCGTCCATAAAATCGAGGGTACCCGCAAGAAGGAAGAGTTCGTCAAGTTAATTCAGCCCCTGTTGTAGTAGGGTTGGCGGGACCAGGGGCCGTTGGCCTCTGGCCCCCGTGCATCGGAGGTAAAATCAGAGAGGAACCTTCGATGGGCCCCTTCAAAGAACTGCCGCCATGGGGCCAGGAATTTGCCGAGCACCTGAACGAGGGGGAAACGGCTCTCTTCATCCTCCACGGCCAGGTCTTTGATTATATCCGGGGTAACGGCGACCCCTCAGGTTAACTGGGAGCCCGCGGAGCGCAACTTGCCGCAGCTGTGGGCGGAATGCCTGAAGCTTCACGGAGAGACGGATCAGCCGGTAATGAGCCCGGCGGAGCTGGCGGATATTCTCTATCGGTTGCCGGTGGGATATTGAGGCTCAATTGGCTGCCTGGCGGCATAAATTTGCCGCCGCGATTCCTCATCGTAATCGCCGGCCGCCCTTCGCACCTCCCGGCCTTGGTTAATCTGGCCGAGTTAATCGTCAGGCTTCTGAGACAAACTCCCAGGGCTCACGGTCAGGGCCGGCAGCAGACTAATTCCGCGGCCGGGCTCTTCCCAAAGTTTACCCTGGCCTGGGTCTTAAAGGTGCAGGATACCTTGGAGCCCGGGGTGGAAAACTTCAAAGAGGCCTGCACCATCTTTTTTACTGCGTGCAGCAGTTCCTCGGAGGAATTAATAGAAATATCCCCCATCAATTTCAGATAGACCTTATCTCCTTTTCGACAAACAGATATCTTGGGTCCCCCCATGGCCCACCTCCTTTCCCCCTGATTATGCCGCCGGCGGCCAACCCGGCTGCTCACCGCGCCAACGCCCTCCCCCAACTACATCGGCCGCTGAAACCACCCCCTTATATGCATAACATATCGTTATTTTTATGCATTCGGGGTTTTCCTAATTTTTCCTTACCAAACTACTGAAATGAGAGTCGGGGAAATGGCGGAGGTTGGGGCGAGTTACCATGGCTTCCCGGGGCGGCCTTCGTTCTCCGACGCAGACCGCGCCTCGGGAGGCTAGTTTTCCAGGGAGGTCAGGCCCTGGCGGATGGCGTATTTGGTGAGTTCGGCCACGCTGTGAATGCCCAACTTGTTCATGACCTGCTTGCGGTGGGCCTCCACGGTCTTCACGCTGACGCACAGGTTGTCGGCGATTTGATTGGTGGATCTGCCTTCGGCCATTAACTGCAAGACCTCCCGCTCCCGGGTCGTCAGGACGGAGAAGGCCGAAGAGGTGTTATCCGACCAGGTGTTGGCAAAGTCTTTAATCAGGATATCCGAGATCCCGGGGCTGAGATAAGTCTTCTGGCGCACCACCGTGCGGATGGCCTTCACCAGTTCCTCCAGGGCGCAATCCTTCAGGAGATAGCCCGAAGCCCCGGACTTCAACATGTTCAACACGAAGAGGCTGTCCGAGTGCATGGACAGGGCGATCACCTTGACCCCGGGATGATCGGATAGTATCTGGCGGGTCGCTTCGATCCCGTTAAGGTCGGGCATGGAGATGTCCATGATCACCACTTCGGGGGTAAGTTCCCGTACCATCCTGAGGGTGCTGCGCCCGTTGTCCGCCTCTCCCACGATCTTCATGTCGGGCTCTGCCGTCAGCAGGGTGCGGAGCCCTTGACGGACAATCTGATGGTCGTCAGCCAAAATGATTTTGATAGTCATGGCCCTATCCCCTGGTGGTTTGCTTGCCCCGGCGACCGGAACCTCAGAGAATCCGCTCCCGGACCCAGACCAATTCCCTGGAGGATTCTCAGCATCATCACCTTATGATGATTTTTAATAAGTTACACCTGGGGAATCCCCAATTTTGGAGAGCGAAAATCCTGAATTTGCGGTCAGAATAGGCTGATGAGGTGCTAGGGGAAAAGCTGGCTTTCCTAAATTCCTTGCATCAATCCTCCAGGGAGGTCAGCCCTTGCCGGATGGCGTACTTGGTGAGTTCCGCCACGCTGTGGATCCCTGATTTGTTCATAATCTGCTTGCGGTGGGCTTCCACGGTCTTGACGCTGACGCAGAGGCACTCGGCGATCTGGGTGGTGCTCTTGCCTTCGGCCATGAGCTGCAATACTTCCCGCTCTCGGGCCGTCAACAGGGAGAAGGCCGAAGGGCTGGGAGAGTCCGACCAACTGCACACGAAGTCCTTGATCACGATGTCCGAGACCCCGGGGCTCAGATAAGTCTTATTGGCCACCACCGTGCGGATGGCTTTCACCAGCTCCTCCAGGGCGCAATCCTTGAGCAGGTAGCCGCAAGCCCCTGCCTTGAGCATGTTCAAGATAAACAGGCTGTCGGAATGCATGGAAAGAGCGATTATCTTGATCCCGGGAATTTCGGCCAGGATCTGTCGCGTGGCTTCGATGCCGTTCAAGTCGGGCATGGAGATGTCCATGATAATGACCATGGGAGACAAATCCCGGGCCATTCTCAGCACCTCCCGGCCGTTATCCGCTTCGGCCAGAACCTTCATGTCGGGCTCGGCTTCCAGAAGACTGCGCAGTCCGTGACGGACAATCTGATGGTCGTCTGCCAAAATAATTTTTATCGTCATGATGCTATCCCTCGAGTCTTGCGGTCGTGCTTCAGCGGCACCATCAGGGTGACCCTGGTTCCCTGGATGTCGGTGGATTCCACCTCCAGGCGCCCGCCGAGATAATGCAGGCGCTCCCGGATGCTGAACAGACCAAACCCCCCGTTGCTGCTGATGGTCTGGTACTGGGACTTGTCGAATCCCACCCCGTCGTCCTCCACCTTGATGTTAACCTCTTCGCCTTTCCTGGTGATGACTACCCTGGCATGCCGGGCCTGGGCATGTTTGACCACGTTCATCATCAGCTCCCGCACAAACCGGAAGACCAGCACCTTGATTTCATCGTCCATGGGAATGGGCTTCATATCCTTCTGGACGTCCACCTGGATGCCGTGCTGCGACCTCACGTGTTTGGCGAACCATTCCACCGCAGCCTCAAAGCCCAATTCATAGAGAACGGGCAGGCTCAGCTCGAAGGTCAAGGACCTGGTGTCCTGAATCATCTGCTCGATGAGTTCCCGGACCTCGGCCACCGGCCTGGACATGGTCTCGGAAGCCAGCGATTTTTGCAGGACCCCCAGTTTGATCTTGGAAATCGCCAGGGCCTGGCCGATATGGTCGTGCAGGTCCGTGGCCAGGCGGCGACGCTCCCGCTCTTCTGTCAGGGACAGCTCCGAGGCCAGGGACTGGAGTTTCCCTTGATAGGTGCGGATCTCTTCCTCGGCTCCCTTGCGCTGGCTGATGTCTTCCGTCATCACGATGGTGAACTGGGGCTCCCCTGCCCCGTCCCGGAGCATGGAGACGGTCACCTGGCCCCAAACCAGGCGGCCGCTTTTGTGGATGTAGCGTTTCTCCCGAGTGTAGGACTCCCGCTTCCCCTCCACCAACTCTTTAAAAAGCCTGGCGTTGGCGGTGATATCCTTGGGATGGGTGTACTCCTTGTAAGGGATCCGCTGCAGCTCTTCCCTGCTGTAGCCCAGCATCTTCTGCAGCGCCGGGTTGCTGTCCAGGAGATTGCCGTTCATATCCATCAAGGCCATGCCGATGGCCGCTTCTTCA
The DNA here is from genome assembly GCA_963768765.1 of uncultured delta proteobacterium. Taxonomy (GTDB): domain Bacteria; phylum Desulfobacterota; class Desulfobaccia; order Desulfobaccales; family 0-14-0-80-60-11; genus DASWLF01. The sequence goes on from CAVYJK010000021.1 coordinate 204,737, forward strand.
AAAACCTTGCGGAAGCGTTTCTCCGTTTCCCGCAGCGCCGTGATGTCGCTGAACATGGCGAAGGCGCCCACGAACCGGCCGTCTTCAAAAAGAGGCACCGAACTCATCACCACCGACGCCAGGCGGTTCTTATAGGTTATCTCCAGTTCTTGTTGGGCCACCTGGTTCTTTCTGTTTCGGCTCAGGGCGTTTTCCAGCAATCCCTGGTTGTAACTGTCGAACAGCTCATAAATATTCATGTTTTCCAGTCTTTCGTGGCCGGTGATCTCCCTCATTCTGCGGTTGACAAATTTTACGGCGCCTTTGTCATCGATGATCCAGATGCCCTCGTGCGCATTTTCCACCAGTTCCCGGTACTTGCGTTCCGAGATCTCCAGCTTCCGGTACAGGATGGCATTCTCCAGAGCGATGGCTATCTGGTTGGCGAAACTGACGATGAATTCCCGGTCCCCGTCGCTGATGAACGCGTCCTGGTGGACCCGGTCGGCCAGCAACACCCCGATGACTTTGCCCCGCACGGTGAGCGGCGCCAGGATGAAGGCCTTGGGCTTGAATTGCTGGATCAAAGGATTGTTCATGTTGAGCTTGCTGCGGGTGACATCCTGGATCACCACCGGGATGCCGGTCATGGCCACCCGGGCGATGACGTTGTCCACCTTGCCAATGGGGATGCTGTATTTCTTGGCACGGTCAAAGAGTTCTTTTTCCACGCCTACGGCATAGCAGAGTTCCAGAGCCTCTGTCTGCTCGTTCAGAAGCAGAATGCCGGCCCGGTCCAGTTTGGCGGAATTGGTCAAGAGCCGCAAGGTCACCTGTAAAAGTTTTTCCAGATTGAGCACTGAGAGCGCCGCGGTGCTGGTCTCCTGGAGGCAGATGAGCTGATCGATCTTTTCCTTCAACTGGATATTTAGGCGGTGGATCTCGTCAAACTTCTTTTTTAACAGCTCCTTGTCCCGCTCCAGTTCTTCGATGGTGTAGTTCAGGGCCCGCCAGGGGACCAGGAATTTCAGCAGGCTTTCTCTTAGAGAGAACCTTCTCCGCCTCCATTCCATGTGATATTCGCAGTAATCGTCCCCTTTAAAATAGCACTTGGTTTCTTCCAGAATGCCCGGCGGCAGGTTCCAGATGGTGGGGATGCCGGTGTAGATTCCCTGGTTGAATAGGCAGAAATCGATGTTCCCGGGGATGTCTTTGAACCAGTGCAGCCGGATGACGGCGGTATCTCCCTTGGTTTCCACCAGATCGATGGTTTTATTCCTGTTGAACTTGTCATTGATGGCCTGGACTCTTCTCAGGCTGCGGCGGGGATTTTTGTAGGCAAACATGATGATGCGCTGGACGTAACCCAACTTCTTCCGGGCCGCGGATTCGAAGCCGATCTTAAAGGCTATGCGCTCATTGTTCGACAACTTCTTGGCGTTTTCAAACATCCGGGTGACCACATCACTGGACACCCAGTTATTGATTTCCATTAAAAATTCTTGTGGGTTGGACAGGCCCTCAATTTCGGCGCCCAGACCGTCGAATAAGCCGTGCACTTCCTCGGGGAGGTTTTCTTGAAAGTACTCGATGATGGCCCGGGTATTAAGGCAGCTATGATGTTTTTCCATTCGCTGGAGAACTCCGCCAAAGGTTTACTGCTCTTTCGCCTTGCCAATTACTGACGATCTCTAACTTAAGCTACCCCCTTTGCCTGATCTTATCAGTCTTCCCCCCCCACAGACGCAGGACCTCCTGAAAAGAACTTGCCGGAAGGCAGGCATCTGCACCACATATTACCGGATACTGCCGATAATAATCGAAACGTTGTAAAAGTCAACAACAATAATAATGGATTTCTGGTTGCACTAACTGAGAGACCAGGAACAGATTTTCAAACCATAATAAATTAACTCCCTACTTGCCGTTGCCTGATTCCCCCTCCTGCCACCGGGTCTGCCGCAACTTTTCCCTCAACCCCCCCCTATCAATGGAAGAGTGCTTATCATGGTTTTTCCCACCAGATCCTGGTGAATCCAATTCTCCAAATCAGGATTATTTCCAATGAAATCGAGTTATTCCCTAATTGTGAGCTTTAAAGAAGTTCGCTATTCCTTAAGGGGGGAGGATTCCCCCCTAGGGGAATTTCCCAGTGTCATTAGGGTTTTGGGAACTCACAAATAGGATTCTCGAACTCCAAAACCAGGTTTGCCCTAATTGTAGGCCGGTTTAAAGGCTAATATTTTAAAAGATTTGCTTAATTCCATCGCAACAATGGGAGGATGTCATGCTTTTTAGGGTCTTATTACTACCACCGACGCAACTATCGCTAATTACTTGGCTTATGGTGGGGCAACACCATCCCCCACTCCTTTTCCCCCCATAGCATTAGGGATTTCGGAAGTAAAAATTAGGATTTCCCTAATCCAAAAAGGGAGACCCTATTGTTCGGTCAGCTGCAGGCTAAGATTTTAAAAGATTTTACTCAATTATTTCATATATATAAGGAGGCAGGTCATGTCTTCCACTACCCAGTCGGCCCGGATTCCCGCCCCGGTTCTGGGCATTTCTCGACTGACCCTCAAGCGGAATTTCAAGAACTTATCCCGGCTTCCCAAGGTGAGCCTGAGCAAGTTCCTCCAATTAAGGTTAAATACCATCCTCATCCGGTTCCTGCCTTTCGCCATCTCCAGGTGGTACATCGTCATCCTCGGCAAGCTTTATTATCTGCTGAATTGGCAGGAAAAGAGCCTGATCCGGAACACCATCCAACAGGTCTTTAAAGGGCGGATCCCGGCCCGAACCCTCAAGGGGAAAATCAGGGAGACCTTCAGGGGGATTTTCGACCATTACCACGAGAAGCTGTTCATGGCTTATTCCAACTTCCCCCGGCTGGTAGATTTCTTGAAGACGAGAATCCGCTTTCAGGGCGAAGAGGCGCTGCGGGAAGCCCTGGCCGGCGGCAAGGGGGTCATCCTGGTGACGGGACATTACGGGGCCGTGGAGTTCCTCCCTGGAGCCCTGGCGGCTCATAAATATCCCACCTCCATGATTTGCCGGTTCCAGACCCAATCCCTCCGGGTTTCCCTGAGCCAGCGGGCCGAGCATGGCAAACGGGCCGAGTATGGCGACCTGCACTTGATCGACGCCGATGAAGGTAACATCATCCTGGCGGCCATGAAGGCTCTCAAGCAGGGGCGCATCCTCATCACCGAGTGCGACGAATTCGACGAGTGGCGGCCGGACCCCAACCGCGACAGTCAGTTTCTCGGCTGCAAGCTGACTTCGGACCGCACCCTGGAGCTCTTGCAAAAACGGTCCGGGTCTCCGGTGATCAGCGCCCTGGTGAAAAGGGAGGGGAAAAGAAACTATACCTGTAACCTCAGCCCCGTCCCCGTGCCGAGCTCTTCTCCAATGAATATGGCTTTGAGCGAGCAGTGCCTCCGGGTCCTGGAAACTTGGGTTGAGTCCCACCCTGAACAGTGGTATCAATGGAAGAAGTTAGGTAAAATAATTAAATCTCAATTTGAGGTTAAACATGATCGTCAGGATAGTGGATATCTGGCACCTGAAGTTGGAGTTTCTGTCCCCGATCAGGCATAACCTGGCGAACCATGAAGGCTCGGAAAATATCGTGGTCAAGGTCAGTACCGACGGCGCCGCGGCCGGATATGGAGAAGGTATTCCCCGGTCCTTCGTCACCGGCGAGTTGCTGCCCGGCAGCCTCGCCTTCCTGAAAGAAGAACTGGCGCCGGCCGTCTTAAAAACGAAGTTTTCTTCTCCCCAGGAGGTTTCGGAAATCCTGGCGGATTTGTATGGGGAACTATCGGCGGTAAAACACCCCGCAGCCTTTTGCGCCATGGAAATGGCCCTGCTGGATGCCGCCGGCCGCACCTGGGATATGCCGGTGGCCCAGCTCATCGGCCCCCAGTTAAGGGACCGCGTCACTTACAGCGCCGTGGTCCCCATGGCTTCCGAACGACAAATGGCCCACTTCTTCAATCTGATAAAAATGAACCAGATGCAGTTTTTAAAACTCAAAGTGGGGACCAAGTCAGATTTGAAGATCCTGAAGCTGGCCAGGGAGAAACTGGGATGGGAGATGGATATCCGGGTGGACGCCAACGCCGCCTGGACCGTCCCCGAGGCCATCCAGCACATCAGGGAGATGGCCCCTTACCGGGTTAGCGCGGTGGAGCAGCCGGTGGCCAAAGAAGATTTTGCCGGCCTGAAGACGGTGAGCGAGGCGGTGGGTCTCCCCATCATCGCCGACGAGTCGCTATGCAACGAAGCCGACGCCCAAAAATTGATCGATCTGGGGGCTTGCCGAATCTTCAACCTGCGCCTGTCCAAATGCGGCGGCCTGGGGATGGCCACCAGGATCCGGCGCCTGGCCGAGGAGGCCGGGATATTGTGCCAGCTGGGGTGCCACGTGGGCGAGACCAGCATCCTTTCCGCGGCCGGCCGCCATTTTGCCCTGTGTTCCCCGGATCTGGTCTACGTGGAAGGCTCCTTCGCCTCGTTTCTTTTAAGCAAGGACCCGGTCCGGCAACCGGTAGCCTTCGAATTCGCCGGCTTGGCTACAGAACTCCCCGGTCCCGGCCTGGGCATCGAGGTCATGGACCGCACCCTGGACGAACTCAAGGTCTCCCATCATCGACTGGAGTGAGGTATCAGGCGCGCTGCCCTCGTATCCCTTTAGAATTGAAACTGCCAGCTCAGCCCCAGGGAGTGGACATCGCTGTTGTACCGCCCGTTGGCCTGCAAGGGAGCCGGCACCCCATTATTCGTGATGACGTTATTTTTGGTGCGGCCCTCGGCCAGGATATAATTGTAGGCGATCCCCAGGGTGAATCTCCGGATCTTGAGATCACCTCCCACCGTGAAGATGTGGCGGTTGGCATCCGGCAGCTGGGGGTCGAAGGTCCCATCGGGCACCGGCGTCAGGTCATAGATATAGCCCGCCCTGATTTTCATGCCTTCCTTGACTTCATAGTTGGCTCCGAAACGAAAGGCCCAGGCGTCGTTCCAGTTCTTTGGGATAACTGTCCTGGTGCTGCCCCCCTATGGGATAGTCAAACCTGGCTCTAAGCTCCTCAAAGCTGGACCAGCCGGTCCAGGTTGCGTCAAATTCAAAGGCGAAGGGCTTGAGCCGGCTGTAATTGACCCCCATGGTCACCGAGGCCGGAAAGGTTAGATTGGCGGAACCCGGAGACGACTGGGAAAAAGGCAAGGGGGGGCTTAAAGGTTACGGCCACGTCGCCGTAGTGTTTTACAAAAATTTCGCTGCGATACGAAACTCCCAACTTCACTCCCGACACCGGCTCGAAGAGGGCCCCAAGATTGTAGCCGTATCCCTGGCCGTCACCGGTGAGGCGTGATTCTGCATCTGGAAGTTGTCTTCGGAATCCGCCGAGAAACCTGGACTTTCTGATTCTCTTCAGTTCCACCTTGGACCACATCACATCAAAGCCCGCGGCCAGAGACAAATTGTCCAGCACTTTGACGGAAATCACCGGATTGAGGTTATAGGTCTTGAGGCTGGAGAAGGTGGAGATGTATCTGCCCTCCCAGGTTGGGGGCCAGGCCGTGCCCAAACCGAAGGGCGAGAAATAACCGATCCCCACGGCCACCCGCTCGTGCACCGGAATGGCGATATAGGCACTGACGCTGGGATACCACCGATGGTTGGTTTCCGAGGACAGGCCGCCGCTTTGAAATTCCCGGTCAGGGTGATTAAAAACCGCCCCCTGATAGACCTGGGCGCCTTTTAGCTGGTTCAGTCCGGCGGGATTGTAAAAGATGGCCGAGGCGTCGCTGGCATCAGCCACAAAGGCATTGCCCTGGGCCATGGCCGCGGTTCCCTGCTGAACTAGGGCGAAACCGGCGCCCAGGGCTGCAGAGGTGCAACTAAAAACAGTCGCAATGATAAAGCCGGTGATACAACAGAAACGGTCACGACTCTTAAAGCCGATTCGGCGACTGCCACGAAGCCGAAATATTGCCAGACTCTTGAGACCGTCTTCTTTGCCTAAACCTTTACACCACTCCCTTAAATCCTTGGATAGTCGCATACATCATTCCCCCCCATTTATGATGATGCATGTCGTTCAAAGCACTCATCCCCCGTTTATAGTACCCATTGATACCATTGATTTTATTTAAATGATTTAAAAGGTATTTTTATAAAAAAATCAACTTTTTTTTATAAATTCACCCTTTTCTTATTAAAAAATGGAAAAAAATTTATAGTATTTAAAATTTATTTCAGTAAAACATGGTTTCAAAAAATTTCCCTTTTGGAAAATCCAATAATGTCCATATTCAGTTTGGCGCAAGTTTGCCTCGGCGTTATTATTTAACGAACTTCCCTCGCCGACGCTAACATCATGTAGACCTGCCGGAAAAATTTACCTGGACGGGACGGCATAATTTCTGAGCAAAACCTTGTTAAGACCTTGGGCAATTTTGAGGGAGGCAAATGGTATCTCCCTGTCTTTATCTTGTAACCTCGTTGCTTTCCTTTTTTAACCCTCTGGGGCCCGTTTCCAGCCATTCTCGTGTCCTTCCCGCCTCGGGCCGCGGCTTGGAGAAGGTTGATTTGGGATATTCGAGGGCCTGAAAGGCCTTAACCTATTGCGGCAGATTTGAAGTGGTCCCCAGTTTAGCCTGGGGGTTACTTTTCAAGGCAAATAAGATATTTTTATCGAAGGTATTGCCGCTTGACGACCTGGGGGACCTCCCTCCGGAGATCATCGCTACAATCCATGGTCAGGGACTTTCCCGAAAAGATTGTCAAAGGGGAACCTCTTTTAAGATCGCAGTCCAACTAATTGACTGATCCCTGTTGCAACTGCCCCAGAGGAGAATTAAAAATAATATAGATTATGAGACCAAAGTATCTTCCGGTTTTACCGTTTCTGGCCGTAATCATCCTGATGGCCGGGTGTGCGGACATCGCCCAGAAGGCTCCCCCCGACGAGGTCAAGGCCTTCTTTGTGGCCGCCAATGAGGCCAATTACCTGGGGGTTCAGTGTCTGTCGCCAAACCAGGTGGATCTATCCGGTTACACCCATTTGATGGGGGTCAAGTACCCGCCCACCCAAGAGGTGGACGTGCTGAGCAGGCCGCCCTCCCGGCCGTATCAGGCCTTTGCGGTATTGGAAAGCTCCGCCCCTAATACTTCGGAGACTTACGACCCCAGTTTGCTGGAAGGTTTCAAAGACAAGGCCAGGGCCATAGGCGCGGACGCCCTCATCTTCGGCGCCCCGGCAGACCGTCGAGGCCTGCCCGGCCTGAGTAATTCCTCTAAAATTGAGGCCGTGGCCGTCAAGTACCGAATGGAAGAACCGGAAGGCCGCCCCAAACGCCCCTGACTTTCCGGGCGCCCGGCGTCCCTGTGGCCTGCTTAAGAAAATGGCTACGGTTGCGAAGACGGGCAGAAAGAGGGATCTGGTCCGAAAATTTCCCCCCGCTTATCCTTCCTGGCTCCAAGGGCAGATTACCGGCTGGTCCAAAAAAATGGAGCAGACGCCGAGAATCCTTTGGCTTTCCTTACCTTGAAGGCCAAATTGGTCAGTCTCCGATTACTTTCTGAATGACCTCCCCCAATTCGGCAATCGTGGCGGCCACGGTCACGCCGGGATCTTCCAGGGCCGCAATCTTGTCCTTCGCTTTGCCGCTGCCGCCGGAGATGATGGCGCCGGCATGCCCCATGCGCTTGCCGGGGGGCGCAGTCCGCCCGGCAATGAAGGCCACCACCGGCTTGCGGACCTGGGCTCGGATGAAGGTGGCGGCTTCTTCCTCCGCGGACCCGCCGATTTCGCCGATGAGCATTATCCCTTTGGTCTCCCTATTGTCTGGCCAGGGCTTCGGCCATGATGCTGCGGCAGGAGTTCCCCAGGCAGATGAAAAGGACCATCGGTTTTTGGGTTTCTGGCTGCATCGTTCTCCACCGCCGCTTCCGGCAAGGTCACCCCCCTGCGCCGGGGTGGTAAATTTCATATAATTATACATAATGAAAGAAGGGCGGAGTCGGCCGCCACACAGCCAAGTTGAGCCTTTAAAAGGGTTGGCAACCTCTCATGCACCTGACCGAAATAACCACCAAGACGGCCCTGGTCCGGTCCGGGATTCCGGGAGTCGAATACGTCATCAACCCGTACCTGGGCTGCGGCCACGGCTGCCGTTACTGCTACGCCGTCTTCATGGCCAAATATGCCCGCCATCACCGGGGCGCTCCCTGGGGCAGCTTCGTGGAGGTGAAGCTCAATATTGCCCGGGTCCTGCGGGAGGAGCTCAAAAGAAAAAAGCAGCCCTCCCGGGCCCTGCTCTCCAGCGTCTGCGATCCCTACCAGCCCGCCGAGCGCCGCTACCGGCTCACCCGGCAGTGTCTGGAAGTCCTTAAAGAGTTCGGCTGGGGCATCGATATCCTGACCCGGTCTCCCCTGGTGACCCGGGACCTGGACCTTTTGAGCGCGGCACCGGGGGCCACCGTGGGGTTTTCCATCCCCACGGACGACGATGACATCCGGAAGGTGCTGGAGCCCCAGGCCCCACCCATCGGCGCCCGGGTGGCGGCCTTGAAAAGACTGCACCAGGCGGGCCTCACCCCCTGGGTCTTCATCGCCCCCATGCTCCCCATGCAGGCGGCCCGGCTCCATGAACTCATCGCGCCTTATGTGGGGCGCGTCATGATAGACCCCTTGAACTACCGCCGGCAGGCGCAGCCCTGGTTCCACCGCCATGGCTGGGATTATGCCTTGACCGACGAATTCGCCGCCCAAACCCGGGCGGAGCTACTGCGCCTCTTCGGCGACCAAGGGCGCCGCGCCTGACCCGGGGAAACTCTGCGGCCCGCCAGGAAGGGGAAGACGCGCCCGTCCGGGTTAGGGTGAGGGGGAAGTGGGGGGAACTTATGGCCGCGAGGCGGATTATTCCGGACCCCAGGAGATGTTATGGATAAAGTCATTGCCACCGTGGTCGATAAACTGCGCTGGCTGCGGGAGCAGAGGATCTGGCCCAACGGGCTGCGGTATCTCTGGACCGACGCCTTCGGGGTGGTGCTCCTGGTGTCTCTCTACCGGGAACTTCAGGAGGAGCAGTATCTGGCTCAGGCGTTGTGGGTGGTCTCGGAGGTGGACCGGGTCCTGGGCCGGCCCCGGGGCATTCGCATCGGCGAAGCCCCGGACCGGGACGGCCAGTACTTCCATTATCTCGCCATGTGGCTCTACGCCCTGGGCCGGCTGGGCCGCCTTCAGCCGGCATACCGGGAGCGGGCCATCGAGCTGGCGCGCCAGGTCCATCGCCCCTTTGTGCGACCCGGGGTGGGGCTCTTCTGGAAGATGCGGGAGGACCTGAGCGGCCCCTATCCGGGCTACGGCTTGGGGGCCATGGACGCCTTTCACGGCTACGTGGTCTACCGCACCCTGGCGCCCCGGGAACTGGCCGCGGAAATCGCCGAGATGAAAGAACTGGTGGAGCAGACTTACCAGACCCTGGAAATCCAGCAGGACCTGGGCCTGGGGATGATGCTCTGGTTCACCCACTTCTTTCCCGGCGAGCCCTGGGCCATGGTCCAGCGGCAGCGGTCCCTGGCCACCCTGGACCGCATGTGGCTGGACCCGCCCGGCTACTTCTGCCGCTACCCGGGGCTGCCCCAGGTCAAGTTCGCCTTCACCAACTACGGGGTCTCCCTGGGCCTGCAGGCCGTGGGCCAGGACCCGGAGCGGGTCCGCAAACTCAACGCCTTCTTCAGCGACCTACCGCTCCGGCGACGAATACGATCGCGAGGCCATCACCCACGTCATGGCCTGCACCTCGCACTTCCCGGGAGAATTTATCCGGCCGGAAAGTTGAGGAGAGGGCCGGGGGACATTTTTCGTAAGGGTCCCCCCCTCCCCTCAAACTCCCCACCCAACCCCCGTAAAGATGGCCGGGGGAGGCGGGACTTAAGGTCCCGACTTCCCCGGCCTAATTAAACCTCTTATGGGGTTTGGGGGAGAGGGCTGGGGGGAGGGGGTGAGGGCCACTAAACAAAAAAGCCCTTAGCCCCCTCCCCCCAAACACCTTCAACTCACCTCCAGCACCGCGGCGCCGTGGATCTGGCCGGCTTCGTAGGCGGTTCAGGGCTTCGTTGGCCGCCTCCAGGGGAAAGGTTTGCACCTCGGTCTTCACCGGCACTTGGGGGGCTATTTTCAGAAACTCCTCGCCGTCTTGCCGGGTGAGGTTGGCCACGGAGCGCACCACCCGTTCGCCCCAGAGGAGGTCGTAGGGGAAGGACGGGATATCGCTCATGTGGATGCCGCCGCTCACCACGGTGCCGCCCTTGGCGGTGGCTCTCAAGGCCGCGGGGATGAGCGCCCCCACCGGCGCAAAGATGATGGCCGCGTCCAGCTCCTCCGGGGGCGCCTCATCCGAGTCCCCGGCCCAGACGGCCCCCAACCGCCGGGCGAACTCCTGGGTGGCCGCGTCCCCCGGCCGGGTGAAGGCATAGACGCTTTTGCCCTGGTACACCGCCACCTGAATGAGGATGTGGGCCGCGGCGCCGAAGCCGTAGATCCCCAGGCGTTCCACCCCGTCGCCGGCCAGGCGATAGGAGCGGTAGCCGATGAGCCCGGCGCAGAGCCAAGGCGCCATCTCCGCGTCACTGCGGCCTTCCGGCAGATGGAAGGTGAAGTGCTCATCGGCCACGGTGTATTCAGCGTAGCCGCCGTCCAGGGTGTAGCCGGTGAATTTGGGGAAATCGCACAGGTTTTCCCGGCCCCGGCGGCAGTAGCGGCACTGGCCGCAGGTGTGGCCCAGCCAGGGCACCCCGAGGCGCTGGCCGAGGCGGAACCCTTCGACGCGCTCCCCGGTGGCCGCCACCGTGCCCACGATTTCGTGGCCCAGGATCAGGGGCAGCTTGGGCCGGGTGAGTTCGCCGTCCACGATGTGCAGATCGGTGCGGCAGACCCCGCAGGCGTGGACTTTAATCAGCACCTGCTCCGGGCCCGGCCGGGGCACCGGCACTTCCCGGGCCTGAAGGGGCTTCCCCGGCGCCTCCAGCACCATGGCCCGCATCTTTTCCGGAATCTCCATCTTTCAGCTCCCAGACTTGATTTCTTAATTCTCCATTAGATAAACATTAAACCTTAAAATAAAAAGATGGAAATTCCGGCGAGCAGGTGCCGGGGAAACCGATGGCGCCCGGCTCAGGTTGTCGGACCCGCTGATTTGTGCTAATACCAATTCGGGGTCAAAGAGTTATCTATTGTAGGGGCGCACCTGCGTGTGCGCCCTTCTGGGCGGACACCTGGGTCCGCCCCTACATAAAAATAATATCCTTAGAATGCAACCGGTATAAGAAGATTTCCATCAAATCTCACTGGAAGTAATGGAGTTCCCCATGAGCGACTTCAAGACCATTTCCCATGACCTGGTCCTCAGCCTGGGGCTCAAGTACGAACCGGTGGGGGTCAACCTGTACCTGGAGACGGACCCCCTTCCCGAGGGCCTTACCTTCACCCGGGAGAACCTGAAAAGCTACTGCCAGGCCCTGGTCTTGGCCGGCGAAGGCCGGACCCTGCTGCTCAAGGGCGAGCAGATGGGCTGCAAGCTGGGGACCTCGGTCCTGGGCTTTGAAAAGGAGATGGAGGGCTTTATCGACGACGGGGTCCTGGAAAAATACGGCGTGGGCCTGTTCGGCTCCGAGGAGGCCTCCGCCGCCACCATCCGTGGGTCAATTTATCTGGAAGCGGGCAAAACCCGGGCCGCTCTCATCGCGCCGCTGTCCGCCTTCTCGAACCCGCCCCAGGTGGTGGTCTTCACCGCCGACAGCGAGCAGGTCATGTGGCTGCTCTACGCGGTGAATTATGGGCGGGGCGGCCGGATGGACCTGCCCCAGTCGGGTGGGGCCTTGGGGGGCTGCTCGGACATCACCGCCCTGCCCCTGCTCACCGGAGCCCCCAACGTCACCTTTTTGGGCCTGGGCTGTCGGTTGAAGTCGGCCATCGACGCCTGCCACCTGATGCTGGGGACCCCGGGGGCCACCCTGGAGGGGATTCACCGCCACATCCTGGACCTGGCCAAGCCCATCGCCATGCTCCAGAAGGCGCCTTCGGGAGGTTCCCGGCCCGGCAAGTGAGCCGGCCTTACCGCGGCCTTGTAGGGGCGGACCCAGGTGCCCGCCCCTTTCACCGGTGCAAAAATGTAGGGGCGGGTTTCAAACCCGCCCCTACAGCTTCTTTGGTTCCACAGCAGTCCATCTTGGGTGGATTATCTTTTAACCAAAAACCGAAAACCGCATTAGAAATTCACCCTTAAATTAAACTTCTCGATCTTGTGGCTCAAGGTCTTGCGGTTGATGCCCAGGATGCGGGCCGCGTCCTGGCGCCGCCCCCGGGTGCGCCGCAGGATGAACTGGATGTAGCGCTTTTCCAACTCCTCCAGGGTGTAGTTTTCGTCGGAAAACACCTGGAACTCTCCCTGCCTCTGGGTGATGAAGCTGGGCAGGTGCTCCGGCTGGATGATGTCGCCGTCCTCCAGGATGACGATGCGTTCGATGGTGTGTTCCAGCTCCCTGACGTTCCCGGGCCACGAATAGGCCTCCAGCAGCTTCATGGCCTTGGGAGAGATCCCCGTGACCTCCCGGTTGCCTTTCTGGCTGTATTTTTTCAGGAAATGTTCCACCAGGAGCGGTATATCCCCCACTCGCTCCCTCAGGGGTGGCAGGTGGATGGGGATGACGCTGAGGCGGTAAAACAGGTCCTCCCGGAAGGCACCGGCCTTGATGGCTTCCTTCAGGTCCCGGTTGGAGGAGGCGATGATGCGGATATCCAGCTTGATGCGGTTCTGGCTCCCCACCTGCATGAACTCCCGTTCCTGGATCACCCGCAGCAGCTTGGCCTGGATGTTCAGACAAAGGTTGGTGATTTCATCAAAGAAAAAGGTGCCGTGATTGGCCAGCTCGAAGAGCCCGTGCTTGGTCTGGATGGCCCCGGTGAAGGAGCCCTTGACGTGGCCGAAGAGTTCGCTCTCCAGCAGGGTTTCCACCAGGGCCGAGCAATCCACCGCCACGAACTCGTTGTCTTTGCGGGGGCTGAGCAGGTGAATGGCCCGGGCCACCAACTCCTTGCCGGTGCCGCTCTCGCCGGTGAGGAGCACCGTGCTGTCGCTGGGCGCGGCCCGCCGGACCTTGGCGTACACCTGTCTCATGGCCGGGCTGTCGCCGATGATGAAAGCCAGGCCCAGCTCGCCGCCTTCTTCCGGTTCCGGCTTCCGTTGCTTCGGTTTTTGCTGGAGGAACTCCCGGGCCTTCTCCACCACGGTTTCCAACTCGTCGAGGCGAAAAGGCTTCACCAGATAGTCCAGGGCCCCCAGCTTGATGCACTCCACCGCCCCCTGAATAGTGGGGTAGCCGGTGATCATGATGATTTCGGTTTCCGGAAAATCTTTGCGGAGCAGCCTCAGGAACTCGGTGCCGTCGATGTCGGGCAATTTGATATCCAGGAGGATGATGGCAAAGGGGTGCCGGGCCAGAATCTCCAGGGCCTCGTTGGCGCTGGCGGCGGTGGAGACCGAAAGCTGGCGCCGGGACAATACCTGGGCAATGCCGCGGCGCACCGCTTCTTCATCATCCACCACCAGGATCTGGCTACTTACATCACTTTCCTGCATCAAACCCCTTTCACCCGGGAACTATGGGGAGAAAGACCCGGAAGGTGGAGCCCACCCCCACCTGGCTTTCCACTTTAACAGAGCCGCGGTGGGCCTCGATGAGGCCCTTGACCAGGGCCAGCCCCAGACCGGTGCCGATGACCTGCCGGGTCTTAGGATGTTTCACCCGGTAGAATTTATCAAATACTTTGGAAATCTCCTCAGGTTCGATGCCGATGCCGTTATCGCTCACCCGGACTTCCACGTAGTCGCCGTGGGAGAGCGCCCCGATCTTGACGTCGCCTCCGTCCGGAGAATAGTTGATGGCGTTGGCAATCAGGTTGGTGAAGACCTCATCCATGCTGCGGCGGTCGGCCCGGATAAGGGGGAGATCCCCGGGCAGTTCCAGCCTCAGGCTGACTCGCTGCTCTTCCGCCTTGGCCTTTAAAAGCTCCACCAGGTCAACCAGCACTTCTCCCAGGGCCAGGGGCACCTGCTCCAGCTGGCCGTGGCCGGCTTCCATCCTGGCCACGTCCAGCAAATCGTTGATCAGGTCCAGCAACCCCTGGATCTTGGCATGGGCCCGGGTGAGCAATTCCCGCTGCTTCTCGGTCAGGTCCCCCGCCAGGCCGTCCAGGATCACGGCGTGCTGCTGCTTGATGGCCGCCAGGGGAGAGCGCAGTTCGTGGGACACCATGCCCACGAAGTCGTTTTTCATTTCATCCAGTTCTTTAAACGTGGTTATATCATGAAAAACCGTAACTGTGCCGAGTACCTGCTGATCCGGCCCGAAGAAGGGGGCCGAGAGATACCGCAAGTGTAGGCGTCCTTTGGCCAACTCCTGGGAGATGCACTTGCCCGGCTCCTGCTCGGCGCCCGCCAGCAAGGCCTGGACAACTTTCTGAAAGGCATCGTCGTCGAGGTAATCCTGCAGAGGCCCGGGCTGGGGCAGGGGATTGGACAAGCCCAAAAGCTGCTTGAGGGCCGAGTTGCACAGGACCACTTCGGATTCCCGGTTGGTCACCAGCACCCCGTCCCCCATGCAATTGACCACCGTGAGCAGCCGGCTCTGCTCCATGGCCAGGTTGTAAAGGTTCCGGGCCTGCTCTTCCTGCAGCTGGCGGGTCCGCGTCTGGAGCTGCTGCTTTTCCAGGGCTCGCCTGACCACCAGGGTGAGGTGATCGATGCTGAAGGGCTTGGTGACGAAGTCGTAAGCCCCTTTTTTCATGCACTCCACCGCGTCGGCCACGGTCCCCAGGCCGGTCATGATGATGACCGGAAGGTCCGGGTAATGGACGCCGGCCTCCTCCAAGACCTCCAGGGCGCCCATCACCGGCATCTTCAGGTCGCACAGTAGCACGTTCACCGGCTCCGAGGCCAAAAGCTCCAGGGCCTCCTTGCCGTTGGCCGCGGTGGCCACCTGGTAGCCCTCGCTCCTCAATACCCTGGAGCAGCCTAAACGCAGGACTTCTTCGTCATCCACCACCAAGATCGTGTACTGGTCCGCCATAATGCACCTTTTTAAAGCTGTCAGCGATCAGCGGTCAGCCCCAGACCAAAAACCCAAAGGCTTGGCTTTGTCTCTGTTTTTCTCTTTAGCGGAAAGCTAATCAAACTCCATCTGATCCGGTTTTTCCTGGGATTCCAGGGGCAACCGGATGGTAAAGGTGGTCCCGTCGCCGGGCCGGCTCTCGGCCTCGATGCTGCCGCCGTGGCGCTGGATGACCCCGTAGACGATGGACAGCCCCAGTCCCGTGCCTTTGCCCGGCGGTTTGGTGGTAAAAAAGGGTTCGAAGATCTTGTCGATGATGTCCGGCGGAATCCCGCTGCCCGTATCCATGAACTTGAGCACCACCCCCTCCCCGTGAGGCGCCGGCTGGGTGGCGATGGTGATGACCCCGGAGCCGCGCATGGCGTCCGCGGCGTTGAGCAGCAGGTTGGTAAAGACCTGCTGCAGCTGGCCGGGGTCACCGATAATCTGCGGCAGACCCGGCTCCAAATGCCGGACGACCTTGATGTTGTGGAAGAAGGCCTGGTGGCTGATGAGTTCCACGCACCGGTTGATGAGATCGTTGGCGTCAAAGAGCCTTTTCTGCCCCAGGGACTGCCGGCTGAAGTCCAGCAAACGGGTGACGATTTGCTGGCACCGCATGGTCTGGTTGATGATAATGTCCAGATTTTCCCGGTAGGCGCTCTCGTCGTCCAGGTCCCGCCGCAGCAGCTCGGCGTAGATGAGGATGCCGGCCAGGGGATTGTTGATTTCGTGGGCCACGCCCGCGGCCATGCGGCCCAGGGAAGCGATCTTTTCCGTGTGCACCAGCTGCGACTGGGCCGCTTCCAGTTCCTGGTGCACTTTCAGAATTTCCCGGAGGTCCGAGAAGATGCCCACGCTGCCCACTTCTTGGCCCCGCTCCCGGATGATGGTGGCGGAAAAGTTCACCGGCACCTCTTCCCCGTTTTTGTTGACGAAGGTGATCCGGGTGGTATTCAGCTTGTCCGGGGGGCCGTATTCGTCGCTGCGCATCCGCCGCATCATCTCCGCTGCCGCCTGGTACGGATAGAACTTGCGGAAATTCTTCGGGTTGCCGATGATCTCTTCCGCCTGGTACCCCAGGATGCGCTCCGCCCCTTCGTTGAAGATGAGGGGCACGCCTTTAGGGTCCACCACCACGATGCCGTCCACCGAGCTGCGGATAATGTTGTGGAGAAAGGCGTTGGTCTTCTGGAGTTCCCGCTCGATATTGATGCGGTCGGTAAGATCCCGCAGGTAAAGGCAGGTGAGGGATTTCTTCCCCAGACGCGACACGGCCATGCAAGTCTCGAAGACGCGAGGTTCCCCTTCCTCCCGGCCCTCTTCCAGCATGCTGCAAAACCTAGTCTCCCGCTGCTGGCCCTGCTCCACCATCTGGGACAATTCCAGGGCCATGTGGAGATGCTGGGAGCTGAGAATTTCCCCCAGGTGCCTGCCGATGAGCTTTTCCTTCGGCATTCCGAGAATTTCGGCCATCCTGGAATTGGCAAAGAGGATACGCTGGTCCTCGTCGGCCATGAGCAGGCCTTCCCGGGTCATCTCCGTGAGGAGGTCCAGCTTCCTTTCCGCCTCGACGATGGGAGTGATGTCCCGGATGGACTCAAAGCCGCCGATGACCCGCCCGGCAGGATCGGTGATGATGGAGGCCGACACCGTCACCGGAATCTCCGTACCCTGGCGGTCCCGCACCACCCGGCGCAACCCGGAAATGGGCCGCTTGCGCTCCATCACCTGCTTCAGGACGCAGTCGCAGGTCTGGCACTGCACGGTATTGAGCACTTCCCCGCAGGTCATGCGGCCCACCACTTCGCTGCGGGAATACCCGGTGAGCTTCTCCATGTGGTCGTTGATGTAGGTGAGTACCAGGTCCGGGTCCACCATGAAGAGGGGCATGGGAAAATTTTCCAGGATGCTGGAGAGCGTCGCCAACTGCAGCTGCACCACCGGGTGGGCCAGCAAATCCGCATGCTCCCGCAGCACCACGAAGCAGCCGGCGGGCTCCTCGCCCCGCCCCTTGATGGGGGTGGCGGTGACCGTCAGGGGAACGGTGGTGGCCCAGCGGGACTTTAACAGGACGGGGGCCCGGTTCAGGCTCTCCCCATGCTTCAGGCAGCGGTCCTGGCGCACGGTGCCATCCACACTGAGCGGCAAGCCCGTCAGCTGGGAGCAAATGGGACAGGCGTCCCCCAGGCGCAGACTGTCCCCAAAGATCTTGGCCGCGGCCCGGTTCAAGAAGACCACCTTCTTGTGGCCGTCGGCTATCAGAACCGGGTCGGGAAAATCGGCCAGCAACGGGGCGTAGCAATCTGCCAGGGAAGGGCCTGCCGCAGCCTTGGGGGAAAAATCTGTTTCGGCTGGATCGTGGCTATGCTTTGCCATGGCCTTTTTCCGCTCGCTAAAAACTGGTGGACTTGGTCCACCTGCTTAAGATGAAGTTTCTACTATCGGGGGTAAAAGCAGTAGTTGTCAATATTCCCCTTACTTACTCAAGGCCGCCGGGGCACACTCCACCGGGGCTTCGAAAGTATTCCCCAGGACCAGCTGCGCCGCGGCCAACTCCTGCTGCCGGATGATCAGCGAGATGGACGAAATGGTGCAGCTCAGGGCCAGCAGAGTCACGTGGGCCCGCTCCAGGGCCTCCAGCATGGTATGGACGATGCCGTAGCGGTCGCCGAAGTGGGGGCCGTGGAGAAAGATCCCCGCCACCGGGGTGAGGCGCATGGGCCTGGCGTCGGGCAAGTGCTTTTTCAGCAGGCGCCGCACCTCATTGCCCTGGTCCCCGGCTGAGGCGGCTCTGGCCGTGCTGAAAGATACGATGAATTCCTTGCTTCCCAACCCGGGGATGGCCACCAGGAACGGGACCTTCAAACCCAGCTCCGCCAGGTCCATCAGGGCATTGGCAAATCCTTCCAGGATGGCGGCCGAGGGGATGCTCATACCCCAGAGGTCCAGGTCGAGCCTGGGGCACGATCCAGTAAACCTTGATGGTCTTTTCCTGGTAGGTGGCCACTACTTTTTGCACGTATTCCTCCGGCGGGGGCTGGGCTTCAAAAAAATCTTTCGGGGACGCGAAGGACGAGAAATGAAAATCCTCGAACAGCTGCTGCACCGCGGCCTTCTTCCGTCTGGAGGAGAGCACCACGGAGATGGCGGAGGGGGAACTGGCCAGGCCGTGAATGATTACCCGGGCCCGGGCCAGGCTACGGATAAAATTGCCGATGATCTCGGGGCGCTTGTCGTGGGGATAGAGGGCCAAAACCGCAGTGCCGGACTGCAATTCCAGGAAGCCCTGGGGATCGGCGTGAGTTCTTAGGAGGGTTAAGGCGGCTTCCCCGGCCTCGCCGGCGGTGCACAGCACTTCCCGGTCGCCGGCCACGTGGGTCAAGAAAGTCAGGTTGATCTTGTTCTGGGCCAGGGGCGCGCCGACCCGGGCCGAGAGGCGGTCCTCCCCCCGGGGGGAGGAGGACACCACGCAGGCGCCCCCCTCCAGGACTTTAAGGCCCCCAATTCTGATCCTCTGAATGTCCAAAGTGCGTCAGGCACATGCCTAGTGTCATGTTTCATTAAATATTAGACAAAAAATCAACCTTAACCCTCGGCTTAGAAGCCTTAAAGTCCCCCTTTCTTAAAGGGGGATTTAGGGGGACTATCAAGCGGTTATTTTTAATCCCCGCCCTAACCCCCCTTTAAAAAAGGGGGGAAAAACCGTGGTTATAAATGTCATATTAATTACGAGACGCCACGCTAGAAACTTTTAAAGTAATCTTTCCACCGCCTCCACCAGGGTCTTGGCGTCCACCGGTTTGGGGATGAAGTCCTCCGCTTCGATGGCCATCCCCTCGGCGTGGCTGTAGCTGGTGGTGGGCACCGCTTCCCCCACCGCGGTGAGCAGCACGATGGGGATATCTTGGGTCCACTTGTTGGATTTCAGTTCCTTGCACAGCTGATAACCGTTTTTCCGCGGCATCATCACGTCCAGGATCAACACGTCCGGACGGCGCTTCTTTATGGCTTCTTCCCCTTCAATTCCGTCATAGGCCTTCCCCACCTCGTAGCCCTTGTTTTCCAGCATCATGGATACGGTTTCCACCAAATCAGGATCGTCGTCAACGATCAACACATACTTTTTCGACATGAGACCTCCCCTTTCGAGATGAGCGTAACTCCATTATGAACTTAAAATCTTTAAATTACAAGGTCATGAGGGCGGCAAATCGCGCCCCCTCGGGCGCGGCCCACGGTTTTGCCTCATCCCCCGTTAAGCTTGGGCCTGGGATAGAGACCCACCCGCTCCACGATTTCCGGCACCTTCTCTTCCCATTCGATGGCCATGATATGGAATCCCCGAATGCCTTCTACCCCCTTCAATTCCTCGATCTGCTCTACCGCCAGGTTGATGCCTTCTTCCGCCTGTTTTTCCTTGGGGACGCCGCCCATGCGCTTGACGATCTCGTCGGGGACGTCGATGCCCGGCACCCGTTTTTGCATGTACCTGGCCATGCCCACGTTCTTCATGGGGGTGATGCCGGCCAGGATGGCCACTTTCTCGGTGAGGCCCCGGTCCATCGCCAGCTTCATGAACATCTTGAAGGTGTCCATGTTGTAGATGCACTGGGTCTGGACGAACTGCACCCCCGCCGCCACCTTCTTGGCGAGGCGCGCCACCCGCATCTCCACGTTGGGGCCGGCGAAGGGGTTGGCCGCGGCGCCGATGAACATCTGGGGCCGTACCTCGAACTCGTGGCCCCCCAGGAGCTTGCCTTCGTCCCGCATCATCTTGACCGTCATGGCCAGCTGGGTGGAATCCAGGTCGAAGACGTTGGCGCAGGTGGGATGGTCGCCGAATTGCTGGTGATCCCCGGTGAGGCACAGGATATTGTTGATCCCGAAGGACGCGGCCCCCAGGATGTCGCTCTGGAGCGCAATGCGGTTCCGGTCCCGGGTCACCATCTGCAGCACCGGCTCCAAACCCATGAGCTTCAGCTTGATGCACGCGGCCAGGCTGCACAGGCGGCACACCGAGGTCTGGTTGTCGGTGACGTTGATGGCGTCCACGTAATCTTTGATCATCTTGGCCTTGTGGTCGATGACCGCACCGTCGGCGCTACGGGGCGGACCCACCTCCGAGGTGACCGCAAGGTGGCCCGCAGCCACCATCTTCTGGAGTTTGCTGGGAGTCGTCGTCATATGCGTAAGTCCTCTCTCACGATCTTGCGGGGTCCGCCGTCCCGGGAAGTTTTCCAGTCCTTAGGCTCCACGGGGTTCTCAAAACGGTCCAGCTGCCCCAGGGTTTTCAGCCTCTCGTAGATCAACTGCCAGCCGCAGGGGACCTCCGGGTTGATTTCGCATTTTCCCGCTTCCGAGCCGCCGCAGGGGCCGTTGAGCATGCGCTTGGAACAGCGGGCGATGGGGCAGATGCCGCCGGTCTCCGCCAGGATGCACTTGCCGCAGGCCTGGCAGCGTTCCGAGTACAGGCCCCGCTCTTCGTTGACCCCCATAAAGCAGGTGTCCACTCCCGGGAACACTAGCTTGTTGTCATACATCTCCGCCAGGTACTGGACCCCGCAGCCGCAAGCCAGGGACACCACGGCGTCGTAGCCGTCGATCTTATCCGAGAGCTGCGCCAGGTATTCCTTCTCGCACTGGCGGGTCAGGCTGGTTTCGTCAACCTGGGCCTGCCTGCCGGCCTGGGTGAAGTACAGCCTGAGCGCCGAGGCCAAAATTTTGACCTCCTTCAGGCCGCCGGCCTCGCACACGGTGACGCAGCCGTCGCAGCCCGCGATCAGCACTTTGTTGAAGTCTTGCACCCTGCCGATGACTTCTTCCAAGGGTTTGGGCACTGCCTTGATCATGTGGTTACCTCCGCGCTGGGCCTTGCGGCCGTTCCCGTTGCGTGTCTGATGGGGCTTGGTCCCAGCTCCATGATTTTGCTGGTCATTTCCCGGACAATTTCCGCGAACCTCCCACCCATGCCGGAGGAAAGGTTATACATGGCCAGCCGTTCGCCGCCGATACCCACCTTGTCGAGGATCTCCTTGACGCGCTGGACCCGTTTCTTGGCATAGAGGTTGCCCGTCATATAGTGGCAGTCACCTTCCATGCAACCCACCACCACGACCCCGTCGGCCCCCTGCTCGAAGGCCAGCAACAGGTGAATGATGTCCACCTTGCCGGTGCAGGGGACCTCGATGATGCGGATGGTGGTCGGGTATTGCAGTCTCATCGAACCTGCCAGGTCCGCGGCGGAATACGCTCAGTAGTGGCAGCAAAACCCGACGATCTTCGGTTCAAAGTTCTCCATCCTCGACTCCTCTTGGGTTTTGAGTTTCGAGTTTCGAGTTTTCGGTTGAGATTTCCATATCCATATGAGTTCTCTCTCGCCTTTAAATCCCCCTAAATCCCCCTTTTTCAAAGGGGGACTTACTCAGGGGGAACTTCCCCCCTTTATTAAAGGGGGGTCAGGGGGGATTTTCTCGGATTCTGGCCTACCTAAACCTTGAAACCATATCTCGAAACGCCCAGTTTTTCCTCGAAACTCCCAACCTCGAAACTCGAAACTTTAAAACAGGGTTTTTATCTTGGCCGCCAGCTGGTCATCCTCAAAATGGGCCACCTGGATCACCTTGGCCGGGCACTCCGAGGCGCAGGTGCCGCATCCCTGGCACAGCGCTTCGTTGATCTCGGAGACGTTGTCCCGGTTGATCTGGGGCACCCCGTACGGACAGGTCCGGACGCACACCAGGCAGGCGGCGCAGCGCTCCGGTTCCACGTGGGCCGTAACGCCGCTGATGGTCTGGTTGACGTCCGCCAGAAAGGCCCCGGCTCGGGACGCCGCGGCCTGGGCCTGGGCGATGGACTCGCTGATGAGCTTGGGCGAGTGGGCCATGCCGCAGAGGAAAATCCCCTCCGAGGCAAAATCCACCGGCCGCAGCTTGGCGTGGGCCTCAATGAAGAAGCCCGCGGCGTTTCTGGGGATCTTCAAGAGCGACGCCAGTTCCTCGGTGTCGTTGGCCCGGGCCCCGGCGCTCAGGATCACCGCGTCCACCGGCAGCGTTACGGGGCGCTCCAGCACGTGGTCGATGAAGTTGACGCTCAACTGCCGGTCTTCGGTGCGTACCTGGGGCAGCCGCTCCGGGTCGAAGCGGGCAAAGATGACGCCCTGATCCCGGGCCTCCCGGTAGTAGTCCTCCAAGAGGCCGTAGGTCCGCATATCCCGGTACAGGATGACCACGTCCATCTCGGGGTTGAGGTCCTTGAGCTGCAGGGCGTATTTCACCGCCCCCTGGCAGCAGATGCGGCTGCAGTTGGGGTTCTCTTCGTTCCTGGAGCCCACGCACTGGATCATGGCCACCCGGCTCCATTTGGCCGCTTCCGCCGGGCTCTGGTGCAGCAAGTCCCCCAGCTCCAGTTGGGTCATG
The DNA here is from genome assembly GCA_963768765.1 of uncultured delta proteobacterium. Classification (GTDB taxonomy): domain Bacteria; phylum Desulfobacterota; class Desulfobaccia; order Desulfobaccales; family 0-14-0-80-60-11; genus DASWLF01. Next base: position 227,300 of record CAVYJK010000021.1, read on the forward strand.
ACCCGGTGGTGCTCGCCGTAGGCGAATTCCTTGGGCTGGTACTCGTGGGCCCCGGTGGCCACCACGGTGACCCCGTGGTCGATCTTCCGCTCGTACATGCCGGGCCCCACCAGCACTTCCGTGGTGAAGTTGCCTTTATAACCGCTGAAACCCACCACCAGGGCCCCGGTGAGGACCTGGATCTTATCGTGGGACTTGACTTGGCCCATGAGATCATCCAGGTAGGCGTGCACGTCCGAGCCTTCGATGGTGTGGTGGATCTTCCGGGCGTTGCCCCCCAGCTGGTCTTCTTTTTCCAGGACGATGGTCTCGAACCCCTGGTCCGCCAGGTTCAGGGCGGCATTCAGTCCCGCCACCCCGCCGCCGATGACCACCGCCCGCTGGTTGACGGTCAGGGGCTTTTCCATCAGCGGCTTTAAGAGAGAAGCCCGGGCCACCGCCATGCGCAGCAGGTCCTTGGCCTTCTCCGTGGCCGCCTCGGGCTCCTTCATGTGGACCCAGGAGTCCTGGTTGCGAATGTTGGCCATCTCGAAGAGGTACTTGTTCAGGCCCGCGTCGATCATGGTCTCCCGGAACAGGGCCTCGTGGGTGATGGGCGTGCAGGCCGCCACCACCATGCGGTTTAACTTTTGCTCCTCGATGACCTTGGTGATCGTGACCTGGGTGTCCTGGGAACAGGTGAAGAGGTTTTCCTCCACGTGCACCACGTTGGGCAGCGTGGCCGCGTATTGCCCGAGCTCCGGCACGTTGATGATGCCGCCGATGTTGATGCCGCAGTTGCAGACGAAGACCCCGATGCGGGGCTGATCCTCGGGCCTGACTACCTTTTGCTCCGGGATCTCCCGGGTCTTGGTCATGGTCCAACGGGCCTCGCCCATGGTGGCGCTCACCGCGCCCGCGGCCGCGGAGGCCTGCATGACGGATTCGGGGATGTCCTTGGGGCCCTGCATGGCGCCGCAGACGTAGACGCCGGGCCGGGACGCGGCCACCGGCGCCAGGGGCTCCGTGGCCACGAAGTCGTGGCGGTTCAATGCCACTCCCACGGTCCCCGCCACCCTCTTGGCGCCCTCGCTCACCTCCAGGCCCACGGAGAGGACCACCAGGTCAAAGACTTCCGACTTCTTCTCGCCGTTTTCGTCCGTATAGGAAATCTGGAGCTCATCCTCCACCGGGTCGATGGTGTGGACCCGGGAGCGGATAAACCGCACCCCTTGTTCGTCCTTGGCCCGGTTGTAGTACTGTTCGAAGTCCTTGCCGAAGGTGCGCATGTCCATGAAGAAGATGGCGGTGTCCAGGTCGTAGGGCGCGTGCTCCTTGGCGATGACCGCCTCTTTGATGGCGTACATGCAGCACACCGACGAACAATAAGTATGGAACTTCACGTCCCGGGAGCCCACGCACTGCAGCCAGGCGATCTTCTTGGGCTCTTTGTGGTCCGAGGGCCGCACCAGGTGCCCGCCGAAGGGCCCCGAGGCGCGACAGGATCCGCTCAAATTCCAGGGAAGTCACCACGTTGGGGTGCTGGGCGTAAGCATAAGTCTGGTACTTGCAGGGGTCGAAGCCCTGGAAACCGGGAGACAGGATGACCGCCCCCACTTCCACCTCTTGGGTTTGGGGCTTCTGGAAGTGGTCGATGGCGCCGGCCTGGCAGGCGATGACGCACTGCATGCACTCGGAGCAGACCCCGCAGTTGAGGCAGCGAGTGGCCTCCTTCTGGGCCTGCTCCTCGGTGTAACCCTTGGCGATCTCCTCAAAGGAACAACAGCTGTACTCCGGCGGCAGCGCGGCCATGACCTCCCGGGGCTGGCCCTCCTCGTCCTTGGGCACCGCGGCCCAGCGCTTGTGGGCCTCCTCGCCCTCAGTGCGGCCTTCCCGCAGATCCAGGCCCCGGAGATGCCGGTCAATGGACTCCGCGGCCTCGATGCCGCCGCCCACCGCCTCCACCGCAATCCAGGGGCCGGTGTGGACGTCGCCCGCCGCGAACACGCCGGGGCGGGAGGTTTCGTAGGTCACCTGGTCCACTTCGATGGTGCCCCAGCGGGACAGCTTGACGCCGCAGTCGGCCAGCGGCCCCTGGGCCGCTTCCTGGCCGATGGCCGGCACAATCATGTCCACGGGGAGCTCGAAGGTCTCGTTGGGGATGGGCACGGGCTTGCGGCGCCCCGAGGCGTCGGGCTCCCCCAACTCCATCTTCTGGCACAGCAGCCCCACCGCCTTGCCGTCGGCGCCGGTGATCACTTCCAGGGGCGCGGCCAGGTAGATGATCTTCACGCCCTCGCACAGGGCCTGCTCAATTTCGTGCTCAAAGGCCGGCATCTCCTCCCGGGAGCGGCGGTAGACGATGGTGACGTCGGAGCCCAGGCGCCGGGCGGTGCAGGCCACGTCGATGGCCACGTTGCCGCCGCCGATGACCGCCAGACTCTTGCCGATCTCCTGGGGCTCACCCAGGTTGTGACGCCTTAAGAACCCCACCCCCTGGACCACCCCCGGGGCCTCCTCATTGGCGATGCCCAGGGGTTTGCCCACGTGGCAGCCGATACCTAAAAATACGGCTTTATAGCCTTCGTCAAAGAGGCCGTCCAGGGTGAAATCCCGCCCCAGGGCGGTGTTGGTCTTCAGCGTCACCCCCAGGCGCAGGATGCTGTCGATTTCTTTGTCCAGGACATCTTTGGGCAGGCGGTAGTCCGGGATGCCCACCCGCAGCATGCCGCCGGCCTTGGGCAGGGCCTCGAAGATGGTGGGGCGGTAGCCCTTGCGGGCCAGGTGGTAAGCGCAGGTGAGGCCCGCCGGGCCCGAGCCCACGATGGCGATCTTCTCGGGCTTCGCCTCCACCAGGGGCGGAACGATGTTCCCCAGGTCCACCTGGTCCGCGGCGAAACGCTTCAGGGAGCAGATGGCCACCGGCTCGTCCATTTCGCCCCGGCGGCACTTGGCCTCGCAGGGATGGGGGCAGACCCGGCCCAAAACCCCGGGCAGCGGCAACCTCTCCATGATGAGCTTCACCGCTTCGTCGTATTTCCCCAGCTTGACGAGTTGCACGTAGCCCTGGACGTTGATCTCCGCCGGGCAGGTGATGGTGCAGGGGGCCCGGTCCAGCTTCTTGATGCCGAAGGCCGCGGGGATGGCCTGGGGATAGAGGCGGTAGGCCGCGTGCCACTCGGCCAGGCCCTCATTGAACTCGTCTTTCATGGTCACCGGGCAGACATTGGCGCACTCGCCGCAGCCGGTGCACTTGGCCGGGTCCACGTACCGGGGCTCCTGCTTCAGGGTGACCTTGAGGTTCCCCGGCTCGCCGCTCACGGCCTCCACTTCGGTTAAGGTGTGAATTTCGATGTTCAGGTGCCGCCCGCATTCCACCAGCTTGGGCGAAATGATGCACATGGAGCAGTCGTTGGTGGGGAAGGTCTTGTCCAGCTGGGCCATGACGCCGCCGATGGCCGGCTTGGCCTCCACCAGATGGACATAGAAACCGGAGTTGGCCAGGTCCAGGGAAGCCTGGATGCCGGCCACCCCGCCGCCCACTACCATTACGGAGCCGGTGGGAGCGGCCTTGCCGCCGCCCTGGCCACCGCTCTTCGCCGTGTCGTCTTTCTCTTTGGCCATAATTGGGTACCTTAAAGAGTTCCAGGAGTGAAGGTTTTATACTCCGGCTGCGGCCAGGATCGCCGGGAGCTTGTCTTCCCAACCGATGGTGGAAATGAGCACGCCGGGGTAGCCCTTATTCTTCAAAACGGCTACGGTTTCCGCGGCGATCTGCACACATTCCCGGACCCGATCTGCGGCCTTATGAATGCGGTTGATGGAATCCTCCGAAATTTTCATCTGGTCCAGGTGCCGGTTGATATACCGGGCCATGCCCACGGACTTGAGCAGCAGGACGGTGGGAATGATGGCTGCCTGGCGGTTCCCCACCTGCTTGCGGAAGCCCTCCAGGGCCGCCAGGTTGAAGACCGGCGGGGTGGTGAAGAACTGGGCTCCGGCCGCGATCTTCTTGTCCAGCTCCGTGAGTTCCGCCTCCAGGGCGGCGCCGCCGGCGGGCACCTTCACCGTGGAGCCCACCAGGAACTGGGGCGCCCCTTTGAGGTCCACCCCGGCCAGGTCCCGGCCCGACTGCAGGGTCTGGATGGCCACCAGCAGCTCCAACAGATCGAGGTCATTGCAGGGTTTGGCTTGATGGTGGTCGCCGTGGGTAATTTCTTCCCCGGTCACCGCCATCACCGTGGGCACCCCCAGGGCCTGGGCCGCCAGCAGATCGCCCTGGATGGCCAGCCGGTTGCGGTCCCGGCAGCACACCTGCACCACGGTTTCCAAACCTTTGCCCTGCAACAGGAGCGCGCCCCCCAGAGAACTCATGCGCATGACCGCGTTGCTCATCTCGGGGACCACAAAGGCGTCCACCGTCCTCTTGACGCCGGCGGCGTTGGCCACCATGGCGGACACATCCGTGCCTTTGGGCGGCTCCATCTCCGCCAGAATCACAAACTCACCGGAAGCCAATTTTCTCTGTAATTGCATCGAACTCCCCTTTAGCTTATTGGGATGAGCGCACCATGGCATTGGAGATGGCTAATATGAGTTCATCCATGCCAAACGAATTGACGTGATAGTAAAAAATCCCCTTTTGCCTGATCCGGGACTCCAGCTCCGGATTGTTTTCGTCTGCGGTGATAATAATGGGTAGTTTCCGATGCAGCCCCTTGATGATGGAGATGGCCTCGTACCCCATGGCTTCGGGCAGGCAGGCGTCCATCACCAGCACGTTGATCTTTTCATTTTGCAACTTCATGAGAACGTCTTTGATGTTATCCGCGGTCTTCAGCTGGTGGCCTTGCTCCTTAAGCCAACTGTCGAGCCCCTTGGCCACCTCACACCCACGCTCGGCGACCAAAAGCGTTTTGCACTGTTCTTTCATCACCGTACCCGAGGCTGAGATTGATAAAACTTACACTCCTCCCGCAAACTAAAAATCTCCCTAGTTATGATATGCAAAGCATGTGCCCAAACGGAGGGCCCCGAAAAGGGCGGAGATTGCGGCCTTTGTCACAAGCCCAATCCCACTGGCCCCATGCGGAGTGCGGCAAATCTACCGACGGAAAGGGCCTGGTTTTGCTATGAACTTGTTTTTGCTGGCGTTTTATTGTCATGGGTAAATATGCCGCATTTGTTACTTCTTTTCCAGGTCTGGCCAGGAAATTCCCAGATCCGGAAGCGGCGTTTTTTTAAAGAATTTTTTTGCAGAAAAGGGGGCGGGAGGCAGAATTTAGCGCGGTTAGGCGGGAAGGAAGCTGTCAGCTCTTTTGGCAAAATGTCAGATAATTTTCCAGTATAAATAGGGGACGGAGACCGGAAAGGGACAGGGACCTGTGGGAGCGGAGCTTCAGCCCGCCCCTGCGCCTAACGCCGCTGGGCTTAAAACCATTGGGATTATTCAAAGGTAAGGGGCGCACCCCTGGGTGGGCCCTGGGACCCCCCGAGGGGGCGTCTGCAACCGCCGGCGCCCAGCTTCAACCCTGGGGCTGCTCCCGGTAGACCAGGACCGGCCGGGTGGTCAGGCGCACCAGGTTCAGGGCCTCGTCGCTGAGGACCTTCAAGTATTTGGGGCGTTTGTGCCCATAGGCGCCCAGCACCAGCAGGTCGTAGCGCTCCACCGCCACCGCCTTGAGGATTTCGTCCACAAAGTCCCCCTTGGCCATCTTTTTCACCGGGCTGAAACCGTAGCGCCGCAGGGTTTCGTCCCCGGTCAGCAAGCAGGCCTGGGCGAACTCCTCGGACTCTCCCCACTCCGTTTCCTGAACGTGCAAGATGGTGATTTCCGGCTTCTTCTTGGCAAACAGGGGAGCGAGGAACTCCAGGGCCCCCTGGTCGCAGCTGGACCCCCGGTAGGCCACCAGGATCTTCTGGATGGGCCGGAATTCGCGCATGATCAGCACCGGCTGCTGGGCGTGGTGCAGAATCTTGGCGTGCACCGCGCCCAGGAAAAAGCCCCGCAGGGATGAGCGGCTGTGGGAACCCAAAACGATCATGTCGTAATAGCCCTGGTTGGCCGCATTGAGAATCTCGTCGGCCGGGTCTCCCACCGCCACCATGGGGTTGCAAGGAATGCGGCCCCCCACGCAAATTTCGCAGGACTCGATGATCTCCTCCACCGTCTTTTCCGCTTCCGTCTCTATAGCCCGTTCCACGTCGCTCTTGGTGGTAAAGGGCGCGTAGCCGCCGCCTTCGGCCACGGTCTCCACCACGTCGGGCTTGACATAAAGGGCATCCACAATGGCCGCAAAGTGTTCCATCAGGTGGCAGGTGTAGCGCAGGGCCATCTGCGATTCTTCGCTTTTGTCCACCGCAACCAGAATCTTCATAATTTCACCTCTCTAATCACCTCGGCCAGCCAGCCGCACACCGTAATTGGCAAAATCCCCAACCGGGGCAAGACCTTGCCAACCCCGATTACCGCATCACCAGCACCGAGGTCTGGCATTTGCTGACGAACCTGCCGGCCCAATCCCGGGGAAAGAAGCGGTCCAGCAGCGATTTCTTCCCCATCCACAGGGCCAGCAAGTCCTGCTTGAGTTCCTGGTCAATGAGGCTTTCGAACTCGGCGATCTCCGCCAGGCGGGTGCTTACCTTGATCTGACGGTCCTCATAATAATCCCCGATCTCGATGAGCCGGCGATAGACGTCCTTCTTCATGCCGCCTTCCTGGCTCAAGCCGATCAATTCCAGCTGGGCCCCGTGCATGGTGGCTACCTGGTTGATCATCTCCAGCGAGTCCTGGCTGATGTAGCTCTGGTCCAGGCAGGCCATGATCCGGGTGATGGGTTGCTCTTCTTTGACCAGGAGCACCGAACAGTCCGCGTCGTTCACCACCCGTTGGGGCACCGGCGCCGACCCCTGCCAGATACACTGGCCGCCCTTGGTGCAACCCAGGACAATGAGGTCGCTTTCCTCCTCTTTGGCTTCCGCCAGGATCTCCGGGGCCACGCTGCCGCTCCGGAGGCGCACCTTCAAGTCCTTCTTGACCCCCCGGTTAATTAGCATCTCTTCCCAGAGGCCGCTTTTGAGCGGCACCCATTCATACTGCCATTTCCCCAGGACATAGGGCGAGCCTTCCTCGTCCGCGCCCTTTAAAAAAGCCTGCCGATAGCCGTGCAGGGCCTGGGGCAAGGGCTGGTCCGGCGGCAGCGCCCCATATCCTTCCGGCACCCCCGGGGACACGGCCAGCAGAGTCACGTCCGCCCAGGTGTTCAGGGCCAGCCGGATCACTTCCTTCAAGGCATAAGCGCTGTAGGGGTGCTCATCTCCGGCAAACAGGATTTTCATTAGCCTTCCCCTCCTAGGTAGAGCTCAGAAGCTTTCTGAACCTCGGATTCCGGTCAGCTGCCCAGGGCTTTCTTAACCGAATTTTTCAGTTCCTCGATCTTCACCGGCTTGGGGAAAAAATCGTAGATGCGCTCCCTAATGGCCTCAATGGTGGCGTCCAGGGTGGCATAAGCCGTGAGCATGATGACCTTGGTTTGCGGGTAGAGCTTGTTCACTTCCCTCAAGATATCCATCCCGCTGACGTTTTCCATCTTCAAGTCGGTGATGACCAGATCGAACTGCTGCTGCCTGATCCTTTCCAGGGCCATCTGGCTGTTTATGAAGGTCTCCACTTCGTAGCCCTCATTTTCCAGGATCTTTTTGGCCATATCACAGACAATCTTTTCGTCGTCGATGACTAGAATTTTCTGCGCCATGTCAATCATCCCCTTGGTCTTTTTTCATGGATGGTATCTTCACGGTAAACGTGGTTCCTTGGCCTTCTGCGCTTTCCACCGCGATCTCTCCTTTATGCTGCCTGATGATGCCGTAGCTCACCGACAGCCCCAAACCGGTGCCCTTGGTGCTTTTGGTGGTGAAGAAGGGGTCAAAGATAAACGGCAGGACTTTCTTTTTGATGCCGGTCCCGGTATCCCTGATTTTCATCACCACTAATCCGTTTCCCGGCTCCTCAAATACGTCGATAAACAGATCGCCTCCCTGGGGCATGGCTTGAATTGCATTGATGAATAAATTAATCAGCACCTGCTCGATTTGCGAGGCATCCACGAAAACGGGCGGCAGATTCTCGGCTACGGAGACGTGATGTTTCACTTTGGAAATTTTCAAATGGTTGCCCACCAGCCCGATGCTGCGCATGACGATGTCACTGATCTGATGCTCCCGCAACTCTTGTTTCTTTTGCCGGGAAAAATCCAGGAGGTTTTCCACAATCTTTTTGATGCGCTCGCTTTGCACGTAAACGTCGCCCATATAAGTCTTCTTGTCTTCATCTCCCAGCAGGTCAAAAAGGCTGATATAGGTCTGGGCGATCAAAGAGATATTATTCAAAGGGTTGCCCAACTCGTGGGCCACTCCCGAGATTAACACCCCCAAAGAAGCCAGTTTCCCGGTTTGCAACAGCTCTTCTTCCCGTTTTTCCAACATTCTGGCCATGTCCGAGATCGCCTTGATGGCTATTTCTATTTCGTTGTGGGGAGAGATGGATTTCCCGGCCACTTCATGTAATCGGCCTTCAGAAACCATCCTGATCATCCGCTCCATTATGCCGATTTCTTGAATAATGAAACGAAAAAAGTATTGCCAGAGAACCAGCTGAATTAATAAGATTCCCGCCAGCGAGCCGATCAACCTTAAAATGTTTTGATTGATTATGACATTAACATTTTCCCTTTCTTTTCTGAGGAGCATTTCGGAAAACGTGGTGAGTTCATGGCCGAGATTCCTTAATTCTTCCTCCAGATGGGGTGGAGCCTGACTGGTATTTACCACCTGCCGGGCCAAATCCAGGTATTTGTTGAGGGTACCCAGCAAAATTTCATAATTCTTTTTCGTCCAGCCGTGCAGGCCGGGCGCCACATACCCCCCGGCGGACCTGAGCAGGTCAGATCTTTCCTGGCCTAATTTGATTAACTCCTTTAACGCCCCCAGGTCTTTGTATAAAAAATAATTTTTCTCCGCTTTCCGCATTTCCAGCAGAGAAATGTTTAAGTCATCGATCACCTCAATGGTTCTTAACTTGGTTATAACCGCTTTAAACGAGATGTAGGCGAAAAAGCAGATTATGCAGATGAGCAGCGCTTGGATCAGCGCGGCAATAATGATTCTTTTTCTTATGGTCATGTTAATCCGGGTGGGACCTAAACCATATTGTCTCAGTCAGCTCAGATAAATGGGCCGAACCGGTGCGACTGGATGGATTCCTCGATCCTCTTGTCAATGGCTTCCAGGGCCAGCTCTTTTTCCAGCTGCTTCAGCATCTTTCTTTCCACAAAATGGGAGCGGAGAAAGAGTTTGATGGCTATGCCGATGCTGACCAGGCCCACCGTCACGATTATGGCGTCGATGGCAGACCAGGGGCCGAGACCGAAAAGCCGGGTGAAAAAGGTCCCCAGGGCGATGAACCCCAGACCGGTGCGCAGATAGGAGAGCTCGGTGCGCTGTTTGGCCAGAATGGTGCGGTATTGGGACAGGTTGGTGCGGGATTGGGCCAGACCGGTGCGGGCGCCGCTCATGCGGGTGCGAATCTCCGCCAGCTTGTTGCGCATCTCCGCCCATTCGGTGCGCTGCTGGGACCAATCGGTGCGGGACCGGGCCCAGTCCGTGCGGGTCCGGGCCAGGGCCGTCCGGTCGTCCGCCAGGTCCGTCCTCTTTTGGGATAAAGCGGTGCGCCCCTCGGCCAGCTCGATCCTCTTTTCGCCAGGCCGGTGCGTCGCCGCCAGCTTGGTGCGCCATTGGCCAGTCGGTGCGGTCGCCTGCCAGCTTGGTGCCCCTCCGGCTAGCTCGGTCCTCTTCTGCGCCAGGCCGGTACGGTCGCCCGCCAGCTTGGTGCGCCCTTCGGCCAGTTCGGTACGTTCGCCTGCCAGGTTGGTGCGCCCTTCGGCTAACTCGGTCCTCTTCTGCGCCAGGCCGGTGCGCTCGCCGGCCAGTTCGGTACGGCCCTGAGCCAGCTTGGTGCGCCCTTCGGATAATTCGGTCCTTTTTCCGCCAGGCCGGTGCGCTTGCCCGCCAGTTCGGTACGGCCCTGAGCCAGCTTTGTGCGCCCCTCGGCCAGCTCGGTTCTCTTTTTCGCCAGACCGGTGCGGTCACTCGCCAGCTCGGTCCGACCCTCGGCCAGTTCGGTGCGGCGGTGGGCCAGGGCGGTCCGTCTCTTCGGCCAGCTTGGTGCGGAACTGGGCCAGCTTGGTACGGTCTTCGGCCAGGGCCTCCCGCCTTTCGGCCCATTCTTCCATGGCCTTAATAAGCTCTTCGCCCTGGAGGGAAGAGACTTGCTCCTTATCGTTTTCGTCTGCCATATGCAATCCTGTAATAAAAGGGTTTACCCCGGATCCTTGAGCCCCAGCCGGCCGCCGTCAAGAGCAGCGAGTGGGGGCCGCCCCTGGGAATCATTCCATAAACTCCCAGCCAACCGGCGCCGGGTGGTTAACGCAACACTATCAAGAGCGGCGCCTTCACCTGGGAGAGCCACTGCAACTGCGGGCTGTCTTTCTTCACGGCCCGCTCCAGGGAAACGGCCACCAGGCCATAGTCCTTGGTAACCTCTGGCGGCGACCCGTCGACGGCTATCTCCTTCACGGCCGCCTGGCAGCCCGCTGCCTCCAGCTCCTCCCTGGCGGCCGCCACTTCCTGGCGCAGGGCGTCCCGAGCCCCGCCGTAGCCTTCCTGGGGCGGGACCCCCAGGTGGATGGGGATGGAGCAGCCGGACCAAAGCTGCTGCACCGCGGGCAGCAAGGCCCGGGTCCCGGCCTGATCCTGGCATACCACCAGCACCTGGTTGAGCTTCCGCAAAACCCGGAGCCAGATCAGCGGCATCTTGACGCGCTGGTAAAACTTGGTGTGAAGCCGGCGGTGGATATTGGCCGGGGTGAAAGGATAAGGCGCCCCTTCCACGTACAGGTCGAAGGGCTCACGCTCCATTATCCGCAGCAGCTCGTATTCCCGGTCCCCATAGATGACCCGGGGTTCCTGCATCATGGGGCAGGATTCCATCTCCGAGGCCAGCATCTCCTGGATCTCTTCCTTGCCCATGGCCACGATTTGCCGCTCCCAGGTGTGCCGCACCCAACCCACCCCGGTGGTGGGCACTTCCGGCGGCGGCGCCTTCACATATACCGGATAAAGCTCCAGGCTGATGAGGTTGCCCAACTGACAGGCATAAGCGGATGGCCATGCTGGAGGCCAGGTCCACTTCAATGGCTACCAGGGTTTTGATCATGGTTTTACACCCCCTGACTCAACTCACGGTCCGGTAAGTCACCGGCAATTTCGACGGCCTCAACCCGAGGCCCCCTTAAACTTGGCCGCGGCCCGGGTTACCACCTCCTGAATCTCGCTCAATTTAAAGGGCTTGGCGATGAAGTCGAAGACCCCTTTCCGGAAGGACTGCTTGGCCGTTTCCATGGTGGCAAACCCGGTGATGACAATGACCTCCGTCTGGGGGTGCTGCTTCTTGACTTCGTCCAGGAACCGCATGCCGTCAATCTCTTTCATTTTGAGATCGGTGATGACAATGTCGTAGGACGTCTGGTGGATCTGGTGCATGGCCTCCACGCTCTGGGTGAAGGTGTCCACCTCGTAGCCCAATTTCTCCAGGGCCGGCTTCAGACGTTTGCAGACGATGGGCTCGTCGTCCAGCACCAAGATTCTCAGCTTGTCTTTCATTTTTCCCTCCTATGCCGGGGCGTCCTCCCGCTCAGGGGAGTTTTGCTGCAAGAAGGCCTCCACAAATTCCGGGACGTCCTCATCGCTCCTAAGCTGGATGTCCAGCTGGCGGGTAAACCCGATCAAGCGGCCCAGGACCCGGAGGCGGTGTACCATATCTTCCTGGGGCAGATGGAGCACCTTGGCCACCACCAGGTCCCCTTTGGTGTCCACTTTGAAGTGGTATTGCGACAGAATCTTGGCCAGCAGCTGGGCCCGCCTGGACCTGCGGGTCAGGTCCGTGACCCCCCCCACAAACCGGAAGTAGATGTGGTTGCGCTGCGGGTCGGGATCGATGCGGGCGTCCACCAGGTTGAAGTGGTAGCCCAGGCGCAGGTGCAGATTTAGGTAGATGTCGCTGATTACCGCCAGGTTGAACCCTGAAATCGTAGTGGCGCCCGGCGTTTCGGCCCAAGTCTTGGTGAGGCTGGACATCATACCTTTGAAGTCCACCGCAATGGGCTCGGTGCTCCAGACCCCGGGGCCGGACAATCCTTCCCACAGCGCTTTCATGGGCAGCGACCGGATCTGCTCCGGGTAGAGCCTGTTCCCCTTGGCCTCAGGATCGATGCCGCCGCCCAGGTCCAGGATCTTCAGACCCAAAGGCACGTCCGAGACCAGGGTGAAGATCTGCACCCCCTTGAAGCGCTTCACGAAGCGGGGCAGGTCCATGAGCTGTTCCACGGCCTTCTCATGGACGAACCGGATCACATCGTGGACTGACCGGCAGCCTTCGGGAGTAAAATCCGGGGCGTTGGGGTCAATGAGATGCAAGGGGGCGATGCGGGTCAGCAGGCGTCTCAGCAGCCGGAACTCGGGGGCGTCCTCGAAGGCCATGGATTGCACCAGTTCATACTGCAGCAGTTCCTTCACCCGGCCCTCGTAGACGACGCGCTGCTTGGTGTCCACCGTGACCTTCACGCCTGCTTTCAGGGTCTCCGTGGCCCCCTCCACCCCCACCAGGGTGGGCACCCGGAATTCCCGGGCGATGGTGGCCAGGTGCCCGGCGGCGGAGCCCCGCTCGGCGATGATGGCCGCGGCCTTGGGCACAATGCGGGCCAGCCAGGGAGCCGTATATTTGGTCACCAGCACCGCGCCCTCCGGGAAGCCGTTCATCTCCGCATCCGAGGCCACATGGGCCACCGTGCCCGCCCCCACCCCGGCGTGGGCCACCACCCCGGCGTCCCGGATGAGCACCTGGTACTGGGCGCAGGTCTCGCAAATGTCCTCTTTCGGCGGCGTGGTGCTCTTGGGGAGTTGCAATCCCCGGGACTGCAAAATAAGGCAAGCGCCGTTTTGATCCAGGGCCCATTCGATTTCCTGGGGCCGCTTGAAATAACGCTCCAGGGTCAGGGCCCAGCGCGCCAGCTGGTAGATGGCCTCTTCCGAAAGCGCGGCCGCCTCCCGTTCAGCAGGCGGCACCTCCGCCTCTTCCTCGCCCCCGCCGGACTGGGCCCGCACCAGGGTTTCCTTCGACGCAATCTCCTGACACCGGAGGCGGTGGGGGTAATCCCGTTCCACCACATAGCGGTCCACGGGGGCCCGGCCTTCCACCACGGTACGCCCCAGCCCCCAGGAGGCGTAGAGCACCAGGCAGTCGGGTTCCCTGCCGGTGACGTCCAGGGTGTGCACCAGCCCGCTGGCTTTGCTGGGGACCATTTCCTGGGCCAGCACTGCCATGGCCGCCTCTTCCCCCAGCATTCCCATCTGCTGCCGGTAGATCAGGGCCTCGGGGGAATAGAGGCTGGCCAACACCATCTTATATGCCTGCAGGACCCCCCGGGGCGGCACGTTGAGCAGGCTTTCGTGCAGGCCGGCAAAGGTCAGCTCCCCGTCCTCCCCATAGGCGCTGCTGCGGATGGCGAGGTAAGCCCCGCTCTTTTCCGCCTGGCGCCTGATCTCCGAGGCCGCCTCCTGGGGCACCACTCCCGCCAGGATGCTGTACTGGATTTGCCGGGACGTCTGGCGTTCCTCTTTTTCCCCGGCCACCCAGGACTCCAGCCAGCCGTGGATCCTTTCCTCCAGATGGTTGTGCTCCAGAAAGAGGCGGTAAGCCCGGGTGGTGATGACAAAGCCGGAAGGTACCGGCAGTTGCAGATTCTGAATAATCACCGCCAGGTTGTTGGCTTTGCCGCCGGTGAGTTCGGGGTGATCCAGAGGGGCCTCCTTCAAGGAGACTACCAGGGGCATCTCCCGGGAAAGGCTGAGGCGCCCCCTCAGTTCCGTCTCCATGGGAATGAAGATGCGGTCCAGGCTAGAGTAAATCTCCAGGTAGCGGTTGGAGGCGATGAGATTCAAGCCCTGAGCCATATGCAGCAGCAGGGTTTGAATCTGTTCAGTGGTATCCACCAGGTACTTGCGGTCGAAGATATATTCGCCGCCGGACTTCTCTCCCAGGTCGGCGATGAGTTCCATAACCCGCTGGTGGTCCTGCAGCAGCCCTTGGAAATGCTCGAAGATCTCCGGAAAAGCCACCAGGTCCGGCTTGGGCTTGACGATCCTGCTCCAGAGGTTATGGAGATACTGCAACATTTCCTTTCTTCCTCAGTACGACAAGGAATGGGCGAAGAGGCGAAAAGGCGAAAAAAGCTGGATTTCTCATACCTTCCATCTTCACTTTACTTTCCTTTTTCCCTTTTCCCCCTTACCCAGTTAATGTCCGCCTCCCCCTTTGAAGAGGTAGCCCATGGCAAACCCCACGACTATGGCGATGACTACCGCCAGGATACCATAAGTGGCCCCGTGCTGATACGCCAAAGAGGACAGCATGGCGGGAAACCCCACCATGGCTACCTTGAGATCGGTGAATTGCTTCCCGATTACCTGGCCATCCTGGATCACTGTGAGGCAAACCTGATAGGTGCCTGGTTTCACCATGGTGGGCAGGGGAAAGGTTCCCGTCACGGCCTTAAGATCGCCCGCCGCGCCGGAGACCTTAACGGCCCCGGGAAAGGCGGCATAGATTTCTTCGCTCTCCTTAAGCTTGAAGAACTGCTCCAGGAACAGTTCCTGCTCCCCCGGCTCCACCCGGCCGCCCAAACTGACGCCCTTCTTCAAGGCCGGGTACCCCCAGGTGGCGCCTTCAGCCGGCGGGGCCTGCAGCAGCCGGGGATCGGTGCTCATGGCCAGGTAAAGGGAAGGAGCTCCTTGTACGTCCACTTCGCCCACGTTCATCCACAGCCCGCCCCGGCGGCCTCTCCGCATGAGGTGCTCCACCGCGGTCTGGCCCACCACCTCCATCACCGCCTGGGCCCCTGGAGGAATCTTCCCCCTCACCGTGACCTGCCCACCGTGGAAAAAGGCCCCGATCTCCACCACCTCGGGAGAAATCCGCAAGTCCAAGGAAGCGGCAGCCAGGGCGGGAGAGGCCAGCAGCAACCAACATCCTAGAACCAGCGCCAACTGTTTAATCTTCATCTCAGTGCCCCCCTTTGTGCGCCAGGAGGAGATGGGGCGGCAAAATGAGGCTCACCAGCATCTGCACCATCACCAACAGGACGATGGAGGCCAGGAGAATCTTGAGCTGGTCGGCTTTCAGCCGCTTGCTCAGCCGCACCCCGAATTGGGCCCCGATGGTGGAGCCCAGCAGCAGGATGATGGCCAGCACCAGGTCCACGGTAAAATTGGAGATGGCCTGCATGATGGTGACGTTGATGCAGGTGAAGAGGATCTGGAAGAGGCTGGTGCCCACCACCACGTGCATGGGCATCCTCAGCATGTACACCATTACCGGCACCATGATGAAGCCGCCTCCCACCCCCATGATGGCCGCCAGAATGCCCACGAAGACCCCCAGGATCAGGGGCATCAGGAGCGAGAGGGTCACGCCGGACTTTTCAAATTTCATCTGGTAGGGCAGGGCTTGCACCAGCCGGGCGTACCGGGAGACTTTGGCGGGCTCTGCCGCCCCCCGTTTGCTTTCCACCGGTTTCTTCCGCATGCTCTGGAGACTTTCGATGAACATGTAGATGCCGATAACCCCCAGCATCACCACGTAGGTGATCTTGATGACAAAATCGGCATTCCCCAGAGCTCTCAAGACCTTGATCAGCTGGACCCCCAGGGTGCCGCCGATGACCCCGCCCACCAGCAGGAAGAGCCCCATCTTGAAGTCCACGTTGCCCAACCGCCAGTGGGCATAGGTGCCGGAGGTGGAGGCGGCCACAATCTGGTTGGAGTCCGACGCCGCCGCCACCGTGGAGGGGATGCCCACCATGATCAACAGGGGCGTCATCAGAAAGCCGCCACCCACCCCGAAGAGACCGGAGAGAAAGCCCACCGCCCCTCCCAATCCGAAGAGCAGCAGGATGTTGATGCTATTGCCCGCCAGTGGTAGATAAAGGCTCCAAAACATGCTCAATTCTCCCTTCCGTGATTTTGCCGGCAAAGATCCGTGAGGCGCATGACTTTCCCCTGACCCCGCACCAGAAGAACCTCCCCTTCGAACTGCTGATAAAGGATTTTTAAGGGGGGCGAACAGGTAAGAACGCCCTCCGAGGCCCAGTCCAGCCCCATGACGATGAACTGCATGGCGCTCTGGGAGTGCGAGAAGCGGAGGACTTCCTCAAAAAAAGGGCCGGAAGACACAAAGATTTCCACCGGGACCCCTTCCTGCTGGCAGCGCTCCCGGACCCTGCCCAACCACAAGCGCTGGTCCTCTTTCAGGCCTTCCAGGGAAATTTCGCCCTTCTCCCCACCGCTTCCCTGGCTCGCCGGGAAGATGGCCATCACCACCAGGAACAGCTCCAGGCGCGCCGCCAGCTGCACGGCGTAAGAGGCGGCCCAGTTGGCCGGCGTCTCCATGTCAATGGCTAAGAGGACTCGTTTCTTCATAATCTACCGATGGGAGATGCACCATCCGTTCCAACAGATTTTATGTAGTCATATCAATGAGATGCATTTATACAGGCAAGCGTTCTTGTTTCACTATGAAACGCAAATGCCTGAAGATAGCTCAAAGGCAGGTAAATACTGGCTAAGATTATTTCATTATGAAATATGGCTGGCTTAGGAGCGGAATTGGCTCAGGAAGCTTTGCTCAAAATTACCTCTATCTGACCAAATCAGGTTTTTATACATCATTTAACTGGGCATCTTTGGAAATTGAATATATTGGCAAATTATCTTTTAGCCCCTCGTCTTTGGGAGATCCAATCAAGAGACCTAAGGTCTAACCTGCATTGGATCAAAGTCCACTCGGCCCCTTTAGATTCTTTCTATAATTTAATTCACCCATATTATTCACCGCATCTGTTTTTGCCCTGTGTTACCGGCCTGACCCCCACCGGTAAACTTCCAGATAATGGCTTTCCCGAGCCCTAGAAAAAAAACGTCTAGAAAAAATTTCTAATTTTTTTACCTTGCTATTCATAGATTTTTAATTTATATAGATTTTATATAGATTGTTTTAATAATTTAAAAAGGAGGGTGACATTTAATCAGGTCTGAGGTTTGAATTTGGGCAGCTCCTCATTGCTTCCGAACTAGCTGATTCCCCTGGCCTCTCCTTCGGATTGGCTGCTGGGTTTCTAACCCAACCCCAACGAGGTGTCCTAGCGGCTCGCGAAAACTATGTGCCCGGGGCTAAAAAGGAAACTGAAAATTATTTCAGAGATTTTGTAGGGAGGATACCATGTCTCACAGCGAGTACCTTGAAGGCACGGTATGGGTGAAGAGGGAACAGACGGAATGGTCTCCCACAGTTAAAATGATCCTGGCTTTCATCCTTGGGTTGCTGGCGTTATCACCGGCTATCCTGGGCATTCACTGGGAAATGCTCTTGCCCAAATGATCACCTGCCCCAATGGTTGTACCAAGTTTTAAATGAGTATTGGGGCCATATCAGCCCAGAGATCCTGGCTGAGTAGCCAGGATCTCTGGGGATCACCTCCGGCGTCTTTGACTAATTTGCAGTTAGGGAACCCCCCCGGGAGTTACGTAGGTTGATGGTGGCTCACACTGCCAGGAACTATCTGCTATTTATCTGCTGTTTGGGGCCGAATCAAAGATTATTGGTAATGATCTTGGAAGGCAACGTCAGGATCTGGACAGGCCGTACTTTTTCATCTTGCACCCTGGAATTATGGCGGCCCTGGACCGCCCTATGACCTGCCTTGCAAAATTCTGATGAACCGGTAGCCTAGGCTTCCTGCCTGTGCTGGCCCGGCGCCTGCCTGCATGCTTTCGCCATTGCGCCAAATGCCTCACCTGTGCTGGCTATCCGCCGCCTCCCCTTGATAGCCTGGATGCCTGTTCGGCGTTAGGATGAAATCCCTGCCCTAAAAAGTTGTTATGAATTAGTGGCACAGGCGTCTCGCCTGTGCAGAGGCGGGGTTGTTCCGCAACCGGAGCGCTGCCCTGACGAAATATCCCGGGAATAAAGGGACTTGCCCGCAAAACGCCTCCAGTCCCAAGCGGCACCAGAGCGGCACAGTTTGCGGTTTTTATCATCGTCGGTGGAACACGTTAGGCAAGGAAAGGGGAAAATCCGGAGATGGGTGGCTGCTTCACCCTGCATCCCATAAGGGGTTGGGGGAGGGAGTTTGAGGGAGGGGGCAGGGGCCGTGGGCCCCTGGCCCCCTCCCTCAACCATCAACTTCTTTAAGGTTTGGCCAGGCCGTATTTCTTGATCTTGCGCCACAGGGTGGTGCGGGGCATGGACAGAATCCGGGCGCTTTCCCCCAGATGGTGGTGGGTAAACCTGAGCACCTTGCGGATGTATTCCTTTTCCTGTTCTTCCAGGGTCTGCCAGCGGTCGTTGGGAGCCACGGCGTATTCCTGCAAATCCAGGGGCAGGTCCGCCAGGGTCAGGGTATCGCCCTCCGCCAGGGCCACTGCCCGCTCGATGATATTTTGCAGCTCCCGCACGTTGCCGGGATAAGCATAAGCCAGCAGGACCTCCCGGGCGGCCTGGTCAATCCCCTTGATCTTCTTGGCGAATCTCTGGCTGAAGTGGTTGATGAAATATTGCATCAACAGGGGGATATCCTCGACGCGCTCCATGAGGCTGGGCAAAGTGATCTGCACCACGTTGAGGCGAAAGTACAGGTCCTCCCGGAACCGGCCTTCGGCCACCGCCCTTTTCAGGTCCTTGTTGGTGGCCGCAATGAACCTGATATCCAGCTGGATGGGCCGGTTGCCCCCCACCCGGGTGATGGCCTTCTCCTGGATGACCCGCAGGAGCTTTCCCTGCATGGACAGGGGCATGTCCCCGATTTCATCCATGAACACCGTGCCCCGGTGGGCCGTCTCCAGAATGCCGATCTTGGTGGCAATGGCCCCGGTGAAGGCCCCCCGCTCGTAGCCGAAAAGTTCGCTGGCAATGAGTTCTTCGGTGAAGCCCCCGCAGTTGAAGGCCACAAAGGGCCGGTCCCGCCGGTGGCTTTCCCGGTGGATGAGGCGGGCCACCAGTTCCTTGCCGGTGCCGGACTCCCCCTGGATGATGATGTTGCAGTCCAGGGGAGCCACCTTACCGATGACGTGAAAGACCTCCTTCATCCTGGGGCTCACCCCGATCATCTCGCCCCAGCCCTCCAGGGGTTCCAGCCGGGCCTTGAGCTGACGGTTTTCCGCCACCAGCCGCTTGTGGTCCAGGGCCTTACGGGTCAGGTTCCGGATCTCCTCCAGCTTCAGGGGCTTGGAGACATAATGAAAGGCCCCCAGCTTGACGGCGCCCACCGCCGCGTCGATGGAGGCTTGCCCGGTGATCAGGATGACTTCGGTGTCGGGAACCCGGGCCTTGAGTTGCCGCAAGACTTCCATGCCGCCCAGCCCCGGCAGGACCACGTCCAGGAAAACCAGGTCATAGGCGGCCCCTTCGATGTCGCGCAGCAGCTCCTCCCCCGAAGCAAAGGTGTCCACCTGGTGCCCCTCTTTTTCCAGGGCCGCTTTCAGTCTTTTCTGAACAATGACTTCGTCGTCGACTACCGCGATATTCATGGAACTTCCAGGTTAAGTCTCCTGATGCACCGGCAGAATGACGGTGAAGGTGGAGCCTTTGCCTCTCCGGCTCTGCACTTCGATATGGCCCCCGTGTTTCTCCACGATGCCATAGGTGACGGACAGGCCCAGACCCGTTCCCCGGCCCACCTGTTTGGTGGTGTAGAACGGGTCGAAGATGCGGGGCAGGTGCTCCGGTGATATCCCCACCCCGGTGTCGCGGACTTCCACCTTGAGCCAGTGGCCATCTTCGGAAGGGTAGGCCCGCACCGTCAAGGTGCCCCCGTCCAGCATGGCCTGGATGGCGTTGATGAAGAGGTTCAGAAACACCTGCTGCAGGCTCTTGCGGTCGCCGTGAATGGGCGGGAGGTCGGAGGGGAATTCTTCCTCCACCAGGATGCCGGACAGGGCCAGCTGGTTCCGCACCAGCTTCAGGGTGTCGTAGACCACCCCCGAGATGGAGAGGGGTTCAAACTCCGGGTGCTCCGTCCGGGAGAAATCCAGCAGGCCCTTGACGATCTCCGAGGCCCGGTCCGACTGCACCAGGATATCTTGAATCAACCCCAGGGCCTCGTCCTTTTCCAGGTGGTTGAATTCTTCCTTCAAGGCCTCGGCGGTGAGCACGATGTTATTGATGGGGTTGTTCAACTCGTGGGCGATCCCCGAAGTCAGGGTGCCCACCGCGGCAATCTTCCGGGACTGCACCAACTGCTCCTGGTGCACCTCCAGTTCGTGGATCATGCGGTTGAAGGCCCGGAACAGGGCAAAGAATTCCTCGGAGCGGGATTCCGGCTCAGGGATGGGGGTGAAGTCGCCGTGGGCGATCTTGTCCATGGCTTGCTGCATCTGGAACAGCGGCCGCACCAGCAGCCTGCCGATATAGAAGGCCACCAGGATTCCCAGAATCAGAAAGACCACCACGGAGCCAACAAAGAGATACATGGCTCGCTGGAACAGCCGGTCGATCTGGAGCCGCTCCTCCTTTTCCCAGCTCTCCGCCAGGTTGAGCAACTCCTGCCCCTGGTTGCGCAGAACGTCTTCCAGCAGGGAAAAGTTCCCCAGCTCCGCACCCCGTCCTCCCTCACTTATCCTGGATTCAATCTGCGCCAGGATTTGCTGGTACCGGTCTAAAACCCGGTGAAATTCGGGAGCCTGGGCCTGTTTCTTGAATCTCAGGATTTCCGACTCGTGGCCCAGATAAAGGTTTTGCACCCGGGCTGCATAGCTCTTGGCCTCCTGGAGGCTGGAGGGCTGCCGGTAGAGAAAGAAGTTTTTCTCCACCCGGCGCAACTCCAGGATATTTTGAAACAGGTCGTCCGTCAGTTCCAGCAGCCGCAAGCGGTTGCCGATCTCCCGGTGCACCTGGAAACTGAAGCCCGCGAAAATCAGCACCGACAGGACGCTGAACAGGAAAGCCAGGATGATCTTGCGCCGAATCTTGAAGGTGGCCTTTTTCATAAGAATTTCGTCAAAACCCCTAACCGACTCTCAACCCAAGTAATTAAGTTTACTGATAATAACAAGAACCTGGCCTAGAACCAAGAGGAGAATGGTTCAGAAGGATTTAAGATGAATTTTAATTTTAACTATAGGATATTTTTTCCATTCTGGGCCGCTTAAGGGTAAATAATCATCCCACGGTGAAAGGCATAATTTATCGGAGCGGGCGTGTCCGCCCACGGCGGGCGCACACCTGGGTGCGCCCCTGCACCGGGCAATCATACCTTTTTGCTACCGCGAGTTTTCTCCAACGCAAAAAAAAGGAGGGTGCCGACCCTCCCGCCTTGTGGTCAGTTGAATCTTATGCCTTGCTAGCCGCCATCCTTCCGGGATTCTTGGAGTTTTTCCAGGGCTCGTTGCAGATTGTTCTTGGCTTCCTGATAGAAAGCGGGCCTCAGCTCAATGGCCTTCTGGAAGCATTTGGCCGCCTCCTCAAAGCGCCCTTCCGCAAAATAGTAGACCCCGATGTTGTTGTAAGCCTGGGCTTCGTCCCCGGCTTTCAAAAAAGCCTCCAGCGCCTCGGGATAACGCTTCTGGGCCGCCAGCGCCATCCCCAGATGGTAGTTCACCTTCTGATCCTGGGGAGCCAGGGCCTGGGCTTTCTTCAGATAGGTGAGGGCGTCCTGGTACTTCTTTAACTGCATGTAGGCCTGTCCCAGGGCCACCAGAGAGGACACCTGGCCCGGGTCCAAGGCTGCCGCCTTTTTGAGTTCGTTGACGGCTTTTTCCGTCTGTTCGGCCTCCAGGTAAGTCACCCCCAGCAGATGCCGGGTCTTGGCCCGGTCGGGTTCCAGGGACAGCACCAGCTGGAACTCGTCGATAGCCAGGGAATACTGCTTTTCCTGCAGGTGCACCAGCCCCATGGCCTCATGGGCCCTCATCATCTCCGGCTGGGCCACCAGGACCATGGCCAATTCCTGCTTGGCCGCTTCCAGCTGCCCTGTCATGAGAAGAATCACTCCCACTTTGTAACGCAGGTCATAGCGCTGGGGGTTATTCTTGAGGATTTGCAGAAAGGTGGCTAATGAGCTCTCGTAATCACGGTTTTCCAGGGCAATCTCCCCCAGGGCTTCCAGACGGTCTGGGGGGAGGAGCTTCTGGTCGGGCCGAGGCATTTTCTTAGTGTAATCGGGCGAATAAGCAGCCTGCAGCTTGGCGACCTCCTTCTCCGAAAATGGGCGCACCGAGGTCTGCTTTCTGGCGCATTGACTCAACAGAAGCGGCAGCGCCAGGACGCAAGCAGAGAGAACCAGCGGCCTGAGCAGCCCGACTTTACTCCGCCGCATTATTATTTCCCTTCCCCAGCCAACTGGGCCATCAGTCCGTGGCGATTCAGGAGATCGTGTCCCAGGAGGATCTTGACGTCCACGTCGTCACGAAGCTTCAGGCTCTGCTCCATTGTTGAGGTTGGGAAGAAATCGCGGCCCAGAGCCCGGGCCACCCGTTCGGCCTCCGGCCGGTAGTAGATCACGGTTTTTTCTGCCCCGAAATCAATATGGTTGCCGATCCTGGTCACGGTAAAGCCTTGTTGGGAGAGCAGGGATCGGCTCCGGTGCGCCAGGTTCCGGGTGCGAGTGCCATTTCGCACCTCGATGGCCGTTTCCTCCAATTCCGCCGCGCTCAGGGGCTGCAGGCGGACCTGGGAAGGTTGGAGGGCGCCGTGGATGGCCGTGGGCGCCGTGGGCTTGGTTTCAACCGGGGTCACCGCGTCGTTTTTCTTTCCCGTCTCGGCCGTGGGCCTGGGGGCGGCCGCCACCGGACGCGGCGTTTCGGCACGATGGGCCATCAGTCCGTGACGATTCAGGAGATCGTGTCCCAGGAGGATCTTGACGTCCACGTCGTCACGAAGTTTCAGGCTCTGCTCCATTTTTGAGGTTGGGAAGAAATCGCGGCCCAGAGAGCGGGCCACCCGGTCGGCTCCCGGCCGATAGTAGATCACGGTCTTTTTCGCCCCGAAATCAATATGGTTGCCGATCCTGGTCACGGTAAAGCCTTCCTGGGAGAGCAGGGATCGGGTCCGGTGCGCCAGGTTCCGGGTGCGAGTGCCGTTTCGCACCTCGATGGCCGTTTCCTCCAATTCCGCCGCGTTCAATGGCTGCGGGCGGACCTGGGAAGGTTGGAGGGCGCCGTGGATGGCCGTGACCGCCGCGGGCCTGGTTGCAACCGGGGTCACCGCGTCGGTTTTCTTTCCCGTCTCGGCCGTGGGCCTGGGGGCGGCCGCCTCCGGCCGCGGTGTTTCGGCACGAGGCGACTCTCCCGGCTTGGCAGCGACCTCCAGCCTTTTTGCCAATCGCTCCGCGGGCTGCGAGGGAGCCTGGACTGCGGCCGCCGGCCTCGGCTGCTGCGTCTTAGCCGTGGCCTGAACCGGATGCTGCTCCGGCGCCCGCCTGTTAGACTGGGCATAAGCTGCGGGCGCGCTCATCCCCAAGGCCGCCAGGGCCAGGTTGACTTTCTGCTCCGCCGCGGCCTCCCCTTCCGCCTCCCGCCAGAGGCGGCGCGCCTCTTCCCGCTTGCCCAGGCGGCAATACAACAGCCCCAGATTGTTCCGGGCCGCGACATTGCCGGGGTCTCGGTCCAGGGCCTGCCGGAAGCAAGCTTCCGCCTGTTCCCAGCGCCCCGCCAGATAATAGGAAAAGCAGAGGTTATTGTGCAGCGCGGGATTGGCGTCGTGGCGGCTCAAGGCCTCCTGATAGAGCTTCTGGGCCCGGTCGAAGTGCCCCAGATCCTCGTACAAATGGGCCAGGGAATCTAAGACCTTGAGATTGTTCCGGTCCCCTGCATAGGCCTCTTCCAATTCCTTCAGGGCCAATTGCGGCCGCCCCATCAGCTCGGTAATAATGGGCATTGCGCAGCAGCCTGGAAGTGTCTCCGCCAGCCGGACGAACTTTGCTGAAGAAGACGTCTGTCTGGTAGTCCGATGGGCCCGCGGCCCAGCGGGAACTGCTGCAGCCGGCCCCTACCGCCAGCAACACCGCCACAGCCGCCACGGCTCCAAAAAGTCTGGCCCCTGGCAAACTGTCAGGCTCTGCGGGCGGCTCCCGGACAACTTTTGTCAACCGCCGATGAGACCGAGGGTCGCTTTCTCCCCAGCCCTGCCCCACCGGTTTCCAAGACTTTTTTAAGGCACCAGCCGAACATAACCCTTCCCCCGTGGTTAGCTCTCAGGATGCACCGCTTTGGTTCCCCCGTGGCCCTGTGCGAAAAAATCAGTAAGATGGGGTGGTCAGCTTCATTTCCAGCGTCTTCTTTTCCTCACCCTTGAAGGTCTTGTTGTAGTGCTCCATTTCGTTGGCCGCGGCGGTGGGGCTGAGCCCCACGGCCGGGCTGGTATCCAGGCCCGCCTGCGGGTTGACCAGCTGCTGGGCCAGGTTGTTGTGGAAGGAGCGGCCGTAGTCCCGCTCCAGGGCGGTGGAGGCGCAGCCGCTGAGACCCAGCAGGAGCGCCGCCCCCAGCAGCAAGAGCCCCCCGGCGAGCCGGTTGGCGGTTGTTGGTTGGCGATTTGCGGTTTTCATCTCCCTCGTACCCCGACCTTGGTTTGGGTTAGCAGTCTTGGTTCTTAAAGTCGTCTCCCTAGGGCATCGGGACGCGGCCGAACCCCGCGGGCAGCGGCCCGGAGGCGGGCGGCGGCGCCGGATTCCCCGGTTGCGGCCGGCCCTGGAGGCTGCCCAACAGGTATTTCTCGTAGTCGTTGGGCTCCACATACTTGTCGGTGGGCAGCCGGGCCGCCCCCGCGGTCATGGGCTTCACCAGGTGGGGGATCACCAGCACCACCAGCTCCGTTTCGTTCTTCTGGTAGTTGATGGAGCGGAACAACGCCCCCAGAACGGGAATATCGCCCAGCACCGGGAATTTGTTGAGCACGGTCCGGTATTCGTCCTGCAGCAGCCCGCTGATGGCGAAGGTCTGGCCGTCTTTGACTTCTATCTGGGTGGACAAACGCCTGACCTTCAGGCCCGGCACCACAAAGCTCTGGATGATCACCCCCGTGGCGAGGTCCAGCTCCGAGACCTCGGGGTTCACCCGCATGGAGATCTTGCCGTCGTCCAGCACCGTGGGGGTGAAGTTGAGCCCCACCCCGAACTTCTTCCACTCAATGGTGATGGTGCTGCCCCCGCCCACGCCGCTCTGGGGCACCGGGACGGGAAACTCGCCGCCGGCCAGGAAGTTGGCCTCCTGGCCGCTGGTGGTCACTAAATTGGGCTCCGCCAGCACCCGACCCAGGTTCTGCTGCTTCAAGAGGTCGAAAAACATGGTCCACAGGAGCCCGCCAGCCTTGAAGCCCGCCATGGCGGTGATGTTGGAGCTGATGGCCTGGTCGAAGGCGGTGCCCGTGAAGCTGCGCACCAGGTTGGAGATGGAGGCCAGGCTGTTGATCTGGCTCACCCCAAAATTGCCGCTTTTGGAGAGCACCACCGCGTTGATGCCCATGCGGTCCAGGACGCTGCGGCTAATCTCCGCCACCCGGACGTCCAACATCACCTGCTGCACCCCGCCCACGTGCAGGAGGTTCACCACCTTGTCCTTTTTGCCGCCGGCAAAGGGCAGGGCCAGGGAAACCGCGGTCTCCTGGGCCACCGGGCCCGAAACCTCGCCGGAGAGCACCACGGAGTCCCCCGCCGCCTCCACCCCGATCTTCTCCCGGGGCAGGATCTGGTGGAGTTTTTCCTTCAGGAGGGTGACGTCGGCTTCCACCGTCACCGTGGCGGTGGTGAAGCGGTTCTTGCCCCAGAGGCTGAGGTTGGTGACCCCCGGGGACTGGGCGTTGACGTAGATTTCCCTTTCGGAAATAAGGATGATGTCCGCGATCTCAGGGTCGGCCATGGAGATGCGAGTAATGGCGTATGGGGTGCGCAGCACCTTGGAGTGCCCCACCCGGAGGCGCAGAACCTGCTTGATCTCCTGGTCCTTCACCCGCTCTAACAGGTCCGCGGCCCGGGCCTGCAGCGCCCCCCCCAATACCAGCAACATCCCCAACAGCAACCACCCCCACCTGGCTGCCTTGGTATTCACAACAAATCCCCCCCTTTTTTTCACCCCTTTTCAAACTAAACTTAACGTGGATGATTCTTAAAAAATCAAGTACGTTCTTTGCTACCATATTACTTGCAATATATTTGTCAAGTAATTTTTATAATGATGGCGAGGCCAGTCCTGACCCCAACTTTATTGATCTCAGGGCTTGTTCTTAGGAGGCTAAAAATCAGTTCTCATAATCATATTAAATGATTGCCCCCAAGAGTAAGAACCTCTTTGTGTAAAAAAGTTCTAAGTATTTTTCTCCGCCTGGCTCAATGCAAGTCCTGTGCAGATTTTTTTATTGCCCCTTATTCCATCAAAATCATCCCCATCATCATTTCGGCAACGATCGTCACTTTATTAAACTATGGGGTTCTTGGCCTGATCGGATAAAGGCCAAAACATGGGTCGATTTGATCTTCAGGTCCCAGGTGCTGCTTAAGATATGGTCCGGCAGTGGTGCTTTATTCCGGTTAATTCGGCCAGAAAGTCAGCCGCGTCCCCGGCAGATATTTCCTCAAGGGTTTTCATTTTCCCTCAGGTCCGAAAACCCGGCCATCTCTCCGCTTAATCCAATTTTGACTTCAAGTCACCTTCTCGGAGGCTCGCATTCTCGAGATTAAGCCTTCTGCGGGTGAACATCAAAATTTCACTTAGTCGAAATTCTCATGATTTCTTCATCCTTCGGGAAAAGGCCAACGAGATCAACAAAGTTTATTTATAAAATCGGCATATGTGCCCCCTTCAGAGGCAAAAACCTATGGACGGTAACGACAAATTATAGTATATTTTTTACTCTGTTCCGCGAGGAAGAGGTTGGTTCCGATGGCTCGAAAACTTGCTTTAGCCGGTTTCTTCCTGTTGTTGCTCTCCGGAGTGTTGGGGGACCAGGCACGGGATCTGCCCCCGGGCTTCCATCCCATCTCAGATGCCGGTCTTCCTTCCGGGCCCCTTGCCGAACTCTCCTCGGGCCCCACCTCTTTTAAGGGGCGGGAACCTGCCTCGAGATGCCCCTCTAAAGTTGCGCCCGCAGCCCGCCGGTCCGTGGCCATTCTCGCTAAAATCGAAGCATTGGAGCCCGCGGTCAAAAAATACGCCAGCTTGCATGGCGTGGATGAGGACCTGGTATGGGCTGTCATACGCCACGAATCGGGCTTCAATCCTCGGGCCGTCTCTCCCAAGGGCGCCATGGGATTGATGCAACTTATGCCGGGGACTGCCTCGCTGATGGGGGTGGCCGACCCCTTTGACGCTGAACAAAATATCGCCGGCGGCGTCAAGTATCTGGAGCAATGCCTCAGCCAGTTTAACCAGGATATCGCCCTGGCCCTGGCCGCTTACAATGCCGGCCCCCAAAATGTCGCCAATTACCGGGGGTGCCCGCCTTTCGCCGAAACTCGCCAGTATGTGACCGCCGTGCTCCAGACTTATTCCGGCCAGCCCCAATATCGGGGATGGGGGATGGCCTCCTCTACCACCGATGAGGTCTCGGCGCTCCTGAACAAGGTTGGCTTGCCGTGGCGGGTTCCAGTGCCCCGGTGGAAGCTGGCCGAACCGCAGATCCACGTAAGGCCACCCCGCTGGAAGGGGACCCGGGCGGATCTCGTTTCTCTGGCTCCCTAGTCCTTCTGCCATCTCCGAAAATTGCCAGGTTAAGATTTTTTTAAACCCGTCCCGGTTCAAACGCGCCTCGGATGGGTCCGCCCTGGCTAAGGAGAAACAGATAGAAATCCCGTGGCAGTTGTGCTAGAATTCAACAATCTTTGAAATTAGTTACAAAATTTGGAGAAGTCATTATGTTTATGGGATTGATTGGCGCTCGTCGGCGAATCCTTGCCTCATGGTTGGCCTTCTTTCTGGTGGTCCTGTTTTTCACCGCCTGCAGCAGCATGGAGGAGAAACGGGATAACTTCGTGGCCCAGGGAAAGGAGTTATTTCAGAAAGGAGATTACGTCAGGGCTCGATTGCAATTTAAGAATGCCTTGCAGATTGACCCTAAATACGCCGAAGCCGACCTCTGGCTGGGCAAGACCGAACTCAGGTTGGGAAATCCACGCAATGCTTACGGGGCCTTGTCCCAGGCAGTGGAGCTTAAGCCAGAGCTAACCGAGGCTCAAATCCTCTTGGGCCAGTTGCTGCTGCTGGCCAAGCAACTGGACAAAGCCGAAGAAAAATCCAAGCTGGCGCTGGAGCGGGAACCCCAAAATCCCGAGGCCCTGATGTTGGCGGCATCCCTGGCCCAGGCCCATCAGCAACCGGAAAAAGCCCTGCAGATTTACGCCGAGGTTCGCCGCTTGAAACCTGATCTTATCGGGGCTTACCTGGCGGCGGCGACCGTCCAGATTAGGCAAAAGCAACCAGAAGCCGCGGCCGCCACCCTGGAGGCGGGCATTAAAGGCAACCCCAAGTCTATTGACCTCCTGTTCGCCCGGGCCAGCCTGGCGGACACCCAAAAGCACTTTGGCGAGGGCGAGTCTTACCTCTTAAAAGCCGTTGAACTTGAGCCGAAAAATACCCGGCTACGCTCTGAACTTGCCCGCCACTACATTCTGACCGGCCAGCCGGACAAAGCCGAACAGGCTCTCCGCCAAAACCTGGTTCTGGAGCCTGACCAAGAAGCCCACGCCGTGGCTCTGGCACAGTTTCTCTCCAGGCAGGGTCGGTCCCTGGAGGCGGAACAGAGCCTTAAAGATTTTATCGCCAAGCATCAGGATAAGTTACCGGCCCGCTTCGCCCTGGCAGAATTTTATCTATCCAGAGGCCAGCAGAGTCGGGGGGAACAAGTCCTGCATGAAATCGTCAAACTGGATCCCAACGGGCCTAAAGGACTGGAAGCCAAAAATCAGTTGGCCAGAATACGCCTGGCCCGCAACCAGTTGGAGGAGGCCGAGAAATTGGTGGCCGAGATCCTCAAAGACAACCCCAAAGACATGACCGCCACCCAGACCCAGGGCCTCATCGCCCTGGCCAGGAAAGACGGTTTGAAGGCGGTAAACAGTTTCCGCCTCATTACCCAGGATCAGCCCGGGGACCCCGAAGCCTGGCTGCTGCTGGCCCAGGCCCACCTGGTTAACAAGGAACCGGAACTGGCCAAGGAGAATGCCAAGAAGGCCCTGGAGATCAAACCCGATTTCCTGGAGGCCCGGCGTTTCCTTTACCAAATCTATCTCGACGCCAAGGATTACCAGGGCGCCATCCAGACCATTCAAGGATACCTGCGCCTTAACGAGAAGGACATCTTCAATCTCATCGCCCTGGGAGAAACTTATGCGCGGTCAGGTGATGATGCCAAGGCCCGGGCCACCTTCCAAAAAGTCGTGGATCTCGATCGCCAGAATCCCCAGGGCTACTTCAATCTGGGGCTGCTGAGCATAAAGACGAAAAAGCAGGACGAGACCATCAAGTATCTGGAGAAAGCCCTGATCGCGGACCCCAATTTTATGCCGGCCCTCCAGCTCTTGGTGGCCATTTACCAGGAACGAAAGTCCCCGGACAAGGCGCTGGCGGCCGTACGGCAAACCGTAGCCCGCAGCCCCAAAAATCCGCAACTGCAGCAAATGCTGGGGGCGGTCCTGTTAGCCCAGAAGCAGCCGAAAGCGGCGGCGGCGGCTTTAGAAGAGGCCATCAATCTCAACTCCAGGCAGATCTCCGCCTTGCGTTTATTAACCCTCGCCTACCAGCAAGAACCAGATCAGCATCAGGTGGCCCGCCAACTGGAGCAGAGGGTGGCTGACCCCAAGGCTTCGCCCATGTATTTCCTGGTGCTGGCCTCCCTTTACGAAAAGCAACAAATGTATGACAAGGCCATCGATCTCTATAATACCTTGGTGGAACGAGACCTGTTTCCCACCCTGGCCCGCAACAACCTGGCCTATCTGCTGGCGCAATACCGGCCGACCCCGGAAAACCTGGCGCGGGCCCTAAAATTGTCTTCCGAGACCCTGGACGACAATCCGGAAGAGCCCAGTTTTCTGGATACCCAGGGTTGGGTCCTGTGCAAGCAAGGGCAGTTTGCCAAGGGCAAGCCTTTCCTGGAAAAAGCCCTGGCGCAAGCCCCGGGTGAGCCTTCCCTGCTCTATCACTTGGGATGGTGTGAAGCAAAACTGGGCGAGACCCAGGCTGCCCGGGAAGCCTTGCAAAAGGCCCTGGCAGCCAAAGGAGATTTCTTGGAGCGGCCGGAGGCGGAAAAGCTCCTCCAGGGCCTGCCCCAGGGAGCTAAATAAGACAGGCGTGGTAATATTCGGAGAATGGTCCCCTTTTTTCCCCAATGGGAGGGGGTCTTAGGGCAGGGTGGGGGCTTTTGTCCCCGGCCCTCCCCTAAAATCACTTTTTAATGGCCTGCTGGTTAGGGCGAAAGTTGGATGCTCAGCCTTGGGGCGGGATCGAAGCGCCAGGAGCAGGGCCAAACCCATCGGCAAACCCAGTGACTTTTTGGTCAACCGCGGCAGCTCCATGCCCAGGGATATATCAGGCTTTGGGGACCGGATTAAAGATTCTACAGCAGACGCAGACTTATAGTTACCTGCAACTCACCTGATCAAACCAAGGCGGGGCGGGCCGCGGCCGGCCTCACTTAGAGGATGCTTCCCCTCCGGGCGGGAGCAAGGCGTTTTGCTGCTCCCCCGCCCGGTTTCCACCCAAGGGGTGCCTTCCTCTACCTCATTCCCAACGGGGGCGACGCGATCCGCTCCAGGTTCCCTTCCATATCGGTGATAATCAGTCTGCCCGAAGGCAGGCGCCAGGCCCGAACGTCCACGCCTCCCTGGGTATATTCGGGGGGCACCGGGATCACTTCCGGCAGATTGGCCTGAATCTCGATCATCCGGGTACTGGACATTCCCATTTCCCGCTCGGTGCCGGCCCGGCACTCTTGATAAGTCACACCTTCCTTCACCAGGGCTTCGGTGAGTTCCAGGCGGTCAGAGCCGCTTTCGGTGACATAAGTAACCATACCTTCCTCCTCTCAGACTTAACCGGACGCCCCGCCAGGGCGCCCGGCCTCTTTGATGACCGCAACCCCGGGGCTTCCCTGGGCCGCGAGCTAACCTAAAATTAAGGCTCGGTTTGGCGATGTCAATGAACCCCAAATCAACCGGGAGGAAAAGAAGGCCTTGGCTGGCCGCCGAGCCGGGCAACCGTTAATGCCGGCTTGCCGTCCAGAAAATAATCGGTAGGGGGCAGGCGGGCTGGTCCGGCCTTATCCCGGGCCCGACAACGGCCCCCACCTGGAAAGGCGAAATCCCTCTTTGAAAACAACCACAACTTGGGAGCAGGCGTGCAAAGGCAAAAAAGGATGGAAGCAATGGGAGTAGGAGGGAGGATAATTAAGGGTTATCCTAGCACGCTTAAACCAGGTCCGGCTGGTAAATGTCGTGGATGCGAATCAGGCCCAGGCACCGTCTGGTTTTGGGGTCCACCACCGGCAGGACCGAGATCTGGGAGGGGCGGTCCTCCATCAAGCGGATGGCCTCCCGCAGGCCGGCCTCGGGAGCTACCGTCAGGGGCTTACGGGTCATGCAATCGGCCGCCCGCAAGTGGCGAATATCGTCGTGGGCCAGCAAAGCCCGCCGCAAGTCGCCGTCCGTCACCAGACCCAGGAGATCGAACCCCTCATCCACCACGCAGGCGGCCCCCAGCGGGCGCTCGGTCATGGCGATGATCACCTGGCGCAAGGGGCTGTCCGGCTGGACCCAGGCCACGTCTTGGCCTTTATGCATCACGTCCGCCACCCGCAGCCACAGGTTTCGCCCCAGTTGCCCCGCGGGATGATAGCGGGCAAAATCCTGCTGGCTAAACTGCCGGGCATGCATCAGCGATACCGCCAGGGCGTCGCCGATGGCCAGGGCCACCGTGGAGCTGCAGGTAGGGGCCAGGTTCAGGGGGTCGGCCTCCCGCTCCACCCGGGCGTCCAACATGATGTCGGCCTGACGGGCCAGGGGAGACTTGGGGTGTCCCACTATGGCGATCAAGGGGGAGCGGAACTGTCTCAGGACGGGCACCAGCCGCAGCAACTCCGCGGTGCTGCCGCTCTTGGATATCAGGATGCTGGGGTCTCCCGGGGTATAGATTCCCAAATCGCCGTGCACGGCCTCGGCCGCGTGGAGAAAGACCGCCGGGGTTCCGGTGCTGGCCAGGGTGGCGGCAATCTTTTGGCCGACATGGCCTGATTTCCCCATGCCGCTGACCACCACCTTGCCCTGGTGGTCCAAAATCAACTGGACGGCCCGGGCCAGGCAGTGGTCCAGACGCGCCGCCGCCGCGACAATGGCCCGGGATTCCGCCTGCAAAACCGACCGGGCCACCGCCAGCCATTCCCCTTTGGGATCGGGCGCGCTCATTTTAGCCTGTGCATCCGGTTAAAGGTCTAAGAATGGCTTTCTCCGTGCTGTTGCCATATTAGCACAGCCCTGGGACAAAAGTATACCCCCGCTTGCCTGGAAACAGGCTGAGACGGCAAGGCGCTCAGCGAGGGCCGAAAATTCTTCGCTCCCTGGCCCCTACCTGATGGCTTTAACCTGGGTCCGCATCCTTTCCAGGAGAAACGAAAACGACTTGGTCCTGACCACCCGGCCGAATTCGTTTCTGTAGTTTTGCAGGATGCTCACCCCGTCCACGACGACGTCATAGAGGACCCAGCCCTGGGAGGTGGAATGCATGAGATAGGTTACCGGGATGGATTCGTTGGTCCGGACGATGGTGGTATCCACCCGGGCTTTGCTGTTTTCCCGGGTCTCCCGGTGGTATTGGATGTTCTCGCGCTTGAGAAAGTTGAGCACCAGCCGGGTGTAGGAGTCCTGGAACAGGTAGCTGAAGACGCTGGTGAATTCATGCTTCTGCCCGGAGCTCAGGCGCCCGTATTCCGGCCCCAACGAATCCCTGGACATCAGGGGAAAATCGAAGCTCTTCTCGATGATTTGATGGACCAGGGGGCGCCGGGCCGAGTCGCTGAGGGACGAATCACTTTGAATGGCCATGACCTTATCGAGGATGCCGCGGACATAAGCGGTGGGAGTATCGGCCAGGGCCCCGCCGGCCCACCACCATAATGCGGCCACCGACAAGCTAATGATCGAGAGCGGTTTTCTCATTGGGCTTCTTCCTTAGCATATGGTTTAGCCAGCGCCCCGGGCTCAGATTAGGGCTGAAAAAAGGCTGGCGGCGGCGGTCCCGCTCCACCAGGCGGAGAAAAGCCGGCAGGATGCTCAAAGACGCCAGCAAAACGCTGAGGCTGCCCACTGTGGCCAGGAGGCCCAGGCTAAAAGTGCCCCGGTGCCCCGAAACCATCAGGCTGCCGAAACCCAGGGTGGTGGTCAGGGCCGCCAGGGCCACCCCCTTGGCCGTGCTGGCCGGCAGGGTGATGGCCCGGGCCGATTCCTCCAGGCGCCACCGCGCCAGGATGATGATGCCAAATTCAATCCCTTCGCCCAGAATCAACGGCAGGAACAGGACGTTGGCCTGATTGAAGGTAAGGCCCAACAGCCACATCAGGCACAAGGTCAGGGCGGTTCCCACCACCAGGGGCATCAAGGCCAGCACCGCCATTTTCAGGCTGCGGAACAAAATCACCAGCATCGCGGCGATGGCCAGCAACGCCATGCCGGCGGCCCAGAGGATGGAATTGCGGAAGCCCAGGGTAAAGACATAGAGCAGCACCGGGTCCCCCACCGCACCAGGGTCAACGCTCCAGAGGCCTTTCACGAATCGCTTCAGGGGGCCGAAATTCCAGATATCCTGGGAAGGGAAGACCCGCAAAAGGAAGGTTTCCTGGGCACTGACGAAGCGGTCCCGCACTTCCTGGGGTAAGTTCGCGATGGTCATGGGCGGCGACTCCAGGGCGGACTTTTCGTAACTCAGGAACAGGTTCCATTTGTCCTGCAAATCGGCAAAAAACTGCCGACCGAACTCGGCCAACCGGGCTGCCGCCTGCGGATTGCCCTCCGGATTAAGGAGCGGCATAACCTGGTTGAGCAGCCGGTGGGTTTCCTCGATCTGCTCCTTGGTGCCGGCCTTCTCCTTCTCCAGGTTTTTGGCGGCCTCATCCATCTTGAAATTGATGCGGCTCAAAATGGCGGCCACCTCCCGGGCGTCGGAGGGCGCCGCCTGGGTCTGGGGAAAGTTGATGGAGGTAAGGACCGGCTTCATCTCCTCCAGGATGCGACGCTTTTCCCCCTGGTCCGAGGGCAGAAACGACAGGATCGATTCCACGTGGGAGACCGTGGGCAACTTCTTCAAGGCTTCGCTGCGAGCCTGCAATCCGTTGAGCGAGGCGGTTACCATGGCCCCATATGAGGTGGAATACTTGGACTGTTTCAGGAGGTTGTTCTCCCACACCACCGATTCGGTTTCCTGGTTTTGCAGGTGCAAGGGGTTTAAGTCGAACCGCACGAAAAACAGGCTGACCACGCCCAGAACGGTGATCAGGGCCCCCAGGGCCACGATCAGACCCGGGCGGTTCCAACTGAGATGCAAGAAGGGGTGGGGCTTCCCCGGGCACTTGTGGGTCTTGGATAAGCATTGCTCGCTGGCCACCACCAGGCTGGGGGCCAGCAACAGGGTGGCCACCAGCATGATGAGGGTGCCCAGGGTGAGAATCAATCCCAACTCCGCCAGGCCCTTGAAGCCCACGAAGGCCAGGGGCAAAAAGGAAACCATGGCCGCCAGGCCCGCGTAGACAATGCCCGGCAGCGTCTGGCGCAGGGAGCAACTCAAGGTCTCCATGGTGCAACGGCGTTGATCGCCCTCCTCCTCTTCCAGCCGGCAGAACCAATGGATGCCGTAATCTATGGTGAGACCCAGCATCAGGGGGGCGAAGATCATGGAAAGGAGATTGAGGTGGCCCACCACCAGGGTGACCATGCCAAAAGTCCAGCAAAGACCGATGACCAGCACCAGTCCTTCCACAAAAGGACGCCGCAGGCTGCGGAGAAACAGGATGAGGAGCCCCATCTGGCCGGCCAGGGAGAGCCAGGTGGCCAGGGTGATGTCTTTCAGGGAACTGCCCATTTCGTCGGCTTCCAGGGCGTCGGGGCCCGTGACCCCCACCTTCAACCCGGGAAACTTAGCCTTGACCTTATCCACCACTTCTCTGAGTAAATGCAGGTCCTTGCTGACGACTTTGTAGCCGCCGGGCTTCGGGGTAACCAGGAACAGCAGGAACTTGTCGTCTTCGGTAAAAAAGTAGCCCTCTTCGTTCAGGTTGCTCAACTCTTTGGGGAAAAAGGCGTTGAAAGGGGAGACGTAGGGCTCCTTTCCTTCCAGGCTTTGCTTAAGCTGCCGGAGGGTGGCGTTCAGGAGTGAAACATCCGGGAGTTCCCCGGTCTTTTCTTCCAGGAAGCCGGTAAAGAGGTGGCCGATCATGGCCTGGGCGATCTGCCCATTCACCAGCTGGTAGAAAGTGGTGACCCGGGGGTCCGCCGCCAGCCCTTTCAGGAGGCGTTGCTGCTCCAGGATATTATCCTTGAGTTTTAGAAGGTCCTTATTGTCTAAATAAAGGAGGGCCCAGGGTTTAAAAACTTCAGGGTTCAGACGGTAGAAGATTTCGGGAAACTGGTCGGGATACCGGCGCAACTCGGCGGCCAGGGTATCGGCGAACTGGACGGCGCGATGCTGCTGGGTGCCGTTTTCCACCACCACCACCAGGCCGTCCCGGCCCCCGAAGGCCTTGTCCATTTTTTCGCTGAGCTTGATGAGGGCCTTGTTGCTGGCCACCAGATCGTTGCGGCTGGTGCTGATGGTCAGGCGGTTCAGAGTATAGTAGACCGCCAGCCCGGCCAACACTAGGGCGATCACGATGACAGGCCCGGCGCCCAGCTTGAGCCCGCGTATGAACTTGGCGCAGCAGTGCTCTAGTTTATCTTTGTCAGGCAACACAATTCCTTAGATCAGGACGGAGTCTTTCGGGAGGTTGGTGGAACCTACGGCAAGTTCTGAAGTCGTATCCCCAGATCACCCCACCCCCGGAGAGGCTCGGTTCCCCCAAACGCCCCCCGGATTAGAGTCCGCCCCCCGATCTTTTGACATATTAACATAATGCTTTTATCGGAAAAAATAAAGTTGGCATTATCATGCCGATTTCTAAAGAAAGTCCCCTGGCGCCCTGGCCGCACCGCCCCTCCCGGCCCCGACTCATCCAACCTGGATGATTGGGCCGGGATCCGTCAAAAACGGCTTGGTTTTTCCTGAGCCTTCTGCTATTCTTTTTAAAATATAACGCTATGCCCAAGAAAAAAACCGACCATGGCCGGGGCACGGCCCTGGCCGCGGGCCCGGCCGCCCGGGGAGTTCAGATCAAGGGCCGCCTCTGGCTGGAAAAGGAGGGGGAAACCTTCCTGAGCTGGGGCCGGGTGGTGCTGTTGGAACGCATCCGAGACCTGGGCTCCATCGCCGCGGCGGCCCGCTCCCTGGAGATGGCCTACAGCCATGCCTGGTCCCTGGTGGCCGCCATGAACCGCCTGGCCGCCGAGGAACTGGTGGCCCGCACCTTCGGAGGCAAAAACGGCGGCCGCGCCTGGCTTACTCCCGCCGGGGAGGCGGCCATTGCCCAATTCTGGAGCCTGGTGGCCAAGTTCCAGGACTGGATCAGTCATCAAGACCTCTGACCATCCCGCTCCTTTTTTTCGGATAGCGTTATTCTATACAACGAATATCGGTGAGATTCCAGGGGGAGAAAGACATGGGGAATAGGTCTCTGCGGTTAGGTTTTGCAGTTTTGGCAATCATACTCTCGGGAATTTCAGCTTATGCCGTGGATCAACCCGCCGCGGTTTATGGCAGCGGCGCCCACCAGTTTTCCCTGGCCACCGGCAGCCCCGGGGGAACTGGGCCGCGACCGCTACGGCGAGGGGCTTTACCATGACGCGGCCTACGCCCGTCAATATGATGATTAATCTTGTTGGGGGAGGTTAAGAGATGTTGACAAGTCTTGGCGCATTACTCCTCGTTGCAGTTGTGGTTGGCAGCGCCAACGCCGAGGCCCAAACCCGGATCCGCTGCGCCTCCACCACCAGCACCCAAAATTCGGGGCTGTTCGATTACCTCCTGCCCCGGTTTGAAAAAAAGACCGGCATCAAGGTGGACGTGGTGGCCGTGGGCACCGGCGCCGCCATCGAGATCGGGAAAAGGGGCGACGCCGACGTGGTCCTGGTCCACGCCAAAGACCAGGAGCTGCAGGCGCTTAAAGAAGGTTTTTTCGTTAATCGGCACGACGTCATGTATAATGACTTCGTCATCATCGGCCCCCCTGATGATCCGGCCAAAATCAAGGGGATGAAATCCGCCGCCGAGGCGTTCCAGAAAATCGCCGCCGCCCATGTCCCTTTCGTCTCCCGGGGGGATAAGTCCGGCACCCACACCAAGGAGTTGACCATCTGGAAGCAGGCGGGCCTCCATCCCCAGGGGCAGAAATGGTACCTGGAAGGGGGCCAGGGCATGGAAAAGACCCAGCGCCTCGCCAACGAAAAGCAGGCCTATACCCTGACCGACCGGGGCACCTGGCTGGCCACCAAAGATAAGGACAAGCTGGAGATGGTGGTGGTCCTGGAGGGCGACCCCACCCTCTTCAACCAGTATGGGGTCATGGCGGTGAATCCCGAGAAACATAAGCAGGTCAAATATAAGGAGGCCATGCAGTTCGTCAACTGGCTCCTCTCCCCGGAGGGCCAGGAGGCCGTCGGCTCCTTTAAGGACAAGCACGGAAACCGGCTCTTTGTTCCCAATGCCAACAAATAACGAGATGGGGTTTCAGGTAGGGGGCCAGGGGCCGTCGGCCCCTGGCCCCCTACCTGAAAAAACCTTGTTACCGAGATCCTAAACTACTTGGGGGCGGGTTTCTCTGCCCGCCACCCGCCTAACCTTTTAAGGTGGGTGGGCCGGCCGGCCCCAGCGCGGTCTTTACCCTGGTTTACTTTCATGAATTTCTTGATTGACGGCTTGGCCAGCGCCTTCGGGCTCATAGTCACCTTAAATCCCGAGTTGCTGCAGATCATCTTTTTATCCCTCCAGGTCTCGGGCACGGCCCTGGCGGTGGCCACCTGCCTGGGCCTGCCCCTGGGGGCCTTTCTGGCCTTGCGCCGGGTCCCCCTGCGGGGTCTGGTCCTCAGCCTGCTGAACACCGGCATGGGCCTGCCCCCCGTGGTGGTGGGCCTATTCCTCTACCTTTTCCTTTCCCGCAGCGGCCCCCTGGGTTTTATGGCGCTGCTTTACACTCCCGCGGCCATGATCGTGGCCCAGGCCATCCTGGCGTTTCCCATCGTGGCTTCCCTGTCCCATGCCGCCATCGTCACCGTGGACCCGGTGATCCGGCAAGCCGCCCTGACCCTGGGGGCCACCCCCCTTCAGGAAACCCTGGCCGTGGTCAAAGAAGCCCGCTACGCCATCATGGCGGGGGTGATCGCCGGCTTCGGCCGGGTCATGGCCGAAGTGGGGGCCATCCTGGTGGTGGGCGGCAACATCGCCGGCTACACCCGGGTCATGACCACCACCATCGCCCTGGAGACCGACAAGGGCAACTTTGAGCTGGCCATCGCCCTGGGAATTATCCTGTTGGCCGTATCCCTGGCCGTCAACCTGGCTTTGCGCCTGATTCAAAAGGCGGGCCGGGTGGGCTCCGCCATCACCTCATGGGCCTGAAACTGGAAATCGCCAACCTGGCCAAAACTTACAACGGCAACCCGGTGCTCCGGGCTTGCTCCTTTTCCTTTGCCAGCGCCCAGGCCCACATGCTGCTGGGCCCCAACGGCAGCGGCAAATCCACCCTGTTCCGGATCCTGGCCCTGCTGGAAAAACCTGACGCCGGGGCGGTAAAATACCTGGATGGTGATTATCTTCTCAACCAGGGGCTGACCCTGCGGCGGCAGATCACCCTGGTGCTGCCCACCACCGGCATCTTTAATACCACGGTGTTTAGCAACGTGGCTTACGGCCTGAAAATCAGGGGGATGGAGCGTGGCGAGATGGAGGCCCGGGTGGATGCGGCCCTGGCCGCCGTGGGGCTGGCCCATAAGAAATTTCACCGGGCCCTGGACCTCTCCAGCGGCGAAGCCAAGCGCCTGGGGATCGCCCGGGCCCTGGTCATTGAGCCTGAGGTGCTCTTTCTGGACGAACCCACTGCCTCCCTGGACCCGGCAAACGCTGAAATTATCGAGAACGTCATCTTAGACATGAAACGCCAAAGAAAGACCACCATCATGATGATCACCCACGATCCGGCCCAGGCCCGGAGGTTGGGGGATCAGTTGCTCTATCTGAAGGAGGGCAAAATTGTCCCCTTCTAAGGCCATACCCCCGAAAATGCCGGTTTTCCCGGAGTTCAGGCCCCTTACCCTGGAAGACCGGGAAGTATTTCAGGACCTCTTGTGGAATTATCAGCCGGATACCTCGGAGCTCACCTTCACCAACCTCTTCATCTGGCAGGCCCACTACGGCTATGAGTGGTCCCTGGACCGGGACTGGCTCCTGATCGCCAGCCTCTCTCCGGAGCGAGGCGGCTGGGCCCTCCCTCCCCTGGGGCCCTCGCCCCGGGCGGAGATTTGCGGCAAACTCCTCACCTGGCTGGCCCAAGATAAAGAGGCGGCCGCCCCCCGCCTTGAACGGGCGGACCGGCGGCTGGCAGATGAACTGGCCCCCTCCCCTCAATTCGCCGTGGAGCCGGTGCGGGATCATTTCGACTACGTCTACCGCTCCCAGGACCTCATCGGCCTCCCCGGCGGCAAGTACCACGCCAAGCGCAACTTTATCAATACCCTGGAGCGGACCTGGCGCTGGCGCTACGAGCCCCTGGAGGCCAGGCATCTCACTGCCTGCCGGGAACTGGCGGGGGCCTGGTGCTCCTTGAAGAGATGTGAGGAAGATTTGAATCTGATGGGCGAGTGGGAGGCCGTGGACGCGGCCCTGGCCCATCTGGAGGCCCTGCGCCTTAAGGGCGGGGTGATCTTCATCGACGGCCGGGTGGAAGCCTTTTCCCTGGGAGAGCTGCTCAACCGGGAAACCGCGGTGATCCACGTGGAAAAAGCCAACCCGGAGATTCGCGGCCTCTACGCCTTGATTAATCAGCAATTCTGTGAGCAGGCCTGGGCCGGGGTCCCTTACGTCAACCGGGAGCAAGACCTGGGCGAACCGGGCCTCCGCACGGCAAAAATGTCATATCACCCACATCAACTCGTGGAGAAATTTCGAATCCGGCTTATCGAGAAGTAAAAGTGGGCCCCACCTTACTTCAATGCCATTCCATGGTATGGCGGTAAACATGGCAGAGGGCGACCCATTGGGTCACCCTCTTGGTCGAATTTCTCCCCTTGCAGCTCACGCCACCGCCTGGCCTCGGTCTCTCCATGCGAAGATTACCGGGGTCGGCCGCTTTTACTAAAGGACCAGGGACCTATAACAAATCAAAGAACAGGGGAAACGTCCCCAATAGCCCCAGGGCCACCAGGATTAAAGTTATATTATACACTTTGCCAAAGTCTACCGCCTGGTTCCTCCATTTACCGGCAAGTACTGCCCAAGAGATCAACCAGAACACAATGGCTATCCAGGTTTTGCCGGTCAGGGCCCCAACCGGGTTATAGAAATTCAAAGCATTTTCGACAGGGTGAATGCCTTCCGATAAGCTGGTCATGATCCCCAAAACAAAGCTCCCAATGCCGGCCGCCAGCATAGCCGCGGCTATGAGGCCCTTTTTTTCCTCCGCCTGCTGATTCATTACAGTGTTTCCTCCTCTCAATGAATTGGGGCGGCTTTATTGATAAAAGCTCCAAAGAGACCGGCTACCGCAGCCGTTAAAAAAGCAATCGTGAAGAGAACGATTATGGCGTGGCGCACCTGCTCATCTTTGGCCAACTTGGTGCCATAGCGGGTCACCATATAAGCCACCGCGGTGGCCAATATAGGAGCAAACCAGGCCACATGCTCCTTCCACTCCATCCCGAAGTTGTGCCAGCCCGCCGTATCAGGTTTGGAGAGCAGGAACGAGCGGGGAAACATGGTCAGATCGGCTCCCTCCGGGGGTTTAGCCCGAT
This sequence comes from uncultured delta proteobacterium, assembly GCA_963768765.1. Lineage (GTDB taxonomy): Bacteria > Desulfobacterota > Desulfobaccia > Desulfobaccales > 0-14-0-80-60-11 > DASWLF01. The sequence continues at coordinate 268,504 of CAVYJK010000021.1, forward strand.
ACCAGGGATAGACGATATAAGTGCCGGTGATGACCGTTAGCCAGGCCACAATTGCCATGATCCAGGTTCCGGCAATCAGGCGGCGCACCCGCTTGACAATGCCTGCTTCTGTGGCCCATTCGGAGCTCAAGTTTATCAATTCGGCCAGGCCGCCGGCAAAAGCCAACAAAAAAAGCGCACCCAGCATCATGCCGTGAATCACTGCCCATGATTCTCGCGCTGTGAGTGTCATCATTGCTTCTTTCTCCTCCTCGGCTCCTGTTAAATCGGGTTAATTTTGGACTCAGGTCGTAAGGTTGCCAGTTCCTCAAAAAATCAAAACCAGCCTTTGCCCGGATCATGCCGTTAGCCGATTGAATAAAAAGGGCAGCAGATAAATTTAATTGATTTCTCCTTTTTAATTTTTAAAATTAAGATGCTGGAAAAAATATTAAGAAGTTTTTACAACTTATTAAAATAAATAAGATAACTTTGAACATTGTCAAGAAAGTTTTGACAAAATTATTTCTAACCCATATTTTATACATAATCTTGAAGATAGACTGGTTTTAAGATAGATTGCTGCGGCACCCAGGTTTTATCTTCTGGCCAAGTCAATCTCCCGGAGGTTGACCGAACCAAAGCCGGGGGGCCGGTTCGCAGAAAATTCCCGGGGCAACCTGGGTCACAGGAAAGAAGAAAACTGATGCGACAGATTTTTAGAAGTGGGGGGTGTTTGGGGATGGCGCTGGTCTTCCTTTTTGTCGGACTTTTTCCGCTGCCGGCCGCGGCCCAAGGCCCGGCCGCGCCCCCTGCTGGAGAAGCCGACCGCGCCCGAAGAAAAGAAAGAAGAGACCCCCACTACCTGCGGCCCCCTGATCAGTGACTCCTGCCTGCCCATCGAGACCCACCACGCCAGCATGCAGATTCTCTGGGCCCTGTCTTTTTACCCGGCAAATTTCTCTCCCAACTGGCGGCGGGTGAGCACCAAGGGAGATTTCTACACCTTTAACCTGCCGGTCAAATTTACCTATGGCCCCACCAAAGACCTGGAGATGTATATCATTGTTCCCTACGTCCATAACTGGGCCAGCAAGGTGGACAAAGACGCTAGCCGGCCCCAATGGCGAAGGCTCGGCCAATTACGGCGGCATCGGGGATATCACCCTGGTGGGCAAATACTTGCTGCTGCCGGAAACCGACACCAGGCCCGCGGTTACCGGGGTGGCGGGACTGGGTATTCCCAGCGGCCACGCCTCTCATCTCAATCCGAGATTCCTGGGACAGGATGCCGTCGGCACCGGAGCGGTCACCTTCACCACCGGCGTCAACCTGTACAAATGGTTGAAACCTTTCCTGGTGTACAGCAATATCTGGTTAAGTTCCCCGATTAACCTTTATAAATCCAGAGATGACGCGGTCCGTTCCCGGGAGTTCGTCACTTTTAACCTGGCGGCGGAATATCCCATGACCAAGCGCTGGGTTCTGCTGCTGGAAATGTACAGCACCTGGACCTGGTCCAACATCTATACCCCACTGGGCTTCCAATCCCCCACCACCCTTTTGGGAGTCCTTCCGGGGATCGAGTTCTTTATCTCTGAAAAATGGGCCTGTTCTGCCGGCACCGCCTTCGACCTGGTGGGCAAATTCGGCGGTCATAAAATCACCCCCATGTTCCCGTGTATTACAACTTGGTGATTTATCTCACCAACCGAGATGGCGGGGGTTCAAAACCAGCACCGTCAGGCCGGTCGCCACCAACCTCGCAAAATGCCCGATCTTTTATCTGATATAATTATTGGCATTCTTAGGCTTAATTAGGATGTAAAAGAATAAATTTAATGAATTAAATTAATTACGGATTTAAGGTAGGGGTAATCTTTCCAGCCTCAAACCCGGCAATTACCTGAGGACATCCGTTGACCAACATCCCGGTCTACACGGCACGCAGCAAACTTGAAGCCGCCACGGTGCTGGTCCTGGCCGTGGCGTGCCTCACCCTGGCCCTCCAGGTTTCCGGCCTCATGGAGCCCTACCGCCTCAAGACCCTGGACCTCCTGTTCCTCCACGTGCCCCTGGCCAAGGCCTCGCCCCAGGTGGTGGTGGTCACGGTGGATCAGGGAGACCTGGACTTCTTCAAAAACCAGGGGGTCGTCTGGCCCTGGCCCCGGCAGCTTTATGCTCCCATCATCGATTACTGCGCCCGGGGCGGCGCCAGGGCCGTGATCTTCGACGTCCTGTTCACCGAGGCCTCCTCCTACGGGGCCGAAGACGACACCCGCCTGGCGCAGGCCACGGCCGCCGCCGGCAACGTGGCCATGGCCTTTTTTCTGTCCCGGGAGGAAAAGGCGGCCAATCCCTGGGAGGCGGATTTGCTCCATAAGGCCGGGCTGGAGATCCCCGGCTCCCGCCCCCAGGGCCTTCCCGGCTACCGCTCCGTGGTCACCCCCATCCCGCCCCTCATTGACGCGGCCGGGGCCCTGGGAAACGTGGAGTCGCGGCCCGATGTCGACGGCATCTACCGCCGCGTCCCCCTGGTCGTGCCCTTCAAGGACCGCTGGCTCCCCACCCTGGGCTTCGCGGCCTTTCACCGTTTTACCGGCAACGCCCCCCTGCGTTTCCAGGAAGGCGCCCTGGTGGCGGGAGCCAGCCGCATTCCCCTGGACCCTCAGGGCCAGCTCCTCCTTAAGTATCGCGGCCCCAGCCGCAGCCACCAGCGCTTTTCCGCGGCCAACGTCATCGCCTCGGACTCCCGGGTCCGCCACCATCTGGCCCCCATTTATCCGCCGGAGGCCTTTGCCGGAAAATGGGTGCTGGTAGGGCTCACCGCCCCGGGCCTCATGGACCTCAAGGCCTCCCCTGTGGCCGCGGTCTACCCCGGAGTGGAGGTCAACGCCACCCTGCTGGACAACCTGCTTCAGGGCGATTTCCTGCGCACCCTGCCCGGGTGGGCCCTGTGGGTCTGCAGTCTGCTGCTCAGCGCGGTGATGGTCCTGGCGGTGCTCTTCTCTCCGGGCCTGACGGTCACCCTGGCTGCCCTGGTCATCCTGGCCCTCCTGTACCTGGGGCTGTCGGTCCTGGCCTTTTGGGCCGGCTGGTGGTCCGATCCGGTGCTGCCGGGCGCCACCCTGTCCCTGGGCTTCGCCCTGGCCGCGGCCTACAGCTACGCCACCGAAGGCCGCCAGAAAACCTACATCCGGCGCATGTTCGGCCAGTACATGTCCGAGACCGTCATCGATCACCTGCTGGAGCACCCGGAAAAGCTGAAGCTGGGAGGCGAACGCCGCCGTGTCACCCTGTTTTTCTCCGACCTGGCGGGTTTTACCACCCTGTCGGAACGCCTGGAGGCCGAAGCCGTGGTGGCCCTCCTCAACGACTATCTCTCCCGCATGACCGAGATCATCCTTTCCGAGGCCGGCACCGTGGACAAGTTTGAAGGGGACGCCATCATGGCTTTCTGGGGCGCCCCGCTGGACCAGGAAGACCAGGCCTTGCGGGCCTGCCGGGCGGCGCTGCGCCAAACGGAGGCCCTGGGCGAACTCAACCGACGCTTTGCCGACCTGGGCCTGCCCCTCCTGACCATCCGCATCGGCCTGCACACCGGCGAGGCCGTGGTGGGCAACCTGGGCTCCGTGAAGCGCTTTGACTACACGGTCATCGGCGATACCGTGAACCTGGCCTCCCGCCTGGAGGGCCTCAACAAGTTCTACGGCACCACCATCATGGCCAGCGAAGCCACCGCGGCGGCGTGCGGCGAGGCGGTGGAATTCCGGGAGCTGGACCTGGTGGCGGTGAAAGGCCGGGAGGCCCCGGTCCGGGTCTTGGAAGTCCTGGCCCTCAAGGGAGAGCTGGCCCCGGAGCTGGCCTCCCGGCGCCGGGAATTCGCCCTGGGACTTGACCTCTACCGCCAGGGAAATTTCGCCCAGGCCGGGCCGCAATTCGCCGCGGTCCTAACCGCGGCGCCGGAGGACGGCCCTTCCCGCACCTTCCTGGGCCGCTGCCAGGCCCTGGCGGAGGCGTCGCCCTCCCCCCACTGGGACACCGTCTTCCGCCCCGACGCCAAGTGAGGCTCCCGGCTGGCATCGCCGGGGCAACTTGCCAAACCGGAGACAATTTGTTATCTATTTCTAATGTCTTGTCTTTCCAGTGTCGATCCGTTCTTAAACCTGACTTGCAGCAGGAGGTAAGGTGCGTGGGCAGGGGAAAGGCTGGCTTTCCCCTCAGCGCCTTCCGGGGCTGGTAATTTTTAAGTACGAATAAGTACGGGAACCCAGCGTTGGCATCCGTTTCTTGGTAGCAACCCAACGAGTGTCAAGAAGGAGGTTTTGTGAGAAGGTCAGTTTTTGGCCAGAAAGCCGCCGGGGCGCTCCTGGCCCTGGGGCTGGCGCTGTTATTGCTGGGGCCGGGCACCGGCTGGGGGGAAACTCTGGAGGTAATTCAGCCTAATCAATCCTTGTATCCTGACCCGGATTTCGCCGGCGCCCCCGTGGGGGCGGTGCCGGCGGGTTCTCGGGTGCAAGTCATACGCCAGGCCGGAGACTGGTACAAAGTGGATTATCAGGGCATCCAGGGTTGGATCCACCGCCAGGCCTTCCCGGCTCCCAAGGCCCAAAGCGGGTTCAACCTGCCCGGAGTCCTGTTCGGAGCGCCGGCCAAGGAGACCACCAGTGACGAAGTAGCCCTGGCTGGCAAGGGCTTCACCCCGGAAGTGGAATCCGGTTACCGCCAGAAGCACCCCGAGCTCAACTTCGCCGGGGTGGACCAGGTGGAGTCCTTTAAGGTCAACCCGGGCAAACTGGACGCCTTTATTAAGGAAGGAGGGCTGAACCCATGAGAAACCAGGCAAGATGGTTGGCCCTGCTGGTGGCGGCCCTGGTCCTGGTGCAGGGCTGCGTCGCGGCCTCCGTGGTCTCGGTGGGCGCCATCGCCGCCAAGGGAGTAACCAAGGCCGCCGAAGCCTCCCGCCCCATCAACGACTCCGAGGAATACTACGTGGGCCGGGCCGTGGCGGCTCGCATCCTGGGCAAATACCCCTTGTACCAGAACCCCAAACTTACCGCTTACGTGAATGAGGTGGGCGAGACCGTGGCCCGGAAGTCCTCCCGGCCCCGGACCTTCCGGGGCTATCGCTTCGCGGTGCTGGATACCCCGGAAATCAACGCCTTCGCCTGTCCCGGCGGCCTCATCTTCATTACCCGGGGTCTGGTCCAGACCTGCGCCACCGAAGACCAGCTGGCCGCGGTCCTGGCCCATGAGGTGGGCCACGTGGCCAACAAGGACGGCGTCAACTCCATCAGCCAGGCCCGCTGGAGCCAGGTGTTAACCGCCATGGGCACTGAGGCCGTCAAGCAGTACGCCGGCGTGGGCGGCAGCCTGGTCACCCTGTTTGAAGGCTCCATCGACGACGTCTTCAAGACCATCGTGGTCAACGGCTACAGCCGCACCGCCGAAGAGGCGGCCGACAAAGCCGCGGTGGCCACCCTGAACAGGGCCGGCTACGACCCCAGGGCCCTGCCCCAGGTCCTGGACAAGATGATGGCCAAGGAAAAAGGGACCTCGGGGGGGATTTTCAAGACCCATCCCCCCACCAGCGAGCGCCTGGCCAAGTTGAAGGTCGAAGCCGCCGAGGCTCCGCCCTCCCAGGACGAAGCCGGGCGCACCCGGCGCTTTAAGGCCATGACCAGCTAGGGTGCTGTCCCACCATTACCTTAACGAAGTTTTCAGGGCTAAACTCCCCCTCCCTTGAGGGGAGGGGGTTGGGGGGAGGGTGATAAGAGCTAGTAATAAAAAGAATATTTGCCACCCCCACCCTGACCCTCCCCCCTCAAGGGGGAGGGGAAAAGACGAAGCATTTATGCAAGATATTTCTGGGACGCAAACCTAATTCCGGTCAACCAGGCTAATTTCAGGTCCGTGATTCATCGCGCCCCGGCGTTTCCCTTAGAATGAACCTGCTGACCTGGCTAATTTCCGGGGCCTTCAGGATTTTCCCTGCCGCGCCCTGATCAGGAAATAAATGGCCACGCCGCCCAGGCCCTGGCCCAGAGTGAACACTGCCAGCAGCACTCGATAAACGCTGCCCACCGGATTCCAGTCATAATGGATGCCGGCCACCAGGGAAAACCACAGGGAGTCCCTGGAGGCGTCGCTCAGGGTCCCCAAGGCGATTAACAGGCCGGTGAGCGCCTGCAGCCCCAGAAAACCCACCAGGTAGATGCCGAAGGTGCGGTGAATCTTGCGCAAACTTGCCTCAAGCATGTTGCCCTCCCCATTTTTCCCGCAAAGATTATTAGGCACTGAGGAAAACTTAAGCAGTAAAACCAGTTCCAGCAATACCCCCCCGCCATCTTCCCTGGATCTCTTTGCGTCTTCTGCTGGCGGTCCGGTGGAATGCCACCCCTGGGGAAGGAAGCCCAGGGTGGCTTTTCCTTTCAGAATGACTATTTTTAGGTCTGAGTAGGGACGAATTCAGTTTAGGCAAGGAGACTCGCCATGGCGGAAGAACGGTTTGCCGAGGAACAGGCAGCGGTGTTGGGTCCCAGTATTGATAAGCTGCTGTCCATGATGGGGGCGGCCCGGGATGCCTTTAATCGCCATAGCCGCACCAGCCTGCAGCAGCTCCAGAACCTGGCCGGCGGGGTGGTGCAGGACTTCGCCGGGATTTTAGCGCAACTGAAGTCTCTCCTATCCAAGAAACCCGAAGCGGAACGCTTTGGCCTCATCCGGCTCCATGGTATTTTAAGCAGCCTGGAAATCGTCGGCCAGAACCTTGGGGGCCTGGTCCAGCCTCTCGAGAAAAAGATCAAGGACGGAGTGCTGTTTTCCGACAAGGCGGTCACCCAGACCAACTATCTCTTTGACCAGCACGCGGGCATGATTCGCTCCATCCTGGACATTGTCAAGACCGACAACGACTTTCTGAAGAAATACCTCCTGGAAGAAGCCCGGAAACTGGTCCAGGCCTGCGCCGACTTCGCCACGGAGCATGAGGACCGCCTCATCGAGGGAGTTTGTCTGCCCCAGGCGGCCCCCATCTTTCTGGCCATTCTGGACCGCTTCCGGACCATCGGCGAGCACGAAATGGAGCTGGCCAACCTTCTGGCCAAGAAACCATAGGAAACCCTGGGGGGCCGAATTGGCAAATTTATCAAGATTTGTGCCGGGGGAGGCCTTCATTCCCCTCGCCCGAAGTCGAACAAAATTGTCTTTACCCTGACCCGGATTAAGACAAAAATGTCTTAACAATTCCTGATTTCTTTCCTGACAACCAACCTGCGGTTAATAAATTATTAATAAATTAAGGCAAATAGTCTGGAAACGGCCAGATTTTGCCACCGGCATATTTCTTGCTTTAAATGACTACATGGAAACTAACCTCAGCGAACTGGAATTAAGGGTTCTCTATGAGATTAGTCAGACCATGGGTCAGGCCCTCAATCTCCACCACGCCCTGGACTCCATCCTGAGGATTCTGGCCGGGGCCCTGGCCACCAGAAGGGCCACCGTCACTCTCAAAGACACCGAAACCGGCCACCTAGTGGCCGCCGCCACCTACGGCCTCACCCCCGAAGAGAAGCAACGGGGGAGAGTTTCGCCTGGACGAGGAATTGGCCGCCCTCGTGTGGCGCACTGCCCGACCTTTCGTGGTGCCCCGGGCGGGCCAGGAGCCTTTGTTCTTAAATGAAACCACCTCCCCGTCCGTCGACCAAAGCCAGGTTTCTTTTATCGGAGCGCCCATCGTTCTTGAGGGCTTCCCCCTGGGGATCCTGAGTGTGGACCGACTCTTCGGGGCGGAGGTTTCACTTAAGGAGGATGCCGGGTTCCTGGGCACCGTCGCCTCGCTCATTGCCCAAATTGTCAACCTCAACCTGCAGGTTAAAGCCCGGGAAGAGTCCTGGCAGCGCGAGAACCTGTCGCTGAAGGCCGAACTTTCGGAAAAATCGCAGCATCTTCTTATCGTGGGCAAAAGCCCCGCCATTCTGGAAATCCAGCACCAGCTCAAAAAAGTGGTTCCCAGCCGGGCCTCCGTCCTGCTGGTGGGGGAATCCGGGTCCGGCAGGACCCTCATCGGCCGGGTCATCCATGAGCTGAGCCCCAGGGCCAAGTATCCCTTTTTGAAAATAAACTGCTCCTCCTTGCCGGAGCCTTTGCTGGAATCGGAATTGTTCGGTTTTGAGAAAGACGCCTTCCCCGGGGCGGTGAGGGCCAAACCCGGACGCCTGGAGGAAGCGGACGGCGGCAGTATCTTTCTCGATGAAGTGGAGGCCCTGTCCCCGGCGCTCCAGGCCAAGCTCCTGAGATTGTTGCAAGAGCGGGAATTTGAGCGCCTGGGTGGCAGCCGCACCAGGAAGATCGACGTCCGCATTATTGCGGCCACCACCGTCCAGCTGGCCGATGCGGTGGCCGACGGAGCCTTCCGGGAGGACCTGTACTACCTCCTGAGTGTCTTCCCCATCCGAGTGCCGCCTCTGCGGAGGCGCCGGGAAGACATCCCCCCGCTCCTCAACCACTTTTTGGACCAGGTCTCCGAGGAATACGGCCGCCGTTTTTATTTCACCCGCAAGGCCGTGGAGATCCTGGCGGAATACAGCTGGCCCGGCAACGTCCGGGAGATGGAAAACCTGGTGGAAAGGGTCTGCCTCATGGTGGAAGGCTCGGAAATCGACCTCAAGGATCTCCCCTCCTACCTTTCCCCGGCCGGCAAAAAGGCGGAGACGGAAGACCAGTCCTTTCTCTCCCGCTTGAAAGAAATGGAAAAAAGGGAGATCGTGGCCGCCCTGGAGCGCAACCACTGGATCCAGTCCCAGGCCGCCGTGGACCTGGGCCTGACCCTCCGGCAGATCGGCTACCGGGTCAAGCAGTTCGGTCTGGAAAAGCTCATCAAGGAACAGCGGGGCCAGATGCGGTCGGGCTAGCAAAAGCCATCTGCCAAAAAATAGTTACCACCAAGGGCACAAAGAACTCCAAGAAAATCCCCCTTTGGGACCAGCCTCAGGGGGATTATTTTTTTCCTTGGTATCCTTGGTGTCCTTGGTGGTGGTTAAGTATTCTTCACCCCAGCGAATTCAGCTGCAGGGTGATGGGCTTGGTATCCGCACACGGGCCGCTGAACTGGATGGGCCCGGGGAAGCGGTAGTGGTCTTCCATGGCCCACTTGTTTCTTTCCCGCTCCAGAATCTTGAAGGCCGGGGATTCCAGGTCCACCTTCTGCTTGGCGATCACCAGCTCCAGCCTGCCGGTGCGCTCTTCCAGGTGCATCAGGGGCGCCAGGGGGATGCCGATGGGTTGCCACTCCGCCACCGGCCGGTGCAGGTCCCTGACGGCCGCCATGTAGCCCGTGGCCCCGTTGGCCAACAGGCTGTACGCCGTAAACCCCAGGTTGTAGGTGTAGTCGCAGTCGAACTTGGTGGGGAAGGTGCCCCGACCGTCATAGCCGTAGTAGTGGTTCTGGGTGCGGAAGGTGCCCTTGTAGATCCCCTTGGCCCGCTGCTTGCGGAGATAGGTGGCCACCATCTCCAGCAGGATGCGCTCGGTGTTGACCAGGGCGTATTGAAAGTTGCCGTGGCTGTCCCGGGGCAGCAGCAGGCCCCGCTGGAGCAGCGACGGGAAGCCCAGGAAGACGCGGCTGTCGTAGTCCTGCCAGATATCGCTGTTGTCGATGAGCGCCACCTGGTCCTCAAAGGAGAGCTTGTGGAAGGATTCCTCTTCCGAGGCCTCCCGGTTGTACGCGGCGCTGATGTAGCTGATCTTGATGATCAGGATGTTGACTTCGTGGATGAACTCCAGGATGCCCTCGGGGATCAGGATGGTGCCGTAATTTCTCCCCAGCTTGGCCCGCTCCACCACCACGTCGGCGATGAGGCGCACCACGTGGTGGATGGTGAGCTCCCGCTCCTCGATCTCCTCGCCGATGAGGATGACGTTGGGATGGGTCTGGAAGGCCACTTCCAGGGCGATGTGGGAGGCGCTGCGGCCCATGAGGCGGTTGAAATGCCAGTACTTCAAGTCGGATTTGCAGTCGGAGGCGAGGTTGCCGATCTCGGTGGCGAAGGCCATGCAGGCCGAGTGGTAGCCGAAGGGGATTTGCAAGAGGCCCGGCACCTGCAGGTCGCCGTCGATGGTCTTGGGGATGCCGATGACCTGGGTGCCGATTTCTCTGAGATTCTCCGCCAGGAAGGCGGCGTTGGTGTTGGAGTCGTCGCCCCCCACCACCACCAGCCCCGACAGCTTCAGGTCGACGCAGGTCTGCCGGCACCGGGCCATCTTCTCGGCGTTGTCGATCTTGTCCCGGTCGGTGCCCAGCATATGGAAGCCGCCGGAATTGCGGTGCAGGTCCACCATCTCCCGGGTGATTTCCCGGTGCTGGTTGGTGATGATGCCCTTGGGGCCGGCCAGGAAGCCGATAAGCTGGCTCTCCGGATTGGCCCTTTTGGCGGCCTCGAAGACCCCGGCGATGACGTTGTGCCCGCCGGGGGCCGGACCGCCGGAAAGGACGATGCCGATTCTCCGGGGCGGCTCTGGACGCGGCCCGGCTGCCGGCACGATTTCCACCAGTTGGTTCCGGCTCACGAAGGGCAGCTGTTCCTGGGCCACCCGCAGCACTTCCAGGTCGAAACCCGGCAGGGGACGGGTGGCGCCGGTGCCAGCCGCCAGCCGCGGGCACAGGCGGGGTTGATAGGACCGCCGCTCCACCCCGAACCGGGTCTCGCGGCCCAGGAGTTCCTCCATCATCTGCTGATCTTGAGTCTGGCCACGGTGCTGGCCGGTCATCTCGGCTCTCCTGCTCTGAAAAGTTTGGTGGCACAGCCGCCCTCGGCTGTGCACCTAAGGTGCGCCCTGCATACCGATACATACAGATGGTGGCGGGCACGGAGGCCCGCCCCACCGATCTTTTCATGCTTTACGGGTGAGCCCCAGGCTCATGAGCAACTGCCGTGAAAAGTTCTTCAAAAAAAGTCTTTAGTGGCACCGGTGTCTCGCCGGTGCTGTAGGGGCGGGTTTAAAACCCGCCCCTACCCGTCATTTTCATGATTTATGGGTGGGCCAAAGTCCCATGAATGCATTTGCAAGTTACCGTGGGGCCAGATGAATGTGGAGCAGGCGTTCACACCTGCTCAAGAATAGCCGGGGCGGCTGTTCCCCCATTGGCGCCCCTTTCCGCCAAGGGACTTGCTATTTCATCCTCTCCTTCAATTTCCGCACGTTTTCCGCCAGGGGCCGGTCGTTGAAGATGCCGGAGCCCGACACCAAGACGTCCGCCCCCGCGGCCACCAGGTCGTCGATGGTGTCCAGGTGCACCCCGCCGTCCACCTCGATGAGCACGTCCAACTCCTGCTCGTCGATCAGCTGTCGGAGCCGCCTGATCTTGGGCAGGACCCCCCGGATGAACTTTTGCCCGGAAAACCCCGGGTTCACCGTCATCAACAGGACCATGTCCACTTCCTTGAGGACGTATTCCAGGCAGCTCAAGGGGGTGTGCGGATTCAGGGTCACCGCGGCTTTGGCCCCCAGCTCCTTGATGTTCTGGATGAGGCCCTCCAGGTGCACCGTGGCTTCCACGTGGATCCCCAGCCAGTCGGCCCCCGCCGCCACGAACTGCTCCAGATAGCGCTCCGGATTGCTGATCATCAGGTGCACGTCCAGGGGCAGCTTGGTGGTCTGACGGATGGCCCTGGTTACCGCCGGGCCGATGGTGATGTTAGGGACGAAGTGCCCGTCCATGACGTCCACGTGGATCCAGTCCACCCCGGCCCGCTCCGCTTCCTTGACCTGCTCCGCCAGGCGCCCGAAATCCGCAGATAAGATGGAGGCAGAAAGCTTTCCCATGGTCATCCAACTTTCTTTTCTGATGTGGGGGAAGTAATTCCCCCGGCCAACTTACCCCGGTTTGCGGATAAAAATCAAGCGCGCCTTGGGGGCAAAGATCATTCCCGGCCAGCCGACCGGGCGTTGAAGGCCTCCAGGTTCTGCCAGAGGCGGCGCAGTTCGGGGTGCAACTGCCACTCCTCCGGTTTGGTGGCATACTGGTCGCCGTCATTGATGAACCTGTACATGTGGACTTCGCAGGCCCGGTACTCCTGCTGGTCCCCGGCCCAGCGGGTGAAGTTGCCGGGGAAGATGCCGGCCACTTTCCACCCTTTCTCCAGTTTCAGGGTTTCCGCCTGGGTGATGGTATGCCAGGTTTCCAGGAAGGTGGTAAGGTATTCGGCTCCTGAGACCTGGCACATCCAGGCCATCATTTGGCCCAGCACCCCCATGAGTCCCAGCTTCCGGTACTGGGGATGAGTACCGGCGAAGGTGTATTCGATCTGGAGATTTTTGTCGAATTTGGTCATCAAGGTGGCCGCGGCCAGGCGTCCGCTGGCCGCTTCTTCGGCCACCAGCATGCAACACGGCTTGCTCAGGGCGTCGGCCTCCCAGGTTTCCGCCAGGGCCATGCGGGCTGCGTACGCCTCCGGGTAGAGCATAAAGTCGTGAGACGAGCCGTAGAGTTCCGGGTAAGCGTGGCGCCAGAGTTCCGCGGCGGCCGTAAGGTCCACCCGGGCCAGGGGCCGCCCCACAAACCGCCCCTCCAGATGCTGTTGGGGCTCCGGTTTGACCCAGCGCACCACCTTGTCCCGCAGGGGGCGAGTCAGGCAACTCCGCCCCATTCCCCGAAAGGGCCGGTAGGGAGACATATCTAGCGTCCGCATCTTCTCCTCCAATTAATCATGCGGGATGTTGAGCGTTGAGAATCCAGACAATCATACCTGAGCCTGAGGCCCACCTCATACCATGAAAAGATTCCGCTATTCCTCAACAATCTGGAGCAATACCTGTAGCCGCAGGCTTTAGCCTGCGTTTAACGGGCGAGACGCCTGTGCCAGCGAACAACTTTAACAGGTTGCCGAAAGACTTCCTGGCCCAGGCTTTTTCGAGCCAACCAAGAGGGCTCATGGGGCAAGATGTCACTTCAACTCCGAGGCCGCCTCCTCATCCACCAGCCAGCGTAATTCGCCGGACTCCGGGCGAATGAGTTGGGCCGGCAGACGCCCTGGGTCATAGCCACCGTACAGGACTTCTTTGAGGACCCGTGCCTTGGCTGCCCCCGTCACCAGAAAGACCACCAACGCCGCCTGGTTGAAGATGGGGGCCGTCAGGGTGACCCGGTAAAGGTCCTGCTCGGCCACATAGATTGCCGCGGCCCATCGCTGCTGCTCGTGAATCACGGGGGCGCCGGGAAACAAGGAAGCCGTGTGGCCGTTTGCCCCCAGCCCCAGGAAGACCAGGTCCAGGCGGGGCGGCCCCCCGGCGAAAAATTCCCGAAGCTGCGCCTCGTACCGGGCCGCCGCGGCCGCCGGCGCTGCGGCGCACTCGATGGGATGGACCTGGCTCCCGGAGATGGGCACCCGGTCCAGCCACACCTCCCGGGCCAGCCGGGCGTTGCTCCGGGGGTCATCCGGGGGCACGCAGCGCTCATCTCCCCAGAAGATGTGGATCCGGTCCCAGGGCGCCTGGTCCTTCCAGGACGCCTGCCCCAGAAGCTCGTAAGTGCGCCGGGGAGTGTGCCCTCCCGATAGGGCCACGCCGAAGCGCCCCCGGGCGGCTGTGGCCTGCTGCGCCTGCCGGACGAAGAGGGCCGCCGCCGCCTGGCTCAAGGCCTCCAGGTCGGGGTAGACCCGGATCACGCCTGCACCATGGTTACCCGGCAAACTGCGGTGTCCTCCTGGCATTGCAGGAAAGTGGGCAGCACCCAGCTTCGCCCATCCTGGGCGATCAAGGTCTCCGCCGCCTCCGGCCCCCAGTTGCCGGACTGATAGTTGGGGAAATCCGTGGGCTTGATCGCCTCCCAGACATCCAGAATGGGGGTGAGGATGGACCAGGCGGCCTCCGTCTGGTCGGCCCGCATGAACAGGGTGGCGTCCCCCCGCATGACGTCCAGCAGCAAGGTTTCATAGGCCTCGGGGGGCGCGGTCTTGAAGGCCTCCCGGTAGTAGAACTGCATGATCACCGGCGACAGGCGCATGGTGGGCCCCGGATACTTGGCCTCGAAGCGCAACAGGATGCCTTCCTCCGGCTGGATGGCGATGAGCAGCCGGTTGGGGCGCCAGTCCAGCACCGCGGTGGACGGAAAGGTCTGATGGGGCACCGGCCGGAACTGGATGGAGACCTCCGAGATCTTGGAGGGCAGCCGTTTCCCCGTGCGCAAATAAAAGGGCACCCCTTGCCAGCGCCAGTTGTCCACGTGGAGCTTCACCGCGGCAAAGGTTTCCCTGGCGGAGTCGGCCGCCACGTTTTCCTCGGAGCGGTAACCGGAAACGTGCTCGCCTTCGATCCAACCGGCGCCGTATTGGCCCCGCACCGCGAACTGGTGCACCTGGTCCGCCGGGATGGGGCGGATGGCGTGCAGCACGTCCACCTTCTTGTTGCGCACCTCGTTGTCGTTGAAGGACAGGGGCGGCTCCATGGCGATGAGGCACATGATCTGCAGCAGGTGGTTCTGAATCATGTCCCGGAGGGCCCCGGCCTGGTCGTAATAGTGGCCCCGGTGCCCCACGCCTTCGCTTTCAGCCACGGTAATCTGGACGTGGTCGATGTAACGGCGGTTCCAGACGGGCTCAAAAAGCGTGTTGGCGAAGCGGAAGGCCATGATGTTCTGCACCGTCTCTTTGCCCAGGTAATGGTCGATGCGGTAGATCTGCGATTCATGAAAGATCTCGGTGAGGGTGTGGTTCAGCTCCTGGGCCGAAGCCAGGTCATGGCCAAAGGGTTTTTCCACCACGATGCGGGACCGCTTCCGGTCCTGATGCAGCTTGGCCTTGGCCAGTTCCCGGACCACCGGCTCGATCATGCGGGGCGGCAGACCCAGGTAGAAGACGCGGTTGGCCCGGGCCTCCCATTCCCTGTCCTGTTCCGAGAGCTTCTGGGCCAGTTCGTGGAATACCCCCGGCTTGTCCAGGTCCGCGGCCATGAAGGCCAGGTGGTTGGCGAACTTGTTCCAGTCCTGGTCAGCGGTTTTGCCCTTGCGGGAGAATTGATCCACCCCCTGGCGCAGGTGTTGGCGGAACTCCTTGCCGCTCACATGGCGGTGCCCCGTGCCGATGATCAAAAACTTCTCCGGCAGCCAGCCGTCCATGAACAGGCTGTAAAGGGCCGGAATCAGCTTGCGCCAGGACAGGTCGCCGGCCGCCCCGAAGATGACGAAAACGGTGGGCTCCGCGTGGGAGTTGCTTCCCATATCCAACCTCCTCAGTCCTTGCTCCATTCGGTATGGAAGCTGCCAGGGGCATCCACCCGCTCGTAGGTGTGCGCCCCAAAAAAATCCCGTTGCGCCTGGATCAGGTTGGCCGGCAGCCGGGAGCTGCGATAGGCGTCAAAATAGGCCAGGGAAGCCATCAGCGCCGGGGCCGGCAACCCTAACTCCGCGGCCGCTCCCACCACGTCCCGCAAGTCGGTCTGGCGACCCAGGAATTCTTGCCCCAGGTGCGGGTCCAGGAGCAGGTTGGCGAGATCCGGCCGGTTCTTATAGGCCGCCCGGATGTCCTCCAGCAGGGCCGCCCGGATGATGCAGCCCCCCCGCCAGATGCGCGCCACCGCTTCCAGGTCCAGCCCGTAGCCGTAAGTCTCGGAGGCCTTCTTCAGCAGGGCCAGGCCCTGGGCATAGGTGACGATCATCCCGGCGTACAGGGCGTTTTTTAGCTTATTGATGAATTGCTGCTGGTCCCCGCCGAAAGCGATGCGGGGACCTTTTAGCAACCTTGAGGCCGCCTGCCGTTCCTCCTTGTAGCCCGACAGGTCCCGCATCACCACCGCCACATCTATGGTGGGGGTGGCCATCTGCAGGTCCATGGCGTCCCAGGAAGTCCACATACCGGTGCCCTTCTGCTTGGCCTGGTCGAGAATCACTTCCACCAGGGGCTTGCCGGTGCGCTCATCTTTGCGGCCCAAAATCCTGGCGGTGATCTCCACCAGGAAGGAGTTCAACTCCCCCTGGTTCCAGCTCTCATAGATATCCTTGAGAGCCTGGGGTTTCAACCCGAGGCATCGTTTCAGCAGGTCATAGGTCTCGGCGATGAGTTCCATGATGCCGTATTCGATGCCGTTGTGGACCATCTTGACGTAGTCCCCGGCGGACCCGGGCCCCAGGTAAGTGACGCACGGCTCGCCGTTCACCTTGGCCGCCGCCGCTTCCATGATGGGCCGGATGCGTTCGTAACCGGCCTTGGGCCCCCCGGGCATCAGGCTGGGGCCATAGCGGGCCCCGGCTTCGCCCCCGGAGATGCCCATGCCCATGTAGAGCAGGCCTTTGCCGGAAATCTGCTTGGCTCTCCGGTTGGTGTCGGTGAAATGCGAGTTGCCGCTGTCGATGAGCAGATCGCCCGATTCCAGAAAAGGCAAGAGTTCCTGAATCACCGCATCCACCGGGTCCCCGGCCGCCACCAGCATGATGACGGCCCGGGGCTTCTTCAGGAGGCCGGCGAACTCCTTCAGGCTGTAGCCCGCCCGGATGTCCCGGTCGCCCACCTCGTTTTCCAGGAATTCCCTGGTCTTTTCGGCGGTCCGGTTATACACGGCCACCGCAAAGCCGTGGTCCGCGACATTCAACACGAAGTTCCGGCCCATCACGCCCAGGCCGATCAGCCCGATGTCACATCCCTGGTTGCTCATAAGAACTCTCCCGCTTTGTCACCCTACCCCTTTCCCACACCCTTCCGCAAGCCCTCACCCCTCCAGGCTCAACCCCAAGGCCGCCAGCGCAGCTTTGGTGGACTCGAAGCCGGTGTGGTGGATGCCGTTAATTCCCAACCCCCGGGCCACTTCCACGAACATGGCCCGGTCATCGATGTACACCGATTCCTCCGGCATCACCTGGGCGCAGTCCAGGGCCAGGCGGTAGAGGTCGGCGTCCGGTTTGCGGTAGTGGACAAAGCAGGAAGAGATAAAAAAATCCACAAATGAGCCCAGCTGGAATTTCTTGATGCGGTAGCGGGTGAGTTCCAGGCCTTCGTTGCTCACCGTGGCCACCTTGAGACCGTACTTGCCTTTCAAACCCTTGATCAGGTCCGCGGTTTGCATCATTTCCGGCTTTTGCTGGGATTGGGCGAACATGTAAGCCTTGAAATCTTCCCGGGTGAAGGGCCGGTCTTCATAGAAGACCAACCGGGTCAGATACTCATCCAGGCTCAGCTTGCCTTCCTCGTAAGTGTCGAAGGTCAGGTGGTGCCGCTCGTCCATCTCTTCGTAATCCAGGTTGAAGATCTCGGCCGCCTGCCGGCGCATGTGCCGGTCCCAGCCATTGGTGAGCATGACGTTGCCGATATCCAGAAAAATAGTGTTGATGTTCATGTCTGCCCTCCCGCCAGAGCCGATTCCACGGCCATTCTCAGCTTTGCCAACGCCCGGGGCACGTCGCCGTGCAGGTGGACCCGCACCACCCGCCGGCCGTGCCGCCGCAGGGACTCCAGGTCCCCCAGGGCCTGGGCCCGTTTTAAGGTCTTGAAGCTGTACGGCCTTTCCGGAATCGGCAGCTCTTCGGCGTCCGCCGCCGTCAGTTCGAAAAAGATGCCGGTGTTGGGGCCTCCCTTGTGAAGCTGGCCGGTGGAGTGCAGGTAGCGGGGGCCGTAGCCCACGGTGGCGGCCAGGCGCAAGCGGTCCCGCAGAGCGTGGCGCAGGTCCTCCAGGGCCCCCTCAATGGCCGGCTCCTCCGTCAGGTAGGCCAGGAGCGCCACGTAGTCCCCCGGCCGGGCCTGTCCCAGGAACCTCCCCAGGGCTGCTGTCACCGTGGGGGCGCCCTCCTTAAGGTAGAGGCTCAGGGGGCCTTCGGTCAGCGTCGGGCTTTCTTCCGGTAAACTGCCCCGGTCCGTGAAATCCTGGAGCAGCCGGTTGGTGTTGTCCTTGCTTTCCTGCACGTTGGGCTGGTCGAAGGGGTTGATGCCCAAAACGGCCCCCGCGGTGGCGGTGGCCACCTCCCACCGGAAGAACTCCTGGGCCAGATCGTAGCGGTCCGCTAGCTGGATGGTGACCACCGGATGGCCCGCCTGCTTGAGGGCCGCCACCCGCGGCTCCACCGGCTCCTCCGCCTCATCTCCCAGGCGAAAGTGCACGAAGACCCGGTCCTCGCCGTAAACGGACGGCTCTCCCGGCCGCTCGCCAGCCACCGGCACGAGCCCGGTGCCCTCCTTGCCGGTGCTTTCCGCCAGGAGCTGCTCCAGCCACATCCCCAGGGAGGCCAGGGCGGCCGGGGTCACCAAGGTTACCTTGTCCCGCCCCTGCAAGGCCAGCTGGCCCAGGGCCGCCCCCAGGACCACGCCGGGGTTTTCCCGGACCGGCACGCAAGAGGCGCAGGCGTGCAGCATCATTAAGGCCCGGGACAGCAGCCGGCGGACGTCGATCCCCATCAAAGCCGCGGGCAACAGGCCGAAGTAGGACAGGGCCGAATAGCGCCCCCCGATATCGCTAAAGTTGAGAAAGGCCCTCCGAAAGGTGCGCTCCCGGGCCAGCTTGGCCAGGGGGGTGCCGGGGTCGGTGACGGCCACGAAGTTCTGGCCGGCCTTGCTTCCCTTCAGTTCCTTGACCCGGGCGAAAAAATACTCCATGAACGCCAGGGGCTCCGCGGTGGTGCCGGATTTACTGGCCACGATGAACAGCGTCTCCGTGAGCGGCGCCTTTCGCTCTATCTTGCGGATGGTGGCCGGGTCGGTGGTGTCCAGGACGGTAAGTTCGAGACCTTGCTCCCCCCGGGGGAAGGTCTGCTGGAAGGCCAGGGGCGCCAGGCTGCTGCCGCCCATGCCCATGTGCACCACGCGCCGGAACCCGGCCTCCCGGACCTCCCCGGCAAAGGCCTCCAGTTCCGCCACGCTCTTCTCCATCTTCTCGGCCACGTGCAGCCAGCCCAGGGCCTCGGAGATTCCCTGCTGCTCCTGGGGGTCCGCCCGCCACAGGCTGGCGTCCTTGCGCCAGAGCCGGGCGCAGAACTTCTCCCGGTCCAGACGTTCAATCCTTTGCTGGACCTCTCCTTCGTACTTGCCCAAAGCCAGGGTCTGGCGGTCCACCGTCGCCTCTTGCAGGGCTTCCCGGCGTTTGCCCTCCAGGGTGCGCAGCAGCTCGTCATAGGGCCTGATGAACTTCTCCACCCCTTCGTCTTCCAACTGTTGCACCAGCTGCGCCAGATCGATTCCCAGCTCGCCCAGGCCTTGCAGCACCCCTTCGGCCCTTTCCAGCTCGATGGGGCATATCAGGCGGGGCGCCGGACTGCCGTGGTCCCGGTAGGCGTTCAGGGTCTCCAGAGGCAGCGTGTTGATGGTGTCCGGGCCGATGAGGGGCTCCACGTATTTCACGTCGGAGTAGCCGGGGTTCTTGGTGCTGGTGCTGGCCCACAGCAGACGCTGGGGCCGGGCCCCCTTCGCCGCCAGGGCGCGCCAGCGCTCGCTTTCAAAGATGTTCTGGTAGTACTTGCAATGCGCCACCTTGGCGCTGGCAATGGCCGTTTCCCCCCGGAAGGCCGTCGCGGCTTCAGCCCGGGGGCCGCCCGCCGCCATGATTTTTTCCAGCCTGGGGTCCACCAGGACATCGATGCGGCTCAGGAAGAAGCTGGCCACCGACGCCACCCGGTTAAGGGACAGTCCGCTGGCCGCCCGCTCCTCCAGGCCCGCCAGGTAGGCTGCCGCCACCTCCCGGTAGCGGGGCAGGCCGAAGAGCAGGGTCACGTTGACGTTGACGCCTTCGCTGATGAGCTGCCTGATGACGGGCAAACCTTCCTGGGTGGCGGGAACCTTGATGAAGACGTTGGGGCGGTTAAGCGCCTTCCAGAGCTTGCGGCCCTCGTTGATGCTGCCGTGGGTGTCGTGGGCCAGGTGGGGGTTAAGCTCCAGGCTCACGAAGCCGTCCCGCCCCTCCAGCCTGTCGTAGAGCGGGCGGAAGATGTCCGCGGCCCACTGCACGTCCTCCACGGTGAGGGCCTGGTAGATTTCCTCGATGCCTTTGCCCTGTCGCGCCAGGGTCCGGATGCCTTCGTCGTAATCGTGGCTTCCCCCGATGGCCTTCTCAAAGATGGCAGGGTTGGAAGTTACCCCCTTGAGGCCGTCTTCTTCGATGAGCTGCTTAAGTTCCCCTGAGGAGAGCAGGTTCCGCCGGATATAGTCCAGCCAGATGCTCTGGCCGAAGCCGGCTAATTTAAGCAGGGGGTTTTCTTTCATCACGGTTTCTCCTGTTCCAACGCCGCCACTTTGGCCAAACGGCGCCGGTAACGGTCCTTGGCCTTGAAGCGGGCCTGCAAGAAGGTTTGGACCAGGTCCCAGGCCAGGGCATAGCAAGTCACCCGCCCGCCCAGGCACATGATGTTCATGTCGTCGTCTTCCACCCCCTGATGGGCGGAGTAGGGGTCGGTGATCAGGGACGCCCGCACTCCCGCCACCTTGTTGGCCGCCACGCAGGCCCCCACGCCACTGCCGCAGATGGCCAGGCCCCGCTCCACTTCCCCCCGGCCCACGGCCCGGGCCAGAGGCACCACAAAATCGGGATAGTCGTCCTGCGGCCCATATTCGTGCGCCCCGAAGTCCACCAATTCGTAGCCTAAGGTCCTCAGCTCCTCGGTCAACCTCTCTTTTAATTCAAAGCCACCGTGGTCCGCGGCGATGCCCAGTCGCATGCGCTTCTCCTTCTTAGTCCCAAAATTTTTGATAAGTTTTTGGTGGCACCGGCGTCTCGCCGGTGCTCTAGGGGCGGGTTTAAAACCCGCCCCTACCCGGTCATTTTCATAGTTTCGGGTGAGCCGCAGGCTTACGACAAACTGTTTTTTTCAAACTCACAGCCGTTTCTTCACCTGCTTGATCAGATTGACGATGCCGTCCTTGGAGATGCCCTCGTAATCCAGGAGCTCTTCCGGGGCGCCGCTCCTGGGTTTCTTGGTCACCGCCAGGGAATAGACCGGCGCCGGGTGGGCGGCCAGGGCGGACCTCACCGCCTCCCCCAGGCCCCCTTCCGGGAAGTGGTCTTCCACCGTTACCAGGAACTTGGTGGCCCGGGCCGCCTCCTGCAGGGTCTGGACGTCCACCGGCTTGATGCTGTAGAGATCGATGACCCGGATTAATATCCCTTCTTTTTTCAGTTCGTCGTACGCCTTGAGGGCCTCGAAGAGCGTCACCCCGGCGGCCAGCACCGTGGCCAGGTCGCCCTCGCTTTGGCGCAAGACCTTGGAGCCGCCGATGGCGAATTCCTCGTCCTCGCCGTAAATGACCGGCGTCCCCATGCGGGTGGTGCGGAGATAGGCGATGCCTTTGTACTCCGCCATGGCCTCCACCAGCTTCTCGGTGGACACCGCGTCGCAAGGGTACAGGACCACGCTGTTCAGCACCGCCCGCATCATGGCCAGGTCTTCCAGCCCCATCTGGGAAGGCCCGTCCTCGCCGATGGATACCCCGGCGTGGGAGCCGCAAAACTTGAGGTTGGCGTCCGAGTACTGGCTCATGCGGATCTGGTCGAAGGCCCGGCTCAAAAAGGCCGCAAAGGTGGAAACAAAGGGGAGCTTGCCCCGGCAGGCCAGCCCCAGGGCCGCGCCCACCATGTTCTGCTCCGCGATGTACATCTCGAAAAACCTGGGGGGATAGGCCTCCTTGAAGATCTCGGCATAAGTCGAGTTGCTCACCTCTCCGTCCAGGCTCACCATCTTGGGATACTGGGGGTAGAGCCTTTTCAGGGCGTTGCCGTAGGCCTTCCGGGTGGCCACGGCTTTCCCCGGCTCATAGGAGACCTTCCCCGCCTTTTGAGGCTGCACTTCCTGGGGCCGCAGGTCTTGGGGCCGGGCGATTTTTCCCCGCACCGCTTGGTCCACCGGGCCCAGTTCCGGCAGCGCCTGTTCCAGCTGCTCCGGGCTCAGGACTTTCCCGTGCCAGCCGTTTTTGTCCTCCAGGAAGGAGACCCCCTTGCCCTTGATGGTCCTGGCGATGATCATCACGGGCTGGCCCTTGACCGTCAGGGCCTGCTCAAAGGCCGGCAGGATTTCGGCAAAATCGTGGCCGTCGATGAGGATGGTCTCCCAGCCGAAGGCGGCAATGCGCCGCTCGTAGGCCATCAGGTCGTGGCCGTACATGGTTTCGCCCCGCTGGCCCAGCCGGTTCACGTCCAGGACCCCGATGAGGTTGTCCAGTTGGTAATGGGCCGCCAGCTGGATGGCTTCGTACTGGGAGCCTTCGGCCATTTCGCTGTCCCCCAGGAGCACGTAGCTCCGGTAGGGCAGCTTATCCAGGTACTTGGCGTTCAGGGCCAGCCCCACCCCGATGGACAGGCCCTGCCCCAGGGAGCCGGTGGCGGCTTCCGTGTAGGGAAAGGCCATGGTGGGGTGGCCTTCCAGGGGGCTGCCGAACTGCCGGTAGGTCAGCATGTCCTGTTCCGTCAGTTTCCCCGCCGCGGCCCACAGGGAATAAAAGAGCGGCGAGGCGTGGCCCTTGGAAAAGATGATGCGGTCATTGTTGGGATGCCGGGGATTATCCAGGTCATATCTGAAGGCGCCGCCGAAAAAGAGGCCCGTCATCAAGTCGGTGGCCGACATGGCCGAAGTGGGGTGCCCGGAGCCGGCATGGGTGGTGGCAATCAGGGTATAATAGCGGATCAAAGTGGCTATGTTTTTCAGTTCTTTGATCTTTTCCGGATCAGGCATGACAAGCATTCCTCCTGGCAATGCTTTGAGTTTTATGAGGCAGGGGAAGGTAACGCCCCCCAACCTCATCCCCAAACCGCAGGATTCAGGGATGGAAGAGAGGGTTCAGAAGAGGCTGTATTGATGTCAGCAGAAGAACCGGCAGGCCTCATCAGCTCCCGGCCCGGGGGCTTCTCCCAAACCCCAAAAATTATCCAACCCCAGTCAAACTTGTACCCCAAGTATTTTCCCCGGCCCCAAGGGGGCTCGAGAAAAGCAGCCTCCCGCTCCGCCATGGGCGAAGACGGGAGCTGACCCGAGCTCCATTCTTAAACCTAATAACTAAACTTGGTTTTTCAATATCTCCCGGCGCTAAAGAGCCTCACTCTTCGTGCAAGGGGAAAGTCATGGTGGCCCCATACCAGCCGATGAGGCTCACCAGGGGCGCCAGGGCGCAGATGAGGACCAGATAGACCATGCCGGTCCAATGCCCCAGGCGTCCCAAAATTTCCGGGTCCCAAAACCTCCAGGCAAAGGCCCCGGCGCCCACCGCCAGCAGGATGGGCGTGAGGATCAGTTTGATCATCACGGGCCGCAAAGGCCGGGCCTGGTAATTCAGCCACCAGGTGAACAGGCCGGTCGCCATGGCCACGGGAGTGAAGAGCACCCCGCCTCCCAGGCAATGGAAGGCCGTCACTTCCAAAGACCTCACTCCCGTGAGCAGATAAAGCACGGTGAAAAAGGTGGCCGACAGCATGAACACTATGGGAAAGTGGACCACCATGGGGTGGGGATGGCGGCGCAAAAGCGGGGCCTTCTGCAAGACCCGGCTCCCAAAATTCCCGGGCCTTTGACGGCTCACCCCCTGCGGTTGTCGCTTCTGCCGCTTTTTGCAAGACCCCCACCTGGGGGTACCTTTCAAAGACCTCTTCGCCATGGGGGGCATCCCGAAACTCGGAGGTGAGGTCGCCGCCGGCCCGGTGCTGGTCCATGTGCTCGCCGCCTTCCCATAAGGGGCTGCCGCTGACGTCGAAGACCCGGCCCTGGTAGGCGAGATACACGGGTTTGCCGTCCGCCCCGTTGTTTTCCGCCAGCTCCGCCAGGGTGAATTCCCTTTGCTTATCGCCGTCTTTAGCCAATTTTCCATTCCCCTGTCAGTATGCCATAACATGTCACCTTGAGGCCCACACCCCGCCGCCACCAGGGCGAGAGTTCCAGGTTCGGGTTTTCTTGGTCCGCCATTTCTCAACCCCTTTAAGATTTGGGGCCTTGCCCTCCCCGGCCTTCGTCCTCCAGGGGGAAGGTCAGCATGCCCCCGAAATAGCTGGTGGCCGTCACCAGAGGCGTCAAGGCGACGATGAGCAAAAAATAGATGATATTCAGCCCCGAAAAATCATGGAGCACCGCCGGGTTCAGCCATCTCCAGAGCAAGGCGCCCGCCGCCGCCGCCAATAAGGCATAAGAAAACCTTTTTTCCAGGTTGATGGCGTTGTCCGCCTCTCCCGGAAAGTTCAGCCAGTGGGTGAAGAGCCCGGTGACGATGGCCGGCGGCAGGAACAGGACCCCCGCCGCCAGGCAGTAGAAGGCGGTGGCGTCGAAGGACTGGTTGCCGGTCACCAGGTAAAGGAGGCTGAAAAACGTGGTGGCCAGCAGATAAACTATGGGAAAATGGGCCAGCAGGGGATGGGGGTGGCGCTTGAAAAAGGGAAACCGGGTGAGGGCTTGGGACAGCCAGGGCGGCAGTTGCCTCTGGTAAAGGTCCGCCGGCGCGGCCGCCGCCGTCCGGGGCCCTTCCCCTGCGACAGGAACTTGAGGCTCGGCTGCCATTCCTTGGCCGGAACCCTTGCCTTTGGTCATAGCTTCTACCCTGAAAAATTCATAGAGCGAGCCAACAAATATTTTGGTGGCACCGGCGAGACGCCGGTGCCGTAAGGGCGGGTTTGAAACCCGCCCCTACCTGGTCATTTTCATGGTTTCGGCTAAACCGCAGGATCATGGATGACCGAAAAACTAATTTGAGGGGAGGGCCGGGGGGAAGCAGTTTCCCCGCCCCACCCCCTGGATGAGGGTTAGGGGTATGTTCCAGGGATCGGGTAGGGCTGTCGGCCCCTAGCTCCCTCATTGGAGAGCCTTCTGCAGAGTTCTCAAAATGTGACCCTAGGGAATGAGCCCCCTGATCAGCACGGTGGCCAAAATGGCCAGGGGGTAGTAGCTGGCCCGGTTAAAGAGAGTTGCGGCCTGGGCCCGCCCCTGGGTCCGGAACAGACGCCAGGCCGGCACCAGCAGCAGATAAGCCCCCCAGATGGTTGCCAGGAGCAGGCAAGGAAACGAATACCGCACCGGAGACAGTCTCAAGACCACGGCACCCAAAACCGTGGCGAGGCCGAGAGCAGCCACCGCCATGAATCCGGCGCCCGCCACCCCGTAGCGCACCGGAATGGTCTTGGCCTGCAGGGCCCGGTCCTCCTCCAGGTCGTGCCAATCGGCGGGGATATTCTGACCGCCGATCTCCCAGCAAAACAGCCAGGCAAACAGGAGCAGCAGGAATCCGGCCTCCGGATGCGGGTCCACGGCAAAGACCGCGGCCATGCCGCCCAGGGTCTTGACCACGCCGCTGATCAGGGCCCGCAGGTGGCTGACCCTTAGCAGCAGGCAATAGACGGCCTCCAGGGCGCAGCCCAGGAGAAAGATGAGGGCGCAGACGGGGTTCAGGAGATAAGCCCCGATGAGCGCCACCAGGGCCCAGGCCCCGGTCCAGAGGAGGCCCTGGGCGAAACTCACCTGCCCCTGGGCCATGGGGTGGCGCATGAAAACCGCATCCAGGTAGCCCCCGGCCGTTTTCTGGGGACTGTAACGCATCTTTTCCTGATCCACCCGGTAGTCCACCAAGTCGTTCAAGGCGTAGACCGCGGTGTAGCCGGCAAAGACGGTGAGCAAGCCCAAAGCCGCCACCCCCAGGGGCGGCAGTCCCCCCAGCCACAGCAGGGCCGCCAGGGCCGGGGTGGCCAGGTCCAGCAAGCCGTGGGGAGTCCGGGACAGGGCCAGGAACAGCTTGACCCGGGAGAGCCCGGCGGCAATGGGGGCAGCGGGGGCGTCCAGGAAGGGTCCCTCCTCGCGGGAAATCTACCAGGCCAAGGCCAAGCCTAAGGAACCAGCCTGATTTTGCCTTAAAGATAAGGCTGGCTGGACTTCTGTCAAGAAGGGCCAGCGGTTTGCCCCCTTGATACTTGATAAAGGAGGCGGGGATTTTGGCCCCCGCCCTCCTGCGGATAAGGCGTCGCCCGGCAAGGGCGACCTCGTTTCGCCTTGACAGGCGAACCGGTGGTTCTTAGTTTTTGAGATATGACCGGCCCTCCGGGCCGCAAGCACCGCAGCAAGTAATCTCTTTCGGTGATTATTAGCCCGGCAGTTTGCTTTTTCAGGGGAAGGAATGCACCCGGTATCGCCTGCCGCGTTATCGCCCTGGATACCCGGCCTTTTCAGCCTGGCCCTCTACACCGCCATGGTTTTGGGGCTGCTGGGGATCGTCCTGTTTCTCACCGGCTGGCTGGGAGAAAAGAAGATCGACCCGGAAAAGGCCAGGCCTTACGAATGCGGCGTCATCCCCACCGGTGGGGCCCGGTTTCGCTACCCGGTTCCCTTTTATCTGGTGGCGGTTTTTTTTCTCATCTTCGATGTGGAAGCAGCCTTCATCTTTGCCTGGGCGGTGGCCGTCAATGACCTCAGCTGGCGCGGCTGGTGGCAAATCACCTTCTTCATCATCGTGTTGCTGGTCAGCCTCTTTTACCTCTGGAAAAAGGGAGGTCTGGATTGGAAGCCCCTCGCTTCAAACCGGCAGATTTTTCCGAAAACCTAGCGCTGCGTAGCCTCGACGCCCTCATCAACTGGTGCCGGTCCTACAGCTTCTGGCCCCTCTTTTTCGGCTTGTCCTGCTGCTTCATCGAAGAGATCACCGCCTGGACCCCCCGGTATGATATTTCCCGGTTTGGCGCCGAAGTTTTGCGAGGCTCGCCCCGGCAGGCCGACCTCTTGATCGTTTCCGGCACGGTTTTCAAGAAGATTGCCCCGGTGGTGCTCCGGCTTTACGAGCAGATGCCGGAACCCAAGTGGGTCATCTCCATGGGGTCGTGCTCCAACTGCGGGGGCATGTATGACGGCTACAGCGTGGTGCAGGGAGTGGACCAGATCTTGCCGGTGGACATCTACATTCCCGGCTGCCCCCCCCGGCCCGAAGCCGTAATGCAAAGCCTGGTGCTGCTGCAAGACAAGGTCAAATCGGAAAGGCCGGCCCGCAAAATCCTCCACCTGGCCGGCGGCACCCAGGGGAGCCAGACGCCCATCCTGGTGGACGGCCTCAGCAAGTCCCGGGAGAGCCGCGGTCCGGGCTATTACGGCACGCCGCCCCGGGGCACCGCGGTAACCCCGCCCCGGTTCTGGGAGAGCCGCTCCGAGGTCATGTGGACCCCGCCGCCTCACCGCCTCGAGCTCCCTGCAAGGGACCAATCCCTGGCCCAGGCCCTCAATGCCAGGTTCGGGGCGGCGGTGCAGCAGGCCGACCGGACCTCCGACATGCTGACCCTGCAGGTGGCCGGGGAGAGGGTCAAAGACGTCCTGCGCTTTTTAAAGAGCGAGTCCGTCCCCCAATTCCAGCGCCTGGATGATCTCACCGCGGTGGATGAATCCGCCCGCCGGGAACGGGGCCAATTTCCCGACTACACCCTGGTGTACCAGCTCCTCTCCTTCGAGTCCGCCTCCCGGGTGCGCCTGAAGGTGCCCCTTTACGGCTCGGAGCCGGCCGCCCCGTCCATTACCGACCTCTGGCCTTCGGCCAACTGGTACGAGCGGGAAGTCTACGACCTGTTCGGCATCCGCTTTGAGGGCCACCCCCGCCTGTGGCGGCTCCTCATGCCCCACGACTGGGAAGGGCACCCCCTGCGCAAGAGCTATCCCGGCCGGGCCACGGAAATGGCCCCCTACACCCACCTGGACGCCCAGAAGCATCAGCCCCTGGACGGAGCCAAGTATATGGAGGGGAGGATCGGGGAGGAGGAGTATATCCTGAACGTCGGCCCCCACCACATCAGCACCCATGGTTTGCTGCGCCTGATCCTGGCGCTCAAGGGCGAGGAGATCACCGCCATGGACCTGGACATCGGCTACCACCACCGGTCCGTGGAAAAGATCGGCGAGCGCCAGTCCTGGCACCAGTTCATTCCCTACACCGACCGGGTGGACTACTTGAGCGGTCTGGCCAACAATCTCTCCTACCTCACCGCGGTGGAGACCCTGGCCGGCATCCAGGTGCCGGACCGGGCCCAGTTTATCCGGGTGATGCTGGCCGAGTTCTTCCGGCTGAGCAACCACCTGGTGTGGTATTCCACCTATGCCCACGACACCGGAGCCATGACTCCCAATTTTTACGCCTTCGTGGAACGGGAAAAAATCATGGACATCGTGGAGCTGATCACCGGCGGCCGCCTGCACCCCTCCTGGTTCCGCCTGGGCGGGCTGGCCGCGGACCTCCCCGATGGCTGGAAAGAATTGGTGGACGACTTTGTCAAGGTCTTCCCCAGGCGGATCAAAGAGTTCGAGGCCCTGATCACCAAAAACCCCATCTTCGAGGCCCGCACCCGGGGCGTGGGCTGCCTCTCCAAGCAGGACGCCATGGAATGGGGGGTCACCGGTCCCAATCTCAGGGCCTGCGGCCTGGAATGGGACCTCAGAAAAAAGATGCCTTACGCGGCCTACGAGGCCTTTGACTTCGACATCCCCACCGCGGCCGAAGGCGATGCGTACGCCCGCTACCAGGTGCGCATCGAAGAGATGCGCCAGAGCCTGAGGATCATCGAGCAGGCGGCCAAGGGCATGCCCCCCGGGCGCTACGTCACCGATGACTACCGGTATGTCATCCCTAAGAAAGACGAGACCCTGAAAGATATCGAGACCCTGATCCATCATTTCATCAACGTCACCCGGGGCCCCACGATCCCCCGGGGCGAGGCTTACGCCGCCACCGAACTCCCCCGGGGCGAGCAGGGCTACTACGTGGTCAGCGACGGAGGCAACATGGCCTACCGCATGCGCATCCGGACCCCCGGGTTTGCCAACGTCCAGGCCCTGCCCCTGGCGGTGGCGGGCCATGCCATCGCCGACTTGATCGCCATTCTTGGCTCATGGGATTACATACTTCCGGACATTGATCGCTAACTGCCTATGATACCGCAAGAATTACGCGAGCAACTTAAAGCCCGGGTCGCTGCGGCCGAGCATCCGCGGGAGCAGGCCATCAACGTCATGTTCGCCATCCAGGGACACTATGGTTATCTGACCGACGGGGGGCTCCAGGAGGCGGCGGCGCTCCTGGGCCTGACCCCCCTGGAGCTGGAAGAGCTGGCCACCTTTTACGACTTCATCTACCGGGAGCCGGTGGGAAAGTTTGTCATTCACGTCTGCGATGGGGTAGTGTGCTGGATGTTCCATGAGAACTTCATTTTCGACTACCTGTGCAAAAAACTGGGCGTCTGCGCCGGAGAAGTCACGGCGGACGGGATGTTCACGGTGCTGCCCACGGCCTGCATCGGCTGGTGCGACCATGCTCCGGCCATGCTGATCAACGGCCAGTTTTACGGTCCGCTAACCCCGGAAAAGATTGACGAGATTTTGGAAAAATTACGCACCGAGGAATGCACCCTGGTGGAATGCCGGTGACCTTATGGCTGACGAAGTGCTTTTTAAAAACCGGCGCGACGGGCGCCCCGCTACTTTTGAGGAGTATCGTCAAAGCGGCGGTTATGAGGCGCTCATCGACGCCATCAAAAACCGGACTCCCCAAGAAGTGCAGCAACAGGTCCTGGATTCCGGCTTGCGGGGTCGGGGCGGCGCCGGTTTCCCCACCGGGCGCAAGTGGGCCGGGATACCCGAAGGCGCAGGCTTCCCTCGGTATGTGGTTCCCAACACCGATGAAATGGAGCCGGGAACTTTTAAGGACCGAGTGTTGGTCAACATTGACCCCCATCTGGTTCTTGAGGGAATAATCCTGTCCGGTTATGCGGTCTCCGCCCAAACCGCCTTCTTTTTCATCCGGCCTTCCTACGAGATGGACGCAAAACTCATAGAACGAGAGGCGGAAGTTGCCAGACAGGCCGGGGTCCTGGGTAAAAACATCCTGGGGAGTGATTTTTCTTTCGATATCGTGGTGCACCGCAGCGCTGGGCGTTACATCTGCGGCGAGGCTTCGGCCCAGGTCAACGCCATTATGGGCAACCGCGCCCATCCCATGAAGGACAAACACATGGCGGCGGAGGGCCTGTGGGACCGGCCCACCATCGTCAACAACGTGGAAACCCTGTCCTGCGTGCCCCATATTTTGCGCCACGGCGCCCAGTGGTTCAAGAGCCTGGCCAGGACCAAGACGGGGGCCGGCACCAAACTCTATTGCGTCAGCGGCAAAGTCAATAATCCCGGCTGTTTTGAGCTGCCCATCGGCACCCCGTTGAGCGAGATCATCGAAGGGGTTGCCGGGGGTATGATGTCAGGCTCGGAATTCAAGGCCTGCATGCCTGGTGGGGCATCCACCGCCTTTATGCCCAGAAAATATTACGACGTGGAAATGGACTTTGACCCCTTGAGGGCAGTGGGCCACCGCCTCGGCACCGCGGCCATCATGGTTTTTGACCAGAATACCTGTTTGCTTGCTGCTACCTTAAATTTGCAGGAATATTTCGCCCGGGAGTCCTGTGGTTTTTGCACCCCCTGCCGGGAGGGGCTGCCGTATATCCGAGACCTCTTATGGCGCCTGGAATCAGGCGAGGGGAAGGAAGAATTTATCCCCATGCTGCGCCAGATGGCCGGGCATATGGCCAAGTCATACTGCGCCTTTGCCCCGGGGGCGGCGGAGTCAGTGCTGGGGTTGCTGAAGTATTTTGAGGATGAAATTCGGGAGCACATCAGCCAGCGGCAGTGCCCATTTAAGGAGACTTATCAACCTTACAAGCAGCTCTGGTATCCGCCCGAATGAAGTGTTTAACCACTAAGACGCAAAGAACACCAAGAGTCTTTGGATCTTGGTGGCACCAAGACCACTTAATCATTTTCTTGGTGCCCTTGGTGTCTTGGTGGTGAGAATAACTTATGCCCAAGCTGATCATAGATAATCTTCCCATCGAAGTCCCTAAGGGCACCAAGGTCATTGCCGCGGCCGAACGGCTGGGCATCATGATCCCCCGGTTTTGTTACCATCCGGGGCTGGGATCTTTCGGCGCCTGCCGCATGTGCGCCGTAAAGTTTCTGGAAGGTCCGGTGAAAGGGGTGGACATGAGCTGCATGGTGACGGCCGGGGACGGCATGGTGGTGTCCACCACCGACCCGGAAGCCCTCGAGTTCCGCAAGTATGTCATCGAGTGGCTCATGATGCATCACCCTTTGGATTGCCCGGTGTGCGACGAAGGCGGCCACTGTCTCCTGCAGGATGAAACGGTGTCCGGCGGCCACGGCATCCGGCGCTACCCCGGGCCGAAGCGCACTTATCACGACCAGTACCTGGGGGTCTTCATCCAGCACGAAATGAACCGCTGCATCCAATGCTGGCGCTGCCGGAATTTTTACCAGGGATTCGCCGGCTACCGCGATTATGGGGCCTTGCAAATCGCCAATCGCACTTACTTTGGCGTCTATTCCGAAGGGCAGCTGGAGAGCCCCTTTTCCGGCAACCTCATCGATCTCTGCCCCACCGGCGTCCTTACCGATAAGCCCTCCCGGTTCAAAGGGCGGCGATGGCATTACGAGCGGGGTCCGACCCTTTGCCTTAACTGCTCCCTGGGCTGCAATGCCACCGGTAGCGCCTTCTACCGGGAGATGATGCGCCTGGAAGGGCGGTTCCACGACGCGGTGAACGGCTACTTCATCTGCGACCGGGGGCGCTATGGGTTCTTTTACGCCAACCTACCGGAGCGGCCCCGGAAGGCGCGCCTGGGGGAACAGGAAGTCCCTTGGGAAGAGGGGGTAAAACAGGCGGCGGAAAAACTGGGCCAGATTCGCGCCAGGTACGGCCCCGGTGCCATCGCCTGCCTGGGCTCCAGCCGCAGCAGCCTGGAGACCCAAGGGCAACTCCGGCGTTTCTGCGACTCCCTGGGCTGGCCCGCTCCCCGCTTTTTTCTGGATCCCGCCCAGGAAAAGAAGGTTAAGGCCGCGGTCACGAGATTGGACGCCCGCCTGGCCGTGTCCCTGCGGGCCTTGGAAGAGGCCGATTTCATCCTGGCGGTGGGCGCCGACCCGGTGAATGAAGCGCCCATGCTGGCCCTGGCCCTACGGCAGGCTTTCCGCCAGGGCGGCCAGGTGGCGGTCCTCGACCCCCGGCCCGTGTTCCTGCCCTTGGAGTTCGAGCACCTGCCAGTGAGGCCTGGGAACCTGGAGTTGGCCTTCAGGGTGCTCCTCAAAAGGGCTCTGGACTCCGAAGCCGCAGCCCGGCTGGAGGGCAAGGCCAGGAAGTTTTATGAGGCCCTCCCCGGGGACTATCCCGGCGATGCCGCCTTGTCCGAACGCCTGGCCAAACTTTCGGCCAGACTGGGCCAGAGCCGGCGGCCGGTCATCGTTTGCGGCACCGACATCGTCCCGGAAACCACTCCCGGCCTGGCCGCGGACCTGGCCCTGCTCCTCAAGGCCGCGGGCCGGGAGGCGGGCCTGTTTTACCTGCTGCCCGGGCCCAACGCCTTCGGCGCCGGACTCCTGGCCACCGGCCCGGAAGCCCCAGCGCTTCTTGAAGCAGTGGAAACCGGCTCCGTCAGGGCCCTGATCTTGGTGGAGAACGATCCCTTCTGGCACTTTCCGGACCGGCAGCGCCTGGACCGGGCCCTGGACCGGCTGGAATTTCTCCTGGTGCTGGATTACCTGCCCTCTGCCGCGGCGCAGCAAGCCCACGTCCTTTTACCCACCATCACCGTGTTCGAAAGGACGGGCTCCGGTTTCGTCAACCAGGAGGGGCGGCTCCAGTGGGCCCCGCCGGTCCATGTCGGCGGCATCCCCATCGCCCAAATCAGCCCGGACAAACATCCTCCCCGGACCTTTCTCAACTATGTTCCCGGCAGCGACCCCAGGACGCCGGGGGAGATCCTGGCGGAACTGGCCCAGGCCTTGGGAACCGCAATGACCCCCCCCGCCCCGGACCTCTGGGAGTGGCTGGCCCGGAACCAGAATCCCGTTTTCGCCCAGGCGGCGGCAATGGCGGAGCGCCCCCAAGGGGTCCGGCTGCTCCCGCCGCAACGCTCGGATAATGATTTTACCCTGGAGGTCGCCTCCGGGACCGGGGCCCAGGCCCCTCAGGGAACCCTGGAGCTGCTGCTGGTGGACTCGGCCTTCGGCGCCGAAGAGCTGGCCGCCTACTCCACCTGCATTCAACAGGTGGAGGAAGCCCCCCGGCTCACCATGCATTCCCGGGATGCCGGGCGTTTGGGGCTGGCCGCCGGGGACCGGGTGGCCCTCAGCCTGCCCGGAGGAGCGCTGGACGTGGTGCTTAAGGTCACGGACCAGATGGCCCCGGGGGTCCTGGTGCTCCCCCGGCACCGCCGGCTTGACTGGCGCAAACTCCGGGTTTGGCCGGCCCTGGTGCCGGAGAGCGCCATCCGGAAGGTGCAGGAGTAATCCCATGACCGTATGGGCCGCCGGAATCATCCTGCTCATCGTCAAGCTGGCCGTGGTGCTCCTGGCGCTGCTCCTGCTGGCCGCCTACCTGATCTACGTGGAGCGCCGGCTCCTGGGCCGGTTTCAGCTCCGCCTGGGTCCCAACCGGGCCGGGCCTTTGGGGCTGCTGCAGCCCCTCGCCGACGCGGTTAAACTCTTGACTAAAGAAGACTTCATCCCCGCCGGCGCCGACCGGGTCATCTTTCTGTACGCCCCCGCCCTGGTGGCCGCCACCGCGCTCTTGATCTTTGCCGTCATTCCCTTCGCCCGGGGCTGGACCTTCCGCGGCCACGAAATCCCCGGGGTGGTCAGCGACCTCAACGTGGGCCTGCTCTATGTTCTGGCCCTGTCCTCCCTCAGCGTCTACGGCGTGGCCCTGGGCGGTTGGGCCTCCAACTCCAAGTTCTCACTGTTGGGGGCCATCCGGGGCGCGGCCCAGATGATCAGCTACGAGCTTGCCCTGGGGCTGGCCATCGTCCCCGTGGTCATGCTGGCCCGCTCCTTTTCCCTGGTGGACATCGTCCAGGCCCAGGCGCGCTATCCCTTTATTTTGTTCCAACCGGTGGCTTTCCTTATCTTTTTTATAAGTTCCCTGGCGGAGACGAAGCGTCTGCCCTTCGATCTCCCGGAAGCCGAAAACGAGCTGGTGGCCGGCTACCACACGGAGTACAGCGGCATGCGCTTCGGCCTCTACTTCCTGGGGGAATACGTCACCATGGTGACCCTGGGGGCCCTGGTGGCCGTCTTCTTCCTGGGGGGCTGGCGCGGCCCATATCTGCCGCCGCTGCTGTGGTTTTTCCTCAAGGTCTTTCTGGTGGTTTTTGTGCTCATCTGGTGCCGGGCCACCCTGCCCCGGCCGCGCTACGACCAGCTGATGCATCTGGGGTGGAAGGTGTTGATCCCGCTGGCTCTGGTAAACATCATCGTCACCGGCGGCGCCATGCTGGCCCTGGGTTACCAGGGGTAAGCCGGTAAGGAGGTGGACCTTGATTCATCCCGCTGACCCTGCGAAAAGCACACCGCCCGGCGCGGGCCACAGCAGCTTTGACCTTATTGATGCGGCCAGGTTCTTTAAGGAGCTCCGTCTCCAAAGCGGCATGACTTTGCTGGACCTGGGCTGTGGCGAGGGCCATTACACCTTCGCCGCGGCCGAGGAGCTGGGCCAAAGTGGGATGATCTACTCCCTGGATCTGTGGGAACCGGGCATCCAGGCGCTCAAGGAAAGGGCCGCGGCCGAAGGCCGGCACAACCTCAAGGCCATGCGGGCGGATATCAGCAAGGCCATCCCCCTGGAAGACGGCAGCGTCGATGTGGCTCTCATGGCCACCGTCTTGCACGACCTGCTGGAATTCGGCCTCGCCGACGGCGCCTTGCAGGAGGCGGCCCGGGTCATCAAGCCCGGGGGCGCCCTGGCCATCGTGGAGTTTCATAAAGTGGAGGGGCCGCCGGGGCCGCCCCTCAGGGTCCGCCTCAGCCCCGGGGAAGTGGAAAAGATCGTGGCGCCCTTTGGTTTTACCAAAACCCGCATGGCGGACGTGGGGCCGTATAATTACCTGATCATCTTTGTCAAAGACCAGGGGTAAAGTCCCCAGCAGGACGAAAGACCGATGAGCGAAAACCGCGGCTTCCTGAAGATAATCGCCAGAGCCGTCACCGGGCTGTGGGGGGCCTTCACCGTGGTGCTGCGCCATCTCTTCAGGCGCCCCGTCACCGAGGAGTACCCCGAGTACAAGCGGCCGCTGCCGGCGCGCTCCCGAGCCCGCATCATCCTCACCCGGGACCCCGACGGCGAAGAACGCTGCGTCTCCTGTTTTCTCTGCGCCGCGGTCTGCCCCGTAAGCTGCATCTCCATGGAGGGGGCCGAACGGGAGGACGGGCGCCGTTGGGCTCCGTGGTTCCGCATCAATTTTGCCCGCTGCATATACTGCGGCCTGTGCGAGGAGGCCTGCCCCACCCTGGCCATCCAGTTGACGCCCGACTACGAATTCTGCCAGTACGACCTCCTGACCCTGGTGGCGGAAAAGGAAGACCTGCTGGTGGACCACGGCGGCAAAGACCAGGAATACAATTTTTACCGCTACGCCGGGGTGGCCATGGTGGGCGACAAGGGCACCCACCTCAACGAGGCCGAGCCGGTGAATCTTAAAAGCAATCTGCCTTAGCCGCCGCTGATCTCAGGAGACGCCATGACCAAAAAGGCGCCGGAAAAAAAGAAAAAATCCCCCGCAGGCCGCCGCCAAGCCCCCAAAAAGGCCGTGACTCCCGAACTCCGGGACCCGGTCTGCGGCATGATGGTGCCGGCGGACAGCCCCCACCGGACCACGCACCGGGGGCAGGAGTACGCCTTCTGCAGCCCCCATTGTTTAGCAAGATTTAACGCCGACCCGGAACAATTTCTCGCCCGCGCGCGGCAGAGGCGAAGCCGGCCGCGGCCAAACCTGAGGAAGCGCCCCCAGCCGGGGCCTACACCTGCCCCATGCACCCGGAAGTCCGGCAAGCGACCCCCGGCCCTTGTCCCAAGTGCGGCATGGCCCTGGAGCCCGCCGCGGCCCCCCCGCCTTTAACCCGCACCCAGTGGGTCTGCCCCATGCATCCCGAGGTCGTGCAGGATGTCCCGGGGACCTGCCCCAAGTGCGGCATGGCCCTGGAGCCCCGCACCGTGGCCGCCGAGGAAGAAGAAAACCCCGAACTTATCGACATGCGCCGGCGCTTCTGGGCGGCCGTGGCGCTGACCATCCCCCTCATCGTCATCGCCATGGGCGGCATGCTCCCGGGGCAACCCCTGGAGCGCCTGGCTGCCCCCCAGACCTGGGGCTGGGTGGAGCTCTTTCTCGCCACCCCCACGGTGCTCTGGGCCGGCTGGCCTTTCTTCGTGCGCTTCTGGCAGTCCCTGGTGCACCGCAGCCTGAACATGTTCTCCCTCATCGGCCTGGGCGTCAGCGTGGCCTACCTCTATAGCCTGGTGGCCAAGCTGGCGCCCGCCATCTTCCCGCCCTCCTTCCGCAGCGGCTCCGGTGAGGTGGCGGTCTATTTCGAGGCCGCGGCCTTCATCGTCACCCTGGTGCTGCTGGGCCAGGTGCTGGAACTCAAGGCCCGCAGCCAGACCAGCGCCGCCATCAAGGCCCTGCTGGGACTGGCCCCCAAGACCGCCCGGAGGGTTGGGGCAGGCGGCGCCGAAGCAGACGTCCCCCTGGAGCAGGTCCAGGTGGGGGACCGCCTCCGGGTGCGGCCCGGCGAGAAGGTGCCGGTGGACGGCGTCATCCTGGAAGGCAAAAGCTCGGTGGACGAATCCATGATCACCGGCGAGCCCATCCCGGTGGAAAAGGGCCCCGGCGACCGGGTCATCGGCGCCACCATCAACGGCACCGGCGCCCTGGTGATGCGGGCCGAACGGGTGGGCGCCGGCACCCTCCTGGCCCAGATCGTCCAGATGGTCTCCGAGGCCCAGCGCAGCCGGGCCCCCATCCAGCGGTTGGTGGACGTGGTGGCCGCCTACTTCGTGCCCGCGGTGGTGGCGGTGGCCGCGGCCACCTTCGTGGCCTGGGCCCTCCTCGGGCCCCAGCCCCGCATGGCCCACGCCATCATCAACGCCGTGGCGGTGCTGATCATCGCCTGCCCCTGCGCCCTGGGCCTGGCCACCCCCATGTCCATCATGGTGGCCACCGGCAAAGGGGCCACGGTGGGGGTGCTGTTCAAGAACGCCGAAGCCATCGAAGTGCTGCGCCAGGTGGACACCCTGGTGGTGGATAAAACCGGCACCCTCACGGAAGGCAAACCCAAACTCGTTACCGTGGCGCCGGTGGCGGGAACGGACGAAGCCACCCTGCTCCGCCTGGCGGCCAGCCTGGAGCGGGGCAGCGAACACCCCCTGGCCGCGGCCATCGTGGGCGGCGCCCAGGACCGAGGCCTCGAACTGGCCGAGGCCCAGGACTTTGCCTACGTCTCCGGCAAGGGGGTCACCGGCCGGGTGGACGGCCGGCCCGTCGCCCTGGGAAACCGACATCTGCTGGAAGACCTGGGCCTCGATCCGGGGGACCTGGTCGCCAGGGCCGAAGAGTTGCGCCGGGACGGCCAGACCGCCATGTTCGTGGCGGTGGACCGCCAGCCCGCCGGCCTCATCGGGGTGGCGGACCCCATCAAGGAGACCACCCCCGAGGCCATTCAGCGGCTGCACGAAGAAGGCATCCGGGTGGTGATGCTCACCGGCGACAGTCGCACCACCGCCAAGGCCGTGGCCGGCAAACTCGGCATCGACGAAGTGGTGGCGGAGGTCCTCCCCGACCAGAAGGCGGGCGCAGTGAAGGAATTTCAAGCCCAGGGCCGCATAGTGGCCATGGCCGGCGATGGCATCAACGATGCCCCGGCCCTGGCCCAGGCCCAGGTGGGCATCGCCATGGGCACCGGCACCGACGTGGCCATGGAGAGCGCCGGGGTGACCCTGGTCAAGGGGGATCTGCGGGGGATTGTCCGGGCCCGGCAGCTCAGCCGCCTGACCATGCGCAACATCAAGCAGAACCTGTTCTTCGCCTTTGTTTACAACAGCCTGGGCATCCCCATTGCGGCCGGGGTCCTCTACCCGTGGTTCGGCATCCTGCTCAGCCCGGTCATCGCCGCGGCGGCCATGAGCTTTTCTTCGGTCTCCGTGGTGGGCAACGCCCTCAGGCTGCGCCGGGCGAAATTATAAACGAGACCCCTTTTATGAGTTTATACGCCGTCATCTTCTACACCCTGGGAACCGTAATCCTGGTGTCCACGGCCTTGGCCATCACCCGGCGCAACGTGATGCACGCCGTCGTCTATCTGGTCATTTCTTTCATTGCCACGGCCCTGTTGTTTTATCTCCTGGGCGCGCCTCTGCTGGCGGCCCTGGAGGTCATCATCTACGCCGGGGCCATCATGGTCCTGTTCCTGTTCCTCGTCATGATGCTGGAAATCGGCAAATCCCCTAAGACCACGAGGGCCTTCCTGCGGCAATGGCTGCCGGCCTTGGGTCTGGGAGCCGTATCCCTGGCCGTCACCGTAATCCTGCTGTTGGCGGAGTCCGGCGCCGGCTCGCCCCTGCAGTCGGCCATGGCCTCGCCCCTGGCCTTCGGCCGGTTTCTGTTTGAGCGCTACTGGTTCTCGGTGGAAATCGCCTCGTATCTGCTGTTCGTGGCCCTGGTGGGGGCCCTGTACCTTGGCCGCGGCGCCGGGAAAACCGGAGGCTAGCGCATGATTCCCTAGTTCCTTACAGCCACGTGCTGGTGCTGGCGGGAGTCCTCTTCCTCATGGGCGCCGCCTGCGCTGTGGCCCGCCGCAACCTCATCATGATCTTGATCGGCGTGGAAGTCATGCTGAACGCCTCGGGCCTCGCCCTGATCGGCGCCTCCCTCTTCTGGCAGCAACTGGACGGCCAGGCCTTCGTCATCTTCATCATGGCGGTGGCCTCCTCGGAAGTGGCGGTGGGCCTGGCCCTGATCGTTTACTCCCACCGGCGCACCGGCACGGTGAACGCCGATGACTACAATCTTATGAAGGGCTGACGTGAAGCTAATTCTTCTCCTCCTGCTCCTGTTTCCCCTGGGGGGCAGCTTCATCAACGCCGTGGCGGGCCGGTTCCTGCCCCGGCGGCTGGTGGAGACCGTGGCCTGCCTGGGGGTCCTGGGGTCCCTGGCCATGGCCGGTATCGCCTTGGCCGTCGCCGGACGGCAGACGTATAACCTCACCTTCTTCAGTTGGATCGTCACCGGTGATTTCTCTGCGGCCATGAACGCCTACTTTGACCCCCTGGCCGCGGTCATGGCCCTGATGGTGACCTTTGTGGCCAGCCTCATCCACCTCTATTCCGTGGCCTTTATGCGTGAAGAAGGGGATTATGTACGTTACTTTTGCTTTCTGAACCTGTTTGTCTTCGCCATGCTGGTGATCACCGTGGCGGACAGCCTCATCTTCGTCTACCTGGGCTGGGAGGGGGTGGGGTTCTGCTCCTATGCCTTGATCGGCTTCTGGTACACGGAGGCGGCCAACACCACCGCGGGCCGCAAAGCCTTTATCCTGACGCGGATTGGCGATGTGGCCTTCGGGGTGGCCCTGGCCCTGTTTTTCGTCCTGTTCCAAAGTTTTTCCATTTCCTCCATCAATGCTCAAGTCACCTCCTTGACCCCGGCCCTGGCTACGGTTTTGGCCCTGCTGCTGCTGTGGGCCGCGGCGGGCAAATCCGCCCAACTGCCGCTGACGGTGTGGCTGCCGGACGCCATGGCCGGCCCCACCCCCGTGTCGGCCCTGATCCACGCGGCCACCATGGTCACTGCCGGCGTTTATCTGCTCATGAGGCTCTTCCCGGTGGTCCAGCTCTCCCCCCTGGCCATGCTGGTCATCGCCGGGGTGGGCTCGGTCACGGCCCTTTATGCCGGCCTGGCGGCCTGCGTCCAACCGGATCTTAAGAAGTCCCTGGCGTACTCCACCATCAGCCAGGTGGGCTACATGATCCTGGCGGTGGGTGCCGCGGATATCGTGGGCGGCATGTTCCACCTGCTATCCCACGCCTTCTTCAAGGCCCTGCTTTTTTTGGCGGCGGGGATCATGATTCAGGCCCTTAATGAAGAACATGACATCTTTAAGATGGGCAACCTGCGCCGCCTGATGCCCGCGGTCTCTTACCTCTTTCTGGGCGGCTCCCTGTGTCTGAGCGCTTTTCCCCTGCTGGGAGGCTTCTTCAGCAAGGACCGCATCCTGCTGGCCACCTTTTTGCACCCGGAAATCAGCTACAAAATCTTCTGGGGCATTGCCGCGGTGGGGGCCTTGCTCACCCCCTTTTACAGCTTTCGCCTTTACTTTGTGGCCTTCCAGGAGCGGCCCGACGGCCCCGGGGCTTTAGATCTCCGGCCCTATCCCCGCTCCATGGTATGGGTCCTGTGGCCCCTGGTGGTGCTGGCCCTGGCCGACGGGTTGCTGAATCTCCCCGGTGGGTTCGGCAAGAACTTTCTGGGGCAATATCTGGCGCCCGTACCCGGGGCCCGCCCGGATCTGGGCGCCCCCGCCTGGCTGGAATGGACCATGGGAATCGGCAGCGCTTCCCTGGTGGTGGTGGTGACCGGCCTGACTTACCTTTATTACCGCCGGCCTCGCCAAGGCCTGCGGCCCTGGTTCCACGAGGTGCTTTTCCAGGCCTTTTATCTGGACCGCCTGTACCTGGCTGCCATCGTCCAGCCGTATCAAAAGATTTCCCAATTCTTATGGCAGAAAGTGGACAATCTCATCTTCGACCAGGGATACATCAAGCTGGCCCAGGGCGTCTTTCGTCCCTATCGGGCCATGACCTGGTTCATCTGGCAGGAAATCGATGAACGGGGTATTGATGAGGGAGTCGTGAAAGCCGCCTCCGGGTTCCTCTCTCTTTCCGGCATCATAGGACTCTGGACCACCGGCAGGCTTTCCACCTATCTCAAAATGCTGCTTTTGGGGTTGACCTTGTTTCTCGGCGCCCTGGCGGTGAGTTGGTACCTCTGGTAACGGAGACCTGGCCATGCTGAAGTTCCCCCTGCTTTCCATCATTATCTTTCTCCCCATCCTGGGCAGTTTTTTGGCTCTGGCCACCGGCCGCAACCCCCGTTTGTGCCGCTGGACTTGCCTGGTGGTGACCCTGGCCGAGGTGGGGTTGGTGGGCTTCATAATTTTTCTCAACCTCAAGCCCCAATATGGGCCCAGCGGCATCTGGCTGCTGCGGGAAGACTATCCCTGGATCGAATGGCTGGGGGCCACTTACAGCCTGACCTTGGATGGCATCAGCCTGATGCTCGTGGCTGCTTACCGCCTTCATCAATGTCCTCTGCGTGCTCATCTCCTGGAAGGCCATCAATGTCAAGGTGGGCTCCTTCCATTTCTTTCTGCTCTTTCTGGAAGGGTGCCTCCAGGGCCTCTTTATGGCCAATGATCTCTTATTGTTTTACCTTTTCTGGGAGGTTCAGCTCATTCCCATGTTCTTCCTGGTGGGCATCTGGGGCCATGCCAATCGCATCCACGCGGCCGTCAAGTTCATCCTTTACACTGTGGCCGGCAGCCTGTTGATGCTCATCGCCCTCATCGCCCTATATATCATTCACGGGCAGGAAACCGGCGTCTACACCTTCGCCTGGTACGAGTTGATGCACACCCATCTTAGCTACCCGGTGGAGGTCCTGCTGTTCGCCGCCTTCCTCCTGGCTTTTGGCATCAAGATTCCCCTCATTCCGGTGCACACCTGGCTGCCCGACACCCATACCGAGGCTCCCACGGCCGGCAGTGTAGACCTGGCCGGGCTGCTATTGAAGACCGGGGTGTATGCCCTTTTCCGGTTCGGCATCCCCCTCTTTCCCAACGCTGCTAAGCTTTTTGGGCCGGCGCTCCTGGCCCTGGGGTTGGGAGGTCTGTTTTATGCCGCCTGGATCGCCCTGTGCCAAACCGACATCAAGCGGCTGGTGGCCTATTCCAGTATCTCCCACATGGGAATGATAATCATCGGCGTGGCCATCT
Organism: uncultured delta proteobacterium; assembly: GCA_963768765.1. Taxonomy (GTDB): domain Bacteria; phylum Desulfobacterota; class Desulfobaccia; order Desulfobaccales; family 0-14-0-80-60-11; genus DASWLF01. The sequence continues at coordinate 310,259 of CAVYJK010000021.1, forward strand.
GGAACCCGGTGAGCCTCAGCGGCGCCGTCCTGCAAATGATCAACCACGGCCTTTCCACCTCGGCCCTCTTCATCATGGTGGGCATGCTGGATGAGCGCATCGATTCCCGGGAGTTTGCCGTCCTGGGCGGGCTCTGGGGCAAGATCCCGGTGTTCAGCGCCTTTTTCCTGTTCTTTGCCCTGTCTTCCCTGGGCCTGCCTGGCCTCAACAATTTCGTGGGCGAAATCCTGATCCTGGTGGGCACCTTCAAGGCCAGGCCCATTATCGCCATCCTGGGTTTTGCCGGCATAGTCTTCGGAGTGATCTATATCCTGCGGATGGTACAGGACTCCTTGTTCGGAGTGCCCCGCAAAGAACACGTGCTCTGGGATATTACGCCCCGGGAATACGTGACTCTGTGGGCCCTGGCCCTGGCCGTGCTGTTTATCGGCCTGCACCCCGGACCCGTCCTGCGGGTGCTGGACCCCGCGGTGCAGCACATGATCCAGCAAACCGCGCAAGTCGCCCTGCTGCGGATGTAATGGGCACGGCTCGCCGTGCCCCTACAAAATAAAATTACTTCTGGCAACGACTATAAGTCCCCCTTTCTTAAAGGGGGATTTAGGGGGATTATTAAGCGGCTATATACAAATCCCCCCTTACCCCCTTTAGGAAAGGGGGGGATTACACAATCTGGTCTGTGAGGAACGTACCTATGAAGATTCTGGTTGTCTACTACTCCATGTACGGCCACCTGCTCCACATGGCCCGGGCCGTGGCCGAAGGGGCCCAGGCGGTGGCAGGCGCGGAGGTCATCCTGCGCCGGGTGGAGGAGTTCGAATCCATCAAGGAAAAGATCCAGGCCAGCATGCACGGCCGTCTGGTGGAGGAGCAGCAGAAAGAGATCCCCTTCTGTCACCCTGGAAGATCTGGAGGCCGCGGACGGCATCATCTTCGGCACCCCCACCCGGTACGGCAACATGACCGCCCAGATGAAGGCCCTCTTCGATTCCACCGTGGACCTGTGGGCTAAAGGGGCCCTGGAAGGCAAGCCCGCCGGGGTCTTCACCTCCACCGCCACCACCCACGGCGGCCAGGAGACCACCCTGCTCACCATGATGGTGCCCTTGCTACACTTGGGGATGATCATCGTGGGGGTGCCCTACTCGGTGCCGGGCATGTCCCATAGCGAGGCCCGGGGCGGCACCCCTTACGGGGCCTCCACCATCGCCGGGGGGAGAAACGAGCTCCACCCCACCCGGGAGGACCTGGACATCGCCCGGGCCCTGGGCCGCCGGGTGGCCGAGGTGACCAAAAAGCTGAGGGGATGATTGGGGGGAAGCTCGCGTCCTTTAAGCACCTGGATTTGGGGTAATAAAGTCCCCCTTTCCCAAAGGGGAATTTAGGGGGATTTGGAAAAAAGTTATGCACACCGACTGGATCGGCCTCCTCCCCGTCCTGATCCTGGCTGCGGGGGGCACCATCATTTTCTCCACCGGGGCGCTCTGGCGGCGGCGCCCCCGGGGGCTGCTCTTTGCCCTGGCCCTGCTCAGCGCCCTGGCCGCCGCCGCGGTTGCGGCGCTGGTGGCACCTGGGCTCCCGACTTCCGAAGGCATGGTGGACCTGGGGGGCTACGCCCGGTTCTTCACTTTTCTGTTGCTGGCCATCGTCCTGCTGACGCTGCTGTTCGTCCGCCAGTACGCCGAAAATCGGTCCCTCGCCGGCGATGAGCTTTACGCCCTCCTGCTCTTCGCCGCCTTAGGGATGGTTCTGGTGGCCGCGGCCTTGAACTGGGTCATCTTTTTTCTGGGTTTGGAGCTGCTGTCCCTGGCCCTTTACGTCCTTATCGCCATCCGCAAGGGGGAGGCCTACTCCAACGAGGCGGGCCTGAAATACTTCATCCTGGGTGCGGTGGCCTCGGGCTTTCTCACCTTCGGCATCGCTCTCCTCTATGCCATGAGCGGCACCTTGCAGATCATGGGGTCCCTCACCGCGGCGCTCTCCTATCCCCAGCGCCTGCCGGGCATCATCCTGTCCCTGGCCCTGATCCTTACGGGCCTCGGCTTCAAGCTCTCCCTGGTGCCCTTCCACCTGTGGACTCCCGACGTCTATGAGGGGGCCCCGGCGCCGGTCACCGCCTTCCTCTCCACCGGCTCCAAGGTGGCCTTGTTTGCGGCGCTCCTCAGGTTTTCCCTGCTGGTGGCCACCCCGGTGTGGGACTACGTTCTCCCCGCCCTGTGGGTCCTGGCGGCCCTCACCATGGCGGTGGGCAACCTCACGGCCCTTTGCCAGACCCGCATCAAGCGCTTGCTGGCCTACTCCTCGGTGGCCCAGATGGGTTATCTGTTCATGACGCTGCTGGCCGTCAAGCAAGGCGGGCTCCCGGCCTTGATGTTCTACCTGGTGGTCTATGCGATGATGGACCTGGGGGCCTTCGGCCTGGTAGGCTCTTTTTCCGCCGGGGACCCCGATCTGGAGGAGCTGGAGGACTACCAGGGCCTGGGTTATAGCCAGCCCTGGCGCGCCGGCATCCTGGCCGTCTGCCTCATCTCCCTGGCGGGATTGCCGCCCACCGCGGGTTTCATGGGAAAATTCGTGCTGTTCCGGGCCGTGCTCCACGCCCATTACCCGGCGCTGGCCGTCATCGGCATTCTGACGGTCATCATTTCCATCTACTTTTATCTGAAAGTGGTGGTCGCCCTCTATATGCGGCCTCAAGCGGCCGGGGTGGTCGTCCCCGGAGCCGACCTCGCCGTCAGAGTGGCCGGCGCCCTGATCTTGCTGGCGATCCTGTGGCTGGGGATCATGCCGTCGCCTCTGTTTACCCTTATTGCGCGCCTCGTCGCCGCCTGGCCTTCATGAGGTAAGAGGCCCTGATGAGCAACTGGTTATTATATCTCGGCTCATAAGTAAGTTGCACGCTCGTAGGGGCGGGTTTCAAACCCGCCCCTACGGCACCGGCGGGACGCCTGGGCCACCAATTTTTAAAAAATCTTCAAGGAAGTTAAAATAATGTCTTTCAGGATCTTCCAATGAAAACCTTTGCTCCCATCCAGCAGGAATTCCAGGTGGGCTACCGCTATCCGGTGCATTTCACCACCGAGGTCTTCAGGCCTGGAAACCCGCGGTTCGCTGAGGCCATCCGGGCCGACGGCGGCCACTTTCCCCGGAAGGTGCTCTTTGTGGTGGACCGGGGCGCCTACCGCCACCACCCGCAGCTCCTGAAGCAGATTGAGGCGTACTGCCGCGGGCATCACGAATACCTGGCGCCGGCCGGGGCGCCCCTGATATTTGAGGGCGGCGAAGGCGTCAAGAACGACCCCTTGTACGTCACCATCGTCCGGCAGGCCATCCAGGCCGCGGGGCTTTGCCGCCACTCCTATGTGGCGGCGGTGGGCGGCGGCGCCTTGATCGACATGGCGGGTTATGCCGCGGCCACGGCCCACCGGGGCCTGCGGCTCATCCGGGTCCCCACCACCGTGCTGGCCCAGGCCGACGCGGCCATCGGCGTCAAAAACAGCATCAACGCCTTCGGCAAGAAGAACTTCCTCGGCACCTTCGCCCCGCCCGCGGCGGTGTTGAACGACTTCGCCTTCCTGCCCACCTTGTCCCGCCGCGACTGGATCGGCGGGGTGGCCGAAGCCGTCAAAGTGGCCTTGATCAAGGACGCCTCCTTCTTCGACTTCCTGGAAGAGCACGCCTTGGCCCTGGCACACCGCCACCAGGAGATCATGCAGCAGGTGGTCTACCGCTCGGCTGCGCTCCACCTGGAGCACATCGCCACCGGGGGCGATCCTTTCGAGTTCGGCAGCTCCCGGCCCCTGGATTTCGGCCACTGGTCGGCCCACCGGCTGGAGGCCCTCAGCGGCTACGAGTTGGGGCACGGCCAAGCCGTGGCCCTCGGCATGGCCCTGGACGCCACTTACGCCCGCCTGGCGGGACTGCTGCCCAAAACCGAATGGCAGCGGGTCCTGGGCACCCTGACCAACCTGGGCTTTGCCCTCTACGTCCCCGAATTGGAGGAAGAAAGCCTCCTGGCGGGCCTGGAGGAGTTCCGGGAACATCTGGGCGGGCGGCTCACCATCATGCTGATCTGGGATATCGGGCAATCCCTGGAGGTTCACGACCTGGACGCCAATCTGCTAAGGGCCGCCATCGATCTGCTCCGGAAAAGGGCCTGCGCCACGGCCAAAGAAATCCGCCCGGCGGCCCTGGGATGATTCGGGGAGGGGGCAAGGGGCCCCGGGCCCCTGGCCCCCTCTCCCCAATAGCCTCTCAGAGGCCAAGAGATGCAAATCGGCCCCCACGGATTTTTCCACCTCACTTACTGCAGCAAGATTCACCCTGGCCGCGGCTGGCGGGAGTTGTTCGGCAACCTCAAGGCTTATGCGCCGCCCCTTAAGGCCAAATTGTCCCCGGACCGGCCCTTTGGCCTGGGACTGCGCCTGTCCGCGGCGGAGAGCCTTGAGCTGCTGGCCGGAGATAACCTGGAGCGTTTCCAGGCCTTCCTGGGCCGGCACGGCCTCTACGTCTTCACCCTGAACGGCTTTCCCTACGGGAACCTTGACGGCCCCACGGTCAAAGCCCAAATCTTCGCCCCGGACTGGCGGGAGGAAGCCCGCCTGGCCTACACCCTGCGCCTCATCGAGATCCTGCGGCGCCTCCTGCCTCCCGGGGTGGAAGGCGGCATCTCCACCATCCCGCTCTCCTACAAACCCTGGATCGCGGCGGGCGATAAGGACGCCTGGCGCCGCCTGACCGGCAACCTGGCCCGGGCGGCGGCCAGGCTGCTGCAAGTGCAGGAAGAGGAGGGCAAGCTCATCCACCTGGACCTGGAGCCGGAGCCCGACGGGCTCCTGGAGCTGAGCCAGGAGGTGGTGAGCTTTTATAACGGCTGGTTGCTGCAGGACGGGGCCTCACGGCTGGCCGAGGAGGCCGGGATTTCCCCGGCCGAGGCCCGGGCGCGGCTGCTCACCCATATCTGCGTCTGCCTGGATACCTGCCACCTGGCGGTGGAATTCGAGGAGCCGGACGCGGCGCTGGAGGCCTTTTCCCGGGAGGGCATCCAAATCGGCAAGGTGCAGATCACCTCGGGCCTGGAGGTTTTGCTCCCCCCCGGCCCTGAGGCCCGGGCCATTCTCACCCGGCAGCTGGAGCCCTTCACCCGGTCCCCTTACCTGCACCAGGTCATCGCCAGAGGCGAAAACGGCGCTCGCCGCCAGTTCCGGGATCTCACCGAGGCCCTCCCCCTGCTTGGCGCCTCCGCGGAGGAAATCTGGCGCATCCACTACCACATGCCCCTGTTCGTGGACCGGCACCGGCGGCTGTCCTCCACCCAGGCCGAAACCCGGGCGGTACTCCAGCTGCTCAGGGAGCGTCGTTTCAGCCGCCACCTGGAGATCGAGACCTACACCTGGGAGTGGCTTCCCCCTGGCCTCAAGCTGGACCTCCTGGAGTCCCTGCACCGGGAATACCTGTGGGTCCTGGAAGCCCTGGGCCTGGGATAATGAGATAATAACCAGACGCAATCATTGAGGAAAGTGCCGGAGTTGGATATAGGGGCGAATTTGATTGCGCCCTTGGGGGCGTGATAAATCACGCCCTTACAGTTTAATAACCCGCCTTGGGGTGCAACCTTAGCCAAAGAGGTACGGCTGCGGGAAGGAGAACGGAATTACCGGAATTTGGTGGGGCAGGCCTCCGTGCCTGCCCCCCTTCGTTGGCGCAGAGGCCCAGCCCCCGTCGTTAACCAGGCCTACAAAGGAAAATCCCGCAGCACCCGAAAAAGCTGCTCCTCCCGGCCGCCGTAGAAATGATCGGCCCCTTTGATCACCACCATCTCCACCGGCGGGCTGCTCCCGGCCATCATCGCCTGCAGGTCGATGAGGGGGCCAATTTCGTCCCGGTCTCCTGCAATGATGAGCTTCAACCGCGGCACTTCCGGCAGCCAGGTCATCTCCATGAAGGCCACGGGAGGGGAAATCAGGACCGCGCCTGCGGCCGCCAGGCCCTGGAACAGGGCCCGGGCCGCCACCAAGGCCCCGAAGGAGTACCCCACCAGCAGGTGGGGTCCCGGGCTGCGGGCCTGAAGAAATTGCAGGGCCGCGGCCACGTCCGCCACCTCCTTAAGGCCCTGGCCGTAGGCGCCGGTGCTGGCCCCCACCCCGCGAAAGTTGAAGCGCAGCGTACTCCAGCCCCGGGCCTCAAAGGCCCGCACCGCGGTCCACACCACGTTGTTGTCCATGCTGCCGCCGAACAGGGGGTGGGGATGGGTGATGACCACGCCCCCGCCACCGGCTCCCGGCAGGAACCGTCCCTCCAGGGTTACTTCCGGCCCTGCTATGACAACTTCTTCTTCCATGTTATCCCCGACGGGCTTCACAAAGATACAAGGTCGCAAGGCGCACCCTGCACTCCCTCCTCCTTAAGGGGTGGGGGGTGGGAGCTTGAGGGAGGGGGCAGGGGCTTGTTGCCCCTGGTCCCCTCCCTCAATAACCAACTTTTACTCCAGGTCGGCGAACATTCTGATGACCCGGGCCGCGGCGCCGCTCCCCTGGCACACTGTCTCCGAGATGTCCCGGGGGCCCTGGCAGGTGCCGGCCAGGAACACTCCCGGCACCGTGGATTCCAGGGGGTGGAGCACGGGATGGCGCCCCCGGTAAAACCCCAGGGCGTCTTTCCCCGGCGCCGGCCCGGCAAAAGGCAGGTCCTCCCGGGGAGCCTCCAACCCCACGGCCAGGACTGCCAGGTCCACGGTGAGCCTTTCCCTCCGGCCGGACCCCTGGTCTTCGTAGAAGATTACCGGCCGGCCCGCCTGGTCCTCGGTTATCCGGCCGGGCAGGCCCTTGATGAAGCGCACCCCGGCCCGCCGGGCCCGCTGGTAGAGCTCCTCGAAGCCCTTGCCGGAGGTGCGGATGTCGTTGTAAAAGATGGTCACCTCCGCCTCGGGCTCATGCTCCAGGGCCAGCATGGCCTGCTTGATGGAGGCGGTGCAGCAAAATCCGGAGCAGTACGGCAAAAACCTCCGGTCCCGGGAGCCCACGCACTGGATGAAGGCGAGGCTCTTAACCGGCCGGCCTTCCGGGGTCACCAGGCTGCCCTGGGTGGGGCCGGTGGCGCAGACGATGCGTTCGTATTCCAGGCTGGTCACCACCCCGGTGAGGCGGCCGTGGCCGTATTCGCTTTTGATGCCGGGGTCGAAGGGCCGGGCCCCGGTGGCCAGGACCACGGCCCCCACCGTCAGGCGCCGGGGGGCGGGCTTGTACAGCAGGTTGATGGCCTGATGCTCGCAGGCCTTGACGCACATCTGGCAGTCGATGCAATATTCCCGCTCGATGGTGGCCCGGAGCGGCACCGCCTGGGCAAAGATGATGCGGATGCATTTCCGGGGCTTGAGGCCCAGGTTCCAGCGGCTGGGCACCACCACCGGGCACACCGCGGCGCAACTGCCGCAGCCCACGCATTTGCTCATGTTGACGTACCGGGGTTTGAGGACCAGGTCGATCTGAAAATGCCCGGCTGAACCCTGGATGCGTTCCAGCACGGCGTAAGTGAGTAGTTCGATATCCGGGTGGGCCGCCACCTCCACCAGCTTGGGGCCCAGGATGCAGATGGAGCAATCCAGGGTGGGAAAGGTCTTGTCCAGCTGGGCCATGGTGCCGCCGATGCTCAGCGAGGTGTCGGCCAGATAGACCTTGAACCCGGCGTTGGCCAGATCCAGGGCGGCCTGGCAGCCGCCCACCCCGCCGCCCACCACCAGGATCTCCCGGGAAAGGCGAGTTACCCGGCGCCGGGGTGGGGGCGGCGCCTCCCGGGCCAGGATAATAGCTCCGGCCGCGGCCTCCAGATCGCCTAAACCCAGCAGATCCAAAACCGGCGCCTCCCCGGCCAGGCGCTGGAAAAAGGCAGGATGGCGCTGGCGGCCGCAGGCGGCAATGAGCCAGGCCCCGGGCTCCGGTCCCAGGAGGGCGCTTCCTATCTCCAGGCCCGCCGGGGTGCACAGGGGCGGCACCAGGTGGACTTCCAACCCTTCCCGGCCCAGCCGCGACGCCAGGTCTTGGGCCGCCACCGGCAAATCCGGGCAATTACAGAGGAGAACTTTAGCCGGCATATTAATTCCCACCATGGATAACGCCTTTTCGCCTTTTAAAGCTTCGCCGCCATCTCCTGGATCACCCGTTGAAAAGCCCGGCCTTCCGTGGCCGAAATCCACACCAGCCGCAGGCGCCCGGGGTCGATGCCCTTTTTGGCCAGCCTGGGTTTGAGCTTGTTGATGCGGGCCTGGGCCCGCAGGTTTCCGGCCACATAATGGCAGTCCCCCGGGGGGTGGCAGCCCGCCACCAGCACCTGGCCCGCCCCCTGGGCAAAGGCCCGCAGGATGAACTTGGGGTGGACCCGGCCGGAGCACATGGTGCGGATGATCCGCACCGCCGCCGGATACTGCAGCCGGGAGACCCCGGCAAAATCGGCCCCCGCGTAGCCGCACCAGTTGCAGCAAAAGGCCAGGATCTTCTTTTCCGGGGACTCGGCCAGGGCCTCGTCGATCTGGTTCTCAATCATCTCGTCGGTGAAACCCCGGGCCACCACGGCCCCGCTGGGGCAGGCCCCGGCGCAGACCCCGCACCCCTTGCAGGCGGCTTCGATGATGCGGGCTTTGCGGAGCTTCCCCTCTCCCAGAAGCTCCACGGCCTGAAAGGCGCATTCCTTCTGGCAGCTGCCGCACCCGGTGCACTTGTCCCCGTCCACTTCGCAGACCAGGCCGTCCAGGGTGATGGTCTCATGGGCAAAGAGGGCCAGGATCTTGGCCGCGGCCCCCGAGGCCTGGGTGATGGACTCGGTAAGGTCTTTGGGCCCCTGGCAGGCGCCGGCCAGGTAGATGCCGTCCAGCACCGTCTCCAGGGGCCGCAGCTTGGGGTGGGCCTCCAGGAAAAAGCCGTCGCCCCCCACCGGCAGCTTCAGCACCTCTTTGAGGGGCGTGCCGCCCCCCGGCGCCATGCCCACGGCCAGCACCGCCAGGTCCACCCGGTCCTCGGTGGGGACCCGCAGCAGTTCGTTCTCCGCCCGGATGACCAGGCGGCCCCGGCCGTCGGTTCGGACCTTTTCCACCTGCCCCCGGAGGAACAGGATGCCGGCCTCCCGGGCTTGGGTGTAAAGGGCTTCCCATTCCTTCTTGGTGGCGCGGATGTCCCGGTAATAGATGCGGATGCGGGCGCCGGGAAGGCGGGCCTTCAGTTCCAGGGCCTGCTTCAAGGCGGTGGGGCAGCAGACCCGGGAGCAGTAGCGGTTGCCTTTCTCTTCCCGGGAGCCCACGCACAGAATGAAGGCGATGTCCTTGGGTTCGTTGGCCTCGCCGAGGATCACCCGGCCCTGGGTGGGGCCGTCGGCGGCCAGCAGGCGCTCCAAGGCCACCGAGGTGATGACCCCGGGGAGGGCCGCCCAGGATTCGTAGCGGCTGCCCCGGGGGTCGAAGGGGAGAAAGCCGGTGGCCACCACGATGCTCCCCACCCGCAAATTATGTTCCACTTCTTCCTGGGGCTCCAGGTCGATGGCGCCCTTAGGACAAACCGGGACGCACTCCCCGCAGCGGGTGCAATGGTCCCGGTCCACCACGAACCGCCCCGGAAAGGCGGTGGGGGAGGGCAGGTAAATGGCGGCCCGCCGCCGCAGGCCCTGCTCCCGTCCATCGGGCACCTTGACCGGACACACCTGGGCGCAGAGGCCGCAGCGGTCGCAAGCCTCGCCCACCAGGGTGGGAGATTGGCGCACCGTGACCACAAAGTTGCCGAAGTGGCCGCGCACCGCGGTGACCTCGCTGGCCGTCAGCACCCGGATGCCGGGGTGGAGCGCCGCCGCCGCCATCATGGGGTTGATGAGGCTGAGGGCGCTTTCTCCCTGGGGAAAAGTGCGGTGCCACCGGTCGGCCATGCCCCCCAGCACCGGGGCCCTCTCCACCAGGGTCACGGGGAATCCGGCGTGGGCGATATCCAGGGCGGCCCTGAGGCCCGCGGCCCCGCCGCCGATGACCAGGGCTTCCCGGTGCAGCGGCACCCGGCGGTCGGCTAAAGGCCGGGCGGACCTAACCTTGGCCAGCCCCATGCGGATGAGCTCCAGGGCCTTGGCCGCCGCCGCTTCCGGCTCCGTGGCGTGCACCCAGGAGCAGTGTTCCCGGAGGTTGACGATTTCCAGAAGGTACGGGTTAATCCCGCTTTCTTGCAAAAGCCGCCGAAAGGTGGGCTCGTGCAGCTTGGGAGAGCAGGCCGCCAGCACCACCCGGTTCAATCGGTACCGCTTGATGTCCTTCTGAATGTCCTTTTGCCCGGACTCGGAGCAGGAATAGAGATGGTGGCGGCAGACCGCCACCTGGGGCCAATCCTGGGCCTGCGCCGCCAGGGCTTCGGGGTTGAGGACCCCGGCGATGTTGAGGCCGCAATGGCAGATATAGAGGCCGATGCGCGGTTTTTCAGTCATGGGGTTTTAAAAAGCTGTGGTGCTGCCGACAAACCCTCAGTTAAAATTAAGAGAAGTGTTTTTCGCCTTCCCGCCCTTTCCCTTTTACCCCTCCAACAATTTCGCCACCGCCTGCTCCCAGGCCTGGGAAAACTCCCCCGCCTCCGCCACCACTTCCTGGCGGCTGCAGGTGATGGCGTCGTATTCGCAGATATTGCGGCACACCCCGCAGTAGCTGCAACTCTCCACCTTCAGGAAGACCCGGGGGCCTTCCCGCACAATGGCCTGGATGGGGCACAGGTTGACGCACTTGAGGCAATCCGGCGGGCACTTGTTGTCGTCTATGGTGAGGGCGCCTTGAAACTGGGGCGTAACCGTTATGGCTGCCTGCTCGCAGGCCTCTAAGCACTGGGCGCACCGGAGACACCGGTCCGGCTGCGGCATGGTCTGGGCCGCCTCATCTAAAACGATGGCCTGGCGGGGGCAGGCCTGCAGGCACTTGCGGCATTGCTTGGGGCAGCCGTCGGCGGCATTGGCCACCAGCTGCAGCTGCCGGCGACACCAGTGCTCATCGCCTTCGGGGAGGGGCGGGCACGGCTGCACGCACCTCTCTTTGTCCATCACCACCTTGGGAAAAAACGGCGCCAGGCCCCGGTGGTCGGCCAAGATGGTCTTGTTCTCGCCGTTATAGCTCAGGGTCACGGCCCCCACCGGGCAGAAATGGGCGCAGACCTCGCACAGCAGGCAGACCCGGGGATCGATGGTGATGTCCAGGTCGGCTTCACCCGGAATGATGGCCACCGCCCCCCGGGGGCACACCAGGGAGCAAATGTCGCACTTGAGGCAGACCCGCTTGTCCAGCCGCAGCCGCACCTCGTCGGCGTACATCTTCAGGGTCAATTCCAGCAACTCTGCGGTTTCGTGTTTGATTAGTCGAGTATTCATGCCGCTCTAAATTTTATGATGGCCATAGCTGGCAAAAATTAGCTAAATATTTTCTTCGGCTTTTGGCGCGACTTATGCCCGTTTTTTCACTCTTCGCCTTTTCCCCCTACTTCTTCTCCTTCTCCAGCTTCTGGTGATACCGCCGGGCCTGGTCCTTCAACTGGCGGCGGCGCAGGTTGGTCTTGACGTTGGGGAACTGCTCCAGCAGGAAGTCAAACTTGTCGCAGGGCTGGAGATCCGGGCAGAGGTAACAGTGCTCCAGGCCCCGGGCCTGGGCGCAGGTGCGCACCGGGCAGTCCTCCAGACCGCGGCCCCCCTGGCAGCCCGGGCAGTCGGTGTGGGTGAGGAACCAGTCCAGCCCCTTCTTAAATTCCGGAAAACTGAACCCTTCCCCCTGGGGGAAGCAGTGGAGCCAGACGTTGGCCCGGAAGCGGTTCACGTAGTCCCGCAGTTGGGAGACCGTCTGCAGCAACTCCGGGTTCCCCAACTGGCAGTCATCGCACAGGCCGCAATAGCTCTGTCTCATGGGGTTGTCTCCTAAGCTGTCAGCCTTCAGCCTTCAGCCTTCAGCAAAAATAAGTTGAAAATAAGTTACCGTTTACCGGTGGCGGCCCATAATAAATTTCTTCTTGGTCCTGCCGACCGCCGACCGCTCTCAACTACCACAACGCCGCCTCGATCTGGGCCGCCAGTTCCTCCTCAGTGGCCCTACTCATCCGGATGGCTCCCACCGGGCACTCCGCCGCGCAGATGCCGCAGCCCCGGCAGATCTCTCCCTGCACCCGGGGGGTGCCGCCGTCTTCCACGGCAACCGCCCCGAAGGGGCAGACCTCCCGGCAGGCCAGGCAGCGGCGGCATTTCCCCGCCAAGATCTGGGCGGTGAGTTCGCTACCCAGCAGTTCGGTCTGAAAGAGTATGCCGGCCGCCCTCTGGGCCGCAGCCTGGGCCTGGGCCACGGTCTCTGCCAGGCTCTTGGGGTAATGGGCCCCACCGCACAGGAAAATGCCTTCGGCCACCGTGTCCACGGGTCGCAGTTTCTGGTGGGCCTCCTGGAAAAACCCGTCCATGGTCAGGGGAATCCCCAATTGCCGGGCCACCTGCTCGCTTCCCGGGGAGGGCACCACCCCGGCGCTCAGGATGACCCGGTCCGCCCACAGGCCCACTTCCCGGCCCAGGAGATCATCCCGGACCCACACCGTCAGGGGCCGCCGCCGGGCCGCCTCCAACCGCGGCGGGCTCTCCGGCCCAAAGGGGATGAATTCCACCCCCTGCTCCTTGGCCCGCTGATAGTAGCTTTCTCTGAAGCCGTAGGCCCGCAGGTCCCGGTAGAGAACGGTGATATCCACCAGCGGGTAGTGCTCCTTCAACCGCAGGGCATTGCTCAGGGCCTCAGAGCAGCACCGGCGACTGCAGTAGGGGCGCTCCGGTTCCCGGGACCCCACGCATTGAATCATCACCACCCGCCGCACCTTCTCCAGCTCGGGGTCGCCGAAGTGGATCCCGGCCTCCAGCTCCGCCTGGGTCAGAACCCGGGGGTCTGCGCCGTAAAGGTGGCGGCCCTGGGGTTGGAACACCTGGCCACCGGTGGCCACCAGGATGACGCCATGCTCCAGCCAGCGCTCCAGGGCCCTGCCCGGGGTCTGCCGGCGCACCAGGCTGCGGAACTGGCCCACGTGGCCGGCCACCTGCAACAGCTCCGCCCGGGTCCAGACCTCCACGTTGGGATGGCTGAAAACCTGGGACTGGAGTTCCTGAAGGAATTCCTGGGGATCAGGGCCTTCCAGGGTAAAATATTGCTGCCGGGCCAGGCCCCCCAGGTGGTCGGTGCGTTCCAGCAGGTAGGTGTGGAACCCCTGCTGGGCCAGGCTGAGGGCCGCGCCCATGCCGGCCGCCCCACCCCCCAGGACCAGGGCCCGGGGAATCACCGGAAAGCTTTCGGGGTTAAGGGGGTTCAGGACCGCGGCCCGGCGCACCGCCATGGTCAGCAGATCCCGGGCCTTCTCCAAAGCCGCGGCCGGCTCCCCCTGGTGCACCCAGGCGCACTGTTCCCGGATATTGGCCAGGGTGAAGAAGCCGGGGTTCAGCCCCGCGGCCGCCACCACTTCCCGGAATACCGCTTCATGGGTGCGGGGGCTGCAGGCGGCCACCACCACCCGGTTCAGCCCCAGGTCCCGGATGGTTGCCGCCAGGCGGCGGGTGGATTCCACCGCACAGGCGAAGAGCGCCTCTTCCACGTGGACCACGCCGGGCAACAGCCGGGCCGCCGCGGCCAGCCTTTCCAGGTCCAGGGTTTTGGCGATATTGGTGCCGCAGTGGCAGAGAAATACCCCGATTTTGAGAGCGGCCCCCACCTCCTGGCTGGCTTCCGGCAGCTTGAGCTTAGGGACTGGCGCCCGCGGGCTGACGGCCAGCAACCGGGCCGCGGCCCCGGCTGCAGCCCCGGCGCTGGTGACGGTCTCGGTGATGTCCATGGGCTCCCGGGCCGCGCCGCAGAGGAAGACCCCGGGCCGCCCGGCGCATTCCGGCGTCCAGGGCGCCATCTTAATGAAGCCATGTTCATTTAAGTCCACTTTCAGGCGCCTGGCCCAGTCCGGCAGATTTTCCCGGGCCCGGAGGCCCACCGCCAGCACCGCCAGGTCAAAGGGAGCCTCCTGGGGCCGGCCGCGGCCGTCGGTGTAGCGCACCAGCACCCCGCCTGCGGGCCGAGGGCTGACGGCCGTCACCCGGGAGCGCACCAGTTGCACTCCATTGGCTCTGGCTTGCTCCAGGTAGCTTTCATGTCCCTTGCCCTGGGCCCGCAGATCCAGGTAAAAGATGGTGGACTGCACCGCCGCGGCTCCGATTTCCCTGGCCACCACGGCCTCTTTGAGGCTGCTGAGGCAGCACAGACTGGAGCAATAAGCCGCGCCGCCCCGCAAATCCCTGGAACCCACGCACTGGATAAAGGCGATGCTCCCCGGCTCGGCCCGGTCCGACGGGCGCGAGAGCCGCCCCCCGTGGGGCCCGGTGGCGCTGAGCAGGCGCTCAAATTCCAGGCTGGTGACCACGTCGGGGTGGCCGTAACCGGGGAAGTCCCGGGCCGGCGCCGGGCGGCAACCCGGCGCCAGGATGATGGCTCCCGCGGCGTACACCCGTTCTTCCGGAAGCTGGTTGAAATTGATGGCCCCCGCAGGGCACGCCTCCCGGCAGGCCTGGCAGGCCTTGCCCTGGAAAACCCGGCAGTCTTCCGGGAAAATACAGGCGGCCTGGGGCACCGCCTGGGGGAAGGGCACCCGTATGGCCCTGGTCTCAGTGAACCCCAGGTTGTAGGGGTCCGGGATTTTCCGGGGACAGACCCGGGTGCAGTCGCCGCACCCGGAGCATCTGTCCTCCTCCACATACCGGGGCCGGCGGCTCAACAGGACCCGGAAATCTCCGGGTTCGCCCTCCACTTCCAGGACCCGGGTCAGGGTGAGGATGTCGATGCCGGGATGGCGGGCCAGGGCCAGCATGCGGGGCGAGAGGATGCACATGGCGCAGTCGTTGGTAGGAAAAGTCTTGTCCAGCTGCGCCATGAGGCCCCCCAGGGCGGGGCCCTCTTCCACCAGGGTCACCGGCAGCCCCACCGCGGAGGCCTCCAGGGCCGCCTGGATGCCCCCAATGCCGCCCCCCACCACCAGGACCCGGGGGCTGGCCACCCGCGCTAATGGCCGGATATAGGCCATCTGGACTCCTTGCTCCTGCGGAAGCCCACCGCAGTCTGCCGTCAGCTTTCAGTCAGTGATGACTTGGAATCAACTTGCCCGAGCTGCGCCGACTCCCGACACTGACCGCTAAGATTGCTCCATGTCTTTTATTATCCTGCCCAGTTCGGCTTTAAGCTCCGCCGCCTCGGGCCCCTCCAGAAGGCGGGCGATGAGCCGCCTTCTGAGTTCCTGAATCAGCCGCTCACCCTGCTCCAACTTGGCCGCCCGGGCGGCGCTGATCATTCCTTCCCGGATAGCCAGGTTCCGCAATCCCTGGATGATGTCCAGGAAGCGCACATCCTGGGGGCACTGAAAGGAACAGTTGGCGCAGCGGGCGCAGTACCAGAGGGCCGGCGAGGCCAGCAACGCCTCCCTCATGCCGTAGATGATCTGCCGGATTATCTGGCTGGGAGAAAAGCCGGGCTCGATGTCGCTCACCGGACAACTGGCCGTGCACACCCCGCAGGAAAAGCAGCGCAGCAGGTGCTGGCATCCCGGCTCCCGGGAAACCTCATCTTTGAAAAGGGGGTCCAGGTCTTGAATGCGGATCTTTTCGCTCATGGCTTGCCTGAAACTGTCTGGTGTTGCGCCCCAGAAATACCGTGCCTAAATAATTCGTCTTTTTCCCTCCCCCTTGAGGGGGGAGGGGAATTTTAAGGACATTTATTTAAGAATAACTAATTGGGAAACACCCCACTGGCTCTTATCACCCTCCCCCAACCCCCCCCAAGGGAGGGGGAGACTATCCCTGAAAGCTTCTCGTTAAAGTAATGGCGGGGCAGCACCCTGGTTCATGCTGGCGCCTGCCGGCGGCCTGTCTGCCTTAAAAAAGCGTGATAGCCTCCGTGGGGCAGTGGTCCGCGCACTTGTTGCATTTCTCCGCGGCCTGCACCAGCCGGGTGCAGAGTTCCTGGCGGACCACCACCGCGGTGCCGTTGACGATGTGGAACACCATCTTAGCCCCGGGGCGCGGCCCCTTGCCCAGCCGGGCCTCGGGGCAGTCAGCCAGGTGATATTCGCACATGGCCACGCAGATGCCGCAGCCGTTGCATTTCTCTCCGTCGATCTTCATCCCCGGGGCCGGGGCGGCTTCCGCCTTCCCCAGCAGTTCCTGCAAGGCCTCGATGAACCCGGCGTAATCCGGTTCGCGGAGGACGGGGCAGTCCTCGGGGGCCAGCTCCCGGCGCAGCAGGTGGGCGGCGAATTCGGCGCAGGTCAGGCCGCACTGCCGGCAATCGGTGCCGGGTAAAAATTCTTTAACTTCCTCCACGGTGGCCATTTTCTGAGCCTTTTATGATGCCAGGAATTGTTCTGTCGCCGCGGGGTGCGGTAAAGGTATGGCGCGCCGTGCCCTCATGCCCTTACGCCTAAAAGATCAAAAGCTGAAACCTCAAGGCCGCCTAAATTTTTTTCCACTCCACCTCCAGCTCCGGCTGCACCCAGAGGTTTTCGGGCCGAAAGCTGCGGTACTGGCAAATTTCCTGGAGCATGGCCGTGGCCCCCGCGCCGGTTTGCCGGCAGTAGGTGGCCCTGGCCACGTCCGGGTGCACCAGGCAATAGTCTTCCACCACCAACTCCCCCGCCTTCAGCAGGGTGCGGCAGCGGCCGGGCCATGGATGGGAGCCGGGGTTGGGCGGCAGGTCATAAAGGGCCACGTCGGCCCGGGCCCCGGGGCACAGGCGCCCCCGGTCCCTGAGCCCCAGCAGGCTGGCCGGCAAGTTGCGAGTGGCCCAGACCCACTGGGACAGCGAGTATTCCCGGGAGCCCAGCTCCACTCCCCAATCCCGGGACCGGGCCGCCCGATCCCCCAGCCAGGCAAAGAACCTGGGGTAATCCTTAACCGGGGCCGACAATATTCCGGCTCCGGAGAAAGCCAGGCGGTCCCCTTGGTATTGCAAGGCCAGAGACAGGGCCCGCCGGGCCGCGGCGTCATCCGGCGCCGGATTGAGATCCAGGGGCCGGAACCATCCCAGGTCCACCTGCATGCCCGGTGCTCCCGAGTCCTGGCCCGCCTCCGGGGGCCATCAAACCCATGTCCGCGGTGCCACCCTGCTCCAGGTGAGCCAACGCGGTCTTAAGCAGGTTGTCTTCCACCAAGGCCGGCCCCAAGGCGGCCAGATGAAAGACCCCCGGCTCCGGCAAAGGGGCCCGCAGGACCTCCGGGCTCGCCTCCAGGGTCAGGGTAATTTTCTGCCCTTTGGCCAGATCCGCCAGAATCTCCAGGGCCTCTTCCGTGGCCATGGTCCGGTGGGCATAAAACTCCTGCCGGTACCGCACGAAGGGCTCCACCACCCGCAGGTTCAGGGAGCGGGTCCGGTCCAGCAGAAACATCAAGGTCTCCCCCACCTCCGGCAAATGCTCCGGGGACCGCAGCCACAGGTCCAGATCCCGGAGGTTTACCACCAGGGAAGCCGAGGTGTCCACGATGGGCAGAGCCGCCAGCTGGCAGTGCACATAATTGGCGCTGGGCAGGGTCAAAAAAGGCTCATGGACATGGGTGTAGCCCAAGGCGGCGTAGCTCTCCCCCAGCTCCCGGGGTGAGGGCACCCCGCCGGCGGCCCGCCGGAAGTTGAGACCGTAGGTGGCTACCTGGCCGCGCAGGTCGAGGCCCGCGGCCACCACCGCCTTTCCCCTGGCGTCCATGACCTGGTCCACCCTGGACAGGCGAGGGACGATGCAGTCGCCCTCAATATAGAGGTCTCTCGCTTCGCCGTGCCAGCCGCAGGCCGGGTCAAAAAGGCGCCCGCCGGAAATTTTCAGACGCATCTTAAGCAGTTCTCGGTTAACGCTCGGCTGAGAGCCGCGATCTTGCCGTTTGGGGTTAGGGCCTGCCGCCAACCGCGGCTGAAGGCAGTCAAGTTAAACGATGGAGGTCCGTCAGAACCTGGTGGTCCGGCGGCAGCGCCGACGGCACCAGTGGGCGCAAAACCAGGGGCAGGCCGTCCATCCGGTAAGCCATCTCGCCGGTCTCCACCCCCGCCAGGGCCACCGGCAGGACCACCTGGGCCTGACTGGCGGTGCGGTTGGCAAAGGGGCTCAACACCACCAGGGGCACCTGGCGCCGCCTCAGGTCCTGGAGCTCGTCCTCCGGCAAGAACCACCAGAGGTCGGCGCCGGCCACCAGAATGGCGTCCACCTGCCGAAAATCCACCGGAGTCAGATGGGTCGAAGGACCGGCAGCGCCCCCGAAATCCGGGGCCCCGGGGCTCCCCAATTCCCGGAGGAGCAGATGATAGAGGCCCGCGGAGTTGAAATCGCCGGAAAGGGGAAAGAGACTGCAACGGGCCGGCCCGCCCACTGCCGCCGCCAGCGCGGCCAGCCGGTCAAAGACCTGGGGGCCCCCATAGCTCACCCCCCGGCCGCAAGAAGATGACGCCCCGGTCCGCCCGGCGGAAGAAGTCGGCCAGCTTCCGGGCGCCCCGAACCGGCGTTCCGGCCCTCGGCCGGCCGGTCAGGGCCGCGGTCACCCCCTCGATGAGGGCCACTTCCTTCCCCGGGTCCACCCGAACGAAGAGGTGGCAGACCTTGGCCATCTCGGTGCGGAAAATATCCACCGCCGCCAGCCGCCGGTCTTCCACGCCCCGTTCGGTGAACCGGCCCCGGGCGAACACCGCGTAGCGCACCAGATGCCGGGGGCAGGAGTGCAGCGGATTGGCCCCCCAGTACACCACGGTGTCCGCCTCATCGCGGATCACTTCCAGGGGGGCCAAATAAAACCCGTACTTCTGTAAGCTCCGGTAATACGGGGCCTGGAAGGCCAGGTCCGCGGGTTCCAGCCGAGCCTTGAGGCGGCGGGCCAGCCTCAAGGCCGCCTCCTGGGCCCAGGAGCCCAGGTTGGTGAGGCCGTAGATCAGCGGCCGCCGGGCCCGGCCCAGGATCTCCGCCGCCTGCTCCAGCGCCCCTTCATAAGTGACCGCCTCCAGCCGTCCCTGCCGCCTCACCTGGGGGGTGTGCAGCCGGCCCCGGTCCTTTTTGGGGTGAAACTTCTTGGTGGCCAGAAAGCGGCTGACTCCCCAGAGGCAGACGTTGGCCACTTCCACAATCCGGTCCCCCTCCAGGGCGACGTCCAGGTCGTCGCAGAGACAGCTGCACCCGGGGCAGACGATGGATTCCCTGATGACTTCCACCTGACGCTTGCACCTAACTTGGTTTAAACATGGACATTTTACCATCTATGCGGGCGTAAACCCAGCGAATAATGTTTGGCAGCCTTTAGCCCGGGCGGACCGGTCGCTAGGGGGGAATCAGGGTTGTTAACCTGACGGCAGCCGTGCCGGCTGGCGGGGTCTCCCAACCGGTGGCGCAGGTCTCCGTCCGATTTTGGACTCCGGCCGTTATCCGCCTTAACGCTCGCAACCGTGCCATGGTCTAAATATCAGAAAGACCGCTTAAGGCATTACCCTTAAGGCTATTATAAAGTCACAACTAAGGAAGATGAAGATGAACGCCTCGCTTTTTTCCGTGGTTTGCTTTGCCGGCTTATTTGCCCTGGCCTGCTGTCTGTTCAGCCTGATAGACCCTTCCAAAAAAGGGCAGGTGTTGTTTCGGCTCAAAAACTGATGGACGCCTTGTCTGCCTCCAGGTCCTATCTTTATTGAGTGGCGGCGGAAAGAGCCGCCCAGACTGAATTCCACCCCCCCCTGGCTGGCCCGCCTTTGGGAAGAAGTTTGGCCGGGCCGGCCCCTTTTGCCAAAATTAACTATCCCCCTGGCAAAAAGAGTTTAGTCCTCACTACCTCTCATGTCATAATGCAGGTAAGGGGAGGCCTGATGGAGCCGGGCTGAAAGGAGGCCAGATTGGCCCTAGAAAGCATCCTGGTGGTGGAAGATGAAGACGATATCCGGGAGTTGCTCCGGTATAACCTGGCCAAGGAAGGGTATCGGGTCACCTGCGTTGCTTCCGGAGAAGAAGCCTTAAAAGCCGCCAATACTAACTTGCCGCACCTCGTATTGCTGGATTTAATGTTGCCGGGATTGGACGGCCTGGAGGTTTGCCGGTTGCTCAAGCAGGACTCCCGCACCCAAAACCTTCCCATCGTCATGCTCACCGCCAAAGGAGAAGAAGTCGATATTGTCACGGGCCTGGAGTTGGGGGCGGATGACTATATCACCAAACCTTTCAGTCCCCGGGTGTTACTGGCCAGGTTACGGACGGTGCTGCGGCGTAGAAGAACTGCGCCGCCCTCTGAATCCGCCCCCTTAAGGATTCACGAACTGGTGATTGATCCAGGGCGATATGCAGTTATGGTCCAGGGCCAGCCTCTCGACCTGACGGTGACCGAGTTTCGCCTCCTCCATCTGTTGGCCCGCCGTCCCGGTTGGGTATTCACCCGAACCCAGATCGTCAATGGGGTGCATGGAGAGGATTATCCGGTTTCAGATCGCTCCGTGGACGTCCAGGTAGTCAACCTCAGGAAAAAACTCGGTCCCTGCGGCAAGTATCTGGAGACCGTGCGAGGCATCGGCTACCGTTTCAAGGAATAACCCATGGGTCGTCGCAAAAGCCTGGTCTGGCAACTCTTTCCCTTTTTTCTCCTGGTCACCCTCATCTCCTTGCTGGCGGTCACCTGGTATGCGGCGGAATCCTGGCGGCAGTTCTATCTTCAACAAACCGCCGGCGACCTGGAGACCCGGGCTCGCCTGGTGGAGGCCCAGCTTAAAGGGGAACTCTTGCCCGCGGCAGGAGCGCAGATTGATGAGAGGTGCAAGTATTTGGGGAAAATCACCTTCACCCGCCTCACGGTCATCTTGCCTTCAGGAAAGGTCCTGGGCGACTCGCAAGAAGACCCCGCCCGGATGGATAATCATGCGGACCGCCCGGAAATCCAGCAAGCCCTTAAGGGCGAAGTGGGAGTCTCCACCAGATTCAGCTACACCTTGGGGCATGACATGATGTATGTGGCCGTGCCCTTAAAAGAGCAGGATCGGATTGTGGGGGTGGTGCGGGCTTCCCTTCCCATGGCCCCCATCGCCCATGCCCTCAGGGCCCTTTATCTAAAAATCTCTCTGGGAGCGGCGGGCATCGCCCTCCTGGTGGCAGTTTTAAGTCTTATCATCTCTCGGCGTCTCAGCCGCCCTATCCAGGATTTAAAGCGGGGGGCGCTGCGTTTTGCCCAAGGGGACCTGACCCGCAAGCTGCCCATCCCGGATGCCGACGAATTGGGCAGCCTGGCCGAGGCCTTAAATCACATGGCGGACCAACTGGAGGACCGAATCAACTCCCTTATGAGGCAGGGCAAGGAACATGAGGCGATTTTGTCCAGTATGGTGGAAGGTGTCCTGGCGGCGGATACCGAGGGTCGCCTGATCACCTTAAACCGGGCAGGCGCACAAATGCTCGGGGTCAGCCCCGAAGCTGTCCAGAAGGTCAACATCCAGGAGGTGGTAAAGGACCTTGACCTCCAATGGTTTGTGACCCGCACCCTGTCATCTAAAGAGTCAATCGAAGGGGAGGTAACTTTAAAAAACAACGGCCAAAGAGTTTTCCAAGCCCATGGGACCTCCCTCAGAGACTCCGAAGGAATGGTTTTGGGGACCCTGATTGTGTTCCACGATATAACCCATCTGCGGCGGCTGGAGCGAGCCCGGCGTGATTTCGTGGCCAATGTGTCCCACGAACTTAAAACCCCCATTACCTCCATCAAGGGCTTCGTGGAGACCTTGTTGGCCGGGGCGCTGAAGGAACCTGAAAATGCGGAGAACTTCCTCCGCATCATTGCCCAGCAGACCGACCGCCTCAATGCGATTATTGACGACCTCCTCAGCCTTTCCCGCATCGAGCAGGATGCCGAACGGGGAGAGATTTTCCTGACCCCCGAGAAAATCAAGGGGGTCTTGCAGGGTGCCATCCATGTCTGTGAGGCGAAGGCGGCGTCTAAGAATATTGCCGTCCACCTGAGCTGTCCGGATGAACTCCGGTCCAGCCTCAATGCGCCTCTGCTGGAGCAGGCGGTGGTGAACCTGATTGACAACGCCATCAAGTTCAGCGGACCAGGCAGTGTGGTGCAGGTGGAGGGCGAAAAGGCCGGGGCCGAGGTCGTGGTCCGGGTGAAGGACTACGGCTGCGGCATCCCGGAAGAGCATCTGCCCCGCATCTTTGAGCGTTTTTACCGGGTAGATGCCAGTCGGAGCCGGAAGATCGGCGGCACCGGCCTGGGGCTGGCCATCGTCAAGCACATCGCCCAGGCTCATGGCGGCAGGGTGACTGTGGAAAGCACCCCCGGCCAGGGCAGCACCTTCTCCATAATCATCCCTCTGAAGTAACCGCGCTTTCGGTTTGGGTGATAGGTTTGGGAGTGGGGTAGTGGCCCCAAATCTGAGATAGTTCCCTCCCTTTTATTTTTCTTACGAAATCCTAGCTTCCTGCTCATCAAATCCTAACAATCGGTATCTATATTGGGGCCAAGCTTAGGATTCTAATGGACTAAGGAGATTCGCCAATGAGAAAGGCAATCCGGTCGGTGGCAATAGCGGCAGCCCTCCTGGCGCTGGCGGGATGGGCCCAGGCTCAGCCCTTAACGTTAAATGGCGCCGGGGCAACGTTCCCTTACCCGGTGTATTCCCAATGGGCTTTTAAATACCAAAAGCTCACGGGAGCAAAGATTAACTATCAATCCATCGGCTCCGGGGGTGGCATTGCCCAGATTAAGGCCAAGACCGTGGACTTCGGCGCTTCGGATGAGCCCCTGAAGCCGGAGGAGTTGGAACAGAACGGACTGACCCAGTTCCCCATGCTGGTGGGCGGAGTGGTGCCCGTGGTGAGTGTTCCGGGGATCGCTCCCGGCCAGCTCCGCCTGACCGCTGATCTCCTGGCCCAAATCTTTCTGGGCAAGATCACCAAGTGGGATGACCCGGCCATTAAGAAGATGAATCCCCAAGCCAACCCGCCCAGCCTGAACATCACGGTGGTGCACCGGGCAGACGGCTCCGGGACTACCTGGATCTTCACCAACTACCTGGCCAAATTCTCCGCCGAATGGAAACAGAAAGTGGGCGCCGGTAAAGCCGTTTCCTGGCCGACAGGGGTGGGAGCCAAAGGGAATGAAGGCGTGGCGGCCTATGTGCAGCGGGTGAAAGGGACCATCGGCTATGTGGAATATGCTTATGCCTTGCAAAACAAGATGACCTACACCTTACTACAGAACCAGGCGGGCAAGTTGGTGGTCCCGGAAATGAAATCCTTTCAAGCTGCCGCCGCCAATGCCGACTGGGAGCATGCTCCTGGCTACTATCTGCCGCTCATTGACCAGCCCGGTGAGGAAAGCTGGCCCATCACCGGCGCCACCTTTATCCTGGTGCATAAGCAGCAGCCAGAAGCGGCTCGGCCTCAGGCCACGCTCAAGTTTTTCGATTGGTGCTACCGGCATGGGTCTGAGATCGCCCAGAAACTGGATTATGTGCCTCTTCCCCCCAAGGTAGTGGACTTGGTGGAATCAACCTGGACCAAGGAAATCAAGGCTGACGGGAAACCGGTCTGGCCCTGAGGCGGAAAGGGTTGCAGAACCGAGGATATCCAGGGGAGGCAGTTCCCAGAAAGGGAGTACGGAGCGGTATGAGGCTGCCCAAGCAGATAATGCGCCATTTCCATGCCGACCTGGCGTTTAGATGGCTCACCGTCCTGTGTGCGGGACTGGTGCCGCTAATCATGGGCGGCATCCTGCTAGAGTTGGCCCGCCACTCTTATCCGTCTCTCAGCCGCTTCGGCTGGGGCTTTTTGATATCCCAAGCCTGGAACCCGGTAACCCAGGAGTTTGGGGCAGCCAGCAGTATTTATGGCACCCTTATTTCCACCCTGATCGCCATGCTGCTGGCCGTGCCCCTGAGTCTGGCCATTGCTTTATTTTTGGTGGAGCTGGCTCCCCCCACATTGAGCGGCCCGGTGGGAGGCGCCATTGAGCTTCTGGCCGCGATTCCCAGCATCATTTATGGCATGTGGGGACTGTTTGTTTTTGCTCCCTTCATGGCTGATTATGTGCAACCGGCACTCGGCCGACTGGGCGGTTTTCTCCCCTTGTTCCAGGGGCCTCCCATGGGCATCGGCATGTTGACCGCCGGGATTATCCTGGCCTTAATGATCCTGCCTTATGTGTCAGCCATTGTCCGGGATGTGTTCCGCCTGGTGCCCGCGGTGATGAAGGAATCGGCCTATGGCCTGGGAGCCACCACCTGGGAAGTAACCTACCGGGTCACCATCCCTTATGGTCTGGTGGGCATTGTGGGGGCCGCCTTTTTGGGCCTGGCCCGAGCTCTGGGCGAAACCATGGCCATCACCTTTGTCATCGGCAATGACCACCGGATTTCGGCCTCCCTGTTTGCCTCGGGTAACAGCATCGCCTCCACCCTGGCCAACGAGTTTACCGAAGCCTCGGAACCTCTATACTTGAGCGCCTTGGTGGAACTGGCCCTGGTGCTGTTTGCCATCACCGTGGGGGTGCAGATCCTCTCCCAACTGATGCTGCGCCGGATCTACCGGACCAGGGGAGGGGGAATATGAGACCCCGCCCGCCAGTGGGCCGCCGCCTGATCAATCTCATGGTCAGCGGGTTGGCCGTGGGCTCGGCGCTCCTGGGGTTGCTGGCACTGACCTGTATTCTATCCGTGGTGCTGATCCGGGGCGCTGGAGCCGTGAACCTGTCGTTTTTCACCCAACTTCCTACTCCCCCCGGCGTTGCTGGCGGCGGGTTGGCCAACGCCTTGGTGGGTACCCTGGTCATCACTCTGCTGGCCACCGTCCTGGGGGTGCCCATTGGCCTGTTGGCCGGGGTCTATTTGGGAGAGTTCGGGCAGCAATCCCGTCTGGCCAGCGCCACCCGCTTTGCGGTCAATGTCCTGATGGGCGTTCCTTCCATTATCATCGGGGTATTTGTCTATACCCTGATAGTCATCCCCCTGAAAGGATTCTCAGGATACGCCGGGGCCCTGGCCCTGGCCATTATCATGTTACCCATCGTGGCCCGGACTGCTGAGGATATGCTCCGGCTGATTCCTGATTCCCTGAGAGAATCGGGCCTGGCCTTGGGGGCCCCCCGCTGGCGGGTTACCCTGGCCATCGTTTTTCGAGCCGCTAAAGCAGGTTTGATCACCGGGGTTTGCCTGGCGGTGGCCCGGGTGAGTGGGGAGACCGCGCCGCTCCTCTTCACCGCCTTGAACAGCCCCTATTGGCCTAGCTCCCTGGGGGAGCCCACCCCCAATCTCACGGTGACCGTATTCAACTACGCCATGTCTCCCTATCCCGATTGGCAGCGGATGGCGTGGGGGGCCTCCCTGCTGATTACTCTGGGAGTCTTGGCCCTGACTTTATTAGCCCGTTTGTCCTTGAGAGAAAGGCAACCATGAAGGCCCTGGCTTTAGCTTCCAAACTCTATTCTGTAAGCTCCGCTGATACCCTTGAAGCGGTTGCCGCGGCAGCTATCGCGGCGGTGCCGGCTGACGCCAAGATCGTCTCCCGCCAGGTGAACTTTTACTACGGAGAGCATCAGGCCTTGTTCGACAATAACCTGGAAATCAGCCGCCATAAAGTGACCGCGATCATCGGCCCCTCCGGCTGCGGCAAATCCACCCACATCCGCATCTATAACCGCATCTATGAGCTTTATCCGGACCAGCGAGCTACTGGGGAAATTTTGCTGGACGGCCAGAATATTCTCGACCCCGCCCAGGACCTCATGGAGCTACGCCGGAAAGTGGGGATGATCTTTCAGAAGCCCACCCCCTTCCCCATGAGCGTCTTGGAAAATGTCGCCTTTGGCTTGCGGTTGCACTACCGCTTGACCAAAGGGGAACTGGCCGACCGGGTGGAAGAGGCCCTGAGCGGAGCAGCCCTCTGGGATGAGGTGAAAGATCAGCTAAAGAAACCGGGGACGGCCCTCTCCGGGGGCCAGCAACAGCGCCTGTGCATCGCCCGGGCCCTGGCGGTGGAGCCGGAAGTTTTGCTGATGGACGAACCCACTTCCGCCATCGACCCCATTGCTACGGCCAAAATCGAAGAACTGATCACCGCCCTGAAGGCAAAATATACCATCGTCATCGTGACCCATAATATGCAGCAGGCGGCTCGGGTTTCCGATTACACCGCTTTCTTCTACCAGGGACGCATCATTGAGTTCGGCGATACTACCAAAATTTTTACCACGCCGTCCTATAAGAAGACGGAAGAATACATCACTGGCCGTTTTGGTTGAGGGATAGGCCTTTCCCTCATCTACCCTCCTGTTAGTATTCTCCGCCCAGTATAGCCAGGATCCGCCTTTGTTAGCGCCGGACATAGCACAATTCCCTGGATATCAGGAGAAATAAGGGAATGGAGCAAAGCTGCGCGATCACGGAAAATATAATGAGGGCCCCCAAGGAGTATTCATACAGGACCCCCATAAGGACGCTTCCCAGGAGCCAGAAAAGACCAAAGACTGCCTGGGAGATGCCGAAGGCGGAAGCCCGGCGTTCTTTCGGGATCATTTCCGCCAAGGCCGCCTTGATCACGGATTCCTGGGCCCCCATGCCGATGCCCCACAGGATCATACCCCCAAAAATCAACGGGGCCCCCCCAAGGAAAACCAGGGGAGCAAAGGATGCCGAGAGCAAAGCTGCAACAATCAGGACGGCAATTCCCAGGCGGTCGAAAAGTCTTCCCAGGATGAGGGCCGCGGCGCCGTCCACCCCCATGGCCACGGCATAGGATATGGGGATTAATTGGTCCGGAATAACCGAGACCTTGTGGAAATGGTAGGCAATCAAAGGAAAATCAGCAAAGCCGGCCCCAATCAAGGCCATAGCCCCGGTGTAGAGCCAAAAGGGGCGGTGCAATTCTTCGGTCTGCAGTTGGGGAACGCTTACCTCCAAATGCTGGGGGTGCGGGTAGAGGAACGACGCCACCACCAGCACCAGCACCGCGGCGGCGGCTGACAGCAACAAGAGCCCAAAGCCGAAGCGGTAAGTATAGTTGAGATATAACACCCCGGCGATAATGAGCGGACCGGCCATGGCGCCCAGCTGGTCCATGGCTTCGTGAAAGCCGAAACCCCAACCGTGCCCCACCTGGGCGGTGGCATGGGACAGCATGGCATCCCGGGCCGGGGTGCGGATGGCCCGGCCCACGCGTTCCGTTATCATCAACACCGCCGCCGTTTCCCAACGTCCCGCCAGGGCCAGCAGAGGCACGGAAAACAAGTTCAGGGCATAACCTACGTAAGTGAAAGGCCAATATTTTTTGGTGCGATCAGCCAGGTAACCCGAAATAAAGCGCACCGCATAGCCCAGAAACTCTCCCAACCCCGCCACCGTGGCCACCACTATGGCGCCGGCTCCTAAGGTGCCCAGAAATGGCCCCGTAATGCTGCGCGCCCCTTCATAGGTCATGTCGCTGAAGAGGCTGATCACCCCTACCAGGATGATGAATTTCCACGCGGTGGCGGTGGTAAGATTTTTGGCTTCCAAGTTTCTGTTTACCTTAGCGGCTCCGCACCCATACTTCCGGGATAAGCTCTTCTAGGAGTTCGCCTTAATTTCTGAGCAAAATTACATCAGCCATTGAATCATCAGAACAATTACCAGGCTGATTAAAATATAGGCGGCATACAGATTGACGCTGCCGCTGTGGATTCTGCCCAGCAAGGTAGCCAGCGATTGCGCCAGTTTGGCGCCTGGATTAAAAACCGCCCGTTCCAGGATATAAATCTCCTGGCGCTGGCTCTTAATGGCGATGCGGAAGTGACCCGCTACCGTTTCTTTCTTCTCGTCGAAAGTCGAGGGCCGAAAGATTGCCTGGAAAATCACCCTCACGGGATTGGAGAACCCGGTGGCAGTGTAAGTCATTTCAGGAAATAACCGGCGTACACCGCCCTCCCAAGCGGGTCCCCTAATCACTGTCCTTCCCCTGGTCAACAGCCGAATAACCAGGATGCTTCCGCCCAAGAGCAGAATCAGGACAACAAAGGTATAGGAAGTAGACATGGCAAAGACCACGGGGTTGCGCTCCGTGCCCCGATGCATAACCACCAAGCCCTGACCCGGGAGAAAAGTGCGGCCCACCTGGGCCCCAAGGTCGTGGAATTCGGCGATGAATGCTTCCCCAAACTTGGCATTCCCTTTGGTCACCGTAAAAAAGGGCGGCACCAGTTCGTCCGCCATATGCTCCTGGGTAAAGGTGGCAATAGTGTTATCCAGCACGGGGATCACATACGTGGGGAGAATGCCGAACAGGAGACAGCAAACCGCCAAAATAGCCAGCGGCGCCTGCATGGAACGAGACACCTCCACGGCTTGCGAGGCCCTGGGAGATCTGGCAACCCCCAAAAAACTCATGGCGAAGGCCTTGACAAAACAGGTAACCGCCAGAGCCGCCGTCAGGGCTAAGGCCGCGGCGCAGAGGGCGAAGACAATCTTTATGGCCATGGATTGCAGGACGACGCTTCGCAGCATGGTTTGCAAGGTCAACCATTCGCTCACAAAGCCGTTGAAGGGCGGCAGGGCAGCAATTGACAGCGCTCCCACCAGGAAGAAAAAGCTCGTCCAGGGCATAACCCGGATCAGCCCTCCCAGGCGATCCATGTTGCGCTCCCCCGCACTGAAATCCACCGCTCCGGCTCCCAGGAACAGCAGCGCCTTGTAAAGCGAGTGGTTCAGAATGTGGTAGAAGGCTGCAATAAAAGCTATGCCTGCCAAAACCGGCAACCCTGAGGCACTGAAGATAAAGCCTGCCCCCAGGCCCACGGTGATGATTCCTATATTCTCAATAGAACTGTGGGCCAGCATCTCCTTCAGGTCGTTCCTGATGGTGGCATAAAGAATCCCCACCAGAGCGGAGGCGGTGCCAACGATTAAAACGAGGACGCCTGCTCCCGCATTGCTGATGGGGAGAAGGTCGGCATTGAGGCGCACGATGCCGTAAAGGCCCAGGTTAAGAATTACCCCGGAGAGAATAGCAGAGACATTGCTGGGAGCTGCGGGGTGGGCCCGCGGCAGCCAAATATTGGTTGGGACCAGGCCCGCCTTGACGCCAAAACCGAAAAAGGAGAGCAAAAAGATGGCCCAGCGCAGGGTTTCGCTTATTCCGACACCTGCGGCTTTCAGGGAAGCAAAATCGAGGGCTGCCTGCGCCCCGCCCCAGGAGAAAGAAGGCCAGCATGGCTGCCAGGGTTCCGGCTTCACCCAGGCTCAGCATGAGGTAGCCCGAGCGGGTAGTTTCTTCCTTTTCGTGTTCATAGTTCACCAGTAAATAAGAAAATATCGACATCGCTTCCCAGGTCAGCAGAAACGAAAAAACATCGCCGGCTGCCAGGAGGAGGACAATGGAGGCGAAGAGAAGATGGTAATAGATGCCGAAGGATCTCAGGCTGTATCTTCCCCGATATTTTTTCAGATTCATGTACTGCGCGGTGAATATGGAGACGGGCAGAAATACCAATCCAGCTATGAAGATGAATAACGCCGAAAGGCGATCCATCTTGAGGATCATCTTGCCCAAGGGAAATACCTTCCAGAGATCTATCTGTAAAAGATGCCCGGAAAGGAGAACATTGCCGCTCACTAATAAGATGGCTATGGAGGACAGAGACCCGATCCAGGCCAGGGCCACCAGATTTCGCCTGGTGGGAAGCGCCGCCGCCAGGATGACCCCTGTAGCACAGAGAATCAGGAACAGGAAAAACAGGCTGTTCTGATCAAACATGGGTCTTACCTCCCTGAGGCGAATCAGCGGGCAAACACATCTTGGGTTGAGCGCGACCGACCATGGCCAGAAGGGCGTGCAGGATCGCCAGGGGTGGAGGTGGACACCCAGGGACCAGGATGTCCACGGGAATCAGGCTGGAGGCTCCCCCAAGGGAAGCGAAACTCGACCCGAAGATTCCCCCCCAAATAGCGCAGGCGCCCAGGGCCAAAACCCCCTTGGGAGCCGGCATGGCCTCATAAGCCTTGAGAAGCGGAAGCCGCATATGGTCGGTGACCGGTCCCGCCACCAGGAGCACATCGGCATCTCGAGGCGTGGGGGTAAGAAAAAATCCTAGCCGGTGCATATTGTAATAGGGTTTGTTGAGTTGCTCGATTTCACTCAAACAGGCGCCGCAGGCGCCGGCGTCGATCACCCTGAGGTGAAGCGAACGTCTGAAAGATTTCCCGAATTTTTTCTCCATCTCGGCGCGGGGTCGAGAGGAGGCGGCCCATTCATAATTTCCCTGCCACTGCCACTCCAGGGGGGGCGTGAGGTGGCGAAGGCACCGGTAGCAATGGATGCATCGCTGCTCCTGAAAGGACACTTGCCGATCCTCTCGAACCAGTGCCTCGGTAGGGCAGCATGAGACCACGGCCTCAATTTCTTCTGAAGCGACAACGGTTCTTGGCATACCGGCAGGGAAACCGGGCGATACTCCCGGAGCGGTCTCCTGCCTGGCCGGGTAAGCCGTGGTCACGATTCCTTTTCGAACGCCTTCCCAGACCCATTTCCACATAGCTGGTGCTCCTATCTGTCACACTCGGCGTTGGAGAGTCCAAACGTTGCCATAATGATTGGAAAATCCTGGAACGCAAAGTCCTCGGCGGCAAGATGAAAGCCATGCCAGTTGGTGAAAGACGGCGTGGTTAGATGATACCGGGCCACGTTGCCATCCTCAGCAATTCTCAGCCAATGAAAGGTGGCGCCGCGAGGAGCTTCGGCCCAACCTAGAGCCGCACCCGGTTTGACAGCCACGCCAGGGGCCGAGGCCTCACCTTCCGGTAGGGAGGAACTTAATGCGGTGATGATTTTCACGGATTGCTCCGCTTCGCGGAAAAGCACCCGAAGGCGGGTGTAGCCGTCCCCTTCCTCTTCCGTGGGCACCTCAAAGGGGACTTCGGCGTATGTGGCATAGGGCAACACCTTCCGCAGGTCCCGGGCGATGCCGGAAGCCCTGGCGATGGGCCCCACCAGACCATAGCTGCGAGCATCCTCCTTTGCCACCATCCCGACTTCCTCCAGCCGGTCAAGAAAGCTGCTGGAATAGCGCAACAGGTCGTAGAGCCGCTCTAAGTTCTTGAACAGCACCGGCAGGGCGTGGCGGAGAATATCACCCTGCTCTTTACCGAGATCAAGGGCCACCCCCCCAGGGATGTTCAATCCGAAGAGATAGCGGTGTCCGGTGAGGGTGCAGCAGAGTCGGAGGGCCTCCTCTTCCAGAATGCTTGCCTGGCTGGTGGCCACGGCCAACGCGGTGGAGTTGCAAATGCCCGCTATGGTCGCAAGATGATGGCGAAAGCGCTCCAGTTCAGCAAAAATGACCCGCAGGGTCTTGGCCCGGGCAGGTACATCAATCTGGCAGATCGTTTCTACTGCCTGACAGAAAGCCAGGGAATGGCCGAAGGCCGAGGTTCCGGAAAAGCGTTCCGCCAGGAGGAGCACCCGATCCACCGACTGACCTTCGGCAATCTTTTCCACGCCTCGAAACTTGTAAAAGAACCGGGGGGTGGTGCGAATCACGTCCTCACCCACGGTTTCCAGCAGGAAGAGGGCAGATTCGGCCGCATCGGAGAAAACCGGGCCAATGGGCATCATAAAAACCCCGGGGCCCTGAACGACCCGGGGAGGCCGCCAGGAAGGCTCAACTTCGCGGTGGGGGTAGGGCCTGGTGCCGTCGAAGTCTTTCCGCAGGGGATGGACCCCCTCCGGCCACTCCTCGTGCAACACGATATTTACGAGGCGCGGGTGGCCTTCGAATTCAAGGCCGAAAAGATCCCTCGCCTCTCGTTCGCGCCAATCTGCGGCATGGATGATCCGGCTGATGCTGGGAATGGTTTTTTCCATTTTATTGAGGCGCAGACATAGGTGGACCTGCTCACTGGATGACTCGCTGTAAAAGATGTAGCGGAGCAGCCAGGCTTCCGAGGCTTCCTCGACAATCAAACTGGCAAAGTCATATTCCATGTCGTCAATGAGCCATCGGCACAGGTCCAGCAAATGGCTGCGGTCACATTCGACGTAACACTGGGACAGTTTAGCATTGAGACTGACATTGAGCTGCCAATGCCAACGCTTGGCAATGGTTTCAGCAAGATCAATAGGCCTTACAATATTAGAATCATATTTCTCCATTTACCCCCTCCCCAACGAATAAGCAGCATGATGAAGTAGTTGATAAAGTTGTTCTGGAAGGTAAATACCGAATAAAATTACCGGGATGATTGTTACAATGAGCGCGATGATGCAGGTCACAGGCAGAATCTTCCGTCTAGATATTATTGGTCTGCCAAATAATGTCCGCGCGTCGATCAATATTATATCCGGGCTTCCGAAAACCATGCGGTTGATTTGATACATGATGCCAAAGAAGGCCACCACGATGAATAAGGCCAGAAGCCCGATGACCAAATACTGGCCATGCATTATCCCGGCTTTCAATATGGAGAATTCGCTTAAAAAAACCGCAAAGGGAGGAGCCCCCGCAATGCCCAGCCCTCCCAGCGCCAGGAAAATTGCCGCTAAGGGAGATATGCGGATGAGCCCACGGATTGCGGCAATATCTCGAGTCCCCGTCGCCAGCAGGGTGATGCCGGCTGAGAAGAAGCAAAAGGATTTGGTGACTGCATGGCTAACAATCTGTAACATGGCGCCAAAATGGGCGTCATATCCCCCCAGTCCCACAGCCACCAAGATGATGCCCATATTTTCTACAGTGGAAAAGGCAAAAAGGCGCTTATAATCCTTTGCCTGTATTAGTAGGAAGGCTGCCACTCCTGCAGAAATGAGACCGAAGATGATAAACCACATGCTGGCATAAGAAGGGGATGTTTTGAAACATGGGTAAAAGTCTCATAATACAGTAGAGGACCGTCGTAGTTTCTATTCCTGACAATAAGGCACAGATCGGTGATGGCGCCTGGCTGTGTGCATCTGGAAGCCAAGTATGCATGGGTACCAGGCCCACCTTGGTGCCGAAACCTACCAGAATGAAAAGAAAGGCCGTATGGAGGAAGACTGGCGGCATCTTCGGTGCTGCCACGATCAGTCCGGTCCAGGTGAAGGCTGCCTGGGGGGAAAAGCTCATTCCCCAGTAGAGAAGGAGTATGCCGAACAGGGCAAGAGCGGCACCCATGCAGGTTAGCACCACATATTTCCAGGCGGCTTCCAGGGCTTGCGGGGTGGATTCGAAACTGACCAAAAAGACTGAGAGCAGGGTAGTCAACTCCACGGCGATCCAGACCAGGGCCAGGTGGGAAAATATCGGCACGGCCAGCATGGAAAGCAGGAATAGGTTGAACCGACTGTAGTATCTCCGGATCTTCCTATCGTCGGTTGCCCCAACGGTGGTCGCTATATAGCCCCACGAAAAAATGGCGGCGACCAACCCGACAAAAGCAACGAGGAGGAGGATCAAAGCGCTGAAACTATCACATGAGATCCAATTCCTGAGGGCGATAACCTCACCCCCTGTAGCCGTAGACAGGGCTGCCCGCCAGGATAAAAGGAAAACCGCCAGGGTTCCAAGGAGCGTCACTCCGGGGGCAAGTCTCTTTCCCACTCGAATGAGAGACAGAGCGGCAGCCAAGCTGGAGATTATCAGAATGAAAATTAGCTCCATAAAATTCTACTCCTCCCTTAAGGCGATCATCTCGCCCACTGCGGTCTTTCCGATTACTTGGTGAATCTTCATGGCGAGAAGCCCCATCACCAGGGCGATAATCAGTACATCAAAAGCGGCTGCCAACTCCGCAATGAGCGGCAAATTAGACGCTATGGACACCCCGGCAAAGAAGGCGCCGTTTTCCATCGCCAAAATTCCTAAGACTTGAGGAACCGCTTCGCGCCTCACTGTCACGGTATAGGCCCCCAGGAGGAGGCTCGCCATGCCCACAGGCAAATTGATTTTTTCGAAAGCCCCGGCGCCGGCGGCAACTAAGAGTGGACTGGCGATACAATAGGAAAAAATGGCGATTCCTAAGGCGATCAATAATGATGTGGGTATATTGACAACCTGGGAAATTTCACGCTTGGCGTAATGTTCGTAACCTACGGTGTGACGCAGGAGCCAAGGTATCAGCATTGATTTGAAGGCAATGGTCAGGGCGGCTACAAAATAGAGATGAATCGAAGCGTTATGATAGCCAAGGATAATTGCCGAAACCGCCAGCAGTAGTGATTGAAAAACATAGATTCTCAAGCAGGTGAGCATCTGCCGGATCGCCACGAGTCCAAAGGCGGTAAGAAGAAAGATCCCGCCCGCAAGAGCATTCAGTTTGGGAAGGACCGATAACAGCAAATCTTGACCATTCATAATTTTTACTCCTACATAAGCAAAATGAAGGTAATCATAGCGGCTACCGAGGTAGCAAAGGCAGCTCCCAGAAATTCCGTAATTCGAAACAGCCGCAACTTGGCCAGCGACGATTCAATGACGACCAAGACAAGAACAAAGGCGATTATCTTGACCAAGATGAGGGGTACTGCCAACAAAACTTCCCAGAACTTCACGCCGTGCGCCAAACCCCACGGAGTTACCAAAACGTTCAGGAAGATGCAGCACAGCACCACAAATTTCATGGCGCCGCCCCACTTCATTAGGGCCGCGCCTCTCCCCGAATATTCCAGGCCCTTGGATTCATCGATCATGGCCAATTCAAAGTGCCCCGTAGGGCTATCCACCGGAATTCTGCCGGTCTCTGCAAGGATCAGCATCAGGAAGGCCAACAGCATCAGGATATGCGAGGGTTCGAAGAAGTTGGCCAGCGGGGTGACCCAGTACTTCTGGACGATATAAGGGATAGTGGAGCCGGCGATAAAGGAAACGGTGAAGAAAACCACCATGAACACCGGCTCTGCCAGAAAGCCCACCATGCGGGTGCGGCTGGCCCCCATCGGCCCGTATGGATTACCGGTGTCTATCGCGGCCAAGGTGGCGAAGAACCCGCCCAGGGCCAGAATAAACCCTCCACCCAGCATATCGCCCATGAAGGCGAAAAAAAGAGGATAGTCCGTCAAGACCGGGATGAGAAGGCTGACAAAAATAGGAGTGATGAAGACCACGAAGGGCGTCAGACGAAATATCCAGGAACTGTGCTCTGAGACGACCTCGTCCTTGTGAAAGAGCTTCCAGATATCTCGATAGGGCTGAAAGATGCTTGGGCCCCGTTTAGACTGAATATTTTCCTTTAAACGGTTGAGAATGCCTTTTATAAGTGGTGCAAAAGCCATGACCACAATGACTTGAATTACATTAAAAATAATTTTATTGACCATAGAGGGTTGCTCGGCGAGATTCAATGAAATCATTTTTTGTCTCTGGGTACTGAGATTCTTTCATCTTTTACCATGGTCAAACAGAAATAAACCCCAATGAAATTTTTCAGGAGAATCTCACCGGGAAACGGAGAGGCCGATGCGCATGGAGATGAGACTGGCGAGGAGCCAACCCCACCCAGGCCCCGCGGTAACCACACTTGCTCCACGGTGTGCTCCTCAGTGGGCGATCGTGGGGCAAGCGGAAAATAAAAAAAAGCCCCTGATCGCCTTCGGTTCGATCAGGAGCCATTAGCGCTAACGCAGTTCAGAGGATCCTCCCCGGGCGGACTCCATCGCCCCTTTTTTTAATTTAATCGTCATAGATTATCGAATGCAAGGATTTTTTTCCGATAATTCAGGTTGACTATGCAGGCAAAAAGGACCTAATGAAACTCCTAAAGAGGCGATGAAGTCCGCCTTTAAGCGCTCCGTCCTCTGGGCGTGAGACTGATGACTTCTGTCCGCTGCGGGCAGAAGTCTTTTTTTTCAGCCCGATTCACTAAGGAGAGGAGGGTCAGCCATGAAAGAGTTTGAGGAAGTCATCCGGGAAAAGGGTCTGCCCCGCGTGGGGCAGACCGTCCGTAGCAAGGACTACGGCACCCTTTGGCGCGTTATGGAGAAAAGAGAGATATGGCAAACCATCGCCGACGACCCTGAGACCAAGGAACCCCGCATGATTCCTGCCATTTACTTATCTTACTGGCGAATGCAGGAAGGAGGGCCGCCTGGCGTCGGGAAGATGATGGGATTTACCTATACCCTCTATGACAATACCTTTGCGCACCATTGGGAAATCATGTCCTAACATCCCAATGGGTCCTTAAAGGGAATCAGAAGAGTGCCGGAGTTGGAGAGTTGCCGATGACCGTTATTGGGACCTTAAAACTTCGAAAAAAAGCCAAAGGGCAACCGCTTATCATCGGATCAAGAAGGGGGTCCGACCATGGGAAAGGTTATCGAGCTCCGCCTGACCAAGAAGGCCATTTACCGGGCCGCTGAAAAAGAAATGAAAAAGATATATCAACTCTCTGGGGGTGGGGTTGACCCTATCATCGACGAGGCGTCCAGAGAGATGTTTGAAAGAGGCGAGATAGACGAAGTAAGATGGACGGATTGGGGGACTTACTGCGTAATGGTCTTAAATAAAATTGGGAACACATAATTTAATAAGCAAGCAATATTGAAAAATATAACCAAAGAGAAACGCATAATCGCAGTTGTCTGGTAATTACCCCGGTCACTTTAATAATGCCGGGAATTGTGAATTAAATCACAACATTCAGGAGGAATAGGATTATGGCCAAGTATGACCCCACCAAAATGGAAGACTGGCAGATTGGGGAGCTCGCCGAAGAGGAACTGGATTTTAACGCGCAATGTGACAAGATCGGCATCTTGCCCGAAGAGCGCATCCCGATGGGCCGAAAGATCGGCCGGGTGGAATACATGAAGGTCCTGGAGCGCCTCAAGGACAAGAAGGACGGCTACTACATCGACATCACCGCCATCACCCCCACTCCGCTGGGCGAAGGTAAGACCGTGACCACCATGGGCCTGATTGAAGGCCTGGGCAAGCGGGGCATGAACGTGGGCGGTTGCATCCGCCAGCCCTCCGGCGGCCCCACCATGAACATCAAGGGCACCGCCGCCGGCAGCGGCATCGCCCTATTGATTCCCATGACCGATTTTTCCCTGGGCCTCACCGGGGATATCAACGCCGTCATGATCGCCAATAACCTGGCCATGGTGGCGCTGACCTCCCGGCTGCAGCACGAGTTCAACTACGACGATGAGCAACTGGCCAAGATCCCCCTCAAACGCCTCGACATCGATCCCAAGAACGTGCTGATGAGCTGGTGCTTTGACCTGTGCGCCCAGGCCCTGCGCCACATCACCATCGGCCGGGGCACCAAGATGGACGGCTTCGAGATGGACTCCAGCTTCTGCATCGCCGTGGCCTCGGAAGTGATGGCCATCCTCTCCATGTTCAAAGACCTGCCGGACCTGCGCAAAAGGTTGGGCGAGATCACCGTGGCCTATGACAAGAAGGGCAACCCCGTCACCACCGAAGACCTGGAGTGCGCCGGGGCCATGACCGCCTGGATGGCCAAGTCCATCAACCCCACCCTGATGGCCACCGTGGAATTGCAGCCGGTCTTCGTGCACGCCGGGCCCTTCGGCAACATCGCCGTAGCCCAGTCTTCCATCGTCGCCTGCCAGCTCGGCCTCAAGCTCTTTGACTACCACTGCACCGAGTCCGGCTTCGGCTGCGACCTGGGCTTTGAGAAGTTCTGGAATATCAAGTGCCGGGAGAGCGGGCTCAAACCCAATGTGGCGGTGCTCACCAGCTCGGTGCGAGCCCTGAAGCACCACGGGGTCAACGCCGGGGCCCTGCCCGTCCGGCCGGGGAAACCCATCCCCCAGGAGTACACTACCTCCACCCCCCAGACCCTGGCCTGGCTGGAAGACGGCTTAAAGAACATGGTCCATAACATCAATATCGTCAAGAAGTCCGGCATCAAGCCGGTGATTTCCATCAACCGCTTCCCCACCGACACCGATGAAGAGATCAAGATAGTCAAACGGGCTGCAGAAGCCGAAGGGGTCCGGGCCGCAGAGGGCAACTACTGGCGCTATGGCGGCGAAGGCGCCCTGGAGCTGGCCGACGCGGTGATGGACGCCTGCAAAGAGAAAGTGGACTTCAAGTTCCTCTATCCCACGGAGATGCCGCTGCGCCAGCGGATCGAAACCATCGCCCGGGAAGTGTACGGCGCCGACGGGGTGGTCTATACGCCCGAGGCGGAGGCCAAGGCGAAGAAATTCGAAGCCGACCCGCAGTTCAAAGACTACCACACCATGATGGTGAAGACGCACCTGTCGCTGACTCATGACCCCACCAGGAAGGGCGTGCCCAAGGGCTGGCACCTGGCGGTGCGGGACTTCCTGCTGTACAGCGGCGCCAAGTACATCTGCCCCTGCACCGGCACCATCAGCCTGATGCCCGGCACCAGCTCCAACCCGGCCTTCCGGAAAGTGGACGTGAATGTCAAGACCGGCAAGCCTTACGGCCTGTTCTAACCGAGACTCTCTCCCTCCAGGCCCCAACAGCCTGGAGGTCCTTTATTAAGCCCATCCGGCTTCCGGGGCCACCCGGGAGCCGGGTGGTGGCTGTAATATAGTCCTGCCCCGACTTGTCTAGGATATTGTCATTCCGCTAAGGCCGACGCCTCCCCAAAATGATCACCTCCCCCCCCCCAAGATGGTCAACCCATTGGTCGGTCTGGCTGGTCCTTCCCCCGGAGCCAGGCCAGCAGGTCAGCCTTCACTAAACGCCATGACTTCCCCACCTCCCGGCCCGTTATGATCGGGAACCGGGGCCAGGGACGGGGCGGCCAAAAACAGAGGGCAGGGGGCGAAGTTGTTCTGGGGGCCGAGGACGAGCATGGCAGATGCTGGCGGCAATTGAGCCTCTTTACATACGTGCTTTCCTCGATGGAAGCCACGAAAAAACGGGCACGGGTATCCCGCCAAAGCAAATAAAGACCTTGCCCCCACCATCACTCACAGAGAGTCCCATCAGGCGCAGACCATTGCAAGAAATCCTTTGGGGGTGGAACAAGTGAAGGAAAGAGCCAGTGGGGTAAGCCATCGGGCCTTCCCCTATTTTTTGGGCTTGGGTGGCAACGCTTTTTTATGGCAAAAAAGAAGGAGTCAGATTTTCATCCAACCCCTTGAAATTATTTGGCGGGCGATGGGCGACTCGAACGCCCGACCTTTGGTTCCGGAGACCAACGCTCTATCCACCTGAGCTAATCGCCCGCGCCCAAAAATATTATCAAATCCGGCCTCCTTGTCAAGGCAGTGGGGGGGTCGGGCTGGGAAAACCGTCGACTCCCGGCGCAGGGGCAGCCGGAAGGGGGTTTCCATTTCCAGGTGCCTGAAAGGTTCTGGAGACCCCCGCCTCTGCGGTTGCTTTAATCAAGCTCCAATTTTTGATCTCCTGGCTTTTGGTCAACTTCCCCCCATATGCCTCTTTCCCCCCATTTTGGGGGGATGGAAGAGGTTTTTCCAGGAGAAGGCGGGAGGCTGTTGTCCCCCGGCCCTCCCCTAAATCACTCTGCCAACACCTTGTTAGGCCCGCCACAACTTTATTTCCGCAAAGGGGCCCAGATTCACCGGGGGCTCCGGTCCCTGGGCCACCCACAGGGTCCGATCCGCCGGGGAGAAGACGACGCACACCGCGGTGCCGGCGTTGGCGATCCTGGCATCCGCCAGGATGGTCTGGAGCTCCTTCGCCCCCAGCTTTTGGCCCGCCGCCAGCTGCCTGAGCCGCTGGTCCCGGGCCTGGCTGTAAGCTTCGGTGAAGTGGTAGGAGGACAGCACGGAAAAAGGCGGCCGGGGCGGAAACCGCCCTTTCAGGGGACGCATGGTCGCGCTTTGATAATGATTGGTGACCGTGAGCAGTCCCCCCCGGGGGCGGCGCACCGCGGCCCGCCGGGCCGATAGCTCCACCACCGCCGCTTCCCCGGGGCCGCAGAGCAGCAGATTGTTGCCGATGGTGCCCGGGAGATTCATCACCTGGGCCGCCACCTCCGGTACCGTCCGGCCCGCCTCCAGGGCCTGCCGGAAGCGCATGGCCGCGGGGACCCCCTTCATGGAGCGATCCCGGCTCATGCTGGAGAGTTGGGCCAGGGCCACACCGGCGCGGTTGATGCCGGTGCAAACCCCCACATACCCCGGCCAGGCCAGGGAGGCCAGAGGCTGGCCCCCATCTCCCTCCATGACGAACAAGGTCTGGAGACGGGAGAGCGCCTCGGTGAATACCGGATAATCCAGGTTGCGGCCCATCAAATAAGGACCGTCGGTGAGGCCTTCCCCCACCGCCAGGGCCGAACACCGGGGGCTGTTATTGGCCAGGTCATCCGCCACGTTGATGAGCAGCAGGGTCCCCAGGCCCACTTCCGCCCCCCGGGCCGCGGCGACCATCTCCTCTCTGAGATGAACCGGAATAAAGGGCCAGAAACGCCGGGCCAGAACCTGGAGCATTCCGAAAAACGGCACCGCGCCGGCGTAAAAGCTGATCCGCGCCAGATAAATCAAAATTTGCCGACGCAGCTGGCGAATTTCGGCGGCCAGGCTCTGCCCGTGTCTCCGGCCACGCTCCGCCGGCGTACCCCAAAGTTCTATGGTTCGCAACATCGGTTTCTTCCGGAAGGGGGAAGGGAAACCCGGGGAAATTTCCGCCCCGAAGGCGCCGCGCCCTCCTGATGGCTAAGGGGCCGGCAAATCCTACTTGGCCAGGGTGGCCAGTTTTTTCAGGTCCATTTGCTGGGCCACGGCTCGTAATACTTCGGGATTGTCAATGCCGTCCCCGTCGATCTTCACCCAGAAGCGGTCCGCCACGCTGATGTTCAGCTCGCCCTGTTTGTCCTGTTTCCGGAAAGTCTCCAGGGCCTTAAAATCCTGCACCGTAGTGGTGCGAACCTGCTCGCCGTTGGTTTCCATCTCCATTTGCTGGCCCATGCCCAGAAAGGGGATGCTCTTGCCCAGGAAATCCATGACCACGATTTCCAGGGTCCGGTCTTCGGCCCGGTAGGTGGCTCTGGCTTCACTGATGCTCACATTGCCCTGTTTCAGGGTGGTGCCGCTGGGCTTGCCGTCCATCTGCCAGCCAGAGATTTTAAGGTCCACAAAGGGCATCAGCTCTTTGAAATGGATCACGTCGGCCGCGGCCGCCCCAACCCCGGCCCACAGCGCCAGCGCCATTGTCAGGAAAGCCCTTTGCCACCAGCTGCCAATTCTGGATTTTCCAGACATGAAGTGCTCCTTTCCCTCTGGTTGGTTCCAGGGCCCCAGCGGGTACGGGCGAATAATTTGCTGCTTTGGTCTCAGGACCCCAGCAGTTCTGTGGTTCAGCCTAACATCGGGTTGGACCCCTTCCGTATCTTGGACCGGAAAACCGTCTCCTCCTGAATAGCCGGCCGGGTCACCCCTCTCTGGCGTACTTCAGCCAAAATCCGGTGGCAACGCCCCAGATGACGCCGAAAAAAACGACCAGCACCGGCGCCATGGGCCCCAATTCCAGGCCCAGCAAGCCCCGGTTCATCTTGGGAAAAATGATCAGCAGCTGCACCAGGGTCTGACCCAGGCTGTAAAAGGCCCCCCGCAGATAATAAGAACCGCCCAGAGGCAGCAAAAACAGCAAGGCCCAGATGCCCGCCCCAAACCATGTGCTGGTAAACCCAGGCCGGGGCCATTTTAAAGCCCAGGAGGAAATTGAGGCCGGCCGCGCCGAAACCCCAGGCGACCAAGGCCTTGGCCAGGCCGCCAAAGCTGCCGGCCGCGAAGATCAAGCTGAGGTTCTTATAAAAATTGTTCATCTCTCGAAGTCGAGATCGGCCGCGTGAATTTTAAGGCATCTGCGATATTATTAAATTTTAGATTATTTTGGAGGGCAGGGCAAAAGGTTTTGCGCCAGGGGTCCAGGGTGCGGCAAGGAGAGAAGACCGGTGGTTCCAGGGCTTATGCCTCGTTGGCTGCCGCCCCAAGACCTAAACCCTATATGCGGGTTATTTTTCCTGCACCAGGCGCAGCCACCAGCCGGCCGCCACTCCCCAGATGGCGTTGTAAAACAGCACCAACACCGGAGTCAAAGAGCCCAGCTGCCAGCCCAGGACCCCTTTGTGGGCCTGGAAAGGAAATACCAGGAAGTAGGTCGCCAGGGTGGGCCCCAGGCTGTAAATGAGCCCCCTCACCGGAAACGAAAGTCCCCTCAGGGGTAAAAGAAAGAGCCAGCCCCAGATGCCGCCCCAGACCAGGCGTTGATAGAGCCAGGGGGCGGTGAACGACGGCGCCAGCTTCACCCCCAGGGCCCCGGTAAACCCGATGGCCCCGAAAAACCAGACAAAGACGCTGTTGATCAGGCCTCCCAGGGCGCCTGCCACAAATACCAGGGACACATTTTTCAAAGAAAGATTCATGTCGCTCTCCTGATTCGAGCCATTTATTATTTTTTTCAAATCCTGAGCTTCCGCAAAAAGCGCTTTCTGTCCCTGGGCTTGCCGCCATAGGCGTAGATCAGGTGGGCGACCCGGGGCGGCACTTCGAAGCGGGCGATGCCTATCTTTTAAGCACCCGCCGGGGCATGTCAATATCCGCTTGGCCCGGGCAAGGCGGTATCAGGCTTGAAGACTATAGCCTGGTTATCCGGTGGGGCGGGCCTCAGTGCCCGCCCAAAAAAAGGGCGCACCCCTAAGTGCGCCCCTGCAACTAAAAGCCGTTTCCCTTAGGTTAACCCAGAATCGCCTTCAGGTCCTTATCCGGGGTGGTGATGGGTTTGATGTTGAAGTTCTTCACCAGGACGTCCAGCACGTTGGGCGAGACGAAGGCCGGGAGGCTGGGCCCCAGGCGGATGTTCTTGATTCCCAGGTAGAGCAGGGTCAGCAGGATGGCCACCGCCTTTTGTTCATACCAGGACAGGATCAGGGACAGGCGGCAGGTCGTTGACGCCCACCCCGAAGGCTCCTGCCAGGGCCACCGCGATCT
This sequence comes from uncultured delta proteobacterium, assembly GCA_963768765.1. Taxonomy (GTDB): domain Bacteria; phylum Desulfobacterota; class Desulfobaccia; order Desulfobaccales; family 0-14-0-80-60-11; genus DASWLF01. The sequence continues at coordinate 353,140 of CAVYJK010000021.1, forward strand.
GCACCGCGGAGTAGGCGTCGTTGCACTGGCCGATGTCCAGGAGCCGGGGGATGCCGCCGATGTCGCCCAAATCCTTGTCGAAGAACCGGAACTTGCCGCAGGCCAGGGTCAGGACCACGCAGTCCTTGGGCACCTTCTCCACAAACTCGGTGTAGTAATTGCGGGTGGGCTTGGCGCCGTCGCAGCCGCCCACCAGGAAGAAGTGGCGGATATCTTTGTTCTTGACGGCCTCGATGACCTGGCCGGCCACTCCCAGCACCGTGGTGCGGGCAAAGCCGCTGTTCACGTAACGGCCGTTGGCGTCTGCCTCAAAGCCGGGCAGGGCCAGGGCCTTGTCGATGACCACCTTGAAATTGCGGTCCTTGATATGGGTGATCCCCGGCCAGCCCACCAGCCCGCAGGTGAACAGATTGGGCGCATAGGTCTCCTGGGGCCTCTGGATGCAGTTGGTGGTCATGACGATGGCCCCGGGAAATTGGGCGAACTCCTTGCCCTGATTCTGCCAGGCCGTGCCGTAGTGGCCGTAGAAGTGGGGGTACTTTTTCAACCCCGGGTAACCGTGGCAGGGGAGCATCTCGCCGTGGGTGTAAACGTAGATGCCCTTGCCTTCGCTCTGCTTCAGGATCTCTTCCAGGTCCAGGAGGTCGTGGCCGGAAACCAGGATGGCCTTGCCCTTTTTGTGCCCCAGGGGGACCTTGGTGGGCACCGGGTGGCCGTATCTGCCGGTATTGCCCGCATCCAGCAGCTCCATGGTCCGGAGGTTGATTTCGCCGCATTTCAGCACCAGGCCCAGCAGGTCATTCAGCCCCAGGTCCTGGCTGGCGGTGGCGGCCAGGCCCTCATGGATGAAGGCGTAGACCTGGTCGTCTTCCTGGCCCAGGATCTGGGCGTGATCGGCGTAGGCGCACACGCCTTTGATCCCGAAAAGCAGGGTGTGCTTGAGGGAAAGGATGTCGGCGTCCGCCGCCGGATAGGACTTCAACCCCACCGACTCGCCCTGCTTGAGCAGGTCCTCCATGGCGGCGGCCGGCAGGAAGGTGGCCGGGCCTTCGCCGAAGTCCGCCTTGCCGCCCGCGGCCTTGATCTTTTCGGCCAGGCGCTTCCTGAGCGCCACGCTGCGGGTGATCAACCCCACAAACCGCTGGGGATCGAAATCCACGTTGGTCAAGGTGGAAAAGGCGGCTTCGCAGGTGAAGACGTTGACCTCCCGGTCGCTGACCCCCACCTTGCGGCCTGCCACGGCATACAGGGAGAGCCCCTGGAGGCTGTAAATCAGCAGGTCCTGGAGGACCGCCACTTCGGGGTCTTTGCCGCAAACGCCCCGGACGGTGCACCCCACCCCCTTGGCAGTTTGCTCACATTGATAACAAAACATATCCTTATCCTCCCGCTGGTATTGGATTTCTAAGTCTGAACTGCGGCCACCTTGGTCTTGCTGGCCGGATGTTGGGTTAAATCTAATCCCCTTACGGAGCCCGCGCCTTGACTTAAGGCAAAAACCAAAAGTTTTTTTGCAGAAAAGAGTTTTGCGAACCCGATCGCCGGCGCACGATAGCCAGGCTTGCAGGGGCTTGGGGCCGCCCTCTGGCCCTGAGGCGGCCTAGCTTAAAATAAGCACGAATTTTTCATTAACCATGAGGGATGGTTTTTTGAGCCAACTTAAATCAGGAGCCCCGGTGGCGCCGGCGTCTCGCCGGGGCCCGCGCCGGCTACAGCCTGCGGCGCGGAGACCAGGTAGGGGCGGGGTTTAAACCCGCCTCTACAGCACCGGCGAGACGCCATCTGAAGATTTTTTTCTAAAGAACTTTTCTGGGCAGGGGTCTTAACTTGCCATCAATCCAGCAGATCCTTCAAGGCCTTGAGCTCTTCTTTAAGGTGGCGCAGGAGCTCCACGAGCTGATGCCCGGCAGAGGCGGGGGGAAAAGGCGGCGGGGGAGTCGCCAGACGCGGGGCCTGGCGGTTGAGCTGCCGGCGCATGGCCGCCAGGGTCAGCTTCTCTTCGTCCCGCAGGCGCTTGATTTCGAAAATTAGCTGGATGTCTTCCAGGCGGTACAGGCGGTGCCGGGAGCGCCGGCGCTGGGGCCGGATGATCTTCCCTTCGCTCTCCCAATAGCGCAGCACATGGGGTTTCACCCCGGTGATGCGGCTCGCTTCACCGATGGTATAGAACTGTTTGCGCGGGGAGTCCTCTTCCACCCTATCCTTACCGCAGTTCCGCTCCCAGTTCCCTGGCCAGGGTCTCCACCAGCGCCTGGTGGTGCGGGTTCACCAGATCATCCGTCAGAGTCCGCTCCGGGTCCCGATACGACAGTCGAAATGCCAGGCTGCGCTTGCCCGGCGCAATGGGCTCTCCGGTGTAAACGTCAAAGAGGCGGGCCTCCACCAGCCAAGGGCGCCCATGTTGGTGCAGGGCCTGGGCCACCCGGGCGGCGGCCACTTCTTCCGGGACCACCAGGGCGATATCCCGGTACACCGCGGGGTAACGCGGCAACGGGGTGAACAAGGGCGGCGCCGCGCTGCGCCCCAGGGCGGCGAAAGCCAGATTGAAGGCGAAAATGCGGCCTTCCAGGTCCAATTGCTCCCCAATCTCCGGGATGAGTTCCCCCAGGACGCCCAGCTCCAGGTCCCGGGAATAGACCCGGGCCCCGTAGCGCAGGTAATAGGGGAGGTCATCCGCCCGAAAGTTCACTTCCGGAATCTTAAGCCCCTCCAGCAGGGTCTCCACCGCACCCTTGAGGTCGAAGAAATCCACTGCCTCCCCGGAAATGTTCCAGGAAGCTTCCTCCCGGGCGCCGTACATCACCCCGGCCAGCATTTGCTCCTCCCGGGGGAGCTCCGCCCCGGGCGCCGGGATAAAGACTTTGGAGACCTCGAAGAGGCGCACGTCCAGGACCTGCTTCAGGGTGTTGCGGCGCAAGGTCTCCAGCAGCCCCGGAATAAGGGAGGTGCGCATCACCGCCTGCTCCTCGCTCAGGGGATTGGCCAGGCGCAGCGCCCGGCCGGCCGGGGCCGCCTCCGGCGCCAGGGCCTCCAGGCGCTCCGACTGGAAGGAATAAGTGATGGCCTCGAAGAACCCCAACCCCAACAGCAACTGTTTGGCGGCCCGGCGCAGCTCCACTTCGGGGCCCGGTCGCGGCGTGGACACCACCCCTCGGGGCAGGGTCACCGGGATGGTACCGTAGCCGGCCAGCCGGGCGATCTCCTCGATGAGGTCCACTTCCCGCTCCAGGTCCCCCCGGAAGGAGGGCACTTGCAGCGCCAGATGGTCCCCATCCACCGACAACACCGGCAGATGGAGCCTCCTTAGAAGCTGTACCATCTGCTCCTGGGAAAACTCGGTGCCCAGGACCTGGTTGGCCCGGGAGACCCGCAGGGCGAGGCGCGGGTGATAGATGGGGGTCGGGTAGACGTCCAGCCGGGCGCCGGGGGCCTCGCCGCCGCCCAGGTCCAGCATGAGCTGGGTGGCCCGCTCCAGGGCGTGGGTCACCGCCTCGGGGTCCACCCCGCGTTCGAAGCGGTAGGACGCCTCGGTGCTCAGGCCCAGGCGCTTGGCGGTGCGCCGGATGGTGCGGGGATTGAAGTAGGCGCTCTCGATGAGCACCTGGCTGGTGGCCGGGGTGACTTCCGAATCCAGGCCGCCCATGATGCCCGCCAGGGCCACCGGCCGCACCGCGTCGCAGATGAGCAGGGTCTCCGGGTTGAGCTCCCGCTCCTGGCCGTCCAGGGTGACGAAGGTGCGCTCCCCGGGCCGGGGCAGCCGCACCACGATCTCGCCGCCCGTGAGCTTTTCAAAGTCGAAGGCGTGCAGCGGTTGGCCGAACTCTAAAAGGACATAGTTGGTGATGTCCACCAGGTTGTTGATGGTCCTGAGCCCCGCCAGCTGCAAGCGGCGGCGCAGCCAGAAGGGGGAGGGCTTCACCGTCAGATTGGTCAACAACCGGGCAGCGTACCGGGGGCAGTGCACCGGGTCCAGGATGGTCACTTTGGCCTTGAGTTCCGGACCCCGGGACGGCGCCGCCTTGGGCTCCGGGTGGCGCAGGGGCTGGTTGAGCAGGGCCGCCACCTCCCGGGCCAGGCCCAGGACGCTCAGGCAGTCGGACCGGTTGGCGGTGATGGCCACGGTGAGGACCGTGTCCTCAAGGTTCAGGGCCCCGGCCAGGTCCTGGCCCACCGGAAGGTCCTGGGCAATCTCCATGAGGCCCTCATGGTCCGCCGACAGCCCCAGCTCATCTTCCGCCAGGAGCATCCCCTGGGAGACCACGCCCCGGAGCTTGGCGGGCTCGATCCGCCGGCCGCCGGAGAGGACGGCTCCCGGGGGCGCAAAGGCATAAAATCGGTCGCCCCGCACGTTGGGGGCCCCGCAAACCACCAGATAGGTGCGGCCGCCGTCGTCCACTGCCGCCACCTTCAAGCGCTCGGCGTTGGGGTGGGGCTCCACCCCCGTCACCCGGGCCACCACCACCCCGGAAAAATCCGGGGTCACTTCTTCTATGGCCTCCACTTCCAGACCGGCCATGGTCAGTCTATCCGCCAACTCCTGGGCCGACACCGTGAGGTCCACCAATTCTTTCAGCCAGTTGAGACTCAAGCGCATGATGCGTTAATGTAACCCCCCTTGCCGTAAAACTCAAGTTTCCAGGCCAAAAAGCAGACCGCCGAAGCGCCTCGCTTTCCCCAAGATTTAATGGGGTGGCTGTGCCACAAACTTTTTTAACTGCAAAAAAGAAAGGGACCGGCATCGGTCCCTTTCCACCAGCCTGCGACTGAACAGACCTATCCCCGCTCAGGCGATCTTTCTTGCTCCCAGATTACCGGGTGCTCAGCTGGATGCCTTGCGCCGGAAACCCCGCTCTCCCAGGCCCTTTTCTTTGGCCAACTTCCGGCGCTGTTCGGAGTACTCTTTGCAAACCAGGGGGAATTTCTTGGGGTCAAGGCCGTACCGGCGGAAATAATCGGCCGGCGCCAGATGGTGCGCTTTGCGCAGATGAGCTTTCAGGGTGCGCATCTTTTTGCCGCACTCCAGGCAGACGACGTATTTTTCTTTCACAATTTCATCCAGGGGCACCGACGGTTTCTTAACTACTGCTTCCTTGCCCTTTTCCGGCACGCCCGGGGCGGCTTCCGGCACTGCTTCGCCGGCTTCCAGAGAGGCTAACACACTATAAATTTCTTTTATCTCCTCCACCAATTCTTTGGGAGTGAGTTCGCTCATTGAAGCATGTGAAATTACAATCTGGGCCGTTAATTTGAGTACTTCGGTCGCCATAAGAAATTTCCCTCTCGTTTAATTTTTTAATTACTGTAAGAGCATGAATTTTTTGAAGGCCTAATGGGGATTTATATTTAACTATGATTTCCCTTGTCAAGCAATTTTTTACATAACAGACTTTTTTTTATCTGTTCTATCCTTTTGTTCTGCTTCGAAGATACGGGAAAACTTAGGAGGTTTATTTTCCGGCTATGTTTTGCAAAGTGGCGGGGTCAATGATGGTAATTTTTCCCTTATCGACTTCTATCACCCCCAGACTTTTAAATCGGGATAAAGTGCGAGACAATGTTTCACTGATGGTGCCCAGGTAAGCGGCCAGATGCGTTTTGGTAGTGGGCAGTTCGCAGGTCATGCCTTTCTCTATTTTACCGTGAGTTTCCTGGCATCTTTCCAGGATGTAGCGGGCCAGACGGGCCGACACTTCTTTCAACGACAGGTCTTCCAACTGCTTGGTCAAATGGAGCATCAACTTGCTCAAGGTGGCCAGCATGTTGCGGGCCAGGGTGGGCGAGGCCGCCAGGTGCCTGAGAAAAGGGGCCTTGGGGAAAAACAGGGTCTGGCAATCTTCCAGCGCGATGGCGGTGGCCGGATAGGGGATGTCGCCGAAGACCGCGGCTTCGGCAAAAGTCTCCCCCGCCCCCACCAGCCGGATGATATATTCTTTCCCATCCGGGGAGCTTTTCACCAGCTTGGCCTGGCCCCCGACCAGGATGTAGAAACCCTGGGCCTCTTTCCCCTCCCAAAAGATGACGGACTGCCGGGGAAAGGCCTTGCTGAAGGCCATTTGAGCCAGGACCTCCAGGTCCGCCTCTCCCACCCCGGAAAACAGGTAGATCTTTTTGAGCAGCGCCTTCTTCTTCGGGATAGGCTCCTCTGCCGCTTTCTGGTTCATCGGCTGTCCCTTGATTCTTACAGGTTCTTTTCAGAAATCCCCGCCACTGGGGGCTGGTTGCCGGGCCACGGCAAAGGCCCTAAACAGCTTATACCCGCGCCTATGGCCTAAGTAAAGGAAAAACCTGGGGATTTATTTTGGTGGGGCCCCCGAGGCGGGCGGAAAGGGGGGCTCCCCCCTTAGGTCCTGCCGCCCTTCTTTGCAGTTGACGGGGCAACTCCGCCTTTGATAGATTGAAAGCCAGCAGCCATGGGCTGCAGCTTCTCCATCACAGGCGCCAGGGGAAAGGAGCAGGTATGCGCTGGCAGAAACGGGCCGTGGTAATTTTGCTGGTAGGAATTTGCTTAATTTGGGGTTGTGGCCCCGGCGCCAAGGACGAGATCCGCATCGGGGTCAACGCCGAACTCACCGGCTCTAAGCCCACCGTGGGCGACTCCTGCAAAAAGGCCATGGAACTCCTGGCCCAGCAGGTGAACCAGGCCGGCGGCCTTAAGGTGGGAGACAAGAAGTACCCCATCAAGCTCTACATCGAAGACAATGAAGACAAGGCCGAGTCCGCGGCCGCCGTGGCCCAGAAGCTCATCAGCCAGAACAACGTCCTGGCCATCATCGGCCCCAACGCCTCGGGCAACGCCATCCCCGCGGCCCGCATCACCGAAGACGCCGGGGTCATCATGATCAGCCCCTGGTCCACCAACCCCAAGACCACGGAAGGCAAGAAATTCGTCTTCCGGGCCTGCTTCCTGGACGATTTCCAGGGCCAGGTGATGGCCAAGTTCGCCCGGGAGAACCTCAAAGCCAAGACCGCCGCGGTCCTCTACGACGTGGCCTCGGAATACAACAAGGGCATCGCCGAGTTCTTCAAGAAATTTTTCGAAGCCGACGGCGGCCAGGTGGTGGCCTTCGAATCCTATACCAAAGACGACAAAGACTTCTCTTCCCAGCTCACCATCATCAAGGCGGCCAACCCCGAGGTGCTCTTTCTCCCCAACTATTACAACGAAGTGCCCCTGCAGGCCCAGCAGGCCCGCCGCCTGGGCCTTAGCTAGCCCCCTCATCGGCTCCGACTCCTGGGGCAGCCAGGAGCTCCTGCGCCTGGGGGCCCAGGACCTGGAAGGCAGCTTTTTCAGCACCCACTACGCCCCGGACATCGCCACCCCCAAGGCCCAGAAATTCATTCAGGACTATGAAGCCAAATACGGGAAAAAACCGGACGACGTGGCCGCCCTCACCTATGACGCCGGGAATTTGCTCCTGGCGGCCATCGCCAAGGCCGGGGCCCTGGACCGGCAAAAGGTGCGGGACGCCCTGGCCACCATCGAGGAGTTCGAAGGGGGCACCGGCATGATGAAGTTCAAAAACTCCTGCGACCCCATCAAGAGCGCGGTCATCCTCCAGATCAAGGACGGCAAGTTCAAATATTTCTCCAGCGTGCAGCCGTAAAAGACGGTTTTCGGTTTTTGGTTTTTGGTTTTTGAGCTGGAGTGTAACAGGTCAATTTCAAGTACCCCGGCTGTGTCAGTAGAATGTCATTCTCGCGCCTGAAGCGATTAATCTAGATTCTGCACTCCGCCTGCGCTCCTTTCAGAATGACATTCTTCGCACAAAGAAATCATCTTTTAGCCCATGCTCCAGATCCTGGCCCAAAACGTCCTGAACACCCTGCAATTGGGGAGCGTCTACGCCCTCATCGCCCTGGGCTACACCATGGTTTACGGCATCCTCACCATGATTAACTTCGCCCATGGCGACATCTTCATGGTGGGGACTTATCTCTGCCTGGCCGGGGCGGTCTTTCTTTTGGGACTGCCCCTTAGACTGCCCCTGGTGCTGGTCTTCACCGGCACGTTGCTGTTCAGCATGGTGCTGACCGCGGTGCTGGGGGTGACCATCGAGCGGTTGGCCTACCGCCCCCTGCGCCAGGCCCCCCGGGTCTCCGCGGTCATCACCGCCCTGGGGGTGGGCCTTTTCCTGGAGAATTTCACCCTGGGACTGCTGGGCCCGGAGCCCCGCCACTTTCCCTCCCTTATCACCATGAAGCCTTGGGAGTTCGCCGGCCTCACCATCACCCCCTTGCAAATTCTCATCATTCTCATGGCCGCCCTCCTCATGATCCTGCTGGACCTGCTGGTGCGCCGGACCCTTTTGGGCATGGCCATGCGGGCCATCTCCTATAACCGGCCCATCGTGCCCCTCATGGGGGTGCCGGTGGATCGGGTCATCTCCCTGACTTTCGCCATCGGCTCCGCCATCGCCGCGGCCGGGGGCCTGCTGTACGGCCTGGCCTACCCGGTCCTGGACCCCTACATGGGCATCCGCATCGGCTGGTGGGCCTTCATCGCCGCGGTGGTGGGCGGCATCGGCAATATCCGGGGGGCCATGCTGGGAGGCTATATCCTGGGACTGGTGGAAGTCTTCACGCCGCTGCTGCTGCCTTCCTCCACCTACCGGGACTTCGTGGCCTTCTCCCTGCTGCTCCTCCTCCTGGTCTTCAAACCCACCGGCCTCCTGGGCCGGCCGGTGTTTGAGCGGGTGTAGAGTAATGGTTGGGAGAGGGGGCCAGGGGCAGACGGCCCCTGCACTTACAAAAAACTCCCCCAAACCCCCAACCCCAACCCCATAAGATTTGTAGGGGCACGGCGTCGCCGTGCCCCAGGAGTCGCAGCGAGGATGCAGCAACGGCAGGTGGCTGGTCTGGGTCGGGGCGGCCTTAGTTTTGGCCCTGGCCTGGGTTTTGCCCGGCACCGGCTTCCTCAACCCCTACATCGTGCAGATCCTGATGTACGTGGGGATCAACATGATCCTCACCTTGAGCCTCAACCTGGTGAACGGCTACATGGGGGAGTTCTCCGTGGGCCATGCCGGGTTCATGGGCATCGGCGCCTACATTTCCGCCATCATTACCGTGGCGGTGCTGCCCCGGGCCTGGGGCCCCTGGCTCTTTCCCGGCGTGCTCATCGTGGGGGGGTTGGCGGCGGCGTTCGCCGGCCTGCTGGTGGCCTATCCCTCCTTCCGCACCCGGGGGGACTACCTGGCCATCGTCACCCTGGCCTTCAACATGATCGTCAAAAGCGTGCTGGAGAATCTGGAGATCGTCGGCGGCCCCCGGGGCTACCTGGGCATGCCCCGGCTCACCTCCCTGTTCTGGGTGGCTTTCTGGGTCTTGCTGACGCTTTATGTCTTGCGCAACCTGGTCTACTCCAACTTCGGCCGGGGCATCATGGCCATCCGGGAAGACGAAGTGGCGGCCAACCTCACTTCGGTGGACACCAAGCGCCTCAAGATTTACGCCTTTCTCATCTCCGCCTTTTTCGCCGGGGTGGCCGGAGGGCTCTTCGCCCACCTGCTGCAATTCATCAACCCCCGCAGCTTCTCCATCCTGAAATCCACCGACATGCTGGTCATGGTCTACCTGGGCGGGGTGGGGAGCCTGACGGGGTCGCTCTTGGGGGCCACCATCTTCACGGTGCTACTGGAACTGCTGCGGCCCCTGGGCCTCTGGCGCTGGGTGCTGGGGCCGCTGCTCCTGGTGCTGCTCATGATCTTCCGGCCCCTGGGCCTCATGGGCTTCAAAGAAGCGCGGCTTTTTAAGCCGGCGGAAGTATTTGGGGGGGGAGGGGGCCCGGGGCCCGGGGCCGCTTACAATCCCTCTCCCAAACCCTCTCCCCCAACCCCATAAGGGGGAATTGCTTGGCTGGCAAGTCGGGGCCACCGGCCCCGCCTTGCCAGCCCCCTACACGGGTTGGGTGGGGGGTGTGGGGGGAGGGCAGGGAGCACTTATGAAAAACTCCCTGGCCCTCCCCCCACTTAACCAACGTTTTTGTTCAGGGCCAACCGGCCCTGAACAAAAAAGGTTTTAATGAAAGCCCTATTAGAAATCATCGACCTATCCCACAACTTCGGGGGCCTGAGGGCCCTCACCGATTTTTCCATTCGCCTGGGGCCCGGGGAGTTGGCCGGTCTCATCGGTCCCAACGGCGCCGGCAAGACCACGGTCTTCAACCTCATCACCGGGGTCTTCCGCATCGCTCAGGGCCGAATTCTTTTTAAGGGAGAAGACATCAGCGCCTGGGCGTCCCACCGCATCACCGCCCTCGGCATTGCCCGGACCTTTCAGAACATCCGGCTCTTCAAGGAGTTGAGCGTCCTGGACAACGTCCGCCTGGGGGCCTTCGCCCAGCACCGCTACAGCCTTTCCGACGCCCTGCGCCGCAGCCGCACCTTCAAGGAGGAAGAACGTAACCTGACCCGGCGGGCCCTGGAGTTGCTGGAGCGCTTCCGGCTGAGCCATTATGCCGAAACCCCGGCTCGGCACCTGCCCTACGGTGAGCAGCGCTTGATCGAGATGGCCCGGGCCCTAATCAGCCGGCCCCAGGTGCTGCTGTTGGACGAGCCCGCCGCCGGGATGAACCAGTCGGAAACCGGAGGAGCTCATCAGCCTGATTCGTGAGCTCAAAGAAGAATTCTCCCTGACGATTCTCCTCATCGAGCACCAGATGCGGGTGGTCATGAATCTCTGTGAGCGGGTTACGGTCCTGGACTTCGGCGAGACCATCGCGGCCGGCCCCCCCCAGGAAATCCACCGCCACCCCGCGGTGTTGGAGGCTTATCTGGGGCGGGAGGACGACTTGGAGGACAGTGGGGCGGAATCGGCCTTATCAGGATGAAACTTCTCAGATGAATTTGACCCCGTCATCAACCTTGCCTGAAGTAGAGGACCTCTGGATTTCCTACGACCGCATCCAGGCGGTGCGGGGGGTGTCATTCACCGTGGGGGCCGGCGAGATCGTCACCCTCATCGGGGCCAACGGCTCGGGCAAGTCCTCAATTTTGCAGGCCGTCTCCGGGCTGCTGCCCGCGGCCCGGGGGAAGATCGCCTTTAAGGGGGAGAATTTGCTGGGCCTACCGGCCCACCTCCGGGTGCAGCGGGGCATCGCCCACGTGCCCGAGGGGCGGGGCATCTTCGGCAACCTGACGGTGATGGAAAATCTGCGCCTGGCGGCCTACCTGCGCCGGGACGGCGACATCGAGCCGGACCTGGAGGAGGTCTTCCGCCTCTTTCCCCGGCTGGGGGAACGCCGGCGGCAGTGGGGCAATACCCTGTCGGGCGGCGAGCAGCAGATGCTGGCGGTGGGAAGGGCCCTGATGACCCGGGCCAAATTGCTGCTGCTGGATGAGCCTTCCATGGGGTTGGCCCCCATGCTGGTCCGGGAGATCTTCCGGGTGATCAAACGCATCAATGAGCAGGGGGCCGCCATCCTGCTGGTGGAGCAGAACGCCCACCTGGCCCTGGAAGTGGCCCACCGGGCCTATATCCTGGAGACCGGCGAGATCGCCCTGTCCGGCCCGGCCTCCGAGCTGCGGCGCCACCCCCAGGTCCTGGAAGCCTACCTGGGAGGAAGCTGATACGCCGGGGTACCCACCGGTCGTCCCTTAAGTCCTTCACAATTCAGGTCTATTGGTTAACCCGCTCCCACGCCGAAAGATCCTGAATAAAGCCTTCATAATACAGCACCGCGCCGGCCTCGTCCCGCACCGCCCGGGCGTTTACTGACACCCCAAATTTGCTGCCGTCTTTGCGGTATACCTGATATTCTGCATCGCGGACCGCCCCGGCCTTTTCCATTTCCACGGAGAATTCCTGGCGCCGGTCCGGATTCACAAAGACCTGGTGACCCAGGTCCATGATGCTGGTGATCATATCCTCCGGCGACTCGTAGCCGAATATCCGGGCCAGGGTGGGGTTGACACTGAGTAAGCGCCCTTGGGGGCTGCTTTGGAAGATGCCGATCACCGCGTTTTCGAAAATGCTGCGATACCTCTCTTCGGTCTCCCCCAAGGCCTTCTCCATCTCCTTGCGGTCCGTGATGTCCTGAATCATGGCCATCTTGGACAGGCTGCCGTCGGGGTGCCGGATGGGGGTGTTCACCACATAGTACCAGCGGTTGTCCTTGGGGCTCAGCACCTCCCAGCGCACGGTCTCTCCCCGGAAAACTTGCTCATTCACGCACCAGGGGCAGGGCTGCTCCAGGCCATGGAGGACCCGGTAGCACTTCTGCCCCAGGGGGTAGTATCCCGTCCGTTCGATGAAACGCTGGTTCATGAATTCCACTTCGAAATTTTGGGAGCAAATGTAGACGAAACCATCGAAGGCCTCGATGATGGCCTCATATTGGGCCCACAGGTCCCGCCAGGCCTCAGTGGTGACGCTGGTGCCGGGTTTCGGACTTTTCCAATTCCGCCACCCGCCGACGCAGTTCTTTTATTTCTTCAATGAGCCGGTCCTTGCTCTGGTCTTCGTCCGGCATTTAATTCCCCTCGCAGAGGCCAGGTAATTTCCCCGGCCCCGTCAATCCGCCACGATCTCTTCGATGTGGTGGACGTGCAGGTAAAAGCCTGGCCCCAGGGAGGAGAGCTGGCCGTAGATCATAATGGGTTCCAGGGGCTTAAGTTTATAGAGTTTAAGACGGGATTGGTCCAGGGCGGCCAGGTCATAGTAGCCCTTCATCTCCTGGGAGCCATAGAGCGCGAACCAGCGCAGCCTAGGCCAGCCCAGGGGATGGCGCACCAGGCTCAGGTAATTTCTGACCATGGCCGGATCGTAGGCGAGAAATTGCCAGAAATAAGCCTTTACCCGGACCATCTGGCCGGCCTGCAGTCCGGCCTGCCGCGGGTTCAGCAACTCCTGGTACTCGATGGCAGTGTAGCCCTGGGGCTCAATGGCGGGGGGTAAAGGCCGCAGTTCCCCGCAGGCGCACAGCAGCGCCAGGCCGGCAGCCAGGCAGGCCCCTAACAGGTAAGGGAGCGCCCGGCGATATCGGCCGGCTTTTCTTGCCGTGGCGCGGTGATGGCAGACTCCGGTCTTCATGTGGGTTGCCTTATGGGATGGCTTTTAACATAATATAATTGGCAGGAGGAAAAAAGGAGATTATGCCATGCCCTGTCCCATAATTATCCGGCTGCATGACGGCTTTCAGTCCTATCTGGTGTTGGATGAGGAAAACCCCAGGGAGATGTTGCGTCACTGGGGGTTCGCCGAGCAGTTTTCCCTGCGCCCCTGGCTGGGGTCCCTGGATCCCGATCTGGCCAGGGAAGAATGGGCCGAAATGCTGGCCGAAGACCCCGACAACTATATCATTGCTGATGACGAGCATCGGGATTTTTGCCAGGAACGCACCTTCTGGGACCATTGCCAGATGTGGCCGGAAAGACCGAAAAGATAAGTTACCCGGCCCTGTGGTTTAGGGGCCCCCCTGGCTCCCTCCGTTAGTCCTAATCCCCGGCCAGAAAAACGTGGGCCAGGACCCGGGCGTCCCCCAGGAGGTTGCTCAGCAGGCAAAACTCGTTGGGCTGGTGCGCGGTGTCGCTCACCGTCATCCAGACTGCGGCTGGCAGGCCCACCTGGCGGAAGAAGGCGGCCACGGTGCCGCCGCCGATGCCCCGGGGCGTCGCCTCCCGTCCATAGACTTCCCGGATGGCCCGCTTTAAGGCCATAACCACCGGGGCCTCGGGGTCCGTGGGCGGGGCGCTGGGCAGTTCCTGCACCGGCTCCACTTCCAGGGTCACCCCGAAACGTTCGGCCACCTCCCGGGCCATGTCGGTGATGCGCTCCTTCACCCTGGCCAGCTCGTAGTCCGGCAGCACCCGGCAATCCAGGTAAAAGACGTCCCGCCCCGGAATGGTGTTGACGTTGGGCACGTTGGCTTCCTTTTGGGTGGGCTCGAAGGTGCTTTCCGGGGGCTGGAACAAGGGGTTTTGTAGAGGAAATTCCCGGCGCAACTCCTCCAGGGCCACGATGACGTGGGCGCAGGCCCGCAGGGTGTTCTTCGCCAGCTGCGGCTTCGAGGCGTGGCCCTGCTGGCCGGTGAGCGTCAGGCGCAGCCACAGGATGCCCTTTTCTGCCACCTCGATGAGGGTGCTGTCCGGGCTGCCGGCGTCGGGCACGATGATCAAATCCCGCTCCGAAAAGAGCTCTCGCTGCTCCTTGAGCAGATGGGCCAGGCCCCGCAGGCTGCCCGTTTCCTCATCTGACACCAGGGCCAGGGCCACGGTGCGCTCGGGGGTGTAGTTCAGGTCCAGGAAGGCCTTCACCGCCATCATCGAAGTGACGATGCCGTGGTGGTTGTCTTCCGTGCCCCGGCCGTAGAGGCGGTCCCCGTCCACCCGCAGGGTGAAGGGATCGGAGCGCCAGAGGCTCTCGTCCCCCGGCGGCACCACGTCCAGGTGGCTCAAGACCCAGACCTTCTCCGGCTTCTTGCCCGGCAGCATCGCCACCAGGTTGGGGCGCTGGCCCCCCGCGGCCAGCTCGTCAGGGGCCGGGTAATTGTCCACCTTAAGGCCCCAGCCGGTTAGCAAGTCCATGAGAAACGCCGCCTTGTCCCGCTCCCCGGGGCCGCCCTGCTCCGGCCCCACCGCATTGCGGCAGACCAGCTCCCGCTGCAGGTCGATCATCTCCTGCCGATAGGTTCCCAGGCGCTCCCACAGGAGCCGGAATTGGTCGTCCTTGATTGTCATCAGACCCACCCTGTCCGCGCTTGATGTGTTTTGCGGTTTACCTAAATCATTGGCAGAAAAAATCCAGATAACTGCCTTGCCGGGCTTTTCCTGGCCCCCACCATCATATATAATTCCTCAGTTCAAGGGCAAGTAGAGTTTGCACGGGCTTCCCCGGTCACTAAGGCCGGGATAGGAGATAAATTTTTCGCTTGACGCCCCAACCCCAAGGAGGAAGGCTTTATGAAGATCAAGCGCATCGCCCATCTGGGCATCGCGGTAAAAGACCTGGCGGCCCCGAAAAAGCTGTACACCGAAAACCTGGGCCTCAAGTCCAAGGGCGAAGAAGTGGTGGAGACTCAGAAAGTAAAAGTGAGTTTCCTCCAGGTGGGGGAATCCAACCTGGAACTGCTGCTGCCCACCGCCGACGACAGCCCGGTGGCCAAGTTCCTGGAAACCAAGGGCGAAGGGTTCCACCACCTGGCCCTGGAGGTGGAGGACATTCACGCGGCGGTGGCGGAGCTGAAGGCCGCGGGAGTGCGCCTCATCGACGAGACTCCCCGGGAGGGCGCCCACGGCGCCCTGGTGGCCTTCATCCACCCCAAGGCCACCTTCGGGGTGCTTGTCGAGCTGTGCCAGTATCCCCATTGAGCAATAGCCTCCATGGGGATAACCACTGCGGCCCTGATCCCCCAGGTCCAGGTCAACATTCCCTTTTCCTTTTTGTTTTCCGGGTACCTGGAGCGGTTTCTGAAGCGGGGACTGAATCCGGAAATCGGCCTGGATGGCTACAGCCTGAGCCACTACCCCCCCAGTGCCTTTGGCGCCGTGGGCCGGGCCTTCCGGCGGGCCGGGCGGCGCCTCACCCTGCACGGCCCTTTCCAGGATATGCTGCCCGGGGCCCTGGACGACGGGGTATTGGCCGCCTCCCGCAGCCGGCTGCGCCAGGCCTTCCGCTACCTGCCGGTGTTTAAGCCGGTGGCGGTGGTTTGCCACCTGGGCTATGAGGACCGGCACTACGGCTGGAACCGGGAAGAATGGCTGGGGCGCGCCGCCGCCACCTGGAAGGAGCTCAGCGCCCGGGCCGCGGCCCACGGGGCCATGGTGATGCTGGAGAACGTCTATGAAACCGACCCGGAGATCTTTCTCGAAGTCCTGGTCCGGGTGCGGGCCCCCAATCTCCAGGTCTGCTTCGACGTGGGCCACCTGCTGGCCTTCAGCACCGGCGACTTCCCCCACTGGCTCAAGACCCTGGCCCCGGTCATCGGCCAGCTGCACCTCCACGACAACGCGGGCGATCTGGACTCCCACCAGGCCCTGGGCACCGGCCGGGTGCCCCTGCAAATGGTCCTGGATTACCTGGCCGGGCAAAAACGCCGCCCCCTGGTCACCCTGGAGCCCCACCAGGAAGGCAGCCTGACCCCCTCCCTGGAATACCTGGCCGGCATCTGGCCCTGGGACTGACGCGGGAGGAGGCGCGGCTGCCCGGGGCCCCTGATAACTTCCGGCGCCGGGCTCCCTCCCACCTTATCCCTTTACACCCGCGTTCCGAATCAGGTACAATCCTAATAATGTTTAGAACCTTTGCTGCCCATGTGGGCGACTACTTCTGGAAGACGGTAAAGGCACCCCCAATTTCATGAAACGCCTGGCCATTTTGGGTTCCACCGGCTCCATCGGGCACAGCACCCTGGCGGTGGTCGCGGAGCACCCCGGGGAGTTCCAGGTCACCGGTCTGGCCGCGGGCCAGAACGTCCAGCTCCTGGCGGATCAGGTCAAGCAATTCCACCCGGCGGTGGTCTCGGTGCAGGATGAGGCAGGCGCCGCCGGGCTCCGGGCTTTGCTGCCCGGGGCCGGGGCCCCGGAAATCCTCACCGGCCCCGGGGGCGTCCTCCAGGTGGCCACCGCCTCGGGGGCCGACATGGTGGTCTCCGCCCTGGTGGGGGCCGTGGGCCTTTCGCCCACCCTGGCCGCCATCGAGGCCGGCATCCCGGTGGCCCTGGCCAACAAAGAGACCCTGGTGGCCGCCGGGCCCCTGGTCATGGCCGCGGCCCGGGCCCGGGGCGTGCCCCTCATCCCCGTGGACAGCGAGCACAGCGCCATCTTTCAGGCCTTGCAGGGCCAGAGGCCGGAAGACATCCGCCGCCTCTGGCTCACCGCCTCCGGGGGGCCCTTCCGGTCCTGGGAGGCGGAGCGCCTCCAGGAGGTCACCGCCGCCCAGGCCCTGAAACACCCCAACTGGAGCATGGGGCCCAAGATCACCATCGATTCGGCCACCATGATGAACAAGGCCCTGGAGGTTATCGAGGCCTCCGTCCTGTTCGATCTGCCGGCGGACCAGATCGGCGTCTACATCCACCCCCAGAGCATTGTGCATTCCCTGGTGGAATTCGTGGATGGCTCGGTCCTGGCCCAACTGGGGGTACCGGATATGAGGCTGCCCATCGCCTATGCCCTGGCCTATCCCCGGCGCCTCCCTCTGAATTCGCCCCCCCTGGATCTTTGTCAGGTGGCCCGGCTCACCTTCGAGCCTCCGGATCTGACCCGCTTCCCGGGACTGGCCCTGGGATACGCCGCGGCGCGCTCCGGCGGCACCATGCCCGCGGTGCTCAACGCCGCCAACGAAATGGCCGTGGCCGCCTTTCTTCAGGGCCGCATCAAGTTTCTGGACATCCCCCGGGTGGTGGAGGCAGCCATGAACGCCCACCAGCGCCAGCCGCTTACCAGCCTGGAGCAGGTCCTGGCCGTCAACCGCTGGGCCCGGGATTTTGCCCGGCAGTTGATTAATAAGGGGACTTAACCAACCGCCTGAAGACCGGCGCCTGCCGCCCAGGGCGAGGCCGGACCTGCCCCCAACCATCGTTGCCGGGCGATCCAGGAGATGGGATGGCAAGCCGTCACTTATGGGAAAAACGGATTTTTTACAATTAATTTTCCATGGTTCTGGCTATCCGGGTTATAATCAGGGCCGGCAAGGAGTATGTTAACCTAAGATGGTCACCGTTGTGGCAACCATAATCGTCCTGGGCATTCTCATATTCGCCCACGAGCTGGGCCATTTCTTGCTGGCCAAGTTGTTCAGGGTGCGGGTGGAAGCCTTTTCCCTGGGCTTTCCCCCCAAACTGCTGCATAAAAAGATCGGGGACACGGATTACCGCCTGTCGGTCATCCCCCTGGGAGGCTACGTCAAGCTGTTGGGGGAAAACCCCAACGACGAAGTGCCCCCCGAACTGGAGCCCTATTCTTTTATGCACCACCCCCTGTGGCACCGGTTCCTCATCGTCCTGGCCGGCCCCATGTTCAATCTTCTCTTTGCCGTGCTGGCCCTCTTCCTGGTTTTCGCGCTCTCCGGCATCCCTTACCTGACCACCGAGATCGGCAGCGTCAAAGCCGATTCCCCCGCGGCCCACGCCGGCCTCCAAAAGGGGGATAAAATCCTGTCGGTGTCGGGCGTCCCGGTGGCGCGTTGGGATGAACTCTCCCAGAAGATTCGCCAGTCCGGCGAACGCCCGGTGACCCTGGCGGTGAAGCGGGACGACCGGATCTTCAACGTGGAGGTGGTGCCCCAGCGCATGGAAACTTCTGATATTTTCGGGGCCAAAGTCTTCGCCATGATTATCGGCGTCTCTTCCGCGGATCAGTTGGCCATCGAGCGGGTGGGCCCCCTGGCGGCCCTGGAAGAAGGAGCGGTGTACACCTTCCGGCTCTCGGCGCTGACGGTGCAAAGCTTTTACAAGCTGCTCATCCGGGAAGTCCCCCTGAAGACTATCGGGGGCCCCATTCTTATAGCCCAGGTGGCGGGCAAACAGGCGAAATTGGGGGTGACTTACCTAATACAGTTCATGGCGGTGTTGAGCGTCAACCTTTTCCTGCTGAACCTCCTGCCCATTCCCATTTTGGACGGCGGCCACCTGTTCTTCTTTATGCTGGAAGCCATCCGGGGAAAACCCATGGAGATCAAACAACGGGAAGTGGCCCAGGCCCTGGGGCTCATGATTATTCTGGCTTTGATGGTTCTGGTTTTCTACCAGGACATCGTCCGCCTGGTCAATCCGCAGCGTTAAAACCCCATGCTCATTCTGGCCCTGGATACTGCCACCGATAAGGGGAGTCTGGCCCTGGTGGCGGCAGACCGCCTGCTGGGGGAACTGACCCTTCCGTCCCAGGGCGCCTATCTGACGCGCCTGCTGCCGGGGGTGCAGGCCCTGCTTTGGCAAACCGGGCGCCGGCTCACCGACCTGGGCGCCATTGCCGTCAGCACCGGCCCGGGAAACTTCACCGGGCTGCGCATCGGGCTGGCCACCGCCAAGGGCCTGGCCTGGTCCCTGGGGCGTCCCCTGGTGGCGGTACCCACCATGGAGGTCCTGGCGGCCCAGTTTCCCTACCAGACTCAGCCCATCGGCGTGCTCCTGGACGCCAAGAGGAACGAGCTCTTTTGGGGCCTCTTTACCTGCCTGGAGGATCAGCCCCAGGCGCTGGAGGAGCCCGCCCGTTTGCCGGTGGCCGCCCTGCCCCCTCGGCTGCGGCCGCCCCTGATGCTCACCGGTCCGGGTCTTAAGGTCTACGGCGATTTTCTTAAAGACCTGCTGCCCCCGGGAACTTCTCTGGCCCCTCCGGAGATGTGCTCTCCCCGGGCCGCCACCTTGGCCCGCCTGGCGCGCCGGCGCCTGCTGGAGGGCAGAATCGCCGCGCCCGAGCAGCTGGTGCCCACCTACCTGCGGCCGGCCCTTTGAAGAACAAATCCCCGGGCACCTCTGGCACCATTTTGGGGTGGGACCGCCACCCAAGGGCGTCGCGGACCTGCGTTTCCGCCCCAGGCGTCCCGGTTCAGCCCGGGCCCACATAACTGGGCAAGAAACTTGACATCCATTAATCCAAATGATAAGATACAAAATTCTAACTTAGCAATATTACAGGCCTTTTATGCCTCAAGCCCTCATGCCGACAGCCGATCTCCGTTCCCACACCCACTACATAGACTCCTTGATCGCCCTGGCCCACGAGAAACTCGGCAATTGCGCCACCATGGCCGAAGTCGCTTCTCAAGAGCCCCTGGTCAACCGGTACCCCCGTCTGGAAGCCCTTGCAGAGCCTCGCCAGATCCGGGTGCTGGCCGAAGACGGGCGCTATGCGGCGCGGCTGGGCCGGGCCAAGGCCGCGGCGGTGCGGGGCGAAATCCTGTTCGAACACGCCGCGGCCGGCGAAGGCACCCGGTTGATGCTGGGGCCCAAGTATTTTCTCAACCTGGCCCAGGAATTGACGGTGGGGCGCATCGCCCACCTCCTGAGCATGGAGGGCGGCCAGGTCATCTTGCCCGAGGCCCTGGCCGGGGAACTGGAGTGCCCGCCCCAGGACCTTCTGCCCCTGGCCCTGGGCACCCGCCACATGCTGCAGCTGGCCTTTGACCTGGCCAATCTGGCCCGGGAAATGGGCGAATCTCCCCGGGAAGTCCTGGATCGCCAGCACTTGCTCATCATCATTGCCGGGGAAATGGTGGCCCACATCGAAAAAGAATTTTACCAGTGGCACTTCTTCGGCTTTAACCCCAGCCAGGTGTTCTTCATGGTCCAGGAGAGCTTCCACGGCCTGAACCTGAGCGCCGGAAAGTTTTTTTATGACCTTAAAAGCCCCCGCCGCCTCCACAACCACGGGCAGATGGTGATGCAGCAGGCCATGGACCGGCAGCTCTTCACCCTGGCGGGGGATCACCCCCGGGACCAGACTTACTGCTCTCAAGCCGCGGTAAGGGACTGGCTGCAGCGGTTCGCCGACAAAATCTCCTATAATATCGAGGACCTGGATTACCTGACCGGGTCCCTGGACCTGGCCGGCCTGGGGTTGGCCCTGGAGTTGGGGGACGAGGGCTACCATATGGTGATGGAAGTGGTGGCCAACAACCCCCTAAAACCTCAGAAAGGCGGGATGCTGGCCTGGGACCAGGAGCTGGGCCGCGATGTGATGATTGAAAGCTTTCAGCTGGGCAATATCCAGAACCGGGACATCCAGTACCTGAACCGGAATTTCAACCATTATCCCCGCCCCTGGGTGAGTTGGGGCCGGCTGGGGGAAGCCGGCCTGCCCATGCCCATTGCGGTGAAGGAAGGGTTCCTCTATTTCCAGCCGGTGCAGGGCGACATCAATTTCCTGGTGGACACCGCCTTTTTCCGCCGCCTGGAGATGCGGCCCATCCGGAACTTGAAGAGCCCGGCGACCTTGCCTCTGGCGGTGAACCGCATGTCTGCCCAGGACCGCCAGCCCGGCTTCCGGGAATTCGTCCAACGCCTTCGTCAGGGGAGTCTATGAGCCCGCCTCGGAAGATGTTCGTTAACGCCGCCGACCCGGAGGAATTCCGGGTGGCCATCGTCGAAGAAGGCCAGATGGAGGAGTTGGCTTTGGAGTCTGCCTCCCGGGAAGCCACTAAAGCCAATATTTACATAGGCGTGGTGGTCAACATCGAGCCCAGCCTGCAGGCGTCCTTCATCAATTACGGCGGCGAGCGCCACGGCTTTTTGCCTCTCTCGGAGATTCATCCCGACTATTACCTGGAAAAACCCCAAGGCAAAGCCAAGCCCCGGATCCAGCGGGTACTGCGCAAAGGCCAGGAGCTCATCGTCCAGGTCTACAAAGAGGAATCCGCCACCAAAGGGGCCTATCTGAGCACTTACATTTCTCTCCCCGGTCGGCGCCTGGTGCTCTTGCCCAAACAGAGCCATCTGGGGGTCTCCCGGAAGATCGAAAAGGAAGAAGAGCGCCAGCGCCTCAAGGAACTGGCTCAGAAATTGGGACTGCCCTCGGAGATGGGCCTGATCATCCGCACCGCCGGCGAGACCGCCGCCACCCGGGAACTGGCCAAGGACATGAACTACCTCCTCAAGCTCTGGGAAAATATCAAGCAGGCCGCCAAGTCCCAGCCGGCTCCCTCCCTGCTGCACCGGGACCTGGACCTCATCACCCGGACCGTCAGGGACTATTTTTCCCCGGATATCAAGACCATCCTGGTGGACAACAAAGAGGTCTTTCAGACCCTGCACACCTTTATCCGGGAAATGTCCCCCCGCCACGTGCATGCCCTGAAACTCTATAAGGACCCGCTCCCCATCTTCACCCGCTACCAGATCGAAGAACAGATCGACCGTATCTACTCGGAGCGCGTGCCCCTCAAATCCGGCGGCAGCATCGTCATCAACCCCACGGAAGCCCTGGTTTCCATCGACGTCAATTCCGGGCGCTGCACCAGCCAAAAAGAGTTGGAAGACACGGCCCTCCGGACCAACCTGGAGGCCGCGGAAGAGGTCGCCCGACAACTCCGCCTCCGGGACCTGGGGGGGCTTATCGTCATTGATTTCATTGACATGAAGGACAAGAAGCACCAGAAGGAGGTGGAGCAGGCCCTGAAGCAAAGCCTGAAACGGGATAAGGCCCGGGTGACGGTGGGGCATCTGTCCAAGTTTGGCCTCCTGGAACTCTCCCGCCAGCGCCTGCGCCCCACCGCGGAAGTCAGCGCCTACGTCATGTGTCCCGCCTGCCAGGGCCGGGGCCTGATTAAAAAGGTGGATACCCTGAGCGTTAGCCTTCTCCGGCAAATCAGCACCCAGGCGGCCCAGAGCCAGCTCCAGGAGGTCCGGGCCTTGGTGCCGGTGGAGGTGAGCAATTTTCTCCTTAATAAGAAGCGCCAGGACCTCCTCACCCTGGAGGAACAATTCGCCATCAAGATCATCGTGACCGGCAAAGAAGGCCTGGGGCCCGAGGATATCCAGGTGGAATACCTCAAACGGGAGGCTGCCGAACCCAAACCGGCTCTGGAGAGCAAGGCCGCCCCCGAGGCCAGGCCAACTCCCGAGACAACGCCGGCTCCCGGTGCCAAACCCTCCGGCGGGAAAAAACGGCCGTCCCGGCCCCGGCGGAGATCTTCGAAACCGAAGCCTCCGGCCACGCCGCCCGGGGAAGCCCCCGAAGCCCCACCCGCAGCGGCGCCCGGCCTCGGCCCCCACGGGTCCGAATCGGCCTAAAGGAGCAGCTTCATGCGCAGCAATCTGATGAAACTGGGCCTGGAAAAATACCCGCACCGGTCCCTGCTCAAGGCCATGGGATTGACCGACAAGGAAATCGACCAACCCATTATCGGCGTGGCCAATTCCTTCAACGAGTTCATTCCCGGCCACATCCACCTGGACAAGATCACCCAGGCGGCCAAGGCCGGGGTGCGCCTGGCCGGCGGCACCCCTTTGGAGTTCGGGGTCATCGGGGTGTGCGACGGGTTGGCCATGCACCACCAGGGGATGAAATATTCCCTGCCCTCCCGGGAGCTCATCGCCGACTCCATTGAAGTGATGGCCATGGCCCATCCGGTGGACGGCCTGGTCCTGGTGACCAACTGCGACAAGATCATCCCCGGCATGCTCATGGCGGCCCTCCGGCTCAACATCCCCGCCATTCTGATTTCCGGCGGCCCCATGCTGGCCGGGCGCTACCAGGGGAAAGAGGTGGACCTCATCACCGTGTTCGAGGGGGTGGGCGCGGTGAAGGCCGGGAAGATCTGCGAAGACGACCTGAAAGAGCTGGCCGAATGCGCCTGTCCCGGCTGTGGCTCCTGCGCCGGCATGTTCACCGCCAACTCCATGAACTGCCTGAGCGAGGCCCTGGGGTTGGCCCTCCCCGGCAACGGCACCATCCCGGCGGTGCACGCCGCCCGCGTCCGTCTGGCCAAGAAAGCCGGCTTCAAGATCATGGACTGGTGAACCAGCAAGATCCTGCCCCGGGACATCGCCACCCTGGAGGCCTTCAAGAACGCCATGGCGGTGGACATGGCCCTGGGCTGCTCCACCAACACCGTGCTGCACGTTCCGGCCATCGCCCGGGAGGCGGAGATCGACCTGTCCCTGGACCTGTTCAACAAAATATCCAGCCGCACTCCGCACCTTTGCTCCTGAGTCCCGGCGGCCGCCATCACCTGGAGGACCTGGACCGGGCCGGCGGCGTCCCGGCGGTGATGAAGACCTTGCTGGAGGGTGGCCTGGTGGATCCGGCTGCCCCAGTTACCGTCACCGGCCAAACCGTGGCCGACAATCTGGCCGACGTGAAGGTCCTTGACCCGGAGGTCATCCGGCCCCTGTCCAACCCCTACCACGCTCAGGGCGGCATCGCCATCCTCAAGGGCAACCTGGCCCCCGACGGGGGCGTGGTGAAGCAGTCGGCGGTGGACGAAAAGATGCTGGTTAACGAAGGAACCGCCCGGGTCTTCGAGGCCGAGGAGGAGGCCACCCGGGCCATCCTGGACGGCCAGCATCAAGCCCGGGGACATCGTGGTCATCCGCTACGAGGGTCCCAAGGGCGGCCCCGGTATGCGGGAGATGCTCACCCCCACCTCCGCCATCGCCGGTCTGGGCCTGGATAAAGAGGTGGCCCTGTTGACCGACGGCCGCTTCAGCGGCGGGACCCGGGGCGCGGCCATCGGCCATATCTCGCCGGAAGCCGCGGAGGGCGGTCCCATCGCCCTGGTGCAGGAGGGTGACCGTATCAAGATCGATATCCCGGCCAAGACCCTGACTCTACTGGTGGATGAGGCAGAACTGGCCCGGCGCCGCCAGGCCTGGCAGTCGCCGGAACCCAAGATCAAACACGGTTACGCCGCCCGCTACAGCCGCATGGTGAGCTCCGGCAGCCAGGGGGCGGTGTGCAAGTGACGGTAGGGAAAGGGGCGGCCGCGTGATTGATCACCCCCGAGCCCAGGCCTGGGAACGGAAACCGGAGCCATGCTGAATTCGGACCCAATTTTTTCCTTTCCAGGAACTTTCCAATTATTCCCCTTTTCGACCAGCCGCTGGCACCCCGCGCCACCGGATGGCAATAAACCGGGGTTGCCACCCAGGAAAACTAGAATCTCTGTTGATAAAAAATCACCTGAGATAAACCACTTAAGCCAGTTATGAACAAAATGGGCGGCGCTTATTAAGACAATTAAATTCATACTTCTTTTAGGAGAAAATGAAGATGCACCTGACCATCGATCGGGAAACCTTGTTGAGGGGGGTGGGCCGGACCCTGGGAGTAGTGGACCGCCGGGGCACCATGCCTATCTTGGCCAATTTTCTCCTGCAAACCGATGAGAATCGGGTGCTCATTTCCGCCACCGACTTGGAGGTGAGCTTCCGGGGTTTTTATCCCGCCCAGGTTTTGGAGCATGGAGCCCTCACGGTACAGGCCCACTATTTCTTCAATCTGGTGAAGGAGCTCCCGGGAGAAACCATCGACCTCACCGGCACCGATAAATCCAGCCTGAAGATTCAGGTGGGAGATTCCTATTACCAACTCCACGGTCTGCCCGCGGACCAGTTTCCCCCGGTGCCGGAAGTCACCGACCAGCACCTGGTGGAAGTGGAGTCCGGCATGGTGAAGGAGATGATCGAAAAGACCATCTTCTCGGTGAGCGCCGACGACCTCCAGTACCACCTCTCCAGCATCTTCTGGGAGCGGGTGGAGGTCGAGGGCGGCTTCCACCTGCGCCTCATCTCCACCGACGGGCACCGCCTCACCTTGATCGAGCGGACCTTGCCCGAAAGCCAGCAGTTCGAAATCGAGAAGGGCATCCTCATCCCCCGGAAGGGCATGGCGGAGGTGGTCCGCTTCCTGGCCGAGGAAGAAAAAGTCGCCCTGGGATTGGGCAAGCAGAGCCTGGCGCTCCGGGCTGACGACAAGTATCTCTTCATCCGCCTGCTCCTGGACAAGAAATTTCCCGACTACCGCCGCATCATCCCCGAGAGCTTCTCCTACCGCTTCGCTATCAACCGCCGGGAATTCTTCGACACCATCCGGCGCATCGCCCTGCTGTCCACCGAGCGCTTCAAGGGCATCGTCCTGAAGCTCATGGCCGATTCCGTGGAAGTGAGCTTCACCAACCCGGAGGTGGGCGAGGGCCGGGAGTTGGCGCCCCTGTTCCTGGAGGCCGGCGACCCGGCCGGCCTGCCCATGGAGATCGGCTTCAACGCCCGTTACTTCCTGGAGCCCCTGGGCGCCATGCAAAGCGACATGGTGCTCCTGGAGTTGAACGAAAAGGACCGCCCCTGCCGCCTGGTGGACCAGGGCGACCCCCATTACTTCAGCATCATTATGCCCATGAGCCTGTAGGGGGCGCATTGCGCACCTTACGGTTTTTGGTTTTTGGTAAAAGACATAAAACTTAGGTCATGATTGGTGGCACAGGCGTCTCGCCTGTGCTGGGTGTGCGCCCCGCCCCCCAGTGGAGACTGCACCCAAGTCAGGAAGCTTTTTGGAAGATCACAAAGCCTTAAAGCGTTTCGGTGAACTGGTCGGCTACACCGAAGCGGACCTGAAACATTTCCAGGCCGGCGACCCCCGGCTGCGGCAAATGGAGCGGCTGGGCCGGGCCGCGGCCCGCTATTCCATCCAGGCCGAGGTGATCAAGGCCCGGAACTGCAATTCCGGCTATCAGGAGGGCGATAAATTTATCCTGGATGTGGATGGCAATTTCATCCCCAAGTTCTGTCCCCCCAGGCTGTGCGTGTACGCCGTATCGCAGTTGGCGGTGCCGGTGGCCCTCATCAACGAGCGGCTGAGCGAAGGGCTGGACCCCAACCAGTTTCATTTCATGCATCAGGTCCGCTGCCTGGATGTGGGCGTCGAGTGCGCCGGCTATGGTGAGGTGATGCTGGAAATCAAGGTGGTGCCTCGCGTTAAAAAGTAAGTTAGCGCGATGGAAAGCAACATAACCAACCTATAAATAACAAAATGATCTTATTACTGAGCTTTTAACTAAAAACTCGAAACTAAAAACTCAAAACTCCTTTTATGGCCCGCATCGGCATTATTACCTGTTCCAATTGCACCCAGGAAAGCAACTGTGCCTCGGTGGTGTGCCTGGCGGATATGCGCAAGCGCCGGGGCTTCTTTGAGCGGTATCCCCAAGATGAACCCCTGGAGTTAATCGGCATCATCAATTGCGCCGGCTGCCCCACCCTGGCGGCGCCGGAAAAAATCCTGAAACGGGTCCGGGCTTTGGCCGAATACCGCCTGGATGCCCTGCACCTGTCCTATTGCCTGGTGACGCTGTGCCCCTTTGTCAAAAAATATTCGGAATTGATAAAAACCGCTTTTCCTGATATAAATATTATTATGGGGACTCACCAGCCGGCGGATCGAAACCGGTTTCTCAGAGGGGTCAAAGAGCTTCTCTGCCAGACCCTGTCGCCTCCCCAAACCATGAACGATCTGATCAGAGGTACCATTAAAATCCCTCCGGAATGAAAGGGGATTGGATGGGAAAAACCTGTTCTGCCGCTCCGGTCGCCCCGGCTGAAGGTTCAAGATCCTTCACTACCGGTGGCGCCCCGGGACGGCATGGAAATACCGGTTTGTTTAAAGGACGGGGATAAGCCCCTGATAAACGGATTTTTCAGCGAGGAGGAACCATAACTTGCCGGACACCAACCTTGCCCCCGACGCCGCGGTAACCGCCTACGGCGCCGAAAAGATCCAGGTCCTCAAGGGCCTGGAGCCTGTGCGGGAGCGGCCGGCCATGTACATCGGCAACACCGGCCTGGAGGGCTTGCACCACCTGGTCTACGAGGTGGTGGACAACTCCGTCGACGAAGCCATGGCCGGGCATTGCAACGAAATCAAGGTCAAGGTCCATTCTGATAACAGCGTCACCGTGGAAGACAACGGCCGGGGCATCCCGGTGGAAGCGCACCCCACCGAGAAGCTGCCCGCGGTGGAAGTGGTCATGACCCGGCTGCACGCCGGCGGCAAGTTCGACTCCGGGGCCTACAAGGTCTCCGGCGGCCTCCACGGCGTGGGCGTCTCCGTGGTCAACGCCCTGTCCGAATACCTGGAAGTGGAAATCCGCCGGGACGGCAAGGTCTATCACCAGCGCTACGAGCGGGGCAAGACCGTGACCCCCCTGACGCTCACCGGCAAGACCCGGCGCCGGGGCACCGTGGTCACCTTCAAACCCGACTCGGAAATCTTCCCGGAGATCCATTTCAGCTACGATCTCTTGGCCCAGCGCCTGCGGGAGCTCTCCTTCCTGAACGGCGGGGTCCACATCAACCTGCTGGAAGAATTATCCGGCCGCAAAAACGAGTTCCTCTACGAAGGCGGCATCGTCTCCTTCGTGCAGTACCTGAACCGCAACAAGACCCCCATCCATCCGGACCCCATTTATCTCTCCGGCGGCAGAAACGGCATCCAGATGGAGATCGCCTTTCAGTACAACGACACTTACAACGAGCAGATTTTCTCCTTCGCCAACAACATCAACACCCGGGAAGGCGGCTCCCACCTGAGCGGCTTCAAGGCGGGACTGACCCGGGCCATCAACCAGTACATGGCAGTGAGCGATCTGCCCAAAAACCTCAAGAACAGCCATCTTCAGGGGGAAGACGTGCGGGAGGGGCTCATCGCGGTTATCAGCGTGAAACTCCCCCACCCCCAGTTCGAGGGCCAGACCAAGACCAAGCTGGGGAACAGCGAAGTCAAGGGCCTGGTGGAAAACCTGCTCTACGAGCACCTCCTGACTTTCATGGGCGAAACCCCCCACGTGGCCAGGCGCATCCTCACCAAGTTGCTGGAAGCGGCCCGGGCCCGGGAGGCGGCCCGCCGCGCCCGGGACCTGGTGCGCAAAAAAGGGGCCCTGGGGGACATGACGCTGCCGGGCAAGCTGGCCGACTGCCAGGAGCGGGACCCCTCCCGCCGGGAGATCTACCTGGTGGAGGGCGACTCCGCCGGCGGCTCCGCCAAGCAGGCCCGGGACCGGCGCTTCCAGGCCATCCTGCCCCTCAAAGGCAAGATTATCAACGTGGAGAAGGCCCGCTTCGAGAAGATGCTGGAAAACCCGGAGATCCGCACCCTGATTTCTTCCCTGGGTTCAGACCTCTCCAAGGACGAACCGAATTTCGACGACCTGCGCTATCACAAGGTCATCATCATGACCGACGCGGACGTGGATGGGGCCCATATCCGCACCCTGCTGCTCACCTTTTTCTACCGCCAAATGGCGCCCCTGGTGGAAGGCGGCTACCTCTACATCGCCCAGCCCCCCCTGTACCGGCTCACCCGGGGCACGGAAAAGACTTACTTGAAGGACGACGGGGAGTTCAAGAAATACCTGCTGCAGCGGGGCATCGAGAAAAAGCGCCTGCGCCTGGGGGCCAACCGCACCCTGGAGGGGCCGCCCCTGGCCCAGGCCCTGGAACGGGTCATCGCCTATCAGGAGTATCTCAGCCGCTTCGAAAAGCGGGGCCTGGCCCGGGAAGTGGTGAGGTTAATCCTGAACCGGGGGCTGGTGTCCAAGGAGGGCCTGCGTCACGAGGAGCGGCTGCAGGAGCTGGTAGCGGCCCTGAATGATTCCAAGAAATGGCTCGCCCGCCTGGAAGCCGACGAAGAGCATCAGTGCTGGGCCGTCATCCTCTCGGCCGCGGGGCGCGAATCTGCGGAAATGCGCATCGACCGGGAACTGCTGGGCGGCAGCGATTTTCAAGCCCTGGTGAAGCTGGACCAGACCCTGGAGGACCTTAAGACCCCGCCCCACCGCCTGGAAGGCAAGGACCGCCACTGGGATTTCGCCACCCTGGAGAGCCTGGTGGCCTTCATCCTGGAGGAGGGCCAGAAAGGCATCACCATCCAGCGCTTCAAAGGCCTGGGGGAGATGAACCCCGAGCAGCTCTGGGAGACCACCATGGACCCGGAAAATCGCACCCTGCTGAAGGTCAATATCGAAGACGCGGTGGCCGCGGACGAAATCTTCACCATCCTCATGGGCGACAAAGTGGAGCCCCGCCGCGAATTTATTCAAAGCAACGTCCTTGAATTGAACGAACTCGATATCTAATTTCTGGGAAGGGCGCAGGCGGGAATCCCCGCGCTGCCGGCCCGCAAGCCTAAAAACAGCAGCCACAGGAGGGATCACCATGCACCGCGAAGCCGCCTTTAAAATTTTTGTAACTCGTCGAGAAATGTTAGCAGTGGGAGATGCCCCGGACCACTCCCTGATGCTCACGGAAATGGAAGGCGAGCCCATCAATTACACCCCCGGGGTGGCCGGGGAGTTTGTCTCCCGCCGCAGCGTCGGCTTCCATGATCGTATCAGGGGGGAGGGCCCTATGCAGGGCTATGCCACCACCATCTATGAACATGGGGGAGTTTTCTCCCGGTTTGAAGGGCAGCGCCAAGGAACGATTACCAAGGGTACCTGGAAGACCTACAGGGGCATCGGCAAGTTGACCGGCATCAAAGGCAACGGCACCTTTACGGTGAAACCCTCTGACAAGCACGGCCAGTTCATCCTGGAGATGGAAGGCGAGTACGATTTGTAAAACTTCGTTGCCTGCCAACCGGCACCTTACCCAGCCCCAGGCGGTCCGCCTGGGGCGCCAGCCAGGATAAATTTTGCCGCCGGCGATTACGCCAGACCTGGGGCCTTTATACTTTAAGGCCCTTTTACCATCCTAACCCCTATTCCCTACCCCCTTGAGGGGGAGGGTTAGGGTGGGGGTGAATAACCGTGAACGCTACCTGTGCCCGGTGCGGCGCCGCCTTTGCAGCCTCGGAGGCCCGGGAGTATCTGGGAGAGGTGCTGTGCGAAGACTGTTATATGGAGGCCCTGAGCCCCACTCGGACCTGCGACCCCTGGGCGGTGCACACGGCCAAAAGCCTCAAGGACCTGCCGGGGGGACACGATTTGACCCCGTTACAGCAAAAGCTTTACGACCTGGTGCAGGAACGGGGCGAGGTGCCGATTCCCGAGGCCGCCGCTCTCCTGGGGCTGACGGAAGATGAACTGCGTCGTGAATTCGCCCCGCTGCGCCACATGGAAAAGCTCCGGGCCTGCAAAAAGGATGACCTCATCCTCATAACCCTGTTTTGAACTCCCCGCCCACAGACCTGGACTATGCCCTGCTCCGGCGCCTCGCCCGGGGCGAGACCACGGCCCTGGCCGAGCTCATCCGCCGCCACCAGAACCGGCTTTACCAGGTGGCCTATCGCTTGCTGAAGGATCCCCTGGAAGCGGAAGACGCCCTCCAGGAGGTCTTTCTCAAGGTCTATGAGAACGCCCACCGCTTTGAGCCCAAGGCCTCCGTTTCCGCCTGGCTCCACCGCATCACCGCCAACCACTGTCTGAATCTGCTCCGGGCGCGGCATCCCCAGGAATCCCTGGACCAGGAGGATTCCATAACTTTAGCGGACTCCGGGGCCACCCCCCTGCAAGCCCTGGAAGAGCAGGACCTGGGCCGGCGCCTGGAGGAATTGTTGGCGGCGCTCCCCGAGAACCAGCGCCGGGCCCTGATCCTGAAACGCTTCGCCGGGCTGAGCTACCAGGAAATCGCCGCGGAAATGGGCCTCAGCCCCCAGGCCGTGGACGGACTGCTCAAACGGGCCCGCCAGTTCCTGAAAAAGGCTCTGCAGGATTATCTGGAATGATCTTGCGGCAGAATAACCAGCCCCCACCGCAGGTTATTTTACGGCACCCCAGCAAGCGTTAAAATCCCCCACTCCCCGGGCGATTCGTATTATCATGGCGCCATGAAAATCTATGAGTTGCTGGCCCCGGATAACATCATCCTGAACTTTGCGCCGCCGCCAGCAGAGGCCCTGCGGGAGCTCATCGATCAGGTGCGGTCCCGGGTGCCTCTGGCGGTGGCGCCGGGGGTCTTCGAAAAGGAAGAGCTGCACCTGCTCCATGGCTACCTGGGGGAAGGCCTGGCCATCCTCCACAACCTCACCGACGCGATGGACCAGGCGCTCCTGGTGTTGGCCATTTCGCCGGCAGGGGTGGAACTCGACGGCCAGCGCCTGCACCTCCTGGCGGTGCTTCTCTCCCCCCTGAAGGAAAGCGGCAGCCATTTTCAGACCCTGGCTCGCCTCACCGCCTTCCTGCGCGACCCCGGGCTGCGGGCCGAACTGCTGGCCAAAGACCGCGCCGCCGAGGTCCTGCGGGCCATCAGGCTGCAGGAGGAGGCCGGCCACGAGAACTACTGGGTCCTCTCCCAGAAAGAGATTTTCGAGGAGTTGCAGACCGCGGAGCAGGGGCTTTCGCAGGAGGAAGCCGCCAGAAGGCTTGCCGAGACGGGCCCCAACCGCATCGAACGGCTGCGCCGCCGGCCCTTAATCCTGCGCTTTGGCGCCAATTTCGTCAACCTCTTTGCTCTGCTGCTCTGGACCGCCTCCGGGTTTTCGTATCTCGCGGGTATGACAGGGTTGGCGGGGGCCATTCCCCTGGTCATCCTGATCAACGCGGTCTTCAGCTTCTGGCAGGAGTACCGGGCCGAAAAGGCAATCGAGGCCCTGGAGAAGCTGCTGCCTGCCAAAAGCCGCCTGTGCCGCGACGGCCGGGTCCGGGAGGTGGAAGCGGCCGCGGTCGTTCCCGGCGATGTGATTCTTCTGGAGGCCGGGGACCAGATCCCGGCGGATGCCCGCCTCATTGACTCCCAGGACTTCCGAGTGGATAACAGCGCCCTCACCGGGGAGTCCCGCCCCGCCTACAAGTTTGCCGAGCCCGTGGAGGACGGCCAGCAGTTCCTCTGGACTGAAATGCCCAATCTGGTGTTTGCCGGCACCGCGGCCCTCTCCGGCGCAGCCCGGGCCGTGGTCATCGCCACCGGCATGGACACCCAGCTGGGCAACATCGCCTCCCTGACCCAGCGGGTGGAGGAAAAGCCCAGCCCTCTGCAGCGGGAGATGCAGGTGGTGGCCCGGGTGGTGGCGGCCGTGGCCTTTTCCGTCGGCGCCGTCTTCTTCGGCGTAGGCATCCTCACCGGCAAGCTCACCCTCTTTGCCAGCCTCATCTTTGCCATCGGCATGATCGTGGCCTTCGTGCCCGAGGGGCTGCTGCCCACCCTCAGCCTGTCGCTGGCTCTGGCGGTGCAGCGCCTGGCCCGAAAGAACGCCCTGGTGAAAAAGCTTTCCGGGGTGGAGACCCTGGGGGCCGCCACCGTCATTTGCACCGACAAGACCGGCACGCTGACCACCAACGAGATCATGGTGGAGAGGGTCTGGCTGGATGGCCAACTCCTTCAGGTGACGGGCTCCGGGCTGAGGGTGGAAGGCCGGCTGGAACTGGAGGGCGCCCCCCTCCCCCCGGAAAAAGCACCAGAGCCCCCTCCTGGAACTGGCCGCCACCTGCGCGGTCCTGTGCAACAATGCCTTCTTCACCGAGACCGGCACCCCCGTGGGGGACCCCACCGAGGCGGCCCTCCTGGTGCTGGCGGCCAAGGCCGGCAGCAAGGCGGCAGAAATCCGCCAGTCCCAACCCCGGCTCCAGGTCTTTCCCTTCGAGTCGGTGCGCAAGCGCATGAGCACCATCAATGCCTCCCCCGGAGGCGGCCGCCGCGTCTGGGTCAAAGGCGCCCCCGATACCCTGATCCCCCTGTGCCGCACTGTTACCGACTGGCAGGGCAACCGCCGGGAACTGACGGCCCAGGACCGGGCCCTGCTGATTCAAACCTTGAACCACATGGCTCAGCAGGGACAGAGGCTCCTGGCCCTGGCCTTCAAGGAGGTGGGGACCGAGGAGCTCGACCAGCAGGAAGCCGAAAGAGAGCTCAGCTTGCTTGCCCTTGCCGGGATGATGGACCCGCCCCGGCCGGAGGTGCCCCCGGCCATCGCCAAGTGCCGCCGGGCGGGCATCCGCATCGTCATGGTCACCGGGGATTATGGCGGCACCGCCCGGGCCGTGGCCGGGCAGATCGGCATGAATCTGGACCCCCGGTTTCCCATCCTCACCGGGGAGATGGTCTCCCACCTGCCCGAGGTCCAGCTCCGCAAGCTCCTAAAGCGGGAAGGCGATATGATTTTTGCCCGCACCTCACCGGAAGAGAAGTTGCGCATCGTCACGGCCCTGAGGAACCTGGGCCACACGGTGGCGGTCACCGGCGACGGGGTCAACGACGGGCCGGCCCTGAAGGCCGCAGATATAGGGGTGGCCATGGGCCGGCGCGGCACCGAGGTGAGCAAAGAGGCGGCGGCCATGGTGCTGGCGGATGACAACTTCGCCTCCATCGTGGCCGCCATCGAGGAAGGCCGGGCGGTTTACGTCAACATCCAAAAATTCATCACTTATATCTTCGCTTCCAACGTGGCGGAGGCGGTCCCCTTCATCCTCTTCGTCCTAACCGGCATCCCCCTGCCCTTGGGGATCATGCAGATCCTGGCCGTGGACCTGGGGGCGGACCTCTTGCCGGCCCTGGCCCTGGGGTCCGAACCCCCGGAGCCGGGGATCATGGACCAGCCGCCCCGTTCCCGGAAAGACCATCTTATCGACCTGAAGGTGGCCCGGCGGTTCGTCTTCCTGGGGCTGCTGACCGCGGGGGCCGGCCTGGCCTCCTACTTCTACGTCTACTGGCTGGCGGGCTGGCGCCCGGGCCAGGAGATGGCCGCCACGGGGCCCCTTTACCTTCGGGCCACCACCATGTGCTACGGCGGCATCATCATGGCGGCCGCCGGCAATGCCCTAACCTTGCGCACCGAACGGGAGTCCCTCTTCCGGGTGGGCTTCTTCACCAACCGCCTGCTCCTGGCCGGGCTGGCCGGGGTGGGGGCCGTCCTCCTGGCCCTGAGTTACGCTCCCTTCCTGCAAAAGATCTTCCGGACCGCGCCCCTGGAGGGCCGGGATCTGCTTTTCTTGCTGATCTTCCCGCCCCTGCAAGTGCTGGTCTCGGAGCTGCGCAAGGCCTGGCGGCGCCGCGGCGCCGCGCCGCAGGAGCCCGCACTCCACCGGCCGGAGGGTTTATGATTTTGGGGATTGAGATAACGCCGCTGCCCAATGAAAGAAAAGAACTCTACTTCCCCGTGAGCTCCTTCACTTCTTTTTTGCCGTGTTCCATTTCCTTTACCTGGTCCGTGTCCAGGCGCAGCAGCATGGTTTGGAATTCCCCCACGTGGGTCTTTTCTTCCTTGGCGATGTCCAGCAGGACCGCCTTGATATCTTTGTCGTCGGTGAGGGCCGCCATTTGCTCGTAGAGATTGATGGCATCCAGCTCGGCAATGATGGCGAGCCGCAGTATCTCCTTGTTCAGGTCTTTCTTGGCTACTTTGGTAAAATCCACGGGAATCTGTGATAACATAAAATCCTCCCTGGGCCCCGGGAATCGGCCGGTGAAATTTTGGTGCTACCCTGCAAATTAAGCACCGGAACCGGGGGCGTCAAGAAAGCCATCTGAGGGGAGGACGGGGGAAACCTATTCCCCGCCCTCCCCGGAAGTATCCCCTCCCAACCCCCCTTATGGGGTTGGGGGAGGGAGCTTGAGGGAGGGATTGCAAGGGGCTCGCTGCCCCTGGCCCCCTCCCTCAAAAAACAGCTTTCAAAATTATGTCCGCCGCGCGCCGATATTTGTAGATTTTAGTGTTTATTGAGATAAGGGATGGATTCCTTTTTTGGGGGAAAGGCTGAAATGAAGATGGCATGCCCGGAAGTTAAGGAGCGGTTGTCCGCCTGGCTGGACGGCGAGTTGGCCCCGGAGGAGCGCGGCTTCATCGAGGCCCACCTCCAGGGCTGCGCCGGGTGCCGCCGGGAGGCGGCGCAACTTGAGGCGCTGGACTCCGCCCTGGGAGAGCTGGCCACGCCCGTGCCGCCCCGGGTGGCGGAAAAGGTTTTGGCCCGCCTCCAGGCCCAGCAAGGTGAGCGGCGCCGCCCCTGGTGGCAGTCCCTGGCCCTGGCCGCCTCCCTGGTCCTGGGCATTGTCCTGGGAGGCAGCGTGGCCCGGGACTTCTATCCCCTGACGTCGGAAAACGGCGTTGCCGAAGTCGCCGGCCTCCAGGATTTCCATGATTTTCCCCAGGGCTCCCTGGGCACCGTCCTGGCTTCTTATCAGCCTGAGGAAGGTAACGGCCATTGAAGCGCAACTGGCTCCTTTACCTGGTAATATTTTCCCTGGCCCTGAACCTGGGGACCATCGGCACCCTGGTGTACCTGCGCTATCACAACCGGACGCTGGCGACCATGCGGGAGGCGCTGCCGCCGCTGCCCCTGCGGGAGCTGTGGGGCGCGCTGAATCTGGATGCCGACCAGCGGCAGGCTCTCCGGGGCCTGTTCCCGGAGCATCGGCGCCGTATCCGGGACATCAGAGCCGAGCTGGCCCAGAAGCGCCTGGAGCTCTTTGACCTCATCAAGAGCGAGGACCCGCCCTGGAGCGCGGTCCAGGCCAAGGTCCAAGAGATCAGCGCCCTGCAGGGAAGCCTGGAAGAAGAGATGGCCCGCTTTCTGCTGGAGTTTAAGAAGCACTTGAAGCCGGGTCAGGACACCGCCTTCTTAAACCTGGTGCAAAACCACCTGGGTCGGCTCTGCGGCCCCATGGGGCCACCGCCGCGGACCCATGCGGGAAGGCATGGGACCAAGAGGTCCTGCCGGCCCTTGATGCTCCAATTAAAAGTTAACCCGAGGAATATTAACTATAAGGAGGACTATTATGAAGAAATCAGCATGGCTTATGCCTGGTCTGGCCCTGGCGCTGGCCGGGATCATGGTCTTGGCGGTCCCCGTATTCGCCCAGCAAGGCCGCGGGGGCGGTCCCCAGGGCCAGGGAAACCAGTGGTGCCAGGGAGGCGGCATGGGCCCTGGTCCGGGGAGCGCTTACTCCCCCAACTATCAGAATAACCAGAATTGCCCCTATTACAGCGACGACAATACCCAGCAGGCACCCAGGGGCGGCCGCCGGGGCATGCAGGGACGGGGAGGGGGCCGCGCCAATCAACCCGCCACCCAGGCCACGCCTCCGGCAGGAACCCAATAACCGCAATCGCCGCCTGACGGCGGCGCTCCATATATACCTATAAACCGGGCAGGGCAGGCAGCCCCGCCTACCAGAGCAATTGGGCTCAATGTTTTAGGCAGGCAATCTCCCCCCCTCAAGATTGCCTGGGAAGAAAGAAACCGGGGTTGAACAGGTTTTCAACCCCGGTTTTCGTTGGTCATCCTAGCAACTGCTGCAGTCCGAGGGAGCGGAGCAGGAGCACCTCATCTGGGTGGCCTTGTCGGTGATCCCCACCACCTTGATTTTGAACTCCAGGGTCTTCCCGGCCAGCGGGTGGTTAAAATCCACCATGAACTTATCCGGGTGGATGGCCAGCACCGTGCCGGAAACGGGGCCGTGGGGGCTGGAGAACCTCAGCACCTGGCCCACTTCCACGGGGTGATCGCCCAGCATCTCCGTGGGAAACTCCCGTTTGAGGTCTTCCCGGGTTTCCCCATACGCCTGGTCCGGGGTCAGGGTGAAGGTCTTTTCGCCTTCCACTTCCATATCCACCACTGCGTCGTTGAAGCCGGCAATGATGCCGCCGCCGCCCACCTGGAACTCCAGGGGACCGCGGCCATCACTGCTGTCGAACACCGTGCCGTCTTCCAGGGTGCCGGTATAATGCAACTGGATGAAATCACCGGTTTTTACCTTGGTCATGCCTTCTCCTTTGGGGCCTAAGCGGCAGCCTGCCTGCCGCCTGACCTTGTTTTTCTTTCCGTCGAAGCGCGTTCTTAGATCAGGCTGCTGGCCTGAACAGATCTTGGGCCTAAGGGCTCTAGAGCTTCACCACGTTCTGGGCCTGGGGGCCTTTGCGGCCTTCGACGACCTCGAACTCCACCTCCTGGCCTTCCTCCAGGGTCCGAAAGCCTTCGCCCTCGATGTTGCTGTGGTGCACGAAGACATCGGGGCCGTCTTCCTGGGAAATAAATCCATAGCCTTTTGAATCACTGAACCACTTTACTTTGCCTTTTACTCGCATTACCAACCTCCAATAGATTCCTCCCCCCAGGGGGGAGTCACACCAGGCAAAAAAATTGAGGAGAACGACCGGTAAAGCGTTCCCCTCTTGGAAAAGCCTACAGGCCCCCGAATTAGCCTGGAATTCTTTTAGATTTTATAAAATTTCCGCCGCTTGTCAAATAGTTATCTGAAGTGTAGTCTTTTTATCGGCCAACCTGAGCATCCCGGTTATTGCCCGGACCCGGAAAACCATGGCGCCAGCGCCTGGGATCGGGCTCCCGGCGGTCTCTGAAGCCAACCCGGCCGGGGACGGTCCTGCTACGTGGTGGGGGCGGATGCGGTTCTCCAGGCCCTGGCTCAAGGAAAGGTTCCCGGGACCTTGCTCGGGGCTTTCGTGGGGGTGTTGGTCCTGTTGATTATTTTGGTTCGATTGGCCCGGCGCAGTCTCCGAACCAAGGAGAAGGAAACAACCACCGGAACCGATTCCGGAACAGGGGAGTCCAGGTCATGAGCGTGATTCCTGAAGTAAGGCCTCTGGATGAATACAATGAAGCGCTGGTGGCCAACGTCCGGCCGCCGGACTGGGAAAACCCCCGGCCCGCCCCCAGTTACAACTTGGTGGTGGTCGGCGGGGGTACCGCGGGATTGGTGAGCGCCGCCGGGGCCGCGGGGCTGGGAGCCAAAGTGGCCCTGGTGGAGCGGCATCTGTTGGGAGGGGACTGCCTCAACTACGGCTGCGTGCCCTCCAAAGCCATAATCCGCTCCTCCCGGGTTTATGCCGACCTCCGGGATGCCGGGCTTTTCGGGGTGAAGGTGCCCCAGGGCACCGAGGTGGATTTTCCCGCGGTCATGGCGCGCATGCGGCGCCTCCGGGCCGGCATCAGCCATCGCGATGCGGCGGCCCGCTTCCGCGACCTGGGAGTGGATGTCTTTTTGGGGGAAGCCCGCTTCACCGGCCCGAAAACCGTGGCGGTGGCGAGCCAAACCCTGGGCTTTAAAAAGGCGGTCATCGCCACCGGCGGCCGGGCGGTGCAGCCGCCCATCCCCGGCCTGGCGGAGGCGGGCTTTCTCACCAATGAGACGGTCTTTTCCCTGACCCGGCGTCCGCCCCGGCTTTTAATCATCGGCGCCGGCCCCATCGGCTGTGAGTTCGCCCAGGCCTTTCAGCGTCTGGGCTGCCGGGTGACCCTCCTGCACAAACATCCCCGCCTCATGAACCGGGAAGACCGGGATGCCGCGGAGCTTATTCAAAAAATTTTCCTGAAAGAGGGGATCGACCTCTTATTGGGGGCAAAGCCGCGGCAGGTCTTGAGGACCGCCACCGGGAAAATAATTCAGTACGAGCAGGACGGCAAAGCCGGCGAGCTGGAGGTGGATGAGATTCTGGTGGGCGCGGGCCGGGCCCCCAATGTGGAGAACCTTGATCTGGAGGCCGCGGGGGTCAAGTACGAGGCCGGCCGGGGCCGGGGCGTGCTGGTCAATGACAGATTGCAAACCACCAACCCTCGCATCTACGCCGCCGGCGATATCTGCCTGCCGTATCAATTCACCCACCTGGCCGCCGCCGCCGCCCGCCTCGTCATCCAGAATGCCCTGTTCTTTGGCCGGAAAAAGCTGAGCGCCCTGACTATTCCCTGGTGCACCTATACCGACCCGGAAGTGGCCCATGTGGGCCTGTCCGAAGCCGCGGCCCAAGAGAAGGGCCTGGTCCTCCAGACCTTCACGAAGCCTTTGAGTGAGGTGGACCGGGCCATTGTGGACGGGGAGGAAGAGGGATTTGTGAAGGTTCACGTCAAGGCCGGAACCGACAGGATCCTGGGGGCCACCATCGTGGCCCGGCATGCCGGGGAGATGGTGGGCGAGCTTTCCGTGGCCATGGCGGCAGGCCTGGGCCTGGGGGCCCTGGCCGCCGTCATCCATCCGTACCCCACCCAGGCCGAAGCCATCCGGCAGACGGGCGATCTTTATAACCGCACCAGACTCACGCCCAGGCTGAAGCGCCTGTTCACCAGGTACTTCAAGTGGCGCCGTTGACGCCCTTGGGGTAGGGGGAAGGAGGCTTTAAGACCACTTGGTGGCGGAAGTGCATGGGAATCGAACCCACCTACCGCCTTCAGCAGACGGCACACCGGATTTGAAGTCCGGGGGCCCCACCAGGAACCAGGCACTTCCGTTGACTTTTTTAATTTACCATTTTTCGCTCCCAGGAGCACTAAGCGAACAATTTTTTCCAGGAACAAATTTAAGACGTCCCCGGCCAACTTTCAAGGGCGTGGCCCTCTTAGGGCCCGGCACGGTTCGCCTTTGGGATCCGTTAATATCATATATCA
This sequence comes from uncultured delta proteobacterium, assembly GCA_963768765.1. GTDB lineage: Bacteria > Desulfobacterota > Desulfobaccia > Desulfobaccales > 0-14-0-80-60-11 > DASWLF01. Next base: position 392,830 of record CAVYJK010000021.1, read on the forward strand.
CGTCCCCGGGCAAAGATGGTTCGCTGGCGCCCGGGGCAAATGGTAAATTTAAGGTAAGTAAGCTAACCGGCGCTGTCAGCCGGCATCTCGCCGCCCGGCAGCAGCCGGGATGATTAAAGATTTTGCCAGCCGGATCGCGCCTGAAAAAGTCAAGATTGGCAGCGGGCCCGCCGGGAAAACAACCCTGGTGCCTGGCCCCCCTAACCCACCCCCCGGCCTGGGCCAACCAACTGGCGGTGCTTGCCGGCAAACCAAACCCCAGCCCTCTCCCCGGCTCTGTGCCTGGCCGCTGATTGCAGCCTCCTCAAACTTAGTCCAGACCGGCAACCTAAGCGGTCATTTAAGCCGCTTGCGGCAACCCCTAGGCTGTCTTCCCGCGGCAATTTCCGGCCCCTGAGAAAAAGGGGCAGGCTCCTGCCCGGGAACTGCGCCGCAGTTGAAAAATATCCTCACTTTTGGCCCCGAGTATGGTGTATTCTTATAATCCTTCCGGATCTGGGTCTGGGGACCAGGGGGATAATTGGGCGCGCCCGTTCCGGCTGGCCGGGATGGGCGGCGGCAATGGCCGGATCCTCTTGGCGGGAATGAGGACAAGATAAAGAATGGGCCGGATCTTTAGAGCATGGCTCCTCATCGTTCTGGGGGTCTGCCTGTCGGGCTGGACCATGGCCCGGGCCGCGGCCCCCACCACTCCCGATGGCCAGGTGGAGGAAGAATATGTCCGGGGGGAGAAGGCCGCGGTCACCACCGGCCCGATAATCACCGATACCACCATCCCCCAAGCCTTGGGCACGTTTAATATTCAAACCACGTCCTCGCTGGCCGTCACCGCCGGCCGCTTCAGCCGCGACTGGCGCCGGGTAGGCGCCGGCGGGGACTTCCGGTCCTGGTCGCTGCCGCTGAAATTCACCTATGGGCTGGCTGAAAGGACGGAGATCTATGGAGTGCTGCAATATGTGCACAACTGGGCCGCGGAGGTTAGCCGGCCCGGCGGCGGCGAGGGGCCGGCCGATTTCGGCGGCCTGGGTGATGTCAGCTTTACCTATAAGTACCTGCTCCTGGAGGAAAAGCCGGTCTGGCCGGCGGTGGCCGGCGTCTTTACGGTGAATTTCCCCGCGGGCCACCACCGGCGCCTCAATCCCGGGCTACTGGGAACCGACCAGCTGGGCCGGGGCGCCTATACCTTTACGCCGGGATTGAACTTCTATAAATTTGTCAGCCCCGTGCTGCTCTACGGCAATGTCTGGTACGCCCTGTCCACGGACGCCACCGTGGCCGGGCAGCGGCGACATTACCGGGACCAGGTCACCCTGAACCTGGCGATGGAATATCCGCTGAGCCGCCGCTGGATTTTCCTGCTGGAATACTTGAGCTTCTATGACGGGGGCCGTCTCCTGGGCCCCCGGGCTGACCAGCCCCCCAGAGCCCTCATGAGCCTCTCACCCGGCCTGGAACTTATCGTCACTGACGACCTGTCCTTCGCCGCCGAAATCCAGGTGGACCTCTGCGGCAAAAACGCCAACCGCAATTACACCCCCATCCTGGCGGCCTTTATTACCTTTTAGCTGCCCGCAGGGGAAATCCCGGCGGAGATCGCCAGCAGAGAATCTTCTTGAAGCTAAATTATGGCCCCGAGGAAGGCCGGGAAGTCAACGCCGGGACAAAAAAGCCCCGTTTCTTCTCCCTTGACAATGACCGAGATAAGCGCAAACTATAGTTATCCAGATAAGATAAAGACCATGGTCTCAGGGGGGGAATATTACAGAAATTCAGCGCCGTAACCGAGTCGAACTTCAGAAAGGCCCCTGGTAAGGCCGCCAGGGCGGACACCCCCTGGCAGGTTCAGTGACCAACGAGGCAACCTGATGTTATCCTTATTAGATCTGGAAAAACAAAAATTAATTGAAATAAGTATCGCTCTTTCCAGCGAAACCGAACTGCCTCGTTTATTAAACAAGATAATACATGAGCTTCGCCTCCTGACTAATGCTGATGGTGGCAGCCTCTGTCTGGAAGATAACGGCAAGCTCCGCTTTGAAATTGCGCAAAATGAGACATTGCTGCGTTTAAAAGGTGAGGACTCGCATTTTTTTAAGCCCTTTGATATTCCCATTAGCAAACGCAGCATCGCCGGTTACGTGGCGCTCATCGGGAATACCTTGAATATCCCTGATGTCTATAAATTATCCACCGACATGCCGTTTCGATTCGATCCATCATTTGATCTGCGCAACAATTATCATACTCAATCTATCCTGGCCGTCCCACTTAAAGACCATACCGGCAAAGTAATCGGGGTTTTGGAATTGATTAACGCTCTGGATGAAAAGGGAAAGCCCGCTCCCTTCAATGAGCATCATGAAAACCTGGTCCTGTCCCTGGCTTCTTTGGCAGCGGTAGCCATAAATAAAGCCCGTCTGATTCAAACCATTCAAAACCTCCTCAAAGCCGAAAGAGAAAAATATCGCCGCACTCTGGAAGCCATATTTCGCAGCGTCCAGGATGCCATAGTCACCGTGGACAATGATCTGCGAGTCATCGCCGCCAATGCCGCCACCAGAGACATCTGCGGCATGGCTCCCAAGGACATCATCGGCAAAAGGTTCGTTGAGGTGTCAAGATATTGCGGTAAATCATGCAATGAAGCCCTCAGTGAGATTCTGGAGAAAGGAAAAACCGTCAAAGAATACCGCCTGGAATGTCGACATGAGCTTCGGCCGCACCAGGTGGTGGTCATAAGCAGTTCCCCCTTAAGAGACAGTGATGATAAACGTATCGGCACCGTTCTGGTGATTCGGGATGTGACCAGAGTGGCCGAAATGGAAGGGGAATTGCGACAACGATATAACCTGCACAATATGGTGGGCAAAAGCCATAAGATGCAGGAAATATTTCGAGTTCTCGACGAGTTGATGAATACCGACACCGCCGTGTTGATTACAGGAGAAACCGGCACCGGCAAGGAACTGGTTGCCAAGGCGCTCCATTATGGCGGCCTGCGGGCTGCCAAACCCCTGGTGACGGTGAACTGCTCAGTTTTGGCGGAAAATTTACTGGAAAGCGAATTGTTTGGGCATGTAAGAGGTGCTTTTACCGGCGCCGACAAAGACCGGGTGGGTCGCTTCCAGGCAGCCCATGGGGGCACCATCTTTCTGGATGAAGTGGGGGATATCCCTCCCAAACTGCAACTGAAGCTCTTAAGGGTCCTGCAGGAAAAGGCGTTTGAGCGGGTGGGGGATTCCACCACTTACCGGGTGGACGTGCGAGTCATTGCCGCCACTAATCGCCACCTGAAAAAAATGGTGGCTGCGGGAGAGTTCCGGGAAGACCTCTATTACCGGCTCAAGGTGTTGGAGATCACTTTGCCCTCCTTGCGGGAAAGGCGCGAAGATATCCCGTTGCTGATTAATCATTTCGTTAACTTATTTAATAAAAGTTATAAAAAAACCATAGAGGGGGTTTCCCAAGAGGTCTTGAAAGCCTTTATGAATTACCCCTGGCCCGGCAATGTCAGGGAATTGCAGCACGCCATCGAACATGCCTTTGTCCTGTGCAACAGTGCCACCATTACCTTGGAACACCTGCCCACTGAAATCAAAGATTACTCCGTCGATGAATTCCTGCCTTCCGCTCCCCACCCCAAAATTTCCGACTTGCAAACCCAAGAAATCCTGCAAGCCCTGATTAAAACTGGCTGGAATAAGGCCAAGGCCGCCCGTCTGCTGGGAATTTCCAGACCGACCCTCTACCACCTTATCAATCTCCACAATTTGCGCCAATCGGCTGATCAGGTGTAAATTTACATAACTGTAAAATACAGACCTGTAAAATTTACCATACCGCCGCCCCAGCCTGTTTGCTAACTAATTGGAATTTGGCGATTTTTGCTTTCCGGAATTTGGCACGATTATTGATTATGTTTATAACGAGTAGCTTTCCAAAAAGCAGGGATGCATAAATTGGTAAGGATGTTGGGCATGTTACCTAGGACATTTAAAGAAGTGGTTTACATTGAAGACCCCTTTGACGTCCTGGCGGAGATCAAGGAGATCACCTCATTGATGTTTCGCCAATTTGATTTTTCTCCAGTCCAAAGCGTATTTAACGATATTTTAAAACTTTTTGACGGCACCTACCCGGGTTACCGTCAATGCAACACCTTTTATCATGACTTAAACCACACCACGGACTGCCAGCTGGTAATGGCGAGACTCATGCATGGCGCAGTTTTAAACGGGGTCGCCTTGGAGAAAAAGGACGTCACCCTGGGGCTGATATCCGCGCTCATGCATGATACGGGCTATATCCAATCGCTGGACGATGTCACGGGGACCGGCGCCAAATATACTCTTATCCATATAGACCGCAGTATTGAATTCATGGAAGCATATTTTCTTGGCCATGGCTATCCTCTGGAAGATTTGTCGGCCTGCGCCAATTTTTTAAGATGCACCGGCCTGGATGTAAAAATAGACGAAATCGAGTTTCAATCTCGGGAGCATGAAATTATCGGGAAGATTTTAGGGACGGCCGATCTCATCGGACAGATATCCGATAAGAACTACCTTTATAAACTTCCTTTCCTCTACCAGGAATTCAAGGAAGGCGGCGTCGGGGGTTTTGATGACGAGTTTGATTTAATCGGCAAGACCCCGAAATTCTGGGAGCAGGTTAAAAAGAGGTTTGCCACCGAATTGGGCCAGGTGGATCGTTATCTGCGGGCTCACTTCCGGGTTCGCTGGGGGATAGACCAAGACTTGTACCGCAAGGCCATTAAAAGGAACCTGGACCGCTTGCAGTTTATTCTGGAAAACCGTAGGACCGCTTATCCCAATTACCGAGGACGCGAAGATCTAAGGGGGATGATAATCGGTTAGCCGTTGTCAAACCCACGGATCTGAGTCAGGCAGGGTGGTCAGACAACCACCCTGCTTTTTTTGTGCCCAAAAGGGGCCCGATTCCAAGGTAAAGGAAGGCCTTAGTTGCAATCTGCCCCCATACCCGTTGGCCTTAAGGCCCAAGCTTTTATCACCTGTCAAAATTAGCTTAATTAATTTTAAGGTCAGGAAAACTCCCAACCCAACCCTGGACCTGGGGATAGAAATTTAAAGAATTGCTGGCTGGGGGAGGAGGATTCGAACCTCCATCGGCGACTCCAAAGGCCGCTGTCCTGCCGTTGGACGATCCCCCAGAAGAAATGGCGGGTGTGGTCAGGGGCTTTGGAAAATTATAATGATTCTGCCCCAGGCCGCGCAAGCATTTTGTCCCATTAACAGGTGGTGGGGAATACGGTTTCCTGTTTCCAGACCTGGGATGCTTCCCCAGAGCTGCCGTTATTTTTTCCTGATTTCGGCGGATGGGAGGCCTCTTAGGGGAGGGGGCTTTGGTCCCCCGGCCCTCCCCTAAAATCATTTTTGCAACCCCCTATTAATCCCCGGAAATAGTGCCGGCGGCCCCAGGGTGACTGCAAGATAAAAATCGGCCGGCGAGCCCGGTAGGGTGGGAACTGCAGGATTTGACGCGGCGAACAATCTGGCATATAATTGTGAAGAGTTTCACACCTGAGGAGGAGTTCCCCGTGAGTTTCCTGATCGCCATGGCCGGAAAAGGCGGCACCGGCAAAACCACCGTGGCCGGCATGCTGCTGCGCTACCTGGTGGAACACGGCAGAAGCCCGGTCCTGGCGGTGGACGCCGACGCCAACAGCAATTTCAACGAAGTTTTGGGACTCGCGGTGGACCTGACGGTGGGCCAGGCCCGGGAGGAAATGAAAAAAGGCGGCGGTCTGGTGGACATCACCAAGGACCAGCTCATCGAGATGCGCATCAACCAGGCCCTGGTGGAGGCCGACGGCTTTGACCTTCTCAGCATGGGGCAGCCCGAAGGGCCCGGCTGCTATTGCGCCGCCAATCACCTGGTGGCCCGCTTCATGGATATCCTGGGCAAAAACTACCCTTACATCCTCATGGACAACGAGGCGGGCATGGAGCACATGAGCCGCCTCACCACCCACGAAGTGGATCTGCTGGTGCTGGTCTCGGACCCCTCCTGGCGGGGGATCCAGGCGGCCCGCCGCCTCAAGGACCTGGCCCAGTCCTTGAAGATTGTGGTGGGGCGCCCGGTCCTCATCGTCAACCGGGCCGTTAACGGCCTCAGCCCGAAAAGCGAGGCGGAAATTCAGGACCAAGGCCTGGAGCTGGCCGGCCTCATCCCTGAAGACCCGCTTATTGCCGAGTTCGACGGCCTGGGGCGCCCCACTTACCAGCTTCCCGCCGATTCCCCAGCATTACAAGCAGCTTATGCCATTTTTTCCCGGTTAATTTCCTGAAACCTGATAACCGCGGGTAGTGGAGGTGATTTTTTGCTTGACAGGTTGACTAATAAATTATTATTTTCACAATGTTTATACCTGTTCAGATTCAAGTTCGTTAAGATGCCGGCAAACCCGGAAAAATAAGGAGGGAACTACCTTGGCTTTCGAGATTCCCAAACAGGCTTACTCTGGCGCAATTAAAACCGTAACTATCGGCAAAGGTCCCAAGGCCATCACCCTGGGAGGGGAAACCTCCTACCCCTTTTATGTCTTTGAAGGGGCCATGCCCAACAAGCCCCGGATCGCCATGGAGGTGTGGGATAAGGACCCGGTAGAAGAATGGGCCGCTCCCTGTTACGAACCCATCAAGGACGTGGCCAAGGATCCGGTGGCCTGGGCTCAAAAGTGCATTAAAGAGTTTGGGGCCGAAGCCATCGGTCTGGTCCTGGTGAGCACCGACCCCAACGGGGACAACGCCACCCCGGAGGCGGCCGCAGCCACCGCCAAGAAGGTAGCGGGCGCCATTGACGTGCCTCTCATCGTTTTCGGCACCGGCAACGTGGAAAAGGACGCCGAGGTGTTGCCCGCGGTGGCCGAAGCCTGCGCCGACAAGAGCATCATCATCGGCCCGGTGCAGGATAAGAATTACAAGAAAATCGGCGCCGCGGCCCTGGCCTACAACCACACCGTCATCGCCAACTCCCCCATCGACGTCAACCTGGCCAAGCAGTTGAACATCCTGCTGGGCCAACTGGGGGTCAAGGACAGCAAGATCCTGGTGGATCCCACCACCGGCGGCCTGGGCTACGGCCTGGAGTACTCCTATTCGGTCATGGAGCGGGACCGCATGGCCGCCCTCACCCAGGAAGACGAAAAACTGCAACTCCCCATCGTCAACTACGTGGGACAGGAAGTTTGGAAAGTGAAGGAGTGCAAACTGAGCAACGCGGAGGCCCCGCAACTGGGCGACCAGACCAAACGTGGCATCCTCATGGAAGCCATCACTGCCGTGGACCTGCTGCTGGCCGGAAGCGATCTGCTTATCATGCGCCATCCGGAAGCGGTAAAAATGACCAAAACCATCATCCAGGAACTGGCCGGCTGAGGCGCCCGCGGTCCCCTGGGATAGACTTCCCTTCGCACCCAGAGCCCGGCCCATGTCTCTCGCGCCGTCTGGATGTTAACCCGGGTTTGGGGCTCTGTTTTTCGAGAGGGGCCATGAAGGTCTTCTCTTAAAGTAAGAAACTGGAGGAAAATTTAATGGCTGAGTTAGATGTAACAAAATGTTCTATAGACCCCGCCACCCAAGAGATGCTCAAGAAGGCCCAGGCGGACGGTATCGAAACCATCTGGGACCGGGCCAATGCCATGAAGCCTTGCCCCATCGGGGCGGAAGGCGCCTGTTGCCGCATCTGCGCCCAGGGCCCCTGCCGGGTGCCCCCGCCCAAGAAGGCGAAAGAGGGCGAGGAGCAGAAGAAGCAGGCTGTGGGCCTGTGCGGCGCCACCGCCGAAACCATCGTGGCCCGGAACTTCGCCCGCATGGTCTGCTCCGGGGCCGCGGCCCACAACGACCACTCCCGGGGCACCGCCTTGTTGTTCAAGGAAGTGGCCCACGGCAAGGCCCAGGGGTACCAGATCAAGGATGTGGCCAAGCTGAAGAGAGTGGCCAGGGACTGGGGCGTGGCCATCACCGAGGGTGAAGGCGACGAGGCCAAAGCCCGCTCCAAAGAAGCCATCTCCCAGGACATGGCCGACAAGGTTCTGGCGGAGTTCGGCCAGCAAGCAGGCGAACTCACTTACATCAAGCGGGCCCCCAAGAAGCGCCAGGAGCTCTGGCGCAAGCTGGGGATCGTGCCCCGAGGCTGCGACATCGAGATCGTGGAATTGATGCACCGCACCCACATGGGGGTGGACCAGGAATACCACAATATCATCAAGCAGTGCACCCGCACCGCCTTGTCCGACGGCTGGGGCGGCTCCATGATCTCCACCGACCTGCAGGACATCCTGTTCGGCATGCCGGTACCGGTGGCCGGGGAGATCAACCTGGGGGTCCTCAAAGAGGACATGGTCAACATCATCATCCACGGCCATGAGCCGCTGCTGCCGGAGATGATCTACGTGGCCTCCATGGAACCGGAGGCAATCCAGTACGCCCAGAACAAGGGCGCCAAGGGCATCCAGCTGGCCGGCATGTGCTGCTCCGCCAACGAAATCCTGATGCGCCACGGCATCCCGGTGGCCGGCAACTACCTGCAGCAGGAGCTGGCCATCATCACCGGCGCGGTGGACGCCATGGTGGTGGATGTGCAGTGCGAGATGCAGTCGCTGGCCAACGTGGCAAAGTGTTACCACACCAAGCTCATCACCACGGACGACCGGGCTCGCATCGAAGGGGAGACCATGCATATCCCCTTCGACGAGCATCATGCCCTGGACGTGGCCCGCAAGGTGGTGCGGGAAGCCATCGACAACTTCCCCAACCGCCGGGCCCCGGTGCTGATCCCCTCGCTCAGCCATGCCCATGGTGGTGGGCTTCAGCTACGAGACCATCCAGTACCTGCTGGGCGGCTCCATCCGGGGCACCTACTACACCCTGAACGACAACGTCATCAACGGCCGCATCCGGGGCGTGGCCGGCGTGGTGGGCTGCAACAACTGCCGCACCATCCACGACAACTCGCACCTCACGCTGATCAAGGAACTGTTGAAGAACGACGTCATCGTGCTGACCACGGGCTGTTCCGCCATGACCGCGGGGAAATACGGGCTTGCTGACCCCGGAAGCGGCCAAGGAGCTTGCGGTCCCGGTCTGGCCGAGGTCTGCGAGACGGTGGGCATCCCGCCGGTCCTGCACATGGGCTCCTGCGTGGACAACTCCCGCATCCTGATGGCGGCCACCGCCTGCGTCAAGGCCGGCGGCCTGGGCACCGACATCAGCGATCTGCCGGCGGCGGGCGCCGCGCCGGAGTGGATGAGCGAAAAAGCCATCGCCATCGGCCAGTACTTCGTGGCCTCCGGCGTGTACACCCTGTTCGGGGTGACCTTTCCCCACCACCGGCTCGGAGCTTCTTGACGGACTACCTGTTCCAGGGTATCGAGGAAGAACTGGGCGGCAAGTGGGACTTCGAGCCAGATCCGGAGATGATGGCCAAGAAGATGATCGCCCACATCGACGCGAAGCGCAAAGCCCTGGGCATCGACAAGGCCCGGGAGCGGGTGCTCTATGACATGGCCATGCGCCGGGAACTGGAAGCCGCCGCGGGCGAAGAGCATTAAGAGATACCGGGGGGCTTCTTTCCAGCGGAAAGGACGCCCCCTTCAGATAAGTTCCTTTACGAAAAAGGAAGGAGGAAGTCACTGTGTCGAAAATCATCATCTCCGCCGCCATCCGCGGGGCACACAAGATTGTGGACAAGTGTGCGGCCAAGTTGGACGAGGCCATAAAAAAATATGGAGAAAGCCAGGAGATCGGTTTTCCCAATACTGCGTATTATCTACCCATCATCTACTCCCTGATGGGAACCAAGATTGAGAAGCTTAAGGACGCGGTGCCGGTCATGGAGCGTTGTAAGGCCTTGCTGCCGCCGGTGCCGGCGGAGACAGCAACTACCTGCCCTACCTGGGACCCGGCCTGGATGCCGGTCTGGCCACTCTGTTCGCCGAAGAAATCTTTGAGGCCATCCGCTATGTGGATGACCCGACCTTCTATGCAGGTGGCGAGGAAGTTTACACTAAAGGAGCCACCAAGTTCTGGTTGGGCGCTGCGGATGACACCATCTTCCGGAAACGGGGCATCGAGTTCGTAGACGGATCCGCTCCGGGGTTCGCTGCCATCGTCGGCGCCGCCCCCTCGGTGCAGGAAGCCGTGGACCTGGTAACGGAATATCAGAAGAAAAACCTCTATATCTTTTGCGCCGCCAAATCCATTGACGGCAAGACCTCGGTGCCGGAACAGCTCCTGGAGGGCGGCGTGCAGGTCGGCTGGCCCACCCGCATCGTGCCCTTCAGCCCGGACATCTCCGGCGCGGTCTTCGCCCTGGGGTTCGCCAACCGGGCTGCCATGGCCTTCGGCGGCGTCAAACCGGGCGCCGCCCTGAAGATGCTCCTGTACAACAAAGACCGCATCTTCGCCTTCGTCAACGCGGTGTCCCAGATTTCCGATGAATGGTACGCCAACGCCGCGGGTTGTATCAACTGGGGCTTCCCCACCATCACCAACCAGGACATCCCCCAGGTGCTGCCCACCGGTATCTGCACCTACGAGCATGTGGTCTCCAACGTGCCCATGAAGGAACTGGGACAGAAGTCCATCGAAGTCCGGGGCCTCAAGGTCACGGTCACCGAGATCGACATTCCCGTCAACTTCGGCGCCGCCTTCGAGGGTGAGCGGGTGCGCAAGGACGACCTCTTCTTGGAGTGCGGCGGCGGCAAAACCCAGGCCGTGGAGTGGGTCACCTCCAAACGCATGGACGAGGTAGAGGACGGTAAGGTGGAGGTCATTGGCAAGGACATTCCGGATATGCCCCAGGGCGGCCGCCTGCCCCTGGCGGTGGTGGTGGAAGTGGCCGGCCGGAACTTCCAGGCCGACTTCGAGCCCATCCTGGAACGTCAGATCCACCACCTGGTGAACTACGCCCAGGGCATCATGCACATCGGCCAAAGGGACATCGCCTGGTACCGCATCGGCAAGGCCGCGGTGGAAAAGGGCTTCACCCTGAAGCATATCGGCGTCCTGTTGCACGCCAAGTTCCACCAGGACTTCGGCGCCATCTTCGACAAATGCCAGGTCAAGCTTTACACTGATGAAGCCAAGGTGAAGGAGTTCACCGACCTCGCCCGGAAGGTTTACCACGAACGTGACGCCCGGGTGGAAGGCATGACCGACGAAACCACCGAGACCTACTACTCCTGCACCCTGTGCCAGTCCTTCGCCCCCAACCACGTGTGCGTGGTGAGCCCGGAGCGCACGGGACTCTGCGGTGCCTACAACTGGATGGACTGCAAGGCCTCCTTCGAGATCAACCCCACCGGCCCCAACCAGCCCATCCAGAAGGGCGAGACCCTGGATACGCGCTACGGCATGTGGCAGGGAGTCAATGACTTCGTCTTCAAAGCCTCCCGTCAGAAGGTGGAGAAATACAACTTCTACAGCCTGGTCTATGACCCCATGACCACCTGCGGCTGCTGCGAGTGCATCTCTGCGATCCTGCCCATGTGCAACGGCATCATGACGGTAAACCGGGACTACACCGGTGAGACTCCTTGCGGCATGAAGTTCACTACCCTGGCCGGCGTCATCGGCGGCGGCCAGGTGACCCCCGGCTTCGTGGGCCACAGCAAGTATAACGTCTGCCAGCGGAAGTTCGTCTCTCGGCGACGGTGGCCTCGACCCGGGTAGTCTGGATGCCCAAGATCCTGAAAGAGGAACTGCGGGAACGGCTCTTGAAGCGGGGCGAAGAGGATCGGGATGCCCGATCTCATCGACCGCATCGCCGATGAGACCGTGGGCGTCACCGAAGACGAGATCCTGCCCTTCCTGACGGAGAAGAATCATCCGGCCTTGGGCATGGAACCCATAATCGGCTAACCCCGAGGGGGGCTAGGAGGTGCGCCCCTCCCAACCCCCTTCTGATTGGGGCCCCGGCGGGCAGGGGGTCGACAGCCCGCACAGGGCCACCAGCCATGGATAAGGAGAGAGACAATGGCTTTAACGGGAATTGAAATCTTCAAACTTCTCGCCAAAACTAACTGTAAGGAATGCGGTTTCCCCACCTGTTTGGCCTTTGCCATGGCCCTGGCCAGCGGGAAAGCCGAGTTGGCCGCCTGCCCTTATGTGTCAGACGAGGTAAGAGAGAAACTGGCCGAAGCTTCGGCCCCGCCCATCCGCCCCGTCAAACTCGGCATGAAAGAAGGGGTCAAGACCATCGGCGGCGAAACCGTCATGTTCCGCCACGAAAAGACCTTCTTCAACCCCACCATCATCGCCGGTCTGGTGACCACCGATATGGCGGATGCCGCAGTGGACCAGAAGCTGGCTGATTTCATGAAGCTGCAGTACGACCGGGTGGGCCTCCTGCTGCGCCCGGAAATGATCGCGGTCAAGGATGCCGCCGGCGACGCCGGCAAATTCGCCGCCCTGGTCAAGAAGGTGATGGATAAAACCGACGCCGCGCTGCTCCTCTGCACCGACAAGGTCGAGGTTTTGAAAGCCGGGGCGGAAGTCGCCAAGGACCGCAAACCCCTCCTGGGCGTGGCCACCCCCGCCAATGCCGACGCCTTCGGCGCCCTGGCCAAAGAGATGGGGCTCCCCCTCATCGCCAAGGCGAAAGGCTATGACGACCTGGCTGCCCTCACCACCAAGCTCACCGGCATGGGGCTCAAAGACCTGGTCATCGACTCCGGCACCCGGGGCCTGCGGGAAGCCTTCCAGGACCAGGTGGTCATGCGCCGGGCCGCCCTGGGGCCGAAATTCCGGCCCTTCGGCTTCCCCACCATCACTTGCCCCTGCGAGATGACCGACGACCCCATGATGGAAAAGCTCTACGCCGCGGTCTTCATCGCCAAGTACGGCGGCATCGTGGTGCTGAATGACCTCTCCGCCCACGGGGTCTTCCCCCTGCTGTTAGAAAGGCTCAACATCTTCACTGACCCGCAGAAGCCCATGATCATTACTCCGGGCATCTACGAGATCGGCACCCCGGATGAAAACTCCCCGGTGGCCGTCACCACCAACTTCGCCCTCACCTACTTCATCGTGTCCGGCGAAATCGAGGGCAGCAAGATTCCCGCCTGGCTGCTCATCCAGGACACCGAGGGTCTGTCGGTGATGACCGCCTGGGCCGCGGGGAAATTCTCCGGCGACTCGGTGGCGCACTTCGTCAAGAAATGCGGGATTGCCGACAAGGTCAAGACTCGCACCATCATCATCCCGGGTTACTCGGCCGGCATCAGCGGAGACCTGGAAGAGGAACTGCCCGACTGGAAAGTCCTCATCGGTCCCCGGGAAGCGTCTCATATCCCGGCCTTTTTGAAGTCCCTGAAGTAATCATGGGAAGCTCCTTAAAAGACAAAGGGAGAAAGCGTAGCGGCTTTCTCCCCTTGTACACCCAGCTAAAGAGAGGGTCACCTGATGACTAAATTTTACCGAATCGGCGAAAACCTGAACGTGGTGACCAAGGTATATGGTCAGGCGATGAAGGAGCGCAACCCCAAGCCGCTCCAGGAACTGGCCCTGAAAGAGGCCGAGGCCGGGGTGGACTTCATCGACGTCAACATCGGCCCGGCCCGCAAGGGCGGGGAAGAGTTGATGGAGTGGATCGTCAAGACCATCCAGGAAGTGGTGCCCAACATCCCCCTGGCCCTGGACACCTCCAACATCGCCGCCATGGAAGCCGGACTCAAGGTCCACAAAGGCAAGGCCATCATCAACTCCATCATGGCCCGGCCCGAGCGCATGGACGGCATGATGCCCTTGGTGAAGAAGTACGACGCCTACATGATCGGCCTGCTGTGGGGGCCGGAAGGCATGCCCCGGGATGAGCACGAGCGCGGCATGCTCACCGCCGAAATCCTGGCCAAGGCCGCGGAATACGGCATCGAGAACGAAGATATCTGGTTCGATCCCATCATCGCGCCGCTGAACATCCAGCAGAATCAATTGATGGCCGACCTGGAATACATGAAGATGCTGCAAGATATGGCTCCGGGAGCCAAATCCACCTGCGGCCTCTCCAATGCCTCCAACGGGGTGCCGGATGAACTGCGGCCCATCATCAACCGCGCCTACGTCATTATGATTCAGCGGTGCGGCATGGTGTGCGCCATCGTGGATGCCTTCGACGACGAACTGACGGCCCTGGTGACCGGCAAGAAGCCGGAAACCGTGAAAATTGTTCACGATATCATGGACGGCAAGTCGGTGAACATCGCCGCCCTGCCCAAGGACATCCAGAACTACGCCAAGACCGCCCGGGTCATCATGGGCCAGGTGCTGTTCTCGGATTCCTGGTTGGAGATTTAAGGCACATCCATTCGCACCGCTACAAAATCGTAGGGGCGGGTTTCAAACCCGCCCCTACTTTTGTGGTGAGGGGGCAGGGGCCGTCGGCCGCTTACAATCCCTCACCACACCTCTCCCCCAACCCTCATAATGAAACGGGGTGAGCCGGAGATTTCCGGCTCATCCCGCTTTTTTCTGCAAGAGATTAGAAACGGTGTGTTTAGAATTCTATTTGCATTTGTCGCATCTCAGTACGGCCAGTCTTCAATTTATTAATTAAATGATTTTGAATTGTGCGGAGCTTGCGATATGCCGCAGTCCTTTTATCTGTGCCAAAATCTAATGGATTCACTATTATCTCTAAGCTGTCTGCACCTTTATTCCAACGCAAATATTGCACAAAGTCTGACGCAGATGCCTGACGGAGAACCTCGCGTATTTTTGTCCTAATTTCATTTCGTCCTGGGTCTCCCATCATGCTCCAAGTTATGCAAATATCTTGGCATATATCTTCAATTCTCACTCGGGGCCTTCGTTCAGTCATATAGTGTAAAACCTTCGGCATTACTACTTCCGCTAATTCCCAAAGCTCAGATTCAGAATTTAATGGCACAAACCGGGAAGATAATCGACTCCAATTAATTTTAAGCAAAGGGGAAAACACACGGTATAGTTCTGAAATATGAAAATTGTTATAGGCAAGTGTGATGCCTTCTTGACTCGTTAAAAGAAGTGGGAATGAATAACCCCCTTCTTTAATTCCTATACAAAGTCGATCCTTGTATTCATCTTTCCCTAAGATTCCAATATCATGCTTTTCGGATGCAGTTGCTGGGAGATAAGCATTTCTAATTAAATCATTTTTAGTAATTCGAGCGTATCGACGAAGTTGGTCATTATCTGTGTTTTGGCCAGACTTGAATTCAAGCAAGAGAGTGTGACCTAGTTTATCCGAAGATATTATTAATTCAGGATGAACTGTCTCTAAGTCTTGATTTGAAAATTTGTATTCTATCCATTTGTCACTATATCCGAGGTTTTTTAATTCCCTGGGAAGACCAGGAACTCCTCTGCACATGCCTATCCATAAATTAAGCATAGTTAAGTTAAAATTCAAAGATCGGTCTCCCATCACCATCTTCAGCCTGTATTAAGGCGTCATAATGATGTTGGAAATTCGTGTATAGTCTTATGATGCTATTGCCACAAGAGCCTTGAGGTAGGTAAACACGCATGAATTCCGGAGCAATTTCAAATTGAAGTGGACTACCTACGTGAAGATCGACCCCTTGGACTCTATAAAAATCTTCTGATAATTGGACCGGGACACCCCAAAGACGAAAGGGTTCGCCGCACGAAAATACGTTTTCACAGAAACTTTTTAGGTTATCTATGGGGCGTTTAAATAAAAAATTTATAGGTTCGCCTTCTATGAATAGACGCCCATTATCTTCCCTTGCTCTAATAGAATATCTATTTTCTATTTTGCGAATTTGATTTGCATATTTTTCATAAATATGCGTGATTAGACCTATATGGCTTTGGAATGAGGTTCCTCTAGCTGTAACCTTTCCATCATACTTAATATCATCTAAAGAAAAATCCTCTTCCGACTCGCCCTTTAGCCAAAACTTTATTTTGACTTTCGATAAGGTAGTCTCATGAGGGAAAGCCCTTTCTTCGCGTAAGATTCTCAAGACTTCTGAGGCCTTATTACCCCAAAGCTGCATTTTAAGGAACTCAACGGGAGCTTCCTGGGTTAGGGAATCAACTAAAGGCAAAAGCCTACGTCGGTCATAGTCAAGACTCAGGCCACGGAATGCCCCCATTTTTGATATGTATTCCAAAAAGTCTGCTGATAGCCAAGCGCGATCGAATTCCGGGCATACTTTGACAAGTCTCTCGATCATCCAATCCATTGCATTGCTGCTTCCCAAAGAATGCAAAAGCCAGTAGCGGGAATTAGTGAAATCTACATAAGTGACCCAATGTTCATCTTTCGTCCTCATTTCTACAGAAAGAAGGGTAGGTTCTTCTGCTCGATAAATATTTATCTGGGATTTTCCTGCGAAAATTTGCTGGGAGAAAACTTTTTCTGCTAGGTTAAGAGATTGTTCAGGTTCTGCTAATTCAGGAAGATGTGCTTCTATGAGATATGTTTTGACAAGCGATGTATCCGGTTCCAATTCCTGGCGTTCGGACAAAGCGGTATATGTCCGGGTCATTCGCTCGTTCAAAATCTGAGCCATCTGTTGGCGATCCCGAACACTCATTTCGTGCCTCCATGTGCATAATACAAGTTTTTTAAAAAAAACTAAATCGAAATACAGAATCAACCCTTATCAGATACCATGCTTTTCAAAGGGCAGCATCACCTCTTCGATGGCTCTTTCCAGCAACTCCAGGTATGGCTCGGCGTCGTAGTCATCCAGGGTCTCCAGGAACGGGGCGGCCTGGACTCGCGTCTCCTTGGGGCCGCCTTTTTTCTCCCGGTGCACGTAGCGCACTTTTTCTCCGGGCTGCAAATGGATGCCGGCGTTTTCCAACTGCCTCGCGGCCAGCGCCGTGGGCGTGTCCACCTTGTACTCTTCCACCTTCTGGGACAACACCCGGGTGATGACCAGGTCCTGGGGCCTTACCATCCCCTCCCGCAGGCGCTGGCGAAAGCCCTCCGCCATCTCCTCCAACTCGGGCTTGAGCGCCAGCAGCTCCGCGGCCGTGGCCGCCCGGGCCATCAGCGCCAGCAAGTCCTCCTGGGCCCGGCGCACCAGGGGCGGCGTGTCCCGGCGGCGGCAGGCCAGTCCTCGCACCTTGAGGGCGCCGTCCCCGAAGACCCCGAAGTAGCGGGTGGCCACCGGCCGCCTGGGGTCTTGGCGGGAAGGCATGAAATAGAGCCAGCGGTACACCCCTTCCAGGGCCAGCTTCACCCCGGTGGCCGCGGACACTTGGACGCACAATTCTTCCAGCTCCGCTTCATACCCACTTGCCGTTATAGCGGCGGAGCTGTTTGTGGTAGGGGCGCACCCATGTGTGCGCCCGCCCGAGGGCGGACACGCAGGTCCGCCCCTACAAAAAACCAACCCCGGCTTCTGCACCCAGAGACAGTCGGTGAGGCCGTGCAGCACCTGGAAGCCCGCGGCCTCGAAGACCTCCTTGGCCCGGAGCAGCTTGTCCCGCCCGTAGGCGGTCACGGCCTCGTGGGCCTCGATGCGCCCGAACCGGGCGTTTTTGTAGCCCAGATACCCGAAACAGGTGACCAGCATCCACTTCAAGGCATTCTGCCGCTCCTTGTAAGGTCGCGCCGCCTCCGGCCCCTCCTCCTTCGCCCGGGCCTTGAGTTGCTCCCGTAACGCTAAAATGGGCCGCAGCGTCCGGGGCACCAACCCCTCCCGCCGCCGGCAGAGCCGATAGCCGGCTTCAGGGACTGGGAGTTGTGGGGGGAGGGCCAGGGGCCGACGGCCCCTGCCCTCCCCCCACGCCCCCCTCCCAACCCCCAGAAGGGGGCTGGAGAAGGCGGAGCCTGTGGCTCCGACTTCTCCAGCCCGATTTTATCCCCCCTTAAGGGATTGGGGGAGGGGGTGTGGGGGAGGGGGTAAGGGCGGGTGCCCTTAGCCCCCTCCCCCACATCATGCACCGCGCAGCAGGGGCAATTCACCGTCTCCGGGGAAATGTTATGCACTGGCCATGATGGTGGGGTACATGGAGGCGAAGTCCACTTCCGCCACGTTGGTATGCAGGCCCACCGGCGGCATGAAGGTGAGGCCGCCCTTGTCGATGGTGAGCAGTTCGGCTGCGGTTTTGAAGCGTTCCGGTTCGCCTTTGCGCCAGGGGATGAGGATGCCGTCGGCGGTGGCCCGGGCCAGTTGCATGGAGGTGATGAGCGTGCCCGGCGAGGCCCGGGCCGCCTGCTGCAGGGGCATTTGGCCGACTCGGGCGATCTGCATCAGGCCCGCCAGGCCCGCTTCCCGGTAGTAGAAGGAGTTGCGCCGGTCCACGTGCCAGCGCCCATAGAAGGGAGCCGACGATCCCTGGTAGACGATGCGGCCGTAGGAAAAGTAGCTGCGGCACCCGGTGAACTTTCGGGGCACCGGGCGGTTTTCGCGGTCCAGGTGCAGGCTCACGCCCAGGTCTCGGCTCCAGCGCCTCAGGGCCGGGATGATCTCTTCGTCGCCCCAGTCGCTCAACACCAGATCGGGGTCGACCCGGCGCAGCCAGCGGGCCACCTCAGACAGCAGCCCGGCCCGGTCCGGGCACTCCAGCTCCAGGGTGCGGCCTTCCCAGCCGATGGCCAGGCCGTTGCCCGCCCCCAACGGGATGAGGGGGTCCCGGGTGAGGCCCAGCGTCAGGGTGGCCAACGAAGGCACCGAGAACTCCAGGGCGAAGGCCTCCTCCCGGGCGGTGAGGCGAACCAGGCGCCCGTGCTCCACCTCCAGGCCGTACCAGGCGCAAGGCCAGATCCGGCGTTTATAGAGATAGTAAGAGGAAATGTCCAGGTCGCAGTTGTAGCAGGAAATTTCTTCCGGCAGAGCCCCCAGCCAATTCCGGAGCCGGGGCAGAAAACCGTAAGAGGCGAGCTCCAGGGCCAGCGCCGGGATTTCGTCTCCGGACCACAGGTCCCGGCCCCGGGCCGCATAGGCCCGACGCACCCACCCCCGGCTCCCGGCGACGCGGGCCAGGGCCCGGAGGCGGTTGGAATCCCCCCCGAGATAAACGCAGTACGGGAAACCGTCCTCCACCCGCAGACGCTCCCCCGCCTCAGTGATGAACCACAACACCATGCGGTCGCCCAACGGATAAAGATCAAACAGCCAGCCGACGGTTTCCATAGGTTTGTGTGAAGGAAATTTGGGGGGAGGGCCAGGGAGCGAGGCTCCCTGCCCTCCCCCAATCCCCCCTCCCAACCCGCATAAGGAGCCGGAGAAGCGGAGCCGCTGGCTCCGCCTTCCCCGGCCACAAGGGAAGAGAGAAACGGTGATATTTAGGCCTAAGCCTGAGTTTAAAATTGGTGGCACAGGCGTCTCGCCTGTGCTTTAAAATCAGAAGGCCTTGTAGGGACGGTTCGCGAACCGCCCCTACGAATTGACTCCATCCTGGTTGGCGCTATCGCCTCTTCCTTCCAGGCGCTGCAGGCGCTCCTCTATGGCGCTCAAAGCTTTCTGGTGCTCCAGC
This sequence comes from uncultured delta proteobacterium, assembly GCA_963768765.1. Lineage (GTDB taxonomy): Bacteria > Desulfobacterota > Desulfobaccia > Desulfobaccales > 0-14-0-80-60-11 > DASWLF01. Next base: position 412,314 of record CAVYJK010000021.1, read on the forward strand.
AGCATGGAGAGCAGCATGGATTCCAGGGGCCAGGGGGTCGAGGCGTAGACCCCGGCCTGGAGGTGCAGCCGGGCCAGCTCGAAGAGCCGGTCGAACTGCGCCTGGTCCTCTCGGCGCAGCGCCCGGCGGAACTTGAGCCAGCGGCTGCGCTCCGCTTCCCAGACGTGACTGTATGGTAAAACCGTCCGTCCCATGGTTCGTGCGCCCTTTAAATAAATCTTGTGTAGGGGCGGGGTTACCCCTCCCCTACGGCCCGTAGCAGGCTTTCCGCCCTTAAGGGGCACAGGCTGGAAAGCCGTGCCGAGGCCAAGCCTTCCGTTACAGGCGGGCTGGGAGAGAGTTTGAGGGGAGGGGGGGGTGACCACAGGCGAGACGCCAGTGGCTCACCGTGTCCCCCGGTCCTCCCCTCAATTTCTCAACCCCGCTTCCACTTCACCCCGCCATCAGCAGGATCAAGGCGGTTACCAGGAGCAGCGCCACGGTTGCCAGGAATTTGGCGATTTCCAGGAGAAAGGTCATGGCGTCCTCCGGGAGGGTGAGGGCTTTCCTCAACTGCTTAAGGCGAGCCGTGAATTTCGGCCCGGGGTGCAGGTATTGATACTCGGGTAAAATTACGTCCACTTTAAAGGTCTCCTCTCTGGGGCCGGGAGGGGACCGGATGGCTGCGCTCGCTCCATAACTTGCCCGGAGAGAGCGCCGAAACCGCCGGGACTACCCGGATGGCTGCCTCGACCTGGCCCTCCTCCCGACTTCCCACCTCCACCAGGTAGTCAATCACCGGCGCCAGCAGGCGGCCGAAGTGTTGGTTGGCGGCTTCTTCGGGCAGCAGGGGTTGCAGCAGCAGGAGGGCGGCTTGCGTCTTGATCCTGCTGAGGAGTTGCGTCAGGTCCTTAAAGAGGCGGCGCCGCTCCGCCAGGGGCACCTGTTCGTCGTAGAACAGGCTCACGGGCCCCAGGACCACCACCAGGGTGCCGGGTTTCAGGGGGTAGGGGAAGATCTCCTTGAGCAGGCGCACCAGTTGGTGGGAGGTGAAGGCCCGGGCCACCTGCACCCGGGCCAGCGCATAAGCCGGGGTGAGGCCGCGGCTCCGGGCTTGGCGCACCAGCTGGTAGGGGTCGAAGCGGTTGGCCGCGTCCACCACCAGCACCTGAGCGCCACGGGCCACGCCCCAGGCGGCCGCGGCCGCGGCCAGGGGGCGCAGATGTTCGCCCCAGAGCAAAACGCCCCGCCCTTCCTTCAGGGGGGCCAGATAGCGGCTCAGGGCCTTCATCCTCGCATCCTCCCCTCCAGGTTGCGGTACACCCCCACCACTTTGCCCAGGATCTGCACCTCTTGGGCCTCCTCCGGGGAAAAGCGCAGGGGGGTGAAGGAGGGGTTGTCGCCCTTGAGGACCAAGCCCCCGGCCTCCTCGTACACCCGCTTCAGGGTGGCCTCCTCATGGACCAGCGCCACCGCGATGTCGCCCCGGGCCACTCGTTGCTGCACCCGCACCATCACCAGGTCGCCGGGCAGGATCACCGGGGCCATGCTCTGGCCGGTGACCTTCAGGAGGAAGACCTCGTCCCCCCGGACCCAGGAGCGGGGCAGCGGCAGGGTCTCCTCCACGTTTTCGGCGGCCAGCAAGGGTTGGCCGGCGGCGATGCGGCCCAGGACCGGCACTTCCACCACTGGCCCCAGGGAGCGGGGCGTGAGGGTCAGCCCCCGGGAAAGCCCCGGCTCCCGGTGCAGGTACCCCTTGCGTCTCAGGGCCGCCAGGTGGTCCACCGCGGCCCGGGGCTGGATGCCGAAGGCGCCCGCCACCTCCCGCACCGTGGGCGGGTAGCCCTGGCGGGCGCAGAACTCCTCCACAAAGGTCAACACCCGTTGCTGTCTTTCGGTCAATGGCTTCATGGCCCTAAGATACTATACAAAAGTATACTTGTCAAGAGAATAGTTGTTATGGCAAATGGGCCTTGAGCGGTGAGCCCAGCCCAGCCCAGCCAAATTCTTGCCTTCCGGACTTCTCCCTGTTATATTGCAATGTTATGAAGCCAAAGGACAGGTTCAAGCAGGGCCCCTCCCGCCGGGCCCGGGAGATCACCCCTTTTCTGGTGATGGACATCCTGGAGCGGGCCAAGGAGCTGGAGCGCCAGGGGGAGAAGGTCATCCACCTGGAGATCGGGGAGCCGGACCACCCCACCCCCCAGGTGGTGAAGGACGCGGCCTACCGGGCCATGGCCGCGGGCCGGACCCAGTACACCCACTCCCAGGGGCTCATCGAGCTCAGGGAGGCCTTGAGCCAGCATTACCTGGAGAAATATAAGGTTTGGGTCAAGCCGGAGCAGTTCATCGTCACCTCGGGCACCTCTCCCGCCATGGTCCTCATCTTTGCGGGGTTGCTGGACCCGGGGGACGAAGTGCTCCTTACCGACCCCCACTACGCCTGCTACCCTAATTTCGTGCGCCTGGTGGACGGGGTGCCCCGCTACGTGCCGGTGGCGGAAGCGGACGGCTTCCAGCTGCGGCCCCAGGAGCTGGGCTCCTATCTGGGCGCCCGCTCCAAGGCCATCATCATCAACTCGCCGGCCAATCCCACCGGCACCCTGCTCGTCCGCCGACCGCATGGCCCGGTTGGCGGAACTGGGGCCCTACATCATTTCCGACGAGATCTACCACGGCCTGGTTTACGAAGGCCAGGAGCACAGCATCCTGGAGTTCACGGACCGGGCCTTTGTGATCAACGGCTTCTCCAAGCTCTACGCCATGACGGGCTGGCGCCTGGGCTACCTCATCGCGCCGGAGGATTTCATCCGGCCCCTGCAGAAACTGATGCAGAATTTCTTCATCTCCGCCAACCCCTTCGTGCAACTGGCCGGGATTGCGGCCCTGACCCAGGCGGGCCCGGAGGTTGAGAAGATGCGGGCCGCCTACGACGTCCGGCGCCGCTTCCTGCTGGCGGGCCTCACCAAACTCGGTTTCCGGCTGCCGGTGCCGCCCACCGGGGCCTTTTACGCCTTTGTCAACGCCCGCCACCTGTCTGATGATTCCTACGCCCTGGCCTTCGATATCCTGGAAAAGGCCGGGGTGGGGGTGGCCCCGGGCATCGATTTCGGCGCCGGCGGCGAGGGCTTCCTGCGCTTTTCCTATGCCAACTCCATGGAGAACCTGGCGGAGGCCTTAAACAGGTTGGAGGCTTATCTGGCCAGGCGTGGATGACCACCCTGCCCATCCGGCAATCCTGTGAATCCCTGGGCGCGGGCGCCGGAGTTAAAAATTTTATTCCGGTTTCAGTCTCTTAACCTGCCATACTTCCTGCGAATTTCCCTGCAAGCTTTTGGCTCCCGGCCGGGCCCCGGCCGGCGCCCGGCTATTTTTTTCAAATTGATAAGGAAAAATCAGATTGAGAGGAGGCTTCTCTCATATTTAGATTAATCGACTGCGGGGAAATTCCGGAGAATCTCAGGATAAAGGGTTAGGTCGCTATTATTAAGGAAAACAGATAGTTATCTTTTGAGGCTCCATTGGGAAAAATTGGCAAGCTCTATGCATAACTATTTAACAGTCGCCGTTGGCGACAGATACCCAACTCCCACAGGAGAAGAAAATGAAGAAAGTTGTCACCACCATAACTGCAGTAGTTTTTGCCCTGGGTCTCGCGGGTGGGGCTCTGGCTCAGACCGCTCAAACCCAGGAGAAGCCCGCGGTGAAGACCGAAGCGCAGGCTTCTCCCGCCACCGTGGCCCCCAAGGAAGCGGCCAAGCCTGAGAAACCCACGGTGAAAGAGGCCGCCAAACCCGGCGCCAAAGGGGAAATGAAGACTGCGGAAAAGGGCAAGACCAAGAAAGAAGCCAAGAAGGAGGCCAAAAAGGGCAAGGATGAAAAGAAGCCCTCAGTGGTTGAACCCTCCAAGCAGGAAAAGAAATAATCTAACCCCACACTAAGCCGGCTGGTAAACGGTTCCCGGCCAGAGAGCCGGGAAAAAGTAAGCCGGGAAAGGCGGCCAGCCTTTCCCGGCTTATTTTTTGGGCGGCGATTAGGAAGGAGGGATTCCCTCTTAGATCACAACTTCTTCAAGCGCTGCTGACGCTGGCGCTGCTGCTTGGGAAGGCGGCGGGTCGGCCCTTTCTTGCCGCGGTGAGCCGGGGCGGGCTCGTCTTCTTCGTCCGGGGCCCCCCGGTCCCGGGGGAGCAGGTGCAGGATTTCAAAGTGGGAAGCGTTGATCCAGGTGGCTCCCACCCGGCGGGCCCAATCCTGCAGTTCCCGGTCCGAGCTGACCACCACGGCGCGGCCCCGTTCCCGGGTCAGGAGGCGTTTAATCACTTCGTCGGCCCGCTCTCCCAGGCGGGAGTAAATGATCAGGATTCCCTGATGCTGATCCCTGGACTCTTTAAAGTCGCCGCCCTGCCAGCCGTCAAATACCACGGTAATCTTGTGGCGGGCGCGGCTCCGGTAGGACGCCAGCCTCTGGAGGAGCGCCAGCCGGCCTGCCTCCAACTCCCGGGCGTCCAGCCTTTGTAAATCCGGCGACTGGCGGATCAGGTTATAACCATCAATAATGAGGTGCATCGTTAGCTAAAGTGGAATTAAATTTGTCTAAACTTTGTGTGTCATGAAAAACATTATTGCCAAGGCTTGTCAACTCTGCTATAGTGAGCCCGGTTACGTCATATTAATTAACCGGGGGAGGATGTGGAGGATATGCGTAACTTACGGTACATTTTGCCCATTCTGCTACTGGCGGCGGCCGCGGCGGGGTGCGCTTCGGGCCGGGGGAAGCCCGAAGCCGGCGCCGCCCTGGATCAGCCGCTGCCGGCTTATGAACCTCAACCGTCCAACTTGACGCCGGACCAGAAGTACATCGACCAATTGCTATGCCAAAACGGTTTTAATGGCAAAGGCAACAAACCCACCGTCATTGTGGTGCATAAACTCCAACGCAAGCTCACCATTTATCAAGGTGTAACTCCGTTAAAAACCTACCCGGTAGTACTGGGGAACGACCCTTATAACGATAAAATGTGCCAGGGTGATACTTGCACCCCCGAAGGGGTCTATCGGGTGCGGGCCAAGTATCCTCACCCCAAGTGGGACGCCTTCATCTGGCTGGACTATCCCAACACCCAGAACTGGCTGAAGTTTGGCCGGGCCAAGCAGGCGGGGCAACTGCCGCCGGACGTCGACATCGGCGGCCAGGTCGGCATCCACGGCACCGAGGACCCGTTGAAAAACCTCAGCGGCGAAAACTGGACCAAGGGCTGCGTCTCCCTGCTCAACAAAGACCTGGATGAGATCTACCCCTTGGTGAACGACAAGACCCTGGTGGTCATCCGGAAGGATTGATCCGGCTGCCCCTGGCAAGCCGCCCAAGTCCGTAAACCTGCAATAAGATAATTAGGGGCCGGAGGCTCAGAGCCGCCGGCCCTTATCATTTCGAAGCATGGGGGGATCGCCGCCCCAGCACCGCCCCCCACGCGGTTTCCCGTCTAAAAACGGGGGGCATTTCCCCACCCAGGCCCCTATTTTGAGGGGGCTGGGAGGGGTTTCAGGGGAGGGCGAGGGGCTTTTGTCCCCCGGCACTCCCCTGAAATCGCATCTTCAACCTCCGGTTAGGGGACTTCCACCGTCAGGTACAGGGTCCGTCCCTGGCGCTTGATCAAGAAGCGGGAAACTTGGCCTTTCTTCAGTTTCTTGACCGCGTCCCGGTATTCTTTCACGGATGACACCACCTGGCCGCCGACCTCCAACACCAGGTCGCCGGGCCGCAGCCCCGCGTCCGCCCCGGCGCTCCCCGGCGCCACCTGCACCACCACCACGCCCTTGTTGTCCCGCAGGCGGAAGCGCTTGACCAGCTCCGGGGTCAGGTTGTTAACCATCAGACCCAGGGGGCTTTCTGCCTCTCCCCCTTCGCCGGGCGTCTCTTGCGCCTGCTTTTCTTCGGTCATCTCAGTGATGGTGATGTTCAGGGTCTTCTCCTTGCCGTCACGCAAGATCTTCAGCGTGGCTTTGCTGTTCGGCGGGGTGGCGGCCACCAGGCGGGGCAATTCGTTCATCTCGTGAATGGGGTGGCCGTTGTAGTCGGTGATGATGTCACCCCGGTGGATACCGGCTTTTTCCGCGGGGGAGCCGGGATTGACTTCCGCCACCAGGGCCCCCTTGGGCTCCGTCATGCCGAAGGATTTGGCCAGCTCCGGGGTCACGTTCTGGACCTGGACCCCGATCATGCCCCGGATCACTTTACCCTTTTCCCGCAACTGGGGGATGATGGTTTTGGCAATGTTGCTGGGGGTGGCAAAGCCGATGCCCTGGCCGGAGGCCAAAATGGCGGTATTGATGCCCACCACCTCTCCCTGGAGGTTGATCAGGGGGCCGCCGCTGTTGCCGGGGTTGATGGAGGCGTCGGTCTGCAGGAAGTTGTCATAGGGGCCGGCGCCAATGACCCGCCCCTTGGCGCTGATGATCCCCTGGGTCACGGTGTGGCTCAGGCCGAAGGGGTTGCCCACGGCCATGACCCAGTCGCCCTGCCGGATGGCGTCCGAATCCCCGAACTTGAGAAAGGGCAAATCGGCGGGCGGGGCGACGATCTGGATCAGGGCCAGGTCGGTCTTGGGGTCCCGGCCTTTGATGGTGGCCTTGTACTCCTTGCCGCCCACCAGGATGACCTTGATCTTGTCCGCGCCTTCCACCACATGGTTGTTGGTGACTACGTAGCCCTGGGAGTCGATGATGAAGCCGGAGCCGAGGCTGCGGGTCTTGAAGCTCTTGGGCATTTCCCCGAAAAACTTGTCAAAGAAGTCCCGGAAATCCTTGAAAGGGCCTTCCGGTGGGAAGGGCATCTCCGGTCCCATGCCCGGTCCCCGGCGCCCCTGGCCGCCGAAGAATTCTTTAAATTCGTTTTTGACCACCTTTTCGGTGCTGATATTGACCACGGCCCCCGAGGTTTGCTTGGCGAGCTCCGCGAAGGTGTCCGACGTAATGGGGGTTTGAGCGAGCGCAGGGGACGGCGCTAGGACCAACGTCCCCAGGCCCAGCAAGGCCCAGACTAAGGCCAGATTAATTAACAGACTTTTTTTCATCATCCTTCTTCTCCTCTTTTTTCTGGCCCGGTGAGGCACCGGGCAGAGACGGCATTGCGGATTTTTTTCCTACCACGACCAGGAGATATTTATCCGGGTGCAAATATTTTTCGGCTATCTTCTGGATAGCGGCCGGGGTCAGGTGCTGGATCAGCTCCGGATACCGCCAGGGATAATCCAGGCCCAGGCCGTAGACTTCCACATATCCCAACAGCCAGGCGCGCTTGGACAGGGAGTCCATCTTCCGGGGGAAGCTGCCGATTAGATAGGACTTGGCATCCTTGAGCTCCTGCTCCGTCACCGCCTTGGTCATGATGAGCCGGATCTGCTCCACCACCTGGTTGATGGCTTCTCCGGCGCTGGCGTTCTTGGTCTCCAGGGAGACGGTGAACGGCCCCGGCTCCAAGCCCGGGGAAAAGGAGCTGCTGACGCTGTAAGCCAGACCCCGGTTCACCCGGATGTCGTCCAGGAGCCGTGAGGCGAAGCCGCCGCCCCCCAGGATGTAGTTCATCACCTGGAAGGCGTAGAAATCCGGGTTTTGCCGGGTGATTCCCAGGCTCCCCAGGATGATGTTGGCCTGGCTGATATCCTTGTCGATTACCACCGTCTCCCGCTGGTTAAGGGGTGGAATGGCAGGCAGCTTCAGGGGCGGGATGGGCGCCGCCGCCCAGCCGCCGAAAATTTTGCTCACCCACTGGCGGGCCTCCTCCCGGGTCAGGTCTCCCGCCAGGCTCAACACCCCGTTGTTGGGTCGGTAGTAGCGGCGGTGAAAATCCATCAGGTCATTGCGGGTGATGGCCGTCAGGCCCTGGGGGGTGCCGCGCACCGGGTGGCCGTAAGGAAAGGGCCCGTAAAGCTTCGACGCAAAGGCGCGGGCCGCCACCACCATGGGCTCGTCTTGTTCTGACTCCAGGGCGGCCTTAATCTGCGTGACCTTCCGTTTCAACTCCTCCGGCGCGAAGGCCGGGTTCAGCAGCACATCCTTAAAAAGGTCCAGGGCCCGGGCCAGGTCCTTTTTCAGACAAGTGAGGCTCACCGACGCGAAGTCATCGCCGCCCGCGGCACTGAGGTGGGCCCCCATGAAATCCAACTCCCGGGCGATCTGGGTGGCGCTGCGGCTTTTGGTGCCGCTCAGCAACAGGGAGGCCGTGAGATTGGCCAGCCCTTCCTTGCCCTGGGGCTCCACCAGGGTCCCGGCCTTGATCAGGAGTTGCAGGGTAACCAGAGGCAGCTCCGACTGCTGGGAAAAGAGCCACACCAGGTCGTTGGGCAGCTTCTCCCGCACTCCCAACACCTGGGAGGGCGAAGCCACCGTCGGGGCTGGGGCCTCCGAAGCCGCCAGGGCCGCGCCGCTCCAAATCAACAGGGCCACTGCCGCCCAGGACAACCGTATGGTCAGTTTTTTCTTCATAGGATTGATTCAGCGCCTACCTGATCTCGCCTCCCGGCTGCAAGCGGCCCGCCTTGGGCTTGCCGGTTTTGACGGGCACCAGGATCCCCACGGTGCGGTTATTTTCCACCAGGTATTTCTGGGCCACCCGGCGGAGGTCCTCGCTGGTTACCTGCTGAATTTTGGGGATGAACTCCTTCAGCAGGGTCCAGCGGGCCACCGTCTCGGTGCGGCCCAGGACCATGCCCCGGTAAAACAGGGAATCCATGGCCATGTAAAAGGAGGCGGTCACCTGGTTCTTGGCTTTTTGCAGCTCTTGGGCGGAAACCGGCTCGGTCTGCAGCCTTTTCACTTCCGCCTTCAGGGCGGCTTCCAGCTGGGCCCCGGTCTTTCCCGGCATGGGCTGGCCGTAGAGCATGAACAGAAAGGGATCGGTGGTGTCAAAGTCGTAGTCCGCCCCGGCCTCCAGGGCCAGCTTCTGCTTGTATACCAGATTCTGGTAAAGGCGGGAGCTACGCCCCTGGGAGAGTATCCGGGAAAGCAGCTCCAGGGTGTAGGCGTCGGGGTCCTGCCAGTTGGGGGCGTTATAACCGATGAGGATGGCGGGAAACTGGGCTTCCCGGTGCACCTGCACCCGGCGCTCGCCGTAATGCTGGGGCTCCTTGGCCGTGACCTTGGGCGGTTCCGGCCCCGGCGGCAGCTTGCCGAAGGTCTCCTCAATGTCTTTTAAAGCCGCCTGGGGGTCGATATCTCCCACCACCACCAACGTGCAATTGTTGGGCAGATAGTAGCGGTGGTAATAGGTGCGGAATTCCTCCAGGTTGATGCTGTCGATGTCGTTAAGCCAGCCGATGACCGGCCACTGGTAGGGGTGGGCCTCGAAAGCCGCGGCCAGGGTGGCTTCCTGCATGAAGCTGGTGGGGTCGTCTTCGGTGCGCAGGCGCCGCTCTTCCAGGACCACCTTCTTTTCGGTCTCGAAGGCCTTTTCGTCGACGTTGATGCCCCGCATGCGGTCGGCTTCCATCTCCAGCCAGTGCCGCAGCTGGTCCTTGGGGCCGTTTTCAAAATAGGCCGTATAATTCCGGGAAGTGAAGGCGTTGTCCGTCCCGCCCACCTTCTGGATTTCCCGGGAAAAGAACTTGGGCCCGTATTGGGCCGTGCCTTTGAACATCAGGTGCTCGGTGAGGTGGGAGATGCCGGTCTTTCCCAGGCATTCGTTGCGGGAGCCCACCCGGTACCAGACCTGAAGGCTGATGATGGGGGCCCGGGCCTCTTTAAGCAGGAGCACCTTGAGGCCGTTTTTCAACTTGTGCTCCTGGACCTGGTCAAAGAGGTTGCCGGCGTCCGCGGCCCCCAGGGGCGCGGTGACCCCCAGCCACCCGCAGAGCACGGCCAGGAGGGCCAGGATCATGAAGACCCACCGGCCCGCTGGCTGCATCGCCCGGCGGCCGCTGCTCTCACCCCAATCCCTGTCTCTGGTGAAATTCATAAAGGAGTCTGCTGGTATTATTTTGTCAGGGGCGTCCGGCTGGCGGCGCCCTCTCGGCCCGTCCGCCCTGAGCCGGTGTCCCGGGAGGGCGTCAGGAACCATAGCTTTATCCGCTTAATATATATTTCCTGAAAGAGAATTCAAGGGCGCAGGTAAGCATTACTCGCCGGCTGTGCCCCCGGGCGCCGATTCACCTGAAACCAGCTCGGGCCTGCACCGGGGCTGCCAAAATATGGCGGTGAGCAGGGCCGCCAGCAACGAGGCGCTGAAATCCAGGCCCACGTCCCAAAGACTGCCGGTCCGGCTTACGGTGAACCATTGGTGCCCTTCGTCCACCAGGGTCATCAGCAGGCTAAGTCCCAGGGACCAGAGGGCGGATTTCTTCATGCTATAGCCCGAATTCCCCTGAAAGGCCCGAAACCAGAGAAAATAGAGGACTCCGTAAGCTAGCACGTGGCCGGCTTTGCGGCAATAGAAGTTAATCACCTGGATCTGGGCCGGGTCTAAAGGGGAAATCCAGGAAAAGAGCCACCGCAACAATCCCAGGCTGTTGCGGGCGGAGCCCCAATCCCCTGACATAATCAGGACCACGGCGCACCACAGCAAAGGCGGCAGCCAGTAGCTAAAAAAAACCGGGGTTCGCAACCGTGCTGCTTTGGGGCCCAAAGGATTCCTTTACTCCGCCGGAAGGCAGCTATTCAGGGTATCGGCCATCTTGAGCTGCCCGTCACCCTAAGATTGCCTCCACAAAGGCCTCAGCCTCGAAGGGGCGCAAATCGTCCATGGCCTCCCCCACCCCCAGGTAGCGGATGGGGATGCCGGTTTCCTGGGCCACGGCCAGGGCCACCCCGCCTTTGGCAGTGCCGTCCATCTTGGTAAGAACGATGCCGGTCACCTCCACCGCTTCGTGGAAAAGGCGGGCCTGGCTCAAGGCATTCTGGCCGGTGGTGGCGTCCAGGACGAGCAGCACTTCGTGGGGCGAGCCGGGAATCTTTTTGGCCGCGGTGCGGTGGATCTTTTTCAGCTCCTCCATCAGGTTGACCTTGGTGTGGAGGCGCCCGGCAGTGTCAACATACACGACATCCGCGCCCCGGGCCAGAGCGGCGCCAAGGCCGTCGAAGACCACCGCGGCGGGGTCGGCGCCGCTTTTTTGTTTGATGACCGGGGCGCCCACCCGCTCCCCCCAGATCTCCAGCTGCTCCACCGCCGCGGCCCGGAAGGTGTCCGCGGCCACCAGCAGGGGACTGAGTCCCCGGCCGCGGGCCTGGTGGGCCAGCTTGGCGATGGTGGTGGTCTTACCCACCCCGTTGACCCCCACCAGCAGCACCACCCAGGGGCGGGACTCCATTGCCCGGGGCGGAGGACCTTGAAGCAGGGCCACCATCTCCGCCTTGAGGGCCTGCTTCAGCTGCTCCAGGTCGCCCAGTTCCCGGCGTCGCAATTTTTCCTGCAGCGCCTGGATCAGGGAAAGGCTGGTCTTTACCCCCAGATCGGCGGTAATCAACAATTCCTCCAGTTCCTCCAGGAGGGCGGCGTCTACTTCCTGGCGACCGGCAAAAAGGCGGTCCAGGCCGCCGGCCAGGGTATCCCGGGTCCGGCTGAGGCGCTCCTTAAAGCGCTGCAGCAGGCCTTTGCGTCGCTCCAGGGCCCCCTCCCGGACCGCGTCCTCCTCGGCCTCGGTGGCTGCCGCTTCCGGAGGAACGGCCTCCTCAGCCGGGGATTCTTCGTAGGGGCGGGGTGCGGCGGGCTCCGGCGGCGACTCTGCCGGAACTTCCGGCTCCGGTGGGGCGGCTGCGGCTTCCGGGCCCCGGGAGGCCTCTCCCTGGACCTGGGGGCTCTCGGCGGGTCCGTCCTCCGGAGGAGCTTGCCGCTCCTCCAGGGACGTTTCCTGATCTTTTTCTTGGCGGCGAAACCAGCGGCGCATGATTACTGGGTGGTGATGCGGGAAAAGTCGGCCATCATAAGGAAGGTGCGGCTGATGCGGGAGAGCAGCCCCAACCGGTTCCGGCGGATTCTCGGGTCTTCGGCCATGACCAGCACTTGTTCGAAGAAGGCGTCCACCGGTCCCCGCAGCCTGGACAAAGCCCGGCACACCGCGGAATAATCCCGTTTTTCCAGGGCCGCGGCCACCTCCAGCTCCATCAGGCCGGTGACTTCCAGCAGCAGCTTTTCTTCCGGGTATTCGAACAGCAGTTCGGTCCACCTCCCCGGCTTCGGCGTCCCGGGAGATGTTGATCACCCGTTTGAAGGCCACCGCCAGGGCCGGGAACTCGGGGCTCTGGCGCACCTCTTCCAAGGCTTTTACCTTATCTGCGGCGTCCACCAGGTCCCGGCCACCCGCGGCCAGGACCGCGGCCACGGTCTCGTTATCAAAGCCCTCGGAGAGCAGCAGGTGCTGCAACCGGGTCTGGAAAAAGTCCAGCACCTCCAGGGCCGTCTCTTCCGGGGTGCGGCTGATCTTCTCCCGCAGCAGGTTAAGTGCGGCCATGACGACTTCGGGAAGATCCAGGTGCAGCCCCTGGGCCCGCAGGATGCGGATCACGGCCAGGGCGTGCCTTCTTAAGCCGTAAGGGTCGGCGGTGCCGGTGGGGATGAGGTTCACCCCGAAGCAGCCGCAGATGGTGTCCAGGCGGTCGGCCAGGCCCACCAGGATGCCCACCAGGTCGGAGGGCAGGTCGTCGTCGGCATGGCGGGGCAGGTAATGCGTGAAGATGGCCGTGGCCACCTCCGAAGGCTCCCCCGAGAGCTGGGCGTAGATGCGGCCCATGACCCCCTGGAGGCTGGGAAATTCTCCCACCATTTCCGTGACGATGTCGGCCTTGCACAAGGAGGCGGCCCGGCGCGCCATGCCTTCCAGTTCCGGGGCCAGAATCCGGGCCAGGATGGTGGCCAGGTCCCGGAAACGCTCCATCTTCTCGTAAGAAGTGCCCAGCAGCGAGTGGAACACCACCCCCTTCAGGGCGTCCACCCGGTTTTCCAGGGGAGTCTTGCTGTCTTCCTGGAAGAAGAACATGGCGTCGCTGAGGCGGGCCCGCAGCACCCGCTCATGGCCCTGGCGCACCAGGTCCGGGTTCCGGGCCAGGGTGTTGTTCACCGCCAGAAAGTGGGGCATCAGGCGGCCGTCGGCCCCCCGCAGGGAGAAGTACCGCTGGTGCTCCCGCATGGAAGTGATGAGCACCTCATCGGGCAGCGCCAGGAATTTTTCTTCAAAGTTGCCGCAGACCACCGAGGGGTATTCCACCAGGAAGGTGTTTTCCTCCAGGAGCCCCGGGTTGGGCACCACTTCGCCGCCGACCCTGGCCGCGGCTTCGGCCAGCTCGGCCTGCAGGAAGGCCCCCCGTTCCTGGGGGTCCACGATGACCTTGGCGTCCTTGAGGGCCGCAACGTAGGCCGCCGTATCGGCCACCTCCCGGGCCTCCGGGGCCAGGAACCGGTGGCCGTAGGTTAGGCCGCCGCTAACCACGTCGCCCAAGTCAAAGGGCACCACCGCGCCGCCGAAGCGGGCCAGAATCCAGTGGATGGGCCGGGCGAAGGTGAGGGAGAGCGCCCCCCAGCGCATGGATTTGGGAAAAGATAAGCCCAGGATGAACCCCGGCAGGAGCTCCCGCAGGCACTCGAAGGTGGGGCGCCCGAAGGTGCGCCGGCTCACCGCCAGATAGACCCCCCGGGGGGTGTCCACTTCGATGAGGTCGGATACCTTCACTCCCTGGGCCTTGGCGAAACCCTGGGCCGCGGCCGTGGGCTGGCCCGCGGCGTCGAAGGCCACGGCCTTGGGCGGGCCGATGACCTCCTCGGTGACCTCCGCCTGGGAGGTGGCCACGTCCTTCGCCACCAGGGCCAGGCGCCGGGGGGTGCCCCAGGTGATGATCTCGCCCACCGCGATGCGCTCCTGCTCCAGCAACTTCACCATGGAGGCGGCCATCTCTGCCAATGCCGGCGGGATGAAACGGGCCGGGATCTCTTCGGTGCCAATCTCCAGCAGCAACTCGCTCGCCATCGTCTTCCTCGTAAGGATGAGGTTTGTTGGGGGAGGGGGCTAAGGGCCCAGGCCCTTACCCCCACCCCCAATCCCTTATGTTTTTCTTTCAGGCCGGGGAAGTTGGGGCCAACGGCCCCGCCTTCCCCGGCCCTCTTATGGGGGTTGGGTGGGGGGTATGGGGGGAGGGCAGGGGCCGTCGGCCCCTGGCCCTCCCCCCATAAAATCTATTTCTTCAGTAAAGGAAAGCCCATTTCCTCCCGCTGTTTCAGGAAGCCTTCGGCGCACAGGCGGGCCAGGGTGCGCACCCTCCCGATGAGGCTGGCCCGCTCGGCCACGCTGATGGCCCCCCGGGCGTTCAGCAGGTTAAAGGTGTGGGAGCATTTGAGGCAGTAGTCGTAGGCCGGCAGCACCAGGCCCAGGCCGATGATGCGCTGGCACTCGGCCTCGTACATGTCGAAGAGCCGGAAGAGCATGGTAACGTCCGCCTGCTCGAAGTTGTAGATGGAGTGTTCCACTTCTCCCCGGTGGTGCACGTCGCCGTATTTGATGCCCTTGGTCCACTCCAGGTCGTAGACGCTTTCCACGTCCTGGAGGTACATGGCGATGCGCTCGGGCCCGTAGGTGAGCTCCACGCTCACCGGGTTGAGGTCGATGGAGCCGGCCTGCTGGAAGTAGGTGAACTGGGTGATCTCCATGCCGTCCAGCCAGACCTCCCAGCCCAGGCCCCAGGCCCCCAGGGTGGGGGACTCCCAGTCGTCCTCCACGAACCGGATGTCATGGTCCAGGGGGTCCAGCCCCAGGGCCCTGAGGCTGTCCAGATACTGTTCCTGGATGTCCTTGGGGGAGGGCTTGAGGATCACCTGGTACTGGTAGTAATGCTGCAACCGGTTGGGGTTTTCGCCGTAGCGGCCGTCGGTGGGGCGCCGGCTCGGCTCCACGTAGGCCACGTTCCAGGGTTCCGGCCCCAGGACCCTGAGCAGGGTGGCGGGGTTGAAGGTGCCGGCCCCCACTTCGATATCGTAAGGTTGCTGGATGACGCAGCCCCGATCCGCCCAGAAGCGCTCCAGGGTCATCAACAGCTCTTGAAAAGTCATTCCGCCTCTCCTCCGGAGGTGAAAAATATCTAATAAATTTACCAGTTAAGCCCGAGGCTGTCAAGGTTGCAGAGGGCCTCGCCGCGGCTTCCTTAGCAATTAATCCGGCCTTTGTCCGTACCGAAAATCATGGTTTTCCCAGGCCAGTGGCCCATAAGCCAACAATCCTCTTGACGACCTGGGGCCCGCAGGTTATATGAAAGCCATAGGCACGTAGCTCAGGGGGAGAGCACTACCTTGACGCGGTAGGGGTCAGGGGTTCAAATCCCCTCGTGCCTACCAGGAATTTCAAGGGGCTGCGGTTTGAGACCGTAGCCCCTTTGTCTTTTTTGCATGGTTTTTGAAATTTGGGCCAGGGCAAGGGTAAGTTAGAGGAGTGGTCAGGGGGGATGAGAGAATTAAGTAGTTGGAAACGCGAGAAATGATTTAAAAAAAGTGGGGGAATTGTGGGAAGGGAGTAAAAGGAAAGGAGAATTAATTACAAGGGTACAAGGGGGTGGGATGGAAAAAAGGGGGAATTTTTTATTCGGGCGGCTGGCGAAAAAATGGCGCTATGATTCAACTTTGATTTTTACGCCATAATGCTTCGCCAGGCGGGAGAGGTAGTTTTGGGCGTAAATTAGATGTTTAATTAAGCCCTCGGTGGCCAGACGGAAGCCATGATCGGTTTTTTCGGCCCAATGGCAGGTAATTAAGGTAGAAATGATTCTAAAGACCTTTTCTTTGCTGAGGCCGACGCCAGTAGCAATCTCCTGGAGAGATCGGTAGGCCAGGATGTCGCCGGCGGCAAGAAATTCAATGACCTGGATGGCTGATTTAACGGCATTGATCTCATAGCGCGGAGAGACCTGTTCTTCTTTAGCCACTGTTATCTCCTTAATGGTTCAATTAAGGACCCGAATTGGTCCAACTTATTTCTGCGCCGCCAATTTTTGCAAAGAGATTTTACAATGGGGGCACCAGTCGCCCTGGCCGCCGTCTTCGATATAGGCCCGATGGACATCCCACTGCTGACAACGTGGGCATTGCTTTTTGCCCTGGATGAATAAAGCCTGTTTTTGCTCCAAGTCCTTCTTTACCCGGGCAGTTTGATTTGCAACATGGTCGGGATCAAAGTTCTCACCGCAAAAACGACATTTTAGGGCCTCTAATTTAATAGATTCGGCGCATTTAGGGCAGGTTTTGGTCTCCTGGGTTAAGGAAATTTGCCCCTGGGCATTAAGGGGAACCGGATTGGCCTGTGCAGGAGGTGTCATTTCTAACTTCTTGGGAGATATACAGAGCAGAATAATGAAGCCGATGGGGCCTAAAAAGAAGCCTATGGCGAAGCCGGCGGCGGGGTGAAAGCCGCGATGTGGGGCCAAAAGGGCGGTGATTACCCCAAAAAAGAGGCCACCGAAGACCACAATAGAGACATCCATCCACAATCCTCCTGTTTTTTGGATTAAGGCGGCTTGGTTGCCCCTTTTGACGGTTATTCCTTTTTCTCCTCGGCGGCCTGGGGCGCAGAAACCGCGGCCGGGGGTGGGACCGGGGTGGTGATATTATGAGCCAGTTTCCATTCGGCAAAGGTCATAACGGGTTGAGGTTTTAGGCCAGAGCGCTCTCTTTCAAAATTCATTTTTTCAGCATCGCTTTTATAAAGGTTGTAGGTCTGGATGTTTTTGGCGTCGGCGTCCTTTTGGGCGGCTTCCTCCTTGGAGGAACTCACGGCGTAGCCGGCGTAGCCGATGGCGGCAGCCACGCAGCCCTGGGTGCCCAGCAGGCCGAGCAAAAGAAAAAGAGAAAAAAGTCTGCCGACTAAAATCTGCATCGTTCAACCCTCCTGTTTTTTGATTAAATCGGCCAGGCGTTTGATGACCACCAGGCCGGGATCGGCGTGACCTCCTTATTTAAGTGGAGGAAAATGAAGTGGATAAGGGATAATTTTTGAATAGATATGGTTTAAAAAAGTAGGATTAGACCACAAGACATAATTAAATATAATGGCCATAGTCCCCAAGATGATAAAAACTTGCCCCAAAATAACCATCCGGCTTTTCAGCGGCGCATGTTGAACAGCGCCCCCCAACACCCATAAAATTATGCCGAAAACAATTGTAAGTTCATTAATCATAAAAATTTTCTCCAATCAATCCCGCAGCAATAAAATTCTTTCCACGTGCGTTTGGCTGGGTTTTTCATGGGCAGCCCGGCAGTCGTCGTAGACCTTGACGTAGAGACGGGCCTTCTGCTCCAGGGTGAGTTTTAATCTGCGAGCCTTGATCACCTCCTCCGATTTAATGACGGACTGAATGAGCAGCTCAGTTTCGATATCGGATAGGGCGGCGGAATAGTCCTCCGGGGTGTACTCCTGGATCTGCGCCGCATGGCGATCATCACCACGCAAAAGCCATTTAACGGTTGTATTCCCATATGCGGCAATTTTATTAAGGATAGATTCATCAGGAATTCGGCCTTTTTCATATCGACACAGGGCATTAGTTTTTATTCCCAGCAGTTCGGCAAAGACAGCCTGAGTTAAACCCCCCCTAATTTCCTTAATACGTTCTCCTACCCCCAATATTTTCCCGATAGTGGGAAAGTTTTTTCTTGACATAGATATTAATTCCCATTAATGGTAATGTCAAGTGAATTAATTAACCCAAGATACCGCGGGGCGCCGGGAAGTTCAAGGAGAGATTTCAGACCGGGAAGGCCGGGGCGGGGACGGGATGAGCAGAAAGAGGCAGAGAAACCTGTTTGAGGAGCCGGGGACCGGGGGCAACTGGCTGGAGAGGCCGCCGCTCAACCCCCGGCCGCGGCTGAAAGAGGCCATCCGGCAGATGCTATCGGGGTGCCGCTTCAGCCGGCCGCAGATCGCCGAGCGGATGAACCGGGCCTTCAAGGCCGAGGGCCTGCCGAACCGGGTGAGCGTGCCCCGGCTGGACGCCTGGGCGGCGGACAGCAAGGCCAACCTGCCGGAGACGGTGGAGTTGCCGGTGCTGTGCTGGGCGGCGGAGTCGGCCCTGCGCCTGGCGGCGCTGAACGGCTGCCTGCAGGCTGCGGCTGATCAACGAGGAGGAGGGGCGGCTGCTGGACCTGGCCCGGACGGAGCGGAAGATCAAGGAGTTGAACCGGAAACGGCGGCGCCAGGAGCAAGAGATCGACGATAAAGGAAATTGAATTATGGCCAAAGACAAATTCAAGAAGCGCCAGGATAGGCGGCGGCTGATCCGGGGCGAGATGACCAAGCGGGGCATCTCCGGCAGGGAGATCGCGGCGCGGGTGGGCATGAGCCAGTCGGCGGTGTCGAGATATTGCGCCACTTCGCCCCGGATCGTGGCGGCGCTGATCGAGGCGGGGGTGCCGGCGCGGACTGTTCAAAATCCTCCCCAGCCCCCTAAAGGCAGACGGGGGCACCTGCCCTACCGCAAAGGGGGGAGAGAAGGCGGCGGCGGCGCGGTTGGGGTACGGGAAGTAGATAATCCCCCCTCACCCCGGCCCTCTCCCGCCAGGGGAGAGGGGGTTTTAAAGACGGCAGGCGGGGACGCCGGCGCCACAAAGACAAAATAAGGAGGAACGCCAGAAACGAAGGAAAACCCTAAATGTCAGGAGTTGAAGGGAAAGTTGATAAGCGTAGTCCACAAATTTGTCCAAGATACGGGCGGAATATCGTTATGGGAACTGGAGGCGCTGCTGGGCAGCGGAGAAATATTTGCCGCCCTCATCAGGCGGCCGGTCATTTTTGGGGCACCGCCTCCCGAACCAACATCTGGGCGATGACGACAATGGGGCAGCCGAACTAATCCCCCCTCACCCCGACCCTCTCCCGCCAGGGGAGAGGGAATTTTAAGGACCGCAGGCGGGGACGCCTGCGCCACTGGGCGGGGACGCCCGCCCCAGCAAAGGAGCAGATAGATGGCAAGAGATCTGGAAGTGGTTCGGGACCCGGCGGCGGGCGGCGCGGCCGATCCGGCGGCCCTGGAAAAAGAGTTGCAGGAGTTCTCGGGGGGGTTGCCCTACGACCAGGCGCGGGTGATCGAGCGCACCCAGGACGGCTTCCGCCAGGGGGTGCACGGTTTCTATCAGGCGGCGCTGGGGTTGATCCTTTTACATCAGCACGAGGGACCGCATACGTATGCGGTCATTTTGGAGCAATACTTTCCAGGGATCAGCCGAAGCGCGGCAGAAAAATACATGCGTTTCGCCCGCGCCGCCTCGGTGCTTCCCACCTTCAAGCAGTTCTGCCTGGAGCGTGGGGGGTACTCCAAGGGGCTGACCATGTTGCAGTCCTGCACCGAAGAACAGATGGAAGAGTTCGATGAAACCGGCGAAGTGTTGGGATTTACTCAGGATCAGATCGACAACATGAGCGTGGTGAGTCTGAAAAAGGCGCTGCGCCGGGCCCGGGAGCGGGAGGCACAGGCGATTAAGAAGGCCACCGAGAAGATGGGCCAGGAGAACGTCAAATTAAAGGAACAGGTGGCGGAGATGGAGGCGGCCCTGTCGCCGCCGGAGGTGCAGGCGGCCCTGAAGCTCATCGACGGGGCGGGGCGGCACCTGGCCAACGCCTTGAAGCTGCTGCGCAAGATTCCCCTGGAATTGATGGCCCAGGACGGCTTCCTGCGCCAGGCCTCTTATGCGGTCTTGAGCCAGATCAGGGGCGACGCCGAGTTGCTGGAGACGGAGATCGGCGCCCTGGCGGGCGACCCCGGGGAGATGGTGCGGGGTTACATGGGCAAGCTGCGGGCGCGGGCGGAGAAGGGCGCGCCGGGGGAGGGGGCATGAAAAGGCAGGGGTCAGGGGTCAGGGGTCAGGGGGAAGAGCGCTATCAAGAATGCGAAAACTGCGGCCACTGGGCCCCGAGGGGGGACGGATTTACCGGGTATTGCGAAAACCGCTCTTCACCGGCGTGCGACAAAATTACCTGGGGCGTCAATAGTTGGATTTGCAAATTTTGGCAGGC
The DNA here is from genome assembly GCA_963768765.1 of uncultured delta proteobacterium. Lineage (GTDB taxonomy): Bacteria > Desulfobacterota > Desulfobaccia > Desulfobaccales > 0-14-0-80-60-11 > DASWLF01. The sequence goes on from CAVYJK010000021.1 coordinate 432,266, forward strand.
GCCGCCGGTGTCGCCCCCCTCACCCCAGCCCTCTCCCAAAATAGCGACAGGCGGGACGCCTGTCCCACCGGGGAGCGGGGGGTTAAGGCCGGCGGGCAGGAACGCCCGCCCTACCACTACTTTTTAGGCCCTCTCCCATGCGCGGCGAAATCGATCCGGAGAAAGAGGGCGAGGCCCTGCGGGAATGGCAGCAGCTCAAGCGCGGCGAGCGCCGGGCCTGGCTGGCCACCTGGCTGCCGTGGCTGGGCATGAGCGAGGGCACCTGGTACCGGCGGCTGGCCTACCTGGAGCGCAACCGGCCCCGGCAGACGCCAAAAACCAAGGGGGTGCGCAAAGATGAACGCACGGAGCACTGGGTCAAGTGGATCATGCGCACCAAATACGCCCCGCCGGCGGGGTGGGACTGCATGACCACCAAAGACGCCCACCTCTACTGCCTGGCCAACGACCTGATCCCGCCGGAGGCCGCGGTCCTGCCCGAGGGCACCATCAACCGCGTGGCCCGGGAGATGCAACTCTATCCCCTGAGCGGAGCGGGAGCCCCGCTTCCAGGGACTTTATCCCGGCCAGTTGCATCAGTTCGACGCCTCCACCAGCAAGCACTTCTACCCGGTGCGCCGGGAAGGGGGCGAGTGGATCCTGAAGCTGCGGCGGCGCCTGGGCAAAAACCGGGACAAGGAGGCGCACCAGCGGGTGTGGATTTACGGCCTGGTGGACGATTTTTCCCGGGTGCGGCTCTCCCGCTACGTGGTGGCGCCGGGGGAATCGGCGGCCGGGGGGGCCGATTTCCTGCGCTGGGCCTGGTGCCAGAACCCGGAGCACGAGCCCATCTGCGGGCTGCCCGGAAATCCTCTACATGGACCAAGGGGCCCTGGCCAAGTCCAAGCCCTTCCAGGATTTTTGCCGGGACGTGCCGGTGGAGCTCAAGGCGCACCGACCCTACCGCTCCAAGGCCACCGGCAAGGTGGAGAACCGCTGGCGCTGGACCTGGAAACGCTTCGAAACCCAGTTCGGGGTCAGCCGGGACTGGGCCGAGCGGGAGTTCACCCTCTCCGAGGTGAACCGGATGCTCTACGCCTTCATCGGCCGGATGAACCGGCAGCGCCACCCCTACCTGGAGATGCCCATCCTGGACGTTTGGCTCCGGGGGGTGGCGGAGATGGGCGGGGTGGTGGAGATCGACCCCAAGTCCTTCGACGCGGTGGGCAAGCGCTTCAGCCGGGACCTGGACGGGGCCGGCTGCTTCGATTTCGCCTTCCAGGGCCAGCGGGTCTGGCAGGTGCCGGGGTTGCACTCCTGCAAGGTGTGGGTCTACCAACTGCTGCTGGAGGGCGGCAAACTCCTGGTGAAAGACCCCGCCGACGGCAAGAGTTACTGGCCCGAGGCCTTCACCGCGCCCATGCCGGTGGGCACCTATATCGGCCAGCCCAAGACGGCGCTCAACAAATTGCTGGATGATCCGGCCTATGAACTGCCGCCGGCCACCCGGGAGGATTTCAGCGCGGATTTGGGAAACGTCCTCTACCTGCCACCGCGCACCCGGGAGATCAGGCCGAGCGGCTTCGAAATGCCCTCACAGGCTGGAAAGCCTATGCCACCGGCCACCTTGGAGGAACTGGCGGCGGGGGCCGTGGTGGTGGAGCACAGACTGGAAACCTGTGCCACCAAAGATGAGGAGATTTACGCCAGCGAAGTGGATTGGTACGCGGCCATGCGGGTGCGGGAACTTCGGGGCGAGGCCCTGGGCGCCGAGGCCCTGGGGCGCATGGCCAGCATCCGAGAGGAGTCCCGGGCCTACCGGATGCTCCGGGACGGCATCGAGAAGCGGGCCAGCCTGGCCGCGGTGGAGTGAGGGAAATGCAGGGGTCAGGGACCAGGGGTCAGCAAAAATAAAGATCAAAGGGCAGGAGAAAAATAATGCGTAAAACCTTTGTGCAAACGGCCAACGTCAGCCGCACGGTGATTGCGGTGGAGGCGCTGCTCGCCAGCGTCCGGACCTCGCCGGGCCACGGCCTGATGCTGGTGGACGGCCGCACCGGCACCGGCAAGACCGTGACGATGGATCACCTGGCGGTGCACAACCGCCAGGCGGTTTATCTGCGCACCCACCGCCGGTGGACGCCGCCCTGGATGGTGGAGGACATCTCCCAAGCCCTGGGACTGGCGGCCCAGGGCATCATGCGCACCAACATCCGGCGGCTCATCGACTACCTCAAGGCCCTGGGTCCCGATGGTCAGAAGCTCATCATCCTGGACGAGGGCGACCGGGTGGTGCGCAACACCGACCTGCTGGAGACCCTGCGGGACCTGCACGACTTCAGCGGCACGCCCTTCATCCTGGTGACCGAAGGCCGGGGCCGGGAGATGGTGTCCCGGAAATCCGAGCGCACCTGGCGCCGGGTGGGACAGGTGGTGGAGTTTACCCCGCTCACCGTGGCCGATGTGCAGCTCATGGCCCTGGAGTTGGCGGATCTCCAAATCAGCCGGCCCCTGGCGGAGCGGCTGCACCAGGATTCCAAGGGGGGCAGCTTCGGCGAGGTCGTCGTCAACCTGGAAAAGGTGGAGGCCCTGGTGAAGGCCAATCCGGGGAAAGAGGTGGGCAACCTGGTGGACCTGGCCCTGCGGCAGCGGGCCGTGGGCTGAAAAGACGGTTTACGGTTTTCAGTTTTCGGTTTTCGGTAAAGGAAAGGGAGGGGGTTGATGAGCCTGGTGGAGAAGAGTTGGGTGGATAAGGTGCGGGGAGTCCTGGCCCAGGGCGAGGGCACCGTGCGGGAGCTGGCGGCCCGGCTGGATGTGCCCGAGGCGGACCGGGCGGGGCGCGAGCGGGTGCGCTTCGCCTTGGCGGACCTGCATGACCAAGGCGAGGCGGCCTACCGGGGCAGCAATCCCCGAAAATATCGCCTGGCGGGCAACTACTGGGGGCGGGCGGAAAAGCAGGAAAAACTCTGGCGGGCCATGTGCCTGGCGGCGCAGAAGGCCGCGCCTTTCACGGTGGCGGACCTGGTTTTGTTGACCGGGGCCGACCGGGACTACGCCAAGCGCTACGTGCGCTTTTGCGCCAACCGGGGTCTCATCCGGCCGGTGGGCAAAAAGGTCACGGCCCTGGTGTACCGGATGACGCCGGGACAGGAACGGCAACCCGCTCCCCGCTGGAACCGGCGGGCGGAGAAGCGGGCCAGGCAGGGGTCAGGGGTCAGGGGCCAGGAGTCAGGAAAATCGCTGCTCGTGGCCGCCCTGGAGGCCAACTGCACCAGGCTGGGGCGGGGCGACTGCGTCGGCTACCCGGAAAACTGCGGCTCCTGCGAGTTGCTGGCGCGGGCCAGGCTGGCCCGGGCGGGCGAGATCCTGGCGGACATGGAGACAGTGCTGGCCACCCTATCCGGGGAAACCTTGCTCCTCAAGGGTTTCCTGCGGGAGATGCGGGGCGCCCTGGGGCTGGAAAACAAGGAGGCCGGTCATGACGCAGTTGGTCAAGATCAACCCTGAGCGCAACCGGTTCTACTGCTGGCGGCACCGGCGCTGGGTGACGGTTAAGAAGCTCTCCTACTGCTTCAGCCAGCGCTGCCGGCGCATGTACGAGCCGGGCTGGGTCAAGGCCCGGCCGGGTCTGGCCGCGGCCAAGGGGATGTGAAGCAGGGGTCAGGGGGTAGGGGCCAGGGGTCAGTTTTTAATAAAGATCGGGCGGGGCGGGGCGATGAAATGGATTTTGCTGGCCTTCGTGGTGGCCGCGGTGCTGGTGGCGGGGCACTTTGAGGCTCAAAACGCTAAGGCCATAAAAAAAGAGGCCAAGGATGGACGGGAGGGGTGATGGCCGAGCCGCACTGCGACAATTGCAAATATTGGAGTCGGAAGTACCCGCCGCGCCGGGCCTCCGGCAAACGGGACTGGTCTTCCCCCATGCGACTCTGTCGGCAGTTTCAGGAGTTTTGGACCCTGCCCGGCTATATCTGCCGGGCTTACGAGAGCAAACAGGACAAGGCCAGGAGGCCTGAATCATGAATTATTTTTACCAAAAACTAAAAACCAAAAACTCAAAACTGCGTTTCGCCCCCTGGCTGCTGCTGGCCGCGGTGCTGTTCTTTTCCGGCTGGATCGTCTATGCGGCGGACCAGGAGTGGGTGATCCGGGTGCTGGACCGGGGGGACCTGGCGGTGATGGAGTTCGAGCTGCGCCGCCAGGGGCACCGGGTGCGGGTGGAGTCCGGGGTTTTGAAGCAGGGATTGGCGGGAGTCAAGTGCGAGCTGGAATGCCGCAGCGCCGGCGGTCTGGCCTTCACCTGGGTCTATCCCCTGGAGGGCGACGCGGAGAAAACCCTGGCGGGGCAGTGGGAGGGCGGGCCTTCCGCCCGCCCATAAGGACGGCAGGCGGGGACGCCTGCCCCACGGGAACAGGAGGGCCAATGAATCCCAAAGAGGTGGAGCAATACAAGGCGAAGGTGATGATGGTGCTCAGCAGCCACGTGGGGCGGGGCCGGGCCATCGGCATGGCGGACCTCTACACCGAGGTGTATGGCAAAAGCCCCCGCAGCAGGATCACCGGCACCCGGCGGCTGCGCAAATTGATCACCGGCCTGCGGAATCGGGGGGTGCCCATCTGCTCGGTGGCGGATGCGGAGGGGGGCGGCTACTATATCCCGGCGGCGGGCAGCGAAATGGAGGCCCATCTCAAAAGGCTGCGCAACCAGGGCCTGAAGAAACTGGTCCAGGAAGCCCACCTGCGCAAGATCAGCCTGCCGGAGCTGCTGGGGCAGATCAGTTTGAACCTGGAGGGGTGAGATGATCCTGAGTGCGCTGAAAATTATCGGTTTCGTATCCCTGGGATTTATCTTGGGTTTCGTGGTTGCCGGCCTGTTGGCGGCGGGAAGGAGGTAAGGGTGGTTAATTTCTGGTTGACTCTGGGCTTGGGGGCGGTGTTGGGAATAGTCTTCTGGCAGTTAGCCCTGTTCCTGATTTTTCATCTCCGGCGCCCACCCAGAAGGGTCCCGTGGGTCGAACCGCCGCAACCCTGGGGAAGAAAGGATTTGCGATGAAGGCAAAACTGCAAGATAAATGGCCGACCCCGGCCCACGCCCAAATGGACTCCCTGTTGATGGAGATGGGGGAGTTGAAGGCGGAGGTGGACCGGGAGCAGGCGGAGGCGGAGGCCTCGCTGGCCCGGGCCAAGGAATTTTACCGGGACAACCTGGTGGTGCTGAAAAAGCGGGCCGAGCGGCTGCACAAGCAGATCCTGAGCCAGGCCAAAAAACGTCGGGACCAGTTGTTCGACGGCAAGGACCTGGTGGACCTGCCCCACGGCATCCTGCTCCATCAGGTGAAGGAACAGGTCAAAAAGGCGGCGGCGGTGCTGGCGAAGCTGGAGGAGTACGGCCTGGAGGAAGGCCTGCACCGGGAGGTCTCGGTGAATTGGGAGGTCCTGGAGTCCTGGCCGGATGAGAAACTCCTGATGGTGGGTACCGAGCGGGTGCGCAAGGAGCTCTTCGCCTATGAGTTGAAGGGGAATTATATACTTGACTCCTCGGAGAATAAATGAACGGCCTAATTGAGTTCATTCGACGATTTGCTGAAATATTTATTTGGTGGACCATAATTCAGCCATGGGAGGGGGCAATTCGTGTCCGATTTGGACGTTGGGTGCAGACATTAGTTCCTGGTATTCATTTTCGTGTCCCCTATGTCGATTCAGTTTTCCGTCAGACGATGCGTTTGCGATTCTGTATGATGGGGGTACAAACGCTCTCGACAACTGACGGTAAGACTATTACACTTGCTGCCTCAGTGGGATACTGCATTGCTGACATTTGGAAACTTTATAATACCCTGCATCATGCCGAGGAAACTATACGCCAGCTTGCCATGGGCGAAATTGCACGTTTTATTCAAACCCGAAAAGTTGTTGAATGTAATCCAGAAGCGATTGAAACCGCCATAAGCAAAACTCTTAATTTTGATGATTATGGAATTGCCTTCGATAGTATTCGTCTGATTGACTTCGCTATTGTTAAAACTTTCAGACTTATTCAAGAACAACGTTATGGGATTGGTGATATATTGGATACAACACGGCGAGACACTACAGCTACAGGGACACTACCATCATAATAAAGGGGAGTCAAGTATATAATTCCCAATTGAAGGGTGGATCAGGAAAGGGTGAACAGGTGCGAGAAAAGGAGAGCGGCGATGGGGGGCAATAACGGCCGGGGCCGGCCCCAGGTGGAGGCGCAGATCCAGGCGACGGTGGCGGTGATGGCGCAGATGAAGGTTTTTGGGATGGCGCTGGGCCAAAGCATTGAGGGGTTTATCGCCCAGGCCTGCCAGCAGGTTTACAGCGCGGTGGTGCGCCGGGGGGTGGAGAGCCTGTTCGAGGGGAAGTTATGACGGCAACTGGCTGTGTCCTTTTACCCCCGGCGCCCAATGATCTTTCCTGCCTGGTCAACCAATGGCAGGCCTGGCGGGGGCTGAACGGCCCGGAGGGCAAGGCGGGGCCGCAGGAGTCCTGCCTGGAATGCCGGCAAGGGAGGAAAGTGATGAAGGCTGCGACCAAGGATAGCCGGGAATGGGAGCCGCGGCCGGCGGAGCTGACCTGGGGCAGATATGCCCAGGAAGTGGGGGGGGGGGGGAAGCAGGGGTCAGGGGTCAGGGGCCAGGGGTCAGAGGTCAGGGGTCAGGGGTCAGGGGTCAGGGCGAAGGGGCTGGCGACATGAAGGAGGACACATTTCCCTGCCGGGGCTATGGGGTGCCGGAGATGACCCCGGAGCGCTGCTTGGCGAACCAGTTGAGCCCGTTCTGTCTGCCGGGTTGGCCGTGCGAGACCTGCGAGGAGGGGGTGGGAGTGGTGGTTAAGGGGACAAGTTTTTGGTGCGGCAAACTGCAAGTCCAGGTGAACCAAGGGTTGTGTTACGCGGCCCGGTTCGAGGCCCGGCGGCGGGCGACGGACTGGCCCGAGGGCCTGGGCTGGCTGGAGATTTGCCTGGAGTGCGACAACTATTTTAAGAAGGGCAAGGACGCTCCGGCGGACTGGGGCAAACCCTTGAGTGCGGCGGAAAAGGTCCTGGCGCAAAATTCCATAGGGCGGGATAGCGAGCCCGAAGTGGGGCAAGACCCCCGGAGATCTCGGGCGGCCGGATCCCCAAATCCCCCTGATAGTGGGGCGCCGGCCCTAAAACCAGGGGAAAATATGACAGAAATTATAACGGCGGGCAGGGACGCCCGCCCCACGAGGCCCAAGCGCCTGCCGGACTGGTGGTGGGATGCCACCCCGGCGGTGCGCCGATCTTATGAGGAGGGGTGAGGGAATGAACATCGGTTTCGGCAGTGAGATCCCGGCGGAATTCATCCGGATCATTTTGCACGCCCACGGCTCCTGCTCGCGGGCGAGCGCGCCGGCCGTCTCCTCCCCCATCCGGCGGCTGATGGCCCGGGCCGAGGCCGACGGGCGGCTGGTGAACGCCACCCACGGCCGCAAAACCCGGTCGGTTATCATCACAAATAGCAACCAGGTGGTGCAGTCCGCGGTGCTCCCGGAAACCCTGAAACTGCACTTCGAGGAGGAGCGGCGGAATGAGGCGGCTGGTCCTTAACATCCTATTTAACCCCACAATCCTCTTGGTCCTGGCCGGGCCGGGGCAGGCCGATACTTATTATCTGGCCGACGCCGACCTCAGCGCCGGGGTTTTTGGGTAGGGCAATGAGCGAATCGGAGATCGAAGCCCTTGAAATCACCCTGGTAAAAGCGGCGGTTGAGGCCATCCTGATTACTCAGTTGGCCGCGGAGGCCGTGTTAAGCAGGCAATTACAAGCGGAGATCAGGCTCGAATCCGTTGACCTTACTGAAAAAGAATAAAGGAGATACGTCATGGAATTGGCGATGCAGGAACTATCGATGAAGGTCGAGCAAAAGTACCGGGTGGAATGTCACGACCGCCTGGGGAAGCTGAAATGGATCGAGGAGTTCGGCAACCTGGTGGTGGGCGAAGGGCTGGCCAAATACCTGGACGCCACCTTGAAGACCGGCCTGGCCTCCCCGGCCTGGTATGTGGGCCTCAAGGGCACCGGCACCGTACTCAATGCCGACACCCTGGCGAGTCACGGCGGCTGGTCGGAGATCAACCCTTACTCCGGCAACCGGCCCGCCTGGACTCCCGGAGCCATCACCGGCACCACCACCCGGACCGTGGACAACTCGGCCTCCAAGGCGGTTTTCAGCATCACCGCCGCCCTGACGGTCTATGGGGCCATGATGGCCAGCGTCAACACCGGCACCAGCGGCACCTTGCTGGGGGCGGGGGACTTCGGCACCCCTCGGGCGGTGGAGATCGGCGACACCCTGAGCGTCACGGTGACCTGCACCCAGACGGGTTAATAATCCGGTGGCTGCGGACGCTTCCCCATGCCGGCGGTGCGGGCGCTGCTGCTGGGATTGGAAAGGGAATGATCCGGCCAATAAATGCGAGAATCTGGGGGCAGATATGGTGACCTGTCTGATGCATGGCAATCCCGAGGCCTGCGGCGGGCTGGGGGAGAACTGGCCGTAACCTGGCCATGCCTGCGATCTGCCCCCGGACTGCGGTTATCTGGCGGCGTGGAGAACCCAAGGATTGATCTAAATGGCAACCTATTACCTCTCTGACACCAATCAAATTGTCAACCAACTCGAGACCCTGGCCACTTCTGCCCCATCCACTCTGGATGAGGCCCAGGGGTGGGCCGTAGATAAGTATGGTTCCGGCTATTATTGCATTTATTACCCCGATGTCACCGTTGTCTATAACTCCGCCTCCTGGGTGACCATTGAACCTGTACCCTTTAGCACTTATGGATACCGCACCGCGGCCACCCTGCGGGGCGATTTTGCCAACGACGATTGGGTGCTGATCTTTAAGGTTAAATCGGGTGCTACTTATTATACCCAGAAAGGTTATGTAAAATATCGCCTCTGGCGCTCGGTCAATGCCAATGGCTCCGGCGCCACCCAAATCACCCCAGGATGGCAAGCCTCCAGCCTCATCGCCTTTACCGCGGCCAATCAATATCAAACCGGCACCATCAAGTGGTCGCCGGGCGCTATCATAACTTTAACAAACGAATATTTGTTTTTGGAGATCGAATGGGCTTGCAATCTCTCCGGCGGCAACAATGCCGCAACAGTTTATTGGGTCCACAACGAAGGGGCGGCGGAGAACCTGGCGACGCCGACCTTTTCCGCGCCCATCTTCAGCGAATCGATTTCCCTGGCTGGCACCGCCGCGGTGGGCGAAGGCTCCGGGGGCAGCAGTATTTTCCCGACGATCAGTGTCCCGGCCACCGCGGCCCTGAGTAGCACTAACACCGTGCCCGCAGACCGCAGCCTGACCTTACCGGGCACGGCCGCAATTTCAGGGGCCGGCATCGTAACTTTTCCCAGGTCGGCCTCTCTTGACGGCAATGCCGGCCAGGCTCAGGCCGCGGTCGTGGCCCTAATAGGCGCTTCGACCTTGGGCGGTACTGCGGGCCTGACCCTGGCGGCAATCCTGGCGGCCCAATCCTCCATGTCGTTAGGGGGCACCGCCGCAGTGGGGGAGGGCTCCGGCGGCAGCAGCCTTTTCCCGGCCCTGAACATCCCGGCCACCGGAGTTTTAAGCGGCCTCGGAATCGTGGATATAGTTCGTGCTTTGGAGTTAGCGGGCATTGCCGGAATCCCGGCCGCAACCCTGGCGGACCTTCTCGCTTCAGCATCTCTTCCGGGTAGCGCCGCCCTGGACCTGGTGGCGACCCTGCTGGCGGAAAGGGCCTTAACCCTGGCCGGCAGCGGCGTCTTAACTGCCGACGGGGAGGTCGAACCGGGGGTCAGTCATTACCAGGAGGACATCAGTATGGCGGCGGTGGCCGCGACGATAAAAACCGCCTTGCTCGACCTCCTGGCTTCCCAATCCCTGGCCGGCACCGGCGGGATTAGCGCCGCGGCGATTATCCAGGCCACGGCCGGGGTCTTGCTCTCCGGCACCGGCGCCCTGGTCCCCGAACATATCCTGGGCCGGTTGGGGTCCGCCCAATTCGACGGCACCGCCGGGGTCTCCCTGGGAACCCTGTTGCAGGCGGTAAACAGCCTGCTCTTAACCGGCTCGCCCGCCCTGACCCCGGCAGCGGTCAATGCGGCCCTGGGCCTTCTTTCCCTGGCGGTGACTGCGGGCCTGACAACTTCCGGTGGGTTTGACGGGATCAAGGATATTTCCCTGGCCGCCGCCGCCTCCCTGACCAATACCCTGATCTATGAAATGGGGGCGCCGTTGGGGCTTGATTGCCTGGCCAGCCTGACGCTGCAATCCTCGCTGATCGGCAGCAATCTAATTTCCCTGGCCGCTACCGGGCAGGTGCAGGAATTGGCGGAAATCGTTTTTGCCAAGGTGCTGGCGCTGGGAGGCACCGCGGGGCAGACGATAACATTGGCTTTGGGGCGATATGGCTCCATGTCCCTGCCGGTGGTGGGAGGATTGGCCGCGGCTGCCGAAATGGGCCTGATGCTGAACTGCTCCCTGGCCGGGGTTGCCTCCCTGACCACGGCGCGGCAACTGGATATCGCCAAGTTCCTGCTACTGGAATCCGTCAGTGCTTTTGCCCTTTTCTCCGGTCCCCGGGTGGTGCGCGGTTACCGCCTGGACCTGATTCTTGACGAACTTAAACTGGACCTCAAATTAAAATAAGGCTGTGGGGGTGACGGCATGAGCGAGATAATCCTGAAGCAAGGCGAGGCCAAAACCCTCTCCATCACGGTGAAGGACAGCGACGGAGCGGTGGTGGACCTCTCCGAGGCCACCCTGCTCCTTGGGGTTAAGAAGGCCAAATCGGATGCAGCCTATGCCTTCAGTAAGGAAGATGCGGCCTTCGACAAGGCCCAGGCCAATATGGGGGTCGTGACCGTGCCCCTTGCGGCCACCGATACTAACCAGCCTGAAGGAACCTATATCGGCGAACTCCGGTGCTCCTGGGATGGGCCGCCGGAGGTGATCGACAAGAGCGCCGATTTTTTAATTCAGATTAGAAAGGCGGTGACGGCCTAACCATGCCCGCGACAACCATCAGCCCGGCGCAGATCCGCAAGATCAAGACCCTGGCGGGGAAGGTCTTCGGGGCGGACGACGAGGATTACCGGGAGATGCTGCGGGGGCTGACCGGCGGCCAGGCGGACAGTTGCAAAGACCTCAAGGGGGCGCAGATCGACCTGGTCATCGGGCATTTACAGCGGTGTTTGGGCCAGGGGCAGGGGTCAGGGGCCAGGGGTCAGGGGCCAGGGGGGAAAGAGTACAGGCGGGACGCCGGTGCCACCAGACGCCCGCCCCACCGGGGCGCCGGCGCCCCGAAGGGCCACCGCGTCGCAGCTCGCCGAGATCCTGGAGCGCTGGTCGCGGGTGAGCCGGGCGGCGCAGGAGTTCGGGCCGGAGTCGCACCAGGCCCGTTGGGCCCTGGACAAGTGGCTCTTCCGGCGTTTCCAGGTGGGCGAGTCTTACCTGGCTGAGCCTGGGGCAGGCGCAAAAGGTCATTGAGGGGCTGAAGGCCATGGCGAGGAGGAGGCGATGAGCAGATGGCATCCGGCGGTGGCGGCGCAGCAGGGGGAGGAACAGGAGCGGCTATTCCGGCACGGACCAGGCGGCGATCCGGCTGAAATGCGACTCGCGTACGGTGAGGCGGCTCTGCCAGAGCAAGATTTTGCTGGGAATCAAGGTTGGGCGGCGCCGGTGGTTGATCCCGGAATCGGCGCTGCGGGAATACCTGGATAACCTTAACGAGGAATGAAAGAAGGAGGTGAGGCCATGAGGTAGGGCACAGGTAGGCTGGTTTGAATGTGGGAGACGGGGGCGCTGGCCTGCCCCCCGCCTCCATTTTTTTTGCCCCAATGCAACTTTAACGGACAGTAGCGGACATAGCGGAGCGACAAAGGGGGAAAAACATGAAACAAAGAAGGCAGATTACCCCAACATCCCAAGGCGCGGACCGGTCCATGCAGGGTTCCAGACCCCTCCTGGAACCTCCGTGGGGCGGGCGGGCCGGTCCCAAAAGCCCGCCCCCCGGGTTTCTGAGGAAAGGGCCCATGTTTTACCGGCAGGAGGCAGGCGGCGTGCAGTTTTCTCCCGGCGACCAGTGCCGGGGGTGCGACCGCTTCCCGGAGGGAGGGCCGAAGCTGTGCGCCACGGTGCGGGAAATAAGGCCGGCGTTGCAGCGCGGCCTGCACCTGGAGGTGCTCTACTGTCCCGATTTTCACCCGCCCCTGGGGAAGGAGACAGCGAGATGAAGGCATGGTGGCGCTCGAAAACCTTGTGGATCAATATCGTTGCCGGGGGAGTCTTGCTGCTGCAGACCCAAACCGGCTTTGCCATCGACCCTGAAGTCCAGGCCGGAATTTTGGCCCTGGTCAACCTGGTGCTGCGCTTGATCACCAAGGAGCCGGTGGGTCTTAAAGATGAAACGGCCGGCCCCTTCCCCGACGTGGACGCGGGGCCACCGGCGGCGGGTTGAGGGTGGAAACCACCCTGGCCTACTGGCTGGGCACCGGCGAGATGCTTTCCCGGGGGGCGGCCTTAGTGTGGCTGGTCCTGTGCATCTGGCTGGCCCTGAACCTGACGCCCCCGGGGCCTTGACATGGGCGGCGACCGACTGCGGCCCTCCATTTTTGAACAGGTGCCGGAGGAGTCCAGGGGCAACGTCCCCCTGCTCCTGGATGTGCTCTACGGCGAGATGCTGCGCCGGGTGGCCGTCCTGGATACCCAGGTAAAGGGGCGTTTGGGCCAGCACGAAGGGGATCTGGGCCGCATGGAGAAGCGTTTGACCAAAGTCGAAAATTGTCCCTGCGCGGTGCACCGGGACCCGGCCCATAACTGTGTGATCCTGGATTTGCAGAAAGAATTGCCCGATGTCCGGGCGAAGATCACCAAGGAATTGACGAAGTTCCGGGATGAAATCCGGGCCGAGGTGGGGACAATGCGCCGGCGCCTGGCCTGGTGGGGAGGCGGCCTGGCGGTGCTGATTTTCTTGCTGGATCTGGCCTTCCGGTTGCTGCCCCTGGTCCTGAAATACCATTACGGGGGATGACATGGCGGACTTGCAGGAACGGCTGGTGAAACTCAAGAAGGTGGAGCAGGCGGAGGAGCTGGCCGGCCTCATCACCCGCATCGGCCAACTCATCGAGAATATCCACGCCGGGCTTTTCAGGGTCTACGACGAGGACCTGGCATCGCTCAAGGAGGACAGCGTGGCGGCCGGCCGCCCTGAATCTGCAGCGCACCGTGAAAAAGGCCCGCAAACTGCAGGCGGACCTGGAGGGCTGATGGCGGGGCGCAAGGAGGAGGCCTATTTCGACCAGGCGGAGCGCCTCTACGTCCGGGAGAACAAGACCCCGGAGCAGATTTCCCAGATCCTGCCGGTTTGCGCCAACACCATTGCCAAGTGGGGCCAGAAGGGGGGCTGGGGAAAGAAGCGCCAGGCGGCCCTGGCCAGCCCCCGCACCCTGGCGGAGAAACTGCGAATCCGGCTGGAGGGCCTGCTAAACGAACTGGAAATCAAAGAGGGATTGACCACGGAGGCTTTACTGGCCCTGCCGGGAATCAGCGATGCAATCTACAAGACGGTGTGCGCCATCGACAAAACCGAACGGTATCAGGACCTGCGGGTCCTGGCGGTGGAGGTCATGCGGGCCTACACCGATTGGCTGCGGGGCCAGGACCTGGCGCCGGGGGAGTTGGAGATGCACGGCGGCCGCATCCGGGGCTGGTTTAGGAGCCTGGAGTAGGACACGTGAGGAAACGAAAATGGGAGACATGAGCAAGAACCTTTCCCGGAGTGAATTCGCCTGCCATTGCGGCTGCGGCGAGGACGACATTTCCCCGGAGCTGGTGGCGGGCTTGCAGGAGTTGCACGACCTGGCGGAGCGCACCATCCATATTTTGAGCGGCTGCCGCTGCCTGGCCCACAACCGGGCCTGCGGGGGGGAGCCCCATTCCTTCCACGTGCCGCTTTCAACCAGGCCGGGGTACGCGGCGGACGTCTATTTCGAGCCGCCCTTGAGCGTCCAGAAAATGTACGCCCTGGCCCGAAAGGTCCCGGCTTTTTACCGGGGCGGCATCGGCCTCTATCCCGAAGCCAACCCGCCCTTCATGCACGTGGACGTGCGGGAGGCCGAGGCCCGCTGGGCCAAGGTCGGCGGCCGCTATGTGGGCATTGACGAGGCGCTGGCATGAGCGGGAAAGGATGATAACCGGGCGGTTCAAAGGCGAGATCGCAACTAAGTTGGCCCTGGCCAAAAGGCTGATTACGGAGGATCAGATCGCCCACTTGCCTTCTGCGGGCTGGGATTTAGGCGCCTTTATGGATGCCATCGGTGCAGGACAGGAGTTTCTGGATGAAGTGATTGAAATTCAAAAGACCAACCAAAGGGAGACCCCAATGGCTGAAATTGACCGCCCGGCCGAATGCCCGGACCAGAACTGCACCTGCCTGACCTCCTTTGCCGGGCGCATCTGCGTGGGGCGGTTGGCCAAGAAGATCATGCACGACGACATGTTCGACACCCATCAAATTTGCCTGGAGACGGATAGTTACTGCATCAATGACGCCGACGCCTTCTATTTCATGGAGTGCATGGGGATGGTGCGGAAGGACGTGCGGGACCATAACCTCTGGTGCGGCGGCCGGGGGGAAACTTACGATTTCGGAAAGAAATAAAGAGAGGAGCAAAACGATGAGCAGGATTTTCTTTTTATTGTTTCTGGCGGGCGCCCTGTTGCTTTCCGGGTGCACCGGTTCCTGGTTTTGCCAGCATAAGGATTCTTTTCTGAAGGGCTATAACCTGATGCAGGCGGGTTACAGCCAATATGTGAAGGAATCCGGCAACAGCGATGCCCGGATCATCCTGGCAGATCAGATCGCCGCCATGGCCGGCCCCTATATCCAGGGGGGCGTGGTGGCGATCTGCCCGCCGGAGGCGGTGACCCAGGCGGTGGCCCAAAAGGTGGCCCAGTTGCAAACGGCTCCGGCCCCTCCTACGCCGGCCCCGGCCCCATAGATAAGTGGCTCAAGGAAGCCCTGGCGCTGCCGGCGCCCGGGCGCAACCCGTACCAGGAGATGGGGTTGGATAGCCTTCCCCGGCGCTCCACCCGGGACGGCCTGGAGGATGCTTACGATAGGAACCTGCCGGTGAACTGGCAGGGCTTTGGCAGGATCAACCTGAGGTGGTGATGGGCAAATGGTGGACTTTAATCCTGGCATTGCTGAAGGCGTTCCTCGGATTCGAGGAGGCGGCGCAGACCGAAAAAGACGCCGCGGCCTCGGGGAAAGCCGCGGCTAATTCCCAGGTGGAGGCCCGGCTAAAGGCCGAACTGGAGGCGGACCATGAGAAAGTGGCCGATGCTGCTGATCCTCGGGTTGCTGTTAAGCAGCAGCTCCGGGACGATGGGTTGCTGTAAAAGCCAAGCCATTTATGGCCCCTTCCTGCCGGCGCCTTCGGAAAAATTGACCGAGGATCAATTTAACCGGCTGCCGGTGGACATCGCGGAATTCATGCACCGCCGGGAGAAGCAATGGCGGGCGGTTTATCAGGATTATTTGCAGAGGCGGTGACATGAGTGAGGCAACTCAAATCATCGAGCGAACCACCATCCGCCAGGCGCTCCGGGAAGTTGGGGTTACCGGTCTGGTTCTTGATGGCGGGCGGGGTGTTCCTCTCGGTGCCTTCAGGGGCTACTTCTGGCAAAGGCTCGCCGAGCGGCTACAAGCCCTCAATAATCCGCCTGCGGCTTGGCAGGATGACTGGTTTTGATAGAGACAACGGTTTCTAAATGACCGAATATACCCTCAAAAAGAAATATTACCCGCAAAGAGTTTCAGCAGCGGGCCGACGAGATCCTGGGGCGGCTGTTCCGGGAGGTCTCCGCCTTTGAGGACGTCTCCGAGGCCGCCAAGGCGGCCCGGCGGGCAGCGCAGCCTGACCGACCATTTCTATTTTTTCCAGACCTACCTGCCCCACTATTTCAGCCAGGAGGAGGCGCCCTTCCACCACGAGTTGGTGGCGTTGCTGGACCGGCGGCCGAACCCGGCCTTAAACGAGGTGGTGATCCCGGAAGTCACCGCGGCCCCCCGGGAATTCGCCAAGACCACCCTGACCTCCTTCGGCTACGTCCTGCACCAGATCTGCCACACGCTGCGCCACTTCATCATCATTGGGCAGCGACACCGAGGACCTGGCCAGCGACCTCACCGGCTACCTCTATCTGGAGACTGCTCTACAACGAGCGCCTGCAGGTGCGATTTCGGCGAGCTGGTGCGGGACAGACTGGGCGGTGGACGATTTCGTCACCCTGAACGACGTCCGGCTCAAGGCCCGGGGCCGGGGCCAGCGGGTGCGGGGCCTGAAACACAAACAGTGGCGGCCGGACCTGATCATCCTGGACGACCTGGAGAACGACCAGAACGTGCGCAACCCGGAGCTGGTGCGCAAGGTACTGAAGTGGGTGCTCAACGCCGTCTATCCGGCCATCGAAGCGGACGGCAACCTGTTCTGGGTCGGCACCATCCTGGCGCCCAACAGCGCCCTGGCCATCGCCATCCACAGCCCGGAAGAACCCTGGCGCCACTGGCACCGGCGTCTTTACAAGGCCCTCTACGAGGCGCCGGGCCTCGACGGCCGCCCGGAACTGGTCTCCCTGTGGCCGGGGCGGCACCCGGTGGAGAAGCTCCTGGAGCAGAAGCGCCTCATGGGGTCGCTCGCCTTCAACCAGGAAAAACAGAACAGTCCGGTGAACGAGGAGGGGGCCTTCCGGGAAGAATGGTTCCTCTACTATGAGCGCCGGAATCTGGATTTGAAGGGCCTGATCTGCGCCACTTTCGCGGATCCCAGCACCAAGAGCGGCGAAACCAATGATTTCAAGGCCATCATCACCGTGGGCCTGGACCGGCAGAACATGATCTTTTATTGCCTGCACGCCTGGATTCGCCGGGCCTCCCTGGCGGAGATGTTCGCCGCGGCCTACCAGCAGGCGGACGCCTACCGGGGCCAGGTGGGCATCGAAGACAACATGCTCAACGATTTTCTGCACGCCGCCATCGAGGCTTACGCCCAGAAGGCGGGGCGCTACCTGCCCTGGATGCCGGTGACCCATAGCACCAACAAGGAAGGCCGCATCGATCGGGACCCTGAGCTACCTGGTGGAATACGGCAAGCTGCGGTTCGAGCGGGGCCAGTCGGATCAGGACAAGCTCATAGAGCAACTGGTCTATTTTCCCTCCAAGACCGTGAACGACGACGGCCCCGACGCCCTGGAAGGGGCGGTGAAACTGCTGCAAAACGCCGGCGGCCCGGCGGAATATGAGTCCCTGGGTAAGGTGGCCTTCGGGCGCTTCGAGGGGGCCTGGTGATGAATCTGATTTCCTGGCTGGGACAAAAGTTGCAACCGCAGGCCAAGCCGGTCACCGATGAACTGGGTATCGGCGACGGTGCTCAACCGCTGGTCCAATTACCCCTCCTTCAACCTGACCCCGGAGCGCCTGCGGGCCATCCTCTGGCAGGCCGATCAGGGCTACATGCGTTATCTGATGGAACTCTTCGGAGAGATGGAGGAGAAGGACGGCCATCTGGCCTGCCTCCTGCAGAACCGCAAGTTGGCGGTGACGGGACTGCCTCGGGAAATCCAGCCGGCCAGCAAGGATGCCAAGGATCAGGAGATCGCCCAGTTCGTAGAGGAGCAACTCCTGGCGATCCCCGATTTCAATGACGATCTGGGGGACCTGTTGGACGCCGTCGGCAAGGGTTACTCCGCCACTGAGATCCATTGGGAATATCAGGGCAAGCGCGCCGTGGTGGCCGATCTGGAGTGGATCGAGCCCAAGTGCGTCTCCTTCGTCAACAGCAAGACGCCGTTGATCATCACCGAGACGAATGGCGCCGGGATGGCCCCGCCGCCCTGGAAAATCATCTTCCACCGCTACCGCGGCCGTTCCGGCGACATCTGCCGGGGCGGGATGTTGCGCCCCTGCACCCTGGCCTACCTGCTGAAATCCTTTAATTTTAAGTTCTGGGCCATCTTCAATGAGGTTTTCGGCATGCCCTTGCGGGTGGGTAGTTATGAGAACACCGCCAGCCAGGCTGACCGCGATGCCTTAAAGGCGGCGCTGAAATCCATCGGCAGCGACGCCTACGCGGTGATCAGCAAAAATACCATGATCGAATTCGTCGAGGCGGCCAAGGCCGCCGGCGGCAAAGTCCTGCCCTATGAAGTGCTGATCCAGGTCGTCAACCGCGAAATGTCCAAGGCGATCCTGGGGCAGACCCTGACCACGGATAGCAGCCCTGGAAGCGGCACCTTGGCGGGCAGCGCCCATGAAAATGTTCGCCAGGACATCGTCTTGGCCGACGCCCTGTCCCTGGCCGCGGTGCTGCGGGATCAGTTGGTGCGGCCCCTGGTGGGCTTCAATTGGGGCTGGGATGCGCCTTTGCCCACCGTGGTATTGGTGCATCAGGAGGCCATCGACTTCAAGGACGAGACCGAAGGGGTCAAAAATTTGGTCGAGTCAGGTCTGCCCATCGGGGTCAACCATTGCTACAAGCGCTACGGCATCCCGCCCCCGGAAAAGGATGAAGAGATCTTGAAGCCGCCGGTGCAGATCCGGGCCGCCCCGGCCCCGACGGTGCCGGGGGAAGAACCTGGAACCGGCCAGCCGCCTGCGGCCATGAAGGCGGGGGCGGCGGGAGGCCGGCCGGCGCCGGCGGTGCTCGCCGAGCTGGACAACCTCACCCAGGCGGCCAACCAGGAGGCGCAAAAATACCTGGCTTCGATGCTGAAACCGGTGGTGCGCCTCATCGAGAGTGGCGAATCCCTGGTTACTATCCGGCAGGAGTTGTTGACCCTTTATAGCCGGATCAACACCCGGGACCTGGAGGTCCTGATGGCCCAGGTTAGGATCCTGGCGAATCTCAGGGGGCGGGCCGGTGGCTGAATTCCAGGGCCGCTTCGGCCAGGACATGCCGCCCTTCGAGGAGGCGGTGGCCTATTTTCGCCAGAAGTTGGGGAATATCTTGACCCGGGAGGAATTCGACGCCCTGGAGATGGAGGAGAAGGCCCGGGCTTTCACCGCCGCCCGGGTGGTGGCGGCGGACGAGCTGCAGAGCCTCTATGACTCGCTCCTCTCAGTCATCGAAAAAGGCGGCACCCTGATGGATTTCCAGGAGGTGGCCCGGCCGCTCTTGACCGAGCCCTGGCACCTAAACCTGGTGTTCCAGCAAAACGTCTCCGGAGCCTACGGCGCCGGGCACCTGGCCCAGGCGCAGCAGGCCAAGGATTTGCGGCCCTATGGCCGCTATATCACCGGGCCCAACCCCCGGCCGGAGCACGAGGCCTTGAATGACCAGGTCTATCCCCTGGATCACCCTTTCTGGGCGAACCATTGGCCGCCCTGGGACTATGGCTGAAATTGCCTGGTGGAAACCCTGTCTCCGGGGGAGATAGACGCAGAAGGGTTGAGCATCAGTTACACCATGCCGCCGGGGGTGGCGCCCAACCCGGAGTTCGCCGGGCCGGGGCGGGGCGGGAACTGGCAGCCGGACTATGAACGCTACGCCCCGGAGTTGGCCCAGCAGGTGCGGGGCGCGGTGGAACAACGGCAATAGGAGGAGGCGATGAAAGAACGATTGATGATCATCCTGGAGGCCGGCCCCGGCGTCCCCGAATGGATTCACCTGCTACCCCTGGGCACCCTGAATCTGATAGACGACCGGGGGCCGCTGCAGGTGGACCAGGCTTCCCTGGCCGTGGTGCTGGCGGCCTGGCAGGCCCGGGGCAACGACCTGGTCATCGACTACGAGCACCAAACCTTGGCCGGCGGCGAGGCCCCGGCCGCGGGCTGGATCAAGCAACTGGAGGCCCGGGCCGACGGCCTCTGGGCCCGGGTGGAGTGGACCGATAAGGCCAGCAATTATCTGGCCAATCGTGAATACCGCTATTTCTCCCCGGTGCTCTCCCTGGATGGGGAGGGACGGCCCACGGCCCTTCACAACGCCGGCCTCACCAATTACCCGGCCATCAATAACCTGCCGCCCCTGGTGGCCAAGGCCCGGGAGGGCCGGGAGGTGGTGGCCCTACAAGGTTCGCCGGAAAAGGCGGCCCAGGAGGCCCGGTCCAAGAAGTACGGCATCAAGGTGCGGCCGGACGGCAATGTCACCAAGCCCGGCCAATGGGCCCAGGTGCCCGATGAACAGTGGGGCGATCCGGTGAATTACGAGTACCCCATGCCGGACCTGGCCCACTGCCGGAACGCCCTGTCCCGTTGGGGCGACACCAGCAACCAGGCCCCTTATTCGCAGCCGGAGCGGGCCGCTATAGCGAAGCGCATCACCTCCCGGGCCCAGGCCCTGGGGATTACGACACAGCAGGAGGTTAAGGCAAAGATGCTGACTCAACTGAAAGGCATCCTGGGCCTGTCCGCGGAGGCGCAGGAGACCGACATCATCGCCGCGGTGGAGACCGGCCTGAAACAAGGAACGGTCCTGAAGGGCATCATCACTGCCCTGGGATTGAAGACCGAAGCCACGCCGGAGCAGATCGGCGAGGCCATCACCGCCCTCAAGGGCGACCAGGGCAAGTTGACCGCCCTGGCAACGGAAGTGACGGCCCTGAAGGACAAGGAGGCCACCCGGGCCGCCGAATCCCTGGTGGACGAGGCCATCCTGGCGGGGAAATATGCTCCGGGTGAGCGGGATCTGGCCATTCTGGACGCCAAACGCGATCCGGAGCATTTCAAAAAGTGCGTGGCGGCCCGGCCCAAAACCATCCCCATCGGCGACAAGTTGGCCACCCTTAAAGACGGCGATAAGGGCGGCGACGGCGAACCCGGCCCCGAGGCCCCGGTGGACCGGCGGGTGGCCTTCAAGGCCCGGAAGCTGGCGGCGGAGAAGAAACTGGACCTGGCGGCCGCCACGGCCCAGGTCCTCACGGACAACCCCGAACTGAACCGGGAGTACAAGCGATCCTATGGGATTGCCTAACCGACCGTCAGGCCGGCGCAGGAGGATAAGACTATGGCTTGGGAAAAAGCGGTTTTAGACGTTTCGGGTCCGGCGTTGGAAGATCTCAGCGCCGATCAATATAAATTCGTGGTGGCCACCTCCACCGGTTTCCGCCGGCCGGACAGCGAAGTCGAGGTCTGCGCCGGGGTGCTGCAAAACGCCCCGGCCGCGGGCCATGCCGCCTCGGTGCGCATGATAGGCGTCTCCAAGGTTCAGGCCAACGACGCCCTGGGCGTGGGCGCCTTTGTCATGACGGAATACGTCAGCGCCGCGGACGCCGGCAAGGCCAAGACCGCAGCCGCGGCCCTGGCTTATGCCCGGGGCTTCGTGGTGGAGGCCAGCGCCGCGGAAGACGACCTCTGCTCCGTATTTCTGCTGGGGCCCTTCCCGGCCATCACCCAGGAGGCCTGGCAGCGGGCCGTGGCGACCACGAAGAATACGGCGGGAGCAGTTACCTTTACCATTGCCGAACTCCTGGGCGGCATGATCCTGCGGGACCCGGCCGGCGCTTCCCGGGCCGACCTGCTGCCGGCGCCCGCCGACATTGTGGCGGGTATCGCCGGCTGCGTGGTGGGCTCCAGCTTCGAGTTCACCATCCGCAATACCGCGGACGCCGCCGAGACCATCACCCTGACCGACAATGGCCTTTCAACCGTGTCGGGAACCGCGACCATCGCCCAGAATAACAGCAAGCGACTTCCTGGCGATGGTGACCAATATCGGTTCCGGCACCGAGGCGGTGACTGTTTACAGTCTGGGCACAGGGTTTATTAGGATCGCAACTAACGAGGATTTAGGAGGATTTGACAATGCCCCAACCGACCCCGCAACAGATGCACGTAGATGCGATCCTGACCAATCTCAGCGTCGCCTACAAAAACGCGCTCTATATCGCCGACCAGGTCTTTCCCACGGTGCCGGTGAAAAAGCAGAGCGATAAATATTTCATCTACCCCAAGGGCGCCTGGTTCCGGGATGAAGCCGGCCTGCGGGCCCCGGGCGCCTCGGCCCCCCAGGGCGGCTACGAGCTCAGCACGGACTCGTATTTCGCCGATGAATACGCCTGGGACACCCCGGTGCCCAAGGAATCCATCGAAAACGCCGATATCCCCCTGGACCCGCTGCAGGAGGGCGCCGAGTTCTCCACCGAAAAGGTGCTGATGAAAAAGGAGCGCCTGGTGGCCTCCCGGGTGCTCACCGCGGGCAACTGGACGCTACGCAAAGACGTGAATGCCCTATGGGCGCCTCCTGGCGGCACCAACACCTTCCTCGACGATATCCTTGATAAAAAGGACGCCATGCGCCAGCTCATAGGCCAATATCCCAACTGGCTGCTCCTGGACGCCAAAGACCTATCGCAAACTCAAGAAGGTCGAGGAAATCCTGGATCGCATCAAATACACCGGCACCCAGGGCAAGCCGGCGGACGTGAGCCTGCAGATGCTGGCGGCCCTGCTGGAGTTGGACGAGGTGATGCTGGGCGAGGCCATCTACTCCAGCGCCAAGGAGAAGAAGGGCGGCGCGGATTTCACCGCGGTGGATATCTGGGAGGTGAATGCCACCAAGGGCAGCGCCTTCCTCTATTACCGCCCCGCCCGGCCGGCTCTCAAGACCCCGTCCGCCGGGTATTGTTTCAACTGGCCCAGCACCGAACTGGGGCAGGCCCAGATCGTGCGGCAGGACAACTACCGCATCGTCAAGCGCTGGTGGGATAACGACAAGGAGTCCTGGATGATCCGGGCCGCCGAGCGCTTTGACGCCAAGGTGGTATCTGCGGATTGCGGCTGCTTGTTCTACGATACCATCGTGACTTAAAAAAACGGTTTTCGGTTTTCGGTTTTCGGTTTTCGGTAAAAAACCAGAACAGAAAACCGGAAACGGGAACCAGAAAAAAGGTTTCTCCATGTCCTACTGCACCCAGGACGACATCGAAAAGTTGATCCCGACGGAGGACCTGGCGGTGCTCACCACCGAGGGCGGCAGCGCCCCGGATGAGGCGGTGGTGGCCGACTGCATCGCCAAGGCCGACGCCGAGATCGACGGCTACCTGGGCATCCGCTACCAGGTGCCGCTAAGCCCGGTGCCGGACCTGGTCAAGGCCATGTCGGTGGACCTGGCCATCTATAACCTGCACAAACGCCGGCCCCTGCTGCCCATGCCGGAGACCTGCCGGCAGAGCTACGTCGACCGCATCAGTTTTCTCAAAAGCGTGGTGGCGGGCAACGCCACCGTGGGGGCGAGCGCCGCGGAGCCGCCGGCGGTCTCCCAGGACGTGGTGGAGATCGGCAGCGTCGGACCGGGTCTTCAGCCGGGACAGCCTCAAGGGTTTGTAAATGGCCGATGCCATCCAGATCCGTTATGACGACGCCGAGGTCACCCGGCTCTTCGAGCAGATCATGCAGCGGGGCCGGAATCTCCAGCCGCTGTTGTCGGATTGGGGCGAGACGCCTGAAGAACTCGGTGCGCCGCAACTATCATGGAAGGCGGCCGGCCCACGCCATTTACACCCTTGAAGCCGGTGACCGCCCGGGACTGGCTCTTTTCCAAAAAGTCATATTGGACCAAGGGCGGGAGCCTCACCGCGGCGGGGCAGGCCCGGGCGGAAAACCGCACGCCCCTATATACCGGCAACCCCGCGGGCCTGCTGGGCTCCATCAACTGGCGTCTGATCTCCGGAGGGCGTGGCGGTGGGCTCCGATAAGCCCTATGCCGCCATCCAGCACTTCGGGGGCACGGTGCATCTGCCGGATATTTGGGCCCGGGTGAAACAGGCCCTGATGTGGCCCGGCGCCTTGCACCCGGTGCAAGATGGTCCGGGCCCATGACGTCACCCTGCCGGCCCGGCCCTACCTGGTCATCCAGGACGACGATTGGGCCTACATGCGCCAGGGCGCCCTGGCCTATCTGCTGGGCGAAGGGGCCTGGAAGTGAACTACGCCTTCAGCGACTATGAAGACGCGGTGCTTAACGCCCTGGCGGACCTGAAGCGGGAGAACGGCGGCTACCTGGCCGACCTGGAAGGCTACGCCGGGCAGTTGGACAACGCCACGGCCCTGAAGACCTGGATGGGGCGCTTTCCCGCGGTGGCGGTGGCGGTGCCCGAAGCGGCCTATCCGCCGGAGTTGCGCACCAATGTCTTCTGGCGGCAGGACGTCAAGGTCTTCGTCTTCGTGGGCGCCCAGTCCTGGCGGGGCCAGGCCGAGGCCCGCAAGGGCCTGGTGGGGGCGCATCTGATCTTGAAGGACGTCCGCCGCCTGCTGCTGGGCAAGACCCTGGGGCTGGAGATCCGGGAGTGCAACCTGCTGCGGGAGTCGGTGCTGGCCAGCGACCTCAGTTCGGTGATCTACACCGCGGAATATCAAATCATCAACGACCGCATAACGGAGGAATAAGTCATGAGAAAACTGACCGCATTATTCCTGGCATTGTTCCTGGCCGCCCTGCCGGTCCTGGCCCAGGCGGACACGCTCACCAGTTCGGCGGCCGCCAGCATCCAGGCCACCTTCACCAAGAGCGGCGCCCTTTCCGTCCCCACGGACAAACTCAGCAAATCCATCCAGAAGGACTTTACCAACGGCACCGGGGCCAATCAGGCCAACCTGGTCTTCCGGGACCAGCGCACCCTGACCACCGGCGCCAGACGAAAACCTGGACCTGGCCGGGGTGCTCACCGATCCCTTCGGGACCACCCTGATCTTCGCCAAGGTGAAAGTCATCATCATCGAGAACCTGAGCACCGCCCGCACCCTGACGGTGGGCGGGGCGACCGATTATCCCCTGGTCAACTGGGTAGGTTCGGCCACCGACACCATCAAGATCCCGCCCGGCGGCTTCTTCGCCATCTGCGCCCCGGGGGCGGGCTATGCGGTGACCGCGGGCACCGGCGACCTGCTGAAGATTGCCAATGATGCGGGCACCTCCTGCATCTATAACATCATCATCATCGGGACTTCGTCCTGACCGGCCCAAGGGCAAGGAGGTTTGCGTCATGCCTTTGCTGACTCGGAAATACCTGCTTTTGGCCAAGATCGAGGCGAACTATGGGGTGGACCCGATCCCCACCGCGGACCTCAACGCCATCCTGGTGGAAAACCTGAAGTTCAAGCCCAACCCGGAAATCCTGGACCGGGGCAATGTGGCGCTGCCGGACCTCTCCAAACTGCCCCACCTCATCGGCAAACTTTCGGGCGATATCAGCTTCGATGCGGAGATCGCGGGGCAGCGGCGACGCCGACGGCGACGTGCCGCCGGATATCGGGCCCATATTGCGGGCCTGCTCGATGGGGGAATCCATCACGGCCGGCCCCGGCGGCAACGTCACCTATGCGCCGGTGAGCGACAGCCAGGAGTCGGTGGCGCTTTACTGCTACCGGGACGGGCACTTGCTGAAATTCCTGGGCTGCGTGGGCGATTTGAAGCTGGCGGGACAGGCCGCCAAACCCGTCAAGTTTTCCTTCACCATGAAGGGCATCTGGGGCGGGGCTGTGGATGCCCCGATGGGCGTGCCGACCTACCAAAATTACCGCCCGCCCCTGCTCAAGGGCGCCACCTTCTCATATGGCGGCTGGTCGCCGCGCCATCTCCAAATTGGAGCTGGCCCTGAAAAACAAGGTGGTGGAGCGGGAGGACTTCCAGGCCCCCGACGGCCTCAAGGGTTTCTGGGTCTCCGACCGGGATCCCGAGGGCAGCATCGACCCCGAGGCGGCGCTGCTGGCGGTGCGGGACGTCTGGGCCAACCTGATCAGTTGCAACGAAGCGGCCCTGGCCCTGGCCTACGGCGATACGCCGGGCAACCAGGTGGCGATTTCCTGCCCCAAGTGCGTCAAGAAAACGCTGGATTGGGGGGACCGCAACGGCATCGCCACCTATGACAAACACTTCGGCATTTACCGGGTGACGGGCAACGATGAAATCATCATGGCTTTCACCTAAAAAGAGGAGCGCTTATGGCGACCCCTAAAAAAGATTTCGGCCTGAAAAAAACGGTGGAGACCTCCATCGGCCCGGTTGCCTTACGGGGCCTGCTGCGCCGGGAAGTCAAGGAACTGCGGCAGAAGGGGGTAAATTTCGGCCGCACCCTCAACCCCGATGAATTGGACGCCGCCATGGAAAAAGCCCTGGCCGTGGTCCTTTCCGAAGAGCAGGTGATGCGGCTGGATGATCTTTACGAATCCGAAGTTCTGGAACTTTATCTGGAACTGACCAGGCTGACGTATCCCACGCCGGACCAACTAAAAAACTTCGAATAGCAGTGGGCCTCTGGCAGGGTGACAGCCTGCATAGTTGCGCCCACTGCAAAACCGCAGGGCTCCAGAAGCAGCGGGGCTGCCCGGAATTGGGGGAGAGCCACCCCGGCATTATCTACCAGGTGGGGGAGGAAATATTCAACCATTGCCTGGCGGGCCGGGTGACCCCGGAAACCCTTGGCTGGCTGCATGATTTCTCCTACCTGGAGGCGGGGATTCTCCCCGAGGCCGGCGGCCTCAACGACCAGTGGGAAATCGACCTCCAGGCCTTCCAGGTGATCGCCAACGAAAAGGCGGCCCTGGAAAAACAAAAGCGCGGTGAGTAACCGACCATGCCGGACAACAGAGCCGAACTGATCATCAGCGCCCGGGACGAATACACCGCTGTCCTTAATAAGATGGCGGCCGGCACGGGTGCGGCCCGCCAGGAGATCACCGGCTTGCAAGGGGCGGCCCAGTCCGCCTCCGGCAGTTTGGGGACCATGCAGGCCCAGGCCCAGAGCCTGGGTAACATGGTAAGAACGGCCCTGGCCTTCGCCGGCATTACCATCGGCCTTTATGAACTGGCCCAGGGAGTTAAAAGTTTCGGGTTATCCTGCCTGGAAAGCGGCGGCCGGGCCGAGATCCTCAAGGGCTCCATGCTGGCCCTGGGGCAGGTATATGGCCTCAGCGAGCAGGCCCTGACCACCTATGTGAGCCGTTTGCGGGAAATGGGCATCCCCACCGCCGAGGCGACGAAAGCCGTCAACGCCTTCATCAAGACCGGCCTGGAAATCGACAAGCTCGTCCCCCTGGCCCAGGCCGCCAAGGATATCGCCGCCACCACCGGCAAATCCACCCAGGAAGTCTTTGGAGCCTTAGTCGAGTCCATCCAACGGGGCATGCCCCGGGCCCTGGGGACGGTCGGCATCGGCGTGGCCGATATGATGAAACTCGGCATGGGCGGCATCAAAGACCTGGAAAATGAGGTGGGCCTCAGCCTGCCGGAGAAGGCCAAGGTCATTTATGACCTGGTGATCAATTACGCCCGCCAGTTCGAAGGGGTGTCCGAATCCGTCGCCGGCTCCTATGTCAAGCAGCAGGACCGGGTGAGGCTGGCGGCGGAAGACGCCAAGATCGCCTTGTTCGATGCCCTGAAGCCCCTGGCCACCGCCATAACCGGGGAAAAGATCCAGGTCTGGGAAGATTTGTATGGCGCCATCAGCAGGAATAAAGAAGGCCTGAACAATCTGGCGGTGAGCGTCGGGGTTTTCGTGGAGCGCACGGTCGCGGCGGTGGGTGCGGTGACCTCCTTTGTGGCGGCCCACACCGAACTGACCAAGGCAATCTTAACCGTTTACACGACCTATAAAGTGCTCCTGGCCGTGCAAGGGATGCTGGCGCCGGCCACTACGGCCCACACCGCGGCGGTAGTGGCCAACACCGCGGCAATGGCGGCGAATACCATCGCCCTGGCAGGCAACGCCGCAGCCCAGGGGGCGGCCCTGGGGAAGACCCTACTGGTGGCCAACGCCTATGGCGTGGTCACCCGGGAAATCGTGCTGTCGAACGCCGCCCTGGCCGCCACCGGTCCGGCGGCCGCCGGGGCCGCGGTGGGGTTGGCGGCGACCGGGGCGGCTGCGGCCACTGCCACGCCGCTGTGGGCGGCCCTGGCCGGTAAAATTGGCTTGGCGGTCGCGGCCCTGGCCGCCTACATGGTTTATAAAACCTTCCCGATGCCCGATGCGTCCGCCGAGGGAGGCCTTGCCGTTCTGGGAGGTTATGCTGAGGCGCCGGCCCCGGCAGGCCCAAAAGGCCCCCTCACCGACCCCAATTCTGATTTAGAGCGGCAGAAGAAATTTACCGAGTTGCAGGTCAAAAGCCAAATAGAAGCCGCGGCGAAACTTCGCCAGGAACAGTTGAAAGATACCGGCCTGCAAACCGGCACGACCAAGGGCGCCGGCCTGGAGGCGGCCCAGCGCTCCCTGGAGAATTTCATCCAGACCATGCGGCAGCAGACGGCCCAGGCCGCGGGCGATTCCATGGCCGCCCTGGATGAATGGCTCAATAAGGAATCCAAAAACCTGGACCGCCTCGAAGAAAAGACCGGCGAGAGTTTTGACGCCCGCCAGGCCCTGGGGGCCGCCTATAATTCCAAGCGGCAAAAACTGGAGGAGGATTTCACCCTCTTCGTGGGCAAGGAGTCGGGGAACGCCTACGCCGCCATCGAGGCTGACGCCAACAAATGGCTGGCCAAGGTCGGCGGCGATATCGACAAGATCAAGCAGATATCGGCCATCAAGGACCGCAAGGATTCCGAGGAGGACGTCAAGCGCCAGACCGAGCGCCTGGGCCTGGAAAAGGGGATGCAGGACGCCCTGGCCCAGTCCCTGCCGGCGCTTGACCAGCAACTGGCGGCCAAGGGCCGGGCTCTGGACCTGGAGAT
This sequence comes from uncultured delta proteobacterium, assembly GCA_963768765.1. Taxonomy (GTDB): domain Bacteria; phylum Desulfobacterota; class Desulfobaccia; order Desulfobaccales; family 0-14-0-80-60-11; genus DASWLF01. The sequence continues at coordinate 460,958 of CAVYJK010000021.1, forward strand.
CCAGATCGGCCACTGGACCCTGGAGAAAAAGCTCAAAGAACTGGAGATCGCCGGTATCGTCAGCGCCGCCCAGGCCGACGAATACCGGGGCCTCCAGGGTCTGGTGGACCAGGCCAAGCGCTTTAATCAGGAGCGGGAGAAGTGGGCGACCGAAGGGCCGGTCGGCTGGGCCCAGGCCTGGGCCTTCGATCGACTCAGCGCCCAGGCCAAACAAGGCATGGATGAGTTTAAATCCATGATGGACCGCTCCGAATCCTGGCTGGGGCAGACCTTCGGCCAGGCGCTCCTCGATTCCTTACTGCATAAAAAAACCGACCTAACCAAGATTTGGACCGATATCCTGGGCACCGCCGTCCAGGAGATGATGAAAATGAACCTGCGCGCCGTTTATAACTTGTTTGCCCGCTTGATAGGGGGCGACCAGCAAGGGGCAGCGGGCGGCACGGCCGGCGCCCTGAAGGGAGGCCTGGGCGGCGCCCAGGTGGGAGTGCCGGGCAGCAGCTTGCGGCCCGGTTGGGACGCGGGCTCCGGCGTGGTTCCCAACCAGGGCGAGGGTTCTTTTAGCGCCTTTAATTGGAACGAAGCGCTGGGGAAATGGGTCAAGGTGGCCGAGAAGAACGAAGGCGCCGGCCAACAACTGGACCTGGCCGGGGCGGCGGGCATCGCCGCGGCCGGCGGCATGGCCCTGGCCGGCATCGGGGTGCTCACCGGCTCCCAGTTCCTGCAGACGGCCGGAATGGCTTTGATGATGGCGGCCACGGCCCTGCAGATAGCGGCCGCGATAAGCTCTTTTTTCCATGCCGGCGGCATCGTGGCGCATCGAGGTCTCATCGTCCCGGCTTACGCCCATGCAGGCCTGGCGATGGATGAACGGCTCATCGTGGCCCAGACCGGCGAGGGCATCCTCCCCCGGGCCAGTATGGCCCGGTTGGGCCGGGGCCGTTTCGAGGCCCTGCGCACCGGCGACTTCGATATGGCGGACCGCGGCGGCGGGAATGGTCAACATCAGCATCGGGGACATCCATATTCCCCTGCACTTCGAGCGCCAGATCAGCGGATCTGGAGGCCGACCAACTGGTGCGCACCCGGCTGATGCCGGCCATCGAAAAAAGATTGGGAAGTTTCGGCCGAGAGTTGCTGAGGTAAGCCATGGCCTATGGCAAATTCATTTACACCCCCGCCGCCACCCTGGCCCTGGACCTGGACGGCGCCCATTGCCTCAGCCTGGATAATGCCGCCTTTAATTTCGGCTCCCAGGATTTCGCCCTGGATGGCCCCGTTTACATCGACCCGGCGGTAGCCGACGGCGAGTGCTGGCTGGCGGCCAAAGGGACTCTCACCCTGGCCAACGCCTCCGGCTGGCATTGGTATTACAAGCCCGCCTCCCGGCGCCTGGGGTTGCGCCTCAATGACGGCGGGGCCACGCCTCTCACGGTGGAGACCCCGGATAACGCCTTGCCCGCCCTGGGGAACCGGCCCTGGCCGGCAATCAAAGTGGACCGGGGCGGCGACCAGGTGCGGTTTTTGGTGGACGGCGCAGACGTAGGGGGCGGCTCCATCGCGGCCATAGCCGGGAGCCTGAACAATTCAGAACTCTTCAGGGTCGGGGGCTATGATGCGGCCACCCATTGCCACCAGGGACTCCTGGAGTTCCTGCGGGTGGACCTGGGCCGGCTGCTGCCGGCGGTCTGGTACGAGCAGGAGTGGGACCGCCTGCGGTACGGCTGGCCCCGGCCGCAAATGGACGAGGACATCGACTTCCTGGCCTATTGGGGTTTCGGCGAAATCCTGGCGGATCTTTCGGACTCCGCCTTCACCCTGGTCTGGCAGGGGGGCGGCGACCCGGCCTACGTCACCGGCTGGCCGGGGTCGGAGGGGCCCATCGAATACCTCTTCGAAGAAAATTTCCAACGGGACCATGAAACCGGTTTCCTGGACCTGGACGCCCGGCAACGGGCCGAGGACGGCTCCCAGAGCGGTTATGCGGGCGCCCGCAAACTCTTTTACCGGCTGCCCTTCAAGCTGATCCCGCGGTCTCAGCGGATAGTCCTGGACGCAGCCTGGGCCTCCCCGGACCTGGTGGCGTTTTATGCGGACGCCGATCTGCCGCGCACTTTTTGGGGCCGGGTGCAGACTCCCCCGAACTGGAAAGTGCAGCAGATGGAACGGGCCGACGGGGAAGTCTACCTGGAGCAGGCATGATTACGCCACCGGCTGCGGGCGGACATTTTGTGGGCGGCTTTCTGGACGCCCCCTGGTTCCTTCCCGGGGGGTTTGAAGGTTCGGAAACCCGGCGGTTCGGAGCCCGCCCGAGGTGGCCCTTCACCTTCTTCCCCCATTATTTTCTCACCGGCGTAACGGCGGACTCCGGCGACTACCTCAATTGCACCTTCGCGGCGGTGGATCGCATCCAGGTGAACCCCGGCGCCGCCACCGCCTCCTGGACCGGCCCGGACCGGGAGGCCACGGTGGGGCGTTACCCCGCGGCCGCCATGATTTCCTGGACGGAAAACCTGACGGGGTATAGCGTCGGGGTGGAGTACAAGACCGCGGCTTCCCAGGACTCCCTGGCCGCGGCCTCCTGGGAGGCCGCGGTGAACGGCGGGACCTACAACCTCTACCGCTGGTATAAACTGAGGGTCTCCTGGGCCGGCTTCCGCTGCCTGGCGCAGGAGGAGATTGACCCGGAAAATCCGCGGGCTGCCTTCGCCACGGAAACTCCCGCCGGCCCCAACGCCTCCTTTGCCACCGAAGGCACCGGCGGGCCTTCCTATATCGAGGGTTTGACCCTGGAGGGGGAATTCCCCATCAACGCCGGAGACGTGGTGCCGGAGGGCCAGATTTCCCAGCAGTTGCCGCTTGATTTTTCCGACCTGGGCGCCGGGGACTACACCTTCAAACTGCTGAAAACCTCCGGGCTCTACGACCACCTCTCCCCCAATTTCCTTTTTTACAGCGAGACCAATTGGTGGGGCAAAAACCTTCGGGTCTGCGCTGGCTACCAGCGCCCGGGAACCCAAATCATCGACTCCCTTAAACTCTATGAGGGGCGCCTGATGACCTGGGGACGCCCGGCCCTGGAGGTGGACGCCACCGGCCGCCCCACCTTCCCCGGGGTGGAAATCTATACCCGGGATCTGACTGCGGTGCTGCTGAACCAGAGGATCGGCATGCCGGACTCCGACGGTGTGCCCCAGCCTTTCGTGCGGGGCCGAATAGTGGCGGACGCCAATGAGTTAGCCGCCTTCAACCCATTCCCCCCGGTGCGGGAGGCGGACTTCGAAACCGGCGACCTCAGCCAGTTGAGCGGCTATGAGACCACCGCCCACGGCACCGTGGCCATTACCACCGACCATCCCTACCGCGGGACTTATTGCTGCCGCACCCGGGTGGATAATGCCGCCAACGAGCGGGCCGTCATCAGGCAAGACCTGGAGGTTCCGGCCGCCGCCGTCTTCTTCCAGGGTAATATGTATGTGGCGGCCATGCCCGCGGTGCCGGAGGCCGAAAATACCCGAATCGCCGGGGTTGCCGACCAGGCCGGCAACCCGATCATGGACCTCTACGTCGACAATGACACCCGCCTCTGGGTGAAGCATCCGGATAATTGTTGGTGGGATACCGACTATTTCCTGGCGGGTTATACGGGCCAGCATGTGCAGCTGACCATTGGCCTGCTCTGCGCCAGCCCCGGCCTTTTGAAGGTCTGGCTCAATGACGATGAAATTTTCTCCAAGGATGACCATCCTTTTGACGACGTCGCCGCTTATAGCGGCTGGGTCGGGCCCCGCACCGGGCCGACGGCGGAAACCTGGGATATTTACTGGGATGGCGTCAAAATCTGGAATACCTGGAACCCCTCCCTGTATCAGGTTTACGGCGGTCCCTATCGGTCCATCGATGCAATGTATGTGGATGGGGTCGTTACCCCCCAGGAGATACTCAATCGCAGTAAACGGCAGCGGGCGCTGGACCATAGATTAAAGACCAAAGTACGCAAGGGGCGCAAGGCCGGGAACGCCAATTACGTGACCTACCCGGAACTGGGGGCCGTCGCCTGGTTGGACTATGCCAACCCGCCCAGCGGCGCTATCCGGCTGGGACTGACCAAAGATGATATCACTCATCCGGTGGACCATTCGGTGGAGATCATCGCCGCCTGCGGCCACATCGATAAGATTAATAACGCCAGGGCCGCGGCGGCCAAGGCCGCCACTCCCAACGACTCCATTGGCGTCTATTTCGAAAATATCCACCGCGGTCGACGCCATCAAGCAGATTTGCAGCCTCTGCCTCCTCTCCTTCTGGATGGACCAGGGGGTTTTTAACCTCCAGGCTTACACCGGAGCCCCCCTGAGCGAGCCGGTTATGGATTTGACTCCCCATGTCAGGCGGCGGGTGAGCGGTGGCCTGAATATGGAGGACCTGACCTCCCGGGTCGACGGCTCTAATGGCTGGTCCGACCGCAATCCGGATCTCCATTATGAAATGGTGGACCCGCAGTTGCAGAATCTGCTGGGAGACACCAATGAGGAGCTGGATTTCTCCTGGGGCAATCCGGTGATGTCAGAAAACTCCGAGATGATGCGGGCCAAGGTAATGTTGCTCTTCGGGAGGTTGAGTCAACCCCGGGAAACCGTGGATATCGAGGGCTGGGGACCCTGGCTGCGTCTGGAACTGGGTGATACCGTCAGCCTCGATGGCGTGAATTTCCTGATCCATTCCAAGACCATTACCATCGGCGTCCTGCCCGTTGTCAACCTGGGGCTGGTCCGATTCTTGGGGGTGAGCTAATGTCCTTGGCGAGTATCCTGGCATTTTTGAAGGGCATCAAGGATTATTACAACCCTGATGCCGATCATGAAATCCTGCAGGCCCACTTACGCAACCTGACTCTGGCCGTTGCCGCCGCGGGGGCAAGGAAATCCCCGGCCTCCAGTGGGTTAGCAATACCGCCGTCAAGATCGCCGCCACGGCCGATGCGCCGGCGGGCCTGCTGATGCAGGGGTTTCCCAATGTGCTGCACCCCGGCCTCTTCGTGGACGCCGGCCTCACCGACGGCTGGTACCGGCAGGTGGCGGCCGACACCAGCCTTGACCTCTCCTCCGCCCTGGCCCGCTGGGGCTCGGAGAAGGCTTCCCAGTGGTACCTGGTTTATGCCCTGGCCGGAGACGAGGATAGCGCCTTCACCCTCAAGGCCATGCCCCTGATGCGGTTTAAAAGCCAGGCTTCCCAAATCATCAGTCTGGGAACAAATAATGCTCCCGGCACCGGCATCGGCTACGGCTTCGTCACCGATGAGCTGGCGGGCTTCATGCTCTATGTGCTCTCCGGGGTCTCCGCCGGGATGCTCCGCCCCATCACCGCCAATAATAACGATAACGGCACCGCGGGCACCATCACCTATTCCGGGGCCGCCCTGACCCTGAGCCAGGGAGACTGGTTCGCGGTGCTGCCGGCGGCCAATTTCAGGTGGCTGGGAAACGTCCGCAATGGCACCGGCAGTAATCTTTGGGAGTTTTATCAGGACGGCAACCGTTACCGTTGGGGGGATGATCACGCAGTTACCGGATCCGTAGGCGGCGCCACGGTGGAAAACGTCGACGCGGTGGACCCGATGGCCACCTGGTGCACCCTGGATTATTATTATTATGGCAGCGCCGCGATAATCGTGGAGGATTATGTCGCCCACCCCGAGGAAACCAGCCTTAAATATAGATGGCCCCTTTTTTATAATTTTAATGATCCTAATTATACGCTGGCTGGCGTTATCCAGTCTCCGGTGAAAAACTGCCGGACCTATTTTCACACTCAGGGGACTATGAATTGCAGGGACTACACCCTACCTGCGGGGTTTTTCGGATAGGAGAGGAAAAATGAGCAGCAGAATAAGATGGCTGTTGATCCCCGTATTGGCGGCGATGCTTTGGGCCGGATCGGCCTGGGCCGGGACCGTCACCGCCAGCGGCTTCCTTTATAAGCCCGCCCTCGGGGCCAGCGGGACTACGGAGAAGAACCTCTTTGACGCCGGCTTCGACCGGGTGGACGACAGATTGGGCAATGAAATCTGGGTGGGCGATCCGAACTACGGGACCACCCTCTCTGCCGCCATTACCGCCATCGGCTCCAATACGGCCATCCTGCGGGTGCCCCCCGGCACGGTCAGCATCGCCGCTGACCTGACCATCCCGGCCAACATTACCCTCAAGCCGGAGCGCGGGGCCATCTTCGCCATCGCCACCGGCAAGACATTGACTATCAATGGCGGGTTTGTGGACGAGCTTTGCCGATATTTTTCCTGCACCGGCACCGGCAAGGTGGTCTTCGGCACCGGCAGCATTCAGGAAGTTCCCCCCCAATGGTGGTATGACGGGGGTGGGGATTGGAGCGCCGCCTTCCAGTCCGCCGCCGATTCGGTGGCCCAGGTGGGCCGGGCTTCTGATGGCGGAGACAACCGCAACACCGGCGGGGTCATCCGGCTGGTGGCCGGCGCCTACACTCTGAACTCCACCGTCACCGTCTACGAAGCCATGTCCGTCTTGGGGGCGGGCCAGGAGAGCACCCATCTTACCTATACCGGCACCGGCCCGGCCTTCGATTTCACCTCCCACGGCAACTGGAACACCAGAGGGCCGCGCTTCAAGGGATTCACCCTCTTTTGCTCAGGGGCTTCTGCCTGTGGTCTCAGAATAGGCGACCCTAAGACGGATATATTGAATACGGTCCACGACAACACGGCCCTGCATCCGAAAGTGGAGGATGTCTTTTTCCGGGGCGATTACACCAATCCTTTTGCCATCCAATGGAACGTGGCCTTTGGCGGGGAAATCAAGGGTTGCAGTTTCACCCGGTTCATCCGCCAGATAGATTTCCATGGCTCCGACGAGAATATTATTGAAGGTAACCGTTTTTCAGAAGGAGAAGTTCAGGTCGCCATCGATGCCGGGTTTCCCATCGAGGGAATGACCGCGGGCAATCCCACCGTCGTGACCTGGACCGGGCACGGGCTGACCACCGGCAAGAAAGTCGCCCTCTTTGCCATGAAGCAGGCCAACTGGGTGAATTACAACGGCTATGGTTACTATGCCGTGACCAAAATCGATGACGACCATTTCTCCCTGGCCTTTGATTCCACCACCTGGGGGGCCTATAACGCCAGCACCGATCCGGGTCTCATCAGCTATGAATACTGGTCCGGGAGCCGCAACCGCATCATTAATAATTCTTTCCTGGTCCCCACAAACGGGGCTCTGGCCTTCATCCTCTCCGGCGATGCCCAGCCCTGGATTTGCCACAATTTCTTTGAAAACTACCTCTCCTACGGCACCACGAATTACATCGTCAAGTTCCTGCCGAGGACCGGGAATATCACCCTGAACAACAATTCTCTGGAAATAGGCACCGGGGCAACGACCCTCGGCTCCTTCGATTTTGGCGGCATCAATTTCTGGAACGGCACGGGGGGCATTTCCTCCCTGACCTGCATCGGCAATGGGCCAATGAATAACTCTGCCTACACTCAATTGGCGGCCAATTTCGGCCTGGCGAACCGCAACTGGCGCTGGTTCCATAAGTTTTCCGGCTACCGCTGCAAAGTGGTGCATTACGGCAACGCCCAGCCCATTGACGACAGCTTTCCTTTCAACAGCCAGGAGCGGCAGACCTGGCCGGGGAACACCGCCTTTGTGGGCGGCCTGGATTATCCAGGCCTTACCAGTGAAACTACCAGCGGCAAGGTCTGGGTATCCGAGGTGGGGGCTTGGAACTTCAATTATCCCAGCGCCACCAAAGCCGATACCTTGCTCAGTTGGCTCCATACCGGGGTCAACGGCACGGTTTCCATCATGATTGAAGCCAAGGCCGGTGTAACCAGCCAGCAGGTGAAGGTGGAACGCCTGAACGGCGAGGTCACCGGCGCTACCGCTACCCAGGCCCTCACCACCTCCTGGGCCTGGTATAAGGTCTTTACCGGCGCGGCGGTGACCGACTTGGGCATTAACCTCTGGAATGATGACACTACCCACAACGGGGCGGTTTACTTGCGGCGGGTGGTGGTGATGTATGAAAACTCTACGCTGTATTGCCTTGGCACCTGGCAATATCCTTTCTGGATGGGGTCTTATAGTCTATGGGTAAACGCCTCTTCAGGAAAACTATATAAGAAAAATGGCACTCCGGCCAATGATACAGACGGCACCATTGTAGGTTCAGAGTAGAGTGCGGGCCCTCTTCGGCGGCCACCAGATGCTGGAGGTCGCCACCTATACCCGGGGAACCCGCCACGGCCGGGAAAAGCCGGCCCGGGAGCTCCTCATCGCCAATTACGACCTGGAGGTTGCGGCGAAGAAGGCTTAGAGGCGGGATAAAGGGTCATTTAAGGGTTGTCAGGTAATAGAATTACGGCCTGCAGGTGATGGCTATAACGGCCGCTTTAGGGTCTTTTGACGGGTTATGTTTTGGCTGTTTGGCTTCGTAAATCGGGGCTCTTTTATCCCCTTTTCGCCCATTTTCCTAACAGCCGTTTGCTTTTTTCCACAACTTTTTAAAATCATTTCTCGCGTTTTTGGGCTTCCATTTCTCGCGTTCCGCTTCAGTGGCCGTGGCGGGCGGTTATGTGGGTCTGTTAAGCGCCGATGGTTACTTGCCAAAAGAAATTCAGTGGACTAGCTGGAGATGCGGTCTTAAATAATGACATCTCGCGGTTTAAATTGGGGTGACAATTAAGTAGTAGCTTGTTATTTCATCTGCCCAAACCTATTCCAGGATTTGCAGGGGTATGGAAAGGTTAACGTGATAGGTTTGTTAAAGGAGGCATCGAACTGCTGGAACCGTACCGATCTGGAAGCAATTTAAAAATATTATTTCAGGGGAAAATAATCCTGACCCAATTAAACTCTTGCTCAGCCGCCGATGCTGGCCATGGCAGGGAGCGTGCCGCTCAACGAAGGGAATCCGAAGCCGCAGTCCTTTAGTCGGATGGCCTCCTTAAAAAGACCGGCCAGCAACTGGTTGGATAAGCCCTGGCGTAGCGGGCCTTTCAAGTCCAGCTCCAGCCCGTCGGCCAGGCACGGCCGCAATTGTCCGGCGGCCGTGAGGCGGAGGCGGTTACAGGTACGGCAGTGGTGCTCGCTCCTGGGGCTGATAAACCCCAGCCCCCCCTTAAATCCCGGAAATTGGAAGAGCAGGGCCGGACCGGCGGTGGCCTCTCGGGACACCGGGTCCGCAAGGCCCAGCTCCGAAAGGTGCCGGCGCACCTCGGTCAGGGGCAGGAAATGGCGCTGCCAAAAGGTTCGGGAGACGGTGGGCATCAGTTCGATGAACCGCACCTGGATTGGACGATCCCGGGCCAGCAGGGCCAGGTGCAGAATTTCGTCCTCATTGATGCCCCGCATGACCACGCAGTTGATTTTCAAAGGATGAAACCCCAGGGCTGTGGCCTGGTCCAGCCCGGCCAGGACTTGCGGTAAATTATCCCTCCCGGTGATTTTCCAGTAACGGTCCCGTCGCAGGGTGTCCAGGCTGAGGTTGAGATGGCGCAATCCGGTGGCATATAGGGCCGGCGCCAGATCCTGCAGCAGCACCCCGTTGGTGGTGAGGCAGACTTTCTGCGATTCCGGGAACCTGATGCAAGCCCCGAAGAAAATCCACTACCCCCCGGCGCACCAAGGGTTCGCCGCCGGTGACCCGGATTTTGCGGATCCCCACCCCCGCCGCCACCCGGGCCAGGCGCAGCAACTCCTCATAACGCAGAATTTCCGAGGCAGGCAATTTCTGCCAATCCTGCCAGTAGCTGCAGTAAGAACAGCGGAGATTGCAGCGGTCCGTAATGGACATCCGCAAATAATTGATTTCCCGGGAAACGGTTTTTTCCATGACTCATATGCCTTTCCCAAAGGAACAACGCGGGTAGCTGCATTCCGGGCAGTCGCGGCAGAGACCGCCATGGCCCAGCAGCGCCAGTTCCATTTTGCCGACCCGCTCGCCTGACAAAATCCGGGGCAGCACCAGGTCCAGGACCGTTGTCCGGTGATGGAGGCAGCAGGCCGGCACCCCCAACAGGGGCACCTGCCCCAGATAGGCCACCAGGAACATGGCGCCGGGGAGCACCGCGGCGCCGTAGTGCATCTCCGTGGCCCCGGCCAGGCGGATCCCTTGGCGGGTGACATCGTCCGGGTCGACGCTCATGCCGCCGCTCAGCAGCAGCAGCTCGCAGCCCCCGTCCAGGTGGGAACCAATCGCCCGGGCGATGGTCTCGGCGTCGTCCGGGGCAAAGGCCAGCCCCGCCACCTCTGATCCCAGGCGTTCCACCTTCTCGGTTAAAATGGGGGCGAAGCGGTCCTGGATGAGCCCGTGATAGACTTCGTTGCCGGTGATGATCAGCCCTACCTTGGCCCGGGCCAGAGGCCGCACCGCCAGCACCGCGCCTCTCTGGCGGGCGATGGCCGCGGCCCTCTCAATGGCGGCCCGCTTCATGATGAGGGGCAGGGCCCGGGTGCCCCCCACCAGGTCGCCTTTCTGCACCAGGGTATGGTTGTGGAGGGTGGCGCACATGACCTCTTCCACCAGGTTGAAGGCGGCCAGGGCCTGGACGTTCACCCGGAGCAAGCCATCCCAGGCGGCGTGCATATTGATCTTCCCTTCCCGGGGATTGTCTTCCCAGACAATCCCCTCTCCGGCCAGGGCCCCGGCCAGAATGGCCGCAGCCTCGTTTTCGTGGATTTCATCTGCCGCCAGGTCGATGACGTACAGGTGGTTTTTACCCAGACGCTGGAGGCGGCACAGGTCCTCCTCGCAGACGGTGTGGCCCTGGCGGAAGGCGGGGCCTTTGAATTCCCCCGGCCGGATTTCGGTGATATCGTGGGCCAGCTGGGTGCCCACCGCCTCTTCCAGTCTTATGGTTTTGATCATTTTATTCCCTTGAAAATTTGCCCCCGGTTCTTCACGGCCAGTCAGCTAAGCAGGACCTGACTCTCTTTAAGGTGCAGGTCCCTGCCCAGGGGTTCCGGCTTCGCAACCGGCAATTGAGGGGACCAGTTCATGTTGTCCCAGGCGATCTCTTTGGCTCCCTTGAAATAGGCCCCCCCGGCGCAGGGGCGGCACAGCGCCAGGCCGCCCTGGACCACTTCCCGGTGATCCCGGATCACCTGGCCGCAGCGGGCGCAGGCCACTTTGCGGCGCGTCGGCCCCGGCAGGTCATACGGGCTCAGATCCACCTCCACCTCCTGGACCCGGAAGAGGACGCTATCCGGCATGACCCGGTAGGCCTCCAGTTGCTGGCTGCGCTTGTCGGGTTCCTGCGGCGCATATAATGAGGCCAGGTCCCGGGCCTCTTCGGTGGAGATGACCCGGTAGGCCTGGCCCGTCTCCAGGTTGAGGAAAGTGGCGGCCATGATGCCGTAGTCCACAAACTTGAGGGAGCGCCGCCCCAATTTGACCCCGGTGACGTGGGCCACCGCGTCGCCGGTGCAGCGGTCCATTTCGATAAAGACGATGAGCTTTTTGAGCTGATGGTACGGGCAGGGGACTTCGAAACCGATGAGCCGGCACCCCAACCTGGCCAGGCGCACTCCCACTATCTGCCCCGGACAGAGATGGCCATGGGCCGCCACCGAGGCGGCCAGGAGTTCCTCAAAGGGTGCGGCGCCGCGGTTCACTGCCCCACTCCTTGTGCCAGGGAGGCGTCTGTGGCCTTGACCACGGGCCACTCGCCTTCCGGCCGGGTATTGAGGTTATCTTCCAGTTCCAGGAAGAGGTTCAAAAAATTTCCCAGAAACCGGTAGAGACTGGTTTGGGCCTGGGAGGCCAGGCAGCCGGCAAAAAGTCTTACCCAGGCCCCCAGGTGTTCCCGGAAAAAGTGTTGCTGCTTATGCTGATATTCCGTAAGCAGGGCGCCATCGCCTGCCTGCATGGCGTCTACGGCTTTCCGGCAGAGAAAGGCCATGAATTCCAGCTCCACTCCCACATGGTCGGGAAGCTCGCTGAACCCTTCGCCGGGCCCCAGCCCCTCCTGGAGGTAAAGCGCCTCCACCGCCACGGTCTCCGGTCCGCACAGGCAGCCCTTGCCGCCCGTGCCCTGCGACCGGTAGACCGACTCATAGGGGCTCAAGTAGCGGGGGCTGGGGATCCGGAAAAGGGCCTCGAAATCCAGGACGACGCCCTCCAGGGTCAAATTACCTTGCAGGAAATCGAGCCGCAACCCGGCGAGCTCCTGTTGATAACCCGGGTCCGGGAAGAGCCCCTTTAAAGATGCCGCCGCCTCTGCCGACAGCAGTCCCTCCATGAACGGCCTGGTGGGTTCCTCCACAAAGGCCCGGCTGAAAAAGCCGTAACAGGCGCCTCGGGCTTCTGCCAATTCAATTCGCTGGGCATACGTCATATCAGGCTCCCGGCCCTCAGGCCTTTCTCAGACCCACCCGGCTGTCATAAAACGAGGCGCTGCCCCCGATGGGGTCGGTCATGCAAACGTCTTTAAGATGCGGGTCCACCGTCATGACGGGGTTGGCGCTGGCCCCTCGACCGATCCAATCCCGAGTGGGGGTATTCTTGCCGTCCAATTTGAAGGACTTGGCCCCGTATTGCCAGTGGCCCAGGGAATGGGGAATGGTGATGATTCCCGGCCGCATGCCTTCGGTGACCATGGCCTTGGCCTTGACGCCCTCCGGGTTGTCCTGGGAGAAGACCACCACCAGGTCCCCGTGCTTGATGCCTAATTTGGCGGCGTCGCCAGCGTTGATCTGGATCCATTCCTCCGGGGTGATCTCCATGAGCCAGGGCGCCGCGGCCGTCCGGGCCTGGGCGTGGTAGACCGGATGGTAGGTAATCAGCCGGAAGGGATACTTTTGCTCATCGCGGACCACCGGCCGGCCCAGGGAATCCTGGATGGGTTCATAATAAGGCAGGCCGTCGAAATACTCGCCGGTCATGGAATGTTTGGTGGTGGCCAGCTTTTCATTGTAGATCAGGCAGATTTTCTTGTAGGCATGATTAGTGTGGTCACCCTTATAGGCCTTGCCGTAATCCTCGAAGCGGCCGCCCCGATCCAGGACGTACTTGACCTTTTCCGCCTCGGTGGCCCCGGGCACCGCGGTGTTTTCCTTGTCGCCATAGGCAATATTGGCCACCATCTTTTTGTACCAATCCCAGGGGGCGAGCAGCGGGTCGCCGGGACCGAAGCCGTCCTTGCCAAAGCCGGGCAGTCCCATCTTGACGCCCAGGTCGATGCAGATCTGCTCCAGGAGCTTGCTGTCTTTGTGCACCGGCTCCACCACGGGCCGCCGCACCCCGCTGGTTTGGGTCAGGATGGTGGGCGCCACATGCTCCGTGGCATAGTCCTCCAGGAAGTGGCGCGTGGGCAGGATGTAGTCGGCCAGGGAAGAGGTCTCGCCCATCACCGCGTCGATGGCGATGAACAGGGGCAGGACCTTGGGGTCCTTGACCGCCTCGGCCAGTTTGGTGCCGGCCGGCGCTGAATAGACGACGTTGTTCCAGTAAGTGATGAGGATTTTGGTCTGATAAGGGTACTTGGCCCCGATGCTGGGGAAGACCTCATGATAGACAAAATCGAAGGCAAACGGGATACCACGGCCGCTTGGCTGGATAGCCCTTCTTCTTGAACTCGGTGCTGTCCTCGTAGACGTGCTTGTTGCGATCAATGGGGACGCCGGCGGCCTTGACCTTGCCCGGATGGAGCTTGGCCAGGTTATAAGGGTTGCCGGGCTGGCCGCCCATTTCGTGCCAGTGGGAGCCGCCGTGGGCCTCGCAGCCGCCCTTCCAGGAGACGTTGCCGATGAGAAAGTTCAGATTTGCCAGGGTCCGGGCGTTGTAGGTGCCGTTGGTGTGCTGCACCGCGCCGCGGTAGAAGTCGGCCACCGCCTGCCGGCCGACGGAGGTGAAGTCCGAGGCGGTCCGCTCGATGACCGCCGGGTCGAGGCCGCAGATTTCGGCGTACTCCTTCACGGTGCGCTCGCCGACCCGTTCTTTGAGCATGGTGTAGACGGTTTTCACCGGAATGCCGGCCACCGTGCCGGTGTATTCCAGGTCCGCGGTCGGCCACCGTGCGGTTGTCGTGGGGGGCTCCGTCTTTCCACACCACGAAGCCCTTGTCGTCGCCCGGGATCTTGGCGTCGGCGGGACGCAGGAGCTTGCGGTTATCCTGGCGCACCAGATAGGTGGCATTGCTCCAGGTGAGATGTCCATCGGCCTCCGCCGCCTTCTGGTTGGGAAACGAGAGATACTGCTTGTCCACCCGGTCGTTATCCATCATCCAGCGCATCATGCCCAGGGCAAAGGCCGCGTCGGTGCCGGGCAGAACGGGAATCCACTCCGAGGCCTTGGCCGCGGAGTTGGAGAAGCGGGGGTCCACAATGACCAGCTTGCCGCCCCGCTCCCGGAAGAAGTTGAGCTTGCGGGCCAGGGCCTGCATGGGGAAGTTGGCCTCATAGGGCGTGGTCCCGAAGAAGATGATGTACCGGGCGTTCATGATGTCCGGTTTGAAGTGGGCGCTGCCGTCGGTGCAGAGTTTTGTGCCCACGTGGTGGGAGGTTTCACAGATGGAGGTGTGGTCCAGGCGGAAGTTGATGGTGCCGTAAGCGTCCCTAAAAAACCGGTCGGTGAACTCTTTTTTGCCGTGTTCGATGCGCCCGGGCATAAAGACCACCTGGTTGGCCTTGGGGCCCAACTCCGGGGCCTCGGGGTCGATGGGCGTCTGCAAGTCCCGGCAGGCCGCCAGGCCGTCCACGTGGCCCTCGCCGAAGAGGTCGCCGCCCTTGATGATCTCCTCATAGGCCTGGTCCCAGGTAATGGTCTTCCATTGGCCCGAGCCCCGGGGCCCGACGCGCTTCACGGGGTGTTGGAGGCGGAAGGGATCATAAAGCGTCTGCAGGGTGGCGCCGCCCTTGGCGCACACCGTGCCGTTCACCTTTTCCGCCTCTTTGGGGTCGGTTTTGAAGGGCAGATGTGGTTCCATATTGTTGGGGTGATAGGGATTGCCGTCGATCTTCACCAGGACGCCGTCCGCCACCTTGCACTGCAGGCCGCAGGCGCTGTGGCAGCCCAGACAGACCGTGCGCACGAACTTGACCTTGGGTCCGGATACGGGGTCCACGTCCGGCGCCCCGCTGATCCAGCGGGCCGGTTTATCGCTGGCCCGCATACAGCCGCCGCTGGCCGCCAGGGCCCCCAGGGCCAGAACCCCTTTTACGAATTTTCTCCTGGAATCGTCCATCTTACGCCTCGCTTTTCTGAGAAACTGGATTTTCATAAGGCAAAATCTTGTAACTGACCAGGAAGAGCAGCAACAAGACCACCATAATGATCAGGCCGAAGGCCGTCTTCAAAGGTTCCGGGGCCAGATGTCTCCCACTCCAGGTGGGTCAAGGGGATGAGCTGGCTGCCGATGGAAAGATTGGCTACCGCAAAAAAGGCTCCCAGCATGACGGCCACCGCCGCCGCCACCGAGGCTCGCACGTTTTGCCGCAGGGAGGCGAACAGCACCAGGGCCAGGGGCAGCAACATGCCGATGACCACCTGGAAGGCCCAGAAGTAGAAAGAGCGAGGGCCGCCGAGGAAGATGTAGGCGGCCAGCTTGCCTCCCGTGCCGGTGAAATTAAGCTGAATCAAATAGATGACCCAAATGACCAACTGGGCCACCAGGGCGTACTTCAGGATGACCCCGAAGTCCGCCAGGAAACGGTTCTGTTTGGCCAGGGCCGGACTGGGCGGCGGGGCGATGGCGGTCTTGAGGCGGCCCAGCAAGATCATGAAGGCCGCGCCGGAGGAGGCCGCCAGGCTCATGAAGATGAAGACCATGACCAGGGAGTGCACCATGACCCGGCCCTTGAAGGCAGACAGCCGCATGCCCACGTAGATCAAGGCCAGAAAGGAAAACACGATGGTCAGATTGGCCCACAGGCGCTCGGCTTTCTGTTGGCGCTGCCGAATCTCCGCGGCCGTGCCTTCTTCCATCTTACCCCGCAGCAGCACCCGGTAGAGTTCGGCACCGGGCCGGCCTTCTCGCACCGCCACCATCATTTCCGGCCGGAAGAGGTAAAAGGAATGGAGGGCGTAAGTGATGACGCACAGGGGCATAATATAGGCGCCCCAGGCCACCGTCGCGGTCCAGTTCCAGTGGTAATACATGGTGTAGGAGCGCTCCGGGTGGGTCATGTCCACCGCCAGCAAGAAAGGCATCAGGAGCAGGATGAGCAGGGGCAGGAAGGTCCCCACCTTCTCCAGGGGCAGGAAATCCTCATCTCGATAGTAGGCCTTGGCAAACAGGGTGACCAGGTGGGCGCCCACGGCCATGCTGATGAGGAACATGTACATGGCGATGAGATAGCCGAAGACCACCCCATGCTTGATCCAGGATATCTATTGAATAGGTTCGTTCATGGTTTACCTCCGGGATAAGTAGGAGTAGTCGAGGTTAAGGATGGCCTCGTCGGCATAAACGTAGTGGACCTTGGGTTTAGTGTCCAGGTAAGTCTCAGATGCCCTGGACCGGATATTTACTCAGATACAAGGAAACCTCGCTTTGGGGGTCATTCAGGTCCCCAAAGATGCGGGCTCTTCCGGTGCAGGCATCCACGCAGGCGGGCAGGAGGCCCTTGGTGATGCGGTGGTAGCAGAAATCACACTTGTCGGCGGTGCCGGTCAGCGGGTTAATGAAGCGGGAATTGTAAGGACAGGCCAGCACGCAGGTGTGGCAGCCGACGCATATGTCCCGATCCACGTGGACCACCCCGTCTTCCGGGGTCCGGTAGGTGGCCCCGGTGGGACAGTCGTTCAGGCACGGGGCATCCTCGCAATTGTTGCACAACCGGGGCAGCAGATGGTTTTTGACGTGGGGGTATTTCCCTTTAATGATCTGCATGACCCAACTGCGAAAGACCCCTTCCGGGACATTGTTCTCGCTCTTGCAGGCGATGGTACAGCCATGGCAGCCGATACATCGGTTGGTGTCGATGACCATGCCGTACTTCTTGGGGGCGTGGCGGCCTGGACCAGGTCTCCCGGTCCTGCAGGAGGACTGCCCCGGCCCCCAGGGCCGTCGCCGTGGTGCCTACTTTTCGTAAGAACTCCCGGCGATCCATGTCCTTGCCAAGTTTTTTCATGCAGGCACCTCCAGTTACCTCTCAGAATTTCTAACGCTCTTTATATCCCTCAGGAGCCCCCGAATCCGACAGGTTCTCCGAGATGCTCATCAACCAGTATTTGAGTTCTTCCAGGTCCAGGGGTTTGGCCAGGCAGGCATAAATATGGGACCCCATGGCTTCTTCCAATCCCGGGTGGTAAGGGAGGCTGGAAACCCCCAAGACCATCAGCCCCAGGTTCCTTTTTTTCAAGTCCCGGAAAAAATGGTTATCCGCCGGCACCGTATCGAGGTCCAGGACCACCACCCCCGCTGCCTGTCGCTGTAAGTGCTTTTCCAGATCGCCCAGCGAGTGCAAGGGCGTGGCCCGGTAATTCAGTTGCCGGAGCAGGGCGCAAGTCTCCTGGCACTGTTTCTTGTCGGCGTCGATGACCACTACGCCCGGCTTTGCAAGCTTGCTCAAAATCAGGTCTCTATTCCGCCCAGGGTGATTTCAGTCGTCTTCGTAAATTTTGTTGAGGATAGACCGGCAATAACCCTCCCAGTCTTGCCAATCCACCTCTTCTACCAGCCCCAGTTCGAACAACGCTCTCGATTCATCACTGGGGATGGGGTCTTGCCCTCCCCCGGACAATCGATACATCCGTTCCATCTCCCGACGGGCCTGCCGCAGGATGGATCTTCTGGTGAGCTGAAACGCAACCAGGGTTCCCATCACCATCGCCTTAGCATCCGGTCTGAAACTTACCAGGCCGGGGTCCTAACCGGCTGTTTTGGGAGACCTGCCCCAGTGCCGGGGCTGTCCTTCCCAAGACCCCGATAAAGTCTGGTGCCAAAGGTAAGAGCAACTTCCATGCCTGAACCCCCTCAGGCGGAGCGGCGCCAGGAGAGGCGCGCCGAGAACCCGGTGACTTCGGGATAACCTACTGTTATCTAATGGTATATCCTGTCAGGCCCCTAAAGGTGGGCCTGGAAAGAAGTAAGGCGGGGCTTCATGGCGGGTTTTTAAAGGATCAGCGATTCAACGAGACCACAGGCGCTGGACATTTTCTTAGATTATCTTGTAAAATCCGATAATTAACCGTGTCGCGAAATCATACACGACCAGAAGGCTGTGCACAGTTGGCCGGGGGTTAGCAGCCGATTTCGGGGTTCTTTGGGAGATTTCCAGAAAAAACTTGAGGAGATAGAAGGGGTTAATGCCGGGTGGGGCCGGAAATCGGGATGTTGTGCTTCCGGAGCATGGCGTAGACGGTGCTGCGGCTGATGCCCAGCCGCTGGGCCGCCAGTTTCTTATTCCAGCCGCAATCATCCAGGATCTCCAGCAAGAGCTTGAGTTCGCGCTCCCCCATGGTAGCCGGGGGTCCGGAAGCGGTAAGACGCAAGGCCGACGGCAAGTCCCAGGCCTCCACCTGGCCGCCTTTGGCCAAGACCGCGGCGTGCTCCACGGTGTTTTCCAGTTCCCGCACGTTGCCGGGCCAGTGATAGTCCAGCAAGAGACGCATGGCTTCGGTGCTGAACTCCCGGATGTCCTTGCTCCGTTCCCCCGCGAACCGGCGCAGAAAGTGGAGGGCCAGCAAAGGTATGTCGTTTTTGCGTTCCCTCAAGGGAGGCAGCATGAGGGGGATGACGTTGAGCCGGTAAAAGAGGTCCTCCCGGAAATTGCCGCTCTTCACTTCGGCCAACAGGTCCTTGTTGGTGGCGGCCAGGATGCGCACGTCCACCGTCAGGGTCTGCTCCCCGCCCACCCGCTCAAACTTTCGGGTCTGCAATACCCGCAGGAGCTTGATTTGCGCCGGCGGCGGGATTTCCCCCACTTCATCCAGGAAGACGGTGCCGCTATCAGCCTGTTCGAAGCGGCCGGACTTCTGGCGCAGAGCTCCGGTGAAAGCCCCTTTCTCGTGGCCGAAGAGTTCGCTTTCCAGCAAGGTGGCCGGGTAGGCGGAACAGTTGATCACCATAAAGGGCCCCTCCCGGCGGTGGCTCAGGCGGTGAATGGCCCGGGCCACCAGTTCCTTGCCGGTGCCGCTCTCTCCCTGGATGAGAACCGTGGCGTCCGCGGGCGCCACGTCCTCGATCAACTGGTAGACTACCTGCATCTTGGGGTCTTTGCCGATGAGGTCCCCGAAACCCGGCGGAGGCTGTCTATCCGGCTTTTAAGGCCCCGGACCTCTTCTTCGTGCTCTATGGCCCTTTTGAGCGCCCCGGCGTTCTGGTTCAATGATCAGCCCGACCAACTCGATTTCTTCGGTACTGCAGTGGCACTTGTCGGAACAGGCGATGATGGCGGCGCCATGGATTTGGGCGCCGTCAAAGGGGATCACGACCAGACGCCCGGCGGCGAGAAAGTCTTCGGGAACCACGGGGGGTTTGAACGGTCTTCCGGGGGAGAAGGTGATCCTGTTCACGCCCTCCAGGACTCTCCCGGACGCCTTGAAGGACCCCGGGGTCTTGATCACCCTGGTGTCCTGGTCGGAGAGGACGAAAAGATTCTCTTGGCGGGCATTAAAGACCCACCAACACGAGGTGCCGGCAAGGCATGATGTCTTGCAGCTTTCCGAGCAGGATTTCGCCCATCTCGTCCAGGGTGCGCAGGGCGCTGATCTCCCGCACGATCTGACAGGCAACCCTGGTTTGACCGTGAGCCCGCTCCAGTTCCAGGGCCTGTTCTTCGAGACGGTGGGTATATTGTGCCTGGCTGCCCACCATCTGATTGAAGGAAGACGCCAGGGCGGCGATTTCATCCTGGCCCTGTACGGTAACCTGCACGCCTGCCTCCCCCCGGTCGATTTCCTGGGTCGCTTTCACCAGGGCGGCCAGGGGACGGGTGATCCGCCGTACGAATCAGAGGCTGCCCGCCAGGGAGACAATGAGAATCCCCAGGGTGAAGAGTCCGATCTCCAACCATAACCCGGCGACTTGCCGCCGGTATTGATGCTCCGAAAAACCCAGGCGCAAGACCCCGGCCTTGCCGTCAAAGATGGGCCAGGCCGTATCCAGGAAATGTTCTCCCCGGACGGAGACGATTTCCCGGAAATGGGCCTGGTCCATGGCGACGGGTTCATTAGCACCTAACAGATCGGCGGGCACGCCCTGCTCAAAGGTGTGGGCCAGGACCTGACCTTCCCGGATGACAAAGATATAGCCCACCAGGGGGTTGCTGGCGGTCTGCTGATCCAGCATCCTCTGGAGGCCCACCAGGTCGTTGATGAGGATCTTGTCGGCCGCGTCCAGGGCCACGGCATGGGCCATGTTCTCCGCCTGTCCCACCATGGCTTGGTGCAGCGCGGCGCTGTATCGCTGGGTGACCAGGAAGGCAATGATGAGCCCGCTAACAATTACCAGGGCCGCAACCATGGCCAGGAGCTTGCTCTTCAGGCTTTTAAGGCGCATGGGGCTTGTCTCTTAGCCGGGCCAGGTCCTGATTCATCTGCCTTACGGTGTCATACCACTCTTCCCGGGGTGGGATAAAGCGGTCGATCATCAGTTCCGCCAGGATCTTCTTGCCTTCTGGATCCTGGTGCATGGTGAAGAGCAACTGTTGGATCCGCGCCTTGGCTTCGCCGGAAAGCTGTTTGGAGGCCACCAGGGGCGGGATGCCAAAGGGTTCCGATTTCTTGATGACCCGGGTCTTGGACGTGAAGGCCGGGGTCTTCGCCTGGTAATATTCCCAGATCAGCCCATCCACCGCGGCGCCGTCCACCAGACCCCGGGCCACCGCCATGATGGAGTTATCATGGCTATAAGTATAGATGATCCGGCTAAAGAAGGTGTCCGGCCGTTGCTTGATTTCCGCCAGCCAGTAAGTGGGCACCAGCCTGCCGGTGTTGGAATCGGGGTCGGTGAAGGCGAAGGTATGGCCTTTTAACTCTTCCAGGCTGTTGAAAGGGCTGTCTTTGTTGACGATGAGATAGGAGCGGTAGAAATGGCTGCCGTGGATTTCGGGGACGGCCAACGGTTCAAAACCATACCGCTCTCGGCCGCTGACATATGGTCCGGAACAGATGAAGGCCATGTCGATCTGGCCTTTCCCCAGAAGTTCATCGATTTCGCCATAAGTTTTGCGCTGCACGAATTCCAGGCTTCTGCCCGACTTGTGCCCGAGGTATAGCTCGAGAAGTTGCCGGTACAGGTTGAAGGTCTCCCGGGGCGAGACCATGGCGGCCACGGCCACCCGCAAAGGCGGGTTAGGGGAAGACCGATCCCCGGGACGGGCCACCGGCACGGTCTTGGAAAAGTCAACTACGACCCCATCGGAGTCGCTGCCGCAACCGCTGAGGAGTAAGAGAAGCGTCACCCAAATGGCGGCAACGAAGAAGACAGAACTAAGCCCCCGTGTGGTTGCCGGTTTCAGGATTTCTTGGGGCGTGAATAACTTCAACCGTAACATTTCCCTTCCCCTCAACCCGCGGATAACTCCATGACCTCCGACCCCTTTAACCCGTCTGGGTCAGCTTCCTGATCACTAGCCAGAGGTCCATGAAGTACTTAAATTATATAGATTAAATTAATATGTATCAACCACACAAAGTTGGTTCTCCCTAAAAAATTTGGGGGTATCGAAAAAAGGCGCTGCTACCTGATAAAACTCGAGGCTCGTAAACGAAGCAAGGGTAAGGGTTCTCGGGAATGAGTCCTTTAAAGAAGCCAGTCTGTTACCTGGCCTTTTATCCAACTCTTTCTAAAGGTTGGGGCAGACGGGAATTATCACTAAGTTCGCCGCGGAGCCCACACAATGAAAGCTATCTTGGAGCCTTGGGGCCGGGGGGTATGGCCGCCGATTTACGGAAAGCCTGATATGGGGGTGCTCCAGGGGCTGGCGCCCCTGGGGTATCTGGCAACCAAGGATGTGTGGGCAGTTGGTGGGGCGGAGCCAGAATGGCATCACCCGGCACCTTGTATGATTAATGGCTATGGTTCAAGCGGCCATCTTTTAAATGGTAAACGTAATCGAAGCCCTCGATCATGCGGACGTCGTGGGTCACCACGATTACCGCCGACTGGTTTTCTTTGGCGATCTTTTTCAATAACTCCATGACCTTCTTACCTCTGACGGTATCCAGGGAGGCGGTGGGCTCGTCGGCCAGGATCAGGCGGGGGTTGTTGGCCAGGGCCCGGGCAATGGCCACCCGCTGCTGCTCGCCCCCGGAAAGCAGGGCCGGCAGGTAGTGGGCCCGGTCGGCGATCTCCATGTATTCCAGGAGTTCTATGACCCGATGCTGGGCCGCCTCGCCCTTGAAGCCCACCAGGCTCAGGGGAAACAGGACGTTTTGCCGGGCCGTGAGAAAGGGGATGAGATTGTGGGACTGGAAGATAAAACCCATCTTCTCCCGGCGGAGGCGCCGGATATCAACCCCCCCGGCCCAGCCGTTTTTTTGAAAGATCGTCTGGCCGTCAAAGACGATTTTGCCCTGGGTGGGTTCGAGAATCAAGCTGGTGGAGAGCAGCAGGGTGGTCTTGCCGGAGCCGCTGGGACCCAGGAGGGCCACCAGATCGCCGGCAGAGACGCTGAGGCTGACATCCTCCAAGGCCCGCACCTCCAGCCGCCCCGAGCCGAAAACTTTGGTCAACCCTTCGATCCGCAAGATTGCCATCACTGTCCTCCCAGCGCCAGGGCGGGTTCCGTCTTGATGGCCTGCCACAGTCCCAGGATGCTGGCCAAGATGCCCCCGAAAAAGACCACGATAAAGGTGATGACTTCATCGGCAGGGACCAGCAGGATGGTCTTGGGAAAATAAGGATAGGTCTGGTTGATGAGGACCAGGGCGAACAGAAAGGCGCTGATAGTTAGCAGCATGGATTGCTCCATCACCAGGCGGACGATCACCTGGTTGGGGGCGCCGATGAGCTTCATAACCGCAATGGAGCGAATTTTTTCCATGGTGAAGGTGTAGATCACCAGGGAAATGATGACCACGGAGACGATCATCAGCAGGGTCCGAAACAACAGGAGCTGCTTGGTCATGCCGGATAGCTTCCCCTTCAGCATCATTTGCGTCTCTTGGGGCGTGGTGTAGACGGAAAAATAGAGCCAATCCCGGAGGTGGCGGGCCACGGCGACGCGGTCGGCTCCGGGCTTCAGCCTTACCAGGACGGCATTGATGATATGGGTGTCCGGCTCCAACGCGGGAAGGAGTTTGTCTGCGGCCAAGGGCGTCAAAGAACTCTGCCGCGCCAGGCTGCGGGACAGCCGTTCCCTTTGGGTGCGCACCTCTTCGTTGTCCTTCTGGTATAGGATTTCCTGGGCATCGGGCAACGACAGATAAACCAGGGGATCACCGTTGGTATCTATCACCTCCTGGGTCAGGCCCACCACCGTGTAGGTATGGAGCCCCAGGGGCACCTGGTCTCCCAGCCGCGCCCCCAGTTTGGGGTGGGCCACCATCTCGTAGTGGGCCTGCTGAATTCCCCGGCCCGCATAGATTTTTTGCGGCCCTCCCAAACCGCCGAAGACATCGTAGCCCACGATGCTGAAATGCCGGCTTTGGTCCCCGATCTGCCGCTCCACGGTATAGTAGATGAAGGGGCTGGCCTGCTCCACCCCGGGAACGGCCTTGACGCTGTAATGATAATACTCGGGCATGGTGGACTGTTCGTTGAAAGGGCCCCCGCGGAAGCGCTCCACCACCCAGAGGTCCGGGTTGGTGGCGTTGATGACGGCCAGGCCTTCGTAGATATTGCCCCGGTACAGGCCGTTCATGGCCAGGACGATGGTGAAGAGGAGCCCCACGCCGATGATGGTGGCGATGAACCGCCCCTGGTGGAGCTTCAAGTCGTACAATGCCAGGTCCATCAGTCCTCCTGGCCCATGCCGGTTTTTACCACCGGTTTGACCTTCTGCCCCGGCTTGATCAGGGCCGGGTTAAGCGCCGCCAGTTCGCCCGCCTGCAAGCCTTCCAACACCGCCACCCTTTTGCCGTCCTGAAGACCCAAGGAGACCTTACGGAACTCAGGGAGGCCTCCCTTTACTACCAGGACCCCTTTGTTACCGTTTCTGGTCAAGACCGCGGACAAAGGCACAGCAGGCGCCGTCTGGACGCCGGTGGCAATATCCACTTCGGCCTCCTCGCCGATGACCAGAGGTTTGGGTAGTTGGGCGAATTGCACATCCACTTCCAACTCGCGGGTCACGGTATCGGCCTCTTTATTGAGGCGAACGACTTCTCCCTGGAAAACCCGGCCCGAGCGCAGTTTGATCGCGGCTTTCTGGCCCTCCCGCAGTTGGGCCACTTGGGTTTCATCGATCCAGGCGGCCACCCAGACCTGATCCAGGTCCACCAGTTGAAAGATGGGGGTCCCCGGGGCTATGGTATTGCCGATTTCCGCTTTGCGCACCGTGATCAAGCCGTCCATGGGGGCCAGGATGCGCGTGTAATTATGGAAAGCCTCAGCCGCGTGGGTCTCCGATTCCGCCTGTTTGACCGCCGCCTCCTGGGCGGTCACCGTGGCCTGCGTGGCCGCGACTTCGCTTTCGGCGACCCGGAGCTGGGCCTTGGTGGTGTCAAAGGCCGCCTGGGAAATGTAACCCGGGTTGAAAACCTCCAGGTCCCGCCGATAATTACTCTGCGCCAACCCCAGGTTGGCCTGGGCCTTGACCATATCGGCCTGGGCCCGGACCAGATCACGTTGGGCGCGGTTCTTGGCGGCACGGGCCGCTGCCTCCCTGGCCCGCAGCTCGACCGCGTCCAGTGCCGCCAAGAGCTGGCCCTTCTGCACCCGATCGCCTTGATCGGCGTAGAGTTTTTCCAAGATCCCGGTAATCTTGGCGCTCACCGTGACCGGAACCTTGGACTGCACCGTGCCCGGCCCGTGAACTTTGCCCTGAATCTCCACCTGCTTCACCGCGATGACCGGCACCGGCGGGCGGTACCAAAAAATACGATAGCCTGCCAAAATGATAATGACCGCTCCTATGGCAATCCCGATGGACTTCTTTCCCCCAGGTAGTTTCACTGCCTTTGACCCCCATTGGTGCTTTGCCGGCCAGGCACATATGGGCCGGAGCCGGTGATTTGCTTGATCCGGGCCTTGCCGATCTCATAAGCCACGGCGTATCTGATGAAGTTGAAGCGGGAGCCGGTCAGGTCCACCTGGGCCTGCAGCACGTCCAGGCCGATGGCCTTGCCGTGGCGGTACAGGGCCTGGGCGCTGGCGTAGGCCTCTTCGTTCGTGGCCACGGTCTGCTTGGTGGTGGCCACCCCCTGCCGGGCGTTCTCCTGGTCCTTCCAGGCGGTGGTCAGGTCCACCTTCAGGCTATCCAGCCGGTCCCGCTTTTTCTCCAGCAATTGCAGAAATTGGGACGAAGCCTTGGCCACCTGGGCCTTGGTCAGCCCGCCCTCAAAAAACGGAAATTCCATAAAGATCCCGGCCAGCCATTCCGGCTTGGTGCCGCCCAGGTCGCGATGGCGCACGTCGGTGGCCGCCTGCAGGCTCACTTCCGGCAAATAGCCGCCCCGGGCCGCTTTGGTCAAGGACTGGCCCTGCGCTAATTCCAAATCGAGCCTCTTGATCTCCGGATTGCTTTTCAGGGCTTCCTGCCACAGGGAGGCGACCTCCGCAGCCGATGTAAACTCCTGGGGGAGCCGCCCCTTAATATCCACCTGCACCTGCTCTTTCAGGCCCAGGGTGCGGGCCAGGATCTCCCGGGCCAGGCGCACGGCGTTTTCCGCTTCCACCCTGGCCTGCTCGGCGTCCGATACCTGGGATTGGGCGCGAAAAGAATCCAGGTGAGTCACTTTCCCGGCCTTGAAAAAGGCCTCCGTGAGTTTGGCGAATTCCTGCCGCTGTTGCAGGGCCTCCTGGGCCACCTTGAGATTCTCCTTGGCCTCCACCAGGCGATAGAAGGCCTCGGTCACCGTAAAGGCCACTTCATCGGCGGTGCGCTGCACTTCCTGTTTCTGGGCCTGGGTGCCGGTCTTGGCGGCCTGGGTATTGTAATAGGTCTTCAAGCCGTCGAAGATGATCTGCTTGCCGGTAACGCCGGTGAATCCCTCCCGCTTGAACAGTTCCTGGTTAGTGAGGGCTCCGGAAGTGAACCGGTCGGCGGGCTGCCGGTCATAGTAGGAGAGCAGCACGAGCCGGGGAAAAAATTTAGACCTGGCGGCCTGATAATCCGCCACCAACTCCTGGACCCTCTCCCGGCTGGCGCTTAGGACCGGATTATACTGTCGAGCCAGGGCCAGGCAGTCCTCCAGGCTCAGGGCCTGGTAATCCTTTTCCTGCGCCGCCATTGCTCCAGTTTGAAGAATAATAATAGCCGAAGCCACCGAGAAAATGAGTGATAGGTTCTTTAAGGTGAAACGCATTAACTTCTCCAGGAGGGCAAAGGATAACTCTTCATCTCGGGCCCGCCCAGAGCGGCACGCCCTTGTCGTCGCGCAGTTTTAGAATCTTGTCGCCCTTAATCAACGCGCCGACGTTCTCTCGGTCCGCCCCGCCAAGGACCAAAAACTCCCCCGCCGTTGCTTAAATAAACTCCGATAAAAGCAAATCGCTTATCCGGGTCTTTGCATATATAACAGCGCCAAATAGGAAAACCGGCGCAACGAAAGAAATTTTTTTCAGGGAAAGGAACCGAATGGCGGTTGACAATATGCGATTAAACGGTTATATAATAACCATGAAAACCGAAGCCCGACTCTTTAAATCGCTGGCGGACGAAACCCGGCTGCAGATTCTCTGGCTGCTGACGGCAAAAGAGGAGCTCTGCGTGTGCGACATTATGGGGGTCCTGGGCATCACCCAGTCCAAGGCCTCCCGGCACCTGCGCTATCTCTATCACCTGGGTTGGGTCACCGACCGCCGGGAGGGGGTGTGGATGAATTACCGATTGAGCGTCGCTCCCGGCAGCCCGCAGGACAAGCAGCTAAAATTGCTGGCGGAGATTCTGAGTTCCCGCCCCGAGGCCCAGGGGCTGCGGGACCGGTTGGAGCAGTGGCTGACGGCCAAAGGGCAGAGCAAGGAGGGCGCCGCGGCCTGCCAGTGCTCCTGAAGCCGATTATCCGTACCTATCTTAATCATTAATTTTTTTGGGTTGACTTACTCGATTAACCGGATATAAAGGAATATCATGAAAGCGGAGGCCCGGTTATTCAGGTCCCTGGCGGACGAGACCCGCCTGAAGATCCTATGGCTACTTTTGGCGGCAGAAGAACTTTGCGTCTGCGATGTCATCGACGCCTTGGGCATCACCCAGTCCAAGGCCTCCCGCCACCTGCGCTATCTCTATCATCTGGGTTGGGTCACCGACCGCCGGGACGGGCTGTGGATGAACTACCGCTTATCCGTGCCCCCAGGTAGCGCCGGAGAGAAACTGCTCAAACTCCTGGCCGAAATGT
The DNA here is from genome assembly GCA_963768765.1 of uncultured delta proteobacterium. Lineage (GTDB taxonomy): Bacteria > Desulfobacterota > Desulfobaccia > Desulfobaccales > 0-14-0-80-60-11 > DASWLF01. Next base: position 488,384 of record CAVYJK010000021.1, read on the forward strand.
TGGCGCCCCAGCCGGAAGCCCAGGCGCTGCGGGAGCAGCTGGAACGTTGCCTGGAGGATAAAAGGCAGTCCAGGTGCGCCAAGAAGTTGAATAACGGTCGGAAGAGGTCGCCGCCCAGGTTTCCCGAAACTTAAAATTTTTTGGTTAAATTAAGTTAAGAAAACGGTTATACGGATATCAAATAAATAGGAGCACTTATGGCCGCCACCGTTGCCAGGCGTCTCGGTTTCGTGGAGCGTTTCCTGACCCTGTGGATCTTCTTGACCATGGCTGCGGGCGTTTTCCTCGGTTATTTCCTGCCTGGCTTTACCAAGTTTTTGACGTACTTCCAGGTGGGCACTACCTCCATTCCCATCGCCATCGGCCTGATTTTGATGATGTATCCGCCCCTGGCCAAGGTGCGGTACGAAGAACTGCCCCAGGTATTCAAAAATTTCAAGGTTCTCACCTTATCTTTGATCCAGAACTGGGTGATCGGCCCCATCCTCATGTTCCTGTTGGCCATCGCTTTTCTCCGGGGCTACCCGGAATACATGGTGGGCCTGATTATTATCGGCTTAGCCCGCTGCATCGCCATGGTCATCGTCTGGAACGACCTGGCCCAGGGGGATACGGAATACTGCGCCGGCCTGGTGGCCTTCAACTCCATCTTCCAGATGCTCTTTTTCTCCATCTACGCTTATATCTTTGTGACTCTCTTACCCACCTGGCTGGGGATCGCCTCCGGGTTGGAAGTCAAGGTCACCATCCTGGAGGTGGCGCAGAGTGTCTTGATCTACCTGGGCATCCCCTTCTTCGGGGGCATGTTAACCCGGTTCTTATTAGTCAAGCGTCAGGGGAGGCAATGGTATGAAGAAAAATTCATGCCCAAAATCAGCCCCATCACTCTCATTGCCCTCTTGTTCACCATCATCGTGATGTTTTCCCTCAAAGGGGAGTATATCGTGGAACTCCCCCTGGATGTGGTGCGGATCGCCATCCCGCTGGTGATCTACTTCCTGCTGATGTTCTTCATCACCTTCTACATGTCGGCCAAAGTGGGGGCGGATTACCGCATCTCCGCCACGCTGTCCTTCACCGCGGCCAGCAATAATTTCGAACTGGCCATTGCGGTGGCGGTGGCGGTCTTCGGCATCAAATCCGGCCAGGCCTTCGCCGCGGTGATCGGCCCCCTGGTGGAAGTCCCGGTGCTTATAAGCCTGGTCAACGTGGCCTTGCGGTTCAGACAGAAATATTTCACTCCGCCGGTTTGCGCCGGCTGCGGCCTGGAGGCCGGCCGCGCCATCCTTTTAAAGGGGCGGCGCGGCGATCAAGACGTGTACCTCTGTCCCGACTGCGCCCATGCCAATACTCCCCCTCGGGCGGATTAATCCCTCGGGAGCAGATATATGGTGCGCCTAGGGCACCCTACATGTCGATCCCAAGCAATGCCAGTAGCCGCAGGCTTCAGCCTGCGCCGGCACAGGCTGAAAGCCTGGGCCACCAAAGAACATTTTGGAGCAAGAGGTCTCGTAGAATAAGCGAGGTATGTCCATGTTCAAGACCATCGTGCTGGCCACCGACCTCTCCCCCGCCTGGGACGAGATAGTCGCCTGCGCCGGGGAGTTCAAGGCCCTGGGCGCCTCCGAAATCATCCTGACCCACGTGATTACCGTTAAGTTCATGTCGGGAATGGAAGGGTTGTTAGAGGCCGAGACTAGGCCCAAACTGGAGGCGCAGAAGCAGCAGCTCATAGGCCAGGGGTTCAAAGCAAGCGTCGAGATGCCTGTGGGCCTGCCCGCTCATTCCCTCAATGACGTGGCGCGCTGCTGCGGGGCGGACCTCATCGTGGTGGGCTCCCACGGCAAATCCCTGTGGCGGGAGGCCGTGCTGGGCTGCGTCACCTGCGCGGTGCTGCACCACACCCAGCATCCCACGCTGCTGCTCAATGTGCGGCTGAAAGAGGGGATGGCGGCGGGATCCTGTCGTCTCCAGGCCACCAACCTGCTCCGCCATGTCTTGTTCCCCACGGATTTCTCCGAAATTGCGGCGCGGGCCGGCGACTACGTGGAACGCCTGGCCCCCAGGGGCGTGGCCCAGGTCACGGTGCTGAGCGCCCTGGACGTGCCGGGACACGAAGCGTATCCGCCGGGCTACCAGGAGATAGCCGAGGGGGCGGCCCGGCAATTATTGGAAAAATGGCAGCAACGCCTCCTGAAAGCCGGGATTCCCGCAGTTCACGACCACTTTGACCCGGGGCATCCCCTTCCGGCCATTCTCCAGGTCCTGGAATCTCAAGATATTTCCTTAATCGTCATGGGCACCCAGGGGAAGGGTTTTATCAAGGAGATTTTCCTGGGCAGTGTGGCCCATAATGTTTCCCGGCTGGCGCCGTGCCCGGTGCTGTTAATCCCGCCGGCGTCCCGGTAAGTCCGGCGGCATGGTGGAGAAGAATTTCTTGCTTCCAGGCGAAAAAAGTTCATCAAGCCGCGCCGAATTTTCCTCCTGGCGTGGTTTAATATGTATAATTCCGAATACCCGGTTACACGGGAATAATCACTGAACAAGGAAGGGTACATATGAGATCGTGGCGTCACCAGGTTCTGCGGTTTGTCTGTCTGATGGGATTTCTGGCCCTCTGGCCTGCCGGGCCGACCCAGGCTCAGGGTTCGGCTCCCCCCCAAAGCCGGCCTGCGCTGTATGAATTCGGCGCCAAATACTGCATCCCCTGTAAAGAGATGCAACGGGTCATGGCGGATTTGAAACCCCAGTATGGCGGCCAGGTGGAATTGCGCATGGTGTATGCGGATGAAGAAAGGCCCCTGTTTGAACAATACCATATTATGCTGATCCCCACCCAGGTGTTCCTTAATGCCGAAGGCAAAGAGGTGGACCGGCATATCGGGGCTTTACCAAAAGAAGAGGTCGTCAAGAAGCTCAAGGAATTGCAATTCATCCGCTAGAACCAATCGGGAGGTAATTCATGGGATGGAGTGAATCTTTGGGACAGGTCATGCAGACCCGCCCCATCTTGGGGTACGGCGCCTCGTATCTGGGCGGGGTGGTGGCCACCGCCAGCCCGTGCATCCTGGCCAGCATTCCCCTGGTCATCGGCTTTGTGGGCGGCTATGCCCAGGGCAGCAAGAAGCAGGCCTTCTTCTATTCCCTCACCTTTGTGGTGGGGCTGGCCCTGGTCATGTCGGCCCTGGGCGCGGCCGCGGCCCTCATGGGCACCATGTTCGGCCAGGTGGGGACCTACTGGTATTTTGTGGTGGCCGTCATCCTCATGCTCATGGGCCTGCAGTTGTCCGGACTCATCAACCTGAAGCTGGGCGGTAATGCGCAAAGATTTTTACCCAAGCGCACCGGCTTGATAGGCGCCTTGATCCTGGGCATGCTGTTCGGTCTGGTGCTCTCTCCCTGCGCCTCCCCGGTGCTGGCGGTGATCCTCACTTTGGCCGCGGTCAAAGGTGAGGTGGCCTACGGCAGCTCGCTGCTCTTCGCTTACGCCCTGGGCCAGGGGACCCTGGTCATCCTGGCCGGCACCTTCACCGGGGTGATCGAGAGCTTCCTGCAGTCCAAAGGGGCCAAAGTGGGCACCGTGGTGCAACAAGGGGCCGGTTTCCTGATCTTCTTTGTGGGGGCCTATATTTTCTTTCAAGGGGTTCGTTCCTGGTAATTTCTGGTGTTTAAGCAGGTAAATTATTTTCCCTCCAAGGATGCTAACGATGAATAACCAAGAACCACAGGAACCGGCGGTTATGGTGGAAATCGCCGCAGAAGCAACTTTGCAACCCGGCAGTCTCATGGGCAGGATGAAAGCCGCAATGACTGATATATCCGCCCGGCAAATCCTGAAACTCGCCCTACTGGGCCTGGCGCTGATTGCCTGGTTTCCCATCTACCATAGATTGGACGCCTTCTCCAAGTGGATAAGCCTATGACGTGTTCCATATCGCCCACGGCGCCCACCTGGGGGAAGCCGTCTCCTTCTTCTTCCTGGATATCCCCAAGGTGTTCATGCTCCTCTTGCTGGTGGTCTTCGGCGTGGGCGTGCTGCGCTCTTTTTTTACTCCCGAACGGACCAGGGGGATTTTGGCGGGAAAGCGGGAGTATCATCGGAGATGTGCTGGCGGCGCTCTTAGGGGTGGTAACGCCCTTTTGCTCCTGTTCGGCGGTGCCGCTGTTCATCGGCTTCGTCGAAGCCGGCATTCCCATCGGCGTCACCTTTGCCTTCTTGATCTCCGCCCCCATGGTGAACGAGATCGCCCTGGTGCTGCTCTTCGGTCTCTTCGGTTGGCGCATCGCCTTGATTTACATGTCCATGGGGTTGCTGATCGCCATGCTTACCGGCTTGATTATCGGGCGCTTGAATATGGAGCGCCAGGTGGAAGACTGGGTCTATGAGATTCGCATGGGGCAGACTCCGGCTCACCTCCAAACGTTAAGCTGGATGGGCCGGATCGATTACGGCCTGCACCAGGTAAAGGAGATTGTGGGGCGGGTCTGGATCTATATCATTTTGGGGATCGGAGCGGGGGCCGCGATCCACGGCTATGTTCCCGAAGGCTTTTTGGCGGCCCTCATGGGCAAACAAGCCTGGTGGTCGGTGCCGGTGGCGGTCATTCTCGGGGCGCCGCTCTATTCCAACGCGGCCGGCATCATCCCGGTGGTGCAGGCCTTACTGGAAAAGGGGGCGGCCCTGGGCACCGTGCTGGCCTTTATGATGTCGATTATCGGCATCTCTTTCCCTGAAACCGTCATCCTCCGCAAGGTCCTGAAACCCAAGCTGATTGCGGTGTTCATCGGCGTGGTCACGGTGGGGATCATCATCGTTGGCTTCATCTTCAACTTAATTATGTGATTGCCCTGAAATCAAACGACTTGGGCAGAATGGCGTGCGAGGACAAGAGCGTGAATGAACACGAACTGAAGAAGGTCATCAAGGACCGTTACGGCAAGATCGCCCGGGGAGAGGAAACTTTCTGCTGCCCCACCTGTGGGCCGACTACGACTGACCAATGCCTGGCCGTGGGTTATACCCAAGAGGACCTCAGCCTGGTCCCTGAACTGGCGATCTTGGGGGTGGGGTGCGGCAACCCCACCGCCCTGGCCGATCTCAAAGAAGGTGAGACCGTGGTGGATCTGGGGTCTGGGGCGGGCATCGATGTTTTTCTGGCTGCCAATCGGGTCGGAGCGCCCGGCCGGGTCATCGGGGTGGACATGACGGAAGACATGGTAGCCAGGGGGCGACAACTGGCCCGGGAACACGGCTTCGGCAACGTGGAGTTCCGCCTGGGGGAGATCGAACATCTGCCCCTGGATCCTGATTCAGTGGACGTCATCATCAGCAACTGCGTCATCAACCTCACCGCCGACAAACTGACGAGTTACCGGGAAATCTTTCGGGTCCTCAAGCCTGGCGGCCGGATCCTGATCTCCGACCTGGTGACCTTGGGAGATTTGCCGGAGGATGTGCGGCAGAATACCTCGGCCTGGACCGACTGCATCGCCGGGGCCATGGAAAAGGAGGCGTACCTGGGGACCATCCGCCTGGCCGGCTTTCAAGAGGTGACCGTAGTATCCGAATCCCTCTACGAGGCCACGGAGATGGACCCGCGACTTCAGGGAAAAATTATGAGCCTGAAAGTGCGCGCTTTTAAGCAGCGGTGAAGATTGTGGAGATCATCCATAACTTCGCTTTTTCGGCGGTTGATGTGAAGCGCTGAGAAATGATAGGTGGAGATGACTTGCTCAAAAACTTAACCGGGGGAGGAGAAATGGCGAAAGGCAAAATCGGCGTCATAGTTATGGCGGTACTGGCGATCTTGGGTGCGGCTGTCCTGACTCATGCCGGACCGACCCAGGTGAGCCAGGTGGTTTATATAACCATGAGTAAAGCCTGCGGCTGCAGCGCCCAGCGCATGAAAGCCGCGGACGCGGTGGTAGGCCAGGTCTTTACCGGGCCCCGGCAGGCTTTGGTGAAACGCATTGATTATTCCACCGACCGGCAAGCAGCGGTGCCCTATATCGGGCAGTTTCGTTTGATCCAGCTCCCGGCGCTCCTGTTCCTGGACTCCCAGGGCAACCTTTTGTGGAGCGCCGTAGGAGACGTGGAAGCAAAGCAGGTAGCCCAAAAGCTGGATCAACTCGGTGGTTGAGCCACCTTGGAAGGAGGAGAAACATTATGAAGAAATTGCAGATCTTGGGGCCGGGCTGCCCCAAATGCGTGGAGTTGGCCAAGCGCACGGAAGAGGCGGCCAAAGCCTTGGGCGGCGACTACGAGGTGGAAAAGGTTTCCGAATTGAGCAAGATCATGGCCTTCGGCATCTTCACTACCCCGGCCCTGGTGGTGGACGGCGAAGTCAAGGTGGTGGGCCAGGTGCCCAGTGTGGAGGAAATCAAAAAAGTTATCAGCTAATGGTGAGGATCCGGTCCGGGAAACCGGTGCCGGACAAAGGTGGCCATCTATGCTGAAAGTCTTATTTCTCTGCACGGAAAACGCCTGCCGCAGCCAGATGGCGGAAGGCCTGGTAAATCACGACCTGGCTGGCCAGGTACAAGCATTTTCCGCCGGGGTGCGGCCCAGCCGGGTGAACCCCAGGGCCGTTCAGGTCATGAGTGAGCTGGGCATCGACATCAGGCACCATTATGCCAAGTCGGTGGGCGACCTGGCCGGGGAACGGTTTGACCTGGTGATCACGGTATGCGATCAGGCCCAGGAACAGTGCCCCATCTTTCCCGGAGAAACCGAGGTCATGCACGCAGGCTTCCCGGACCCGGCCCGGGCCACGGGCACGGAAGAGGAGATCATGGCCGCGTTCCGCCAGGTACGGGACGCCCTGCGGGCTGAATTGGTCCCGCTTCTGCGAGAAAAGGCGCGGGTGCGACACGCACACTAAATCCGGGCTGCTTCTTCGCAGCCATGTGGACTTATGGCAGAGCCTGGTTAGATCGCCTCAAGGAGTTTATTGAGCGTCTCGGCAGGTTCAGGAGGCATCGCCATGTTACTGGACCAGATTAACAACTATGAAATCTTTCGGCCCAAGTGCGACTCCACCAAGGAGGTTCTGCACAGCATCGCCACCTTTGAGGCGGACATTTCCCCTGCTTTTCCTTATCTCAATGCGGAATTGGGCGGCTGGGATTATGATCAGCAAAACCAGGTCCTCCTGCTCAAGCTTTCGGCGGGCAAGTGGATCACCCTGCAGCGGCAGGAGATCGCCATCCGGGGCGCCCGGGACATGGAAGAGTCCCACGCCTTGTTGGCATGGATCAAAGGTCAGATAAACGACATTTACCAGCGCCGGGACCAAATCACGCCACGTTACACCGGCCAGGCGGGTTTGAAAGTGATGGAAATCCTGAGGCTCCTCCCCATGACCAACTGCAAGGCCTGCGGCTATCCCACCTGCATGGCTTATGCAGCCGCTTTGCGGGAAGGCGAGATTAGCCTGCAGGACTGTCCACCCCTCTGGGAAGACAAATACCGGGAGAAGCGGGAAAAGCTTCAGGCCTATCTGGAGAGCTTCGGGTGGCGCGCCTTAGACGCAGATTGATGGCAGGAACTTCAAAATTAGCTCGGGCCAAATAGTTGCTAACTGTTATTTTGATAAATTTATCATCCAGCCGAGAACTCTTCATATCCAGATCATATCGGAACATTCAGGCAGTTATCTAAGGTGCCTATTCAGATCGGCCTACTCGCTTCCTGGGGTAAACTCCGCCATTTGCGGCTGTCCCTGATGAAAAAAGGAAATCTGGGTTCTGGCAGGACCTAGAGAATCCTGGCCAAGGGCATGGGCCACTTGGAGACCATGAGCCAAGGGCGTGACCCTCGGGTCTTTTTTATCCTGCAAGCCAAGTGCGCCGCGGTGGCCCAGGCCCTGGGGTCCCCCGGGGGCCTTCGTGTTTGCCCGGCAGACGCCCCTTGACATCTCCAGGGAAAGTGATTATGATTGAATTACCTTACAGGTCCCGCGAGGGTAACAGGGAAGACGGTTAGAAGCCGTCGCGGTCCCGCCGCTGTGATTGGGGACGAAACCGGCGAGAAGCCACTGGGATAAATATCCTGGGAAGGCGCCGGGATTAGGACGATCCAAGAGCCAGAAGACCTGCCTGTGAGAAATGGCGGACCCGGGCTGCGGATTACAGCCCGGCCGCCTTTTTGAGGACCAAGCAAGACGGGTGCAATCCTCAATTCTCGTATTCCGGGAGTTGAGGATTTTTTGTTTGGGGGAGCCGGTTGGGGGCGGGGTTATCCGGCCCCTGCCCCGGCGCCCCCCCGGCTGCAGACCTTTATCCGCGGGCTTCTTGCCCCTCTCCTTATCCATGGCGCCCTGGCGACCCTGGTTCCGGGTCTGGTTTTTGGCGAGGCCATTCCCGGGCCAGGGCCGCCAGGATTTTGCTGCCGCCGGCCGCGCCTTGCCCCAACGAATATTTCAGGTCCCTTTCCTCCCGGGTTACAATAATTAGAAAATTGACCAAGCATGAAGGCCAGAGGCACGGGACTGCCCCTGCCGGAGCGGCAAGTTATTTGGGTAAACCAGGTGGTCGGGTTACAATCCTGCCACCCGTCAAAGGAGGGCAAAAATGCCGGAAATCGAGGTCAAAGGGATGAGTTGCGGCCACTGCGCCGCCGCGGTGACCAAGGCGCTCAATAGTTTGCCCGGAGTCACCGGGGTTCAGGTGGACCTGGCCGGCGGCCGGGTCACCTATGAGAGCCAGGGCCAGGCCTCCCGTGATGATGTGGTCCGGGCCATCAAGGCCGCGGGCTACGAGGTGGCGGGCTGAGACTTCTGGACAGTGGCCAGGGGACCGGGGCCTTAAGGGGGGGTGCCCTTCACCGGCCCTGCCTTTAGACGCCCCTGGGCAATAACCCGTGAGCTTGCGATCGGCAGCCCCCCAGCCCAGCTCCAGTTGCAGGGAGGTCTGGGCTGGGAGGTTGGCAGCCGCTATCAGTGGGACTCGCCTGACCGCCCACCTGCAGGCGCTTGCCGGGGCGCAGGAGAAGAGCGCGGTGCCGGAGCCGCCGGCCGGGCTGCCGGAGCTGGTCGAGGCGCCGGAGCTGACCGGAATTGAGCCTGGGGCGCGGCGCGAAATTCCCGAGGCATCGTGGGGGCCCGGAATTCCCGTTGCGGCATAGCCCGGAATTCCCGCCTCGGCGCAGCCTGAGGGGCTTCTACGGTCGATGGTCGGAACTCCCGCCGGGGCACGGCTTGAACCCCCGACGGCGCTCGGAATTCCTTTTGCGGCGCCGCCTGAAATTCCCGGGAAGGCGCGGGGCCGGCTTCACCCGGCGGCGTCACGAACTTGCCGGCGGGCGGATGCCGGAATTCCGGCCGGGTCTCCACTCTCATGGGCGTTCTCCCCTCCGGCCGTAGTTGCCGTTCCAACTTAATCTGCCGGCGCATCTGGGAGGTTTCGGTCCGCGTCGCCTGCGCGGGCAGCCCCATCCCTTTCGCACCCTGCAAGCCGGCCCGTCCCACCCTTTCCGCTCCCGGGGCCACCATAACCTTGGGAATCTCCTTGGTAAGGCGCGGCACATTGGCCGGCGGCGGCGTCACCCGGGGGCGGTTCAGCTCCCGTTCGGCCCGGCCGATATCCTCCACCCGGTGGATATCAAACGGGCGCCCTTCCCGCACCGACGCCGGAATCGACTCCCGGAGATAGGCATGGCGGTCCAGCAAGGCCGCCGGCGGCAGCCCATTGCGCACCTGGTTTAGGCTGACGCGGTTGACGTAGTTGTTGATTTCCACCAGGTTCACGTTGGTGACCCGGGAGACGAAAGGAAAGGGTGGCCCGAAACAGTAGTAAGCCGACGGCGCATAGCTGGGATAGTAAAAGTCGGTCAGTGGGAAAGTGCCGCCATAGACCACCGGTCCATAGTTAAAGGGGGCCAGGCAGCCGCAGTTGTAATAGGAATAGGACGGCAGGAAAGGCTGCCCGAAGCCCAGCAAGAAACTGGCGGCCTGGGCGAAGATCCAAAAAGGGGCGGTCATCAGGTCCAGGATCGGCGTCCCCGGATCATAGCCACCGGCGGGATAAAAGGCCGGCTCCGGGACATAATTGGGAGGCGGAATGGGAGCCCAGCCCATGTAGTAATCACTGCTGCGCCAGGCCGCGGTGGAAGGATACCAGGTGCTGCCTGGATTCCAGACCCAGCCGTAATCCGTGGTGGGCATCCAGTTGCCATAATGGTAGGTGGCCCAACCCCAGGGTTCCGAGGTTTCGAAGACCCAGCCCCCCGAGGTGGGCACCCAGCGGCCATCTGTGTAGGGCCGCCAATTGGACGACACCCCGGTGGGGTACCAAACCGGGCCGTAATTGCCGTAATCGACCCAGCTGCCATAGGACCCCAGGGAGTCGTAGAACATGGCCACGTCTTCCCCGGCCGCCATGGCCGGGGGCGCCGTCCCCAAGAGAAGGGCTGCCTGGATTAATGCGGCCACCGCCAGCACCAGTCTTAACTTTCCTATGATTGTCGGCATGAGGGGCCCTCCGTTGTCTAACAGGGTTATCTGGCGGGCCGGGTGATGACAAGAGAGCAAACAGCTCGGAAGCGGACGAACCCTGAGGTCGCCAGATTTGATTTTAAGGTAAGAATTGCGGGGCCTTAAATCAAGATGCCGGCAGAACCGGGGAGCGCAAATGGAAGGATAAGCCGACCGGCAGCCCCTGCCTGGGATTGGCGGAGCCGGCTAAGGCCGCTCTAGCGGCGGCGGGCAAGCCCTTGCAGCTCCGCTCGCCAGAAAAGACGGTGCACCGGACGCAAATGCCAGGACTCCCCGGCGACTTCCGGCAAGATGCCGTTGAAATCCCCGGCAGCAAGGGCGTGGAAACGGCTGGTGGCTTGGAAGCCCAGGTAGACCAGCACGAACGGCAGCTTTTCTTCCCGGGCGAAGGCCTTCATGTCGGAAACCGGGACTTCCCGGCGCAATTCATAGATCCAGACCCGGCCTCCGGGCTTGACGATCCGCCACATTTCCGCCAAACCGGTGGCCGGCCGGGGCCAGATATGAAAGCTGAAAGTTGCCACGGCCAGGTCGAAAGCTTGGGCCGGAAAAGGGAGAGCCAGGGCGTCGGCCACCAGCCATTTCAGGGGTCGCCGGGGGCTTAGCGCCTCTTGCCGCCGCCGGCCCCGCCGAACCATGGCGTGGGCCAGGTCCAAACCCCAGAGATCCAGGTCCGGGCGCGCCTTGACCAGCTCCGCCAGGAGATACCCCGGGCCGGTGCCCACGTCCAGCACCCGGGCCCCGGTGGGGAGCAAGGCGGCCAGGTCGGCCACAAAGCGCCGGTAGATCATGCGAAACAGGGAACCCCGGGCCATCCAGGCATACAGCCAGGGCGGGGGCTCCAGATGTTTAACCCGGAAAATGGAAGTCGAAGTCATCGGGGTCCTTGCCCGCCAGCCGCCAGCCCAGGCTAAGCAGGGTCCTTTGCCAGCCGGTAAAGACCACCGCGGTGGCCAGGATAGAGAGCAACATCAGCCAGCCTTCGCTCAGGGCCGCCAGATAAAGGAGCAAGGCCATGACCGCCAGACCCGCCACCAGCAGCAAAATTTCAGGCAGATATTTCATGAATTAATTTTATCATATTATGGACTCTGTCACTGCCAGGGGGAAATTCATTTCGTATGGAGCATTATCATAAGGGCGAACCTGTACGCCTTGGGGGACTGCGGAGGGCTGCTGACAGGCTGACGAAGGCCAGGAGGCGAGGCCCGGCAACTCCCTCAGATGAGGCCGGCCCCCAGCGCCACGGCGATGGCGAAGAGCATCAAGGCCACCAAGACCTGGATAAAACGCAGGGTTATTTTTTTAACCAGGAGGTTGCCCACGGAGGCGCCGCTGAAGGCGGCCAGCACCGCGGCCAACAGCAGCAGGCTGGTTTCCCCCAGGTTCAGCAGGTGAAAGTTGACGCTATAGACAATGATCCGGGGGATGTCCACCATGAGGGTAATTACCACGCCGGTGGCAATGAAGCTTTCCTTGGTGAGCCCGGCCTTGAGGAGAAAAGGGCTGCGCAGGGCCCCCTGGTGCCCGGAGAGGCCGCCGAAAAAACCGCTCAGGACGCCGCCCAGGGGCAGGTACTTCCGGTCAAAGGAGCGGGGCTCGAATTGGGGGACTAGCTCGAAGAGGGCAAAAAAGAGCATCAAGAAGCCCACCACCAGTTTCACCGGCATGACGTGGAGCTCCAGGCCCAGGAAGCGGTAGTCAACCAAGGGCTGAAGATGGGAGAGCCACAGGAGCATCTGGGCCCCCAGGACGGCGCTCAGGATGGCGGGCACCCCGAACCTCCACACCGTGCTTCGGTCCGCGTGTTTGCCCAACAGGGCCAGCTTGAAAAGGTTGTTGAGGAAGTGGACGATGGCGGTCAGGGCGATGGCGATATCGATGGGGAAAAAGAGGGCCATCACCGGGAGCAGCAAGGTGCCCAGGCCGAACCCGGAAAACAGGGTCAAGCCCGAAGCCAGGAAAGCTGCCAGGCTGATGATGAAATATTTCATTGGCTTTTCAGGCAGGCACGCTAACCTACCGTTATTGGTTCTTTGGCACGGCCCGCCTTGCCCCTACAATCCCATTTTGGGGTTGGGGGAAGGTTTATTAGCCGTAGGCTAATAAACCCTGCAAGTAAAAATGAGCCGAAGGCTCATTCGGTCAGGGGCTTTTGTCCCCTGCCCCGCCCCCTCCCCTAAACCATTCCCTTTCTCACCGGAAATGGCAGGCCACCCAGTGTTCCGGGGCCGTTTCCCGGTAGTCCGGCACGGAGTCCCGGCAGCGGGGGAGTTGGGCTTCGGGGCAGCGGGGATGGAAGGGGCACCCCGGGGGCACGTTCACCGGGCTGGGGGGCTCGCCCTTGAGGGCTGGGGGCCGGAAGGGCTGCTGCGGGTCAGGTAAGGGCACCGCGGCCAACAAAGCCTCGGTGTAGGGGTGCAGCCGTCCTCCGGCAAAGACCTCCCGGGGCGCCAGCTCCAGGAGGCGGCCCACGTACATCACCGCGATGCGGCTGCTGATCTGGGAAATGACGCTCAAATCGTGGGAGATGAACAGATAGGTGAGGCCGTAGCGCTGCTGCAGGTCGGCCAGCAGGTTGAGAATCTGGGCCTGAATGGAGACATCCAGGGCGCTGAGGGGCTCATCGGCCACGATGAGGCGGGGCTTGAGGGCCAGGGCCCGGGCGATGCCCAGGCGCTGGCGCTGGCCGCCGCTGAATTCATGGGGATAGCGGTCCAGGTGCTCGGCGCCCAGCCCCACTTCGGCCAGCAATTCCTCCACCCAGGCCCGCCGTTCCGGCCTGGTCCCCAACCCATGGATGATATAAGGTTCCTCCAGGATTTGCCTGATGGTCATACGGGGGTTCAGGGAGGAGTAGGGGTCCTGGAAGATGATCTGGATCTGCCGGCGCAAGGCTTTGAGGCGCCTGGCCGGCATGCCGGTCAGCTCCTCGCCCTCAAACCAGATGTGCCCCCGGGTGGCCGGGGCCAGCGCCAGGACCAGGCGGGCCAGGGTGGATTTGCCGCAGCCCGACTCCCCCACCAGCCCCAGGGTTTCTCCGGAAGGGAGGTTAAGGCTCACCCCGTCCACCGCCTTGAGCGTGGGGCCCCGGCCCCAGGGGCCCGCCAGCCGGAAATGGCAGGACAAGTCCAGGGTTTCTATAAAATATCAGGCACTTGGATTAAAAAACATTCTTCTTTTTTGAAGAAGAGGTTCAATAGAAGTTAATTTATCTTCTATAGTAATGTGTGGATTATGTTTCACAGTACACATGTTCTTTCCTTCGATTTCAGAGATAAGAAAAGTTGATAAGATATCTAAGAGATAACTAACATATATTTCATCAAAATGAATATCACGAAATAAATTAATAATATATTCTGGTCTAAAAAATGGATTTTCGCTAATCGTAGTTCCAAGCTCCAATAAATTGTTCCTTATCTTACGATTATCTGTTTCCTTTATAGCATCTTTTAAGCCTAATAAATTCAAATTTATTTCCACTATTGCATCGGAAATCTGTAATATTTTTTCTGGCTTAATATCTAAAAACCTTAATTCATGTGTCGATAACATATCAAATTCAGGGAAAATTCTTTTAACAATTTTTATAATGTTTTTACCTTCTCTCTCTAAAGGATTATTAACCTTTTTCTTGGCAAAAATACTTGTACCAAAATCAATAAGTATGGCCTGCCCTTCATTTACGATTATATTTCTATCATGCAAATCACCATGATAAATATACTTACTATGTGCAAAGCTCAAAGCATCAAAAATATCATGCCATAAATTTAATCGTATTTTTAATTGTGGTTTATTTTTAAGAAAAGATTTAAGGGTCTCCCCCTGCAATAATTGCATAATAATATAAAAAAGTCCGTTATCTAATAGACCTGGTGCATAAATTTTGACTATTTTTGGATGATCTAATTTTGCTATTTTCCTTGCTTCAGCCAAAGCTTGTTCATTTTTATCTCTATAATCCCCTTTTTTGGGAATCCAGACCTTGACTGCAACATCACGCTCCAGAAGCTTATCATAAGCTTGAAATACAATTCCATTTGCTCCAGGTTTAAAAGCCTTCTTTAAAATTATATGGTCTATTTCTATAATCAGTCCATTTACGATTGCCTTACCATCTTCTATTTTTAAACATGTTTTTTTTAACATAGCCAAATTCTTTATTTATTAAAACTGGATCAAATTATTACGCATAGTTCCAGCAGCGCACCAGGTGGTCGGGGCGCACCTCCACCCAGGGGGGCTCCGTCAGGCACCGCTCCCGGGCCTCGGGGCAGCGGTCCCGGAAGAGGCAGCCGGACAAAGGCTCCGTGGGCACGTGGCCCTGGACCGTAGCCAGCGCCTCTCCCGGCGGGTGGCGGAAATCCAGTCGCGGCACCGCGCCCAGCAGGCCCCGGGTGTAGGGGTGGTCCGGGTGCTTGAAAAGTTCCCGGGTAGGCGCCTGCTCCACGATGAGCCCGGCGTACATCACCGCCACCCGGTCCGCGGTCTGGGCCACGATGCCCAGATTGTGGGTGATGAACAGGATGGAAAGCCCCAACTCCGCCTGCAGCCGGCCCAGCAGGGCCAGGATCTGCGCCTGGATGGTGACGTCCAGGGCGGTGGTGGGCTCATCGGCGATGAGCAGGTCCGGTTCGCAGGCCAGGGCCATGGCGATCATGGCCCGCTGCCTGAGGCCACCGGAGAGCTGATGCGGGTATTGCTTAAGCCGGCGCTCGGCTTCGGGCAGGCCCACCCGGGTGAGGGCCGCGGCCGCTTCCCGGCGCGCCTGATGGTTGCTCAGCCCCCGGTGCAGGCGCAGGACCTCCATGACCTGCTCGCCGATGGTGAGCACCGGGTTAAGCGCCGTCATGGGCTCCTGGAAGACCATG
The DNA here is from genome assembly GCA_963768765.1 of uncultured delta proteobacterium. Taxonomy (GTDB): domain Bacteria; phylum Desulfobacterota; class Desulfobaccia; order Desulfobaccales; family 0-14-0-80-60-11; genus DASWLF01. The sequence goes on from CAVYJK010000021.1 coordinate 503,754, forward strand.
GCGATGCGGTCCCCCCGGATCTGGCGCAGGCGCTCTTCGGGCGAGCTTAACAGGTCCTCCCCCAGAAAACGGATCTCGCCGGTGACGGTGGCCTGGGGCGAGGGCAGCAGCCTAAGGATGGACATGGCGGTGACGGTCTTGCCGCAGCCGGACTCCCCCACCAGGCCCAGGGTTTCGCCGGGCGCCAGCTCAAAGCTCACCCCGGCCACGGCCTGGAGGATCCCCCGGGGGGTGTCGAAGCGGACCTGAAGCTCCTGCACCTTAAGGAGCGGCGAGGCCGGGTTTACCGCCAGGTTGCCTTTCATTTAAAAATCCGCATTTCCTTTTGAAGGTCCTTCATTACAATGTAGCACATCCGGGGATTTTCCTGCAGGGGTGTGACTTATCACGCCGGTTGAGTTCCTGTCTAAAAATGAAAAATTGGGGGGATGTCAGGCGATTTGGCGCCAGGCAATGGCTGCAAAGGGATTTTACTTGCTCTCGGGGTCAGTCTGCGAAACCTCCGCCTCTTCCAGAGGCAGCTGGATGGTGAAGGTGGAGCCCTTCCCCGGGGTGCTCTCGGCCAGGAGGCCGCCGCCGTGTTCCTGCAGGATGCTCTGGCAGATGGCCAGGCCCAGCCCCGTGCCCTTCTCCTTGGTGGTGAAGTAGGGCTGGAAAATATTGCCCAACACCTCCGGCGACATGCCCACCCCGGTATCGCTGACGCTGAGCTCCACGTGGGGCCCGTGCACCCGGCCGGCCACGGTGACCTCACCCCCCCGGGGCATGGCCTCCAGGGCGTTTTTAAAGAGGTTGAGGAGCACCTGGCGCAACTGCTGGTAATCGAAGCTCACCACCGGCAAGGGGCCGTCCGCCGCCCGGCGCACCTCAATGTTATGCTCCGCAAAGGTGTCCTGGAAGAGCTCCAGCACTTCGTCCAGCAGGGCCTCCAGCTTGCCCGGGCGCTTCTGGGTTGCGGGGCGGCGCACGAAATCCCGCATCTCCGCCACCATCTCTTCCAAGCGGCCCACTTCCTCGGCGATGATGTTCAGCTTCTGGCGAGACTTGTCGTCCAGGCCCGGGACCTTTACCAGCTGGCGGGCGAAGCCTCCGATGATCAGCAGGGGGTTTTTGATTTCGTGGGTGATGTGGGTCACGGTGTTGCCCACCGCCGCCAGGCGCTCGGACTGGACCAGGCGGTCTTCCATCTCCTTGTATTCGGTGATGTCCCGGATGACCCCGGTGAAATAGAGGTTTCCCCGGATTTCGGCCACGGAAAAGGAGATGCTCATGGGAAACTCGCTGCCGTCCCGGCGCTGGGCCGTAAGGCGCACGTGCTTGCCGATCATCCGGGCCTCCCGGGTGGCCACGTAGCGCCGCACGAAGTCCCGGTGATATTCTTTATATGGCGGCGGGATGAGGATTTTCAAGTCCTGGCCCAGGGCCTCTGCCCGGCTGTAGCCGAAAATCTTCTCCGCCCCCTGGTTGTACCCGATGATGACGTGGTCCTCGTTGATGGTGACGATGGCGTCGGTGGCGCTGTTGATGATGCCGGTGTTGATCTCCTGCTTCTGCCGGAGTTCCTGCAGCTGGCAAACGAGTCCGGCCAGCAGCCGGCCCGCGGCGCCGGTAATGAGGTTCTGCCATCCTTCCGGGGAGGGCTCCGTAAGTCCCGCGGTGAGGAACTCCCCGTCCAGGACCAGGTCGAACTGCTCCGGCTTGAGCTCCGGCAGCGGGCTGACGGTGCGGCCCTCAGGCTTGGCGGATTTCTGGCCGTACAGTTCGATTTCGACGGGGGGATACCCCTCCAGGGAAAAGGGGAGCGTCACCGGCAGGCAGGAGAATTTCTCCCCATCCACGATGATGGCGATGCGGATGGGCCGGGGAATGGCGGCTGTCATGCGAACAGCGCCTCCGCCAGGCGGTGCAGGGCGGTGAGGCCCTGGATCTCCGTTTCGAACATGGGCACCAGGGCCCGCACCTGGCCGTCGAAGAGCCGCCAGATGGTCTCCAGATGCTCCGCCTGCATGGCCCGGCGGTTCTTGACGAATTCCGGGGTCTTGGCCGGGTCGCCCTCGGGCAGCAGGCCGTTCACCACGATGCCGCCCACCGGGATGCCGAAGTCCTGGAACCATTTCAGAAAGCGGGTAATCACCGCGATGGGCAGGGCCTCCGGCAGGGTCACGAAAAAGAAGGCGGTCTGGGTCGGGTCGGTGAGCAGCTCCTGGGCGCGGGCCATGCGCTCCCGGAAGGTCACCAGGTAATCCATGAGGGGGTCGGCCTCTTCCTTCTTTCTTGGAGAAGGACAGGAGCTTCCGCAGCGACGTGGCCTCCTCCCGGCTGCGCATCATCTTGTCCACCCACAGGGAATAGACCTTGGACATGCCCAGCAGCCGCCGGGCGTTGGCGGTGGGGGCGGTATCGAAGACGTAGGCGTCGAACTCCCCGTCGAACATCAGGTCCAGCATGTTCTCAAACATGGCCGACTCTTCGAAGGCCGGGTTTAAGGTGGCCGCGTCCACGAATTCGTCGGCCTTGACGTGCAGGTCGGCAAAGCGGAGAAAATAATTGATCTTTTCCCGAATATCTTTCTTGGACTTCTCGATGGTGTCGGAGGTGTCGATTTCGTAGGCAAAGGCCTGGGGGTTTCCGGGCAGCGCCGTGATGCGGCCGAAGACGTCCCTTCCCAACAGGCTGGAAAGGGAGTGCACCGGGTTGGTGGAGGCGAGCAGCGTCCGCTTGCCCTGGCCGGCCAGCCACAAGGCCGTGGCCCCGGCCATCACGGTTTTGCCCACCCCGCCTTTGCCGCCGAAGAACAGGAAGCGGGCCTGGGGGTGAGCCTCCAGAAACTGGCGCATGCCGGTAGTTATCTTAGTTTCCATGGCCCTCACCTGAAGAGATATTCCGCCAGCCGGGAAATCATGGGGAGCCCGGTGATGTCCCGTTCCAGCTCCGGCACCTGGGTAAGCACCTGGTGGCCAAAGGTTTCGTGAATCTTAGCCAGGTAGCGCACCTGCTGCTCGATGCGATGCCGGAGGAACTCGGGAATCTCCTCAGTCCACAGTTCCGTGGGAAGCACCCGGTTCACTATGTAGCCGGAGATGGGCACCTTGAAGCGGCTGAAGAGCTCCGCGGCCTTGACCGTGTCCAGGATGATCATCTCCTCGGGCACCAGCACGAAGAAAAAGGCGGTGCGCTCCCGGTCCGTGAGGATGCGGGAGCTGGTCTGGATGCGGTCCTTGATGTAGATGGAGCTCATCCAGGATGGCGTCCTCGTCCAGGGTGGAGTCGCCCCGCTTCAGGTGGGCCGCCACCTGGTCGTACTCCCGCATCTGCTCCCGGAGCGAAGTGATCTTGTCGATCCAGGCGTCGTACACCGTGGCCATGGAGAGGTAATAGAGGGCGTGGCCCAGGGGGACGAGGTCGTAGATGTAGTAGTCGTACTCCCCGGCCACCATGATGTCCACCACCGCGTCGAAGATGGCGGACTCCTCCATGGCCGGCTCCGCCGAGGCTGCCTGGATGTAGGACTCGATCTCTTCGGGCAGCTCTTTAAAGCTGTACATGTCCTTAATCTTGCCGCGGATTTCGTCCTGGTAGGCCTTGATGCGCCGATCCGCGTCGATCTCCTGGGCCCAGAGGTTGTCCATGATCTGGACGGGCCCCTTGCCGAAGAGGTCTTGCTCAAAGATGTCGGAAAGCGACGCCTGGGGGTCCACGGAAAAGACCAGGACCCGGTGGCCCTGCTTAGCCAGGTGGTAGCCGGCCGCGGCCGAGAAGGTGGTCTTCCCCAGGCCGCCCTTGCCCCCGAACATCAGGTAGCGGCGCTCGGGATGGGCCTTTAATAGTTCTGACAGAGAAATGGGGCACCTCCTGTTAAGAGGTAGCACAGGCGTCTCGCCTGTGGTCCTCTAAAGCACCGGCGGGACGCCGGTGCCACCAGGGACTACGCCAGGGCGTCGGTCAGGTCCTTCTCCCTGAGCATGCGGCGCTTCCAGGTGGCGATCTGGGGCACCACGTAAGGCAGCAGACGCAGGGAATAATAGGGGGGCAAGCAGCGGCACCCCCACCAGGTCCCCCATGGTCACCAACATGAAGAGGTGCTCCATGTTGGCCCGGGTCTTCAGGGCGAAGCGGGCCGAGTCGTGGGCCGCCATGCCGTAAATGAATTCCTTGATGGCGTTGAGAAAGCCGCCCTTCTTTTCAGTCATGAAAGTAGACTCCTGGTATTCAGTGGTAGGGGCGGGGTTACCCCGCCCCTACATCTTCTAAAAAACCAACAAAAACCAAAAACCAAAAACCAAAAACCAAAAACCAAAACCCAAAAGCTGAAAGCAAAGCTAACAGCTAATCGCTCGCTATTGCCCCGCCGCCGCCGGCAGGTGCAGGCGCCTCTTGCGGCCCTTGCGGCCCCGGAGAGCTCCGCAGAGCCTTGATGCCGTCGGCCAGCAGCAGGAAGGCCATCACCACCAGGGACAGGGCCACCAGCCCCATGAGGCCGTTGCCGATGAGCTGCTCCCCGGTGGCCTGGCCGCTGAACACCTTGCCCAGGAGGTTATAGGAGGTGTACAGCAGGGCGGCGATGGTGGTGACGAACATGAAGTACATGGGGATGAGGGCGAACATGAACTTCTTGCCCTGGGAGCGCAGCCACAGGGAAGCCACCAGCAGGGCCAGGGAGGCCAGCAGCTGGTTGGCGCCGCCGAAGAGCACCCACAGGTACTGCCACCAGCCGGTATGGACGATGAGCAAGGTCAGCAGCGCCGCCACCCCGGTGGCGATGGGGCCGTTGCGCATTATGGGGGAGTAATCCCCCACCAGCTCGATGGTGGCCACCTTCATGAAGCGCAGCACCAGCTGCATCACGGTGATGGCCAGGACGATGATGATGACGGTGGCCATGGTCTTGCCGTAAGCTAGGGGCAGGCCGATGATGTTCAGGAGGTTGGAGAGCCCGGTGGCAAAGACCGCGGCCGGCCCGGCCTTCAAGAGCTCCTGATACTGGGCGAAGGGCATGGCCGCGGCCGCGGTCATCAGGGCCACCACCCCCAGGATCATCTCCACGAACATGGAGCCGGCCAGCACCGGTTTGGCGTCGGTCTCGCACTCCAGCTGGCGGCAGGTGCCGCTGGTGGACACCAGGGAGTGCCAGCCGGAGATCGCGCCGCAGGCGATGGTGACGAAGAGCATGGGCCACAGCGGCCCGACCGGGATGGTAAACTGGGTGATAGGCCGGGGCCTCGATGCGTGGGCAGACCCACGAAGATCCCCACAATGCCGCCCACCAGCCCCAGCATGACGATGTAGAAGGCCACGTAGTTGAGGGGCAGGGCGAAGCGCCAGATGGGCAGGACCGCGCTGATGTAACAGAAGGCGATGGCGAAGATGCCCCACAGGAGCTTGCTTCTGCGCCAGGGAGCCCAGCAGCATGGTGCGCGGGAAGCATACCCCCCAGTTTGATGCCCACCAGGGCCAGGCCGACGCAGACTCCGGTGATCACCAGGATGTTGACCCGCCAGCGGTAGATCATGTGGCCCGCCAGGGCGCCCGGCGCCGGCCAGCACCAGGATGGCCACCGGCCCGGAAGGCAGCTTGATCAGGGCCCCGGCGATGATGGCGCCGAAAGCCCCGGCGATGAGCAGCAGGTAAAAATAGATGAAGGATAGCAGGATAACCCGGGCCCGGGGGGAGACCAGCTTGTAAGCCATGCCTCCCAGGGAGAGGCCGTCGTTGCGCAGAGAGGCCATGCCGGACAGGTAATCGTGCACCCAGCCGATGAACAGAACGCCGCCCAGGAGCCATAACAGGGCGGGCAGCCAGCCCCACTGCAGGGCGATGATGGCCCCCACCACCGGAGCGGCCCCGGCGATGCTCTTGAACTGGTAACCGAAGAGGACGTTCTTGGAGGTGGGCATGAAATCCACCCCGTCCATGTACATGCGGGCCGGGGTGACCCGATGGGGATCAGATTCCACCACCTTCCGGTCGATGTGACCGGCATACCAGCGGTATCCTCCCACAGCCACCGCCAGTGCTCCCAGGATGACAAATGCAGCATTCATAGGGCGCCTCCTTTCCTGCTGCTGCGAAACTTAACCGGAGCCAGTCTTCGGGCTCAAATCGGTCCCGAAGGATGAAAAAGAGTTATGCCTATCCGGGAGGTCTGAAACCGGCCAGAACCGTCCCCCTAAAAAGACCGGGGAACCGTGGCCAGGCTCGGGCCTTTTGGCGGTTCCCCGGGTTTTTCCCCAAATCTGTTTCAGGGAAAGGATGATCTTCCAAGGCGATGGCGCGATCCGTCACTGGTTAAGCTCAGCCTTCATAACGTTTGAATACCAGAGAAGCATTGGTGCCGCCAAATCCGAAGGAATTGGACAGGACGTAACGGATGTCGGCCTGGCGGGCCTGGTGGGGCACCAGATCCAGGCCGGCGCAGACGGGGTCCACTTCCTTAAGGTTGATGGTGGGAGGAACGATGCCATGCTTGATGGCCAGGACCGAAAAGATGGCCTCCACCGCCCCGGCCGCGCCCAGGAGGTGGCCGGTCATGGACTTGGTGCCGCTGACCAGCAGCCGCGAGTTGTTTCCAAAGATCTCTTTCAGGGCCTGACATTCGTTTCTGTCCCCCACTGGGGTGGCGGTGGCATGGGGGTTGACATAATCGACGTCCTGGGGAGTAATGCCGCCGTGCTTCAGGGCCAGAAGGATGCAACGCTTGGCTCCTTCCAGGTTGGGGTCGGTGATGTGGTGGGCATCGCCGGTCATCCCGAAGCCGATGATCTCGGCGTAGATCTTGGCGCCCCGGGCCAGGGCGTGGTCCAATTCCTCCAGGACCAGGATGCCTGAGCCTTCGGAAAGGATGAAGCCGTTGCGGCTTATATCAAAGGGCCGGCTGGCCGCCTCCGGGTTATCGTTGTACCCCATGGCCAGGGCGCCCATGCGGTAAAAGGCGGACATAGTGAGCAGAGTCACGGCCGCTTCGCTGCCCCCGGCGGCCATTAAATCAGCCTCGTCCAGCTGGATGGAGCGGTAGGCCATGCCGATGGCATGAGCTCCGGCGGCGCAGGCGGTGGACAGCGCAATGTTGGGCCCCTTGGCCTTGAAACTGATGGAAACGTTGCCCGCGGCCAAATTCGGGATCATCTTGGGCACCAGGAAGGGGGAGACGCGGCGCACTCCTTCGTACAGGAGCTTTGTCACCCCTTCTTCCCAGGAGCTGACGCCCCCCATGCCGCTGGCAATGATGACTCCGGCCCGCTCCGGGTCCTCCAGTTCCAGGTTGAGCTCCGAGTTCTGCACCGCCTCCAAACTGGCGGCCAGGGCAAACTGGGTGAACCGGTCGGAGTATTTGATCTGCTTCAGGTCTTCCTTGGTGACGTTTTCTTTGCGGGACTGCAGGATCTCTTTCAGGTCGAAATGCGTGATCTCTCCCACGGTTAGGGGAAAATCATCGGGGATTTGAAACCTTTTCCGCAGGGCGTCCATATTCTCGCCAAATCTGGTGGCGATTTTCACCCCGGATTCACCCTGCAGCAAGCGTCGCCATACAGTGGGCGTATCCAGCCCCATGGAGGTGACCATTCCCACTCCGGTGATCACGACCCGCCGCAATCCCATGGTGTTGTTTACGGACATGAATCAAACCTCTCTCAGACCAAGGCAGGGATATTTGCCCAAATTAAAGCCGGCACGCCACGGCGCCGGAACCAGGCATAAGCAAATCTTTTTGTCATTGTAAAATACCCGTGTTACTATTGCAACGGGTTTCCGTTGTCCGGTCAGCGACGGCCTCCTGCGCCGTCGTTTTTGCCAGATGGGGACCTTTAAGCTGACTTTCATCTTTATGTGAGCCCAACTTAAGACCGTTGCTCGGGAAAGTTCATGACACAGCCGCCCCCGCCGCCCCCGGCTGTTATGGCGCAGGCGAGAGGCCGGCGCCGGGGCCACCAGTAATTTTTTTTCCGGCTCTCCCTGAACTTTTCGGAGCCAGGGTCTCCGTTGGGGTTCCCTGCTTCAAAGGATAAGGCCGGTATGCCAGGTCAGGGCGAGCGCTGCCGGGTGGAAACCTACTCCGGCACGAGACTGCATGAACGGCCCCGGCGGTTCACCCGGGGCGCGGCCTGGCTGGAGGTGCACCGGATCCTGGAGCGGTGGCGGGATCCCCATCACCTCCATTTCAAGGTGGTGGCCGAAGACCATCAAGTTTATTTTCTGAGCTATCACTTCCTGGAGGATACCTGGCAGTGGCGGCCTGCCGGTAGCCGCGACCAGCCGCTCCCCCATTGACTTCGGAAATTTTCCATTTACTTTTTTAGAAATCATGGGATAAAATAGCTTATTTTTCGGGGGGAGTCCGCTTAACCTTCGATTTTGCCCATGCCGTGAAACCCACGTCTCCAAAAAGTTGTGAGGATTGAGATATGAAGTGCAAGGTAAATCCGCGTTATATGGAACGACTATATTCTTTTTATTCGCCTTTTTATGATTATGTTTTTGGCAAGTTATTGGGCCCCGGGCGCCGCAAGGCCTTTAATTATCTGGATCGCCGTCCCCACCAGAAAGTGCTGGAGATCGGCGTCGGTCCGGGCTCGACCCTGGAATTCTATCCCCCTAGAACCCAATTCGTGGGCATTGACATCTCCGCCCCCATGATTACCAAGGCCCGGGAGAAGGCCGCCGCCATCAACAGCGGCAGCCGCTTTGACCTCCACGTCATGGACGCCTCCCAGCTGGACTTCCCCGACGATCATTTTGACGCGGTCATGGCCGCCTATGTGATCACCACGGTTCAGGACCCCTACCGGGTGTGCCGGGAAATTCTCCGGGTAGTGAAGCCCGGCGGTCAGATCATCGCGGTCAACCACACCCGCAGCCAGAACGGCAGCCTCTGGGGACGAATTGAAGACCTCATGGCGCCGGTCTTTGTCCGCGTCGGCTTCACCACCGATCTGGATGTCATCCGGGTCATGGGAGAGGTGGGAATAACCGTGCAGCAGGCGGTGCGCTGCAATCTTCTGAATACCGGCCGCATCATTATGGGCACCAAGGACTGAGGAGGCCCCGGATCACTGGCAGGCAGGCCTCCCCGGCTCTTTCCGTCATCAGGGTCTTGACTTTTCCACCTGGCCCCTTGTTACCTTGTTCGGATCAGCATATAATCAACTTTGACTTTCAAAGAGGCAAAGTGCCTCCCGCCCAGGAGAACAGAATGAAAATCGACAAAAATTCTTTTGTTACCATAGATTATCTCATCCGCATGGGCAAGCGCCGAGACCTACCCGCCCAGCGGCAAGCCGGAGGAGATTTCCTTCTGCATGGATTGGGGGGCCATGCCTCCGGGCCTGGAAGTGGCCATGATGGGGATGGCGGAGAGCGAGCACAAGGTGGTCCGTCTCAGCCCCCAGGAGGCCTACGGCGAGTTGGACCAGGAACTGGTCATGGAAGTGCCCCGGTCGGATTTTGCCCCGGAGGTCGAGCTCAGGCCCGGCCTGGTGTTCGAGACGGAAAACGAGGAGGGGCACCCCGTCTATTTCATCGTCCAGGAAGTCCAACCCGACAAGGTGATCATCGACTTCAACCACCCGCTGGCGGGAAAGGAACTGGAAGTCTCCTTCACGGTGCGGCAGGTGCGGGAGGCCACCCCGGAAGATCTTCAGGAGCATCAGGGCTGCACCTGCTCCCAGTGCGCCGAAGGGGGATCTCAGCAGCATTAAAGGAGGGGCGTCCCCCATGACCTTACCCTGGGTTAAGAACTACGACCCGGGCGTACCCCCGCAAGTGGGGCCGGTAACGGACTCCTTGCCCCGGCTGCTGCTGGCGGCGGCGGCCCAAAACCCCCAGGCTCCGGCCCTGGCCTTTTTCGGCCGCATTATTACCTACCAGGAACTCTCAGAACAAGCGGCGCGCCTGGCTCAAGCCCTGAAAACCCTGGGTTTCACCCCCGGGGACCGTCTGGGCCTCATGCTCCCCAACTGCCCCCAGCTGGTGGCGGCCTACCACGCCGCCCTGCGCCTGGGGGCGGTGGTGGTGATGCTCAACCCCCTGCTCAGTCCCAAAGAGCTGGCCTACCAGCTGGCGGATTCCGGCGCCCGCTGCCTGGTGGCCCTGGACCACTTCCTCCCCCAGGTTGAGGAGGTGCAGGCCGGCTTTAACCTGGACCTGGTCATCGTCACCAGCCTGACGGACGCCCTGCCCTGGCCGCTGAGGTGGCTCTATCCCCTGAAGGCCCGGCGCCAGGGGCTGGTGGTGGGCTTCCGGCCCGGGCCGGGCCGCCTTAACTGGCGGACCCTGCTTAAGCACCCGCCGCTCACCGAGGTAACCTTGCCGGACTCCCAGGACCTGGCGGTCTTGCAGTACACCGGCGGCACCACCGGCACGCCCAAGGCGGCCAGGCTCACCCACGCCAACCTTATGGTCAACGTGGCCCAGATCAATGCCTGGCTCCACCGGGTGCGCTACGGGGAAGAGCGGGTGATGGGACTGCTCCCTTTTACCCACTCCTTCGGCCTCACCGCCTGTCTCAACTGGCCCATGTCCCAGGGGGCCCTGATCATTGTCTTGCCGCGCTTTGAGATCAACTCCTTTTTAAGGGCCTTGCAGAAGCACCGGCCCACCATGCTGCCGGGGGTGCCCACCCTGTTTGTGGCCTTGATCAACGACCCTCGGCTCCCCAAGCTGGATCTCTCTTCCCTGTGGGCCTGCATCAGCGGCTCGGCCCCTCTGCCCCTGGAAGTGCGGGACCGCTTCGAGAGCTTGAGCGGCTGCCGTATCCTGGAAGGCTACGGTCTCACCGAGGCTTCCCCCGTGACCCACATCAACCCCATCGTGGGGCCGCGCCCGCCGGGCAGCATGGGTATGCCGCTCCCCGGCACCCTGGCCCGGGTGGTGGACCAGGAGACCGGCACCCGGGACCTCCCCCCGGGGGAGGTGGGAGAGCTCATCCTGCAAGGGCCCCCAGGTGATGCAAGGTTACTGGCAAAACCGGGAGGAGACCGACATCGCCCTCAAGGACGGCTGGCTCTACACCGGCGACCTGGCCAAAATGGATGAACAGGGCTATTTTTATATCGTGGAAAGGAAAAAGGACCTCATCATCGCCGGGGGCTACAACATCTATCCCCGGGAGGTGGAGGAAGTCCTTTACCAACACCCCCAGGTGAAGGAGGCCGTGGCCCTGGGGGTGCTTGATGCCTACCGGGGGGAGACGGTGAAGGTGGTCATCGTGCCTCGGGACGGCGCCCGCCTCACCGCCGAAGAGATTCAGGCTTACTGCAAGGGGCAACTGGCCGTCTATAAGGTGCCCCAGATCGTCGAGTTTCGGGACCAATTGCCTAAGAGCCTGGTGGGCAAGGTGCTGCGCCGGGTGCTGCGGGAGGAAGCCGGCCACCCCCAGTCTCCGCCACCTTGAACCATGACTTTCCGGCGCGCCCTAAAGTACCATTGGCTTAAATTCCTGCGGCTCCAGGAAGACCCGCGAAAGCTGGCCTGGGGCATGGCCCTGGGGGTCTTTATCGGCGTCACCCCCACGGTGCCTTTTCACACCGTGGCGGCTTTAACCCTGGCCACCCTGTTGCGCCTCTCCCCGGTCACCGCTTTTTTGGGCATCCAGATTTGCAATCCTTTGACCCTCCCGGCCTTTTATCTGGCCGCTTACAAAGTGGGGCAGCATTTGCTATATAAGGGGGCGCCCCTTTGCTTCCCGGAGCCCTACACCTACAAGTCCCTGCTGCACCTGCTGTGGCGAGGGGGGCTGGCCCTGCAGCTGGGAGGAATCGTCCTGGCCCTCCCGCCGGCCGTCATTTCCTATTTCCTCACTCTGTGGGTGGTGCAGCGCTACCGCCAGCGCAAGGCGCAAAAGGCTGCCAGTGTCCTTGGTCTCTCCCAAAACCCTCCTTCGCCGCCTGGGCCTGAGGCCTAAGAAATCGTGGGGCCAGCATTTCCTGGTGCATCCGCACCAGGCCCGGCGGCTGGCGGCGGCCCTGGACCTCCGGGGCGACGAAACCGTGGTGGAAATCGGCGCCGGCCTGGGGGCCCTCACCGTGGCCCTGGCCCAAACCGCCGGCAGAGTGGTGGCCCTGGAGATGGACCCGGCCCTGGCCCGGTTCCTGGCAGAAGAGCTCTTTCCCGAGGCCCCCCACGTTGAGGTCATCTGCCGGGATGTGCTGGAGTTCGATTTCCGGCTTCTCAGCCGGGAAGTGGGGGCGCCCCTAACGGTGGCGGGCAACCTCCCCTATCAGATCACCTCGCCCCTCTTGTTTAAGTTGATCCAGGAACTGCCGGCCATCCACCTGGCCGTCCTCATGATGCAGCAGGAGGTGGGGGACCGCCTCCTGGCTTCCCCCGGCACCAGGGATTACGGAATTCTGTCGGTCCTGATGCAGTACCACTTTTCCCTCGAGCGTCTCTTTACCCTCAGCCCGGCCAATTTTTATCCGCCTCCCCAGGTCTCCTCCGTGGTGCTCCGGCTTAAGCCGGAAAGCCCCCACCCCCGGGCCCGGGACGAAGCCCTGCTGGCCCGGGTGGTGAAGGCGGCCTTCGGCCAGCGGCGGAAAACCCTGAACAACACCCTGGTGGCCAAGGCCCCCGCTTTCGGATTGAGCCCGGGGGAGCTGCGGGCCGCCCTGGAGGAATTGGACCTCGATCCCTTGAGAAGGGGAGAAACCCTGGCCGTGGCGGAGTTTGTGGCCCTCAGCAACGCCATCGGGGTCAGGGTGGAGGCAGGCGCCCCCCGGGAGGCTGGCTGAGGTGGGCTTAGGCCTGTGGCTTCCCCTGGGTCTGGGCGCGGCGCTGGGGGACTCCGGCGCCGACGTGGTGACCAAGCGGTCCTTTTCCCACCTGCCGCCCTACGGCATGGCCCTGGCCCGGCTGTTCGCCGCCGTCCCTTTCCTGGGCCTGGCGGCCCTGTTCCTCCGGGTACCGCCCCTCACCCCCACCTTCTGGTTGACCGTGGCCGCCATGCTGCCCCTGGAGGTGACGGCCATGCTGCTCTACATGCGGGCCCTGAAGGTCTGCCACCTCTCCCTGTGCATTCCTTTCCTGGCCTTCACCCCCGTCTTTTTGATCCTTACCGGCTGGCTGGTGCTGGGGGAAGGGCTGAGCCCCTGGGGCGTGGGCGGGACCCTCATGATCGCCGCGGGTAGCTATCTCCTGGGTCTGGGGGTGGGTACCGCCGGCCGGGTGGGTTTTTTCGCCCCCCTCCGGGCCCTGGCCCGGGAAATGGGGGCCCGCCTGATGCTCATCGTGGCGGCCATTTACTCCTGCACCGCGGCCCTGTTCAAGCTGGCCATCCTCCACTCGGACCCCGTCTTTTTCGGGGTGACCTACCCCCTGGCCGTCCATCACCCTGATGGCCGCGGGCTTCCCCTGGAGCCGGGTACGGCTGCGGCCCGCCATCCGGTCCCACTACGGCGGGTGGCTGGTCATGGGGTTTTGCTTCGCCTTGAGCAACCTTTCCCTGGCGGGCGGTATGGAGCTGGCCCCGGCCACTTACCTGATTGCGGTCAAACGGATGAGCCTGCTCCTCAGCGTCACCCTGGGAGGCCTGTGGCTCAAGGAGCGCCCTTTTCTGCCCCGGCTGGGGGGCGCGGGGCTGATGTGCGCCGGGGTGGTCCTCATTGCCCTCCGGGGCTGAGGCGGGGGCGTGATTTATCGCGCCCGCCCCCCCTTACCACAAGGGGCGCCAGGCCCCGGCGCGGCGCCGGAAATTACCCCCGCTATTTTGGTCCAGGCCAATTTCTTATATAATAACATGGTAACAAGGTGAAGAAAGGTGGCGCTTCTCCCGAACCCATGACCCAACTCAACTACGAACCCCGCACCTATCGCACCCGCATGGCCCGGGCGGGCCTGGTGGGCTTCCGCGTGGCCGTGAAGGAAACGGACCTCTGGGTCCTGGCCGGCCGCGATTTGACCGCCGAGGTGCGGGAAACGGTGCTGCAGGAGCGGGCCCAATTGGAGGCCTACATCGCCACCCACCCGGCCTTTCTCACCACCCTGGCCCCCTGGCCGGAAGACCCCTTTGCCCCCGGAATGGTGCGGGAGATGATCGCCGCCGCCCACCGGGTGGGGGTGGGCCCCATGGCCGCGGTGGCCGGGGCCCTGGCCGCCCGGGTGGGACGCGCCCTGGAGGGGCTCACCCAGGAAGTGATTGTGGAAAACGGCGGCGATATCTACCTGAAGATCAGGGAGCCGGCCACGGTGGCCCTGTTCGCCGGGAAGTCCCCCTTGAGCCATCGGGTGGGGCTGAGGATCGACCCCTCCTTGAGCCCCCTGGGGGTGTGCACCTCGTCGGGGAGCGTGGGCCATTCCCTGAGCTTCGGCCGGGCCGACGCGGCCTGCGCCATGGCCCTGGACCCGGTCCTGGCTGATGCCGCGGCCACCGCCCTGGGCAACCGGGTAAAGGACGCCCGGGACATCCAGGCCGCCCTGGAATGGGCCGCCGGCATCCCGGAAATCCTGGGGGCGGTGGTCATCGTGGGCGACAAATTGGGAGCCCGGGGCCAGGTGGAGTTGCTGGCGCTGCCAGCCTGAGCCGGCCTGCCTGGGCGGGAACTATCACCTGGACCTTATGATTTGCGGGAGGATCGTGATCGCTCCCGCCCAAGCAGGTGAGCATCATGAACCTAACCAATCTGTGGGGCGAGCTAAAATCGCAATTTTGGCAGGGATTGACCTGGCTAGGCTACTTTTTGAAGGATAATCCCCTCTATGCGGTAGCGCTGGTGGTGTTGGTCATCGTCTTATGGCTCCTACTGAAATCGGAAGTCAGAAATAAATAAGTGAGCCTTGGGCCGGAAACTTGCGGGCAAGTATTCTCAAGCCCTTTCAGGGGATTTTGGGGTGCGGAGTATCTCAGGTGGGTGATTTTTCTTGATTTCCTGGGACGGGGTCCTCAAGGCCGCACTTCAATACGCCGGTTTTTTCCTGGCGTTGCTCCTGTGCTCCGAGGAATTCCGGCGCCTGGTAAGGTGGTTTGGCAATTTGATTCGGCAAAATCCCCGGCTGAGGTTCTTGCTTTATCCCCTGGCCACGCTGGTCGCCATCGGGGTGGCGGCGCTCATCGCCAATTCATTTATTACTTTGGTTATATCTGTGCTATTTTCTTATGATTAAGTGTTAAGGTGGTCACGGCCCAACAGATGTGAGGTGCGCCTGGTGACCCTGCATCTAAGCTTCCCCCAGGGGGTTGGGGGCGGTCATTAGGTTCTCCTAATGACCAGTAATTGCGCCGAAGGCCCATTCGGGCAGGGGCTTGCTGCCCCCGGCCCCCTCCCAAAAACAACTTTTCAGGCCAGGAGGTCAAAATGCCGGATGCACCGCAGTCCAGAGATTTGGAAGCGGCATTGGCCCAGCTCGAACGGGGATGGCAGGAACTGGCGGAAATGCTGCGCAGCCGGCCTCAGGTCCGCGCCCAGGTCGTCGAAGCCGAGAAATTCGTGCTGGTGGGCGCCAACGGCGGGCCCCGGGGCAGGCTGGAGGTGAAGGAAGACGGCTCCTGCGGCCTGGTTTTGTTGGACCAGGACGGCAAGTATCGCGCCTGGTTGGGCCTCAAAGAGGACGGCTCGGCCTACCTGACCCTCAAAGACCGGCTGGGCCGCATCTGTTGGGAGACCCCCCAGGAACCCCGCCGCGCCGGCGAGGTTTCCTCGGGGCCGGCCGCGGGGCCGCAAAAGGACGCCCCGTCCCCCGTGGTGCTGGAGCGGCTGGAGAAGCTGGGAGCGGACCTGGCCGACCTGCGGGGGCTGCTGCAGAGCCGGGGCCGACTGCAGACCGGGAGGGAGGCCAGAGCCGGGTGGCCCTCGCTGAGGAGCCTGGCGAGACCGAGGCCGGGCCCGGGGGCCTGGTAAGCCGGCGTCTGGAGCGGCTGGAGCGCCAACAGGGCCGCTTGAAGCTCTGGGGCGGCCTGGTGGCAGTCTTGTGGCTGGTGGCCCTGGCCGGCCTGGGCTTGACCCTGACCCGGTCGCCCAAGGGGGGCGACGCCATAACCGCCCCGGCCCTCACCATCCATGACCCGGGCGGCGCCTGCCGGGCCTGGCTGGGTCCCCGGGAAGGCGGCTTGTATCTGGACCTGCTGGACCGGGACGGCAAGATTCGCACCACCCTGGGACTGGACAAAGAAGGCGACCCCTCCCTGCAATTCTATGACCGGGGTCTGAAACTCCGGGCCGAGCTGGCGCTGAACCCGGAGGGCGAGCCGGGGCTGAGCCTGGTGGACCAGGCCGGCCTGCTGCGGGTGGCCCTGGGCCAGGTCAACCCCAGGTACCAGGTGCCGGCGGACACCCTGGGGCGGCCCCTGTCGTCCCTGGTGCTCTTCAACCAGGACGGCGTCCCCGTGTGGCGGGCCCCGCAGCGCTGGCACCGCTAAGACTGCAAAGGTGATTTTAGGGGAGGGCCGGGGGACAAAAGCCCCCCCGGCCCCCTTCCTCAAAAACCAACTTTTCTAAACAGGACTTGCGGGCCCGGGGGAAATAGGGTGAAATATAAGGCCAATATTCTGAGCGAGGCAAACCATGACCCATCACGACCATGAACCGGGCCACCGGATCACCGCCACTCCCGGGGGAGGTCTCTCGGTCCCCGACCAGCCCCTGGTGTTGTTCATCGAGGGGGACGGCACCGGACCGGATATCTGGCGGGCCACCCGGCCGGTGCTGGACGCCGCGGTGGCCAAGGCCTACGGCGGTAAGAGGAAAATCACCTGGCAGGAAATCCTGGCCGGGGAAAAGGCCTTCAAGCACAACCACAGCTACCTGCCGGTGGAAACCCTGACGGCCCTCCGGGAATACCGGGTGGCCCTCAAGGGGCCCCTCACCACCCCCATCGGCGGGGGCTTCCGCTCCCTGAACGTGACCTTGCGCCAGGTGCTGGACCTCTATGCCTGCATCCGTCCGGTGCGCTATTATGCCGGCGTCCCCAGCCCGTTGAAGGAGCCGGAAAAGATCGACATGGTGGTCTTCAGGGAGAACACCGAAGACGTCTACGCCGGCCTGGAGTGGGCCGCCACCAGCCCCGAGTCCCAGAAACTCATCCACTTCCTCAACACCGAGTTGGGCTGCTCCCTGGACCCCACCGCGGCCATCGGCATCAAGGCCATGACCGAGAGGTGCAGCAAGAGGCTCATCCGCATGGCCCTGAAATACGCCCTGGAGCACAAACGGGCCTCCGTCACCCTGATGCACAAAGGCAACATCATGAAATACACCGAAGGGGCCTTCCAGAACTGGGGCTACGAGGTGGCCGCGGCGGAATTCGGGGAGAAGGTGATCTCCGAGGCCGAACTGGGCACCGTTTACCGGGGCAAGCTCCCGGCCGGCAAGGTGGCCCTCAAGGACCGGCTGGCGGACAACCTCTTTCAGCAGGTGCTGCTGCGGCCGGCGGAGTACCAGGTCATCGCCACCCCCAATTTGAACGGCGATTACCTCTCCGATGCCCTGGCGGCCCAGGTGGGGGGCCTGGGTATGGCCCCGGGGGCCAACATCGGCGACAACTGCGCCATCTTCGAAGCCACCCACGGCAGCGCCCCCAAATACGCGGGCCTGGACAAAGTGAACCCCAGCTCCCTCATCCTCTCCGGCGCCATGCTGCTGGAATACCTGGGCTGGACCGAGGCCGCCAGCTTGGTTCACCAGAGCCTGCCCCGCACCCTGCAAGACGGCGTCGCCACCTATGACCTGGCCCGGCTCCTCCCCGGCGCCCGGGAGGTGGCCTGCTCGGAGTTCGGCCAGGCCCTCATCGACCACATGTAGAAATACTTACCACTAAGGGCGGCTAAGGAAGATTCTTTTTATATCTTGATCTTGGCGCCCTTGGCGTCTTGGCGGGATTTTTTTCCGGGCGAACCTCAGCAGCTGGCAAAGTAACCTTCCGGAGTCTCTGAAACCATCCCCCTCTTCACCAACCGCTCCAGATGCTTTTGCACCATCTGTCTCTCCATGTGCTCGTAGACGAAGGCCGGCTCTTTGGCCTTTGGATAAATCAGCCGGCGGGCCGTCAGTTGGGCCAGGGTCCGGGGAGTCTTGAGCTCCTCCAGCAGGCGGCGCTCCCGGTCCGCCAGCACCTGGCGAAAATACTGCAGCCCGATCCTGAACTCTTCAAAACTGAAGACCCCCTGCTCGTGCGCCGTCAGGTAGGTCCGGGTGCGGACCTGCTCCAGGCTCTCCAAGGTGGCCGCGTAGTCCTCCAGGCTGGAGGTGGCATCGCCGTACCAGGGGCCGAAGGGGGTCAGGTCCACGTCCGCCAGGAACAGGACCTCCTGACGGGGGAAATAAAAGCAGCTGTGTCCCGGGGTGTGGCCCGGGGCCGGGAGGATCTCCAGGGTGATCTCGCCCTGCTGGAAGCGCTGCCCCGGAAAATAAAGGGCAAGATTGGTCAGGGGGCGGAAATGGAAATCCCTGACCAGGGTCTCCTGCCAGTATTGTTTGAACCCAGGGTCGTCGATGCCCATGAAGCGGAAGATACCGGCCACCGAGGTGAAGGCCTCCTCCTCCGGGGCCGGCCCGTAAAAACGGGCCTCCGGAAACAGGTAGTTGTATTTCTGGTGGTCTTCGTGGAAGTGGCTGAGGAACACCGCAGTGACCCGGCGGGTGGCGGCCAGGCGCCGGAAATAGTCTTTGTCCGCCGCGGGGTCCACCACCCAGGTCTCCGGGCCGGTAAGGACCAGGGAATGGCAATAAGGGTAGCGCCCGCCCTTGCGTCCGGGGATGAACTTGAGGGGACCGAAGTCGAGGACTTGCGCCGGGGCCGGCCTGGGGGTGTAAGTTAACGCCATGTCGCCCGTGGAGGTTCAGGTGCGGGGCATAAGCGGCAGGGGCGGTCCGGGAACCGCCCCCACGGGCGGCCCCCATTTAAGAGGACGGCCCGACTTCCCCTTCCTGGATCAGGTAGAGCAGCTGGAACTTGGCGGCCAACTCCGCCCTGGCGGCCTCGACGGCTTCCGGGGAGAGATCTTTCACCCGGATATAGACGTCCCGCAGGTTCTGGTCGGGAGAGGGGTAGGTGGTAAGCAGGCTCACCATGCGGCCGCCCCGGGCCCTAAGGGTGTCCGCCACTTCCTTGAGGATGCCGGGCCGGTCTTCCAGCCGCAGGGCGAATTGCACCCCGCCCTGGAGGACGCCGGTGATGTGCATGAAGGCCCGGAACACGTCGGACTGGGTGATGATGCCCACCAGCTTGTCGCTGGCATCCACCACCGGCAACCCGGAAATGGTGTGCTCCAGCATCACCTGGGCGGCGCGCTCCACCGTGTCGTTTTCCAGGACGCTGACGGGATTGCGGGTCATGATCTCCTTCACCTCCAGCTCCGCCAGAAGATAGTAGAGTTCGTGCACGTCCAGGGTGGTGGCCTTGGAAGGGGAGGCCTCCTTCAGGTCCCGGTCGGTCACCATGCCCACCAGCCTTCCGGCGCTCACCACCGGCAACCGCCGGAACCGGTGCTCCTTCATGATGTGAATGGCCTTGATCATGGAGGTGTCTTCGTTGATGGTGATGGGGTCCCGGGTCATCCAGTCCTTTATCAGCATATGGTCCTCCGTTCCTCGTTAAATGCGCGGTTCTTCTCCTTTGAAGAAGCGCTCCAGATTGTCGCGGTGACAGACCAGGATCAGCCCCGAGAGGCCTCCGGCCAGGAGAAGATAAGCCTTGGAGTCCGTAAAGAGGCCCACGGCCACGGGCAGCAGCCAGGCGGCGATGAGGGCGCTCAGCGAGAAGATGCGGGTCTGAAACAGGGCCAGCAGGTAGACTAACATCAGGTTGAGGGCGGCCCAGGGAGCCAGGGCGGCCACCACTCCGAAGGTGGTGGCCACCCCTTTGCCGCCCCGGAAGCCCAGGTACAGGGGAAAGACGTGCCCCAGGACCGCGGCGGCCCCCACCACGGCCACCGCGACTTCCTGCCACGGCCCCAGGGGCTTCAGCCACCACAGGGCCAGCCCCACGGGCAGCGCCCCTTTGGGCACGTCTCCCAGCAGGGTCAAGGCCCCGGCCAGGGGCCCCAGGAGGCGGTAAAGATTGGCGGTTCCCAGGTTGCCGCTTCCCAGCCGCCGCGGGTCCGGACCCCCCAGGACCCGGGCCACCAGGAGGCCCGTGGGAATGGAACCAATTAAATAAGCCAGAACCGTCAGCCCCAGAAAGCGATACATGAAGTTTGCCTATCTCCAAAAATTTGCGTCTCTCCAGGGATTTTGGAAAAAATCCTCCCAAATGTCGATAAAAAACTTGGCATGGCCGCGAATTGGGCGAGGCAATTCTTCCGGGTCCGGCTTATTGGTCTTGCAGCTATGGCCGTGGGCCATGGAAGCAAACTCCCCTCTCAGGCCCCAATAAGCCAATTTTTAAACCCTGGGGAAAAAAGCCGATAAATAAAATGGGGGCGGAGGCATTAAGTTCCTGAGGGCGACATGAAAGATTTGCTGGCAAAATTAATGGGTTTGAGGCAACCAGAGGAGGGAGCCTGCTTAGCAGGATATGGACTTCTCATTGCCAGCCTTGCCCTGGCCCTCATGATGGCCATCGTTTTCTGGAGATCGGCCCAGTAGTGAGGACCATTTAACTGGCCTGACTATGGACGGGGGCCGCGTCTCCCCGGGGGCTGTCGCCGCGGCCTGGATGAGGGTCCTTTGCGTCCCAGAGCCACCTTTACTAATTCGGTTAGCCTATTTCTATCACCGGGCGAGGAGACTCCGCCCCTAAAAACCGTTTCCTGGGCCGCAGGGGGCGGGGTCTCCCCGCCCCGAGCACCCTTTCAGCCTCTTTACAGATAATTGTCCGCCAGCGGTTCGTAGTAAGCTCGGGGGTGCTTGCAGGAAGGGCAGACCCCCGGGGCGTTCTTGCCTTTCACCAGGTAGCCGCAGTTGCGGCAGTGCCAGGTGATGGGCTCATCGCGGTGAAACATCGTGCCTTTTTGCAGGTGCTCCATTAAGGCCCGATACCGGGCTTCGTGGAATTTCTCCACTTTGGCGATTTCCCGGAAGGAGGCGGCGATCTCTTTGAAGCCTTCCTTCTCCGCCATCTCCGAGAAGTTCTGGTACATGGTGGTCCACTCGTAATTTTCCCCGGCCGCCGCGGCCCCCAGGTTGCTCAAGGTGTCGCCCAGGTGAAAGGGATAGCCGGCCACGATCTCTGCGGCGCCCTCGCCCAGGTGCTGGTAGAACACCTTGGCGTGCTCCCGTTCGTTCTCCGCGGTCTCCAGAAAGATGGCCGCAATGTATTCGTACCCCGCCTTTTTGGCTTCACTGGCGTAAAACGTATAGCGGTTCCGGGCCTGGGACTCCCCGGCAAAGGCGGTGAGCAGGTTCTTCTCCGTCTGGGAACCCTTTAAATCCATCAAATTTCCTCCTTGTTGTCCTGGATATTAGTTAACAATTCCGGGTTTAAGATCTTAAGGTCAAGTTAAGGCCCCTTAACCTGGCCAGAAAGAATATCGCTGGCGGGTTGGGAGCGTTTTTTATATGGCACCCCTGGGTAAGTTTGTGGCCGCCTGTCTAAAGGGTGTGGCAAGGTTAAATACAGTTAATCATTTTCCGGGCGGTTATCTACCCCGGAAGGGGAGTTACGGCTGGAAGCCGATCTTGCGGTAATCTTGTAAATCATAGCCCCCAAGGCCTCGGATGGGGTGATAAAAAAAGCAAATTTATCCAAACATCAGGTACTCGGGTTTAAGGATGAGCAAAACCCCGATGATCAGCATCAAAACCCCGCCGATTAAGTTGGAGGCCTGCTTGTACCTGGTCCCCAAGCCCAGCAATTCCAAGGTAATCATGGCCACTACAAAGACAATCATATCGTCGAGCATATACATGACGATATATAAGGCCATGTAAAGATAGTACTGCCAGAAAGGCAGTGGATTTAAGCTCAATATTTGCAGATAAATAACCGGAAAACCAGCGGAACAGATCAGTTCCACCATATTAACCGCAATGGCCAATAGAATGATGCCGCCCAGGGCCAACCAGAATTTCCTCGTCTGAATGGCTTCCTTGATTTTTGCCATCCTTCTTTTCCGCCCCGCCCCTTCCTCCAGCTTGCAAACCCCGGCCCGGTTGGTGAAGTATTCCCGCAAATTATAAAATCCGGCCAACAGGGCCACCAGACCGATGATGACTCTGATCCAGATAATAAAACCTAAGAATAATAACAAATTGAGCCAGGCGGTCATAAAGAGGAAGTAGATGATTCCCGAAGCGGCGATGAACGTGCCCCCGAAGAGCCACATCTTTCGCCGGTCTTCCATCCCCAGCAGCAAATTGATAAGAAAGACCAGGACCCATATGGCACATGGATTAAAACCGTCCAGCAAACCGATGATTAGGGTGATCAAGCCCAGGGAAAGGTATTTGATTTCAATCTCGCCAAAAAATGGCAGGGTCAGTTTCTCCGGGACCGCCGTCTTTTCCCGGGGAAGCGGTGGAATTGGATGAGCGGGCCTGAGTCGGGCCACCACATCTGGCGCTGGTTGCGCCCGGACATCCTGGATAGCTTTTTCTATGGCAAGGCCGGTGGTATTTTCGTCGAGCCAGCCCACAAAGTACCGGTTGCCCACCACCGTAAATGGCACGCCTGGGATCTGGACGTCTAATGACTCCCCGACCTTTTTTAACAAATCTAAGTTTTCCTGGTTATCGCTCACATCCAGAGTAATAATTTGGATATTTTTATCTTTCTTTTCCAGTCTTGCCAAAAACTCTTTCTCCCGCAGGCAATGAGGACAGCCTTTGGCTTCAAAAAGATAAACCTTGATTGCTTGGCTCTCGGTAGCGCCAAGGTCAGGTGCGGGTCCGAATAATGTTGCGAGTGAAAAAAATAAGGCGATTAGGAGGAAATTAGGAAGGCTTTTATCCATAGATTATTATGGCAAACATCTATTGTTCGCGAAACAATTTCTTCTTTCCAGTCACGACGACGGCAGGGTTATTGTTCCCAGATAATGCGACCGCAATCCTTCAGGTCGTAGCCTCCCAGGGCCTCCGCCCCTTCCCGGAACTCCGGGCTGCGAATGACTTCCAGCAAAACCTGAAAGCGAGGGTCGGCGAAGGTGGTCTCCGGCACCACCAGGTCGTAGCGCTCGGGAAGCAGGGGCAGGAAATCCAGCCCCAGGGCCCGGGCTGCGGCCAGGATGCCTAGCCCCACGTCCGCGGTGCCGGAAAAGACGTTCACCGCCACCGCCATGTGGGTGTACTCCTCCCGCTCGTAGCCCTGGATGGCCGACGGGTCCAGCCCCTGCTGCTTGAGGAGGTAATCCAGCAAGAGACGGGTGCCCGCGCCCCGCTGCCGGTTGATGAACCGCACTTCCGGTCGGGTCAGGTCGGCCACGGTGCGGATGTTTTTGGGGTTTCCCGGGGCCACCATGAGCCCCTGCTGGCGCCAGGCCAGGTTGACGAGCTTCAGGGGCACGCCGGGGAGGTGGCGCTTGATGAAAGGCACGTTGTAGGTGTTGCTCTCCGGGTCCAGCAGGTGGCTGCCCCCCAGGTGGGCCCGGCCGAGGCCCAGGGCCATGAGGCCGCCCAGGCTGCCCACGTGGCCCGAGGACAGGCGCAGCCGCGGGTCCCGGCGCCGCAGTAAGGTGGACAGCAGGTCCAGGGTGTTGTCGTGGCTGCCTAAAACCACCAGGGTGCCCTCGATGTCCTCCGGGGCTACCAGGAGCTCCGCGGTCACCGGGCGGTCCTCCTCCAGGCCTTCGCTCAGGGAGGGCACCGTCAGCAGGCCGTCGGCCCGGACCAGGGAGGTGATGGTGCCCGCCCCCCGGGGCAGCGGAGTGGCCATGACCTTGTCACCCACCCTTCCCAAGGTCACCCGGATGAATTCCGTCAGCCCCGGCTTGGAGGGCAGGTTCTGGGCCGGGTACACCGTCAGGGTGGGCCGGGGCATCAGGCGCCGGCCCGCCAGGGCGGCGATGACCGGCGCCGCAAACTGCTCGAAGGAGAGCACTGCGGATACCGGGTAGCCCGGGTTGCCGATGACGGGCTTGCCGTCCGCCACCCCCAGAACCGTGGGCTTGCCCGGCATCATGGCCACCCCGTGCACCAGCACCTCCCCCAGGGCGGCCATGGCCTGGTAGGTGTAGTCCTCGGTGCCGGCGGAGGACCCGGCGTTGATGAGCACCACGTCCGCCGCGGTCAGGGCCTCTTTTAAGGCCGCGGTCAGGGCCTCGGGGTCGTCGGGGACGATGGGCCTCACTTCCGGCTCGCCCCCGGCCTCGGCCACCAGGCCCGACAGGATGACCGAATTGAACTCCGGCAGCCGCCCCGCCGGCACGTCCCGCTCCAGACTCGGCCACCGGGATGAGTTCGGTGCCCGTGGGGATGATGACCACTTGGGGACGCCGGCGCACCTGGACCCGGGTCACCCCCGCGGCCAGCAGCGCTCCCTGGGCCCAGGGGGTGATCTCCACTCCCTCGGGAAGCACCATTTCCCCCACCACCAGGTCTTCCCCCACCCGGCGCACGTGCTGCCAGGGAAACACCGGGGCCTCCACCGTGATGGGGTCCGCTTCCGGGTCGGGAACCTGCTCCACCATGATGACTGCGTCAGTGCCCGGGGGCAGGAGGTGGCCGGTGTTGATGGGAAAGGCCTCCCGGCCCCGGGCCAGGCGCCGGGGGGCTTCCGGCGTGGCCCCAAAGGTGGAAGCCGCGGCCACGGCAAAGCCGTCCATGGCTGCCTGGTGGGCCGCGGGCGACGACCGCCGGGCCAGCACCGCCGCGGCAGTCACCCGGCCCCGGGCCGCGGCGGTGGATATTTCTTCCCAGGCCGCCAGGGCGGCAAAATCAAACCGGGAGAAAAACACCTCCCGGGCCTCCTCCAACGATTTCATGCGTAAGTAGATGCGACGTTTCATCGATTGGCCCTCGCTTGTGATTGCGGTTATGCAGTGTCATTCTGGGGACCGCGAGGATCCTGTACTTTAACCAAGTTAAAGGCTCTGTAAAAATGTCTATCCAGAACATTATAATGTGGAGCCGAGCGCCCTCGCCGGCTCAAATCCGCCGAGGGGTCGGGGTCTTGAATAGCTTGTAAACTCTTGGATTCGGGCATGCCGGGTCACTGCGGCAGGATTGTATCCCCAAAGAGAAGATTTATAAAGGCCTTCTTGTGGTGGGCCAGGACCTTGTCCCGGCGCAGGACCACGGCCAGGTAATCGGGTTTGAAGTAGCGTTTCAGGGGAATGAAAGCCAGGTTCCTGCCCCTCAGAGGCCAGCACCCCCCGGGCCAGGGTGGCGAAGGAGATCCCCAGGCCCATTTCCACGTAGAGGGCGGAGAGCTCCACGTTGGTGGATTCCAGGATAACGTGGTAGTCCAGCCCCAGTTTCCCGGAAGCGTTCTTCCAGCAGGCGGCGCCCGGCGTATTCGGGGCCCCGGGGCTGCAGGATGAGGGGATATCTGGCGATCTGGCGCAGGCTGACTCGCTTTAGGGAGGCCAGAGGATGCCCCGGGGGGTCATCAGGACCGTTTCCACCGGCTGCCAGCGGTGGGCGGCCAGGTCCCCGGGAACCAGGGATTCCAGGGCCAGCCCCAGGTCCACGTCGCCGTTTTTTACCAGGGCCAGGACGGCCGGCTGGGGCCGGTCCAGCAGGGTGAGTTCCACCTGGGGAAAGGCCCGGAGGTAAGCCTTGAGGGACTCCGGCAGGAGATGGAGCAAGGTGGTGAAGGGCGCGGCCAGGCTGAGGCGCCCCTGGTGCAACCCCTTGATTTCATTCAGTTCCTCTTTGAGCCCCTCAAACCCCGTCAGCAGGGCCTCGGCGAACTTGAAGAGCTTTTCGCCGGCCACGGTGAGTCGCAGACGGCGCTTGCCGATGCGCTCGATAAGCTGGCAGTCCAGCTCGTCTTCCAGGGCCTTCACCTGCTGGCTCAGGGCCGATTGGGTCCGGAAGGTGGCGTCCGCCGCCCGGGTGAAGCTCCCCAGTTTGGCCACTTGATAGAATCCCAGGAGCTGCTGCCATTCCATAAGCTTTCCTAATTAATTTAATAAATATAATGAATTTTACTAATTTTATTATTTAGCAGAAATTAATAATAAGGACAATTATTAGTTTCGCCCCGGAGGTGTTCCATGAAAGATTCATTGCAGCCTGGCCTGACCTTTGAGTTCAAATTTCCGGTGCCGGAGAACAAAACGGTGCCCCACCTCTACCCCGAGTCCCCGGAGTTCCAACTGATGCCCCGGGTCTTGGCCACCGGCTTCATGGTGGGGCTCTTCGAGTGGGCCTGCATCCAGGCCGTCAACCCCCATCTCGACTGGCCCCGGGAGCAAACCGTGGGCATCCACATTGACCTGAGCCACCTGGCCGCCACCCCGCCGGGACTTACGGTGACCGTCCGGGGAATGCTGGAGAGGGTGGAGGGACGCAAGCTCACCTTTTCCCTGGTGGCCGACGACGGCGTGGATAAAATCTCCCAGGGCCACCACGAGAGATTCGTCATCGACGCCCTGAAGTTCAACGCCAAGGCCAAGGCCAAGGCGGTGCAAGTTGAGGCGGAAAATTGAGGGGAGGGCCGGGGGAAAACCATTCCCCCGCCCTCCCCCCAAACTCCCTGATAGGGGAGATAAATATTGGTGCAAAAGCCTAATATTTCATGGGCTTATGAACTCCCCGCCAAATCCTGGCTGGGGATTTATTTTGGTGGATTTGC
The DNA here is from genome assembly GCA_963768765.1 of uncultured delta proteobacterium. Lineage (GTDB taxonomy): Bacteria > Desulfobacterota > Desulfobaccia > Desulfobaccales > 0-14-0-80-60-11 > DASWLF01. The sequence goes on from CAVYJK010000021.1 coordinate 530,352, forward strand.
CGGAAAAGAGGTGATATTTTTGCTGATTATTGCCACCGATTTCTGCAAAGAGTCAGGAAGATGAAGCGGATAAAGATCGGGTTTGTGGGCACCGACGGCCGGACCTTGCTGGCGGCCCTGGAGACCAGCCGGGCCACCAGTGAGCTTTACCCCGGCGACTACCGCGGTGTCGTGGTGCGGGGCACCCCGGCCATGCCCCCCTTTGCCGGCCGGATGAACTGGCCCGTGGATTTCATCCCCACCGCCGACAACTCGGCCCCTGCCTATGCCGACGCCCTCATCCGGGCTTTTCAAGAAGAAGCGCTGGATCTCGCCCTCATCATGCCGGAAGGCCTGATTTTTGAAGGCCTGGTGGACCGGCTCACCGAAGCCGGGTTTGGCGAGAAAATCATCGGCCTGGACACCAGGGGCTCGCTCTACGAAGCCGACAAGCTTACCTGCAAGCGCTACTGCCGGGAGGTCGGCATCCCGGTGGCCCCTGAGTGGCAGGAGGTGGATGCCAAAGATTATCCCACCGTTCTGGGGACCTGTCTTAATTATCTCCATGAATACGGCGGCGCGGTGCTGAAGTATCCTTACAGCGCCGGCGGCAAAGGGGCTCGCATCATTTTAAACACCTGGGAGATCAGGGACGTTTATGACCTGCTGAGCAAAGATTACAAAGATTCTTACGCCCGGCTCTTCGGGAAAAGATCTCCCTGGCCCCTGCTCATCGAGGCCCGCATGTCCGGGGTGGAAATAAGTTTTACCATCCTGGTGGACAAAAACGGCCACCACCAGATCCTGCCCACTGCCATGGACTATCCCGAACGCTTCGAAGGCGCACCTTCCATCGACAACCCCATCACCGGGGGCATGGGCTCCATTTCCCCCCACCCCATGGAATCGCCGGAATTGCTCCGACTGGCCGAAGAGAGCATCGCCCGGCCCCTCATCGAGAACCTGAAGGCCAACGGCGCCCTGCGCCAGTGCGTCTTGTATCCCGGCTGTTTCGTTTCCTTTGACCAGGAGTTCAAGCCCCGGGCCATCCGGGTTTGTGAAATCAACATCCGCCCGGGGGAGCCCGAGTTCCAGCCCATAGTGAAGCGGCTGCGCAACCTGGGGGCCCTCCTTAAGGCCATGGTGGACGGCAACCTTAACGAGGTGTCCCCGGAAGTCAGGGCTGACCAGATCTCGCTCTGCCTGGCGCTGGTGACCGGCCCCGGCGGCCCCAAGCAGCAGAAGGGCTATCCCTGGTCCCTCACCAAGGGGGAAGTCCTGGACCTCGACTTCGACTACTTTGACAAAAAGGGCATCACCGTGGTGCCTTCGGCCATGGACTACTCGGAGGAAGGAGGCTTCAAATCCGACGGCTCCCGGGTGGCCTATCTGGTGGCCAATGCCACGGTGAAGGCGGGGCAGAAACGGGGGGAGGCGGTGGAGAACCTGCGCCAGCGGTTGCTGAACGCCTTTGATAACGGCAAAATCAGGGTCATTCCCCGGGAAAACCCCGGCGGCAACCGCCTGGCCCTAAGGAGAGACATCGGGGCGCATTACAGAAAAGCCGAACTGCTGGCCCCGTAAACTTACCGCCGGTCCGCTGCCCCCGCCGCCGCTTCCCAACCTCTTGAAGCCGAACCGGCAGAGGGCGGGGGTCCGACGCCGGCCTTCCTTTGGCCAAGGCCTCATTGCACCGCGCCCTCGCCGGGGTCCACCTGGAACTTCAGGGCCTCGGGGCGCCCGGTGCGGTCGATGTACCGGTTCCAGATGTCCCGCAGGTCCTGAATGGCCCGCTTCACGTCCAGCTCCACCCCCTGGGCCCGCAGCTGCCCCAGGCAGTAATAGAGCTCGTTGAGTAGCCGGATGTGGGTGATGCCCACCACCTGGTCGAAATCGCTCTCCTCCAGGGACTCCAGGTTCAGCTTCTCCAGCTCCGACAGTTCGTGGAGGATCTCCTGGGCGATGCCGGTGAGCAGGTCCTGGTAGTACTCCGGGCGGGAGAGGTCGATCCGGCGCCCCCGGCTCAGGGTGACGGCGGCGGGTGCGTCTGCCATCTAGCAGGCCGGGCCTTTCTCCACCAGGTAGCGGTAAATGGCCCCGTCGTACTCGTGGGTCAACTTGAAGACCTTGGCCGCCAGCATGAAGCGGGTGCTCACGTTGGTGGCGCCCTTGTTCATCTTCATTTCGTGCATGACGTGGCCATAGTCCGCCGGGTCCACCACCACCGTCACGCCCTGGTAATTCTTGGCCGCGGCCCGGAGCAGGGTGGGGCCGCCGATGTCGATGTTTTCGATGGCGTCCTCCAGGGTGCAGCCCGGCTTGGCGATGGCCTGCTCGAACTGGTACAGGTTCACCACCACCAGGTCGATGGGCTGGATACCGTGCTTGGCCATCTGCTCCAGGTGGGCCGGCAGGTCCCGGCGCCCTAGGATGCCGCCGTGAATCCTGGGGTGCAGGGTCTTTACCCGGCCGTCCAGCATCTCGGGAAAGCCGGTGTAGTCCGAGACCTCCACCACGGACACGCCGCCGCCCCGCAGCATCTTGGCGGTGCCGCCGGTGGAGAGGATTTCCACCTGGTAGCCGGCCAGAAACTGGGCGAATTCCAGCAAGCCGCTCTTATCGGTGACGCTCATCAGGGCCCGGGAGATGGGTTTCATGAGGCTTCCTCCATAAGCTTATATTACCCTGCCCTTGGGGCCTAATGGCTGCAAATAGCGAGGACGCCCCGGTCCGCAAGCCTGGCCTGCCCTTAGAAGGACGGGTTTTGGAAAAACTACTATAGGTCCGGGATTAATGCAAGGGCGGAGCGGGGGTCGCCTGCCGCTGGCTCCTGATAAAGAGCAACTTTTTCCCTCCCCCTTGAAGGAGGAGGGTCGGGGTGGGGGTGACGGGTAGGGGCAGGGCGCGCTCCGCCCCCACCGTTCTCTACCGTGCTCCTCCCACCAGGGGCAGGTGAAGGAGCCGACTTGCCACCCCCGTATTTTTCTTTTCTGCACGCGGCATTCTGCGGTAAGATAAAGCATGCGTTTTGTGATTATCGGGGCCAGCGCCGCGGGTTGCCAGGCGGCGGAGACCCTCAGGCGCTACGCCCCCCAAAGCCCCATCACCCTGGTCAGCGAGGAGCCCCGGCCCCTTTACAGCCGCCCTTTGCTCACGTATCTCTTGAGCGGCGAGGTTCCAAGGGACCGCATCTGGCTGAAGGACGATGATTATTTCAGGCAGTGGGGGTTTGACGCGGTCCTGGGCGAGGCGGTGATCCGGGTGGACCCCCGGGCCCGGGAGGTGCGCCTGGCCTCCGGCCGGGCCCTGCCGTATGACCGGCTGCTCATCGCCTCCGGGGCCCGGCCCCGGCGGCCGGGGATTCCCGGGGAGGACCTAACCGGGGTCTTCACCCTGCGCACCCTGGCGGACTTGCAGCGCCTGGAGGCGGGCCTGCCGGCGGACGCCCCCGTGGCGGTGGTGGGGGCCGGCGCCGTGGGGTGCAAGGCGGCGGAAGCCCTGGCCCACCGGGGCCTCAAGGTGATCTTGCTGGAAGCGGAGGCCCGGGCCCTCCCCCGGGTGCTGGATGGGGCGGCCGCGGCGCTCTTGCACCAAGCCCTGGCCCGGCAGGGGGTGGACCTGAACCTGCAGGCCCGCCCCGCAGCCGTCCTGGGGGACCGCGGCCGGGTCCGGGCCCTGGTCCTGGCCGACGGCCGGGAAGTTGCCGCCGGGGCGGCGCTCTTCGCCACCGGCGTCCTTCCCAACCTGGAGTTCCTGGAAGGCGCCGGGCTCACCGGGGAGGGCGGCCTCACCGTGGACGCGCTGCTTAAAACCGCGGACCCCCACATCTATGCCGCCGGGGACTGCACCCGGGCCCCCCACTTCCTCACGGGGGCGCCCGCCTACTACCCCATCTGGCCGGTGGCCGCGGCCCAGGGGCGCATCGCCGGGGCCAATCTGGCGGGGGCGCGGCTCGCCTACGCCGGGGTCCTGCCCCAGAACAGCATTTCCCTGGGGGGCTTCCACCTCATCAGCGGCGGCCTGGGGCCCGCCGAGGCGGGCGAGGATTGTGAAATCGTTACTGAATTGGATAAGCATCGGGGCCGGTACCGGCGCCTGGTTTACCGCCAGGGCCGCCTGGTGGGCCTCACCTTCGTGGGGGAAATCGAGGACGCGGGCCTCTATTTCCAGCTCATGGCCCGGCAACTGCCGATCCAGGAGCCGGTAACCCCGGGGCAAATGTGGGGGTGAGGAAGCTATTATTACTTAATGGGAAGAGATAAGAGATTGCGCTTTCAAAAAGGAAAAAAACCAGAAAATTATTTATTATTTATGGGGTCAAGGTAATGAAAACCGTCATTGTTCGCCCGGAGCGCTGCGTCGGCTGTCTCCAGTGCCGCCTGGCCTGCGCGGTGGAGCATTCCCGGTCCAAGGAACTGGCCGCGGCCATCGGCGAAGCGGTCCGGCCCCAAGCCCCGGCTGCGCATCTATCCGGGGAGGGTCAATCTCGCCTTTCCCAACAAGTGCCGCCACTGCGACCCGGCCCCCTGCCAGGAAGTCTGCATCGCCGGGGCCATCAGCCGGGACGCAGCCCGGGGCACGGTGGAGATCGACCCCCACCGCTGCATCCGCTGCGCCATGTGCGCCATGGCCTGCCCCTTCGGGGTGCTCACCTACGCCCCGGTTTTCCAGGCCCCGGAGCGGGCCGCGGTGGCCCTCAAATGCGACCAGTGCCCGGAGCGGGAGGGGGCCGGCAGGGTGCCCGCCTGCGTGGAGGCCTGCAAAGTGGGGGCCCTCACCTACGGCGACTGGGAGAAGGCCCAGGAAGATAAAGGGCGAGCCCTGGCCCAGGCCTTTTTCGGGTCGCTGCAAGGCGGGAACGAGGCCGGGCCCTGCCTGCCGGAGAGCATCCGCCTTTGGCGCCAGTTATCAGGATGTTGAAGAAGTGATTTTAGGGGTGGGCCGGGGGACAAAAGCCCCCCGCCCTCCTCAAGTACCCCTATCCCCTTCCCTGAGAAAGCGATTTTTCAGAGGTCTCAAATCAGCATAAAAAACGGCGGGCGCGGAGGCCCGCCCCACCGTCAATAATTGTCTGGCATGGGCTCCAAACGCCGAACCGTCAGCAAACTGGAAAAATACTAACTCAAAAAGATGCGCAAGGCTTCCTGTTTCAGGCGGCGCAGCTCTTCTTCCGCCTGGCGCAGCTGCTTCTGATGGAGGGCGTGCCGGATCTTGCGGATGATTTCGTCCAGGACTCAGCGGCTTGTAGACGATGTCCACCTGCTCCAGATAAAACATCTGTTGCGTCTGGGTCCGCCGCTGCATCATGACGATGAAGCGGGTGGAGGGGTAGCGGTGGCGGGCATTCTCCAGGAGGCGCTGGTAGTCCGGTTGTCTGAGGTCGGTGATCACCAGGTCATAGGAGCACTCATCCAGGGCCGCCAGGGCCTCGGCCACCGAGTTCGCCAGCCTGAAATCGTCGTAGCCGCAGAGCTTGATGACGGAGGAGAGGAACTGCCGGCACCACTCCTCCGGGTCCACCACCAGGATGCGGGCCTGGCAAGCGCTTTCTCTGTCTTCCATGGACATGGGGGGTGTCTCCTTGCAGAAAGACCTGCATAAATTTACTACGGAATGGGCTCGCTGGCAAGGGGAGCCGGAATTTTCCCGGCCCCAAACCCGTAAGGGCGGGTTTAACCCCCGCCCCGGTGCTGGCATATTTCTCTGGGGGGTCAGCAATCCGGGACGATGATCTCCTCTTCGGGATAGATGGGATTGAGGATCAGGCCGGTCATTACCTTGGGGTAGAAATAAGTGGATTTCCGGGGCATGATCAGGCCGGCGGAAGCCACGTCCTGCACCTGCCCGATGCGGGTGGGGTTCAGCAGAAAGGCCAGGCGGGCGTCCCCCCGGACCACCGCGGCCACGACTTCGCTGATCTTGCTGCTGTATTTGCAGGTCTCCTGGTCGTCCTGGGCCCTGGCATCCAGCCCCAGGACCTTTTCGAAGATGAGGTAGTTGAGCACCGCCACGTCCAGCCGGGCCAGGGCCGGGTGCATCTGCCGGGCCAGCAGGTTTTGGCGCACCCCGGGCCGCAGCTGCAGGAGCCAGGCCTTGCGCCCGAAGCCCAGGAGAATAAAGGCGGTCTCCCCCCGCCCGGCGTCCGCCAGGCTCTGCTGCAGAAACTCTTCGTAAGCCTCTCCGAACTCATTGACGGAGGGCAAGGCCACGATCTCGAAATATTCCTTCAGCCGTCCCAGCACCTTGGCCTCATCGGCCTGCTTCAGCCTGGGCCCCCCCAGCAGGCGGTGGGCCATGAGAATGACCAGGTCCGGATCATAAATATTGGAAAGGTACATGAGGGTGTAGTTGAAGGCCGCCCGGGGAGAGGCATTGGGATAGTGGACCTTGAGCAGCTTTTGATAATTGAGGGAAGTTTCGTAGCGGTGATGCCCGTCGGCAATAAACAGGGGCAGCTCCGCCAGGGCCTGGTGCACCGCCTTCAGGGCGGCGGGCTCCGTCACCGCATAGAGGCGCTGCCCGTAGCCCAAGGTGTCTTCAAAGGCCGTGAGGGGCGCCGGCGGCAAACTGACGCGCAACTGTCCCAGCACCCGGTTGTCGGGGTCCGGGAAGATGGAAAAAATGGGGGAAAAATGGGCCTGGGAGTGCTTGAACAACTCCAGGCGGTCGGCCTTGGCCGCGGAAAAAGTCTGTTCGTGGGGGCGGATTACTCCCCCGCTGAGGGGCTCCAGGCGGACCAGGGCCGCCAGGCCCTTCCGGATGCGCTTTTGGCCCGCGTGCAGGAATTCGGTTTCCCAATAATAGAAGGCCGGCTCGGCATCCCGCACCAGCACGCCTTCTTTCTGCCACTGGCGAAACAGGGCGGCGGCCCGGGTATAGCGGTTGTGCAGCAGATCGTCCCCCGGCAGGGTCTGGGGCAGAATCAGGTGCACCATGTTGTTGGGGTGCCGGGCGGCGAAGGCCTCCCGCTCCTCGGGGCGGATCACGTCATAGGGGGGCGTGACCACCTCCGTCAGATTCGGCACCCTGGCGGGGTTATAATGGAGCCCCCGGAAAGGGGCAACTAGGGCCACTTCGATAATCCTCCTGAGGCTGGGTAACTCGTTAAATTTACCACCGATGAACCTTACGTCAATAGTTAATGCGACCAACCGGCATTTCCAGGGGGCGTCGCTTTAAAACCTCAAAAAAAATATTGACCAGGTATACTCTAAAAGTTATATATTTTTGAATAATCTTGATTAAGGGATGGGCATATGCGGATAGCCCCTTTTGCAGCTTGGAAAGGGGTTAACAAGGTTTCGGGGCCAAAAAATTTGGGGCGGTGACGCTCCCTTCCTCGTGCTCTCCGGAACGGTTGCCGGGAGCCCAAGACCTTATTCTCCCTGGAAGCCCAGATTCCAGGGTGCGTAGCCTTGAGGCACGCATGGATTGCCTGCCGGGCATTCCCCGGTGACGCTCAACCCTGGTGCGAGGAGGACGAAAATTTGAAAAGATCGGCCCTTGGTTTCGGACTGCACCTGACCCTGGACGGCTATGGTTGTAGTTATGAGCGGCTGACGAACCTGGACGCCATCTATGAGTTCTTAGACACTTGCCCGGACCTGATCCAGATGACCAAAATCATGCCGCCTTACGTTTTCAAGTATAACGGTAAGGTGCCTGAGGATTGGGGGCTGTCCGGGTTTGTGCTCATCGCTGAAAGTCACATCAGTATTCATACCTTTCCCGAGCGGGGCTACCTCAGCCTGGACGTCTTTTCCTGCAAAGGTTTTGATTACGATCAAGCGGTGGCCTATGTCACCAAAATGTTCGACATCTCCCGCCATGAGCTCAATCTCTTGGACCGGGGCCTGGAGTTTCCCCGGGAAGTCAGGACCGTGGAACGGATCCTGCGTCAGGAGCGGAAACAGTTGCGAGGTTGAGCATGGAAGGGGCCGATAGCTCTCCCCCCGGCTTGCTTAAGCGCCTCCGGCAGCGGCTCTCCCGCAGGACCATCACCCAGCCGGAGGACCTGGAACGCGAAATCCAGCACATCATCGATGAGGGCGCAGAACGGGGCCTCATTACCCGGGAAGAAGGCGATCTGATCGGGAGTATCTTTGAGTTCAAAGATACCCTGGTCCGGGAAATCATGGTGCCCCGTCTGGAGATGGTGGGGGTGGAACGCCACACCCCCTTGAACCAGATCATCGCCCTGGTCCTGGAGTGCGGCCACTCCCGTTTCCCCGTCTTCGAGGGCGACATCGACCATATCAAGGGCATCCTCCTGGCCAAGGACCTCCTGGTCTTCTGGCAGACCCCCGAGGAGACCTTGGACCTGGACCGGGTGTTGCGCCCCGCCTACTTTATCCCTGAAAGCAAGAAGATCAGCGACCTGCTGCGGGACCTGGTGGAGGGCAAGACCCAGATCGCCATCGTCATCGATGAGTACGGCGGCACCGCCGGCCTCATCACCCTGGAAGACATCCTGGAGGAGATCGTCGGCGAGATCTACGACGAGTACGACCGCATGGAGCCCCGCCTGGTACCCCAGGAAGACGGCTCCGTCCTGGTGGACGCCCGCCTTGACGTGGAAGAGCTCATGGACCACTTCAGCCTTCCCCGGCCGGAAGGCAAATTCGAATCCGTGGGGGGCCTGCTCATCCACCTGCTGGGCCGGGTGCCCCAGCTTAATGACCAGGTGGCCATGGAAAACCTGGAACTCACCGTGGTGGAGGCCGACGAGCGCCGGGCTAAACAGGTGCGGGCCCGCATGCTGCCACCAGCGGCGGAGGAATGATTTTTGGGGGAAGGGCTAAGGGCCACGGCCCTCAAACTCAACAAGCTTTCTGGGCCAGGATCGCGAGCTCGCTCCGCCCCTGTGGAGTGGAGCGGCCTCTGCCCTTCCCCACAAAACCTTCTCAAGGGAACTTATGCCATCGGCTTTGCGCCCGTCGCATTTCGGGGCCGCCATCCTCTCCGGGCTCCTGTTGGCCGCGGCCTTTCCCAAGTGGGACCAGGCCTATCTGCTGGTCTTCGCCCTGGTGCCCCTGCTCTGGGCCCTTCGGGGCCGGTCCCTGAAGGGTGCCTTCTTCCTGGGTCTGGTCTCCGGGTTGGCCCACTATCTGGGGCTGCTCTACTGGATCGTTTATGTCACCCATGTCTTTGGCCACCTGCCCCTGCCTGTGTCTCTGGGGGTGCTGTTTTTGCTGGCCGGCTACCTCGCCCTCTACCGGGCCTTCTGGGCCCTGGGGGTGAACTGGGGCGCGGCTCGGGGCTTGAGCCTGCTGTGGTGGGCCCCGGTCCTCTGGGTCGTGCTGGAGTTCGGCCAGACCTACATCATCAGCGGCTTTCCCTGGGAGCTGCTGGGCAACGGCCTCTACCAGTATCCTCCCCTGCTGCAGCCGGCGGACGTAACCGGGGTCTACGGCCTCTCTTTCCTGGTGGTGCTGGTCAACGTCAGCCTGTACCGCTTTTGGTTCTCCCGGGCCTTGAAGGTCCGCCGCTGGCGCCACGTCCCCGTGGTTTGCCTCATCCTGGCGCTGTGGGCGGGCTACGGCTGGTACCGTCTGGGTGAAGTCCGGCAGCTGGAGGCCATTAGCCCCAAAATCAAGGTGGCTGTAACCCAGGGGAATATCAAGCAGGGGGAAAAGTGGCAGAAGGAGATGGTGCTGGCCACCCTGGACCGCTACTCCGAATTGACTCAAAAAGTTAAAGGGGCCCGGCTCATCATCTGGCCGGAAACCGCGGCGCCCTTCTTCTTCCTGCGCACCCCGGAGCTCACCGCCCGGGTCCAGGAAATCGCCCGGGAGTCCGATGGCTACCTGCTCTTCGGCAGCCCCGCCTGGGAGCTCACCCCCGAAGGTGAGCGCTATTTCAACCGGGCCTACTTGCTCTCTCCCCAGGGCGAAGTGGTGGGCTACTATGACAAGGCCCACCTGGTGCCTTACGGCGAATACGTGCCGCTGAAGCGGTTTTTCCCCTTCATCAGCAAGATGGTGCCTATGATCGGGGATTTTGCCGAAGGACCGGTGGGGGCCACCGTGTCCCTGCAGGAAGGGGCCATCGGTCCCCTGGTCTGCTACGAGTCCATCTTTCCCTACCTTTCCCGGGCCCAGGTGGAAAACGGGGCGCGGCTTTTGGTGAACATCACCAACGACGCCTGGTTCGGGAAGACCAGCGCCGCCTACCAGCATCTGTCCATGGCGGTGCTGCGGGCGGTGGAGAACCACGTCTGTCTGGCCCGGGCCGCCAACACCGGCATTTCCGCCTTCATCGACGCCCAGGGCCGCATCCTATGGCAATCGGAGCTTTTCGTCCCCGAGGCCCACGCTCTGGAACTGGCCTGGCTCCCCGGCGGCAGCCTTTACACCCGCATCGGCGATGTCTTCGCCTGGGCCTGCGTGGTCCTGGTGGGCCTGGCCCTCATCCTGGCCCGCCGACGGGTGGGGATGAGGAGAAAGTAGAGTGGGGCGAGGGCCAGGGGCCCCGACTTCCCCGGCCAAATAAATCAGCCTTAAGGGATTGGGGGTAGGGGTCTGGGGGACGGGGTAAGGGCTGCCTGCCCTTAGCCCCCGCCCCCAGCTATTTTTATGGCCAGGGACCCATGGGCTCCTGGCCATAAATGATTTATAATATTTTCATGTCCTCAGATTTTAAATGCGGCTACATCGCCCTTATCGGCTTTCCCAACGTGGGGAAGTCCACCCTGCTGAACCGACTGGTGGGCGGCAAGCTGGCCATCACCTCCCCCAAGCCTCAGACCACCCGCTTCCGCCTGTTGGGCATCGTCAACCTGCCCCAGGCCCAGCTCCTCTTCCTGGACACCCCGGGGATTCTTGCGCCCAAAGGCCCCCTGAATGAGACCCTGGTGCAGGCGGCCCTCACCGCCCTGAAGGAAGCCGACGTGGTGGTGTGGCTGGTGGAGCCGCGCCTGCCCGACCCCTGGGACCAAGTGCTGCTGCCCCACCTGCGGCAGCTCAGAGGCCCCCTTATGGTGGCCGTCAACAAGATCGACCTCATCCCCAAGCCGCAGCTGCTCCCCATCATCGAAGCCTATCACCGGCTTTTCCCGGACTCGCCCATCATTCCGGTGAGCGGCCTGTTGGGAGACGGCGTCAACGAGCTTCTGGAGGAAATCACCAGGCTCTTGCCCGCGGGGCCCTCCCTTTACCCCCAGGATCTGGAAACGGACGCCAGCGAGCGCTTCCTGGCCGCGGAGTTCATCCGGGAGCGGGTGTTGCACCACACCGGGGAGGAGGTCCCCTACGCGGTGGCGGTGTTGATCGAGGAGTTCGATGAATCCCGGCGCCCCCACCTGGTGCGCATCCGGGCCGTCATCTACGTGGAGCGGGACTCCCAGAAGGGCATCCTCATCGGCAAGCACGGCCGGATGCTCAAGGCCATCGGCGCCGAAGCCCGGGCCGAAATCGAAGCCCTGTTGAACTCCAAGGTCTTCCTGGAGCTCTGGGTCAAGGTCTGGAAAAACTGGCGGCGGGACCCCCGGGCCATCCGCACCCTGGGCTACCAGGGCCGATGAGCTATCAGCATTCAGCTTCAAGAATTTGGGAAGGAGGCCAGAGGCAATGTGGGGGCCGCCCGCCACCCAACTGCTGTAGCCGCAAGCTTTAGCTGGCGCAGGCTGAAGCCTGCGGCTCTTCACGCTTCGTGGCGATCTTCGAATCATTCAGGTTAGCCTGAGATTTCCGCCTCCTAACGTCGCTTCCATTGACAATTACCTCGAATATGCTCACAATAGAGCTAAGTGAGGCGTGACGTATCATGAGGCGACGCGTAGCCCCAATCTCAGCCGCGGCTTCCCTCCTCCTGCTCCTCTCCCCCGGGCCTGCCCTGGCCCAATGGGTGGGATGGTATCAATTCGGCACCCAGGGTTCCTACGTCCACCAGACGGCCCACCTGCTGTTTGGCGCCGCCATGCTCTTTTTCATCCTGGAGATTTATCAGGTCGGTCTGCAGAACTTTCGGGGTTTCCGCTGCCTCATCTGGGCCTGGGCGCTTTTAGTCTTATGGAACCTGGACGCCTTCATCGGCCATTGGGCCGACTGGACCCTGGAGAACCCGGTGATTCTCGGGAAGGGTTTTTCCCGGAAAATCCTGATGTATGATTTTCAAACCTGGCTGGTTTACATCACCAAGATCGATCACTTCATCTTCCTGGTGCCGGCCTTCTACCTGTTTTACCGGGGGCTGAAGCACCTGGCCCAGGATTCGCGAGGGCCGCGGCCATGATCGCCCTGCCCCTGGCCCCCATCTGGATCCTGGAATTTGCCTCCGCCATCATCGTCATTATTCTCAACTTTCTTTCCCTCCGGATCAGCTATCGCTTGGTGGACCAGGACCCGGAAAACGCCTTGTGGCTCTTTCTCAACTGGCTGGCCATCGTCTTTTTGATCTTTTCGTGCACTCACCTGATCTCCCATGGCCTGGGCGATCTTATCGCTTACTTTGATTTTCCCAATTTGAACCTGATACACCGGATCTTTGGCGGGTTCGACACCATTATCTATGTGGCCATCGCCGCCATCACCCTGTTTTTCCACCGCATCCAGCGCCTGTACCGGCGCATGGAGGCCGACCATCACCATCTGGAGGAAACCAGCCAGGAGATCCTGGCCCTCAACCGGGAGATGGAGGCCCTGGTGATGGAGCGCACCATGTCGGAGATGGCCCTGGGCATGGCCCACGGCATCCGCAATCCCTTGCACGTCATCGGCGGCTTCAGCCACCGGCTCTTGAAAAAGACCGACGAGTCCGACCCCACCCGGGCCTGGGCCACGGCCATCGCCGAGGAGGCCCGGCGCATCGAGCAGATGGTGGAGCGCTTCGAAACCCTGGCCCAGAGGAAGACCTCCTTTTTTGCCCAGGAGGACCTGAACGTCATCGTCCGCAGTACCCTGGATTTGCTGCGCCCGGAGCTCAAGGCCAAGAACATCACCCTGGTGAGCGAGATCTGCCCCACGCCTCTGGTGGGTCGCTTCAACAAGCACCTGCTGAAAGTGGCCCTGTCGCACCTGCTGCGCAATGCCATCGAGGCCATGCGCCCGCGGGGGACCCTCATGGTGCTAACCGCCAGGGATAGTAACTATGCCATCCTGATTATCAAGGATACGGGGCGGGGCATGCCGGCGGACGTGGTGGACAAGGTCTTTGTACCCTTTTATACCACCAAGCTGGGAGGCACCGGTTTGGGGATGGTGTTCGTGCGCCAGATCGTGGATGAGCACCGGGGCATCATCACCCTGGAGAGCAAGCTGGGCCAGGGGACCACGGTGACCATCCGGCTGCCGCACCGCTTTGCCGAAATGCCGGAGGTTTCAGAGGAGATGGCCCCGCCTGCCACCTCCGGGCCACCCCCTGCCGCCGGGTAGCCTGCGCTTCAGCCTTTTCCGGCTTCGGCCCGGGAGACCAGCCAGAAGATCACCCCGCAGACCAGCACCCCGGCCAGGTACACGCCTTCCGCCAGCAACTCCTGATGGCCCAGGGAAGCCACCAGGACCTTGCGGATAAAGGCCACCAGGGCCACGCCCACGAACAGTTGCAGCTTGAAGGCCCCGCCCTGCAGCCGGTCGATCTCCATATCCAGGAGCTCAATGACCACCCAGAGGACCAGGACGGAACCCAGGGCCCCCACCAGACCCTGGTCCAGTCTCCCCTGGATGATATGGCCCACGTCCTGGATGATGAGGGCCACGGCCCCCAGGGACAGGCCCAGGAGGCCGATGACCAGCAGGATGTTGAGGCCGAAGGTGAAGCGCCGGGAGAACCGGATCAGCAGGGAATCCAGCTTTTGAGACAAAAAGACCCGGCGAATCTCCTCTTCGTGATAGGTGCGGGCAATGACGTCCAGGTTGAGGTCCAGGATCTTTTCCACCGCCGCCAGGGTGGCGTCTTTGAGCCGCGGCTCCACCTCCGTCTCCACCAGGCGGGTCAGGTGCTGCCGGATCAGGTTCATCCCCACGTAGACGAAGTGGGCCGACAGCCCGATGCGCACGTGGGCGTGGCCGATGCGCTGCAGACGCTGGAAGTAGCGCTCATCAAAGGGCCCCTGGAACAGGGACAGCAGCCAGCCCCGGTGCAGGGCCCGCAGCCGGGCCAACTTGGCCTCGTCTTTAAGGAACCTGGCAGTGTCCGGGATTTGCAGGAACAGGTTGTAAAAATCTCCCACCAGCCGGTCGGCGTGGGGTTCCACCACGGGGAGCAGCCCTTTTAGGATCTCCATATCCAGTTCGGTGAACCGGTAATTGTCTTTGATCTCCTGGAAGGTGCGCATGGCTTCGGCTCCTGGGGGTCTTTTTCTTCACTATCACAGTCCCGGTAAGGTGTAAACCAATCATGAGGTTTTGGACCATATTTCTTGGGAAAGAAAGTTGTCACTGCCCGCTCCGGCATTTATAATGGCCTAAGATTTTGGCAAGGGAGCGTCATGGGGTTAAGAGCCGCCTTTTTATTATTGCTTGTTTTGAGCTGGGGCGCCGCACCAGCCGGGGCTGCCCCCTCGCCCGCGGCGCCCCTGACCCTGGCCGAAGCCATGCTTCTCGCCTTGCAGCATAACCCGGCCCTTAAGGCCGCGGGCCTGACGGTGGAGACCGCGGAGGCGGATCTGGCCAAGGCCCGGGCCCGGTTCCTGCCCAAGGTCAATTTCAACGAGACCTACACCTTCTCCGACAGCCCCACCCAGGTCTTCATGAACAAATTGAATCAGCGGGTCTTTACGGCCAATGACTTTCTCCTGAACAACCTCAACCACCCCAAGGCCTTCGGCGATTTTCGGGCCGGGATTTCCATGAGCCAACCGCTTTTCCAGGCGGGGGAGGCCTACCTGGGTTACCAGCAGGCGCGCCTTGGCCAGGAGATGGCCGGGGCCCTGGTCCTGAGCTCCCGGCAGCAGCTGCTGTTCCAGGTTACCCAGGCCTATTTCGGCTTGCAACTGGCCCAGGAAAGGCTGCGGGTGGTCCAAAAGGCCAGGGAAACCGCGGCCCAGCACCTGAAGATCGCCCAGACCCGGTACCAGGCCGGGTCGGTGGTGCAGGCCGACGTCTTGTCCGCGGAAGTCCATCTGGCTCGCCTCACCCAGGAGGAGATGACCGCGGCCAGCCAGGTGAAGATTGCCCAGAGCGCCCTCAGCACCGTGGTGGGCCTGCCGGAGGCGGGCAAACGAATCCTGGCCCCGGCCCCCAAAGAGCCGGCGGCCCTTCCCCCCAGGCTGGAGGACCTGGAGAAGACGGCCCAGGAGAAGCGCCCGGACCTCAAGCGCCTGGAACTGGCGGCCCGGGTGGCCCAGCAGGAGTACAGCAAGGCCCGCTACAACTACCTGCCCCGGCTCCACGTGGTGGCGGAATACGACGTGGACCAGCGCCGCCTGTTCGGCAGCAACGCCGACAGCTACACCGTGATGGCCCTGATGAATTTCAACCTCTTCAACGGCCTCTCCGACCTGGCCCGGGTCAGGGAGTCCCGGGCCAAAGAGGCCCAGGCCCGGGAGTTCAAACGGGACCTGGAGGACCGTATCCGCCACCAGGTTACCGAGGCCATTCTCAATCTCAAGACGGCCAATGAACGCCTGCACGTGGCCAGGACCTCGGTGGCCCAGGCCCGGGAGGGCCTGCGGTTGATTCGCCTCCGGTATCAGGAGGGCCTCACCATCCTGGTGGACCTGCTCACCAGTGAGGATGCCTTGAAAAACGCCGAACTGGGTGAAGTGGCGGCCCTGTTCGACACCCATCTGGCCCAGGCCGGCCTGGAGCTGGCCCTGGGCACCATTTCCGGCCCGGCGCCGGAGAAACCGGGGCCAGAGAAAAAATGACCTCCAAAAAGAAAATCGCGGGATTGGCGGCACTGAGCATCACCGCCCTGGCCTTCATGATGTGGCTGGCGGGGCTGCTGCATTTCGGCAAAATCGCCCCGGGCACCACGGCCCTGGAGGCGCCGCCGGCCCAGGGGAAGGTGTTGACGGTGCAGGAAACGGCGATCCCCCAGGAGTTGCAGGTCCTGGGCGCGGTGATCTCCCGGAGCCTGGCCCAGGTTTCTTCCCAGGTTCCCGGACGGGTCACCCGCATCTGGGTGGAGGCCGGCTCCCGGGTGCAGCCGGGCGACCCCCTGGTGAGCCTCACCGGGGAGGAGTACCAGGCCCGGGTGAACCAGGCCCGGGCCGGCCTGTCCCAGGCCCAGGCCCACCTGGCCCAGGTGGCGGCCAATTACCGGCGCTACCAGTTTCTCCTCAAGGAAGGCGCGGCCAGCCCCCAGGAGTTTGAGGCCGTGGAGGCCCGCTATAAATCGGCCCAGGCCGCCCAGACCCAGGCCCAGGCCCAGTTGCAAGAAGCGGCCACCCTGAAAGGCTATACGGTGGTGAAGGCTCCCGGCGTTGCGGTGGTGGCGGAGCGCCAGGTGGCGGTGGGGGACCTGGCCCAGCCCGGTCAGCCGTTGCTTTCCCTCTACAACCCGGAAGAACTCCAGATCGAAGGGGAAGTGAACGACGCTTACCGGCAGGCCTGCAAAGTGGGCAGCCCGGCCCGCGTCAGCGTTCCGGCGGCAAAATGGCAGGCGCAGTTGACTCTGGCGGAAATCTTCCCCATCAGTCAAGCCGGTAGCCGCACCTTCAGGGTGCGCACCGGGATGATCAGGAACCACCATGGGTTGGTGCCGGGGATGTTCGCCCGACTGGAGTTGCCCCTGGGTGAGACCCGGGGCCTCCTGATCCCCCAGGCCGCGGTCCTGCGGGTGGGCCAGTTGAGCATGGTAAAGGCGGTGGTGGACGGCGCCTCCCAACTGCGCCAGGTGAAATTGGGGCGCTCTCTGGACCACCAGGTGGAGGTCCTGGCCGGCCTGCAGCCGGGAGAGAA
This sequence comes from uncultured delta proteobacterium, assembly GCA_963768765.1. Taxonomy (GTDB): domain Bacteria; phylum Desulfobacterota; class Desulfobaccia; order Desulfobaccales; family 0-14-0-80-60-11; genus DASWLF01. The sequence goes on from CAVYJK010000021.1 coordinate 547,172, forward strand.
GATTCTACTCCCTGAATAAGGCTATTTGTCCACCCCCAGGTCGGCAAGAAAAACCCCGGAAACTGGGGGGCGGAAATTAGATTTAATGGCCAAGGGTTAACCTGACTGCTATCAAATAGAGCTCCTATCATATGTGACATTTGGGGGGAAAATTGAGTTCCTGACATGTAACTTTTTGATGAACATCTCGAGACATGGTTATTGACCAGAAAACCGGAAATATCTAGCAGCTAGCTTCTGTTTCGGCACCTCCACCTTCCCTCCTCACCGCCATTGTCCACTGGCGAGTTGCCTTAGAAAAAACCTTAACCGGACCAGCGCCCGGTGATGTCTATTCTCAATGGCCACGTCCCGGCTGCCTTTGAGGGTGGCATTAACCGAGAGTCTCTGCGCGCCGGGAGTCGATGGTCAGGTTCGCTTTCCATGACTGGTTCCGGTTCTGCCAGCCAAAAATGGGCCGCGCTTTAAATTTTATTAAAATATTGTGTAACTTTCTTCTCTCTGGAAACGACATTAAAGATGAGATTCCCTTGTGCCGGCGGACAACCCTGACCCCGCTGATTCTATTTGGAAAATTCTGATCAATGACCATGGCCCAATCGGGAGGAATACCATGAGCATTAAAGTTCTGGTTGCCGACGATCATCAGATCACGAGAGAAGGTATTCGCAGCATGCTGGAACAGGAAAACGGCATGGAATTATTAGGGGAGGCTGAGGATGGGCGGTCGGCAGTGAAACTGGCAAGGGATTTAAACCCCGATGTCATTATTATGGATGTGTGTATGCCCGAGATGAACGGTATTGTCGCCACGAGCCTTATCCGTTCCGAGTTTCCCAACATTAGGGTGATTGCCCTCTCCATGCTCTCTGATGCGCGATATGTCTTGAAAATGCTAAGGGCTGGTGCGACAGGCTACCTGCTCAAGTATTGTTCTTTCAAGGAGTTGGCCCAAGCAATCCGCACGGTGTTGGCAAACAGAACTTACCTCAGCCAAGAAATAACTGATATCCTGGTGGCAGACTATGGAACCCATTCTGCCTATAGAGACTCACCAGATTCTCCCAATATATCTCTCCGAGAATCGGAGGTGTTGCAACTAATCGCCGAAGGGAAAACTACCGCTCAAATAGCCTACAGCCTGCATGTGAGCGCAAAGACTATCGAAAGCCATCGGCAAAATATCATGCAAAAATTAAATATAAGAAGCATCGCCGGTCTCACCAAATATGCCATTCGGGAGGGGTTGACATCTGCCTGAATCAATGCATTATATGGGCAGTAAGGTAGGACCGATTGGGAATCAGGCTCTTGCTTGGAGACAAGAGTTCCCGGTCCTGCTGTGGCCCGTCATCTTAAAGTGGGGCCATAATCTTATTTTCTCCCTCGTCGAAATGAACTTCGCAGACAATGTTCCTGACGATGCCTCGGTTATCCGTGATATCCTTACGGGAAATATTAACTCCTTTGAAATCTTGTTAGACAGATACCAAGACCATGTGGCGCAAATTGTCAGGAACCATGTGCCCAGGGATAAAACGCCGGACGTTGCCCAGGACACCTTTGTTCAGGCTTACCAATCCTTGGAAAGTTTCAAAGGGACCAGTCCATTTAAACACTGGCTTTCCAAAATAGCCGTAAGATGCTGTTATGATTTTTGGCGTGGTTATTATAAAAGACAACAGGAGTTTGTTTGTCCCCTCTCTTCTGATGATGGTTATGGTTTGGTCCACCATCTTTTGTCGGACCAATCTCTGGAGCAGGAAAAGGAGCGGATGGAGGCCAGGGATTTGCTCCAGTGGGCCTTGGGGCAATTGTCCGCGGCTGAACGGACGGTTCTGACTCTGACCCTCCTGAATGAATACTCGATGAGAGAGGCGGCAGTACTTCTGGGTTGGAGTGTTCCCAGGGTAAAGATTCAATCCCACCGGGCCCGGATGAAGCTCCGGGCTATAATTTCTACAATTTTGCGCCCAAAGAAGGGCGAAGCATGAAATCCAACCAAAAACAAATTGATAAAATTGAAGAGGCCCTGATCGCGGCTTACCGGGAGCAGGAGGATCTCCAATTTCCTTCAGACTGGCGGCAACAGTTGATGAAGGATATACACTCGATGGCCAAGCCCGCTCCTGCCCCAATTGGAGAACCGGCCAAGACCAGGGCTCCCAGGAGACTTCTTTACATGGCCGCCGGTGCCCTGGCCACCATCGCCGTGTGGCTGATCCTGGCAAATCTGGATTGGTATGATCCCTGGATTACTTTGAAACCAGTGGTAACAGTGGTGGAATACCGCACCGAGTTCTTGCTGGAAGCCGGAGATGTGGACAGCGGTCTGAGGAACCTGCAGGCGACCGTTATCCAGGAGGGAAAAGAAATAGAGGTGCTGTCTCGTACATTTCAAGCGCCAGAGGGATTTTTTGGATCCAAAGGCGCGACCAAAAAGGTGGAGATTCCCCTGGTGCTGGACGCCAAGACCTTGAACCTGATAGAGGGTCCGGCCACACTCATGATTAAAGCTCGTGACTTATCCTCGAGAAACTTTTTTCAGGGACGGCTCACGGTGGTTAAGAAGGAAATTTATATCAATCGTAAAAGTTCTCCCCGAGACCGAACGAGAAGCCCCGGGAGCGATTAAGGGCGGATGCTTTGTGGTTAATTTGCCAAACTCCACACTTATCCCCAAAGCCTTAAAAGTTGCAGGTATGATCTGGGTGTCATATCTGGGCGAGGCTGACCCAAAGAGAGACTGGCCGGACCTTTACAAGCTGGCAGCTTAAATCTCGACTAAGACAGCTTAAGGTATCGATATAAGGCGGATAGCTTGAATTTTTAGCCGCCTGATAAGTTTCTGAAGATTGCAGATATCCTGGATTATGCAGCACAATTTGATGGAATTATGCTCAACTGAGGTCCTGTATGATTCGGCGAGTTATTCGTAGCCCTGTCGCTTGTCTGCTGCTGGTGATCACCGCAATTCTCGGCGTCGGCTATTCATCTGCCCAGGCGCAAGCCCCAGGGCCGGCCCGGCGGACTCCGCACCTGGTTTTCTCCACCTACCTGGGAGGAGCGACGCCCTGTCTGCTCGGCGGCAGCCCCCTTACCTTCGCCCAGAACGCCGCCTGCGACACCCAGGGCAATACCTACGTGACCGGCGCCACCCAGGTCTCCGATCTTCCCGTGCTGAACGCCTGCCAACCGAGCCCCGCGGCAGACAGCATGACGTCGGCGTTCGTGGCGAAGTACAACCCCGCCGGCAAAGCTGCTCTGGTGCACCTACCTGGGTGGCAACCAGCAAAGCATGGGCGTCGGGGTGGCTGCCATGCCGGACGGCGGAGTTGTGGTCGCCGGCCTCACCACTTCGGATGCATCGGGACCGTTCCCCATCATGCACGCTTTTCAGGAGCAGAACAACGGACAGTCGGATTACTTCGTGACCGTATTTGATGCGCACGGCAACATCCGGTACTCGACGTACCTGGGCGGGAGCGGTGTGGAGGGAACGCCGGGAAGCGTCTTTGCCGATGATAGCAGCAACGGCAACAATGTCGCGGCGGATGCGGCTGGTCTGGTCTATGTTACCGGCACTACCCGTTCCGGCAGCGGTGAGGCGATCAAATTCCCGGTGACGCCCAACGCCCTGCAGAACGAGCTTGGCGGTTCAGGGGACGCCTTCCTGTGCATCATCGACCCCGCCAAGAGCGGGGCAGACTCGTTGGTTTACTCCAGCTTTCTTGGAGGGCACGGTGACGACAAAGGGCACAGCGTCGCGGTTGACGCCCGCGGCCGCCGCATCACCGTGGCCGGCTATACATCGTCCTCGAACTTCCCTACCACTGCCAACGCGTACCGAAGCCATGCCGCGCCGGCTGGATATGATCAGCAACGGCTTTGTGACCCAGATCCAATCAAGCCGGCCCGGTACCCTGTCCTCCCGGTACACGATGCGCTACTCCACGTACCTGGGGGCGGACACGAGCGACGCCCGAGACGACACATACGGCATCGCCTTGGATCCAAAGGGGCTCATCGTGGCCACGGGCCGGACGCAGTCGGCGGACTTTCCGATGACCAATGCGGCGCCCCTCCATCTTCGACCGCGCCCCCTATCTCCAGGCGGGCACGTCTGGAGATGAGCCCTACGTCGTGAAGATCAATCCTTCCTTAAAGGGCAAAGCATCCCTCGTCTACTCCACCTTCTTGGGAGGCGGATCGTCAGACGGACAGTGGGGCGGCTTCTGCACCAGCGTGGGCGTCGATGCGCGAGGAAGGGTCTATGTAGGCGGGGAGACCTGTGCCCCGGGCGAGCAATACGTGCCTTTCGGCCATCCAACGGAGGCCCCCGAGATGTTTCCGTACACCCGAAACGCGCTGCTCACGGCGCTCCAGGGGAGCTATGACGCCATCTTCATGCAAATCGACCCAGGCGGCGCCACCCTGGGCTACTCCACCTACCTCGGCGGGACAGACAGTGACCGCACCTACGGACTGGCCGTCGATCCCGCCGACAACGTAGTCCTGGCAGGACTCACCTTCTCTGCCGATTTTCCGCTGAAAAATCCGGCGCAGACCTGGCCGGGCAACGCAGGGTCTCAGAACGCCTTCGTGACCAAATTCTCCACGCACGGCGCCCGGGGAATAGGTTCACCTCTGTTGCTGCTGAATGATTGAAGACGCCACCACTTGAGGCCATATGAGAAAATTGACCGAACCGGGATAACACTTATCCTCTCCTGGCGGTCTTATGATATCTATAAGAGTGTATTTCTGAAGCAGTTTTTGGGGGAAGGTCAGGCTTAAATTATAAGTTAGGCCAGCGGAATAAGAATTGAACGGTACGACTCATCATAGTAGAATTTGTAATTATTCCGTCCTGCAGCTTTGGCGCAATACATTGCCTTGTCGGCATTTTTCTCCAGAGATTCGGGATCCTTTGCGTCTTTGGGGAAGAGGGCAATGCCGATACTCGTCGTGATCCAAACTTCTTTCTCTTTGTATATAAAAGGCCGTCGAAAGAGGTTCAGGATTTTCTGGGCAATCTTGGCCGCATCCTCTACCCGGGAGATCCCCGGGGATATGGCGGCGAATTCATCACCACCTAGGCGGGCTACGGTATCGCCTTTCCGCAGCAGACCAAGGAGCCTCTGGCCGGCTGAATTGAGCAAAAAATCTCCCCCAGGGTGTCCCAGGGTATCATTAACAATTTTAAAATAATCCAGATCAAGTACCATCACCGCCACCATGTGACCAGAACGATTAGCCCGAGGCAGAGCCTGTTCGAGGCGGTCATTGAAGAGAGCTCGGTTGGGCAGCCCGGTCAAGGCATCTTGATAAGCCAATTTTCTAGAAAGCTCTTCAGCCACCTTGCGTTCGGTGATGTCCTGGATTAAGGCCATCCTGGAGGTTCTACCGTCAGCATGCCGCAGTGGCGTGTTAGTCGTGGCATACCAACGGTTATTTTTAGGGCTGAGGACTTCCTGGTAGACCGTTTCCCCCCGGAGCACCCGATCGTTCTCACACCAGGGGCAAATTTGCTCTAGATCATAGAGAGTCTGGTAACACTTTAGTCCCGTGGGATCAAAGCCCAGGTGCTCGATGAAGCGGCGGTTGACGAATTCCACATCATAGTTTGCATTGGCAATATAGAGAAAACTAGCAATTGCCTCTACAATGGCTTGATATTCGATCTGCAGTTGGCGCGTTTCTTCTGCACACTGCCGATCCAAGGATTGGTCTAAAGAGGTCAACGGTTCCAGTCTGCTTGACCGTTGCAATTCTTTTCGATGTGCTTTAGATGCCCCCATTTCTTTATCCAAGCTTGTCTTCCTGGAGAGCTCTTTGAAACGGCCCTTTATGATAGAAGAAATTATGGTAATGTATTAAACCTTCCTGGATCTCATTCCAAGCAGACCAAGGCCCACCAGCGCGCTACTTAACAAGAGCATGGTTGAGGGAATTGGGACTGCCGGGGTGCGATCATAGTTTGGGTCGTTTGGGTTCAGGGAAGTGAAATTGATATAATTAAAAGAGCTATCGGTGAAAGTCACCCTGGCGTCACCCACCAGCAACCCCCCGCTGTAAGCAAGCCAATCAAGGGTTATGGGTTCGTTTGCAGGTCCGGCAAAATTGAAGGTCCAAAACAGAGAACCTGCTTCTGGACCGGTGGCTAGGCTGTATTGGGGATTGATCAAGCTGGCGTTCCACCCCGGGACGCTAAAGTTTGTTTGCGGGGGATCCGCAAACTTGCTGTCGGTGATCATAAAGAATTCAAATTTGTCGAGGTTATAATGAGTTCCATTCCACCAGCCATCATCGCCTATGTTATAAGACCAGGCCAATGCTTGGTATGGCGCGTAAATAGCCAAGACAAGGATTAACAAGATGCAAATCAACAACTTTTTACCCATGTGATCCTCCTGGTTAATTTCTGAGTCCAGCATTCTACTTGTTTGAGGGAAGGTTATTCCTGATGCAGCCATAGATAAATCAGAATATCCACTGATTCTGGGCTTCGAAATTCCTGAAGTTTGGGGTCAAAGGAACTGAAAGGGGGGTCTTTGGCGAGGGACTAATGGGGAGTTGGAACGACGGCCGCCGGGCGCCGTCAAACCTTCTATGGACCAATTTTACGAGCCCTATACGTCCAGGGTATGCCTCCCGCTATAAGGAATCTTGCCAGAATTAAAACTTTATAAAGATATCAATTAATTTCCGATATGACCTGGATAACAAAAGGGCGGGGGAGGAGAGTTCCGGCTCTTGGGCCGGTTAAACTACGGTGAGTCCCATTGCTCACAAATTTTGAAAAGTCTATCCTTGGAGATATGAATTAGATTTCTGAGTCTCCTATTTCTCGGATTGTTTGCCCGATTGAGCTTTTTAGTTTTTGATAAAGGCGGTCAAGAAATTCCGAGTCTCTCATAATGATTATGATGCTGGTGTAGGTTTCCCCGGTTTTTATACCGGAGTAGGTTTTCCACGTTTTTATGCCTCTGTATGTTCTCTCGGATTTCCGCCCATATTCAGCCGAAATACGAATATAACCATGATAGTCATTACAAGGCGGGCATAACAGTTCAACTTCTCTGAGCGTTAACTCTTCATTTTTATCAAATGGTAGCGATCCGTTACCAAACGATGTTATCCACTTTGGTGGCCAATGGATTAGACTAGGATGATCTCTTATTTTCATAAGCCCCCCGAAAAGCAATATTATATTTGATTACTCCGTTAGCTCCTATGATTATGCTATAATTCTATATGACGTGACAGCCAGGTTTCCTGGCTTTTACCAGTGGCCAGCACATAGTCATATCAATTCTAAAAAGCCATGATCAAGTGATACCCACTTGTCGGGTTTCAGATTCCAAGCCCTATACGGTGGTTACATATTGAGGCCCTTTCTGCATAGCTTCTGTATCAGGATAATACCGCCCTCTTGGTTAACCGGTTAAGAACTAAAAGATAAAAAACCCATTATTCCCCATTTGTAACGTAATCACCAAAATAGCAATCAGGAATTCCCTGAAATATCGTTTTGATTTCCCTGAAAATGCAAGTTACGGAACCTTCCTTGCGGCCTACCAGGGCATAAGCCATGAAAGGGCTTTAGAAAGAGAATCGAAAAGCTGGATCCACAACGGCCATGGGCTAAAAGGCTCAAGGTGGTAAAGGCTGGTTGCGAAGTACACCCCGGAGTCGGCTGAGATGGCGGTGCAGGAATATGTTGTTCAGTTATTAAGGGGAATCTTAGTTTGGATTCGAAGAGATCTTTGGTAAGCCTGCTTATGGGAGGAATAAAAGTGTGTCCAAAGTAAGCCAATGTAAGGGCTGGTTTTAAACGCGCCCCCTAACTACCAGCTCTGCAATTTTATTAGCATCAGAATGACAACATAGCCCCCATGAACTTTTCTGCCTAAAAGTCCACAGTTAAGGCCCATGGTGGAAAATCTTTTATAATCGGAGTCGGAAACTCTGAATTTTCTCAATTAGGAAAAACTTAGAATTTAAAATTGAAAACCTTGCCTCACTTCCCATCCATCACCGTAACCGCTTCCCAATCCGGTTCCGGCGGCGCTTCTTCGTATTGGTTGATCAATCCCAGGTAACGTTTGGTGGGGGCGTCGTCGGGCCTGAGCTCCAGGGCGGCCTGGAATTGGGCGGCGCTATCCACCCAGCGCTGCTGCCGGTACAGGGCCAAACCCTGGTGGTAGGCGGCAAGGAACCGGGCCATCTCCGGGGCCGGCTCGCCCTCGCTTACCAATTCGAAAATGCCGGAAGCCTGGGCCTTGCCTTTGACCCGCACCCGGTCCACGTCCCGGAGGATAAAGCCGTTTTCCAGGGCTTCGGCGGTGGCCTGGCTGATGAGGATATTGGTGCCGTAATACTTGTTCAGGCCCTCCAGGCGGGAGGCCAGGTTGACGTTGTCCCCGATGGCGGTATAGTCGAAGAGCCGGTCGGAGCCCATATTGCCCACGGCCACCGGTCCGGAGTTTACCCCCACCCCGATCTTGAGGGGCGGGCGACCCTCCTCGGTCCATCGCCGGTTGAGCTCCGCCAGGGTGGCCTCCATCTGCAAGGCGGCCCGGCAGGCCTGGGACGCATGGTCCGGCTGCTCCAACGGCGCCCCGAACAGCGCCATGATGGCGTCCCCCATGTACTTGTCGATGGTGCCTCCCTGGTTGATGATGATGTTGCTCATGGGGTTCAGGAAATCGTGCAGCACCTTCACCAGGGCCTCGGGATCCAGGTTTTCCGACAAGGTGGTAAAACCCCGGATATCGGTGAACAACAAGGTGATCACCCGGCGCTCGCCCCCCAGCCGCAGGGCCTCGGGGTGCTTCAGCATTTCTTGCACCACCGCGGGGGCCACGTAGGACTCAAAGGCCTTGCGGACGCGCAGCCGCTCCCGCTCTTCGGCCAGGAACCGATGCATGGTGATCCCCAGATAGACCCCCACGATCTCCGTCAGGGGGTAAAACAGCTCCAGCTGGATGCCCAGGCGGCTGAAGGAGAAATAGTTGCCCAGGGTGTAGCCCTCGATCAGCAAGAGGGTAAAGACGAAGGCCCAGGCCGCGGAGAGCTTCGGCAGCATCAGACCCAGCAGTACCCCCAGACCCAGGAGGGTCAGGAGCATCAGGGGCAGGCCGAACTTGGGGACCCGGATGAATTTGCTCCGCAAGAGATTGTCCAGGACCGTGGCCTGGACTTCCACTCCCGGGGTGATGCCGGAGAAGGGGGTTACCCGGAGGTCATAAATACCCACGGCCGTGGCCCCCACCAGGACGATTTTGTCCTTCAGGGCCTCATTCGGCAAGCGCCCCTCCAGGAGCGCCGAGGCGGAGTAAGTCGGCACCATGCCCGGAGGCCCCAAATAGTTGATGAGCATGCGGCCGTGGCGGTCCACCGGGATCTGCTGCCGGCCCAGGCGGATTTCTTCCACCCCCACCTGGGAGAGGGTGATGGACGATGGGGGGTTGCCCAGATAATGGGCCAACGTCACCAGGCTCATGGGGGCGAAGAAATCGGGGCCATAAAGGATGGTCATGGGGAACCAGCGCACCGTGCCGTCCGTGTCCGGCAGCATGTTGAAGTAACCGGCCCCGGCGGCGGCCAGGTTGATCTCCGGGAGGTTGAGTTCCACGCCGGCGGCCCCGATGAGCGGGACCCGGGACGGCTTGGTATCCAGCAAGCGCACTACGTTATAGGTGGAGGCCCGGACAAAAGTGGGGGCCATCAAATCGGTTTTTGTCACGCCGCCGGCCGTCCCTCCCACTTTCCGGAAGAAAAAACCCAGGACCGTGGGAGGCTTCTGCCGGATGGTCTCCGCCAGGATGCGGTCCACATCGGCCCGCTGACGCTCCTTTTCCAGCAAGGTGACGATACCCTTGGAGTCCAGGCCCTGACGGGTAATTTCCTGGCGCAGGCTGGCTAAGGTACGCACCGCGGCGTTCTCTTCCTTCTCGGCGAAAATGATGTCCAGGGCGATGACCCGGGGCCCCGCCTCTTTGACCCGGGTCAACAGCCGGGAGAGGTCCTCCCGGGACCAGGGCCAGCGGCCCACCGTTTTCAGACTGTCATCGTCGATGCCCAGGATGACCACTTCCTGGCTGGCAGGAATCGCCCCCCGCACCCGGAACTTGAGATCGTACAGCTTCAGTTCCATGAATTCGGTGAAGGTGGGGCGCCAGAGCAGCAGAATGGAAATCAGCAGGGTGACGCCGGTGACCCAGCGAACGATGGGAGATTTAAAGATGGAGCCCAACCGACGGATCATGGCCTGGGTTTTCCCTGCCTTAGATATGAGCCATGGAGGTTCTACCCTATGGGGCCATCTTAGCAGAGGGGGCGTACGGTTGCAAGGGATGACTCCCGGAGGAGTCCCCCTAGCAAAACGGGGGTTGGGTCCCGGGCAGCGGCCTGATCAAGGCGCCGAAAAATCCTGCCGCTGACCGGGAATTTTTAACCGCAGTTAGAGTCTCTTAGCTGCCTGAAGGCGCCGGCCCCGTCGGCGCTATGGGACCAGTGACCGCCTGGGTTACGACCCGGGTCCCCGCCGGAGTTAAGGCGCCGGTGGCCGTCAACGTTACGAGACTGGTGGCCGTCTGGGTCAAGGTGCCGGTGGTGGTGCCGGTGATGCCTCCCACCGTAAAGGTCCCGGTAGTGGCAAAAGTTATATCGCCGTTAGCCTGCAGGGTGACCGGGCCGGTAAAAGTGAAGCTGGTGCCTCCGTCGGTTAATGCGATCATGGTCATGGTGCCGGTCAGCGTCCCGCCGGCCGGACCGCTCACCTTGATGGGCGCGCTGGCGCTGCCGGCGCTGCCGGAAAAACTTCCAGTGCTGACGGCAGAAAAGAAGTTGTCGGTGGGCGCGGTAGCCACGATGTTGAAGCGGTAAGTGAAGTTCCCCGCATAGACCCCGGTTCGGGTGCCGGATGGGGCAGCGGAGTATTGGTGTAAAGTGGCAACGCTAAAGGACTGGGGGAGGTCTTCGGTATGCGACAGCTAGAGATTGCTCCCAAAAAGTAAAATTCTCAATGGTAGGCGTGGAAGTTTGTTGCACTTGCACTGTCGGCGTAATGATCACCTGGACGGGCCCGCTCGGGCCGACTGTCGAGGAAAGGCTACCGGTACTGGACGAGAGGGCCGATGGGGTGCTGGAGCTGGTCACCGTGGTGCCGGGGCCGCAGGAGGCCGTCTCGGCCGCAGAGCCGGTGGTGCAGACCGTGCCGCTCCCGCCGCCGGGCTTCTGGATCAAGGCGATATCGAAATGGTGCATAAACAGCTTCCGATCTTCGGGGCCGATTTCAAAGGGCAAGGTGGGAGGCAGCCCCGAGCCCACTAAGGTGCCCTGATTGTCAAACAACTCCACGCAACCCGGAATTTCAGGGTACTTGTTGCAGAGTCGGGTGTGGCCCTGGAAGTTCAAAAACTGGGAGGAATTGGGGGCACAAAGGATGCCCACCTCGGTGCCGCGAATCCCCATGATGGCGGTGTTGGTCTTGACCACGAAGTCCGGCTGCTCCGTCTGGTAGATCTTCGAGACCACGGCCAGGACCATGCCCTGGAAGACTTGCAGGAGGGCGCTGCGTTTCCCCTTGGCCTCGTCGAACATATACTCTTCAATGGCGATGCGGCTTTCCGGGGCCAGAGCCAGGGTGGTCTTGTCCAGGAAGGTGATCAGGGCCTTGGACAACGACTTGGTGCGGAGCACGTCCCCCTTTTCCACCCCGTCGCCCATCTTGACGGGCGTGGCCGGCAGGTTCCCCCCTTTCAGCAGGTCCACCCGTCCTTCCACCTGGGTCAGGGTGGCCCACCACCTCGGCTGACGCCCCTGGCGGCAGGGCCAGCACCAAAGCTAAACACAAGAACATGGCCGTGATGAAGGTTCGCACATTCATTGCCTTCTCCTTGCTCGGGAGGCAGCTGGAGGCAATTCATCGCAGCAACCTCTAATTGCAGGGTGACTAGTTGACGGACCAAGTCGCAGGGGAAATCTTTGGCTGTTGCCGCCCCTGTCGAGATGAAAGGAGATAAGGATAAAGAAACCTCACCATATCCCTATTTGGATAAGGGGAATCCGCAATATTAGGTAAGTTGATTTTAATTTTTTACACTGTAGGTAAAATTAAGTTAAATTTCAAGCCTTTTCTAACACCCACACAAAGAAATTTCATCCTTTTTTGGGCGTCCACGGCAGGAAAACGCGCCCCTGGACGTGACTTTCTTTCTCCCTGCCTCGCCCCCCGGCCGGCTGGCCGGGGAGATTTACCGGAAAGGCCGGTCCCCGGCCTTTTTAACAGGTATCTGGAAAACCCGGTTTTTGTCACCCTGAGCCGAAGGCGAAGGGTCCAGTCCGTTTTAATTACTAGTGGTATGTTGCAAATTTAGGTTCCATTAGCATTTTTCTAAATCACCTTGCTTGACAAGGGGGTCAAGGACGGGGAAACCCCGCCCCTACAATACGACAGGGTTTATTGTAGGGGCGAGGTCTCCTCGCCCCATATCCGATTTGCTTGAAATGTAATGCCAGTTAATTACGAATGACACCACTAGAGTCTTCTCTGCGTTCGGAATGACAGTTAGAGATAATCGGCCAGTTTTTCAACAGCCTACTAATTGCTTGGAAAAATTTTCTTTAAAACCACCTCCTCAGTGAGTCGTCAAGGCCCCCGTCTGGGTCAGCCGGGCGCCGTTGGGTGGCGTGTTCAGGACGCTGTTCAGGGTGGTGGTCAACGCGGCCGGCGTGCTCCCCGCCGCGGGCTGGAAGGCGGTGGTGCCCACGAATCTGGGCAGGAAGGTGCCCAGGTTCGTCCCCGAGGTCACGGTCTTGATCATCTGGGCGGAGCCCACGCCGGTCTGGAGGCCGCCGGTCGGGCCGCCCACCACCCCCACCACGTTGGCGGTAATGGTGCCGGAGTTGGTGCCCAGGGTGCCGGTGCTGCCGGCCGTGCTGGCAACCGTCATGCTGCCGGTAACCGAGCCGGACTGGGTGCCGGTGGAGCTCCCGGTGAGGCTGGGGGCGGTGAGGCTGGCCGTAGTCCCGTCGGTGGAGGCCGTCTGGCTGAAGGCCCCGGAGACCGTCTGGGCGAAGGAGGAGGTCGTCTGGCCGGAGCCGGTGGGCACCGAGACCACGTTACCCCCGATGTTATCATTGGGGGTGGTGGGGGAGTTGGGTATCTCGTCCACAAACTGGCCGGTGAGCTTGCCCGCGGTGTCGATGTTCACCGGGCCGCTGATGTTCAACCCGGCGCCGGGGACCGTCCCGGTGGCCACTCCCCACCAGGTCTGGCGGGGGGTGCCGTTCACCGTCTGGTAAGAGGTGCTGGCCACCACCCCTTGCAGGTTATAGGTGCCCGAACCGCTGCTGCTCGCGGGGAAGGTGGTCACCTGAGAACTCATCCCCGTGGCGACGCTGCCGGTAGTCGGCGTAGTCGTGCCCCCCATGGTGCGGCTGCCGCTTAAGCCCCCGGTGTCCGTAAAGGAGGCGACGCTCAGCGTGCCGCTGCCGCCGTTGATGGAGTAGTTGGTGGCGGTGGCGGTGAAGGTGCCGCTGCCGCTCTCGGTGAAGTAGGTGCCGGGCACCTGCTGGATGGTCCCCGCGCCGGTGCCGGTTAACGCATTGCTGACGAACTGGCCGTAATAGAGGAAGGTCAACTTGCCGTCGGCGGACAGGCTGACCGGGCCGTTGTAAGTGAAGGTGGTGCCGGTGCTGGTGCTGCCGGTGAAGTACGCCTGCCCGGTCAGGGTACCGCCCAGCGGCCCCGCTGAGGTTACCGGCCAGGGTGCCGGTGACGCTCAGCCAGTTGTTGCCAAGAGTCGTTCCGATAATGGCCCGGGTCCCCAGGTCCTGGGAAACGAAATACCCTAAATAGGAGCTGGGCAGGGCCGACGAGGCGCCGGCCAGGGCCGAAAAGCCGGTGGGGACCGAAAAGCCGGTCGGCATGGCGCCGGTGCGCAGCCCCCAGGCGTAGCCCTCGATGCTGGCCAGGTTGAAGGGAGTACTGCTGGTGGAGATCCGGAACCCCTGGTAGGTCTCGTAAAAGGTCCACAGGGGCAGTTGCGCCATGGTGACCGTGTTCACTTGCACCGTGGGGGAGACAAAGATCCCGCCCGTATTAAAAAAGCTGCCGTTGGGGGTGAGGCTGACGCCACCGAGGATGGAATAGTTGAGGGGCGACCCCACGGTATAGGTGGCAAACCCCATGGTGGCTCCCAGCTCGGAGGTGCCCACCACCCCTTCCGCGGTAATGGTCGTGGCCCCGCTACTGGAAGGAGGCAGGCTGCCGATGGAAGAACCGCTTTGATCCGAGAGGTTAAAACTACCGCCAAACCCGGCGATGTTCCCCGGGAAGACCTCGGTGCGCGAGCCGCTGGTTCCCGACCCCCCCGTAAAGGTGAAGGTGGCATTCCGGTAATCGGCCGAGGTATTGAGCGTATAATTGCCATTTACCGTCTGGGTGAAATGGTAACCCGGGCTCTGGTCCATCCACCCGGTGACGGTGCCGCTGCCGCCGCTGGAAAGCCAGGTGCCGGTGTAGTTGAAGGCCAGGAAACCGTCGTTGTTATGGCTACCGGGCCGTTGTAAATAAAGCTGGTGCCGCCCAGCAGGCTGCCGGCGAAGGTCATGTTGCCGCTCAGCGCTTGGCCCAGGACCCCGGTAACCCGGCCCGACATCTGGGTTACCCCGATGGCGGAGCCGAAATTGCCGGGCAGGGAGGATTCGCCCCCGGAGGTCAGCGTCCAGATGGCATTCTTGCTGGCCATGAACCAACCGCTGTAGGAGGCGGGCAGGGGCAGGTCGCCGGTCACTGCGCCGGGTATTGAGGTGGTCCCGGTGCGCAGCCCCCAACCTACGCCCTGGGCGACGATACTGGTGGACGTACTCCCCGGGGCGTTGGCGTTTAAATACATGGCGCCGTTGAAGGTCTGGGTGAAGTCGTAGGTGGCGCTGGCCGGGGGCGTTACCTGCGGGTTCTGGGTCGGTGCCGTCTGGGAGATGGTGTAATTCCCCGGATTGAACCTGCCATTCTGGTAATAGATATCATAAAGGGTGCCGGTGGCGGACCCGTTCGACGCAATGGTCACGGAACCCACCATCGGGGCACTGTTGAACTCCCAATTGGGGAACAGATAGGGGCTGGGCGCCAGGGGGAGGGCGCTCATAAAGGGGGTGTCCGGGTTGGTGGGAATGAAGGTAAAGGCCCCCGTGAAAGTTCCCCCGGTCCCGGGGCTCACCACCCCCATCACGGTTGACGTGGGGTTCCCGTATCCATTGGGCTGGTAGGTGTAAGGCCAGGGGGAAGTTTCCGTCCCGGTAATGGTGGCGCTGTAGTACCCGGGAAGGACTCCGGTGCGGCTGCCCCCGGCCCAAGTGGAGGAGCCGGTTTGGACGTTATAATAAGGTGGATTCGTGCCCGCACCCGGCACCGGGCCGCCGGTCTGCAGTATAGACCCGTCCAGGGTCTGGGTGAAGTAGCTGCCGGGGGTATAGGTGACGGTGCCGGTGGCCGTGGCGCTTCTCCAGGGCCCCGACAAGTTCCCGTTGGTATAGCTAAAAGACATCACACCCGACGGGTCCACGGTGATGGTGGCGGTGTAAGTAATGGTTTGGCCAAAGGAGTCAGTGCCGGTGACCGTGACGGGCCCCGTCAGGGTCTGTCCCGAGATGCCGCTGACGGTGCCGCTGAGGACGGCCTGACTGGTCCCGGTGGAGATGGAGGTGCTAAAGTTATTGCCCGCCGTAACCGTGCGGGTGCCGCTGCCGCTGCTGGAGTAATATTCCGGGAGGTTGGCCCCCTCCGACCATTTTACGTCGGTCCAGCCCGTGGTGCTGATCGTGTTGCTGGTGCCTAAGCCGGTGGTCGGATCCGGGTTCACCACCGTGGTATTAAACATGTTATAAGAAGTGGCCGTGAAAGAGTAAGTGACTTCCGGCGGCGGCGGTGGCGGCGGTGGCGGCGGTGGTGGTGGCGGTGGCGGCGGATTTTCGCCGCCGCCGGTGTTGCCGGTAGCGGGGGGCGGGATGATGACGATAGGTTGTTCACAGGGGGGAGGAGACGATCCCGATTCCGGTGGTGGCCAACGTATCAAGGGCCACGGCGCTGGCCGCGGCGGCAGTGCCGGAGCCACTGAGTTTGCCTGAAGTGCTGGCGCTGCGCCCGGTGACGTTACCTTTCTTCTGGATGGCGGTCAGGCCCGTGACCAATTCTGCTTGAACTGCTTCCACTCTTCGATGGAAATCTCAAAGGGCAGGGTGGGGGTCAGTCCTATGGCCACCATGGTGCCTTGCCTATCGTGCAGGGTCACCGAACCCCGGCCGAAGGCGAAGGCCACTTTAGAGGCCTTTTTGAACATCAGGTCCCCCACCTCGGGGAAGATGTTGGCCACCTGGGTGACCCCCTGCCAATTCAGAAAGGTGGAGGAGTTGGGTGCCAGACGGATGCCCACCTCGGTGCCCCTCACCCCCATGACCGCGGTGTGGGTCTTGATGAGGAAATCGGGCTCCTGCACCTTGAAGAGCTTGGTGACCACCACGTGGGCCAGCCCCTGGAAAAGCTGGAGCACCGCGTTGCGCTTGTGCTTGGCCGGGTCGAACAGATACTCTTCGATGGCCAGGCGGCTCTCCGGGGCAATGGTGATGATGGTGTTGTCCATGAAGGTGATCTGGGCCCTGGACAGCGACTTGGTGCGGATCACGTCCCCTTTCTCCACGGAGGCGTCCACTTTGGCGAGAGTGGCCGGCAACTTGCCGCCCTTCAGGAAGTCCACCCGACCCTCCACCTGGGTGACGCGGCCCACCACGTCGGCCTGGACCCCCTGGGGGAGCCCCAAACCAAGAACCAGAACCAAGCTCATGGCCATCACGATAATGCGCATCTTCATTGCCCCGCTCCTTACCCCCGGAGATTGCTGGAGACATTCCTCTTTGCCTCCAGATGGTAAATTGCAATAAGTTGGCCAAAAACCGAGGAACCTATTGCAAACCTTAAAGGTAATGATGGTTCAGGCGCCTGCTGGAGCAAGGCGCCGAAGTCCAAGTGCAGATTGGTTAAAAAGCTGAACAGGGTGATTATGATTATTAACATGGTCAATTAATCTCGGTCGCGGGAACGCCTTTTCCTGCCATCAAAGTCATAAAGACGCGCCGGCGCCCTTGCTTAACTTGATCAGGGAACCAGGCGGCAGCCGCAACGAGCATTGCAGATGAGATCTGAACCGAATTGAGATTGGCCAAAGGGTCCCGAAGCATGAGAGGAGCCTGGATAACCACCCGATTACCCTTAGATGCCCTCCATTAATAACGGTAACCAAGCTGACAGCCGACGATGTGCCGGGAATAATCGTAGAGGGAGACATTGGAGTCAGCCCGGGTCACAAAATAATGGACGTTGAACTCCAGGCCCTTGAAAATTTCATAGGTGGCCTGCAGCCCGAAGATCAGGACCTTGTCATACCGGTGGGGTTGGTCGATCAAGGGGGCGCCAAAGATGTTGCCCACCGTTTCCCCGTTGTAAAACTGGTGTTCATAGGGTTGCAGGTACATATCCAGGAAAGCGTTGAATTTCAACTTGTCCGTGACCGGATAGAGGGCGGCCAGCAGCATGCGGTAGGTGGAGGCGTCCCAGTTGTTGCCCGCGGCGTTATCGTGTTCGTAGCTGAGGCGCATCTGCAGAAAGCCCGTTTGCTTCTTGAAGAAATAATAGGCTCCCAGGCTGCCCCCGAAGTTCTTGGCGGTAGCGGTCATCCTGCTGCAGCGACACCGGGGTCCAATAATACTTGCGGTTAAAGCGGGCCCCAACTTCCAACCCCACCCGCTGGTTCAACAGGTAGAGGAAGGTGGGGTTCACGAGATAGCCGGTGTAATATTTATCGGATTGCACGTCGGCGTAGTTGAAGCTTAAAGGCAGCCAGAAGCGGCCCGACTTGAAATTGTAAGTGGGAATCACGGCCCAATAATGGCTCAGCAGGTCGTAGCTGGTGATGCGGGGGTGAAAGTTCTGGTAGTAGGCATATTGGGTCAGGACGCTAAAAGGCTTGTCGGCGCGGAAGTTATATTCCGCCGTGGCCGTCTGGGTGTAGACGATATCTCCGCCTCCGGAGACCTGGGAGGCCGCGGAAGAGGACCCCGGCTGCAAGGTGACGTTGGAATCGAAATCAAACCCCGTGGAGAGCGCCGATATGGAAGGGGCGGATCTCTTGGAGGCGCTTCTCCAGCAAGCCCATGTAGCGCTGGGCGAAATCGGCGGTCTGGGTCTCGGGGTTGAGTTGGATGACCTTCTCCATGGAGGCCCGGGCTTCTTTCAACCGGTTGAGGGCCGCCAGGGCCAGGCTGGCTTGAAAGGCCGCCTCCTGGGCCACCCTGGGGTCCTCCTGGGCCTTGCGGAAATGGCCCAGGGCCTCGCTGTATTTCCCTTCCTTCACCTGGACCATGCCCAGGAGGAAGGCCGTCTGCCCCGGCTCGTAGCCCGAAGCCTCCAGCTTCTCTAAGATGGGCAGGGCTTCCTTGGGCCGGTCAATGGCCAGCAAGGTATCGGCCAGCATAAGCTGCGCCTGGGGGTAGTTGGGCTTCAGGCGCAAGGCCTCCTCCAGGTACTGCTTGGCTTTGGGGTAGTTCAACATGAGGCGGTAGGTCTGCCCCAGCAGAAAGGCCTTGTCCGGGGTGCGGGTGCCTTTCTCCCAGGCCTGGGTCAGCAGGGCGATGGCCTCGTCGTAGTTTTCTTGCTGGATGTTTTGGACGGCCTGTTGCACCGATACATCATCATACGGGGTGATGCCCAGGCCGGGGCGGCTGAAAAATAAAGCGGACAGCAGGACCATTGCCAAAATCGAGATCGACTTGCGACTCATCATCCCCCCCACCTCTCAGCTTGTCCGGCAGTAAAGCACTCCCCACCTTACGCCGGCGAGACCACGATAGCATAGGGGGTCAGATTGTTAAAGAAAATTATCATAATGAAATTAAAAAATTTATTATTATGAAGACTCGCAGAAAATTGTTAAAAAACGAGTCAACGGTGGAAAGAAAATTTATAAGTATCATTGGCGATTGGGGCCAGGGATGATAATTTTAAGGTGCCAACCCGAGAGATTTGAGGTGCTCTTATGGTAGCAGAGACTGGAGGCGGTAGGCCGGCGCCGGATAAGTTTCACCGGGAGCTGGAGGTCCTGAAGGACAAGCTGCTGGAACTGGCCCGCCTGGCGGAAAAGGCCATTGAACTCAGCATCAAGGCCTTCCTGACGCGGGACGAAGCTCTGGCCCACCGGGTGATCGTGGGCGACAAGGCCGTCAATGAGCTGGAAGAGGCCATCGACGGCGAATGCGTGCGCCTCATCGCCCTGTTTCAGCCCGTGGCCATCGATCTCAGGCAACTGATGGCGGTGGACCACATCATCGCCGAGCTGGAGCGCATCGGCGACTCCGCCACCAACATCGCCGAGGAGGTGCTGGCCCTGAAGGAGTCGCCTGGCAGACCGCCCCACCCCGAACTACCGCAGATGGCCCGGGACGTTCTGGAAATGGTGCGCCAAAGCGTGCAGGCCTTCCTCCGGCGCGACCCCAAACTGGCCCGGGACATCTGCAAGGCCGACAACATCGTCGACGAAATGGATCGGGACCTCATTACCGAGCTGCTGCAAGACATGACCGGCAGCCCCGAAGGCATTCCCGCGGGCCAAAGCCAGATTAACGTGGTGCGCAACCTGGAACGGGTGGGAGACCACGCCACCAACATCGCCGAGCAGGTGGTGTACATGGTGGAGGGGGAAAGCATCCGCCACCGCTGCCAGGGATAGAAGGTCTTGCCAGTCGCCCGGGGTGTAAGGGGCCGCCAGGGCCAAAGGCGCCGGCGGAGGGCCTGGGGTGGGCAAAAATCCCCATATCCCTTGACAAATCCGGGTTGGATAATTAATTTTAAATGTTGAAATGCAGACGGAAAGCTTCATGGAAGTCCTGGGGGACCGAGACGTTCGGGTCCTGAAAACGGTGGTGGCCCAATACATCGTCACCGGGGAACCCGTGGGTTCCCGCACGGTGGCCAAAATCTCGGGTCTCAGCCTTTCTCCGGCCAGCATCCGCAATTTGATGCTGGACCTGGAGGAGCGCGGCTACCTGCAGCAGCCCCATACCTCGGCGGGACGCATCCCCACCCCCAAGGGGTTTCGCTACTACGTGGACCACGTTCTGCCGATCCATGATTTGGGTCCTGCCGTGCAGCAGGCCATCCAGGAGGCCTTTACGCCTCCGGCCGCCGACCCCCAGGAGTTGTTCCGCCAGGCTTCCCGAGTGCTTTCCACGGTGAGCGGCCATCCGGCCCTGGTGCTGGCCCCCCGGCCCCAGGGAATGCGCCTCAAGCACATTCAATTCATCAACTTAAGCGATGACGGAGTGCTCATCGTGCTGGTCTCCCAGGACAACCAGGTGCAGACCAGATTCGTACGTACTGACACCCGGTACCCCCAGGAGCTTCTGGACCGGTTCAGCCAGTACCTCAACGGGCTGTGCCAGAACCTCACCCTGGGGGAGTCCCGGCAGCAGATACTGGCCAAGATGGTGGAGGAAAAGAACCTGGTGGACCGGATGATTTCCCAGGCCCTGAGCCTCAGCCGCCAGGCCTTTAAAAGTGACGAGGAAGAGGAGCTCTATATCGAAGGCACCAGCCAGATACTTGATTACCCAGAGTTTGCCGCAGACGTGGCCAAGATCAGGACCATCTTCAAGGCCTTTGAAGAGAAGCATCATCTTATCACGCTGCTGGATCAAACCATGGCTGCCCAAGGAGTGCAGATTATCATCAGCCCGGAGGAATACTTTCCCCAGATGCAACTCAGCCTGGTGGCTTCCTCTTATGGCTCCCAGCGGTTCCCTCTGGGCAGCCTGGGAGTCATCGGCCCCATGCGCATGGATTATGCCAGGCTGGTCCCCATCGTGCGGTATACCGCCTCCATGGTCACCGAATTACTCAACAAGCGGCAAACTTGACCCACTCCCCTTAGATAATGCTGGGCGGATTCTGGCTGGCTAGTTGTTGAGGAGAAATTGATTTATGTCCTTATCCAAAGAAGGTAAGGGGAAGAAGGTTAAAGTCCCGGTGCCGGCGGTGGCGCCCGCGGTCGCGGCGGCCCCCGAAGACGTGGCCGAGTTGCAGAAGCACCTGGAGGAAAAGACCAGGGAAGCCGAAGAGAATTACGAACGCCTGCTGCGCCTGGCCGCGGAGATGGAAAACCTGAGAAAGCGCCAGGAGCGCGACCGGGCCGAACTGCTGCAATTCGCCAACGAAAACCTCATCAAAGAGCTGCTGCCCGTGGTGGACAATCTGGAGCTGGCCCTGGAGCACGGCCGCCAGCTGGAAGCCCCGGCCCCGCTGTTGGAGGGCCTGGAAATGGTGCACCAGGGTTTCTTGAAGGCCCTGACCAAGTTTGGGGTGAGCCCCATCGTCAGCGTGGGTCAGTCCTTTGACCCGGCTTTTCACAATGCGATGATGCAGGAAGAGGCTCCGGAAGTCCCCGACTGCACCGTTTTGAAAGAATTACAGAAAGGCTACCTCCTTCACAGCCGGCTGCTCAGACCGGCCATGGTGGTGGTGGCCCGCAATCCCGAAAAAACTTCAAGTGATACTGTTCAGGAGGAAAAGATAAATGGCTAAGCCCATCGGCATTGACTTAGGCACCACCAATTCCTGCGTGGCCATTATGGAAGGGGGAGAGCCTAAGGTAATTCCCAACGTGGAAGGCGCCCGCACCACCCCTTCGGTGGTCGCCTTTACTGAAAGCGGCGAACGGTTGGTGGGACAGATCGCCAAACGCCAGGCCATCACCAACCCCTTAAATACGGTATTTTCGGTGAAACGCCTCATCGGCCGCAAGTTCGAGGACCCGGAAGTCCAAAAGGACCTCAAGATTTTGCCCTATAAGATCGTGCGGGCCGACAACGGCGACGCCCACATCGAAATCCGGGGCCGGGTTTATTCCCCCTCCGAGATTTCGGCCATGATTCTCACCAAGATGAAGCAGACCGCGGAGGAGTATCTGGGCGAGAAGGTCACCGAGGCGGTGATCACCGTGCCGGCCTATTTCAACGACGCCCAGCGCCAGGCCACCAAAGACGCCGGGAAAATCGCCGGCCTGGAAGTCCTGCGCATCATCAACGAACCCACCGCGGCCTCCATGGCCTATGGCCTGGAGAAAAAGAAGGACGAGCGCATCGCGGTCTTCGACCTGGGCGGCGGCACCTTCGATATCTCCATCCTGGAGTTGGGCGAAGGCGTCTTCGAGGTCAAATCCACCAACGGCGACACCCACCTGGGGGGCGACGACTTCGACCAGCGGGTCATGGACTTCCTGGCCGACGAGTTTCTCCGGGAGCAGGGCATCGATCTGCGCAAGGACAAGATGGCCCTGCAGCGCCTGAAAGAGGCGGCGGAAAAAGCCAAATGCGAGCTGTCCACCTCTCTCGAAACCGAGGTCAACCTGCCCTTCATCACCGCGGACGCCAGCGGCCCCAAGCACTTGCTCATCAAGATCACCCGGGCCAAGCTGGAGGCCCTGGTGGCGGACCTCATCGACCAGACCCAAGGCCCCTGCCTCCAGGCCCTGCGGGACGCCAAGGCGGGCGCCCAGGACATCGATGAAGTCATCCTGGTGGGAGGCATGACCCGCATGCCCAAGGTGCAGGAAAAGGTCAAAGCCATCTTCAACAAGGAACCCCACAAGGGGGTCAACCCCGACGAAGTGGTGGCCGTGGGGGCCGGCATCCAGGCCGGGGTGCTCACCGGGGAAGTCAAGGACGTCCTCCTTTTGGACGTCACCCCCCTGTCCCTGGGCATCGAGACCCTGGGCGGGGTCTTAACCAAGATCATCGAGCGCAACACCACCATCCCCACCCGCAAGAGCCAGGTCTTCTCCACCGCCGCCGACAACCAGACCGCGGTGACCATCCACGTGCTCCAGGGCGAGCGGGACATGGCCGGGGACAACAAGACCCTGGGGCGCTTCGAGCTGTTCGGCATTCCGCCGGCCCCCCGGGGCGTGCCCCAGGTCGAGGTCACCTTCGACATCGACGCCAACGGCATCGTGCACGTCTCCGCCAAGGACCTGGGCACCGGCCGGGAGCAGTCCATCCGCATCACCGCCCCATCCGGCCTCAGCAAGGAAGAAATTGCCAATCTGGTCAAGGAAGCGGAACTCCATGCCGAGGAGGACCACCGCAAGAAGGAGCTGGTCGAGGCCCGCAACCAGGCCGACACCTTGATCTACACCACCCAGCGGACCCTGGCCGACCTGGGGGACAAGGTGGAGGCGGCCACCAAGTCGGACATCGAGAGCCACATCACGGCCCTCAAGACCGCCATGGACGGCACCGATATTCAGGCCATCAAGCAGCGGAGCGAGGAACTGATGAAGGCTTCCCACAAGCTGGCCGAGCAGATGTACGCCAAGACCGGCCCCGGCGCCGGCCCCGGGGCGGGCCCCGGCCCCGAGGAGAAGGCCAAAAAGCCCGAAGAAGAGGTGGTGGAGGCCGAATTCGAGGAAGTGAAGTAAAATTAAGCAAGAAGGCCAGTAGGGGCGGACCCATTTGTCCGCCCTGTTTGAGGGCGCATACACAGGTGCCCCCCTACGGGGAAAATTGTATAAGACTATGTTGCGGAAAGCCGTTCTCCTGGTCCTGGTCGCCTTGCTGCTGCCGGCCTGCGCCGAGCTGTCGCCGTTGATCCAGCCCTCCCAGCCCCCGGGGGTGCAGGTTACGGACGAGTCTCTCTACCAGGAGGCTGAGGCTGGCTACCGCCGCCAGGCCTACCGCCAGGCCCTGCAAAAATACACCGCTTATCTGGAACGTTATCCCCAGGGCAAGCACGCCACGGAGGCGCGCCTCAAGGAAGCGGAGTTGCTGGGGCTGGCGGGGGACTGGCAGGGGTCGCTGCGGCACTATCAGAACCTCCTGGCTCGCCAGCCGGAACCGGATGTGGCCCTGAAGGCCCGCTACGGCATCGGCCGGGCTTACTTCAAGCTGGGCCAGTACCAGCAGGCCATCCAGGTCCTGGACAGCCTCACCGCCGGGGATCTCCCCCGGTCCCTGGGGTTTTCCATCCAGGCTTTGCTCTCGGAGATCGCTTTGAAGCAGGGCCAGGTGTCCCAGGCCTTCTCCCGGCTGCGCCTGGCCGCCCAGGACCTGCCCGCCGGGGATCAGGAATGGTTTGAGGACTTGAAGACCCGGGTGGTGGAGGCCGCCACCCCGACGGAGCTGGAACATCTGGCCACCCTCTACCGGGACAGCCCCTTGAGCGCCGCGCTGCTGCTGCGCTTAGGAAAACTGGCCCAGGAGGGCGGGCGCCTCGAAGAGGCCGGCAAGTGGGTGAGCACCCTGAAAGAACGCTTCCCCAACAGCCCCGAGGCCGCGGCGGCGGAACGCCTGCTGGCCGGCAACAAGATCCTGGTGGGCTGCCTCCTGCCTTTGAGCGGCCAGTTGAGCAACATCGGCTTCCGGGTCCAGCGCGGCATGGAACTGGCGGTGCGGGGGACTCCCGTGGAGCTGGTCTTTCGGGATACCCACAGCGAGCCCGGGACCGTTCCCGCCCTGGTTCAGGAGTTGGCCCGGGATGAGCGGGTGGTGGCCATCCTGGGGCCGCTGACTTCGGCTGCGGCCCAGGTGGCCGCCGAAACGGCCCAGGCTGCCGGAGTGCCCCTCATTGCCCTGTCGCAAAAAGAGGGACTGACCCAGACCGGGAACTTGATCTTCCAGGCCTTCCTCACCCCCCGGCAGCAGGTCCGTTCCTTGGTGCGCCGCACTTTGGCCATGGGCCTCAAGCGGTATGCCGTCCTCTACCCCGATTCCAATTACGGCCGCACTTTCCATGAGCTTTTCCAGGAGGAGTTGGGGGCTCAAGGCGGCGAACTGGTGGCCCAGGAATTCTACGCCTCCGGCACCCAGGATTTCGCCCCGGTGCTGACTACCCTGGCGGAAGCCGTGCAGCCCGCCGCGGCAGGGACCCCGGGAATCGAGGCCCTGTTTGTTCCCGACGACGCGGGCGCCGCCGCGGCCATCGCCGCCTCCCTGGCCGGCACCAAATTGCAGGGGCTACGGCTGCTGGGCACCAATCTGCTCCACAACCCGGCCACCCCCGAGGCCCAGCTCCGGGCCCTGGAGGGGATCCTGTTTCCCGACGCCTTCTTTGCCGCCGACCCGGACCCCGGGGTGCAGAAATTCATCGCCGCCTACCGGCAGCAGTACGGCGAGGCCCCCGATTACCTGGCGGCCCAGGGCTACGTGGTGGTGCGGGTCATGACCCGGCTGGCCGAGTCCCAGCCGTCCCTGAGCCGGGCCGAACTTCCCCGGCTGCTCCTGTCTCTTAAAGGGGTGCCGAACCTCCCCTGGTTCCGGGGCTTCACCGCCGAGCGGGAGGAGGACGCCGCCATCTATCTCCTCACCATCCGGGACGGTTCCTTCCAATTGGTGTCTTCGGGCGCCTCCCAGCTTTAGTCATGATTACTCGCGTTCCGGGTTTTTTGATGGGTCATGCCAGTGACTTTAAAAACGTCACCGGCTGCACCGTTATCCTGTGCCCGCCGGGCACGGTGGGGAGCGCCGACATCCGGGGCTCCGCCGCGGGCACCCGGCAGATGGACTCCCTCCTGGCCTACCACATCTCCACGGAAGTGCATGCGGTGTTCATTTCCGGAGGCAGCTCCTTCGGGCTGGACGCAGCCGGCGGGGTCATGGAATACCTGGAAGAAAGGGGCCGGGGTTTCGACGTCACCGTCACCCGGGTGCCCATCGTGCCCACCGCGGTGATTTACGACCTGTCCGTGGGCAACTGCCGGGCCCGGCCCGACAAGGCCATGGGTTTCGCCGCCTGCCAGGCGGCCAGGACCGAGGTCCAGGGAGACGGCAGCCTGGGGGCCGGGGTGGGCGCCACCGTGGGCAAGCTCCTGGGTATCCACCAGGCCACCAAGGGTGGCTTGGGGACCGCTTTTGAAGAAGGCCCCGAAGGTCTGAAGGTGGGGGCCCTGGCGGTGGTCAACGCCCTGGGGGACGTGGTGGACCCCGGCACCGGGGAGATCCTGGCCGGGGTGCGCACCGCCCCGGAGTCCCGGGAGTTCGCCGACGCCGCCCGGTTGTTGCGCCAGGGGGTGGTGCGGCGCGGTTTCGGGGAGCCCGCGGCCGCCAACACCACCATCGGCGTGGTGGCCACCAACGCCCGCCTGAGTCGGGAGCAGGCCCAGAAGATCGCCCAGATGGGCCACAACGCCCTGGCCCGCACCATTCGCCCGGTGCACACCCTGTTTGACGGCGACGTGGTCTTTGTCCTGGCCCACCCGGAGGTGAATGCCGACCTGCACGTCACCGGGCTTTTGGCCGAAACCGCCCTGGAGCGGGCCATCATCAGCGCGGTGAAGAGCGCCCATTCCCTGGGGGTGCTGCCCAGCTACCAGGAATTGCGGGAAGGAAAGCCGCCCGGGGCGTAATTCCTGGCGCCCTCACGAAGCGCGGCAGGTCCGAGCCCTTCGGGCGCATTAGACGGCGCCCTTACAGCCGCATCGGCGGTGACCATTGCGGCATTATTGGGCGGCATCCTGTTATAAGCCGGTGGGGCAGGCCTCCGTGCCTGCCGTCCTTATGAGACCTGTACATGAGCCTTTTGACTAGCAAGGCCAACGTCGATCTCATCGTCTTCGACCTGGACGGCACTCTGGCCGACTCTTTGGCCGACCTGACCAACGCCGCCAACTATGCCTGCCGGCAGCTTAGATTGCCGGAGCACTCCCCCGAAGCCGTCAAGTCCATGATCGGCGGGGGCGAGCGCAAGTTCATGGAACGGGTGGTGGGTCCGGGAAACCAGCAGTACGTGGAGGAGTGCCTGAAACTCTACCTCGATTATTACACCCGGCACTGCGGCGATTTGACCCGCCTTTACCCCGGGGTGCCGGAGACCCTGAAAAGGCTTGCCGCCAAGCAGTTGGTGGTGCTCTCCAACAAGCGTCTGTCCCTGACGGAGCAGGTCCTGCGGGTCCTGGGCATTTTCCCGTTTTTCATTGCGGTCCGGGGCGGGGGCGATGAGGTCGAGCTAAAGCCTTCCCCCCAACAGTTGTTCTCAGTGCTCACCGACTTGGGGGTCCCTCCGCACCGCGCCGTCATGGTGGGCGATAAGCCCGCGGACGTCCTGGCCGGCAGGGCTGCCGCCACCTTCACCGTGGCCGTCACCTACGGCTACGGCGATGCGGCCGCGTTGCGGGAGGCCCGGCCCGACTTCCTCATCGATCACTTATTCGAGCTGACGGCCCTCGTTGTCTAGCCTGTCGCCGGGCCGTCTTCACGTCGGCCCGGGTGCTCTTCAGGGGGAGGGCGTCCTTGCGTTAATAAAAGGCGTAACGTATAAATACCTATACCCTTCCCCTTTGGTGCAAAGGCCTCCGGGCCCCTGCAATTTTGTTTGACAGACCAGGCTCAGATTAATATATTTCAGGTGTCACGGCGGTGTAGCTCAGTCGGTTAGAGCATGCGGCTCATATCCGCAGTGTCCGGGGTTCAAGTCCCTGCACCGCCACCAAAATTATTTAAAGTTCTTATAAAGGGGAGGGTGGATGGCTATGAAGAAACTCGTTACCTTGGCCAGTGTGGGAGTTTTCCTGCTGAGCCTCCAGGGGGCTTCCCTGGCCCAAGGTGGGGCGCCAGCGCCGCAGGCTCCGCCGCTAATGCCGGCAACCCCGCCGACCTTGGAGAGGGCGCCCGCCGCGCCTGAGGTGAAGGCGCCGGCGGCTCCGGCCAAAGAAGAGGCCAAAGAAACTAAGAAGGCCACGAAGGCTGAAAAGAAGAAAACCAAAAAGGCTAAAGCCAAAAAGAAAAAGAAGGCCAAAGCCGAAGAGTAGGACCGGACCATTGCCGGGATTCGGCTGCGAATCCCGGCAAGTTTTAAAGGACTTTAAGCGGGAGGATTCCAAGGATAGCCATGAAAAAATTTGTCACCTTGGCCACCGCGGGGATATTCTTGTTGAGCCTCCAGGGCGCCAGGGCGCAAAAAGAGGTGGAGGCGCCGGCCATACCCCCCATGCTGGAGGGTCAGCGGCCGCTGGCTCAGCCGGAGACTAAAGAGCCAGCCGCACCCAAGAAAGTAGAAGAAGAGAAGGCCAAGCCCAAAGCCAAGGCCAAAGGCAAAAAGGCCCAGAAAAAGGCCAAGGTTAAAAAGGCCGACAAGAAGAAGCCCGCTAAGGTGGCCAGAAAGAAAGGCCAAAAGAACAACAAGAAGAAACGGCCGGCAGCCGAACCCAAGGCCGGCCCTGAAGAAGGCTAGATCGTTAAACCCAAATTCCAAGCCAAGGGGAGGAAGAACCCCATGAAACTTCAAGGGAAGGCAGCCATTATCGGGTTGGCCATACTCTTCGCCCTGTCCTCGGTAACCCTGGCCGCGGAAAAAGGATTCCTGTGGAACGGCACTCACTGGAAAGACATGACTCCTGAGATCAAAGTGGCTTACGTCAAGGGCATGGGCAACATGGCGGATGTTGAAACCTCGTCCGGCGGGGCCAGCAGGGCCGCGTGCATTTCCAAGGGCTTCGTGGACGAACTCAAGACCAAGACCGTGGGGCAGGTGGTGGCCGAAGTCGACAAGTACTACAAAGAAAACCCCGGAAAAATGTCGACCCCGGTCATCGAGGTAATCCTCATGAGGTGCACCAAGCTTTGCCCCCCTGAAACTGCCGCGGCGGGGAAAAAGAAATGAAAAGGGCGAGCATCCTGAGTTTGGCGGCCGTCTTGATCCTGGTGGCGGCCTCGGCTGGTATGGCTGCAGATAAGGCCTTCCTGTGGAACGGTGAACATTGGAAGCAAGTTTCCCTGGATGGCAAGGTCGGCTACGTCTTCGGCATCGGCAACCTGGCGGATTTTGAAGTGGCGGCTGGACGCGGCCGGACTGGCTGCATCTCCAGGGCCTTCGTCGACGATCTGAAAAAGCACACCGTCATGCAAATCGTCCAGGAAGTGGATAAGTACTACCAGGAGAACCCCGGTAAGTTGGACACTTCCGTTATCGAGGTGGTGCTCAAGCGCTGCACCTCGGTTTGCCCTCCGGAAACCTCAGGCGGAGCGAAACCAAAATGAGAAGCGCGGTGGTTTTGGTATTGGTGGCTGCCGTATTCATCGGCGGCTGTGCTGGAATGTCTCCCACTGAACAGCGGGTGCTGAGCGGCGGCGCCATCGGCGCCGGCAGCGGCGCTCTCATCGGCTGGGCCGCCGGCTGCCCCGGCTGCGGCGCCGCCATCGGCGCCGGGGCAGGGGCGCTGGGCGGCTATGTCTACGACCAATACGAAAAATCTCAAGGTCGCCCTTAAGACGTGAGTCTAAACCCGGCGGCACGAGGTTTTTCTCGTCCGACCCGCAGCTCGTTACCTTACCGCCCATGCCGGGGGGGTCGAGCCGGGTCCGCACCCCACTTTTCCCCTTTAGCCGGATATTTGGGGCGGCGCTTGCCCTGTGGCGGTGAGGTCCGCCAAGGCACCGAAGCAGGAGAGAATTAAATGAAGAAGGCGGTAATTTTACTCATGGTAGTGGCCCTGGCGCTGGGCGGCTGTACCGGCATGTCCACCACCTCGCAGCGGGTGTTGAGCGGCGGCGCCATCGGCGCCAGCAGCGGCGCCCTCATCGGCTGGGCCGCAGGCTCCCCCGCGGCGGGCGCGGCCATTGGCGGGGCGCCGCGGGCCTCCTGGGCGGCTACCTTTATGACCAGTATCAGAAAACCCGGGGCCACTAAGGGATAGGACGACTCTTATATGGTTGCCCAGCCGGCTTGCCGCCGGCCGGGGCGGGGGATCGCACTGAACCAGAAGTATCCCCCCATGGATCTTTCTTCTTTTCGGTGCAGGGGGAAGGACTCTTTGCCCTGCCCGGGAGTGGAAGTTTCGGCAATAAAAGCCTGCTAAAGTAGTAGGGAGATTTTCCCGAGAAATACTCTGAGGAGAGGAGCGGAAATGATCAGAGCCATCCTTCTGGCGGTGGTGGCGGTCTTGCTGCTGGGGAGTTGCGCCGAGATGTCCTCAAGCGACCAGCGCCGCCGCGACACCATAAACCAGGCCGCCACCTGCGCCATGTGCGGCGCCAGCGTCAGCGCCGGCTATTTCGATTACAGCGCCCAGAGGGCCACGGGCCCCCAGCAGGGGTGGTAGCAAAAATGAACCCGGCGGCTGGGCCTCCCACCCCCCGCCGGTCTTAAAGCTTCGGTTCCGGGGAAACAGGGGGTGAGACTCCCCGTCCCTTTCCGCCACTCTTTCTTTTCAGATAAACCATCAAAATCGCCAAGGCCGCGGGGGTCACCCCGGAGATGCGGGCCGCCTGGCCCAGAGACCGGGGCCGCACCTCTTTCAGCTTGTGGCGGACCTCGTTAGAGAGCCCCGGCACCCGGTCGTAATCGAGGTCCTCCGGGATGCGCCTGGCCTCCCCCTGGGCGAACTGACGGGCTGAGTCCTCCTGGCGCTTGATATAGCCGTCGTATTTGTACTTGATTTCCAGCTGCTCCACCACCTCGGCGGGCACCGGCGGCTCCTCCCCGCTCAGGCGGTAGAGGCTGGGCAAATTAAGCTCCGGGCGCTTCACCAGGCTCAGCAGCGGGGTGGGCGCCTTCAGGGGGGCGGTGCCCAGGCTCGCCAGTTCCCGGTTCACCTCGGGGGTGGGGAAGACCCGGCGGCCCGCCAGCCTGGCTTCCTCCTCGGCCAGGAGGCGTTGCTTTTCTCTAAGGCGTTCCAGGGCCACTTGCTCCACCAGCCCCAAATCAAAGCCCCACTCCGTCAGGCGGGCGTCGGCGTTGTCCTCCCTGAGGAGCAGCCGGTATTCCGCCCGGGAGGTGAACATGCGGTAGGGTTCCCGGGTGCCCTTGGTCACCAGGTCGTCCACCAGCACCGCCATGTAAGCCTGGGAGCGGTGGGGCAGAAAGGGCGGGCGCCCCTGAATCTGGCAGGCCGCGTTGATGCCGGCCCACAGGCCCTGGGCCGCGGCCTCCTCGTAGCCCGAGGTGCCGTTGATCTGGCCCGCCAGGAACAGCCCCCGGATCAGCTTGGTCTCCAGGGTGGCCTTGAGCTGCAAGGGGTCCACGTAATCGTACTCGATGGCGTAAGCCGGCCGCATCACTTCGGCCTCCTCCAGCCCCGGCACGCTGCGGAAGAGCTGAAACTGCAACTCCACCGGCAGGCAGTTCCCCAGGCCCTTGGCGTAGATCTCCGCGGTCTCCCGGCCTTCCGGCTCCAGGGTCACTTGGTGGGATGCCTTGTCCGGGAACCGCATCACCTTGTCTTCCAGGGAGGGACAGTAGCGGGCGCTCACCCCCTTGATCACCCCGCTGTAAAGGGGGGAAAGGTGGATGTGGTCCCGCACCAGCCGGTGGGTGGCCCCCGTGGTGTGAGTCACGAAGCAGGTGACCTGCCGGGCGCCCAGCCCCGCGGACGGCGTCCGCCAGGAAAAGGGGCGAGGCCGGGGGTCTCCCGTGAGCCGGCCCATGGACTCCAAGTCGATGGTGCCGGCCCTGAGCCGCGGCGGGGTGCCGGTCTTCATGCGCCCCATCCGGAACCCCAGGTCCTGCAATTGCGCGGCCAAGGCGGTGGCCGCGAACTCCCCGGCCCGGCCGGCCTGGATGCGGACCTCCCCGATATGAATGAGGCCGTTTAAGAAGGTGCCGGTGGTGATGAGCACCGCCCGGGCCCGGTACGCCAGCCCCAGGGTCTCCACCACCCCCGCCACCCGGCCGTCCTCGATGAGGACCCTCTCCACCATGGCCTCCCGCAGATCGAGGCTTCGTTCTTGTTCCAGGTGGGCCTTCATGGCCAGGCGATAGGCCTGCTTGTCGCACTGCACCCGGGTGCCCCGGACCGCCGGCCCCTTGGAGAGGTTGAGGGTGCGGAACTGGATGCCGGTGAGGTCGGCGAGGCGCCCCATGACGCCCCCCAGGGCGTCGATCTCCTTCACCAGGTGGCCCTTGGCCAGGCCCCCCACCGCGGGGTTGCAGGCCATCTGGGCCATGGTGTCCAGGTTGAGATTGAAGAGCAGCACCTTGAGACCCATGCGGGCCGCGGCCAGGGCCCCTTCGCAGCCGGCGTGGCCGGCCCCGATGACGATCAAATCATATTCTTGCGGATAAAAGGCCATGGCGGGAAACTTCGGGCTTGAATTACTGCCGCTAGATGATTATGCTAAAACCTCACGCTATTACCAGAGCTGAGGAGGAGTTTATGGTTCACCCTGTTCACGGAAATAACCCCGACAAAATGGTGCACCGCACCTATAAGACTATTGAGCCGGAAGGGGAGGTGGCGGTGGTGCAGCGCCCCGAAGGCGCGGTCAAGTTGTTGTTTTCACCTGCAGCGGCGAGAAAGAAGGCCTGCCACACCGAAATTACCATGGACCGTGACGCCGCCTTCAACTTTGCCATGGAGATCCTGCAGCACGCCTACCGGGTCGGACAGGCAGAGTAATTCAGCAAGTCCCAAGGGGCGGGTTGCCAACCCGCCCTCGCCTTTTCAGGGACCTGCCAGCGCCTCACCGGTCCCACTCCACCTCCCGCACCAGGTCGATGAACTCCTGGGACTCGCCGTAGATCTTCATGGCCTTCTGGTAATCGATCCAGACCCGCCAGAGGGCCAGCCACTCCCGGTTGTGCCAGTAATAGGGGCTCTCCTCTCCCTGTTCCGTGATGCGGAGAAAGTCCTCGTACTCTTCCTGGCAAAAATCGCAGAGCCGGTAAGGCCCCTTATATCGCTTGTACATTTCGTGGGTCTCGAACTGGACCCCGCACTTGGCGCAACGGGCCAGACACCGGGTGCACTGGGCCACCTTGCGCACCACTTCCAGCTTTTTGGCCTTGTCGACCTTGGCCCTTTTTTTCTGCTCCAGCTTGAGCCGGTCTTCTATATCTATGACCTTGGACATGGTTGACCTCGAGTTGGGGTAACTCCAGCAAAGCATTGCCACCAGCCAGGCCGCGTCAAACTGCGGCCGGCTTTTGCCCCAAAATATAAGTCTAGGATAACAGGAGGGAAAGGCGGGGTCAATAGCCCCGGTGGGACCTAGTTCTTTTCGGAGCCGTTGTCCTGCGGCGTCCGCATCCAGGTTGAACAGGCGCCGCACCAGGTTCAGGTCCCGTTGGGGCTGCTTCAGGTGGTGGTTGCGCTTCAGAAAGATGATGGGGTCGTGCAGCAGTTTCTGGGTGATGGAACTGGTGAGCACCTCCAGGGCCTGGCGCTGCTCCGGGGTGACGGGGCCCAGGTGGGACAGGGTCTTTTTCAGTTCCACCTGGCAGATGGCCTCGGCCTTGTCCTTGAGGTCGATGATGGTGGGGAAGACCTCCAGGGTGGCCAGCCAGTTCTGGAACTTGAGGGTCTCGGCGGCCACCACCCTTTCGGCCTTGGCGGCTTCCTGCTGGCGGTGCTCTCTGCCCTGCTCCGCCACCTCCTGCAAATCGTCGATATTGTAAAGATAGACGTTGTCGAGATCGTTGATGGCCGGGTCCAGGTCCCGGGGCACGGCGATGTCGATGAGGAAAAGGGGCCTTTGCTTGCGGCGGCGCATGGCGGTCCTGACCTGATCCCGGGTGAGGAGAAAGTCGCCGGCGCCGGTGGAGCTGATGAGGATGTCGGCGGTGAGGAGCTGGGGTTCCAGCTCCTCCAGGGAGACGGCCTCGCCGCCGAAGCGCTGGGCCAGGCGCACTCCCCGCTCCAGGGTCCGGTTGGCCACGCTGATGCGGGCCACGTTTTGGCCCCGCAGGTGCTCCAGGGCCAGTTCCGCCATTTCGCCGGCCCCCAGGAGCAGGACGTTTTTGCCGGCCAGCTCGCCAAAGATCTTGCGGCCCAAGGTGACGGCGGCGTAGCTGACGCTCACCGCCTGGTCGCCGATGCCGGTCTCGCCGCGCACCCGTTTGGCCACGGAGAAGGCCTTGTGCAGCAGCCGGTTGAGGATGGGCCCGGTGGCCTGGTGCTCCGTGGCGGCCCGGTAGGCCGCCTTCACCTGCCCCAGGATCTGGGGCTCCCCCAGCACCATGGAGTCCAGGGACGCGGCCACCCGGAAGAGATGCCGCACCGCCTCCTGGTCCCGGCGGGTGTAGAAGGACTCCTCCAGGGCTTCCGGGGTAATTTCCGGGTGCCCGGAAAAAAAGGCCCGGACCCGGGCGCCGGCCGCCTCGGGCTCTTCGGTGACGCACATCAGCTCCACCCGGTTGCAGGTGGTGTAGAGCAAGACCTCGGAAAACTCCGGCCAGGCCTTCAGGCTTTGATAAGCCTGACCCAGGTCCGGAAAGAGGCTGGCTATCTTTTCCCGCAGGGAAAGGGCAGCCGTCTTGTGGTTGACGCCGAACAGAAGGAGATTCATGGCTTCTGGATGAACTTGGCGAAGCTGTGGTAGCCGGTGAGCCAGAGGCTGGCGCCCACGAAGGCGCACACCAGCACCAGGAAGCCGCAGATGGCGAGCCACGCCGCCCGCCGGCCCCGCCACCCCACGGTGAGGCGCTCGTGCAGCAGCACCGCGTAGATGAGCCAGGCCAAGAGGGTCAGGATTTCCTTGGGGTCCCAACTCCAGAACCGCCCCATGGCGTGCTGGGCGTACAGGGACCCGGAAATGATGCCCGCGGTGAGCAGGGGGAAGCCGATGGTGAGGCACCAGTAGTTCAGGGTGTCCAGTTGGGAGAGCGACGGCAGCCGCCGGTAAAAGAAGCCGAACTTTTTCGCCTTGATCTGGCGCTCCTGGATCAGATAGAAGATGCCCCCCAGGAAGGCCAGGGCCAGGGCGGCGTAGCCCAGGAGCGTCAGGCTGATGTGCACTGTGAGCCAGAAGCCCTGGAGCAAAGGCGAGACGGTGCCCTTGCCCTGGGGCAGGATGAGGGCCCCGGACACCAGCAGGGCCGCCAGGGGCGCCACCAGGGCCCCCAGGACCTTGATGGGGTAGCGCCAGTTGAGCAGGAGAAAGACCGCCACCAGGGCCCAGTCAAAAACCAGCAGGGAATTGCCGAAGGTGGCCACCGGCAGATAGCCGAAACTCCAGGTTTCCTGAATGAGGGCCACGGTGTGGGCCGTAAGTCCGGCTCCCATGACCCAGGCGCCCCAGTGGCAATAGCTCTCTCGCTGGACCAGGAAGAATCCCAGCCACAGGACAGTGGCGCCGAAGTAGCCCACCAGGGTCAGGTAAAGGAAAAAATTTCCCATATATTGGCTAAGTTGTGATCAAGCCCCGGGCGCAATGAATTGCGTCTCTTACTTTCCAATTTTGGGGGGATGGGAGGGGTCTTAGGGGAGAACGATTGTAAGCCCCCGGCCCTCCCCTAAAATCACTTTTTAACCTCCTATCCTTCCGGCTCCTTGAAGGCCTGGGACACCAGCTCCCCCAGGACTAGGGAGCTCAAAGCGGAGTCCAGGATCTCGACGAGCAGGCTCACGATCCGGGCCCGGTCCCCCCGGGCCACGGTCTCCAGCAAGGGGGAATCCACCAGGCGGCGGAAGAGCCGGGAATTATCCGGGTGCCCCCGGCGGTCTTCCAGGAGGCGCTCCCTGATGCCCTGGAGCAGCGCCAGATAAGGCACGTATTCGGGGCCGAAATGCTGCTGCAGTTCTTCCCGCAGTTTCCGGGCCAGGGCCGGCGAAGCCCCGCCGGTGCTGATGGCCAAGGTCAGGTCACCCCGGCGCACCTGGGCCGGCACGATGAAGGTGCAGAGCTCCGGGGCGTCGGCCACGTTGACCCAGATGGACCGGGCCTGGGCCGCGGCGCTTACCCTGGCGTTGACTTCCGGGTCGTCGGTGGCGGCCATCACCAGGGCCATGCCGTCTGCATGGTCCGGCCGGAAATCTTCCAGCAGATGGCGGATCTCCCCCGCCTCGGCCAGCTCCGCCAGGGCAGGGGTGACCCGGGGGCTCACCACCGTCACCCGGGCCCCGGCCAGCCGCAAGTCCTGCACTTTGCGTTCCCCCACCGAGCCCCCGCCCACCACCAGGCAGGGTTTGTCGGTCAGGTTGGCAAAAATCGGGTAAGTTTTCATGGGACTAGGGCCGGGGCCGTTATGGCAGTGGGCTCACTGCGCCGGGGTGGGGCGCGAACCGCTCTGGCGGGCGGTCCCCTCCTTGCCCTTCAATTTACCAAGCCCGGAGCCGGGATGCAAGGGGAATGCCATCTTTGCCCCGCCAAATCGCCGCCCCTTTGCCATTGACAGGAAGTGGAAATCTTGGTTAGATACTTAAGGAGGAACGTTAGCCGCCGGAGGTCCGGCTTACCGCCAAGTCCATGAGTCTCCTTCGGGTTCTCTTAATCTTGCATTTCCTGGTCGGAGCTTTGGGGGCTCTAATGGTGCCGCCTGGCTGGGGGGGACAGAATGCCATGAACCTCACCGATGTCGATAAGAAGCTGCTGCTTATGCAAGCCCGGGCCAGCATCGAGGCCCATTTGAGCGACAAGTCGGTGCCGCCGGTGAATGACCCGTCCCCCGTGCTGGGCGAGCGACGGGGCGCCTTCGTTTCCCTGCACCGCCAGGGACGCTTGCGGGGTTGTATCGGCTACCTGGAGGCGGTGAAACCGCTCCTGCAGACCGTGCGGGAAATGGCGGCGTCCGCAGCCTTCCACGATCCTCGCTTTAAGCCCCTGAGACCGGAGGAATTGGCCGACCTGGAAATCGAGATCTCGGTCTTAAGCCCCATGAAGCTTATCACCAGCACTGATGAAATCGAGGTGGGCAAGCACGGCCTTTATATCGTCCAGGGCTTTTGCCGTGGTCTGCTGCTACCCCAGGTAGCCACCGAATACAAATGGGACCGGCTGGCCTTTTTGCAGCAGACCTGCTGCAAAGCCGGTTTGGACCCGGACGCCTGGAAGGCCCCTTCCACCAAGATCTACACCTTCACCGCCGAGGTTTTTGCGGAACACCCGCAGCAAGGCGGATGTTTGAGGTAGGAGCCCAAATATCCATGACCCCCAAGGACACACCTTCAGAGGAGCGTCTACCCGCGCCTTTGCCCCCGGGACCCCCCGGCGATGATAGCCTGCTGTGGCGCCTGCTGCGCCACCGCTTTCTCCTGGTGGCCCTGGTAATCTTTCTATTTCTGGGAGCTTTGTTCACCTGGGGGAGCCTGCGCCAAGGCAAGCCCCCGGGGGAGGAGCCGCCGGCGGCGGCCTCGGCCCCCCATGAGGCGGCCCCACCCTCAGCCCCACTTAAGGAGGCCCCCAAGCTGAAAGAACCGGAGCACGCCCCGCCCGCGGGGGCCCACCCGGAAGCGGCTCCGGCGCCGCCCCCGCCCGCGGCCCTGGCGCCGCCGCCCCGGGAACCGGTCAAGGGAGAGACTTTCACCCGGGGCCTCATCAAGATCGTGGACGATCAGGTGAACCAGACCTGGTTCGGCTGGCGGCCCAACACCATCATCTTCGGCAAACTGGGTCTTACCGACAACGTCAACAACATCCAACTGGGAGTCCTGGAAGTGGCCCGGCGCACCGTGGTGGTGCTGAACGAGAACTTTACGCGCTTTGCCACCACCGAGGCCTATGATCCCCGGGTCAACGAAGCCATGAACTTCTTTATGGTGAGCCCGGACAAATACTGGTTTCCCTCCGCCTCCGGCAAGTACCGGGAGGCCATGCAGGATCTGGGAGTCTACATCGACAATTTAAAAAAGGGCCGCAGCCGTTTCTACTCCCGGGTGGATCATCTCATTGCCCTGCTCGGCAATTATAAGGACCTGCTGGGCAGCAGCTTCCACAACCTGATCAAGGATGTGGAAGCCGATGGCCAGCACATTTCCTGGTTCATGGTGGACGACTACTTCTATTATTCCCAGGGCATCGCCCTGGGGATGGCGGAGATGCTGGAGGCGGTGAGCAAGGATTTCCACCAGGAACTGCAGAAGAAAAACTCCCACAAGCTGCTGGAGGACGCCATCCACGCCCTGCACAGCGCCTCGCACCTGGACCCCTGGGTGGTGACCAACGGCGCCAAAGACGGCATCCTGGCCAACCACCGGGCCAATATGTCCACCTACATCGGCGAGGCCGAGCACGTCATCGCCACCCTGCAGATGCAGCTGGCCACCAATTAATAGGGTTTTCGGTTTTTAGTTTCCGGTTAAAATAAACAGGGAATTCATTAAGTTACAGGTTGAGTTTGATGGGTTGAAAGAGAAAACAGTATAAACTCTCAGACCCTCCGTGCCCTGGCCAGGCGGGA
This sequence comes from uncultured delta proteobacterium, assembly GCA_963768765.1. GTDB lineage: Bacteria > Desulfobacterota > Desulfobaccia > Desulfobaccales > 0-14-0-80-60-11 > DASWLF01. The sequence goes on from CAVYJK010000021.1 coordinate 585,330, forward strand.
ATTTCCTTGAAATTCCCGCCTCTTTATTTTAAGGTAAGACCTCTGAAAACCTTTTGTAAACCTCTCGACTGGTAAGGAGGAGGCCGATGCTGGTCGGACAGATCATGACCCGGGAGGTTGCCACCATTTCGCCGGACAAGCAGGTGGGGCAGGCCCTGAAACTGATGCAAAAACGCAACATCCGCCACCTCCCGGTAGTGGAAAACCACCGCATGGTGGGCTGGATCACCTCCCGGGACCTGCGGGAAGTGCTGTTGGCCTCCATGCTGGAGAAGATCACGGTGGGCGACGTCATGGTGCAGGCCCCCATCACCGTCACCCCGGACACCAGCGTGGAGGAAGCGGCCCGGCTGGTGGTGGAGCACAAGATCGGCGGGATGCCGGTGGTGGAGGGCGACCGCCTGGTGGGGGTCCTCACCATGCTGGACCTGATCTCCGCCTTCACCGCCATGCTGGGGCTGCTGCGCAGCAGCTCCCGCCTGGACCTGCGCCTGGAGGACCGGCCCGCGGCCCTGGAGGCGGCCACGGATTCACTCAAAAAGGTCGGGGCCAAGATCATCAACGTGGCCCTGGGCCCCAGCCAGGCCGGCAAGCGGTCTTACTATTTTCGCCTGGAAAAGTGCGACCTCAAGCCCATCGTCGAGGCCCTGAAGCAACAGGGCTTCGAGGTGGTGGACGCCATTCCTTGAGGGGTTCTGCTTACAGAGAAAGCTGCCGGCAAGGCCAAAATATCTGACCCAATGACTCTTGGGGCGGCCAGAGACGGCCGCCCCACCCTTGTGATTTTCCTGGTGGGGCGGGCCTCTGTGCCCGCCATCATTACGAGAAAAGGAAGCTGGCGGCAAGCTAAAACGCGGACCTTGGGTCCGCGTTTCGTTTTCCTGGAGCTGTGAGTCTGGGCGGGCTAATGCATTTCGGCCCTAACTTCCAGGGTGGCCAAAACTCCCGCCGGCCCACAGACCCGGTTGCGGCCCGCATGCTTGGCCCGATAGAGGGCGGCGTCGGCCGCGTCCAGCAACTCCGCCCCGCTCATCCCCTCATTCAGTCCGGCCACCCCGATGCTGACGGTGACTTGCTGGTCCCGGTCCGGCAAGGGGATGGTGAGTTCCGAGATGCGCTGGCGCAGTCTTTCCGCCAGGATCATGGCCTGCTCGGGCGCGGTGTGGGGCAGCAGCAGCACGAACTCCTCGCCGCCGTAGCGGCAGATCACGTCGGCCTGGCGCACCGCGCCCCTCAAATAGGCCGCCAGCGCCTTCAGAACCACGTCCCCCTGGGGATGCCCCAGGGTGTCGTTGATGACCTTGAAATTGTCCAGGTCCAGAAACAGCATGGACAGGGGTTTGCCGTAGCGCCGGCTCAGCTCCACTTCATGGACCAGCAGTTCCCAGAAGTGGCGGTAATTGTAGAGCCCGGTGAGCCCGTCGTGGATGGCCAGGGACTTGACCTCCTCGAAGAGCACCAGGTTTTTCAAGGCCGCCTCTCCCTGGAGCACGAAAATGTGGAACATCTCATTTTCTTCCGGGGTAAAGGGGCTATCCCGGCCTGCGGCGATGACGGCCAGGACCCCGCCGGCCTGGGCTTTTTCGCAAAGGAGCTCCGGCACGGGTTGCTCCGGCAGGGCGCATTCCTCCCGGCCCGTGCCCGGGTTCTCGCCGCACTCCTGGCTGAACCGGGCCTGGAGCCAACTTTTAAATTGATCGAATTCCCTTTCCTCGATGGAGGGGTGACGACGATAAGCCTCCAGAGACAGCTCTTTGCCGGCTCCCTGGAACTCCATGCCCAGGACGGCCAGGGGAAGACTCTCCCAGATGAGGTTCAGCAGCCCGTGGAAGAGCTGTTCCCAGGTCAGCGGCACCGCCAGGGCTTCGCCGATGCGCCGCACCTGGGTGAGCTCGACGCACCGCTGCTTGGCAAGCTCATTCTGGGCCTGGCGCAAGTTATGCGAGAGTTCCCGGTTGCTCTGGGCCAGGCGGCGGCGCTCCAGGGCCCGGGTCACCACCGCCTGCAATTCTTCCAGGCGCAGGTCCGCTTTCAGCAGGTAGTCATAGGCTCCCAGGCGCAGGGCCTGGATGGCGCTGTCCACGCCACCGTGCCCCGTGAACAGGATGACCTCGGTGTGGGGAGCGCTGGTCTTGATGTAGGAGAGGAGGTCCAGACCGGAGTATCCCGGCAGCTTCAGGTCCAGGACGGCCAGGTGGAACTCCGTGGCCTTGAGGGCCTCCATGGCCTGCCAGCCGTCCGCCACTGCGGCCACCGCATACCCCAGGCCCCGCAGGAACTCGCTGAGCGTCTCCCGCATCTGGGAGTCGTCATCGGCCAGAAGGATCTTTTCATGCCCCATCAGTGCCACCCTTCGGAAGAGATCAGAGTGTCTCGCCGGAAGTTTACATCATCTGTCTGGGGATAATCCAAATTATAGTGAAGCCCCCGGCTTTCTTTGCGCCGCAGGGCCATGCGAACAATGAGGTCGGCCACGGTGGCGATGTTGCGCAGCTCCAAGAGATCGCTGGTGATGAGAAAGTTCCAGTAATACTCCTGGATCTCCTGCTGGATCAGGTCGATGCGGTGCTTGGCCCGCATCAATCTGCGGTCGGTGCGCACAATCCCCACATAGTTCCACATGCAGCGCCGGATTTCGTCCCAGTTGTGGGACACCACCACTGCCTCTTCGCTGTCGGTGGCCCCGTAAGGGTTCCACTCCGGCACCGGCACCAAGGGTTTGGACTGCAGCTCCGGCAGGGTTTCGCGGGCCGAGAGGGCCGCCTGGTGGGAAAAGACCAGGGCCTCCAGCAAAGAGTTGGACGCCAAGCGGTTGGCCCCGTGCAGACCCGTCATGGAGACCTCGCCCACCGCGTAGAGGTTGGAAATGGTGGTGCGGCCGAAAGCATCGGTCATCACCCCGCCGCACATGTAATGGGCCGCAGGCACCACCGGGATGGGCTCCTTGGTTAGATCGATGCCGAATTCCAGGCACTGCTGATAGATGTTGGGAAACCGGGTCCTGACGAAATCCGGGTCCTTGTGGCTGATGTCCAGATAGACGCAATCGGCGCCGGTCTTTTTCATCTCCAGGTCGATGGCCCGGGCCACCGTATCCCGGGGGGCCAGGTCCTTCAAGGGGTGGTACTTTTCCATAAAGGGGCGGCCGCCATGGTCCATGAGGATGGCCCCTTCCCCCCGCAGGGCCTCGGAGATGAGGAAGTTCTTGGCCGCGGGGTGGTAGAGGCAGGTGGGGTGGAACTGCACGAACTCCATGTTGCCGATCCAGGCCCCTACCCGGTAGGCCATGGCGATGCCGTCGCCGGTGGCGATGTCGGGGTTGCTGGTATAGAGATAGACCTTGCCCACCCCGCCGGTGGCCAGCAGGGTGATGTGGGCCCGGAAGGTGTCCACCTCCCCGGTCTGGGTGTTGAGGACGTAGGCCCCCAGACAGGACTCCTCGGTGTCGGCCACCACCGCGCCCCGGCGCACCAGGCGCTGCCGGGTGATGAGGTCCACCCCCATGTGGTTTTCAAAGACCTGGATATTGGGATGGGCCAGGACCTTCTCCACCAGGATGCGCTCCACTTCCGCCCCGGTCATGTCGTGGGCGTGAATGATGCGGCGCTGGGAGTGGCCCCCTTCCCGGCCCAGATCGTAGCCGTTGTCCGCGCCCGCATCGAAGTGGGCCCCCATCTCCACCAGCTCCCGGATGCGCTCCGGCCCCTGGCGCACCACCAGCTCCACGATGTCCGGGTGGGACAGGCCCTCGCCCACCGTGAGGGTGTCCTGGATGTGATACTCGAACCGGTCGTCGGCCCCCAACACCGCGGCGATGCCGCCCTGGGCCATGCGGGTGGAAGTCTCCGTCAGGCCCCGTTTGGTGATCAGGGTTACCCGGGCGAAATCCGCCACCTTCAGGGCGTAACCCAAGCCCGCCAAACCTGAACCCATTACCAGTACGTCCGAGATATGCTCCAAAATAGGTTCCTTTGTGGGTTTTATGGGGGAGGGGGCAGGGCCGACGGCCCCTGCCCCCTCCCCAAACCCCATCCCCCAACCCCCATATGGGCGGTTCAGGCCGGAAAGTCAGGGCCGAAGGCCCTGCCTTGCCGGCCTCAGTAAAGGGTTGGGAGGGGAGCTTGGGGGGAGGGCAGGGACTTGTTGTCCCTGGCCCTCCCCCCGGTAGCTTATAAGCCCAGCAGTTGGGCCAGGTTTTTCCCCAGGATCATCTCCCGCCAGTCCTCCGGCAGCCCCGCCTCCTCCATTTCCTTCAGGTAGCGGCTGGGGGGCAGCAAGGGATAGTCGCTGCCGAAGAGGATCTTTTCCGGGCCCACCATCTCGGCCACCACCCGGTAAATCACCGGCCGGTAGATGTAAGGCGAGGCCGCGGTGTCGAAATAGACGTTTTTGAAGGTCTCGGGGACCTCCTTCTTCAGCAGGCCGTAAAAGGGCAGCCGGCCGCCCCAGTGGGCCAGAATCCAGGTGGTTTCCGGAAAGGCCTTGATCACCCGGTAGACCGCGGCCAGGGGCGTCAAGGACCGTCCCGGATACTCGGCTCCGGCCCGGTCGGTGGCGTGCAGCATGAGCGGCACCTGGTAATGCTGGCAGAGTTCGGCCACCGGGGCCAGGATGGCGCTTGCAGGTCCTCGCTGCGGTCCTGCAGGTAGAAGGCCAACTCGCCCGACGCCCCGGGCCCCGGCGGCCAGGCAGCGTTCGATTTCCCGGACGCCCCCGGGCCGCCCCGGGTGGGCGGCGCAGAAGCCGATGAGCTTGCGGGGCCAGCGGCGCTGGGCCTCCAGGATCACTTCGTTGTGTCGGCGCCAGTGACGTTCCTGCCGCCAGGGAAACCCCAGGACCACCGCGGCCTCCACCCCTTCTTCATCCATGGCGGCAACCAGCTCCTCGGGGCCCACCATCTTGGCCTTGGGGTTCTCATAGAGCAGGCGGAAGGCGGGCTCGTCGGCAAAAAAATCCTCCCGCCGGCGGCAGACCTCTTCTGGAAAGATATGGGTGTGGGCGTCAAATATCATGCGGTTACCGAATTTTTTTTATCTGTTTAGTATACTCCCGAAAAGTCAGGAAAAGGACAAAAAAGTGGAAAAGCAAAAAGTGTGAGTTATCTTATATCTTAACCATATGGGAGGTTGCCGGGCGCGGTTGCGATCTTTTTCTACCCCTCTTTTTCATATAAAATTAGGCCCATGCCAATACTGCTAAGGGTACTGGGATTTTTCCTGATATTTTGGTCCTGGGGGGGCTTAGGGGTTACCTTCGGCGCCGGTCCCTTCACCTATCACCTGCCCCGGGGCCCGGGAGTGGACCCGGAAGCGGTGACGGTGGTGGGGGAGCCCCAGCAGCACCACATTGTGCGCTACGAAAACCTGTACCAGATCGCCCAGCAGCTACGACCTGGGCTTCTGGGAGCTGGCCAGCTTCCAGCGCGGCCTGGACCACTTTTATCTTCCCTGGGAGACCGACATCACCATCCCCACCCAGTGGATCATTCCGGAAAGAGCCAACCCTCCCGGCTACCTGATCAACGTGGCGGAATTGCGCGGCTACCGCTTTTTCCCGGAGAAACACGAAGTGCGCACCTATCCCATCGGCATCGGGGTGCTGGATTACAAGACCCCCATCGGCCAGCGCTTCCGGGTGCAGAGCAAATCGGTGAACCCGGGTTGGCGCATCCCCAAGGGCCTCCAGGCCAAGTACGGCATGGCCTTCATGCCGCACAGCGACGAAAACCCCGTGGGCAGCCGCTGGATGGGTTTGTCGCATTACGGCCTGCACGGCACCCACGCCCCCATGGGGGTGGGCCGCCTGGTGAGCCACGGCTGCATCCGCCACTACCCCGAGGACATTGAAAAGCTTTTTGATATCACCCCGGTGGGCACCAGCGTGGAGTTCATCTACGAACCGGTGAAGTTCGGCTACCTCAAGGGGCGCATCTTTGTGGAGGTGCACGAAGACATCTACCACAAAATTCCGGATATGCTGCAGTATGCCATGAAACGCCTGCAGCAAAAGGACCTGGCCGGCCGCATCAATTGGTACCGGTTTCTCCAGGCGGTGGCGGAAAGCACCGGCGCGCCGGTGGATATCACCCGGCAATAGCACCCACCTGGAAACGTTCGACTTTTTTCCAGGTTCTTGAACCTCAGTGGAATTTGTTTCGTATTTATGGTAGAGGCTTCGGTCAGAGGCTGAATGAGGTAAAGAACCCCGCGGTTTGGAGAGGAATCCCGCCATCATGGACCTTAACGACCAGGCCGACACCTGCAGCAAGCTGCTGAATATCATGGAGGAGTTGTATCACATCAAAGACCTGGACGCCCTGTTGGACACGGTCTTGTTGCAAGCCCGGCGGCTCACCAATGCGGACGCGGGGTCCATATATTTAGTTGAGAATAAGGTCCTGAATTTCAGTTTCATCCATAACGACACCTTGTTCAGCTCCACCAGGAGCAGATACATTTACACCAGCCACGCCCTTGAGATCGATAACAAGTCCATCGCCGGGTACGTGGCCTGCACCGGCAAGGCTATCATCATTGACGATGTCTACGATATTCCCTGGAACCTGCCCTTCACCTTCAACCATTTCTTCGATGACGTTTCGGGCTACCGCACCAAATCGCTGCTGGCGGTGCCGCTGAAAACCAGCCGGGACAAGATCGTGGGGGTCCTGGAAATTATTAACGCCCTGGATCAACACCGGGAAATCATCCCTTTTACCGACCGGGACCAGCTGATTTTGAACCATTTTGCCAATAACGCCGCGGCCGCGCTGGACCGGGCCCTGTTGACCCGGGAGGTGATCTTGCGGATGATCAAGATGTGCGAATTGCGGGACCCCCAGGAGACCGGAGCCCATGCCAACCGGGTGGCTGCCTACTCCGCGGAGATTTATCATCAATGGGCCTTGAACCAGGGGATTCCAGAGGCGGAAATAAAGAAGACCCGGGATTTGATCAGAATTGCCGCCATGCTCCATGATTTGGGGAAGATCGCCATTTCCGATTTGATCCTGAAGAAACCCGGAGGACTGGAGCACGACGAGTTCACCATCATGCAGTACCACACCATTTACGGGGCCCGGCTGTTTGAAAATCCCAACTCGGACCTGGACGTAATTTCCGCGGACATCGCCCTGAACCACCACGAAAGGTGGGACGGCGGCGGCTACCCCGGCAAAATTGACGACCCTAGCAAGGATCAGGTACAGTTAGGCCCAGGGAAAAAGGGGGAGGAGATTCCCCTCGTCGCCCGCATCGTGGCCCTGGCCGACGTCTACGATGCCCTGGTCTCCAAACGGGTCTACAAGGAGTCTTTTACCGAGGATGCGGCCCTGGAGTTTATCCGGGAGCAGGTCGGCCGCCAGTTCGACCCGGAGGTGGTGGCGGCTTTCTTTTCCGTCTACGACGTTATCGTGGCCATCAAAGAAAAATATCAGGAAGACCCGTCCCTCACCCTTTCCTGCCGGATCGCCCCTTGAGGTCCTGGTTGCCCGAATCTTCTGCTCAGAAAAGTTTGTGCCACAGCCGCTCTCGGCTGTGCACGTAGCGTGGGCTCTGCGCACCGCTACCTTGGAATGGCGGCGGGCACGGAGGCCCGCCCACCGAACTTTTCAGGCTTTATTGGTGGGCCCAATGGCCCATAAATGATAGCTCTTAGGGGTTCTTTAGTGGCACAGGCGTCCCGCCTGTGCAGGCGCAGGCTGAAGCCTGCGGCTACAGGTTTAGCGCCAGAAAATTGAGCCATAGGCAAATCCTTCCCTACTTGGGGGGGGTGTTAAAGACACATGAGTGACGATAAGTACGTCCATTATTGAGCATTTTTGATTTATGGAAGCAGACCTTCTGATCCATAACGCCTTGCTCCTCACCCTGGAGCCCGGGGCGCCGCCCCGGGAGGCCGCCTACGTGGCCATCCGGGGGCGCCGGATTGCTGCGGTGGGTCAGGCGCACCACCCCCGGGACCTGCCCCCGGCCCGGAAGCGGCTGGACGTCCGGGGGGCCCTGGTGCTGCCGGGGTTGGTCAACACCCACTGCCACGCCCCCATGGTCTGGTTCCGGGGTCTGGCCGATGACCTGCCCCTGAAGCAATGGCTCACCCAGGTCATTTTTCCGGCGGAAGGCAGCTGGCTCAATCCGGAGACGGTCTACTGGGGCGCCTTGCTGGCCGCCGCCGAGATGATCCGGGGCGGCGTCACCACCGTGGCCGACGGCTACTTCTATGAGGCCGAGGTGCGCCGGGCCCTGGCCGACGCCGGGCTGAGGGGGGTGGCGGCCCAGGGGGTGGTGGATTTCCCCGCCCCGGGAGTCCCCGACCCCCGGGACAACCTCAGGGTGGCCGCGGCCTTCCTGGAAGCAGGCGACAGCTTCCGCCGGCAGGGGATCGCCTCCGCGGTTTTTTGCCATTCCCCCTATACCTGCGGCCCGGAAACCTTGCGGCAAGCCAAGGACCTGACCCGGCAGCGGGGCGCCCTCTTCTTTATCCATCTGGCGGAAACCCGGGAAGAAGTGACAAAACTCCGACGGCGCACGGGGCTCACTCCCGCCGCCTACCTGGAGAGCCTGGGAGTCCTGGATGAGCGCACGGTGGCCGTCCACGGGGTGTGGCTCTCTGCCGGCGAGCCAGAACTCCTGGCCCGGCGGGGGGTGAAGGTTAGCCACTGCCCCGAGAGCAACCTGAAGCTGGCCGCGGGAGTGGCACCCATCCCGGAGCTGCTGGCTGCAGGCGTGGCGGTGGGCCTGGGCACCGACGGGGCCGCCTCCAACAACAACCTGGACCTCTGGGGAGAAATGAGCCTGGCGGCCCGCCTCCACAAGGTCTGGCGCCTGGACCCCACCCTGCTGCCCGCGGCCCAGGCCCTCGCCCTGGCCACCCGGGAAGGTGCCAGGGTCTTGGGCCTGGAGGAGGCCGTCGGCACCCTAACCCCGGGCAAAGAGGCGGACCTCATCGTAGTGGACGTAAACCAACCCCACCTCACGCCCCTCTACGACCCTTACTCCCACCTGGTCTATGCGGCCCGGGCCGCGGACGTGCGCCACGTGATGGTAAGGGGCCGCTGGCTGCTGTTCGACCGGCAGTTCACCACCCTGAACTGGCCCGAGCTCGCCGGTAAGATCCGGGAAGGTAGCCGGGAACTGGCCGCCTTCTGCCAAAAAATGCGCCCCCTGGCCCCATCCCCTGGTGACCACGAAAATAATGATTAAATAAATAGTTACAGGCGGCAGGTGAACCACCGGCTTCGGCCTCGCCGTCCAGCAAGGTAAGAAGGGTGTTAATTTAATGATTCAAACCCCATCGCCAACTCTTGAGTCCGTGGCGGCGCAGCTGCAGGCCCTGGTGACCACTCCGGAGGTCTTGCGCCTCATCAACGACATCACCACCTGCTCGGTGGAATGGGAGGACCGCCCGGACCTGGCCGGCATCGAGCCGCCCCAGGGTCTGCCGCTGTTTCCGTGCTTCACCCTGCATTTCGCCCGCCAACTGCTGGAGGTTAAAGGGATCATCTATCCCAACCTGCCCCAGGACGGGCAAGGGGTGTCGCACCTGATCCGGCTGGAACTGGGGGGTCTCCCCCTGTACCTGAGGCTGCACACCGCCCAGACTGCCTTCTTGCTCTCCCCTTTCCACTGCCGGTTCCTCAGCATGCTCTTCGGGCGCCTGGTGCTCCACCACCTGTCCCTGGCCTCCCAGGGGAAGGGAGTGCCCCTGGCCTTCACTCCCTACTCCCTGGAGGAGCAGGTGGTGGCGGGCTACCTGCAGAGCCTGGAGTGGGCTCCCTGCGCCACCATCAAGCTGGATGCCCAGGACAACCCTTACATCGGTTCCATGCTGCACACCCCCGCGGATTTGCGGCGCTGCGAGATGCCCGGCGGCGGCCGGGAAGAGGCGATCATCCGGGCCTGGCGCCTTTTCAAACGGCTGCTCTACTACTCCGTGGAAGGCGAGCGGCTGTTCACCGGCTTCGCCCTCCTCTCCTCGGACCGCCCCCCGGAATATTACCGCCGGCGCTGGCCCTCCTTGCTCTGGTACCACGAAGCCAATTACACCTCCCTGGATTTGGGGCTGCAGGCCCTCAAGCAGTTCCTCCTCAACGCCGACGGCCGCAGCACCTTCCTGGCCACCTACGGCGGCCGCATCGTGGGGCTCTTGCGGCTGGACCGGGGCACCCACCGCCAGCTCACCTCGGCCAACGCCTGGCGCACGGTGCTGCCCCTGGCCACCATCTCCCACCGGGGCCGGGTCAGTTTCTGGATCGCCTTGAAGGGGCGCAAGAACCGGCAGATTCCCCTTTCCGTGCTGGAATACCGCCACGGCCATCTGCATATCCCCCTGTTCCAGGAGATCTTCTGGCAGGAGTTGGAGCGCCAGCTGAAGGAGGTATGCCCCGACGCCAACCTGCCCGACGCCCTGCTCCGCCTCAAAACGCTGCTGGAGATGGTGCGGCGCAGCGACCACGGCGCCATATTTTTGCTGGGCCTGACCCAGGCCCAGCTGGAGGACACGCATACCCCCATCGAAAACCAGGTGCGCCTGGCCCAATGCGTGCCGCTGCACGAGCGCTGGCTGGACCATATCCTGGGCCTGGCCAAATCCGACGGGGCCACGATTTTCAACGACCGCCTGGAGGCCTGCCAGTTCCGGGCCCGGCTCAAGCCCACCAACGTCTGCCTGCTGCCGGATACGGACGACCTGGGCAGCGGCATGCGCCACCAGGTGACCCGGGAATTTTCCGCCTCCGCCCCCGGCGTCCTGGGCATCTGCATCTCCCAGGACGGCCATATCTCCCTCTACCGCCAGGGCAAACTGGTGAGTAGGTTGTATTAAGACAGGGGTTAGGGATCAGGGGTCAGGGATCAGATAAGGACATCCAACATGATGCTTCGGTTCAGAGAACTAATCAATCTGCTTAGTAGCGGTAGGGGCGGACCCAGGTGTCCGCCCTGGCCGGGAAAACCGCCCGTGGCCCTTACCGGTAAGGTTAAGGATTCATCAGTTCCCCATTAATAGGAGGAATGATTATGACCATGGAACGGTACATACGCGCCATCGCCGGCAGTTTTGTCTTGCTGTCTCTGCTTTTGGGCTATCTCTACAGCCCCTATTGGCACCTCTTCACCGCCTTTGTCGGCCTCAACCTTCTCCAGTCCGCCTTCACCAAGTGGTGCTTGATGGAAAACATTTTGCATAAATTGGGCGTCCCCAAGACTCCTTAATCTTTGGATGACCAGAGGCCGCTTCACCCGTCAATGGTGCGTTCCTGCTAAACCGCGCCAGTGATTTTGGCCCCGCCACTGCCCTTACAATTGCTCCCCCTCCTGTCTCATCCAGCTATCCAACGCCTTCAAGGCCCTCTCCGCATACGCCGCACCCCGGAGTTTCTTGGGAGTGCGCCCGTCTAGCGGCGGGAAGAGGCCGAAGTTGACGTTCATGGGTTGGAAATCTTTGGTGGCGGTGTTGGTGAGGTGGCTCATCAGGGCCCCCAGGGCGGTGTCCCGGGGCGGCGTGAGCAGGGGCTCGCCCCGGGCCTGGCGGGCGGCGTTGATCCCGGCCAAAAGCCCCATGGCCGCGGATTCCACGTAGCCCTCCACTCCCGAGATCTGCCCGGCCAGGAAAGATTGCGGGTGCTGCAGGAAATTCAGATAGGGGCTCAACAGCCCCGGAGAGCGGATGAAGGTGTTGCGGTGGATGGAGCCCAGGCGCACGAATTCCGCCCGCTGCAGCCCCGGGATGAGGCGAAAGACCCTTTGCTGCTCCCCGTACTTCAGCTTGGTCTGAAAGCCCACCAGGTTGTAAAGCGTCCCTTCCCGGTTTTCGGCCCGCAGTTGCGCCACCGCAAAGGGCTGGCGGCCGGTCGTGGGGGTCGACGAGCCCCACCGGCTTCATGGGCCCGTACGCCAGGGTGAGGTAGCCCCGGGCCGCCATCACTTCCAGGGGCAGACAACCTTCGAAATAGCGAGGCTCCTCGAAGGGCTTCAAGGGGACCTGGTCGGCCCCCATCAGGGCCTCATAAAAGAGGGCGTATTCCGCCTCGCTGAAGGGACAGTTGAGGTAGTCGTCCCCGGCCCCGTAGCGGGAGGCCCGGAAGACCCTGGTGAGATCAAGGGAATCCGCGGTGACGATGGGGGCGATGGCGTCGTAAAAATGAAGATGCTCCTGGCCGGTGAGGGCCCCCAGGGCCGCGGCCAGGGGTTCGGAGGTGAGAGGCCCGGTGGCGATGACGCTGGTCTACCTTCGTCCAGGGAGGTCACTTCCTCCCGGATGATGGTAACCAGAGGCTCATCTTCCAGGGCCCGGGAGATGTACGCCGCGAAGGCCTCCCGGTCCACCGCCAGGGCCCGGCCCGCGGGCACCCGGGTGGCGCCGGCCGCGGCCATGATGAGGGAGCCCAGCCGCCGCATCTCCTCCTTGAGGAGACCCACGGCGCTTTCCACGGACTCGGCCCGCAAGGAGTTGCTGCACACCAGCTCCCCCAGCAGGGGGGACTGATGCGCCGGCGAGAACTTCCGGGGCTTCATCTCGTAAAGCCGGACCTTGACGCCCCGGCGGGCCGCCTGCCAGGCGGCCTCACTCCCCGCCAACCCCCCGCCGATGACGGTGATTTCGGGGTGAAGTTTGGGTGGTAGGTTTGCGGGGAGGGCCGGGGGAAGTTCACTTCCCCCGTCCTCCACCTCAAGCATCCCCTCCGCAACCCCCTGTAAGGGGTTGGGGAGAGGGGTTTGGGGGAAGGGGCAGGGGCTGTATGCTGCTGGCCCCTTCCCCCGAAAAATCCTTGCTCACTTCCCAGACGACTGGGCATCGGCTTTGGCGGTTTCCTGGTAGGCGCACTCGTCCCTGGGGCAGAGGATTTTTTTGCCCTTCTTCGTGAGCCAGGGAAATTCGCAATTGGGGCAGGGCTGTTCCTGGGGGGCCTGGTTCAGGGTGAACTGGCATTTGGGGTAGTTGTTGCAGCCGAAGAAGAAGCCGTGGCGGGAGCGTTTTTTCTGCAAGCGGCCGCCGCAGCCTTCCCGGGGGCAGGGAAAGTCCATGGCCTCCGGCTCCCGGTCCACCGGCGCCAGGTTGCCCTGGGAATCCCGGGTAAAATTCGCGGTCCACTTGCATTTGGGATAGCCGGTGCAACCCAGGAATTCCCCCATCCGGCCCCGGCGCACCACCACGTCTTTACCGCAGATGGGGCACTTGATGCCGGTGGCCCGGCGCTTCTCCCGGGGGGCCTGGGTCTGGGCGGACTCGCCCGCCGGGGCCGGGACGGCTGCCGGTTCCGTTCCCGCCAGCATGATTCGGCCCTGGGAATCCCGGGTGAAGTCCCCGGTAAAGCCGCACTTGGGGTACTTGGAGCAGCCCACGAACTCCCCGTTTTTGCCCCAGCGCACCACCAGGTCGGCGCCGCAGTCGGGACACGCAAGTCCCGTGGGCACGCTTTTCACCCGGCGCATCCGGCCCTTGGCCGCCTCCAGGTCCCGGGCGAAGGAGCCGTAGAAATCCCGCATGGTCTCCTGCCAGGGGACCCGGCCTTCGGCAATGCGGTCCAGCTCCGTTTCCAGGCCCGCGGTGAACTTGGGGTCCATGATGTCCGGGAAGTTCTCCACCAGCAGATCGCTCACCACCAGGCCCATTTCCGTGGGCCGCAGGGCCGCTTTCTCCTTGAGCACGTACAGGCGGTCCTGCAAATTGGCGAGGATGGTGGCGTAGGTGCTGGGCCGGCCGATGCCCTGGACCTCCAGCTCCTTGATGAGGGACGCCTCGGTGAACCGGGGCGGTGGCTTGGTGAAGTGCTGCTGGGGGTCGAAATCCCGCAGGCGCAAAACCTGCCCGGCCTCAAGCGGCGGCAGCTTGCCGAATTTTTCCGGTTCCTCGCCTTCCCGGCTCTCCTGGTAAAGCGCGGTGAAGCCCGGAAACTGCAGGACCTGAGCCGTGGCCCGGAACAGGTAATCCCCGGCGGCCACGTCCACGGTGGTCAGTTGATAGACCGCCGGGGTCATCTGGGAGGCCACGAAGCGCCGCCAGATAAGGTCGTACAGGGCCAGTTCGTCCTTGCTCAAGAAGGGCTTCACCTCCTGGGGCCGCCGGGTCACCGCGGTGGGACGGACGGCTTCGTGGGCCTCCTGGGCCCCCTTGGGGCTCCGGTAGCGGTTGGGCGCCTGGGGGAGGTAATCGCCGCCGTGAGTCTGCTGGATAAAGGCGCGCACCGCCTCCAGGGCCTCGCCGGAAATCCGGGTGGAGTCGGTGCGCATGTAAGTGATGAGCCCCACCGGGCCTTCCGGGCCCAATTCCACCCCTTCGTAAAGCCGCTGGGCCAGGCTCATGGTCTTTTTGGGGGAAAACCGGAGCTTGCGGTTGGCTTCCATCTGCAGGCTGCTGGTGATGAAGGGTGGGGCGGGGTGGCGCCGCTGGGGCTTCTGGTCGATCTTGGCGACCTTGAACGCCGCGGCGTCCAGGGACTCCAGGAGGCGCTCCACTTCCGAGACGCTGCCGGGCTTGAGGTTTTTATTCTGGTGTTTGACCAGGTGGGCCAGAAAAGCCGGGGGCTTCTCGGCCTCCAGGCAGGCGTCCAGGGTCCAGTACTCCTGGGGCACGAAGGCCATAATGGCCCGCTCCCGGTCGCACACCAGGCGCAGGGCCACGGACTGCACCCGGCCGGCGCTCAAGCCCGTTTTCACCTTCTGCCACAACAGCGGGCTGATCTGGTAGCCCACCAGGCGGTCCAGAATCCGCCGGGCCTGCTGAGAGTCGTAGCGGGGGCGGTTCAGCGCCACCGGGTGCGCCAGGGCCTCTTTGATGGCCCGGGGGGTCAGCTCCAGGAAAAGCACCCGGTGGAAGCGGTGGTTTTGCTCCCCCAGGGACTCGGCGATGTGCCAGGCAATGGCCTCCCCTTCCCGGTCCGGGTCGGGGCCCAGGATAAATCTCCGGGGTGTCCGCCGCGGCCTTCTTCAGTTCCTGGATGACCTTGGCCTTCCCCAGGATGGTGACGTATTTGGGCTTAAAGTCGTGCTCCAGGTCCACTCCCAGCTCGTTTCTGGGCAGGTCCTTGATGTGGCCCTTGCAGGACAGCACCTTGATTTCGGACCCCAGGTATTTTTGCAGGGTCCGGGCCTTGGTGGGGGATTCGACGATGAGTAATGATTTGGGCATTTTTTTAAGTATATCCGATTTTGGGATTTGCCAACAACGGGGCAGGGGTAGTTCGGGCAGGGTTAAAGGTCGCTTAAATTAGCATTTCTGTCAAGGTCTCCACATCAACAAATCCCCTTTTGCCGGGCCCTGAAGGTTTTGTAGGCGCGGTTCGCGAATCCCTACGGGGAAACAGTCATCTTCTGACGAACACCACGAAAGGTGAGATTGTCTCCCGCAAAGGTGCACACTATCAGCTTATTCATGAAACAGTTTTAATTTTTCTAAACGGCCTTAACCTCGACCTCGTGATCTTCGAAAAGGGATAAGTACGGCCCATAGGAAAAACGGCGATTACGCCTTTGACCGGTGATCTCTTCGAGAAGACCAAGATTGCAGAAATCTTTTATCGGCTTATTCGCATTGGCATAAGTGAGTTTTCTAGCCTCCATGACTGTATGCACAGAGATTATGGGGCGAAAAAAAAGCATCTCCAAAAGCAAAAGGGCTTTGGACGCGGCCCGCCCCAATTTAGTCGTGATCATAACCCGATGCTCTTCTCGTAAGTTCACGATCTTTCGGGCTGTTTCCGTGGCCTCCTTAGCAACTTCATAAACGCCGCGGCAAAAAAAACTTCAACCAACCCTCCCAATCACCTTTATCTCTGATTGCTTGCAAGCGGTCGTAATATTCCGAGCGGTACCTCTTGAAATAATATGAAAGATAGAGGAGGGGAAGCTTGAGGATTCCTTTTTCGCATAGTAAGAAGGTTATTAGCAAACGTCCAATGCGGCCGTTACCGTCCAAAAAAGGATGGACTGTTTCGAACTGGGCATGAATCAACCCCACCTTTATAAGCAAGGGCATGAACTTCTTATCATGGAAAAACTTTTCGAGGTTGCCAAGCGCCTCAGACATTTCATGGGGCGGAGGTGGTACAAACATGGCATTAATCAGCCCATTGCTTCCAGGAGAACCGATCCAGTTCTGAGAACGACGGAACTCCCCAGGGCTTCTTTCGCTCCCCCTTACTCCAGTCAAAAGCTTCTCATGAATTTCGCAAATCAGCCTTAAAGAAAGGGGTAGGTTTTTCAAACGCTCGAGGCCATAGTTCATCGCGTTTATATAGTTCACCACCTCTGGTACATCTTGAGGTCTCCCCGGTTCCAAGGCCTGAGCTTCAAATTCCAGCACATCCATCAAGGAAGCCTGGGTACCCTCGATTTGACTGGAGAGCACAGCCTCTTTGCGGACATACATAAATACGAAAAGATCAGGGTTTGGCAGCATCTCGGTAGAACCATCCAGACGTCCAAGAGCGCGGTCTGCCTGGGACAATAGGGTCAATATTTCCTCATCAATCCGGATAGGGGGTTCCGGTGGCAAACCTTTTGGGATGAAAGCCTTATATCCTCCCGGCTGTTGAATATATCGGCCAGAGCGGGTAGCGAAGGCAGACTTCATATTATCGACTCCAAACATATAGAAATTTATATTATCGACTTAGACTTATTTTCGATAATATAAATTAGATTATTTCCATTTACAATAATAAAGAGAATTCTGCCTGGTCAATTCTCCAGGACAAAGCACTTCCCCGGCAGTTCCCGCACCAGGCCCTGGAGTTCCAGGATGGTGAGGCGGCTCAAGACCTCGGAGGCGGGGAGCTTGGCGGCCTGGACCAGTTCGTCCAGGCGCATGGGGTCCGAACCCAGAAAGGCCAGCAGCGGGTCCTCGGGCGGGGCGACACCGGGGCCCGGGGTTTCCGCCAGCCGGCCGGGGCCGGCGACCAGGGGACCGGGGCCTAACTTGACGCCGGGCAGCTCCTGCAGGATGTCCTCCACGTCCATGACCAGCTTGGCCCCCTGCTGGATGAGAAGGTGGGGGCCGACACTGGTGGGGGAGTCCACGGGGCCGGGCACCGCAAAGACTTCCCGGCCCTGGTCCAGGGCGAATTGCACCGTGATGGAGGTGCCGCTTCGCACCCCGGCCTCCACCACCACCACGCCCAGGGCCAGGCCGCTGATGATGCGGTTGCGCACCGGAAAATTTTTAGCCTCCGGCGGGGTGCCCAGGGGAAATTCGCTGATCAGGGCCCCCTGTTCCGGGATCTTTTCATAGAGCTCCCGGTTTTCCGGGGGATAGACCACGTCCAGGCCGCAGCCCAGGACCGCCAGGGTGCGGCCGCCGTTCTCCAGGGCGCCCCGGTGGGCCGCGGCGTCGATGCCCCGGGCCAGGCCGCTCACCACGGTCAGGCCCCGGGTCGCCAAAGCCCCGGCCAGACGGCGGCCGGTCTTGAGGCCGTAATAGGAGGCTCCCCGGGTCCCCACCAGGGCCACGGCCAGGTCGTCTTGCGGCTCAATGGTCCCCTGGACGAACAACAAAGGCGGCGGCAAAGGGATCTGCTTGAGGCGGGCCGGGAAGCCGGGGTCGTCCCAGATAATCATCTGGGCCCCCCGGGCTTTAAGCCGGGCCAGCTGCTCCTCCAGGAGGTCCCAGTCCCGAAAAGCGCGGATGGCCTGGACCAGGGCCGGGGTGATCCCTTTGACGGACTGGAGTTTTTCGGGAGAAGCCTTAAAAACCGCAGCCGGGGCGCCGAAACGGGCCACCAGGCGCTGGAACAGCACCACCCCCACTCCGGGGACGCTCTTCAGGGCCAGCCAGGGAAGCTTGTCAGTCATTTAGGCCATCATGGTTGCAGGATGAGAGTTATTTGAGGGGAGGGCCGGGGGAAAGCAATTCCCCCGCCCTTCCCCTCAAACTCTCCTCCCAACCCCCTATACAGGGGTTGGGGGAGGGTTTCAGGGAGGGGGTAGGGGCCTCGGCCCCTACCCCCTCGCCCCCTCCCTGAAAAAACATCTTTCAGAGATCTTAGCCAGCCAGCCGCGTCTCGATGTCTTTGACCATGGGGAGCATTTCCTCCAGGCGCTGGCGCCGGTCTTCCCGCTCTTCCTCGGCCAAGTGCACGGCCTGGGCCACCCCCTGCAGGCTGCCGAACAAGGACCCCAGGGTGTCCTCCAGCCCCGATTCCTGTAACTTGAGCCACTGGTCCACCAAGGGGAAGAAGTACTGAAACTTCAGGCGCTCCCGGTAATCCACCATTTGGTGCCGGACCTCTTCCTGGAGCCAGTCCTTGAGGGCTGCCAAAGCCCGGTTCAGGTCCCGCAGGAGCTGGCGGCGGGGGTCCACCTTGGCGCCCCA
The DNA here is from genome assembly GCA_963768765.1 of uncultured delta proteobacterium. Taxonomy (GTDB): domain Bacteria; phylum Desulfobacterota; class Desulfobaccia; order Desulfobaccales; family 0-14-0-80-60-11; genus DASWLF01. The sequence continues at coordinate 603,636 of CAVYJK010000021.1, forward strand.
GCCCAGGCGTTGTTTCAAGGCCTGAAAGAAGCGGCCCAGGAAGCCGACCCCGGAGCGCACCCAAACCTCCCGGGCCCAGTGCCAGCCGGGGACCTGCTCCAGGATCAGCAGCGGCACCTCCAGGCCCTGGGGCCGGGAAATGGCCGTTACCTCCAGGGTGGGGGGAGTCCCCGGCAGACCCAGGTCGGCAATCTCCCGGTAATAAAGGGCGATGGCTTCTTGCAGCGCCAGAAAGAGGGGCTCCCATAGTTGGGATAATTCTTGCCGCAGCCACTCTTCCTGACCCCGGATGAATTCCACCAGGGTGATGTTGACCTCAGAGGTGACAAAATGGGCCAGCTGTTTGGCGAATTCCTGGAACAGCTGGTAAAGGGCGGGGCGAAAGAGCACCGTGCTTTCCGGGGGGAAAAGGCGGTCCCATTCGGGCTCGAAGTTCTGGATGAAATCCTTCACCGCCATCCCCACCCGGCCGGCGTGGGAATCCATGGTGGCGTCCACCCGCCCCCGCAGGGCCTTCTTCAGGCGGTGCCCGGCGCCTTCCAGGGTTTCCCGCAGGGTCTCCATGGTGGCCTTCAGGGGCCGGCGGCGGGCCTCCAGGCGGGACTCCATCTCTTTGATGGCTTCCAGGCCTCTTACCAGGAGGTCCTGGGTGAGCTCCAGCTGCTCCCGGATGCCCCGGGCCACCATCTGGACCTGGGAGAGGCTGCCTCCCGCCAGGCGGCGGGTCCGCAAGTCTCGGATGGCCGCCTGCAGCTCCGTCTCAAACTTGGCGAACTCCTGGTCCGAAAAGGCGGCGGACTCGGGGTCCGTGGCCCACACCGTCAAGAGCGCCGCTTCCTTGGCGTCCAGGCTCTCGCCCCGGGCCCGGCGCCGCTCCAGGAGCAGCTTCAGGGCGGAAAAGGCATAGAGCCGGGGGTCCGGGTGCCAGGCGGCGAGCTCCTGGATCACCCGGTGCTTGGTGCGCACCACTTCGTTTAACGATCCATGCTCCCCCAGGTCCAGGTTGAGCAGGGTCAGGATGTGGAGAGCCAGCCCCATGCGCTTCAACTCCCCCAGAAACAGGAAATCCGCCTGGCGCAGCCCCACCCGGGAACTGATGACGTAGAGCACCAGGTCGCTTTTAATCAGGTAGGCCAGGACCTGGGCCAGGTGCTGGGGAATGGGCGAGTCGCTGCCCTGGCAATCCCCCAACTCGATGCCGGCCGCGGCCCAGGGGATGGGGATGGTGAGGAGCACGTCTTGGAGAAAAACCGCGGTGGCCTCCCGGGTCACCAGTTCCCGGTGGCGGGCCAATTCCAAGCCGCTCAGGGACAGGACCCCGGAAGGGGGCAGCAAGTCCTTGAGGAGGTCGTAGCCATCCAGATATGATTTCAGCAGCAGATAGTTCTGGTCCAGGCTGCCTTCGGACCACAGGTCGGCGCCCTGGGCCTCGGCCAGGACCTGGGCCAGGAGTTCCCGGTCTTCAGAGAGCTGCAGATCCAGGGGCGCGGCCCGCTCCATGAGGCGAGGGTTGGGCAGTAGACCCAGGGCCCGGTGAATCTCGCCGTTGATTTCGGGCCACTCTTTGAATTTCAGCAGCGCCCGGGGCTCGGGGCCGGGCTGCACCCGGGTGATCATGGCGGTGAGGATGCCGGCGCCCCGTTTCAGCAGGTCCTGGCCCACCAGGGCGTTGATCATGGTGCTTTTGCCGGACTTCACCGCCCCCACCACCGCCAGGCGGCTGGTGTCCTCGGCTACATGGGCCTGGACCTGGGACAGCACTTTCAGCCAATGTTGTCCCTGGGGGGCAGCCTGGGGGAAAAGACGGGACCATTCCCGGGCCATCTCCTGCAGGCGCTCGATCTCCTGGATCAGTCCCTGGGGGGATCGGGGCTCAGGCACTCTTAAGGTTCCCCTAAAGAAGGCAAAAGGTTGTTTTACCGCCCACTCAGCCTTTCTTAGGGGCGAAACCGGCAATATAGGGACGAGCCACTTCCACCCGGACCTTGTCGGCCACTTCAATGATTACCAGGGGGTCTTCAATATTGATAATGGTGCCGATGAGACCGCCGTTGGTGATGATGCGATCACCCCGTTTCAGGTTGTCCAATATGGCTTTATGTTCCTTGGATTTTCTCTGCTGCGGCCGGATCAGCAAAAAATAGAAGATCACGACCATGAAGATCATGGGAACCACAAAACTCCACATGGGGCTGGCCTCAGGAGCGCCGGCGGCGCCCTGGGCGGCAGCATGGGCCCAATTAACCACGCGTGTTACCTCCCTCAATTCGGTTTTGCTGGAACTCCCGGCGGAAGGCGGCAAAGGTGCCGGCCGCCACCGCCTGCCGGAGGTTAGCCATTAACCTGAAATAATAATATAAATTATGCAAGGTTAAAAGGCGAAAAGCCAGAATTTCCCGGGATACGTACAGATGGCGCAGATAGGCCCGGGAATAATTCCGGCAGGTGTAACAGCCGCAGTCCTCTTCCAGGGGCCGGGGGTCCTGGCCGTAGACCGCGTTTTTGATAACCACCCGGCCGGCGGAGGTGAAGGCCATGCCGTTTCTGGCATTGCGGGTAGGAAGCACGCAGTCGAACATGTCCACTCCCTGGGCCACGGCTTCCACCAGGTCCTCCGGGGTTCCCAGCCCCATGAGATAACGCGGCTTATCCTGGGGCAGGGCTGCGGTGGTCGCGGCCACCGTCTCAAAAGTGAGCTCCTTGGGCTCCCCCACGCTCAGGCCGCCCAGGGCGTAGCCGTCGAACCCCATACCGGCCATGGCCTGGGCCTGCTCCCGGCGCAGCTCCGGCAGCATGCCGCCCTGGACCACGGCAAAGAGGGCCGATCCCTCCCGCCGGCGGGCCGCGAGGGACCGGCCGGCCCACCTGAGCGTCAGGCCCGCGGCCCGGCGCACCTCCTCCTCCGGGGCCGGATAGCCGGGGCACTCGTCCAGGCAGATCATAATGTCCACCCCCAGGCCTTCCTGGAGGCCCACCACGGTTTCCGGGTCCAGAAAATGCCGGGCGCCGCCGTCCAGGTGCGACTGGAAGATCACCCCCTCTTCCGTAATCCGGCGGAACTGGGCCAGACTGAAGATCTGATAACCGCCGGAGTCGGTGAGAATGGGGCCGTCCCAGTGCATGAAGCGGTGCAGGCCCCCCAGGGCGGTGATGGTCTCCACCCCGGGCCGGAGATAAAGGTGATAAGCATTGCACAAGATGATGCCGGCGCCGATTTCCCGCAACTCCTCGGGGGTCAAGGTCTTCACCGTGGCATAAGTCCCCACCGGCATGAACACCGGGGTGGCCACCACCCCCCGAGCCGTGCGCAACTCCCCCAGCCTGGGAGCCGCCACTCCTTCGGATTTGAGTAGGCGAAATTCAAAGTCTTGAGTCATGCTATTTGGGGAAGGGGGCCAGGGGCAGAGGCGTCCCCGCCTGTGGAAGCCCCTGGCCCTCCCCCCATCTCTCCTTTTACAAAATCAACATACAGTCGCCATAGCTATAGAAGCGATATTTTTCTTTTATGGCCTCTTCGTAGGCCCTCAGGATCAGGTTCCGGCCGGCGAAGGCGCTCACCAGGAGCAGCAGGGTGGATTTGGGCAGGTGGAAATTGGTGAGCAGCCGGTCCACGGCCTGAAAGCGGTAGCCGGGGTAGATAAAGAGGTCGCACCAGCCGGTTTGCGGCAGAAAGCCCCGGGGTCCGGCGCAGTGTTCCAGCACCCGGACGCTGGTGGTGCCTACGGCCACCAGGCGTTGGCCCTGTTCCCGGGCCTGGTTGAGGCGGGCCGCGGTTTCCGCTGACAGCTCAAAGTATTCCGGGTGCATCCGGTGCCGGGTGTAGTCCGGGTGGCGCACCGGCAGGAAGGTGCCGGGGCCCACGTGCAGGGTGACGGTGACGGTGTCGATGCCCCGGCGGGCCAGATCCTCCAACACCGCTTCCGTGAAATGCAGGCCCGCGGTGGGGCAGGCCACGGCCCCGGCCCGGGCGGCATAAACCGTCTGATAGCGTTCCTGGTCCAGACCCGTAGGGGGGCGGTGGATGTAAGGAGGGAGCGGGACCTGGCCCAGCCGGAGCACCGCCTGGCAGACGTCGCCGTCGGCGGAGCAGAAGCGCACTTCGGCCACGCCCGGGGCCACTAGAGAAATTATTTCAGCCGTGAGGAGGTCGCCGAATTTCAGGATCTGGCCGACCTGCAGACCGGCCCCGGTAGGTGGCCCGCGCCCGAGCGGTTTTTGAAGGGCAGTTGAGGGGAGGGGCGGGGATCTTTTTGTACGGGAATCCCCGCCCTCCCCTCAAACTTCCTTCCCAACCCCCTATATGGGGGTTGGGGGAGAGGGTCTGGGAGAGGGGGCAGGGGCCCTCGGCCCCTGCCCCCCTCTCCCAGATCTTCCTCCTGCTTCCGCCACCGGCAGGTGGTGGAGCAGCAGTTCCACCCGGCCGCCGCTCGGTTTATGCCCCTGAAGGCGGGCCGGGAAGACCCGGGTGTCGTTCAGCACCAGCAGGTCCCGGGGCTCCAGCCACCGGCCCAGGTCCTTGAAGCCGGCGTGTTGGATTTCGCCTCCGCCCCGGGGCACCACCAGCAGGCGGGAGGCATCCCGTTTATCCGGCGGGTATTGGGCCACCAACTCCGGCGGCAGGTGGTAATCGTAATCCTGGATTCGAAGCATGCAAGTTCAGTCGTAAAGAAAATATTCCCGGTGGGAAAGGACTTCCGCCAAATTCTTTATAACATTTTCCCGGAATTAATCTCAAAGGAATCAAGTGTCGGTGTCGATGGCGACACCCGGCGGTCGCTCTCCCCCGGATACGCGCAATTGACGGGAGGGCCGGCATTTGATAAGTTTAGTTTATCTCAGACAATTTTTAGCGCAAGGGAAGTGATCTACCTTGAAACCCAAGATCCTGCTCTCTTTGTTGGTGACCATTTTTTTGCTGGGCTTACTTTCCCCGGCCGGGGCGGTGACCCCGGAAGAAGTGATGGACCGGGTGCAGGCCCGGTATAACCAGACCGAGGCTTTCCAGGCCCGGTTCCGGCAGGAGTCCAACCTCAAGGCCGCCCATCAAACGGATTCGGCCGCGGGCTGGATGTACTTTCAGAAACCCAGCCGCATGCGCTGGCAGTATGAGACGCCGCCGCCGCAGAAAAAAGAGGTGGTCTCCGACGGCCGGCTGGTGTGGATGTACATGCCCCAAGACGGCCTGGTCATGGTCTACAAAGTGGAGCAGGTGCTGCGCTCGGACCTGGTGCTGCGGTTCTTCTCCGGGATAGGCCAATTCCAGAAGGATTTTAACATCTCCTGGAGCCGGCCCCCCGAAGGTTCCGGCAGCTATGTCATTAATCTTTTCCCCAAAAAGGAGCAGCCGGAGCTGAAGCGCCTTACCCTCATCATCAATCCGCAAACCTACCTGGTGGAGAGCCTGGGATTCAGCAACGCCCTGGGGGAAGAGACTCGGTTTGACTTTTCCCAGATAAAGCTGAACGTCAATCTGGGCCGGGATTTTTTCACCTTCACGCCGCCGCCCGGAGTCCAGGTGGTCCGGGAGGCTCCGGGAACTTAAGTCAGGATTCTATTGTAGCCGCAAGCTTCAGCTGGCGCGCAAGCCTTGGGTGCCGCCGGAGGTGGAAAACATCGGTTAGAGCCTGCGGCTGCGGCGGCGAACCCCTAATTTAAAGTATATACTTTTGGAAAACCATGGAATTTAACGAACGGCAAAAAGAAATCCGACGTTTGCTGCAAGAACGGCGGGGCATAATGCTGGCCCACAACTATCAGCCCGGGGCCATTCAGGACGTGGCCGACTTTGTGGGCGATTCCCTGGAATTGTCCATGACCGCGGCCAGGACCGACGCGGAGGTCATCGTCTTTTGCGGGGTCCATTTCATGGCGGAGACTGCGGCCATTCTGTGCCCGGCCAAGACCGTGCTCCTGCCCCGTCTGGATGTGGGCTGCTGTTTGGCCGAGTCCGTCACCGCGGCCAAACTGCTGGCCCGCAAGGCCGAATTGCCCGGGGTCCCCGTGGTCACCTACGTCAATTCCACCGCCGCGGTGAAGGCGGAGAGCGACATTTGCTGCACTTCCGCCAACGCCATCCGGGTGGTCAATTCTCTGACCGCGCCCCGGGTCTTGATGATCCCGGACCAGAATTTGGCCCTCTATGCCGCTCGCCACACTTCCAAGGACATCGAAATCCTCACCTGGGAGGGCTGGTGCAACGTCCATGACGGGCTCAGCGTGGAGGAAGTGCTGGAGTTCAAGGCCGCCCACCCCCAGGCCGTTTTTATTGCCCACCCCGAGTGCAACCCGGAGGTGCTGGACCAGGCGGACCTGATCCGCAGCACCAGCGGCATGCTCAGCTACGTGCGGGAGTCCGCCGACCAGGAGTTCATCATCGGCACGGAAAAAGGCATTCTGCACCGGATGCGGAAGGAAAATCCTGACAAGGTCTTTTTCTCCCCCTCCCGGCGCCTCATCTGCCGCCCTATGAAGCGCATCACCCTGGACGACGTGGTGGCCGCCCTCCAGGAAAACCGCCATCAGATCACGGTCCCCGAGGCTATCCGGCTGCGGGCCTTAAAGGCGGTGGAGCGCATGCTGGCCGTGCCCCGAGATTGAGGACCACTGCCAACAACTAAGGCCCTCTCCCCCTCCATCCCCCAAGATTTGTCCGGTGGTAAGGCTGGCGGTTTTTCCGGCAGTACGGCTAAGTAGAGCGCCATTGCCGAGAGTTTCATCCCCGCCTTATCCTTCCCCAAGTTCAGGGCAAAGAGCTGCTCCGCCAACCTTCCTTACCGGATTATGGCCTGTTTCTTGCTATTTTACCGGTAAAACCCAGACTCATGCCCAATTGCGGGAAATGGAATTTTTAGATCCTTTGCAAACCATCCGGCAATACTTGCACGACCTGGCCCAGCCCCTGGCCGCGGTAACGGGCCTGGTGGATCTTATGCTGCTGGAAATGGATGAACTGGACCCCATGTTCCACGAAGTGCAAATGATCAGTGAGCAACTGGAGAAGGTATTGCAAATTATCGGGGAAATTCGGTGCGTTGCCCGGGAAGCCTCCGGCAGCGACAGGATGGCCCTGAGCCCCCGACCCGCCCCCGCAGTTTAGCGTCTGGCTGGCGCCCGTCCTTGTTAGGGCTTTTCCGGGGGCAAAAAGTGAAGGCCCAAAGGCCGGCACCGTGGGCTGATTCCCGGAAAACCAGGGCGGTTCGCCAATCCCTTTATGCCTGTTGTTTCTGGGACCCAATACTGGCCGCAGGCGCGCCGTGGCGAGGGTCCCCGGCTCCCGGCGGCTTTGCTCCTTCCCGGCCTTCCGCCTTTCACCCTTGCCAATCAGGGTAAAACTCCCTATCATGTTTACCCAAAGGGATTGGTCGCCTCCAGCCTCAATCATCGGGAAAACCGCCATGGCGCCGAAAAATGCTCCGCCGGAATTGCTCTCCCGGGTGCAAAAGCTCCGGGAGGAGATCAATTACCACAACTACCGCTACTATGTCCTGGATGACCCGGTGATCTCGGACGCCGAATTCGACCGCCTCCTTAAGGAGCTCAGCAGGCTGGAGGAGCAGCACCCCGAGCTGGTTACCCCCGATTCCCCCACCCAGCGAGTGGGGGCCGCGCCCCTGGACAAGTTCGAAACGGTGCGCCACCGCCAGCCCCTGCTGTCCCTGGAGAACGCCTTCAGCGACGCGGAGGCCCGGGAGTTCGACGAACGCTTGAAGCGGTTTTTGCGGGCCGCCGCAGACTTTCATTACGTCATGGAACCCAAGGTGGACGGCTGCGCCATCGAGCTGGTCTACGAGCAGGGCCGCTTCACCGTGGGCTCCACCCGGGGCGACGGCGTCCGGGGAGAAAACGTCACCCAGAACCTGAAGACCATCCACACCATCCCGCTCATGGTCCTCACCGCGGAGGAGCCGACCCCGGAATTGCTGGAGGTCCGGGGCGAAGTCTACATGGACCTCCGGGAGTTCGAGAAGTTGAACCAGGAACGAGAATCCAGGGGAGAGCCGGCCTTCGCCAACCCCCGTAACGCCGCGGCCGGGTCTCTGCGCCAGCTGGACCCCAATATCACCGCGGCCCGTCCCCTGAAGATCTTCTGCTACGGGGTAGGGGAAGTTAAGGGCCGCAGGTTTGAGACCCACTGGCAGGTGCTCCAGACCCTGAAAAAGTGGGGCTTCCGGGTCAACCCCTTGATCGAGCGGGGCGTGGGCATCGAGGCGGCCATCGCCTACCACCGAAACCTGGAACACCAGCGCCACGGCCTGACCTACGAGATCGACGGCATGGTCATCAAGGTGGATTCCCTGGCCCTGCAGGAACGGTTGGGCACCAAGGCCCGGAGCCCCCGCTGGGCCCTGGCCTATAAGTTCGCCGCCACCCAGGAGACCACCCGGGTGCTCAACATCGTGGTCAACGTGGGCCGCACCGGCGCGGTCACCCCCATGGCAGTGATGGAGCCGGTGGCGGTGGGCGGAGTTACGGTTTCCCGGGCCACCTTGCACAACGAAGACGAAGTGGCCAAAAAGGACGTGCGGGTGGGGGACACAGTCCTGATCCAGCGGGCCGGGGACGTCATCCCCGAAGTGGTGAAGGTGATCCTCGAAGAGCGCCCTCCAGGACGCCAAGCCCTTTAAAATGCCCCAAAACTGCCCGGTGTGCGACACGCCTCTGGTGCGGCCCGCAGGCGAGAAGGTCACCCGCTGCCCCAACCCCGACTGCTTCGGGGCCCTGACCCGGGGCATCATGCACTTCGCCGGGAAGACCGCCATGGACATCGACGGCCTGGGAGAGAAAATCATTCTCCAGCTGGTGAACGTCGGCCTGGTGAAAGATGTCAGCGACCTCTACAACCTGACGGAAGGGGACCTCATCCCCCTGGAGCGGTTTGCCGAAAAATCGGCCGCACAACCTGGTGAGTGCCATCCAGGGCAGCAAACAGGCGCCCTTCTGGCGGCTCATCAACGCCCTGGGGATTCGCTACGTGGGGGAAGCCACGGCCCAGCTCCTGGCCCAGCATTTCCAAAACCTGGAGGCCCTGATGGCGGCCGGCGAAGAAGAACTGCTGCAGGTGGAAGGGGTGGGGCCCCAGGTGGCGGGGAGCATCCGGGAGTATTTTGAAAATCCCCGGAACCGGGAACTGATAGGGAGGCTCAGGAAGGCGGGCGTCCAGGAGCTGCCGCCGGAGCGGGCGGCCCCCTCGCCCCTGGCGGGCCGGACCTTCGTGTTCACCGGGGGGCTCGACCACTTCTCCCGGGAGGAGGCCAAGGCCATGGTGCAGGCCAAGGGCGGCAAGGTGAGCTCCTCGGTCTCCGCCAAGACCGACTACGTGGTGGCGGGGGCGGACCCGGGGAGCAAGTACGCCAGGGCCAGGGAACTGGGGGTCGCCATCCTGGACGAGGCGGCCTTTGCAGAACTGCTGAAAAGGAGTGCTTGATGGCGGAGACGGCGCGGCTCCACGTGGTGATCGAGGGCCGGGTCCAGGGGGTCTTCTTCCGGGCCGCCACCCGGGATGAGGCCCGCCAACGGGGGCTCATGGGCTGGGTCCGCAATTTGCCGGACGGCCGGGTGGAGGCCCTGTTCGAAGGGGACAAAAGGGCCCTGGAGGCCATGCTGGCCTGGTGCCATCTAGGCCCTCCCTATGCCTACGTCGACCGGGTGGAGGCCGACTGGCAGCCCTACCAGGGCGACCTGGCGGAGTTTCGGATACGGTATTAATAATTGGGGAATTCCATAATAATAAATGGCAAGGATGCCAAAAGAAGAATAAATGTGGCACAGCCGCCCCCGGCTGTGCCAAGAAATGCCTGGTAGAATAGCTATGTCATTGCCAAAAGCAAAACCAGCCAAATCTGAATACCGCCGAAATCTGCCTCACCTCCAAGCCAATGAGCGAGCGGTATTCATTACTTTTTGCACAAATAAGCGTTGGATTTTGCCGGAGCACATAAGGACTACAGTCATTCAACACTGTCTGCATGACCATGGGGTCAAATTGCAGATGCATGGCCTGGTGGTAATGCCGGACCATGTTCACTTGGTTTTTACTCCTTTGTTAGATCGGAATGGCCAGCCTTTCGGGTTAGCTGAAATAATGAGTGGTATCAAAGGGGCTTCTGCCCATAGTGTCAACAAAATCCTTTTTCGCAGGGGAAAGGTTTGGCAGGATGAATCTTTTGATCATTTACTCCGCTCAGTCTGAAGGGGTCCGTGAAAAAGTCGAATATATTTGTCAAAATCCGGTGCGTAAGGGATTGGTGGCCCAAGAGGATAACTATCCGTGGCTCTGGCGGGAATGGCAGGAAGGTCAGGGGGGTGGCGAATCGGATCACGGCACAGCCGAGGGCGGCTGTGCCACACAAGAAATATAGGATTTGCTTTATAACTGAAAAAAGATATTTATGTCTGAGCAAAATCAGCTCAATATTTCATCAATGGTTCCCAATCTGTGCTTGGAAATGCAATTTAATTTCAAGTTTAATTTCAGGGAGAGGCTGGTCTTAACCTCTAATTTCGTTTGCAAGCAAACGGTGGGACGATAAAATAGCGACATGCACTAAGTTACAAACCAATGGGAGTTCTATAACATGAACCAAGATTACTCAATGAGAAAAGGGTATGTCTACATATTGATAAATCCAGCCTTCCCAAGTTATGTTAAGATAGGTAAGACAACTAAGGACCCGGAAGTGCGGGCGAAGGAGATATCCTCCGGTATAGGCGTTCCGGCAAAGTATGAGGTCGCATGGGATGCTTTGGTAACCGATTGCGATCAAGTTGAACGAATCGTTCATCAGAAACTCGCACACGTTAGGTCAACGAAGGACCGAGAGTTCTTCGCTATCCAGCTTAAGGAAGCTATACCTTTGCTTTCTGGGATAGTGGTGCCTTTTATTTGCAATGAAAAACCTGAGATCAGCGAAAATGAGGTGGAAGCCGCCAGTGAGATGGTCTATAAGCCCTGCGGCCGGGCTTTCTTCGTTTACTATGTGGCCATGGCCTTGTGTTTCCTGGGGCCCCGCCTCAACCCGGAAGTGGGGTTTCCCGTCTGGCTGGGGACCGTGCTGGGGCTGATCGTGGTGGCGGCGGTGGTCTACATGAAATGGGGCCAGGAATACCGCCTCACCCCCCTGGGGGTGGAAAAAGCCATCCGCTGGCCTTCTCCCCAGAGGCAGGTGATTTCCTGGGCCAACCTGGGAGAGGTTAAGGTGGCCCGGGGGCTGACCCAGACCCTGTTGCAGGTGGGCAACCTGATCCTCAAGGACAAATCCGGGGGCCCGGAGATGTTCTGGTTCGGCCTGGCCAACCCCAAGGAAGTCAAAGAAGAGATGGAACGGAGGCGGCCTTGATGGAACCGGATGAGGGCTTGCGGGTCGGAGCGGTTGTGGTTCCTACGGCGCCCGAGACCGCCCGGCCCATCCCCTGGGAAGACCCGGACCTGCCCCGGCCGGCGGCCTTTGGCCGCACTCTCCGGGAACTGCTGTTTAACCCGCAGGCCTTTTTTCAGCGCCTGGGCCCCGACGACTGGGCCGAGGCCCTGGCCTTCGGCCTGATCACCGGGACCGCGGGGTTCCTGGCCTGCTTCTTCTGGGGGGCGCTGTTCTATGCCGCAGTGAGCCGGCCCCTGGGGCAGGCCTGGGGGGTCCCCCAGGTCTACGGGCTGGGGATAGGGATTACCATCTTCCTGATGCTGCTGTCCCCGGTCATCGCCCTGGGCAACCAGGGATTTGGGGCCTTTTGTCTCTGGCTGGCGGCGGCGCTGACGGGCGCCGGCCGGGATTTTAACCCAGCCTGGCGGATTTACAGCTACGCCCAGGGGGCCATGGTGGCGGCCTTTATCCCCTTTCTGGGGTTGCCGCTGTCCGGGCTCTGGGTCTTGTTTCTCGTCTATCTGGGGGTGCAGGCGGCCTTTCAGACCTCGGGGTGGCGAACCCTGGGGGTCCTGGCCCTCTTTCTGCTTTTGCAAGGCGTATTATTGGCGCTGCTTACGGGGATTCTGCTGGCTTCACTGACTCTGCTGGGGTTTTTGCTCTTCCTGGGCTGAGGCCAGGGCCCCGGCCGCCGCGGCTTCCCGCCTTTTCCTTCTGCTCCTCAAGACATGGGCCACCCAGCCCACCGCCAAACCCAAGGCCAGGCAGATATATGCCAGCAGAAAGGTGGGGACTTGCCCCAGGACGAATTTGAAGAGCTTGATATCCGAGGGAGGTTGGGTGTTTTCCACGGCGAAATCCACTAGAACCGCCGCCAGGATGACGAGAAGCACCGCTTTGAGCCTAGTCATGGCCGTCTCTTTCAGCCTCACTCTTTCAGGTATCGCTTCACCGCGGATTTGAGGTCTTCCAGGTCCGAGGATTTGACCAGGTATTCATCCGAAGCCCAGGTGGCGAAATCCTGCTTGTATTCACCGTAGGCGGTGGAAAGCACCACCGGCAAATCCGGGCGTTTCTCCTTGATCTGTCTCAGGGCTTCGATGCCGTCCATCTCCGGCATCTTGATGTCCAGGATGACCAGGTCCAGGGGAACTCTATCCACAATCTCCAGGGCTTCCCGCCCGTTGGCGGCCAGGTAAACTTCGTAGCCTTCCTCTTTGAGTTCTTCGCTGTAAAGGAGGCGAATGCTCATTTCGTCGTCTGCCACCAGTATCTTCTTCATGGCCGTCCTCCTCTGGGGGCCTTAAACGCGCTGGCGGGAACCGCGTCGTGGCCGGCATCTTTCACCAGACAATATTTGGCCACCGGCAGGGTTACGATAAAGGTCACGCCTTTGCCCATTTCGTTATTGACTTCGATCTGGCCGTAATGGCGGGAGACGATGCGTTGGGCGATGGCCAGCCCTAAGCCGGTCCCGTAGTCTTTGGTGGAGAAAAAGGGGTTGAAGATGTTGTGCAGCACTTCCATGGGGATGCCCCCGCCGGTGTCGGTGACCGAGGCCGCCTCATAGAGGCCGTCGGATTTTTCCATCGCATAGGTGCGGATGGTGAGGGTGCCTCCGTGGGGCATGGCCTGGGAGGCGTTCTGAAACAGGTTGTAAACGACTTGTTTCATCTGGCGGTCGTCGCAGTGGAGCCGGGGCAGGGTGGCATATTCTTTCACCACCTTGATTTTATTGGCGTCCAGGTCCCGCTGCACCAGGATCAGGGTGTCCTCGATGAGCTTGGCCAGATCGTGATCTCCGTAATAGGAGAGGTTTTCCCCGGAGAAGTCCAGGATTTCCCTGAGGAGTTTTTCCAGTCGGGTGACCTCTTCCTGAATGACCTCCACGTAACCCCGCAGCGGTGAGTTGGTCTCCACCATCTTGGCGATCCTACGGGCGAAACCACCGATGGACACCAGGGGATTCCTGATTTCGTGGGCCATGCCGGAGGCCAGACTGGAGAGGGCCGCCAGCCGGTCGGATTCCAGCATCCGCTCCCGGATGAGCAGCAGCTCCCGGTTGTTGGCCTCGATGGTGGAATAGAGGTGGGCATTTTCCAGGACCAGGGCCGCCTGGGTGGCCAGCATCTGCAGGGCGTCCAGGGGCTCGGTCTCCAGGGGGCGTCCCGAGGCCTGGTTGTCCACCAACATGACCCCGGTGGCCCGGTCCTTCACCACCAGGGGCACCACGAAAAATTCCTGGGCGGCGAACTTCCCCTCGAGCGCCGCCGGCAAACCGGGTTCCTTCAAGGTTTGGGTATGATGATAAGAATGCTTTCTCAGCACCGCCAGGGCCAGGGGTCCCTGGTCGGCCCGCAGGGGAATCTCCCAGTCGCTCACCGGCAGCTCTTCGGCGGGTGGCAAGATCAGGGCTTTGGCATTGGGGAGATCAATGGGCTGGGCCGGACGCCGGGCGCCTTTGGCTCCGTGCAGGGTCTGGGTGGCTTCGTCCACCTTCAAGACCACCGCCCGGTCGAACCCCAGGCCCTGCTCCAGGGTGAGGCCCTGCAGCAGGATCTCCAGGAGGCGGTCCTCCTGGACGGTGGTCAGCAGAACCTGATAAATCTCCTGGAGCGCGGTGAGATTGTTCACCATACGCTCGTTTTTCTTGGCCAGGTCCTCTACCTGCTGGTAGGTAAGGGCATTCTCGATGGCGTTGACGATGACGCCGGCCATGGTGTAGAGCAGCTGGCGGTTTTCCGGGTCGAACGGGGCTAATTCACCGCTGGGGGAGAACTTGTCATAAACCCCCAGGGTGCCCTGCAACTGGCCCTTAAAGGTGAGGGGCACCGCCAGGCAATAGTGCATCCGGCCTTTGGCGTCCGCCGATTGCCCCTCGAAGTGGGGCGGCTCCCCGGCGCCTCCGGCGCCCGGTTCCATCTTAGGGAGAGCCGGACATTCCGGGGGAATCTGGCCGTAGCGGGAAGAAACCAGGGGCTCGCCGGTGACCGCGTCCACGATGTGCAGGGCCGCGCCCCGGGCGGTGATTACCTTGGCGGTGGTGCTGACGATGCGCTCCAGGAGCTCCTCCAGCTCCACCGTGGAACTCAGGGCTTTGCCCACCTCGAAGAGGACGGAGAGCTCGGCGATGCGTTTTTTGGCCTCTTCCTGGACGATGGCCTGGCGCAGGGTGCCGGCCAGCATCAGGCAGGCCAGCTGCACGCCCTGGCGCTCCGTGGGGCTGAAGGACCGCTCGGCCCGGTCCATTAAGAGCAGGACCCCGTAAAGATAGTTGTCGTCGGCCACCGGGAAGGCGGCCAGGGTGTGGTAAGCGGGATTTAACTTCTCCAGCGCCGCGTTGGCGGCCAGCACCCCCGGCTGGTGGCGGTGCACCACCTTCATCTTGTGGCTGTCGGCGGTTTCGCCCACCACCCCCTGGCCCAGGGGGAATTCCAACTGCAGGTGGGGCGGCACGGGGCCGGCGCTGCTGATATTCAAGACCAGGGTCGCCTTGGCCTTGTCCAACCCGAAGTAGAGGGCCAGGTCCACCTTCAGGTTGCGGGCCAGCAGGTGGACCATGTTGTTGAGCCGTTCCCCAAAGCTGACCGTGGAGGTGAGGACCTCCACCATTTGGGTCAAAAAGGCAGCGCGATCCGAAGCCATGAGAATCTATTCCCCCAACAGCCGCTGTCGCTTTTCCACGGCCAGGCGGTACAGTTCCAGATATTTGGGAGCCGCAGTGTTGATCCAGGAAAAATCCAGGGCCATGTTTTGGCGCATCAGGCCCTCCCAAAGCGGGCGGTTCTGGTAGGTGGCCAGGGCCCGCTGCACCGCGCCCAGAAGCTCTGTCGGGGTGTATCCGGAGAACTTGAAGCCGTTGCCCTCCCCGGTTTCGGGGTTGAACTCCTGAATGGTCTCATCCAGGCCGCCGGTAGCCCGCACCACCGGGATGGTGCCGTACTTCAGGCAATAGAGCTGATCCAGGCCGCAAGGTTCATAGCGGGAAGGCATGAGGAAGATGTCGGTGCCGGCGATGATCTGATGGGCCAGCTCCTCGGTGAAGCCGATGACCAGGCCCAGGCGCTCCGGGTACCGGGCGGCGATTTCCTGGAGCAGGTAATGGTGGCGCTCCTCCCCGGTGCCCTGGATCACGAACCCCACCTCCAGGCCCATGAGGTCGTCCAGGATGTTTTCCACCAGGTCGATGCCCTTGCGTTCGAAGAAGCGGGTGGTCATGCCGATGAGGGGTTGTTCAGCCGGCAGCTTCAGGCCAAACCGCTGGATCAGGGCATCTTTGCAATCCTTCTTCCCCTTCCAGGTGGTCCTGGTCATAGTTGGCGGCCAGTAACGAGTCGCGCTGCGGGTCCCAGCGGTGATAATCCACCCCGTCCACGATGCCGAAAAGCTCGTGGGCCCGCTCCTGGAAGAGACCCTCCAGGCCGAAGCCGTACTCCGGGGTCAGGATTTCTTCCCGGTACTTGGTGCTCACCGTGCTGAGGAGGTCGGCAAAGACCAGGCCGCCCTTCATGAAGTTGAGCTTGCCGTAGAATTCCAGGGCCTTGGGGGAGAGCAGCTCCCAGCCCAGGCCGGTGAGGGGCAGATCGTAGGAAGAAAACAGGCCCTGGTAGCCCACGTTGTGCACCGTGTAGAGCAGCGGCAGCTTTTTCAAGCGGGGCCGGTCGCCATAAATGGTCCGCAGGTAGACGGGCACCAGGCCCGTCTGCCATTCGTGGGCGTGGCAGACGTCCCAGTCCATCTCCAGGGCCTCCATCATCTCCACCACGGCCCGGCTGAAGAAGATGAAGCGCTCGGAGTTGTCCTCAAAGTCGCCGTAGGAGGTGCCGTAGAGGCCGTCGCGGTTGAACAGGGCGTCCTGGGCGATGAAGTAGAAGGTGAGATTGGGATCAATCTCGGATTGATAGATTTCCGCCGGCAAGGTCTTCCAGGAAAGGGGGATGGACAGGGTCTTGCCGCTAGAGTTAAGGGGGCGCCCCGATTCCCGCACCTGCCGGTACAATGGCAGGACCACGGCCACCTGGTGCCCCAGCTTTACCAGGGCCCAGGCCAGGGCATAGATCACTTCCGCCAACCCGCCGGTGCGGGCAAAAGGATTGGCTTCAGGAGTAACTATCAGGATCCGCATCTTAGCCCTCGAGCTCACAGCGTTAGCTCCCGAAGATATTGCGCCGCATCTTCCGGAGGGGTGGGATTGATGTAGAAGCCCGAGCCCCACTCGAAACCCGCAATCAAGGTAAGCTTGGGCACGATCTCAAAATGCCAGTGATAATAGGCCAGCTCCGGCTCCCGGATGGGGGCGCTGTGTAACATGAAGTTATAAGGGACCTTGCCCAGGGCCTTTTCCAGGCGCTTCAAGGTCTCGGAGAAGATCTCGGCCAGCAGGCGGTAGGATTCCTCCTGCAGGTCCACGTAGGAGGAACGGTGGGCTTTGGGCAGGATCCAGATCTCAAAGGGCGAGCGCGGCGCAAAGGGACAGATGGCCACAAACTCCCGGTTTTCCAGGACCACCCGCACTCGCTGCTGCAGCTCCTGGCGGATCATGTCGCAAAAGACGCAGCGCTCCTTGTAGTTAAAATAAAACTTGCCGCCGACCAATTCCTCCTGCACCAGCTCCGGCACGATGGGCAGCCCGATGAGCTGGCTGTGGCTGTGTTCCAGGGAAGCCCCGGCGGCCCGCCCCTGGTTTTTAAAGATCAAGACGTATTTGAACCTGGGGTCTACGCTGAGCCCCACGATGCGGTCCCGGTAGGCCATGAGCACCCGGACGAAGCCGTCCACGGGAATGGTGGCCAGGGTGGCCTGGTGGTCGGGGCTCTCGATGATGACTTCATGGGCCCCGATGCCGTTCATCTTGTCGTACATGCCCTCGCCCTGGCGGTCCAGTTGCCCTTCCTGGGCCAGGGCCGGGAACTTGTTGTTCACCACCCGCAGCTGCCAGCCCGGGGTGTTGGGCTTGGTGCCCGGGTCCCGGTAGGCCAGGACCTCCGGAGGCGTGGTGTGCTCGTTGCCCGGATCGAAGGGACAGAATCCGCCTTTGGTTACTTCCGGTTCCACCACAAAGTCGTGGGGGCGCTTGCCGCGCTCGGTGGAGATGATCACCCAACGGCCGATGATGGGGTCTTTGCGTAATTCCGGCATTAAATATCCTGCCCGGCGGCTAAGGCCGCGGTGCCGGGCTAAGGGGACGGATTAATTCAATCAGTATACGCCCATGGGGATATTTTGCAAGGCATTTGGCAGACATGGCCCACTCGAGAGGGGGAAAAGGGAACGAGGCGAAATAAGCTCGCGCCAAGACGCCAAGTTCGCCAAGACAAATTATCTGATCTCTTTGCGCCTTGGCGTCTTGGCGTGGAGCTTTTTCAGGATTCCCCCAATCATTTCCGGAACAGGTACAGGATCAGGGTCAAGATGATGCTGATGAGGATGCCGGTCCCCAGGGGAAAGTAAAAGGTGAATTTCTCCCGCTTGATGACGATATCCCCGGGCAACCGGCCCAGCCAGGGGATTTTGGGGGACAGCCACAGCACCACCCCCACCAGCGCCAGGATGGCCCCGATAACTCATCAGGAATCGGCCTAACTCTGACATAAACTTCTCTTACCTCAAGCTATTCTCATTACTTAATCTAATAGCGGGGTTTATCTTCATATTTTCCCCCCTTTGCTAAAGGGAGGTCAGGGGGGATTTTAAAATTCCCCTAAATCCCCTTTTAAAAAAGGGGGACTTCAAAGATCAACATTCTCTCTCCGTGGATTATTATTAATGCCAACCCCATGAACTTTCAAGGCATTTCTTCTCCAGGGCGATTATCCCCTCCCATGGGATTGTCAGTGGCCCGGCCTTTGGGTTAAACTTTTAATTATGCTGATAATTCCTGCGGTTGATATCCGCGGCGGCAAATGCGTGCGTCTGCGCCAGGGCAGGCTCGACGCCGAGACCGTCTTCGGCGACGACCCCGCGGCCATGGGCCTCAAGTGGCAGGAGGCCGGGGCTGAGTGGCTCCACGTGGTGGACCTGGACGGCGCCTTCACTTCCAGGCCCCAGAACCTGGACGCCATCCGGCGCCTGCGCCGGGTCCTCACCATCCCCATGGAGTTGGGGGGCGGGCTGCGCACCCTGGACACCATGGCCGCCTATGCGGACTTAGGCATCGACCGCCTGATCCTGGGCACAGTGGCGCTCAAGGACCCGGGGCTGGCGGCCCGGGCCTGCGCCCGGTTCCCCGGGCGCATCGCCTTCGGCCTGGACGCCAGAGACGGCTTGCTCGCCGTGGAGGGCTGGACTGAGACCAGCCGCCAAACCGCCCTGGAGGTGGCTCGGAGCCTGGCGGAGCTTAGGCCCGCGGCCCTGATCTACACCGACATCAGCCGGGACGGCGTGAAACAGGGCGTCAACCTGGAGGCCACCCGGGCCCTGGCTGAGGCCGTGGACCTGCCGGTCATCGCCTCCGGCGGCGTCAGCTCCCTGGAGGATATCCAGGCCCTCTTGCCCCTGGAGAAAGTGGGGGTGGTGGGGGTCATTGTGGGCCGGGCCCTGTACGACGGCAACCTGGATTTGGCAGAAGCCGTCAAGCTGGCCCAGAGGGCGGGCTAGCCAGAAATTTACGTGGCTTTAAGTCCCCCTTTTTTAAAAGGGGATTTAGGGGGATTTTAAACTTTAGCGAAATCCCCCCTAACCCCCCTTTGCCGAAGGGGGGTATTTTTCACCTTTAAGTGAGCTAAAGCATTTGTCTGCATGAATCGTCATGACTCATTTAAGCGATAACTATTTACTTAGCCGCATCCAGCGTCCCAGCCGTTACCTGGGGCGGGAGATCAACGCGGTCTTCAAAGACCCCCGGGCCGTGGCGCTCAGGGTGGCGGTGCTCTTTCCCGATCTCTACGAAGTGGGGATGTCCCACCTGGGCCTGGGCCTGCTCTACGGCATCCTGAACCAGGAAGAGCACATCTGGGCGGAGCGGGCCTACGCGCCGGCGCCGGACCTGGAAGCCGAACTGCGGGCCCGGGGCCTGCCCCTAACCAGCCTGGAGTCCGGCACGCCCCTGGCCCGATTCGACCTCCTCGGGGTGAGCTTCCAGTACGAGTTGGGCTACACCAATTTCCTGAACCTGCTGGACCTGGGCGGGGTGCCGCTCTTGGCCGCGGCTCGTACGGAGGGCGACCCGGTGGTGGTGGGCGGCGGGCCCGCCTGCTTCAATCCCGAACCGGTGGCCCCCTTTCTGGACGCCGTGGTCCTGGGAGACGGGGAAGAAGCGGTGCTGGAGGTGGCGGCGGTGGTCCGGGCCTGGAAGCAGGGCCGGGGCAGCCGCCCGGAACTGTGGCGGGCCCTGGAAGCGCTTCCGGGCGTTTACGTTCCCGCCTTTTTTGAGATGGCTTTCGGCGAGCAGGGTCGCCTCCGGCAAGTCATCCCCCGGGGCCGGCGCGCCGTCGTCCACAAGCGGGTTCTGGACGACCTCAACCGCATTGCGCTGAGCGCCCCGGGCCCTGGTGCCCCAGTGCCAGATCATCCACGACCGCCTGGGCCTGGAGATCTCCCGGGGCTGCACCCGGGGCTGCCGCTACTGCCAGGCGGGCATGATCTACCGGCCGGTGCGGGAGCGGGACCCGGCCCAGGTGCTGGCCTGGGTGGAGGCGGCCCTGGCCGCCACCGGCTTTGAGGAGCTATCCGTTCTTTCCCTCAGCGTGGGAGATTACGGTCCCCTGGCGCCCCTCCTGAAAGAGCTCATGGATCGCCTGGCCCACCTCCGGGTGGCCGTTTCCCTGCCGTCCCTGCGGGCCGACACCCTGACCGGGGAAATGATGGACCAGATCCGGCGGGTGCGCCGCACCGGGCTGACCCTGGCGCCGGAGGCCGGCAGCCACCGGCTGCGTCAGGCGATCAACAAGAACCTCACGGAAGAAACCATCATCGGCTCGGCCCGCCGGGCCTTTGAGGCGGGCTGGCAGTTGCTCAAGCTTTATTTTATGATCGGCCTGCCCCAGGAAACCCCCGAGGACCGGGAGGCCATCATCACCCTGGTCCGGCAGATCCTGGCGGCCGCGCCCCGGGCCCGGCGCCCCCGCCTCAATGTCTCCATTTCCAGCTTCATTCCCAAGGCCCACACCCCCTTTCAGTGGGAGCGCCAGGAGGGTCTGGAAGAAAGCCGGCGTCGTCTCCACGAAGTCAAGGACCGGCTGCGGGGGAAAAATATCCAGGCCAAGTGGAATAGTGCGGCCCAGACCTGGCTGGAAGGCGTCTTCTCCCGGGGGGACCGCAGGTTGGCGCCGGTGCTGCTGCACGCCCACCGCCTGGGTTGCCGCCTGGACGCCTGGAGCGAGGAGCTGCGCCTGGAGACCTGGCGGCAGGCCTTCCGGGAAGCCGGGGTGGACCCGGATTTTTACCTGAGGGAGAGAAGCCTGGAGGAGGCCCTGCCCTGGGACCACCTGGACAGCGGCGTGAGCCGGGCTTACCTGGCCCAGGAGCGAGACCTGGCCTACCGGGGGGTGGAGACCCCGGACTGCCGCCAGGCGGGTTGCCAGGACTGCGGCGTCTGCGACCAGGACACCATTACCCTGAAACTCACCGGCCCCCAGGTCATGGCGCCGGCGCCGCCTCAGACTCCGGCCCCGGCTCTTGACCCGCCGGTGCGCTTCCGGCTCACCTACACCAAGCTGGATGAGGCCCGCTGGCTCAGCCACCTGGAGCTGGTCTCGGCCGTTTACCGCAGTCTCCGCCGCTCGGGCCTGCCCCTGGCCTTCAGCTCCGGGTTCCATCCCCTGCCTCGGGTTTCTTTCCACGGGGCCCTGCCCGTGGGGGTGGAAAGCCTGGGCGAGACCCTGGACCTGGAGCTGATCGAGAACGTGGGCGAAGGCACCCTGACGGACCGCCTGAACCGGGCCCTGCCGCCGGGCCTAAAAATATTGGCCGCGGCCCGCCTGCCGGGACGGGTTAAACCCCCCCGGCCGCAAAGCTCGAGCTACCAGGTGGAAAGCGAGGAGCCACTCTTTCAACCACAGGCCGCGGACCACTTCCTGGGCCGGGAGGAATTCCCGGTGACCCGGCGGCGACCCCGGGAAGAACGAACCATTAACTTGCGACGACTGGTGGCGAAACTTGAGGTGCTGGACCCCCGCCACCTGGAACTGCACCTGCGCCTGGTGGAGAAGGATAACGTAAAAGCCGCCGACGCCCTGGCCGCGATCTTCGCCCTCACCGGCGACCAGACCCGGGACCTGCGGATTTTAAAGATGAGGAGTGTTTAGGAGAATTTGTTGGGGGGAGGCCAGGGACCGAGAGTCCCTGCCCTCCCCCCAAGCCCCCTCACCCAACCCGCTGAAAGGTGGTGGAAGGCGGGGCCAAAGCCCCGACTTCCACCACCTCAAAAATCCATAAGGGATTGGGGGTGGGGGACTGGGGGAGGGGGTAAGGGCCGTGGGCCCTTAGCCCCCTCCCCCAGAAAGCTGTCCCTTTATGTCCAACTTGTTGCTAATCAGCGTGGCGGAGTGCGACACCCGGGTGGCCCTGGTGGAGGATGGCCGTCTGGCGGAATTTTACGTGGAGAGCCATCCGGGGAACGGTCTGGTGGGCAACATCTACAAAGGCCGGGTGGTAAAGCTGTTGCCCGGCATGGCCGCGGCCTTCGTGGATCTGGGTTTGGAGCGCCCGGCCTATCTGTTTTCCGATGACGTCACGGCCCAGGAGGACGAGTTTTCTCAGCTCTGGTTGAAGGACGAGGCGAACGCGGTGGCCGAGTCGCCGCGGCGGCAGCCGCCCGCGGCCATCAGTGACCTCCTCCATGAAGGCCAGGAGATTTTGGTCCAGGTCTTGAGGGGCCCCCTGGGGAAAAAAGGGGCCCGACTCACCACCCAGATGGCGTTGGCGGGGCACTATCTGGTTTACCTGCCCACCCTGAGGCATCTGGGGGTCTCCCGGCGCATCACGGAGGAAGGGGAGCGCCAGCGGCTCAGGGCCATGCTGGAGGAGATGAAGCCTGCCGAAGGAGGCTTCATCGCCCGTACCTCCTGCCGGGGGCAGAGCCTGGAAAAGCTGGTGCGGGAGCGGGAGGCCTTATTGCCCCTGTGGCAGAAAATCCTGCGCCGGAAGGAGACCGCCGCGGCGCCGGCCCTGGTGCACCAGGAACTGGAAGCCGCCCGGCGGCTGCTGCGGGAGCTCTTTTCCCCCGAGATCGACCGGGTGGTGGTGGATGACCCCCGGGCCTTTGCCAGGGCCCTGGAATATCTGGAGTCTTTCAGCCCTGGGGATAAGTACCGGCTGGAACTCTATGCCGCACCCGAGCCCCTTTTCTCCCATTTCGGCCTGGAGCTGGACTGGAAAAGGCTGCTGGCTCCCCGGGTGTGGCTCAAAAGCGGCGGCTACCTGTTCCTGGACGCCACCGAGGCCCTCACCGCCATCGACGTCAACACCGGCAAGTTCGTGGGCCGGCAGCATCTGGAGGAAACCATCCTCACCACCAATCTGGAGGCCGCCAAAGAAGTTGCCCGGCAGATCAGGCTGCGCAACCTCGGGGGCCTCATCGTCATCGACTTCATCGATATGGAAAAAGCGGCGCACCGGGACCAGGTCTATCAGGCATTGGTGCAGGAACTCAGCCGGGACCGCGCTAAGACCACGGTGTTGCCCATCTCCCCCCTGGGTTTGGTGGAGATGACCCGCCAGCGCTTGCGGGACAGCCTGGCCCAGACCGTCATGGAACCCTGCACCTGTTGCGGCGGCCGGGGAGAAGTTTTATCTCCCGGCACGCTGGCCTGTGATATTATGCGACAGCTGGCCGCCGAGGCCCGGGATTTTCCTGGATACCATCTGCGGCTGGCGGCCCATCCCCGGGTAATCGGGATAATCAAACAAGAAGGGCAGGGCTGGTTGCTGCGGCTGGCGGCGGAGCACCAGGCCCAGGTGGGCTTCCACGAAGAGCCTTTGTTTTACCGGGATCACTTTGAGATCACCCGGGAATGGCCGGGGGAGTGAGCAGTTATCAGTTGCCAAGGGTCAGTGGTCAGTGTTAAATGAATATAAATGTTTTTGCGTAATAAACTATTTCCACTTAACAAACGGACCAGTCAGACCCTAACCACACCGGGCACATTTGATTGTGTTACCTCAAGACTCAATCGTAGCGTGGTTCAGTCAGCTTAGCCCAAATGTGAAGCATGATGATGAATGGAGGGGCACAAAATGAATGTAAATACATTGGAGGAAATAAGGCGACAGCTTGCGTATGAATACATTCAAGATCCACAACAGAGGGAAATCTTTCTTACAGAGGCAAAACAATATAAAATATGGGCAAACTATATTGCAGGACTAATCCTTACAAAAGAAAACTATAAAGAATTCCATATAACTGATATAAGGCGAGTATTGAAGGACTTGTTGGGGAATTTATATAATGGGCCTGGTGCGAAAGAAGCTTCGCTTTTGACTCAGGATCTAGCAGATACATCAAACTGGCATTTTGGATATCCTTGTTTGAAGAAAGTGCCCGGGAGAAGAGGATACTATACATTCATTGGATTCCCTACATAACCTGATTGCTGATGGTTGTGATAGGGATGGTCGCGATAATGTTATTTATCATCAATTTTTTTCTCGTCCCCAAGTTCCTGATTGGGGACGCAAATTGGTTCAAAGACCATGAACGGTCGCGATGACTTTTCATCCCAAGTCAAAGATTTACTCGCAAAGCGAGTCGGTTATCGCTGTTCTAATCCTGCATGCCGAAAATTCACAAGCGGGCCTCAAGTTGATCCCGCGAAAGCGATTAATATTGGTGTCGCGGCTCATCTCACCGCAGCCTCCCCTGGTGGTCCAAGATACGACCCAACCTTAACTCCTGAAGATCGAGGGGCCGAATCTAATGGAGTATGGTTGTGTCAGAATTGTGCGAAGTTGATCGACTCCGATGTCACTCGATATTCGATTGAAGTTCTGCGTGCGTGGAAAACGGTCGCCGAACACCAGGCATTGATCGAACTCGAAAGGATAGGTTCTAATGATGAGTCTTCGACAGTTCGTTTTAAAAAGCTTGAGACGCTTATGCCTGAGCTATTAGCCGAGATGAGAGCAGATATAGCAAAGAACCCCCTCAGTCGAGAGTTTGTGCTATTAAAAAAAAGTTGGGCCTATTGGGGGCGTGGTCATGAGTTAGTGTACTTCTATGAAGATCATGCTGAACTCGACAATAAGGTTCAAATTATGCAGAATATAGGGGCCATCAAAGATATTGCGTTTAACGAAGTAAAGCGCTTTATTTTCACTGAGCCATTTATAGAGTACTTATCGATTCTCAACCACCATGATGATATATGATTCTGGTTCCCAAGCTGGGCTTGAGAATCCAATTGATTACAAAGCTTCGCTTTGCTGATGAAATTCATATCTTAGTCAGGAATCGCCATTAGTAATTAGTTTGCCCAAGCCAAGCTTGGGTCATAATTGCGTTCCAAAGTACAACTTGGGAACGAGAATAAAACAACTGACCACTGGCAACTACCCATGACTTCTCCGCCTATCATCTTAGGCACCGCGGGCCACATCGACCACGGCAAGAGCGCCCTGATCAAGTCTTTGACCGGCATCGACCCGGACCGCTTGAAGGAGGAAAAGCTCCGGGGGATCACCATCGAGTTGGGTTTCGCCGATCTGAAGTTGCCCACCGGCCAGGTCCTGGGGATCGTGGACGTTCCGGGCCACGAACGCTTCGTGCGCCACATGGTGGCCGGCGCCACCGGCATGGACCTGGTGGCCCTGGTCATCGCCGCGGACGAAGGG
Organism: uncultured delta proteobacterium; assembly: GCA_963768765.1. Classification (GTDB taxonomy): domain Bacteria; phylum Desulfobacterota; class Desulfobaccia; order Desulfobaccales; family 0-14-0-80-60-11; genus DASWLF01. The sequence continues at coordinate 628,763 of CAVYJK010000021.1, forward strand.
GTCATGCCCCAGACCCGGGAGCACCTGGAGATCTGCCAGTTGCTCCGGGTCAAGCAGGGCCTGGTGGTCCTCACCAAGGCGGACCTGGTGGAGGAAGACTGGTTGGAGCTGGTGGAAGAGGAGGTGCGGGAGGCCATCCAGGGGACTTTTCTGGAGGGCGCCCCCATGGTGCGCTTTTCCGCGGTCACCGGCCAGGGCAAGGAGGAGCTGCTCAAGACCCTGGCGGACCTGGCGGCCCAGGTCCCTCCCAAGCCTGCCAAAGGCATCTTCAGATTGCCCATCGACCGGGTCTTTACCATCAAGGGCTTCGGCACCGTGGTCACCGGCACTGCCATCTCCGGGAGGGTGAAGGTGGGAGAGGCGGTGCACGTCTATCCCCCCGGCTACAAAGCCCGGGTGCGGGGCCTCCAGGTGCACGGCGCCTCCGTGGAGGAGGCCCAGGCCGGCAACCGCACCGCGGTCAACCTCCAGGGGTTGGAAAAAGAGGAACTGGACCGGGGCATGGTGGTGGCGCCCCCGGGGGCCCTGCTCTCCAGCCGCCGCCTGGATGCCTACCTGGAGATTTTGCCCAGCGCCCCCCGGCCCTTGAAGCACCGGCAGGCGGTGCGGCTGCACACCGGCACCAGCGAGCGGGTGGCCCTGCCGCTGCTCCTGGACGCCGATGATTTGGCCCCCGGGGCCTCGGGCTACGTGCAATTCTTTTTGCGGGAGCCCCTGGCCCTCAAACCCGGCGACCGCCTGGTGGTGCGCAGCTTCTCCCCGGCCTTCACCTGGGGCGGCGGACAGATTCTCCACGTCAGCCCGCCCCGCCACCGGCGGCATCAGGCCGTAGTGCTGGAGAACCTGGCCACCCTACAGAAGGGCTCCCCGGAACAGGTGCTGCGCCTCTATCTGGAGGAAGCCGGCGCCGCCGGCCGCTCCCGGGGTGAACTTACGGCCCTGCTGCCCTGGGACCCCGGGGACCTGGCCAACCTCCTGGCCAAATTTGCTAAAGAAGGGCAGGCCATCAATTACGACCAGGAAAAGGAGCGTTACCTCCCGGCGGCTACGGCCCGGGAACTTAGGCAGCAGATTCAGGCCTTGCTCAGCGCCTATCACCGCAAGAACCCTTTGAAACCCGGCCTCTCCAAGGAGGAGCTGCGCCGCCAGCTGCCGCCCCAGATGGAGGTGCGCCTGTTCAACTACCTGCTGGCCGAGATGGCGGGCGCCAAGCAGATCGCCCTGGAAAAAGACCTGGTGCGCCTGGCCGCCCACAAGGTGACCCTGGCCGTGGACCAGGAGGACCTTATCAACCGCCTGGCCGCCCTGTACCGCCAGGGCCGGCTCTCCCCGCCCACCCTCAAGGAAGCCGGCGCCGCCTTTGACCTGGCGCCGGAAAAACTCAAGCAGCTCCTCTCCGTGCTGGTGAACCAGGGCCGCCTGGTGAAGGTGAAGGAAGACCTCTACTTCCACCAGGAGGCCATCGCCGGGCTCAAAGCGACGCTCGTCGACTTCCTTAAAAAGAACAAAGAGATCAGCGTCATCCAGTTCAAGGACCTGACCCAGACCTCCCGCAAGTTCACCATCCCGCTGCTGGAATACTTCGACACCACCCGCACCACCGTGCGGGTGGGCGAGGCTCGCCGCCTGCGGGAGGGGGTGTAATATTAAATTGTAGGGGCGCACCTGCGTGTGCGCCTTATAAGGGGCGGACACCAGTAGTGTCCGGCAAGGTTTTTGCTAAGCCTGGGTAGCCAATTTGGGATAAAATTCGCTCATACCAGGCAGTTCATTATGGGTATCGGACCGATACCGCCGGGTTGCCGGAAACCGACAGGAAAGACCCTAAAATTCCCTCTCCCCTTCAAGGGGAGAGGGTTAGGGTGAGGGGTGAAAGGTGTTACCCCCCCCTCACCCCAGCCCTCTCCCCCCGTAAACGGGGGGAGAGGGAGAAATTCGTTTCGGCCGATCATATCCCAAGAAACGGTGAGGGATCGCAAGAGCACAGACATTCATGGTTTTGCCGTAAACCGGTAAATTTCTACCGGACACTACTGGGCGGACACCTGGGTCCGCCCCTACAAAAATTAAATCGTTCGTTTGTTAGGGGAGGGGGCCAGAGGCTTTTTCGTAAGGAGCCCCTGCCGCCCTCCCCTGAAATTACCTTTGCAACCCCCGGCCAGGGACCGCCGGGGCAACGGGAGAAGAAGCGATGCAGGTGGACTGGACCTTGTTGGTCATGGTAGCTTTTCCCATTTGGGCCGCACTAGATTACTTCCTGGGAAGGCGCGCCAAGATAATGGCCTACCTGGGGCAGCCGTCTTCCTTTAACCTGGAGGGAGAGCAATCTGCCGGGGTACGCACTCATTCCCTGATCATTGCCAATGTGGGCCGCAGGGAGGCTACCAATATTCGCCTTGGTCACAAGACCCTGCCGGAATTCAAATTTCTGTTTCCCAAACTTGCTAAGGCCCCCGCCCCCCTGTTTCAGGTTTCGGCACTGCCGGAGGGCAAGGAGATCATCATCCCGCAATTGGCGCCGGAGCAGCAGGTGACGATTTCCTATATGTACCCGCCGTCTTTGAGCATTGCCGAAATCAATGCGTATGTGAAAAGCGATGTCGGCGCAGCCAAGATGCTGGGGGTCCTGCCCCTCTCGCCATACCCGGTCTGGCTGTCCTTCCTGGCGGTTCAGCTGCTGGAAATAATTCCGATTACCGTCTTGGTGTATTACGCCATCATCAAGGTAAGAGCGTGATGGCCGGATCATTTAAGCCCGGATTTCCTGAGGGCAGGGGAGGCATGGTCCGGCGCCGGGACCGGGGAAGGAGCGGTTCGTCCAAATGCCCCCTGGGAGGTTGGAGGTTTGCCTGAACCCATCTACGTGGCGGTAATCGGCGGGGGTGAGGCAGGTCCTGAAGTCGCCCACCTGGCCAGGGAAGTGGGCCGGGAAGTGGCCCGCCGGGGTGCGGTGCTGCTGTGCGGCGGGCTGGGGGGCGTGATGGCGGCCGCGGCCCAGGGCGCCCGGGAAGCCGGCGGCGTCAGCCTGGGGATCCTCCCCGACCCCGACCGGAGCCGGGCCAACCCGTATCTCACCTTTGCCGTCGCCACCAACCTGGGGCACGCCCGCAATCTGGTCATCGTGCATTCCGCCGACGCCCTCATCGCGGTGGACGGCGGCTACGGCACCGTCTCCGAGGCCGCCCTCGCCCTGAAGCTGGGCAAACCGGTCATCGCCCTGCAGGTCTCCTGGGACCTGCCGGGCCTTAAACGGGCCCCCACCCCCCAGGAAGCCGTGAACCTGGCCTGGACGGCTCTGGGGAAGGGATAAAGAAGTTGAGGGAGGGGCCAGGGGCCCTGGGCCCCCTCCCCCAGACCTCCCCTAATCCCTTAAGATTATTTAAAAAGCCTGGGAAGTCGGGGCCTTAGCCCCGCCTTCCCAGGCTTCTTTTGCGGGTTGGGAGGGGGCTTGGGGGAGGGCAGGGAGCCTCGCTCCCTGGCCCTCCCCCAATAACCTCATTATCTTCTCAGAAATCTCGCCAGTTGGCGGCCGTAGTATTCCCGGGCGTCTTCGTCGGCGGGGCGGCTGAAGGTGGTGGCGCCCTTGCCTTCCGGAGATTTCTTCAGCACCAGGCCCTTTTCGCCGAAGAGCTTGAGGGCGTTTTGGAAGGTGGCTTCCGAGAGGGCTTCGGCCCGCTCCACTTCCCCCAGCTTGTAGAGTTTCTGGCCAATGGACTGGGTGCGTTTCAGAAACTCTTTTTCGCTGCGGGGCTTTTTCTGGAGGTATTTCATGGAACGGAAGACAATCCAGTAGGATTCCAGATAATTGTAGAGCAGGTTGGCGAAGTAGGACAGCTCCTTGAGCCCGGAGGCCGACAGGGTGTAAGAGGCGGCCTGGGGATCCAGGTTGATGACCACGCCCCGGGAGTTGAAGTAATTCAGAATATCCTCCACCTGGCCTTCCGGTTCCTGGTCGCTGAAGATAAATTCGTTTTTGAAGAAGTCCTTGAGGAAGGAAAAATCTTCCAGAATCTGGCCCCGGTCGAACTCGAAGCCCTGGCGGGCCAGGATGGCCAGGGAGACCATGGAGGCCGGCTGGAAGAAGTGGAGGATGTTGTTCTTGTAGTACTCCAGCAGGGGTCGCTTGGTTTCATCGATGCTATAGCCGCCCAGGCCCAGTTCGTCGGTGAGTCCCTCTTCCCTTTCGATGGGGGTGATCAGCTTGCGGGATTCGCACAGGGTGAGGGTGTCTTCCACTGCCTGGTTGAGGTTTTCCAGGGAGTCGGCCTGGGGGACCCCATGGGCCTGCAGATAATCATAGAGAACCTGGATAATCTGCAGCAGTTCCCGGCGGTACACGCCTTTGCGGGGGTAAGTGAGCAGGGCGGCGCACACCAGGGCAAAGGGGGTGACCACCGAGATCTGGTTAATGGCCTGGATGATGCGGTAGGCGATCTCCTGGCTGTAGTCCCGGGCCTGATGGGACTGGGAAGCGGGAACCAGGGCCAGATATTCTTTCATGGAAAGGGGCTCGCTGAACTGGATGTAGGCCCGGCCGTAGCGCTTCTTTAGGAATTTCCGGGCCTTGACCAGTTGGCCTACCGATTCCGCTTTTTTACTCCGGCCTTCCAGCTCCGAGAGGTAGGCCTTTTCTTCCAGCACCTGGTCATAGCCGATGAAGGTGGGAACAAAGAGAAGGTCCGGGGCGGCCTGTTCGTCGTACGTCCTGAGAAGCATGCTGAGGAGGCCCAGTTTCGGCAGCACCAGCTTGCCGGTGCGGCTGCGGCCGCCCTCGATAAAAAACTCGATGTTGTAGCCGGTCTTAACCAAGGTCTTGATGTAGGTGTAGAGCACCTCGGCGTAAAGTTTCCCTCCCAGGAAGCGGCGCCGGATGAAGAACGCCCCGGAACCCCGGAAAACGGGACCCAGGGGCCAGAAGGACAGGTTCTTACCCGCGGCGATGCGGGGCGGCTGCATGTGGTGCTGGTACATGAGGTTGTTGAGGATGAGGTAGTCCAGATGGCTTTTGTGGCAGGGGACAAAGACCAGGCAGCCTTTCTGGCCGGCTTCCCGAACTTTCTCAAACCCTTCGGTGTCGAAGGCGATGCCGTCGAAGAGATGCTCCGACAACCAGCTGACCAGCCGAAGCATGGCATTGATATAAACGATGTTGGAGTCGGCGGAGATCTCCCAGAAGTAATCCTGGGCCGTGTTTTTGATCTTGGAGAGCTTCTTTCTTTCGGTTTCGGCCATGGTTTCCATGGTCTGGGTCAGTCCGGGATCGGTGAGGGTCAGTTCCAGCACCTCTTCCCGGGATTTGACCACCGGTCCGGTAATAACCCGCCGCTTGGTATCGATGCGAAAGATGAGCTCCCGGCGGATTTCCTGAGCCAGTTCCCGCAGACTGCCGCCCTGGGGGGCGGCCGCGAGCACTTCCTTCAGGTTCACCGGTTCGGCCACCACCACTACGGCCCGTTTGGCCTTGAGGAAGCAGAGGCCCAGTTTCCGCAGTTTCCCCGGGTTCTCGCTGTCTCCGAAGAAGTGCTGCCAGAGGCCCTTGTTTTCCCGGAAGGGGGCCTTTTCGTACATCACCATCTGGGGCACCAGGAAGATGGGGAAGTCCAATTGCTCCTGTAGCTCTAAGAGGTGGCGAATGGGGTCTTCCCGGGGCTTGAGGAAGCGCTGCCGGAAACCCACCTGGTCCACCAGGAAGAGGAGCGAGCCCCGCTTTTCCTTGAGGGTCCTGAGAAAATAGCCGTCCTGGAAGGGATTGGGCCAGGAGCGGCGGCGGGTGAAATAATTGACCGCCGCAAAAATTATCTGCACCAGGTGGGAAAAGGGCTGCCACATCCACAGGTTGAGGTCGAAAGCCACCTCCGGGGCTATGGCCCCCAGCTTCTGGTAGCGGCGGTTGAAAAAGAGGAAATCCAGATGGCTGCGGTACTTCAGGGCATAAACCACTGCCCCCTGGCTGGCCAGTTCCCGCAGGCGGTCCAGGTAGCGAGGATTCACCGTGACCCGGCTGAAGAACGGGTCCAGGGTATAGCGCAACAGAAATCCCGGCCGGCTGGGCAGAAAGCCGGGATAATGGTATTCGTGGCCGCCCAGCCAGCCGGAGAGGCCGCTGAGCACCCGGCCCAGCCAGGATCTGGGTTTTTCGGCTTCAGGGGGACCGGCCGGGCCGTTCCCCTGTCCTTCCATATCTGCGTTCATTACCGACCTTTTGCTAACGTGCTGCTGAAATTTTCAATATATAGATAAGCCCCGGAATATGTCAACCGAAATGGCGCCGGGACGCCGGGACGCCGTCCTCCAGATTAAGCCTGATCCACCTTTAGAAGAACGGGCAAGGGTGCCGGGAAAGCAGGCGAGCCGAGCGACAAATCCCCCTGGGGATCAATGGTCCGCCGGCGGCTCCAGGCCCGTTTCCGCCGGCACCTGAGCCGGCTCCAGGTCTTCCGCCGGCGCGGGACGACTGCCGAACAGCCGGACGGCCAGAATGGAGAGTTCGTACATGCCGTACAAGGGAACGGCTATGGCCGCCATGGTCAGCAAGTCGGCATGAAAGGCCGCCACCACGGCGCTGAGCAAGATGGCCAGCCGGCGCTGGCGCTTCAAGAAATCCACCTGCACCAGGCCCACCCGGGCCAGGATCGAGAGGACCAGGGGTAGTTCGAAGATCAACCCGAACAAGAGCAGGAGGCGCAGGCAGAAATTGACAAACTGGGTCAGGTTGAGCATGGAGTACAGGAACTCGCTCTCATAGCGCATGGAAAAGGAGATGATCAGCGGCCACACCAGCTTGAGGAAAAAGATGTCCCCCAGGATAAAGGCCACGGTGCCCAGGGGCACGAAATAATAGACGATCTTTCTCTCTTTGGGGTAAAGGGCCGGGGCGAGAAAGAGCCACAGCTGGTACAGGATGACGGGAAAGGCCAGGGCCATGCCGCTGATGAGGGAAATCTTCATCTGCACGAAAAACGGCTCCAGCGGCGCCATGTAGTTGAGCTTATGGGGGATAACCTTGGGAGGCTCAGGCTTCAGGTGCAGGCGCTGGGAGAGTTCGGGAAACTTTTTAACCATCCAGGACTCCATCACGTAGGACCATTTCTGGGTGACGGACGGCTCCTGCAAGGGTTTGGTGATGAACTGCTGCACCGTGGGCACCAGCGGCCAGGCTATCCCCGTGCAGATAACCAGGGCAACGATGGAAATGATGAGGCGCTTGCGCAACTCCTCCAGGTGTTCCATGAAGCTCATGGTGGTCACGGTTGCACTTCCTCCCTGGCCGCAACCTTAAGGGTCGCGGTCGCCCCGGCCGACCCCGTTGGCGGTACCAATTTCCTTAAGTGGCTCGCAAAGTTAGAACAATTCTAACCCAAGGATCGAGTTATGGCAACGTGGGCTTAAGCAGGCGGATCAAAGGACCTGGAAATAAGATAAACTTCAGGCGCCGGGGCGCAAGGGGGGAGCATGGGTGGGGGACGCCGGGACGCAGGCCATGGGGGCATCCAGCGCCTCGCGCACCTTCCGGGTCAGGGCGTGGGCTTCGAAGGGTTTTTGCAGGTAAACCAGCCCCTGGTCCTGCATATCCTTATCCATGATGCCGTTGTCGGCGTAGCCGGACATGAACAGGACCCTCATCCCCGGGTACCGGGAAGCCAGGCGGTGGGCCAGTTCCAGGCCGCCCAGGCCCGGCATCACCAGATCGGTGAGCATCAGGTGGATGTGACCCTCGTGCCGTTCATAGATTTGCAAGGCTTCGTTGCCGTCCCTGGCTTCCAGGACGGTGTAGCCGTGGCTCTGCAGGATGCGGCGGGCTATTTGCCGCACCAGATCCTCGTCTTCCACCAGCAGGATGGTTTCATGACCCCGGAGGGAGGCCCTGGAGACCCGGTCCCGGCTGGGCACGGCCTTCCCGGCGCCGATGCGGGGCAGGTAGATCTTAAAAGTCGTGCCCTGGCCCGACTCGCTGTAGACCCAGATATGCCCGCCGCTCTGCCGGATGATCCCGTAGACGGTGGACAGCCCCAGCCCGGTGCCTTTGCCCACCTCCTTGGTGGTGAAGAAGGGCTCGAAGATGTGGGACCGGGTGGGCTCGTCCATGCCGCAGCCGGTATCGGTCACCGCCAGCAACACGTAGGGTCCCGGCTCTACCTGGGCATGGATGGCGGCGTAAGCCTCGTCCAGATCCACATCGGCAGTCTTGATGATCAGCTTGCCCCCCTGGGGCATGGCGTCCCGGGCGTTGACCGTGAGGTTCAGGATCACCTGCTCGATCTGGCCGGGGTCGGCCATCACCTGCCCCAGGTTGGCCCCGGGGAGGATGGACAGTTCGATGTCCTCCCCGATGACCCTTTTGAGCATCTTGCCCAAATTTTCCATTACCTGGTTGAGGTCCAGGGACTTGGGCCGCAGCACCTGCCGCCGGCTGAAGGCCAGAAGCTGGCGGGTGAGCAGGGCCGCCCGTTCCCCGGCCTTCTTGATCTCGGCCACGTCCTGGTGTGCCGGGTCGTCGGCCTGGATAACGCTCAACAACAACTCGCAGTAACCCAGGATGGCGGTCAGGAGATTGTTGAAGTCATGGGCCACCCCCCCGGCCAGCCGGCCCACCACTTCCATTTTTTGCGATTGCCGCAGCTGTTCTTCCAGTTTCCGCCGCATGGTGATGTCCCGGGTGACTCCCAAGACCCCCACGGGGTGGCCCTGGCCGTCCCGCAGGAAGGAGCCCTTGACTTCCGTCCAGACCGTGGAGCCATCCGGGCGGAAAAGCTCAATCTCGATGGTGCCGGATCTTGAAAGGTCAGTCTTCACCTCCTCCTGGGCCAGCAGTTCCTTCAGCTTATTTTGGGCCAGCTCCAGCGACGTGGCGGGCAATAGCTGCTCCAAGCCCAGGGACAGGTACTCCTTGGCATTATGGCCGGTTAAAAACTGGATGGACGGGCTCACATAAGTCAGTCGCAGGTCGAGATCCACGGTCCAGATGACATCCGTGACGTTTTCGGCCAGCAACCGGTAGCGCTTCTCGCTTTCTTTCAAAGCCTCCTGGGCCCGCCGCCTCTCGGTGACGTCCTGAATCGTGCCCAGCATCCGCTCGGCTTTCCCGTGTGCGTCGCAGTAAACTTCCCCCTGTCCGTACACGAAGCGTTCGGAACCGTCGGGCCGTACGATGCGATGTCCGATGCCGTAAGGTTTCCGGCGATGCAGGGCGCGGCCCAGGGCCTTACGGACCAGCCCGCGGTCCCCGGGGTGGACGGCTTGCAAAAAGGCCTTGAAAGTGGCCGGGATTTCCCGGGGGCCCAGCCCCAGTATCCGGTAGACCTCATCGGACCAGAAGGCTTCCCCGGTGCGGGGGCTCCACTCCCAGTTTCCCAGGTGGGCCAGGCACTGGGCCTCCGCCAGGCTGGCCTGGCTCTGGCGCAACGCTTCCTCCTGGATTTTGCGCCCGGTGATATCAAAAAACACCCCGCTGATATACTCCACCTTGCCCTCAAGGTCACAGACTATCTGGCCCCGGGCCTGAATCCAGAGGATCCGCCCATCTTTTCGCCTGATGCGATATTCCCGTACGTAGAACTTGTTGCTCTTCAGCGCCTGAATGAATATATTCCGGGCATCTTGCAGATCCTCGGCCAGGATGACGTCGCACCATTTCATCCTCCGGGAATCGAATTCCTCCCTTTGATAGCCGGTCAAGTCCTCGATCTTGTCGTCCACGAAATCGATGGTCCAATCGGCATAGCCTCTAAAAGCCACGGCCGGGATATTGTTCACCAGCAGCCGGTAGCGGGTCTCGCTCTCCCGCAGCGCCTCCTCCGCTTGCTGCCGCTCGGTGATGTCGCTACCGGTGCCGATGATAAACTCCGCCTTTCCGTCTTGATCCAAGAGCACGGTGCTGGACCAACTGATCAGGCGACGCTCTCCTCCCTTGGTGGCCCAGTAAGTGGTACACTCGTAAGGCGGATTGGGGACCAGCATCTCCTGGAAGGCCTCCTTCACGGACTCCACTTCTTCGGACGCCAATAACAAATCCCAGAAGGGCTTCCCTTTAACTTCCTCAAAGCTGTAACCGGTGGTAGCCTCTGAGGCCCGATTGAAGCGAAGAATCTGCCCCTGGGGGTCCAGCACCATCACCAGGGCGCTGATGGTGTCCAGGATGGCGGCGCTGAAATCTCGCTCCTGCCGCAGGGCCTCCTCCACCTGTTTGCTTTGGGTGATGTCCCGGGCGAATTCGACTACCCCGGTGGTCTTCCCGGTGGTACGGTCAAACAAGGGATAGGCGTAAAGGTCCAGCCAGCCCACCGGCGCTCCCCCCGGCCCCATTTTCGGGACCTCCAGGCTGGCCGCTTCCCCCGTCTCCAGGGCCAGGCGGCTGGGGCACTCTTCGCAGGGTTGGCTGCGCCCCTTCAGGGCCTCATAGCACTTTTTGCCCGCCAGGGGCATGGCGTGGGCGTACCACCGGGCCGCTACTGGATTTGCCCGGATGATGGTGTATTCACGGTCTTTGATGAGCAAGCCTTCCTGGATGCTGTTGAGCAGGGTGTCCAGCAGGCGCTCGCCCTCCCACAGGGCCTCTTCGGTGCGGCGGCGCCAGGGAAATATCTTCCAGGCAAGCAAGAAGCAAATGGCGATAATGGTTACATGAAAAGTCCGCTCGGCCAATTCCTCGAAAGGGATCTCAAAGAGAAGCAGATTAGGGAAGGAGAGCCGGGGATGGAGAAGCCGATAAAAAACCGCATCTATGGTCCAGGCGACCATAACAATGGCAATGGTTAAAAATATTATTTTATATTTCTTCCCCGGCATGATCTCGGCTTCCCCAGGGAGCGTTCCTGAAAGATTGGCTTAAAAGCCAGATAAATTGGATTTCATCCCGCCTCAACAGTGCGCCGACCAAGACTGAAGAATATGGAAAAAATCGGCTTAAAGATATAGGCCCAAACCGGCAGCCCGCCTCCAGCCGGCAGAGGTTATCCACTGTGTCGGAAAGTCGGCAGATTTACATTAACCGGCGGCCCCTTCTCCGGAAGGCGGGCCAAGGGCCAGGGCAGGCGAGTGCCGGAAAGAGCACCAGTGGGCCAGGGGAAAGTTTTAAGGTTTGAAAAGGTGGGGCTGGGGTGATTTAACGGCGGCCCAGCAATTCCGACACCGTGACCATCCGATACCCGGCGGCCTTGAGGGCCGGCAAGATCCGCGCCAGGGCGGCCACGGTGGGGCTGCGGTCCTTCCGCCCCGTCTCGTCGCCGTCGTGAAAGATGATGATGGCCCCGTTGCGCACCCGGCCCAGGACGTTCCCGACGATGGTTGGGGCATCGAGACCCCGCCAGTCGCCGGAGTCGATGCTCCACAGCACCAGTTTGCGGCGGGTGTGGCCCAGGTAGTCCACCAGACGGGAGTCATAAGCGCTGTAGGGAGGGCGGAAGAGGCGCTGGCCCTCGGGGCAGCCCAACAGGTCCAGGTCCACCGCGGTGCGCTCCAGTTCGCGCTCCCGTTCCAGTTGGCCGGACACGGTGAGGCGGGGATGGTCGAAGCTGTGGTTGCCCACTTCGTTGCCGCCCTTGAGCGAGGTCAGCACCAGCTCGGGGTATTTTTCCGCCTGGCATCCCTGGACAAAAAAGGTGCCATGGGCCCCGTAACGTTGCAGCAGGGCCAGAATGGCCGCGGTATACCGGGGGGAGGGGCCGTCGTCGAAGGTCAGGGCCACGGCGCGCTCCTGGGGCGGCCCGGCCCAGATGGTCACCGGCTCGGCTCCCCAGGCCGGCAGCCCCAACCCGGCGCCCAGAAAAACCCCCAGCAGGGCGGGGACGAGGTAATGGCGACAAAATTGTTTCATTACTTTTAATTTTAATAATTTTTAAGGGTTTAGCAATACAATTCTGGTTTTTTTTACCCATAAGCCTTGTATCCGTTAGACGATGGTGATCTCCCGGGGGCTTAGGGTCAGCCACTCCACTCCGTCCGGGGTGATGCGCCCGGTGTCCTCCAGGCCCACCATGCCGATCTGCGGCAGGAAGAACTTGGGCTCAAAGGCCAGGACCATGTCCGCCTCCAGGGGATAGGGAAACCGGGCCGAAATGAGGGGAAACTCATCCAGTTCCAGACCCACCCCGTGGCCCAGGAAGCCCACCCGCTCCGGCCCCGGCCCCATGAAGATCTCCTTAAACCCCCTGGACTTGACCAGGTCCCAGAGGCGGTGAAAGATTTTCCAGGGCATCACCCCGGGCCGGGCCTCGGACTCAAAGATGCGGTACAGCTCCTCCACCAGGCGCCAGGCCTCCCAGGCCGGCGGCGGCAGCCCCCCCAGGGCGTACATCCGGGTCATGTCCACCACGTAGCCGCCCACGCAGGCGCACAGATCGATGCTGATGGGCTCGTCCGGCGCCAGCCGCTTCAAGGACGGCCCCTGGGGGAAGGCGTGGCTGACGCCGAGGCCGCCGCTGGGGGTGTCCGTGTAGGCCGGGGCCAGGCCCGAGACCCCGGAGAGCACGTGACCGTAGTATAGCTCCAGGTCCCAGTTGCGCACCCGCACCAGCCCCTGATGCCCCAGGACCCGGAGGCGGTACTCCAGGGCCGCGGAGAGCTCCAGCTCGGTCAGGCCGGCTTGCAACAGCCCGGGCACTGTCCGGTGGGTCTGGTCCAAGATGGCCGCGGCCCGGCGCAGCTGCTCGATTTCATAGGCGCTCTTGACCATGCGCTGGCGCCGGATCAGGGGCGAAAGGTCCTGGATGGGCTGCTGGGGAAACACCTGCTCCTTAAGCCGCTGGTAGAACAGGGCGGGCATGACGTCCAGCTCCAGGCCCACCGGGCCCTGGGGGGCGAGCCCCCGCCCGGCCAGCAGGGCCGGCAGCTCCTTCAGATCCCGGTAAAAGGCCAGGGGCCACGGCGCCCCCGCGTCTTTGATCCGGCTCTGGGGCCGGCGCACCAGCAGCAAGGGTTCCCGCTCCGGGGCCAGCGCCAGAAAGCCGTCCACCAGGACCCCGGTGTAATAAAAAAGGTCCGCGGCCTGGCGGATCAGGGCCAGGCTCAAGCCCTCCCTGGCCAGGGTTTCCTTCAGGACTGCTGCCCGCGCCTTGATTTCCGCGGCCGGCGTTATCGCCATCATTCCTCCCCCTGGCACCACACCAGCTCCAGCTCTTTGGGCCCCTGGGCCCCCAGGACCAGGACCTTTTCGATGTCCGCGGTGCGGCTGGGCCCCGTGAGCCAGGTGATCATACCCGGGGGCTGACGCCGGACCAGTTCCAGGGCCTGGGAAAGGCTCAAGTTGTGCCGGCCCTGGGGAATCAGCACCACCTGTTTTTGGGCCCGCAAGGCAGAAGTCGGCGGCGGGGCCCCGGCCGGAGCGCACCAGGACGCTGCCGGTCTCCGGGATGGCCCCCAGGGCCACGCTGACCGCGGTGCCGACCTCCGCCAGTCCGCCTTCGCCGGCAAATTGTACTTTCCGTCCCAGGGCCGCCAGCCCCGCCGCCAGCCGACGCAGCCAGGGATGGTCCTCCAGCACCAGAGGCTCCCCCGCGGCCGCCAGCAGGCGAGCCAGGGCGGGCCCCCGCACCCGGCGGAGGTTGCCGCCCAACTCCTTGACCCGGTGGGCAAGGAGAGCGGGGGCTGCCGGCCGGCGGCTTTTGGAGGCCGGCCCGGCGGCCGGGACTTCCGGAGCGCTGGCAGCGGCGTAACGAGCTGCGTCCGCGCCAGGCCGGGCCGCTTCGGGGTCCCGGCCCACCTCCGGGCGCCGCTCCAGCCGATAAAAGCTTGCCGGCGACAGCCTCAGCCCCTGGGAGCGGGCCAGGGGGGCGGCCAGAAGCCGGAGGGATTCCAGGCCCCGGTACAGCCGGGGCCGCACCAGCACCAGCCCCGCCGCCCCCGACAGGGCCCGGAGAGGGCGGAACCGACCGCTGCGCTGGCGCAGATGCAAGATCTTCTCCGTCAGCCGGATTTGCACCGGGCAGATCTCCTGGCAGGCCCCGCACTGGGTGCAGAGGTCCGCAATGTCCCCCCGGGGGGCCAGGTAGGGGGCCAGCAGGATGCCGATGGCCCCGGGGTAGACCCGGCCGTACAGGTGGGCGGCCCCCAGTTGAAAGACCGGGCAAATATTGAGGCAGGCGCCGCAGCGCAGGCAATGGAGGGCTTCGGACAGTTCCGGGTCGGATGCCAGCTGCCGCCGGCCGTTATCCAGGATCACCAGATAGAAGGCCTGGCTGCCCTTGAGGCCCCGGATAAAGTGCACCAGGGCGGTGAGGCGCTGGCCGGTGGCGCTGGGCGGCAGCAGGCGCAGCAGCACCTCAACGTCGGCCAGGGAAGGGATGATCTTTTCCAGCCCCATGAGCGCCAGATGCACCCCGGGCAAGGTGGCGGTGAGGCGCAGGTTGTTTTCGTTTTCCAGGAGCACCAGGGTGCCGTCCGGGGCCGCAAAATTGACCCCGGTGATCCCCATCTGGGCTTCCCAGTAATACGGTTTGAGGTACGCCGCGGCCAGGCGGCTCAGGGTCTCCGGGTCGGCGGCGGGGGGGTGGCCCAGGCGCTCCGCAAAGAGGTGGGCGATCTGGCCGCGGTTCAGGTGGAGGGCCGGGGCGGTGAGGTGGGCCGGCGCGTGGCCCGCCAGCTGCACAATGAACTCCCCCAGGTCCGTCTCCAGGGTCTGGAGCCCGGCCGCGGCCAGGGCCGGGTTGAGCCCGATTTCCTCGGTGGTCATGGATTTGGATTTGACCACCGAGGCGACCCGGTGCCTGCGGGCCACGTCCAGGATGAGATCCCGGGCCTGGGCCGCATCCCGGGCCCAGAGCACCTGGCCTCCCCAGCCCCGGACGGCCCGTTCCAGCTCCGCCAGCAGCTCGTCCAGCCGGGCCAGGGCCCCGGCCTTGACGGCCCGGGCCTGGCGGCGCCAATTCTCCCACTCAGGGCAGTCTTGGAGGAGGTGGTCCCGGGCGGCCAGGGCGCGATGGGTGGCGGCCCGGATGGAGGAAGGCAGCCCCAGTCTCCGGGCCGAGGGGTTTTGGCGGAAAATTTTCGTGATGTCCAATCCCAACCGGAGTTGGTTATTTTTTGTATTCTCGGACGCAAGTCTCAAACCTGGACATCCATTCGGGGAAATGCAGGTCCTCGGGCCTCTCGGTGGCAATCTGGAGGAATTCGTTGGCATTTTCCTCGATCCAGGGATGCTTGGCAAAATCGGCGATGGCTTTTTCCATCAGATCTTTGAATTCCGTCGGCAAGTTGGCGTCACAGGCCAGCTGGCTTTTCAGGTAACCGGCCATCACCTGGAGCGTGATCAACTTCTGTTCCACCCCATAGCGGTGCAGTTCCTCCTTGATGTCATCCCGGACCCGTTCGGTGGCACATGGTGTGGAGGAAGTGAAAGGGATTGGTGCCACTGAACAGCGACGGAAGATGTAAAACACGGAATAAAATTTTTTGCCCCGATGCCAGATGTCATGGAGAATTTCATGCTTTTCAGGATCCTGGCCGATGGCCACCAGGGCATTTCGATAAGGCCGTTCCAACCGGGACAGCACTAGGTTGTAACCCATGTAACAGTTGATGACGAACATCCCGAAGACACTGGTGGCCCGCAGGGAAGGAGGAATCGGGTGGCCCAGACTCCAGGTGAAGTAGAGAAAAATGACCAGCAACGCAGGACGCGCAACAGGTTGATGCTGGAGACCACCATGCGGGGATCCCGGCGGTGCGTAAGAAAATAGGCGATCAGGCGGAAGAAGATTATTAATTCGATATAGGCGCTGAGGAAGGAAATCGACAAGTTGAAACATTTCATCTCCCCTCTCTGACCACGATTAATCTGGTTGCACCAGCCTTGAGACCCGGGTTAATGGCGGCGAAGACCTGGAGCCGGTTTCATTTTACCACAATCTTCGGGATTCCCGGGATAATTTGGCCAGGGGGTCCAACCCGCTCGCCCCGGTCAAAGTTCCCCGGCCGCCAGTCCCTCCCGGCCTTTATATTATTATTATGACCACCTCGGCGTCATTTCAAGGAAGTTCGATATATTTTGATCTTGGCCCGCTTGCGCTCGCCTTCCAGCCAAGAGGCAAAAATCATCTGGCGCTTCTGTTGCAGGAACTGGCTTCTGATCTTGTCCATCTCCTGGTGCATTTCCGCCTGGTCCGGGGCCCGCCGCCCCTTATAGGCGATTAGATAAATATTGTCCTTCACGAGAAAGGGCTTGGCGGGGTAAGGGTGTTGGGCCGACAGCTCAAAAGCGGCGGTGGTTGCCTCCGTCGCGCCGGGCTGGCCCAGGAAACCCTGGAACCGGGTAAAGTAGCCGCTGTCCTTGACGGTCAGGCCGGCCTGGGCCGCCACCTGGGCCAGGGTCTTGCCCTTCCTGACCTGCTCCAGCCAGCGGGCGGCTTCCTGCTCCGCCTCTTTTTGGGCCATCTCTTTCTTCACCGCGTCCCGCACCTGGGCCTTGATCTTCTCCAGGGGCGGAACCTGGTCCGGTTGGTGTTCCACTTCCTGGAGGACGGCAAACCCATCGGGCAAAGCCACCACTTTGCTGACCTCTTTGGGTTTCAATTGCAGGGCTACCTGGTTGAAGCCGGGGAGGACTCCCAATCCGGGGACGGGGTCCTTCAGGGAGATGAGGGGAGTCTCTTTGATGGCCGCGCCGTACTTTGGGGCCACCTGGGAAGCCGCGCCCCGGGACCATTCGTCCCGGGCCTCTTGGGCTGCCTCCCGGGCCCTGGTCTTGGCCTTCTCCTCTTTCAGGCGCTTGGTGACCTGGGCTTCGGCCTCAGGGCCGGTCTCCGTTTCCTTGACCTCTTCCAGCTTGATCAGATAGAGGCCCTGGGGGGTAGCGGCCCGGCCCACGGTCCCCGGCTTCAGGGCAAAGGCCACTTTGTCCCATTGGGGGGGATGCTGGCCCCGGGTCACCAGGCCCAGTTCCCCGCCCTGGGCTTTGCTGGCCGGGTCCTGGGAGTGAGCCTTGGCCAGCTGGGCGAAATCCTCCCCCTTCATGGTCTTGCCCAGCAACGCCTGGGCCTGCTTTTCCACCTGCTGTTTCTCGGCCGGGGTGGCTTTGGGAGGGAGCTTCAGGAACAGCTGCCGGACCCGGATCACCTTGGGCCGGGAGAACTCCTCGCGGTGTTCGCTCAGGTAGTTCCCCACTTCCGCCGTGGAGACCTGGACCCGGTCCAGGAAATCCTTGGTGGGGAAAACCAGGTATTTCACCCGGGCCCGGGCCGGCACCCGGAAGACGGCCTCGTGGTCCTGGTAGTAGCGGGCCACCTCGGCGTCGCCGGGATTCTGCTTGGCCAGGAAGCGGTCCGGGGACACCTCCAGGTAGCTGACCTCCACCGCCTCTTTCGCCAGGCGGTAGTACTCCGCCAGTTCCTGGTCCGAGACCTTGGCGAAGGCAGTCACTTCATCCAGGACCTTCTTAAGAAGGAGTCGCTGTCGTTCTTGCTGCTCGAAGTCGGCGGGGTTCAGGTGGCTCCGGGAGAGGACCCACAAATAGCGCTTCTCATCGAACTTGCCGTCTTTCTGGAAAAAGGGGTAACTCTGGATCTCCTCCCGCAGCTCGGCGTCGGACACCGTGAGACCCAGGCGCTCTCCGGCCTGGAGGAGTAAGGTTTCGTCGATGAGGCGGTTCAGAGCCACTTCCTTGAGGCGCATCATCTTGACCATCTCTTCGGTCAAGTCGCCGCCGGCGCGCTCCTGATATTGCTTTACCAGTTCGTTAAACTGCCGGATGTAGGCGGTGAGGAGGATGGGGGTGCCGTTGACTTCCGCCGTTTCCTGGAACCGGGGGGACCTGAGGGTGCCGACCCCCCAAAAGATGAAGACCACCACGATGGCGCCGATGGCGAGCCCGATGAACCAGGAACGGGAGTATTTTCGCAACCATTTCAACATTAGCGTTGTTACCTCGTTGCTTTCCCGAAGTTGCCCTGCCGCCCCGTAAACGCCCGGCCCTGCGGGAAAGGTAGTTGGATTATTGGCGGCTTGCAGGGAGGAAAACCAGCCCCAGAACCAAACCGCCCGGAAAGCAAGGTGCCCCTCGCTCCGGGTCCAGCTTCCATTTCTTTTTATACATCACGACTTAAATAATTGCGCCTCAGCAAGGGTTCCTGCCCATGTGACCCTGCTTTTTGTCACCCTGAGCCGCAGGCGAAGGGGCTCTTGATTGTTGCAAAAAAGGGGATTCTTCGCAGCTTAGGGCGGCTCAGAATGACAAAAAGAGAGAGCATTATGCGCGTTCCTGAATTAATGACGCTACGTATAGATGGTGAGCGTGGCTTTCCGGGCGCCAGACGGCGCCCCCAACTCACCATTGGCAGGGAGTGGCAGGACGTTTTCCCTTTCTGCGACGGAAA
Source organism: uncultured delta proteobacterium (assembly GCA_963768765.1). Taxonomy (GTDB): domain Bacteria; phylum Desulfobacterota; class Desulfobaccia; order Desulfobaccales; family 0-14-0-80-60-11; genus DASWLF01. The sequence continues at coordinate 647,065 of CAVYJK010000021.1, forward strand.
TCCGCCGCCGACCTGCCGCCCCGGCTCCCAGAGGCGAACCTACCGGGCTGTCTCCTTCTTTTCTTCCTTCAGCCACTTTTGCGCCTCTTTGGCTTCCGGGCTGTTGGGATAGGCTTTGACCAATTTTCCCAAGGTGCCTTGATAATTATGGGTTTGCTGCTGCTGCTTATAGGCCAGGGCCTGGCGCAGGAGGGCGGCGGGGGCCAGGATGCTCTTGGGGAACTGGGCGGCCATTTTGTTAAATTCCACCGCGGCCTCCCGGTATTTGCCCTCCTGATAGAAGCTGTCGGCCAGATAGTAGCGGGCCTCCGCGGCCTTGGAGCCCTGGGGGTGCGCCTTCAAATACTGGTAAAACTGGGTGCGGGCCGGGCCGTATTTCTTACTGCGATACTGGGTTAAACCATCATTGTAGGGTTTATCCGCGGCGCCCGCAGAAGCCTGGGGATAGCTGGAGGTGGACGGAGCCGGGACCCTGGTCGCCTTTTGGGTGGCTTCCTTGCCCCGGGCGGTGGGGGCCGGCGCCGCTTTGGGGGCTTCCGATTCCGCCAGCCGGGTTTCCAGTTGCTGGACCCGGGCCTCCAGGGCCTTAACCTGTTGGGCCAGGTCGGGCGCGGGCGCCGGGGCCGGGGTTCCCGCCGGCGGGGCCGCGGCGGTCTCGGGCGGCGGCCCCGCCGGTTTGCCTATGCTGGGCACATAGGAGTAAGTCTGACTGCAGGCGGACAGGAGCAAGACGACAGCTAACAGCGCCAGTTTCCGCATACCCCGGGACTGCTTCATCTTTTGGCCTCCTTGGAATGGGGGCGGTGGCTCCCCCGCATCGTTTAAGGCGTTGGCCGTTGCCCCGGACCGGCGTGCCAGTCCGGGTTTAGGGATTTATCTAAATGTTTCATCATATTATCCCGGCCCAAACTTGTCAAGAACGCCCTCCGGCGGGTAGTGGGTCATCTGTCCCAAAATGGAGGATGGGATTGGAATAAGCTGACTCCTTTATGAGAATTTGCTAAAATCCCTCCAGGAGGAGGCTATCAATGGCCGAAGATTTAAAACAGGCCGTCGAGCGGCTACACTATTGCCGAGCATCTTTTATAAAGATGTGGCCGTGGTGGAGAAGTTCGGGGAGAAAACCGTCTGGAGCGGTGTTGTATGAGTTTTTAGGCTTGAGGCGCATCCCCAAACCGACAAATGCTATGCTTGGTCATCGCCCATAGAGGAAAGCACCAAACGGCGGTATTATGCCGTGCTTCATATTCCGCCTATCGATTCCCCTAAGAAGGCTGTCAGAGCGACGATTGTTCACGATCATAAAGAGAGAAAACTAAAATAAGGATAAGAAGTTATGGAACCCTTTATACCAGATATCCTACCCATTAATTCGATAAATTGGCCCGCACATGTTTCCTTGATCGGCCAGGCTAACGCCGCATTAGCTAGATACGATGGCATGTTGCAGGGCATCCCGAATCCGGGGGTATTCCTTTCGCCTCTCACCACCCAAGAAGCCGTGTTGTCATCTAGAATCGAAGGAACTCTGGCTAGCATGGAAGAAGTGTTTGAATTCGAAGCTAATCCGCGAGAACACGGAGAACCATCCAAACATGCAGATATTCAGGAGATCATCAACTACAGAAGTGCCATGTGGAGGGCCATGGAGAGTCTGAAAGAGCGTCCTCTTTGCCTAAATCTAATTAAGGAACTTCATGCCATCCTTTTGAACAGCGTGCGCGGGCGGGATAAGGCGCCGGGCCAGTTTCGTCGAACCCAAAACTATATTGCTCCTCCGGGACACCCAATTGAGCAGGCTACTTTCGTACCTCCTTCGCCAGATCGGCTTGCCGCGGTTTTAGATAACTGGGAAAAGTATTTGTATTTCGCCGAGAAAGACGTCCTTGTGCATCTATCAATTGTTAAGGCTCAATTCGAGATTATTCATCCATTTTTGGACGGCAATGGCAGGTTAGGGCGGATGCTTGTACCCCTTTTCTTGTTCGCCAAGGAATCGCTGTCAAGCCCGATGTTTTACCTTAGTGCCTATCTTGAAGCCAATCGGGAAGCTTATTATACAAGATTGCAAGCCGTATCCCAACAGCAAGACTGGAACGGATGGATTCAATTTTTCCTGACTGCGATAGTTAAACAAGCAGCAATCAATATCGACAAAGTACGAGGAATTCTGAGCTTATATGAAAATATGAAAACCAAGGTGGTGGAAACCACACATTCTCAATTTGCCATTCAGGCGCTGGACGCTATTTTCTCAAGGCCAATTTTTCAGGGATCAGATTTCGCAGCTATTTCTCGTATCCCAACCAGAGTGACAGCAGCCGCCCTTATTCGCCAACTTCAAAATGCCGGAATTCTCAAGGTCTTACAGCCAGCCAGTGGGCGCCGGTCTGCTATGCCTAGTATTTCCAGAACTTATCAATCTAGTAGAAAGGCATTCGATTGTGTAAGGCGAAAGCGATACAAATTTTGTTGTGTAAAGCATATAGTCAGTTTGCTTTACACAAAATAGTTTGCACTAGATTCCCTTTACACAAAAAGAACCCTTGTGAATCTAGGTATACTAGGAGACGAAATATATCACCTATTTACTAGACTGCGGACGCAAAATTGGTTGAAATTTAATCAATTCCTCTCTGAAGAGAAAACCCCACCGCGTTCATCCCTAACTTTCCCCTCAAATTAGGACACCGCCCTCCGGCGGGAGCCTAAATTATGGGACCGCATTATCGGGGGATTATTTTTCGGCCTGAAAATTTCTCCTTAAGCGCCAACCCTCTTCCTTCTTGCCCCCCGCTATACTTTCGGGGTAAGATTAACTAGAGGCTGTTGAAAAACTCCCAAAATCGCGATTTTGTCATTCTGAGCGCAGTGAAGAATCTAGTATTTTCAGCAGGTTGAGATCCTTTACTTCGTTCAGGATGACATGAAAACTCGTTTTTCAACAGACTACCAGTAAGATTTTTCTCAATCACTGAAACCAGACCCCTTGGGCCCCTCCGGCGGGAGGGAGAGCCGGGATGAGGGAAGCATGGCTGCCTCTGAATTCGTCCATCTCCACGTGCATACGGCCTACAGTCTGCTGGACGGGGCCATCCGCATCAAGGACCTGTTGGCCCGGGTCCAGGCCCTGGAGATGCCGGCGGTGGCCATCACCGATCACGGCTCGCTGTTCGGGATCATGGATTTTTACGAAAAGGCCCGGGCCGCAGGCGTCAAACCCCTGTTGGGTTGCGAGCTCTACGTGGCGCCCGGCTCACGCCAGGAAAAGAAGGGGAAAGGGGACAATCACCACCTGGTGGTCCTGGCCCAGAACCGCCAGGGCTACCGGAACCTGATCCACCTGGTGACCCGGGCCCACCTGGAAGGTTTTTATTACCGGCCCCGGGTGGACAAGGACCTCCTGAAGGAGCACCACGAGGGGCTCCTGGCCCTGTCGTCTTGCCTGCACGGCGAAGTGGCCCGCCACCTGGTGAACGACGATCCCGCCGGGGCGGAGGCCGCCGCCCGGGAATATGCCGAAATCTTCCCCGGGCGGTTTTACCTGGAAGTCCAGGCCAACGACCTGCCGGAGCAGCTCCGGGTGAACGCCGCCCTGTTGGAACTGGCGCCCCGCTGGGGCCTCCCTCTGGTGGCCACCAACGACGTCCACTATCTCAGGCCGGAAGACGCCAGGGCCCACGACGTACTGCTGTGCGTCCAGACCGGCAAGACCGTGAACAGCGCCGGCCGCATGAAATTCCAGACCGACCAGCTCTATTTGAAGAGCGCCGCCGAAATGGCCCGGGTCTTCCCCTATCCCGAGGTGCTGGCCGCCTCCGGGGAGATCGCCTCCCGCTGCGAGGTCACCCTGGATTTGGGGGCCACCCATTTCCCGGTCTATCCCACCGGCGAGGGCACCATGGAGGAGACCCTGGAGCACCGGGCCCGGGAAGGTCTGGCGGCCCGCCTGCAGCTGCCCTTCCCCCGCCGGCACACGGAAGAGCAATACTGGCAGCGCCTGGATTATGAGTTGGGCATCCTCACCAAGATGGGTTTTGCCGGCTACTTCCTGGTGGTGGCCGACATCGCCAACTATGCCCGCCACCAGCAGATTCCCGTGGGCCCCGGCCGGGGCTCCGCGGCCGGCAGCCTGGTGGCCTACGCCCTGGGGATCACGGACCTGGACCCGTTGGCCTACGGCCTCTTTTTTGAGCGTTTCCTCAACCCCGAGCGGGTCAGCCCCCCGGACATCGACGTGGACTTTTGCTACGAGCGCCGGGGGGAGATCATCGACTACGTCTCCCGGACCTACGGCTGGCAGAACGTGGCCCACATCACCACCTTCGGCAGCATGAAGACCCGCCAGGTGATCCGGGACGTGGGCCGGGCCCTGGAAGTCCCCTACCCCGAAGTGGACAAGATCGCCAAGCTGGTGCCGGAGAAGCTTAACATCACCCTGGAGCAGTCCCTGCAGTTGGAGCCGCGCCTCCGCGAACTGCGGGACACCAACCCCACGGTGAACGACATCCTGGCCATCGCCGCCACCCTGGAGGGGCTGCCCCGCCACGCCTCCACCCATGCCTCCGCGGTGGTCATCGCCGACCGGCCCTTGATCGAATATTTGCCTCTTTACAAGGACACCCGGGGGGAGCTGGTCACCCAGTTCGACATGAAAGGGGTGGAGAAGGTGGGCCTGGTGAAGTTCGACTTCCTGGGCCTGCGGACCCTTACGGTCATCGACCAGGCGGTGCGGCTCATCCGGCGGCACCATCAGCCCGGCTTCGACATTCACGCCATTCCCCTGGATGACGCGGCCAGCTATCAGCTCCTCCAGGCCGCCAACACCGCGGGGGTCTTCCAGCTGGAAAGCGCCGGCATGCGGGCCCTGATGGTGCGCCTCAAGCCCACCGTCTTCGAGGACATCATCGCCCTGGTGGCCCTGTACCGTCCGGGTCCCATGGAGTCCGGCATGCACGAAGACTTCGTGCGCCGCAAGCACGGGGAGGCCCGGGTGGAGTACCTGCTGCCGGAGCTGGCGCCCATCCTGAAAGAGACTTACGGCGTCATCCTTTACCAGGAGCAGGTGATGCAGATCGCCGCGGCGGTCTCCGGATTTTCCCTGGCCGAGGCCGACCTGCTGCGCCGGGCCATGGGCAAGAAGGAGCCCGCGGTGATGGCGGCCCAGCGGAACCGGTTCGTCACCGGGGCCCAGAGCACCGGAGTGCCCAAGGCCAAGGCCCAGGAGCTGTTCAACCTCATTGAGAAATTCGCGGGCTACGGCTTCAACAAGTCCCACAGCGCCGCCTACGCCCTCATCGCCTACCAGACGGCCCATCTCAAGGCCCACTACCCCCTGGAATTTCTGGCCGCGTTGTTAAACAGCGAAATCAACAATACCGCGGCCCTGGCCAGGCACATCCTGGAGGCCCGGGACCAGGGCATTGAGTTGCGATCTCCGGACATCAACCGGAGCGACCGGGACTTCACCGTGGAGGACGGCAAGGTCCGCTACGGCCTGGCGGGGGTGAAAAACGTGGGGCTGGGGGCCATCCAGGAGATTCTGGAATCCCGGGGGCCGGGCCGCTTTGAGAGTTTCCGGGATTTTCTGGAGCGCATCAGCCTGAATAAAGTCAACCGCAAGGTCCTGGAATCCCTCATCCAGGCCGGGGCCTTCGACAGCCTGCAGCCCCGGCGCTCCCGCCTCATGGCGGGCCTGGAAGGGGCTCTGGAAAAGGTGAACAACCTCAAGCGCCTCCAGGCCACCCGGCAGATGTCCATGTTCGGCGGCCTGGCCGAGCCCCAGTCGAGGACGACTGGCTTCCCCAGGCGGAGCCCTGGGAAAAATCCGTCAAGCTGGCCCGGGAAAAGGAGGCCCTGGGGGTGTATCTTTCCGGCCACCCCCTGGACGCCCACCGGGCCTTGCTGAAGACCCGGGTCAAGACCACCACCGGGGACCTGGCCGAGATCCCAGACTCCCAGGAAGTGGCCCTGGGAGTGGTGGTCACTTCCTTGCAAGAGAAGGTCAGCAAAAAGGGGGGACGCCTGGCCATCCTCACGGTGGAAGACCTGGCGGGCAGCGTCGAGGTGCTGGTCTTTGGCGAGCTCTACGAGCGCACCAGCCAGTTGCTCCATCAGCCCAGCCTGCCCTTGTGGCTCCGGGGCACGGTGGTCCAGGAAGAAAAGGGGCCCAAGCTGGTGGCCCAGGAGATCGCGCCCCTGGAAACCGCTCTGCCTCCCTGGCCGGAGCGGGTGGACCTGAGGGTCCGGGCCGCCGCCGTCACCCGGGAGCAGTTGGCGGCCCTCAAGGAGATCCTGGCCCGCCACCGGGGCCCGGTGCCGGCTTTCCTCCATTTCCTGGACCCCCGGGAGGAAGGGGTCCTGGCGCTGCCGGAGGAACTGGCCCTGACCCCTTCCCCCGAGCTGGCCGCGGAGGTGAACCGCCTCTTCGGTTACCCGGCCTTGAGCCTGTAAACTAAATGCCCTGCCACCCTGCCCTGGTCGGCGCCGGCTGAAGTCCGGGTCTGCCACCAAATCATTGGACCGACCCCATGTTTCTGCTCAAGAAAATCGTGGCCCCTTTCTTCTACCCGGTGACGCTCAGCCTGGAAATTCTGGCGGCGGGGTTATTGCTGCTGTGGTTTACCCGGAGGCAGCGGGCCGGCAAGGTCATGGTGACCCTGGGGACCGGCCTTCTGGCGTTTCTCAGCTTTTCTTTGGGCTCCGATCTGCTGCTGGCGCCGCTGGAACACCGGTATCCGCCCTTGCTGCATCCCCCCGCCGATTCTTCGGTTAAATGGATCGTGACCCTGGGGGGCGGCAGCAATTCCGACCCCAACCTTCCCGTCAGCAGTCGCCTGGAAGAAGCCTCTCTGTCCCGGGTTTTGGAAGGAGTCAGGCTTTACCGGGAGATGCCGGGAAGCAAGCTAATCCTGTCGGGTGGGGTGGCCTTTGGTTCTCAGCCGGAAGCCGACCTGATGGCGGGAATTTGCCGCATTCTGGGGGTGAATCCCCGGGATGTGATCCTGGAATCCGCCTCCCGGGACACCGATGACCAGGCCCGACTCATTAAGGAATTGGTGGGCCGGGATAAATTTATCCTGGTGACCTCCGCCTCCCATATGCCTCGGGCCTTGGCTCTGTTTAAACAACGCGGCCTGAACCCCGTGCCCGCGCCCGCCGGGCAATTGGTGACGGCAAACCAGGTCTGGGACCCCAGGAGGCTTTTCCCTGACCCCCGGAGCCTGCTCAAGGCGGAAATTGCGGTGCACGAATATCTGGGCCTGGCCTGGGTCTGGCTTAGGGGGGCGATCTAAGGAACAAGCGAGGGAGCTTACAAGCTATTTCAAAACCTGGTTTTTTCTGTCACCCTGAGCGAAGGCAGGTGCAATTTGGCAACCTTGCTTGGCAAGGGGGTCAAGGGCGGGGAAACCCCCCCTACAATACGACAGGGTTTATTGTAGGGGCGAGGTCTCCTCGCCCCAGATCCGATTTGCTTGAAATGTAATGCCAGTTAATTACAAAATACACCACTAGCTGCGCTCAGAATGACATTTCCTTGGGAAGATAGGTTTGGAAGTAGCTGGTAGCGTAGCTTCCAGGCCGTCCCGGGGCGTCGCTCAACCCTCCGGAGCATCCCATACCTTTCCTTTCCCTTCCAATAACTCGTTCCGCCTGCATCTTGTTTTTCAGGCGCCAGGCACGCCCCATCACCTAGGTAACATAGGTTCAGTAAATTTTTCCATGATCCGGCCGTCCAGGGCACCTCATCCCAGCCTACCTCTAATTATCATTCACCACATATCCAAGGTGGCAGAGATTATTATCGTGGGACCTAAATAGTGTAAGTGCGCAATTAACTTGATTAAAAAGATATTATTTATTTAATAAATAAAATCTGCAAAAATATTTTACTTTTTGCTTTACAAAATACTATCAGTATGCAAGCGTTTAACTAGCCGGACTTTCTCCGAAACCCTTCACCATTACATTCCAAGGAGGGAATGTTTATGCTGCAGGCCGGCCGATGGATATTTAGGCCCGGGGTCCGGTTTGCATAAGGGGGGATTCCTATATGAATCCCCTCTTTGTTTTCTGGGCCGACCTCAGGCAGCGACTACCCTACCGGCGTTATCTGGACCTGACGGACCGTTCCCGCCGGCTGTGGGCCTTTGCCTTTTCTCTGCTCACCCTGGTCCTGGGGTTCGCCTATCTGGTCTGGCTCGGCCGGCTGGCCTTCCGAAACCGGCAACTGCAGGCCCTCTTCTTCTTAGGCGCTGAAGTCCTTTCTTTCCTTCTCCTTTTCCTGCTGGCCCTGGACGTCTGGCATCGGCGGGGCCACCGCCCCGAAGGCCTCGCAGGCGGGCCTAATTTTTCCGTGGACGTCTTCGTGCCCTGTTGCGGCGAACCCCTGGAGGTTGTCCGGACCACCCTCCGGGCCATAAAAGAGATCGAGTACCCTGTCCTGGAAGTCTTCGTCCTGGACGACGGGGCCTCGCCCCAACTGAAGGCCCTGGCCCAGTCCCTGGGATTTCACTACCTGTCTCGTCCCGCCGCTGGCCTCGGCCTCAAGGACTCCAAGAGCGGCAACCTCAATTTCGGCCTGAGCCGCAGCCGGGGGGAATTGATCCTGGTCCTGGACGCGGACCAGGTGCCGGTCCCGGAGATCGTCTCCCGCCTGGCCGGTTTCTTTCAGCTGCCCCGGGTGGGATATGTCCAGAGCAAGCAGGCCTTTTTCCTGCCTGAAGGCGATCCTTTCTACAACGCCGACCAGATTTTTTACGAGACCCTGCAGTTGAGCAATGACCAGGCCAACGCCGTGATCTCCTGCGGCTCCGGGGTCATGTACCGTCGCCAGGCCCTTAAAGATCTGGGCGGCTTCGCCACCTGGAACATCGTGGAAGATTTCACCACCTCCTATGACTTGCTGAGCCGGGGCTGGAAAAGCATCTACTTTCCCTATCCCCTCTCCCGGGGGCTGGCCCCGGCCAGCCTGCCCGGGGTCTATCGCCAGCGCTTCCAGTGGTGCCTGGACGCTATGCGCCTGTTTTTCTGGGATAATCCCCTTTTTAAACCCGGCCTGAATTGGCGGCAGAAGTCGCATTTTCTCATCGTCATGCTGAGTTACCTGGCCAGCGGTCTGGTGTTTCCCATTTTCTACTCCATCCCGCTGGTCGTTTACTGTTACGGCCAATCCATTCTGCTGGGCCATGAGTTTGGTTATCTGCTCCTCAGGAGCGCCTACCTGGCGGCCACCGTCTTGATGTTCCGGTTCCTCTTTTTCCGCCAGGAAGCCTTCAAGCAGTTCAAGATGCTCTGCAGCCTTTTCCCGGTGCACGCCCTGGCCATCCTCTCGGCCCTGGTCTATCCGCCGGGCCACAAGCCCCATTACCAGGCCAATAACCTGCAGCCTTTCGCCGAGAGCGGCTCCTGGTGGCATCTGGCGCCGCACCTGGGTCTCATCGGGGTCCACCTCACTTTTCCCTTCATTTCCCTCTGGCAGGGTTGGGCATTGCCCCAGCTCATCGTCTGCAATGCCATCTTCTCAGCCTTCATAATCTGGATAATGGGGGACCTGGTGCTGGCCGTGCTGTCCGGCCCCCGCTGGAGCCCCGCCATGGACCCGAGGCAAGTTTATGTCTAATAGATTGCGCTGGCTGGCGTGGTGTCTGCCGCTGGTTTTCCTGGGGGCGATTTTTGGCCTGGTTTGGGAACAAGATCGTGATTTCTGGCGTTCCGCCCACTCCTTGCACCGGCTGGCCCAGGAAGCCGCCCGGCACGGCGAAAACCAGCAGGCCCTGGAGTTGGCCCGCAAGGCCTGGGGCCGGGAGCCCGCCAACTCCGCTTACGGTCTGCTTGTTGGGCAATTGCATCTCTCGTTGGGCCAGCCACAGAAAGCTCTCACGGTGGCCCGGCAGGTGGCGGCCCGGGACCCCCGGTCCCAGGAGGCGGTGAGGATTCAAGCCCAAGCCCTGGATCTCCTGGGCCGGCGGCAGGAAGCCCTGGCGCTGTTGGACGGCCGCCTCAGGGATCAACCCGAGGACACCGAGACCCTGGCCTGCGCCGCGTCCATCGCCACCCAGAGCCCCGAGGACCGCGACCTGGCCGTCAATTACCAGGAGCGGCTCTACCGGGTGACCCATGACCCCCTGGTGCGCCGCCAGTTACTGGACCTCCTGTTGTCCCTGGACCGTTTTAAAGAGGCCATCCCCCTACAGGAAGAGGAAGCGGCCCAATTCCCCGAGAACCAGGAGGCCCTGCACCGCCTGGCCCTGCTCCACTACTGGCAGCGGGATTACCAGGCAGCCGGCCAGCTGTTCCAGCGCCTTCTGGAGAAGTCCGCGGGGGACGCGGCCTTGCGCCAGGAAGCGGCCCAGGCGGCGGACGCGGCCCAGGATACCGACAAGGCCCTGGCCCACTATCTCTGGCTCTACGGTCATTACCAGGGGAAAAAGGAGTACGCCCTGGCCCTGGCCCGCCTCTGGGCCCGGAAAGGGAACCATGCCGAGGCCGCGGGGATCCTGGAGCCTTTGATGCAGCAGCAGCCCGACCCTGAGCTGAGGCGCTGGTATGGCCTGGAGCTTCTGCTGGTGGGGGATTTCGCCAAGGCCCTGAAGCAGTACCAGGCCGCCTGGGAAGCCGGCGACACCCACAAGGAGACCATCGTCAATCTGGCCCGCCTCTATGGCCAGAAACGCCACTTTGCCAAGGCCGCGGCCATGTGGGACGAGGCCGCCCGCCGCCAGCTGCTCGACGGCGACCTGCGCTGGGAGGCGGCCCTGACCTATTCTTACGCCCGGCGGTTCCAGGACGCGGTGGAAGTGCTCCAGCCGCTGCAAGGTCAGGGCCGCAGCGATCCCCGGGTCCAGCTCTTCCTGGGGCAGCTCCATTTCTATCAAAAACATTGGGACCAGGCGGCTCATTATTTTACCGCTTACTTGAAAATCCACCCCCAGGATGCGGAAGTAAGGAGGCAACTGGCCGAGGCCTTGTCGTTTCAGCCCGCAAAGCTGGACGGGGCCCTGGAACAATATGGCGAGGTCCTGAAGCTCAAGGACGACGCCGGCCTGCGTCTGCGGCGCATCAGTTTGCTCCTCAAGGCCAGGCGCTGGGAGGAGGCGGCCCGGGAACTCAAGGCCTGCCCCACCCCGGAGGACCCGCGGCTCCTCCGGGAGCAGGCCCACCTCTTCCTGTGGCTGGGGGACCTTGATGGGGCCCTGCAGCATTACGACCTGTTCCTCAAGAAGTCTCCCCAGGACCGGGCTGGCCGCCTGGACAAGGCCCGGGTCCTGACCTACCTGGGCCGCGGCCCCGAGGCCCTGGAGCTCCTGAACCGCCTGCGGATGGAGGAACCCCGGGACCCGGCAGTGCGGGTGGCGGCCGTGGAGGCCTATCTCACCTGCCGGGACTTCGGCAAGGCCCTGGAGCTGGCCCGCAAGGAACTGGAGGGACTTCCCGATTTGGGCCTGGGGGAGCGGGCCCTGGTGGCCCGGTGTTACTTCCACTCCGCCGATCCCAAAGACCTCAAGCGGGCCACGGACCTGGTCCTGGAAAACTTGCACAAGGACCGCCACCATCATCCGTCGCTCCTGATTCTGGCCGCCATTGTGCCGCGGCTGCCCCGCTACGAAGACCTGGACTACCTGATGGACCGCCTCCCCGGCACCCAGGTGGCGGGGCACGAGACCGCCGCGGCTCTGGCTTATTTTGACGGGCAGTTGGGGCGTCAAGGCGGTAAGGTCAATTATCTGCTGCACGTGCTCAACGAGTATCGCCGCCACAAGCGACCCGACAGCCCCGGAGAACTGGTGGGCCTGGCCTGGCTGGCCGGAGAGCTGGGGGATAAGCAGGCCGCGGCGGGCTATTTGCGCCAGGCCCTGAATCTCAGGCCTAATGACCAGCAGATCGCCGCCCTGCTGCTCAAAAACCAGCTGGACCGCAAGGAGTGGGGCCAGGCCCTGGCCTTACTGGACAAAGAGAAGGACAATCCCGGCGCCCCCCTAAAGATGGCCCGCCTCTATCTGATACGGGGCCAATATGAGGGGGTCAAGGCCGTGGTGGCCAGGATCCCCGAAGATTCCCCGGATGGCCCCCAGGCCCTGCTGCTGCTGGCCCAGGCCTGCCGGGGCGAGCACAGCTATAAGGAAGCCCTGGCCGCCCTGGCCAAGCTTTCAGGTAAGATTCCCCGGGAGGAGTGGCTCATGGAAAAGGCCCGGGTGCTGGAGGCCATGGGCGACAAGGGGGCCGGGGACCTCTATGGGGCCGTCATCCAGGCCCAGCCCGGCACGCAATTGGCCCGGGTGGCCAAGGCCAGGCAGGGCAAGGCCGGGGAAAATTGGGCCGCGGCCTACCGGGACTATGCCGAGGCCCTGAAACAGGCGCCCGACGACATCGAGCTCCTGAACGAACTGGAATATGTCCGCCAGCAGATGCGGCCCCAGATGGCCTCCCGGGGCTTCCCCTATTCCCGGGGGGAGCGCCGCCCCGAAGAGGTCCAGCGGCCCTGGCAGTTCTCCCGCTTCGGCCGGGAGCCCGGGGGCCTGGGCCTCAGCAATTATCTGCCCGCCTTCATCAGCGAAGTGATCCCGGTGGTCCAGCCCGAGTCCCTGTTCTTCACGGACAGCAACAAGCTCTACGGCGGCATCTTTCGCCTCGAGGGCGGCTTCTGGCTCACCAAGGTCCTGCCGGCCCGGGTGGGGGCCGAATACCGGGAATACAACCAGGACCGCGATTCGGTAAAGCAGGGCAGGCTGGATCTGGGATTATTTCGGGTCTACGACCAGCAGACCAGCGCCGCCAGCCGCCTGCGCCGGGCCGAAGTCTCCCTGGGCCTGGGCCCCCTGGCGGTGGAGGACCGCTTGCGGCTCAGCGGCGAGATCATCTTGCGGCGGTACTGGCGGCGGGATGACCTCAACGTGGTGCAGCAGGGACAGCAGCGGCGGTGGGTACAGTTTCCCGTTCCCCATGTGGTGATCTACAATACCACGGAGGCCCTGGGGATAACCGAAAAGGAGGACCGCAACCGCTTGCTGGGCTCCCTGGAGCTGGGTTTCTCGCCGGGTTCCCGCACCGACATGGCCTTAAGATACAGCCGCCGGGACATCTTTGACCAGGAGGCCTATTCCTTTCCCCGCCTCTACCAGTCGATCCTGAACCTGTCGGCGGCGCGCATCACCACCTATCAGCAGGTGGACCTGTCCTACACCCATCAATTCAAGCCGGGCCTGGACTGGCGGGGCACCGCGGCCGGGGCCTTCTACTCGGACCAGAACCGCCGCCTCACCCTTTACCAGGGGCTGACCTGGCAGGCCGTGGGCCAGCCCCGCATGCACCTGGAGTTCACCCCCCACTATTACCTGGCGGCTTACCAGGAGCGGCACGAGGCCTATTTCAGCCCCCATGCCTACCATGCCTTGGGCCTGGGGCTGGACTTCGACCGCCAGATCTTCCGTGTGAATAAAAAAGCTGAGACAATCGACCACTAAACACTAACCTGCAAAACCCTATAGGAAAATCGGCTACCATGTTATATTTTGGTAGCCGATTTTTTTTCTTATTGTGGGGTATTATGGTCACAAAATGGTCACAGGTTTTCGAGCCTGAGATCCTTAAAATATGGGCCTCATGGGGATGATCAATCTTGCCGGGTAAGAGGTTTTTCCAAGGCTTGTTTCCTCGGAACCATCAGCGGCTACAGAGGGTGGACAATGCAAGAAGAAAGTTTAAAAGCCTGCCGTATAGATGATGAGGAGGTATTGGCAATTCGCCATGCTAAATTGAGGGAGATTAAAAGAGCCTTAAAAGATCTCTATATAATAGGAACATCTACGAATTTTTATAGTCAATCTTCCATCGATATGGATTACAACGAATTTGAAAAGTTGATCGGAGAGACACATGAGTTTTCTCAAGGCAATACGCAATCAGTATTTAATAAAATAGATTCTGTATTGCAGGAGATGACCTCTGATGAAACTGTTTTTGTAGGTATAAAGAAATTTCAGGAAGACCAAAAGACGAAAATTATTAACCTGCTTTTATCTCTCGATTATACTCCTCCACAGGATTGGAGAGAAATTGTCGATCACTTAGTATTATTACGATTCTACTATAGTTCTGATTTTGAATATTATCATCCAATTGTTGAAGCTTATTTTGATGTTTCTCTATGTAAAATAATGGCGGCGACAGGTAGCTTATCTGTTATTTTGAGGTTAGATGCTAAAGAAATAAGACGAATCAAGAATATGAGGGAGAGTTTAAAAAAACAAACGGATGGTAAGACGACCCTCGTAAGCGAGATATTTAATACCGATATAATTAGACCGGGTATGAAAATGCATTCGGTTGCAATTGCAATAAGAAAAGAATTTATTGGGCGTCAAAAGCGAGAAATAATTAATAATGATATTAAGCCACCCAGTGTTAGCAGTATTAAGGAATATATTAAACAAGATGATGCCTTAATGAGACACTTTACGAAGGAAGGCAAATTTTGGATTATCAAAACATAATGTTTCAATAACCGATTTATATTATTTTATCAAAACATTATGTTTTGATAAAGAAGCCTTAATCTTACCCTTTATTTCTTTTTTATGCTGGTGGATATTCTTTGGCAGAGCATATTGCTCTGCCTTTTTTTATGTCTCACCTAAGGAGATCGCTATGGATCGGCAAGAATTATTGAAAGTGGAGGAACTGGCTAAAGAGTTGAAGGTCCCACCGTCATGGGTCTATGGACAGAGTCGAAAAACTGGTCCAGGGTCGATTCCCAGATTGCGCGTGGGCAAATACCTTCGGTTCAATCTCCAGGAAGTTTTGGATTGGTTAAAGGAGAATCAGCGTGAGAATGGATAAGAATCACATTCCGTTATCCGCCGAATCTATCGCAAAACCCCTGGGATACGTCTAATGAACCAACAGGGACCAAATAAAAAACTCACGGCCGAGGACATCTTGAATGAGGCAGAAGCCCGAATCGCCGAGGAGCAAGCGGCCTCTCAGGATGCCAGCCAGGCTAACGAGCAGGAACAGGCAAAGCTGGGCTACCTTCCAGTACCTCCTCCCTTCCCGGTGGATGCCTTCCCCTTGCCCTGTCAAAAAGTAATTCAGGAAATTGCCACGGCCTATGCAGTGCCAGTTGAGGTGCCGGCATCGCAGCCCTGCTATCTGCCAGCGGGGGCTGCATTGGTAGGACAAGGGGCATAATCATTAAACCCGGATGGATGGAATTTGCCAACCTATGGATTGCTCATGTTGGGGTAAGCGGCCTTGGCAAAAGCCCAGCAACGACGGAGGTATTCCACCCCATTTGGAAACATGAAAAACGGTGGTACCAGGAATATAAGGAGGCGCTTAAAGAGTATGAGGCTAAATTGGCCGAATGGAAAAAAGATAAGGGACAACCAGAGCCAGGAGACCTCCCGGGATGGCGACAATTAATCGTTGATGATGCCACAACCGAGGCGTTAACGGATGCTTTTGACGCAAATCCAAGAGGAATCCTCTGGAACCGAGACGAAATGGCTGGATTTATCCTCGATATTGACCGTTACATTCAGCGGGACGCCGGGTCAAAAACCCGGTTCATGAGCAGCTATGATTCTGGTCCATGGAAAGTCAACAGGCGGGACAAATCGAAAAATTCATTCATCCCTCATGCCACCTTGAGTCATATTAGGGTACGATCCAACCGGCGGTGTTACCTAAAATTTTCTCATCCTTGGATGCAGCCAGTGGGTTTCCTTCCCAGATTCTTCTTTATATGGGCCGTCAGGGAAGCTCCGCCCTTCTGGACCGATGCCACAGTTTCCCAAGAGAGCAAGGATTTCTTGAGCAAATTGTTTGATCATCTGCTTCGTTTTGATTTTCGGGAAGATGGCGAACCCTATCTTGTCAACGTGAGTGCTCCGGCAAAAAAAGCGTTTGTTGATTGGTACAATATTCAAGCCGCTGAGCCCTGGTTTAAGGAAAACACCCAGATTTTTGAAGCTCTTCTGGCCAAATTGCGTGGCCAGTGCCTGCGCATCTGCCTAATTCTTCATTGCCTGGAATCGGCTGCGTCCGGATTATCTGAACTGCGGGAAGTCAGCCTCTCAACCATGGAAAATGCCATAAAGATTGCTAGTTGTCCTAAAAATCCACCAGAAGAATACCTGGAAATACATCCTCAGCGAAGGCGCCGTAATGGAGCTGACCCCCATTCAGAAACGGGTGGCGAGGGCTATCCTTCAACTTGAGCCGGAAATCGAGGGTGGCATGTTGCCGACTGCCCGGATAACGGCAGTGGTAAATGTTGGTATGGCCGAAAAATTTCGCTTTTCCTCTACCAAGGTGGGAAAGATTGCTGCGGGACTGGGATTTAAAAACCAGAAATTGCCGGATGGAAAGGCCCGGGGAATTGTGGTTGAGCCTCCCCAGCTCCAAAAATTTAAATCTCTTTTAAACGTGTCCAATGTGTCCGAAGCGTCTTAACTATATAATATGGTTATAGATTATGGCATGAATCAAGTGTCCTTTAAGTGTCTGATGTGTCCAATAAGTCTGCGTAGCCATGTAAAAGACATTTATTACAGAAAATCAACAATGAACATAGTCGATCTGCTTCAGGGTGATGGTATTGAGCTTAAACGGGTGGCGGCCACCCATGGTGGCGAATACTGCGGACCATGCCCTCGCTGTTCAGGGAATGACCGTTTCCGGGCCTGGCCTCAATGGCCCAATAGTAAAGGGGGGCGTTACTGGTGTCGTGGCTGCGGTTGGAGCGGGGACGCTATCGAATACTTGAAAACCTTCCGGCAAATGAGCTTCAAGGAAGCTTGCGATTATTTAGGATTCAAGGTGCCGATCAACCCTCGTCGTATGTCCGGCCATAAATTCTCCAGCCATAAATCCAAACCCAAGTGGGAGCCGAAGGAAATGCAGACACCGTCCGACCAGTGGCAGTCCAGGGCCAGAAATTATTTAGAAGGAGCCGTTTATAATCTTTGGGCAGCTGCAGGACACCGGTGGCTGGGATGGTTGAAAGAGATACGCGGGCTGAATGAAGCGACAATCAGGACTTACAAGCTCGGCCTGCAGCCAATAGATCGATGGGAAGAAAGGGAGGACTGGGGTCTTGAGCAAGTACTGAAAGATAACGGCAAACCAAAACAGCTATGGCTTCCTGAAGGGCTCGTGATCCCCTACTTTATTGATGACCAAATTTCCCAAATCAGTTTTAGGAGGAAAAAATCAGCCGGTGATCCGAGATACTTTCACCTGGACGGATCGCATAGCAATCCCATGGTCCTTTATCCCGAAAGAGACATCTTGATCGTGGTGGAATCGGCTTTAGATGGGTTTCTTTTGGGCCAGGAGGCCGGTGATCTGGCAGGGGTGGTGATATTGGGGAGTGCCCAGGGCCAACCAGACAAAGAATTGGCCGCTCTTCTTAGACGCAGACGACTCATTCTCCTTGCCCTGGATGCAGATCCAGCTGGAGCTCGAGATCATCGTTGGTGGCTTGAGCAGTTCCCCAATTCAAGGCGGTGGCCTCCTATTCAGGTAAAGATCCCGGCGAGATGCTGAAGCAGGGCATTGACTTGCGTCTCTGGATTGAGGTAGGGATTGCCCGCTTTTTGGAGGAAGTCGCCGAGGCAGAGGAGGAGGAAGACGAACTGCCACCGTCAGGAAACTGCCATAATACCGAGTCCCAAGCACCGCCTCTCTTGCATGAGGCTATCCGAGACGAGGAATATCAAACATCAACTCTTGCCCCGGAACCATTATCGGCCGCGGTCAAAGAAGGGAACATCCGGCTGGGATGCGAGGGAGATGACAAGCCTGAGCCGGTGGCGGTGGAAGTGGTAGACTACCTGGCCCGTGAGACACAGGCCCCGGAGCGCCTGCTCACCTGTGCCGACTGCCCTCACTTCTCAGCCTCCCCTGGCCCGAACCCCCGAGAAGCCTTTGGCCGGTGTTTGAAACGGAAACGGGGCCGATTCGGATGCGCGACGCCTTGCGATGCAGCTCTAACCGGTAATGCGGTGGGGGTATGAAATGCAAATCTCTGTGGGTAGCCAAATATAACCGAGTAGGAGGTGACCATCATGACGTGCGGAACCAAAGACATTGAATCACATCTCGGGGGCGGCCCCGGCAACGCAGCCTTATTGAGGCGCAACCGACTGGCCCAAGGTTTAGAAGGCCGGGAAGGAAATAGTTGGAACCGGATTCCTTGATCCATTATCAAAGGAGGCATAAAACTGATGTCCTATAAAGATAAGAAAAATTCCAAATTATCGCCTCGGCAGCTCAGGTTCCTGGAATTATATTTCTCTGGGTTCACGATGAGAGCCGCAGCCCGGGCCGCGGGCTACCGTGGGTCCAGCGCCTCTGCTTTATGCAACACCGGCCGGGCCGTTCTCCTTCGGGCGGTGGCCGCCGATGCCCGAATTGCCCAGTTATTGCTGGACATGACGGTCCATAACCAATCTAAAACCGGTCAACTAAAAGGCTTGAGCATCTTGTCCAAGGCCATGTTTTCCCGACGATAGATGGTTGAACAAACGGGGCAGCGATTAACCGACTCAAAATTTAGGGTCAGATAGGAGGATTAACCGATGATTTCGGACCTTCAAAAGGAAATTTTACGCCTTGCCTTAGAGAGAAAGTTCGTTACCTCTCAAGAGCTTCTCGCTGAATTATGGGGCTGCAAGAGCCAGGAGCAGGCCCCCGACGATAAGGCCCAATATAATGTGCGCCATGCCAGCCTGAGCCGGAGTTTAACCAGGCTGTGGGGCCGGGGGCTGATCCAATACTGGAAGACCCTTAGCCATTGCTGCACAGGAATCACCTTGACGTCCGCGGGCAAAGTGCTGGCCCTCACCATTATGGCAGAAGCAGAAAAAAGCAGATTTGCGGTTAAGAGCCGGGATTATTGAAAAAAATAGGCCGCTAAAATTATTTATTAATTCTGATGATTATTATTTTATTATTAAATTCAATATCTTTGGCTCGTTAAAGTTGAGTATTTTGGGAATATTTTTTGTGATTTCCCGCCGATTATTCATACTTTTTTGCATCATTTTGACAATTTTCCGCCCCCTTTTCTGATTTTCACCGAAGAGAGTGGATTACCTTGAAAATATTATTAAATCAATAACATATTCCATAATTTCAGGCCATTTTGTCTGCGTCCTTTCCCTAAAAGTTCTGGTTAAATGATTTCTCGGTTTGAGTCGCCCAAAACCTTGAGCCCAGGGGTCACCCGGAATAGCATCTTTCCATCTCCTATGATTCCAGTCCCTCCTTCTGATGTCATGCACCTTCTGAGCCCCGACCTCTTCACAAAATCTTTTGACCTGCAGCTATAAAGAGCTATGATGAAAGAAAGGTAATCGGAGGACAGCGCTTTCTTCAAAAATCACGGTGGGCAAAAGGATGGGCCTGAGTGAGGCCGACACCAGGGCGAAGTTGATTGATCCTGCCCTGCACCCCAGGGGGTGGACGGAGGATCTCATCCGACGGGAGGAAACCGCCGGGGCCATCGAAATTATTGAAGGCAAGCCCAAGAAGCAGGCCAACGGGCGCATCGACT
>CAVYJK010000022.1:0-6959 GCA_963768765.1 uncultured delta proteobacterium
TCAGCGGCCCCAGGTCCTTCTACTTCTGGGCCTTCCAGGTGGCCATCGGCCTCATCCTGCCCCTTGCCCTGGTGCTGTTCCAATCCCTGCGAGAGAACCCCCTGGCCTCTCTGGTGGCGGGAGCGGCCACCATGCTGGGGGCCTTTTTCGCGGTGGCTAACCTTTCCATCGGCAGCCAGCTCATCCCCTTGACCCACCTGGAATGGGAAAAGATGGCGCCGGAACCATTTAAAACTGCCTTTGGCCTGGTGATTATGGCGGTCTTGTTGGTGCTCTTTCTGGTTAGTTACAAGATCTTGCCTTATGAAAAACCAGTTGCTCAAAAAAGCGAGGCTTAAGATGGACGATTCCCGGAGAAAATTCGTCAAAGGGGTTCTGGCTCTGGGGGCCCTGGCGGCCAGCGGCGGCTGTATGCGGGCCAGTGAAAAACCGGCCCGCTGGATCAGCGGCGGGCCGGACCCGGACCCCGTTGCCGGGCCCAAGGTCAAGTTTGTGCGCACGGTCTGTCTGGGCTGCCACAGCAACTGCGGCCTGCAGTGCAAGGTGGTGGACGGCGTCCTGGTGAAGATCGACGGCAATCCCTATCACCCCAACAACCGGGAGCCGCACCTGCCTTACAAAACCGACCCCAAGGAAGGCGGAAAAGGTGAACGGCACGGTGTGCGCCAAGGGCGGCGCCACTATGCAGACCCTATATGATCCGTTCCGCCTCCAACACCCCTTGAAGCGCGTGGGACCCCGGGGTTCCGGTCAGTGGAAGACCATCACCTGGGACCAGGCTTTTGATGAGATCATCAACGGCGGCGACCTCTTCGGCGAGGGCCCCGTGAACGGCCTGGCGGCCTGCCGGGACTTGAAGACCCCCATCGATCCCGAGGCGCCGGAGTTAGGTCCCAAGGCCAACCAGGTGGTCTTCATGCCCGGGCGCATCCAGCACGGCAAGAAGGAGTTCACCGACCGGTTTTTCAGAGACTCATACGGGACTATTAACTTCCGGATGGATCATACCGCCATCTGCGAAACTTCCCACCACGTGGGCATCAAACTCTGCACCGACGGCAGCAGCCACTTCAAACCGGACATTATGAACGCCCGGTACATTATTTTCTTCGGGACCACCCCGTATGAGGCCAACTTCCCCATGCAGCCTCTGGCCCGCAAACTCAACGACTTTCGCGAGCGAGGCGGCAAGCTGGTCATTGTGGACCCCCGGTTTTCCAACTCCGCGGCCAAGGCCTCGGAATGGATTCCCGTTCTGCCCGGCACCGACGCCGCCTTTGCTCTGGGCATGATGCGTTGGATGATGGATCACGACCGGATGGACAAACAGTATCTCTCGTATCCCAATCAGAAGGCCGCAGAGACTGACGGGCAGCTTACCTGGACCAACGCCACCTATCTGGTGCGCCAGGATAACCGCAAGTTCCTGCGCCTCGCCGATGCCAAGCTGCAGGGAGACGACCAGGGCTTTGTGGTCTGGAAAGATGGCGCCCCCCATGACAACCGCGCGGTGGCGACCGCGGACCTGGAATACACCGGCACCGTGGCCGGCATTCCCGTGAAAACCGTGTTCACCATGCTCAAAGAACGGGTGTCTGAGCGCACTATCAAGCAATACGCCGAAATCTGCGGCATCGACCCGGCGGTCATCGAGCGGGCCGCCTCGGATTTCACCTCCGTGGGCCGGCAGGCGGTGGCCGACTTCTACCGCGGCGCCGTGCAACACACCAACGGCACCTACAACGCCCGGACCCTGACGAATCTGAACTTTCTCATCGGTAACGTCTCCTGGAAAGGCGGCTGCGAGGCCCACGGCGGCTCCCACTGGCATGAGATGGGGGGCCAGCCGGCCAACCCCTATAATCTGGCCAAGCTCCATCCGGGTAAGGTCAAAGCCACCGGGATCCCCATTGACCGGAACAAACACAACTACGAGGACAGCACCGAGTTCAAGAAGAACGGCTACCCGGCCAAACGGCCCTGGTATCCCTTTGCCTTCGATTTTGTTTACCACGAGGTCTTCCCCAGCATCGGGGCCAAGTACCCTTATCAGACCAAGATCCTCATCACTTACTGGAACAACGTCATATATTCGGCGCCGGCCGGCACCCAACTGGCCGCGGGGGTCAAGGACCCCAAGGTCCTGCCCCTGTTCGTCGCCATCGATGCGGTGATGGGCGAGACCTCTTCCCTGGCCGACTACATTCTGCCGACGCGGCATTTCCTGGAAGACTATGCCACGCCCCACGTGGCGCCCACCATCCTGACCCAGACCAGCGGGGTGCGACATCCGGTGGTGGAGCCGGTGCACAAAGACACCAAGACCCTGGAGCAGATCTGCAGCGACCTGGGCGTCAAGATGGGCCTGCCGGGATATGGCAAGGACGGCTTCGGTCCCGGCGATCCGCTGCTCACCCCCTGGGATTGGTATAAGAAGATGGTGGCCAATATCGCTTACGGCGACAAGGAAAACACCGCGGTGCCCGGGACCACCGAGGCGGAGAAGATCAAGTACGTCCTGGACCGGGGCGGCCGCTTCGAGGATTACGGCAAGGCCTACAAAGGGGACCATACCAATCATGCCTACAAGAAAATCTGCCTAATCTACAACGAGAAGCTGGCCACCACCAAACACTCCATGACCGGCGAGTATTTCGACGGCCTGCCTTATTACGAGCCCGTGCGGGATTCCCTGGGCCGGCCGGTGGCCCGAGACGAGCAAAAGTATCCCTTCCGGCTGAACACCTACCACCCGGTCTACCACGCCCAGGCCCGGACGGCCGCGGCCCCCTGGCTCATGGAGATCACCCCGGAGGAATGGATCCAGATCAACGCCGCCGACGCCGCCAAGCTGGGAATCAAGCACGGGGATCTGGTGGTGGTCTTCTCCCAGGACAACCCGGACGGCGTCAAGGCCAAGGCCATGGTCACCGAAGGCATGCGGCCGGGAATCGTCACCATTCCCCATTCCCTGGGCCACTGGCAATACGGGGCCAAGTCCTTCAAATTGGACGGCAAGAGCACCCCAACCCGGGAGTGGATCGGCCGGGGCGCTTCCGCCAACCCCGTCATGACGGTGGACCCTCATTTGCAAGACGTTTGCATGACGGACCCCATCGGTGGCAGCGCCTCGTTTTATGACAGCCGGGTGGGTCTGAGAAAGGCCTGAGGGCCGGGAGCCTGATATGACGTATGCCCAGCAAATTGAATTGGCAGAAGCCCGAGGCGCCTGTTACGGCTTTTTCAGCCGGGCCTTTGTGGAGGAACCCACCAGGCCGTTCATGGAGGGACTGCTGTCGGCAGAGGCGGCGGCATCTTTAAAGGGGCTCTTCCCGGACCCGGGTTATCAACAGGAGCTCGCCGGGTTGCGGCTCGATTTCCTGCAAGGTAATTTGACCCTGGAGGGCGTCGTCCTGGATTTCGAGGCCCTGTTCCGGGTACCCGGCCCCCGCTATTTGAGCCCCTATGAGTCGGTCTACCGGTCGCAGAGCACGGGCGGCAAGGGCTGCCTGTGCGGACCGGAGACCGTAGCGGTGGAGGCGCTTTACCTCCAGGAGGGGCTGGGGCCCGGCGAAGGGTTCAGCGAGCTTCCCGACCACGTGGGAGTGGAGCTGGAATTCATGGCCTTTCTCTGCCGGAAAGCCGCGGCCGCCATGAAGGCGGGCGACCGCGCCGCCCTGGAGGAATATCAACGCCAGCAGCAACACTTTTTCCGGGAACACCTGGGGGCCTGGGTAAGACTTTTTGCCGGCTGCCTGGCCTCCCAGGCCCAAACCAGTCTCTACCGGTTTCTGGGAAATTTTTTGAACCTCTTCCTGGAACTGGAAGATAACCTCAATACCCGGCCGGAAGGCGAGTGGCCCGTGGTCAAGGCTACAGACGCCTCCCTGGCACAAGGAGTGGGGCAGTGAACCGCGGCGCTTCACCCTTTGAGGAACTCCTGGCCGCCTCAGTGGCGGCCCACGGCCACCTCTGTCCGGGCCAGGTGGTGGGGGTGCGGATGGCCATCCTGGGATGCCGCCTCATCGGCTTTCAGGTCCCGTTTACGCTGCCGCAGCTCAAAAAGCTCATCGTCTTTGTGGAGATGGACCGCTGCACCGGCGACGCGGTGGCCCACGTCACCGGGGTCAAATTGGGGCGGCGCTCCCTGAAGTTTGTGGACTACGGCATTATGGCCGCCACCTTCATCAACCTGGAGACGAATAAGGCCTACCGGGTCATCTCTACCGAGGAGGCGCGGGATCTGGCCCCCTTATACGCTGGCCCCGGGTTGGACCAGCGCGAGCAGCAACTGGAAGCCTACCGGGTCATGCCGGATAGCGTCCTTTTCCGGGTCCAGGAAGTGGAGGTGGATCTGAGCCCCTACGACCTGCCGGGCCCGACCCGCCGCAAAGTGACCTGCGCCCGCTGCGGCCAGGTAGTCCGCGACCACCGGGAAGTGGTCCAGGGCGGCCTGGCCCTTTGCCGCCCCTGCGCCGGAGGAGCTTACTTCAAGGCAGTCAAAGAGATCGCCTGGGACAACATGAACTGGTCCCCTCAATTGCCGGTTGCGAAGCCGGAACCCCTGGGCAGGGACCTGCACCTTAAAGAGAGTCAGGTCCTGCTTAGCTGACTGGCCGTGAAGAACCGGGGGCAAATTTTCAAGGGAATAAAATGATCAAAACCATAAGACTGGAAGAGGCGGTGGGCACCCAGCTGGCCCACGATATCACCGAAATCCGGCCGGGGGAATTCAAAGGCCCCGCCTTCCGCCAGGGCCACACCGTCTGCGACGAGGACCTGTGCCGCCTCCAGCGTCTGGGTAAAAACCACCTGTACGTCATCGACCTGGCGGCAGATGAAATCCACGAAAACGAGGCTGCGGCCATTCTGGCCGGGGCCCTGGCCGGAGAGGGGATTGTCTGGGAAAACAATCCCCGGGAAGGGAAGATCAATCTGCACGCCGCCTGGGATGGCTTGCTCCGGGTGAACGTCCAGGCCCTGGCCGCCTTCAACCTGGTGGAAGAGGTCATGTGCGCCACCCTCCACAACCATACCCTGGTGCAGAAAGGCGACCTGGTAGGGGGTACCCGGGCCCTGCCCCTCATCATGAAGCGGGCCGCCATTGAGAGGGCCGCGGCCATCGCCGGCCAGAGAGGCGCGGTGCTGGCGGTGCGGCCTCTGGCCCGGGCCAAGGTAGGGCTGATCATCACCGGCAACGAAGTCTATCACGGGCTCATCCAGGACCGCTTCGCCCCCATTTTAACCGAGAAGGTGGAACGCCTGGGATCAGAGGTGGCGGGGCTGGCCTTTGCCCCGGACGACGCCGAGACCATCGCCCGGGCGATTGGTTCCCACCTGGACGGGGGCTGCGAGCTGCTGCTGCTGAGCGGCGGCATGAGCGTCGACCCGGACGATGTCACCCGCCAAGGGATTCGCCTGGCCGGGGCCACGGAGATGCACTACGGCGCCGCGGTGCTCCCCGGCGCCATGTTCCTGGTGGCCTATCTGGGGCAGGTGCCCCTGTTGGGGGTGCCGGCCTGCTGCCTCCATCACCGGACAACGGTCCTGGACCTGGTGCTGCCCCGGATTTTGTCAGGCGAGCGGGTCGGCAAAATGGAACTGGCGCTGCTGGGCCACGGCGGTCTCTGCCGGGACTGCCCCCAATGCAGCTACCCGCATTGCCCTTTCGGCAAAGGCATGTGAGCCATGGCAGACCTAGGCCCCCGGGAGATTAATTACCTGCGGCTTTCCGTTACGGACCGCTGCAATCTCCGCTGTTCTTACTGCAGCTACTGGCAGGATTGGCAGAAATTGCCTGCCTCGGAAATTCTGCGTTATGAGGAGTTGCTGCGCCTGGCCCGGGTGGCGGCGGGGGTGGGGATCCGCAAAATCCGGGTCACCGGCGGCGAGCCCCTGGTGCGCCGGGGGGTAGTGGATTTTCTTCGGGGCTTGCATCAGGTTTCCGGAATCGCAGAAGTCTGCCTCACCACCAATGGGGTGCTGCTGCAGGATCTGGCGCCGGCCCTATATGCCACCGGATTGCGCCATCTCAACCTCAGCCTGGACACCCTGCGACGGGACCGCTACTGGAAAATCACCGGGAGGGATAATTTGCCGCAAGTCCTGGCCGGGCTGGACCGGGCCACAGCCCTGGGGTTTCATCCTTTGAAAATCAACTGCGTGGTCATGCGGGGCATCAATGAGGACGAAATTCTGCACCTGGCCCTGCTGGCCCGGGATCGTCCAATCCAGGTGAGGTTCATCGAACTGATGCCCACCGTCTCCCGAACCTTTTGGCAGCGCCATTTCCTGCCCCTGACCGAGGTGCGCCGGCACCTTTCGGAGCTGGGCCTTGCGGACCCGGTGTCCCGGGAGGCCACCGCCGGTCCGGCCCTGCTCTTCCAATTTCCGGGATTTAAGGGGGAGCTGGGGTTTATCAGTCCCAGGAGCGAGCACCACTGCCGTACCTGTAACCGCCTCCGCCTCACGGCCGCCGGGCAATTGCGGCCGTGCCTGGCCGACGGGCTGGAGCTGGACTTGAAAGGCCCGCTACGCCAGGGCTTATCCAACCAGTCGCTGGCCGGTCTTTTTAGGGAGGCCATCCGACTAAAGGACCGCGGCTTCGGATTCCCTTCGTTGAGCGGCACGCTCCCTGCCATGGCCAGCATCGGCGGCTGAGCAAGAGTTTAATTGGGTCAGGATTATTTTCCCCCGAAATAATATTTTTAAATTGCTTCCAGAGCGGTACGGTTCCAGCAGTTCGATGCCTCCTTTAACAAACCTAGCACGTTAACCTTTCCATACCCCTGCAAATCCTGGAATAGGTCGTTGGGCAGATGAAATAACAAGCTACTACTTAATTGTCACCCCAATTTAAACCGCGAGATGTCATTATTTAAGACCGTATCTCCAGCTAGTCCACTGATTTTCTTTTGGCAAGTAACCATTGGAGCTTAACAGACCCACATAACCGCCCG
>CAVYJK010000023.1:0-120933 GCA_963768765.1 uncultured delta proteobacterium
CCTGGCCCTGGCCCGCGGCCTTCGGGTCGGCCATCGTTCTAACCGGCCTCCTGGGGGTGCTCCTGGAGCGAGGGGCCTACCGGCCTCTGCGCCGGGCCCCCCGGATTTCGTTGCTGATTTCCGCCATCGCCGTCTCTTTTCTGCTGGAAAACCTGGAACCTGGTTGGCGGGGCTGCCCGAAGCCCTTTCCGGCGCCCGCGGTTCCGCCGGGCCATCCAACGGGCGGGCTTTTCATCCCCGCCTCAGCTTTTTGATTCCCATCTATCACCGCAACCTTGCTGGCGGTCCTGTTTGTCATCGTCTACCGCACCCAGGTGGGCCGGGCCATGCGGGCCATCGCCCGGGATCTGGAAACCGTGAGCCTCATGGGCATCGACGTCAACCGCATCATCGCCTTTACGTTTCTGCTGGGGTCCCTGCTGGCCGGGGCCGGGGGCCTCCTGGTCCATGAAATACCCCCAAGGTCAACCCCTTCATGGGGATCCTGCCGGGGCTGAAAGCCTTCATCGCCGCGGTCCTGGGGGGCATCGGCAACGTGACCGGCGCCGTCCTGGGCGGCTTCTTGCTGGGGATGCTGGAGTTCCTCCACCGCGGCCATTTCCCGCCTGGGCCGGCTACCGGGACGCCCTGGCCTTCGCACTGCTCATCGCCCTCCTCCTGGCCCGCCCCACCGGCCTGCTGGGCGAGGCGCGCTGGGAAGATCAACTGTGAGGATATTTGAGGGGAGGGCCGGGGGAAAGATTCCCCCGCCCTCCCCTCAGTCTCCCCTCCCAGGCCAAAACCCTTATGGGGGTTGGGGGTGAGGATTTGGGAGAGGGATTGGAAGTGGCCGTGGGCCCTTAGCCACCTCCCCCGCCCACAACTCCGAAGGAGTTACTGCCATTCGTAAATTTTTCTTAAACCTGGCGGCCGTAGTGCTCTTGTTTCTCGGCCTCTGGGGGGCCAGTCTCTTCGCCGACGAGTACCAGGTGCGGCTGCTCAATAACATGGCCATCTTCATCACCCTGGCGGTGACCTATAATCTGGTGAACGGGGTCTGCGGCCAGTTGCACCCTGGGGCCCAACGCCTTCATCACCTTGGGGGCCTACACCGACGGCCCTGCTCACCATGACCCCGGCGGAGAAGGCCCTGAACTTCATGGTCGACCCCCCTTTATTGGCCCCTGAATCAGATGGCGGTCACCTTCCCGGTGGCCCTGTTGGCCGCGGGGCTGGTGGCCGCGGCCTTCGCCTTTCTCACCGGGTTTCCCGTTTTCCGGGTGCGGGGCGATTACCTGGCCATCGTCACCCTGGGTTTCGGGGAAGTGGTGCGGGTCCTGGCCAACAATCTCCAGGGGCTCACCAACGGCCCCCTGGGGCTCAAGGGGCTCTACCCCCACACCGATCTCGTGGTGGTCCTGGGGGGTGGCGGTGGCCACGGTCTTCGTAGTGACGGCCCTGGTGACTCTGGATGGGGCCGGGCCATGCAGGCTATCCGGGAGGACGAGACCGCGGCCCGAGCCATGGGGGTGGATCTCTTCCGCCACCTGCTGCTGGCTTACATCCTCAGCGCCTTTTTCTTCTGGGGTGGGCGGCGGCTCGCCAGCCATCTGATCACCACCATTTCCCCCTCGCTCTTCACCTTTTTCCTCACTTTCAACCTGCTGATCATCATCGTGGTGGGGGGGCTGGGGTTCACGACCGGGGCCATCATTTCCGCCGTCATTTTCACCGGGGCCGGCGAGTGGCTCCGGATCGGGGAAGAGCCCCGGGTGCTGTGGGGCCACGCCCTCCCGGGCATCCCGGGCCTGCGCATGGTTATTCTGTCCCTGGTGCTGCTGCTGGTGATCCTCTATTTCCGCCGGGGCCTCCTGGGCCGTCGGGAGTTTTCCTGCAGGCTCTGGGGCGCCGGCGGCGCCGCGGGTCGGTTCATGGCGCTTCTCCAAACTGAGCAACTGGGCATTCGTTTCGGGGGCCTGCTGGCCCTGGAAGGACCTGAACCTTGCCGTCCCGGAAGGCGGCCTTTACGGACTTATCGGCCCCAACGGCGCGGGCAAGACCACGGTTTTCATCTATCAGCGGCTTTCTAAAGCCTAGTGAGGGCCGGATTCGCTTTAACGGCGTCGACCTCACCGGAGACCCGCCCCACCGTCACCGGCCTGGGAGTGGCCCGCACCTTCCAGAACATCCGGCTCTTCGCGGGGCTCGACGTGCTCCACAACGTGGCGCCGGCGGGCCTCCATTGCCGCCGCCGCGCCTTTTGGGGCGAAGCCGTCCTCTAGGCTGCCGGGTCTACCTCCGGGAGGAAAGGCGCAGCGCCGGCGGGCCCTGGCCCTGCTTAACGAGGTGGGGCTCTCGCAGGCGGCGGAGCAAATGGCGGGCCAGCTTCCTTACGGCCAGCAGCGGCGTGCGAGATCGCCCGGGCCCTGGCCACCTGGGCCCCGGTTTCTGCTGCTGGATGAGCCCGCCGCGGGCCTCAATCCCCAGGAGACCGGGGAGCTGATACAGTTTTTGCGGGAGATCAAGGAGCGCTACGGCCTGACGATGCTGATCATCGAACACAACCTGCGGCTGGTCATGAACCTGTGCCAGCACCTCACCGTGCTGGACCACGGCCTCACCATCGCCGCGGGACCGCCGGCGGCAGTGCGGCAAAACCCGGAGGTGATCCGGGCTTATTTGGGGAAATGAGAAAGATTAACCACGGAGGCACAGAGGGCATAGAGAAACCCAAATAAAGTAATGAAACTTGTGCCCTTCAGGGCACAAGTTCCATTCTCTGTGATCTCTGTGTCTCTGTGGTGAAATTTACTACCATGCTGGAAATATTAGACCTCAAAGTCTCCTATGGCGCTATCCGGGCCCTGGACGGCGTCAGCTTCAGCGTGCCTGCAGGGAAAATCGTGGCCCTGCTGGGGGCCAACGGCTCCGGCAAAAGCACCGCCATCCGGACCATCACCGGCCTGACGGCGCCCCAGAGCGGCCGCATCGTCTTCGCCGGCCGGGAGATCCAGGGGCTTCGGCCCCATGAAATCATCCGGGCCGGCATGGGGGTGGTGCCGGAAGGCCGCCACATCTTCGCCAACCTCACGGTGTACGACAACCTGCTGCTGGGGGCTTACTTCCGGCGGGACCAGGAAGCCCTGGCCCGGGACCTGGAGCGGCTGTTCGACACTTTTCCGCGGCTGGCCGAAAGGCGGCGGCAAGCGGCCGGCACCCTGAGCGGCGGGGAGCAGCAAATGCTGGCCCTGGGCCGGGCCTTGATGTCCCGGCCCCGCCTGTTGCTCCTGGATGAGCCCTCCCTGGGCCTGGCTCCGCTTTTGGTGCGGGAGGTCTTTAACATCATTTTAAGCCTCCATCAGCGGGGCGTCACCATCTTGCTGGTGGAGCAGAACGCGGCCGCGGCCCTGCACCTGGCCCACTACGCCTACATCCTGGAGACCGGCCGGGTGGTCCTGGAGGGGCCGGGGGCCGAGTTGCTGGCGCACTCCCGCCTCAAGGACGCCTATCTGGGGGAAGATCCAGCGGATGGAAGTTTAAGTTTATAACTGGCTCGGCCCCTGGAAAGAATATCCGATAGCTCAAGCTTAGGATTTTTACGCCGGATAATCTGATTGCCGGTGTTTAATGATTAAGGGGACCGTTCTAGTCCTTAATAAACGATTCCGGCAATCGGGAGGCAAGGGTATGGAAAGGCTGGGACTTCTGGCAAAGCGGTTGGCTGCTTTCGGCGGCATCATGGTGTTTTTTGTCATGGCCTTGGAAGTGATGATCATGATCAGTCCCTTCGCCTTCTTCTTTTATTCGGTCTTCAGTCCCTTTTTCAACTTCCTGGGGCAGCATACCGCCACCCGCTGGGCCACCAGCTTTTTCCTGCCCCACATGATCCTGCCGCCCACGCTTTTCCTCCAGGGCGTCCGGGTGGCGGGTTCGGTGCTCTTTCTTATCGGCTTCTTTGCCTTTCTGTTCTGCGCCTTGCAGGTCTATCTCGGAAAGATCTTTAAGTGGGGGATAGCGGACCGGGGACTGTACAAATATATCCGCCATCCCCAGTATCTGTCCCTGGGAATCTGGGGCATCGGCATGGCCATCCTGTGGCCCCGGTTCATCGTGTTGGCCACGCTGTCCGTGATGTTCGTCCTTTACTATTTCCTGGCCCAGGATGAAGAAAGGCGGATGTCTGAACCGGTACGGTGCCTCTTACGAGCAGTACATGAAGACCACCGGCCGGTTTTTCCCCAAAGCCCTCGAAAGACCCTTTGCCTCCCTGGGAGGGAAGATACCTCCCGCCTGCAAATATCTCGCCGTCCCGGTGCTCATCGTCACGCTGGTCATGGGAACCGGCTTTCTGCTGCGGGAGGTTACCCTGGCCTCGCTCCCCTTTGCGGTCAGGGACAATCTTTCTCTGGTGCCCATCCTACCGGAAGATGCCCATCTGGAAGGCCAGTTGCTGAGCGGAATTTTGGCCGGGGTGCAGTCGAGGGAAATCTCCTTCGTCCAGGCGGATAAAAGTTACTTAGGCTATGTGATGCCGCCGGACTACATCATGCAAGGGATGATCGCCGACACCGGCGGGCATTTTCATCTGTACAAGCAGCATCACACCGTGGCCTTGATTGTGGACTGGGTGCTGCATCCCTTCGCCCATTTGCGGCGGCCTCCCGCGGCCCAGATGGCGGCCATGCACGGCGCGGACCCCGGGGTGGCCCGCAGGCATCACTGCCCCGTAGAAATCGACCGCCCGGACCTGGCATGCGACGCCTGCTCCTACCGGCGGGTAATCCTGGTGGAAATGACCCCGGAGGCGGGAGGCCTTATTTCCGGCAGCCAGTTGCTGGCCGGCGGGGTCACCCGGACGCCGGTGGGGTATGTGGACCTGGACGCCCAAACCGGCAAGATCGTCAAGGCAGCTCCGGTTGCCAAAGGCACCGCCTGGAAGGACGTGCCGACGCCCGAGATTTGATGGAGGCCTCACCGCCTTATCCGGATTTTCCCCTCTCCCTTACCCCCACCCTAACCCGCAGCCCTTCCCTTAGGGAAGGGCTGCGGCCGGTTCGCGACCCCTCCGCCTCTTACCCGATTGCATAAAATTGGCGATCAGGGGATAATCTGGCCGGGAGAATAATTACTTATGTTGCGGCCCCTTAAGCTCACCGACGCCCTCAAGGGCTACACCTACGACCAGGACAAGCTCCTGACCCCGGAGGAGACCATTCGCCGGGTGCGGCGCCGCCTGGCCCGGCTGGACCTGGACCTCCTGACGGAAACCATGCGCATCGACTCCGGCAGGTTGGACATCCCGGTGTACATCAGCCTCCTGGGAGCCGACGCCAAAAGGGTGGTGCCCACCGCCAAGCAGATGGGCAAAGGGGCCACCCCGGCGCAGTCGGAGGCCTCGGCGCTGATGGAGCTGGTGGAGCGCTTCAGCTTCTTTTCCTTTGTGGCGGCCGGCCCCATGATCTTTGCCGGGGCCCCGGAGCTCGGGGGGCAGGCCCTGGATTTCTCCTACCTGGCCCGCTCCCTCTTCGACACCTCCCCGGAGGTGGCTGAGGCCGCCGAGATTTATCAGGACTGGCCCCTTTATTTCGCCCCGGCCACCAACCTGACCACCGGAGAGGCGGTCTATCTGCCGTTCCACTGGTTTTACCTCATCGAGGAATATAACGGCCCGGCCGCAGGCAACTGTTACGAGGAGGCGGTGCTCCAGGCCCTGTGCGAAGTGGTGGAGCGCCACGTGGGTTCGATGATCAGCTTTGAGCGGCGGCCCACCCCGGCCCTGGACCCCGATTCGGCCCGGGACCCGGCGGCCCGGGAGCTGGTGGATAAATTTCGGAGCAACGGTATTAAGCTGTACTTGCGAGATTTCTCCCTAAACACCGGCATTCCCACGGTGGGGGCCCTGGCCTATGATCCGGCCACCTTCCCCGACTCCAGCGAAATTGTCTTCGCGGCCGGCACCACCACGGACCCGGAAAAATCCCTGATTCGGGCTCTCACCGAAGTGGCCCAGTTGGCCGGGGACTTTCACCGGCGCACCAACTACCGGCCCACCCTGCCCAAGTATCAAACCCTGGAGGAAGCCTCCTATCTCATGGCGCCGGGGCCTTTGCAACCGCTTAGCGCCCTGCCCCATCTCGCCCACCCCAACCTGAAGGACGAGATTGGCCGCTGCCTGGCGGCGCTGTCTCCCCTGGGCCTGGAGGCCCTGGTGGTGGACGTGACCCATCCCCGGCTGAAGATGCCCGCGGTCTACGTCCTCATCCCCGGGACCCACTTCCTGGACCGCACCCGGAACACGGGCGTCATCTTCCACCTGGCCAAGCTGGCCGCCCTTTATGCGCCGCCCCCCGAGGCCCTGGCAGCCCTTAACCGGCTGGGTGCCGCCTTCCCGCAGCGCTTTGAGGTCCACTTCTTCCTGGGCCTGGCTCTGGCGAACCAGGACCGCCCCGCCGAGGCCCTGGAGCATTTCCAAAAAACCCTGGCCCTGGACCCGCCGGCTCACGAAGTTCCCAGCATTTACGTGCACCTGGGCTCCTGCCACAAGGACCTGGGGAACTACCCCCAGGCCGTCAAGGCCCTGGAGCAGGCCTTATCACTGGACCCCAACCTGAAGGAGGCCCATCACCTGCTGGGCTTCTGCTTTTTCAAACTGGGGGAATATCAGGAGGCGGTGCACCGCTTTGAAAAGGTCATCGAACTGGACCCCGGCTCGGCCATCGACTACGCCAACCTAGGAATCAACCTCCAGAGGCTGGGCCTGGCCCGGGAAGCGGCCTACGTCCTCAAACAGGCCCTGGACCTGGACCCCACCCTGGACTTCGCGGCCCGGGCGCTTAAAGAGACGGGGAAATGATTCGGAGGTGGGGCCAAGGGCAGACGGCCCCTGCCCCGAATGGGCCTGCGGGAGCCGGGGCCGTGGTTAATCGAACCGCGCCGCTCTCGCTGCTTTAAGGGTTAATTTGCCGCACTTGGAGCAGGGAAATTGGGAAATTTGCTCCTTGCCATAAATGGGCTCAAGGGGCGTCGGGCATTGGGGGCTGCGATATTCTTGCCCCCGGTATTGCTTCCAACTATCGAGTTTCAGGCGGACAAATTTCCGGGTCTCGGGGCAGTAACCCGTCATTGATGGGGACCTCTTGCCCCCGCCGATGCTCAACTTGGTAGTATAGCCGCATTTGGGATTGGTGCAATAGACTTTCACCATCTCCCCCGCCAGGGCCAGGCCCGCGGTTAGAACCAGCAGAATCAAGACCGACACTACCAGTTTCTTCATGGTCATTTCCTCTGCAATATCCCGTAGACAAGATTATACTCGCGGGGGCCGAGAGGAAAAGGGGGACCGGCTTTTTCCTGGAACCCTTTGCGGCCCCCGGCGATTCCCCGGGCCAGTTCCCAGCCAGGCCAGGGGGACCAACCGGGGCCGGAAGCCAAATCTTATTGACATCTCCTAACGAAGTAGTAAATTGAATCCTTAGTTGGCCAAGTCACGATCAGGCTAACCGCCGAGTTCTCCGGTACCCAACCGGAGGAGCGGGGGACCCAATTTTCTGGGGCGAATCCGCCTTTGCGGTAGGGCAAGAAACCTCCTGCCCGAGCCCGCCAGCTAACCCCGCAGGCAGGAGGAGGATATGTCAAACATCGGTATTGATGCGCCCGCGGCGCATCCTTGGGGGTCCGGTCCAGGGCGCCCTCCGGCCGCATACCATCCCCCGTTTCAGACAAGCCATCTCTATGGCGATCATTTCTTCGCCCCCCGGGCCATCCCCGGGCCGTCCCCCATGCCGGAATCTCATTCACCTTAATCACCTAGTACTCTTACCCATTCTTGATTGAAGTAGTCTGCCATGAGGTAATCAACAGGCTAAGCTTTATGCACGTTATGGTAGCCCATGGTTTTTCCCAGCCTGGTTATTTTGCGACATTATAGGAATCGACCTTCATGAAACCCATCATCTTGTCCATCCTCAATCTGGTCCTGGTAGTTTTCTTTATCTTTTTGTTCCGGCGGAAAAATCTCCTCTCCTTTCACCAGGACGGCCGCATCTGGCTTACCTATCTGGCGGTAGGCATCATCACCCTGATGGATGAGTTCACCTCGGTCTTTTACGCCCCGGCAGAAGCCTTTCGTTTTATCGGCTTGAGCGCCATCCCCTTTATCGCCATCACCAGCCTGCTGGTGCGCTTCATCAGCACCCGGCTCACGGAGATCGCCGAGGTCCTGGAACACCACAAGCTCATCGGCGGCGGGGTTTACTCCTTTTCCTACCTGGTTCTGGGCCCGTTGGTCTCTTTCGTGGCCGTGTCCTCCATCATGGTGGACTACATCCTCACCGCCTGCATCTCCGCAGTGAGCGCGGTGTCCAACGCCGCCTCCTTCTTCCCGCTTTCCCATCCGCTCTTGATCATCTCCGTTTTAGCCATCATCTGGGGCGTGGCCGGCTTGAATATTTTGGGGATTCGGGAAAACGCCCGGTTCACTTTCCTGATCTTTGTGGCCGCCGCCATCATCATGCTCAACCTCATCGTCTCCGGCCTCCTCCACCTGGATACTCAGGCCTTGGGGCAGATTCACCAGGCGGCGGCCCAGACAGTTAAACGGGTGAGCAGCGGCTCCATTTTAGGAAACTACGGCAGCTTTATCTCCAGTATCGCCTTTTGTATCCTGGCCTACTCCGGGGTGGAATCCGTTATCCAAACCGCGGGATTTGTGCGGAGTTGGAAGGAGATTCGCAAAGCCTACTGGTTTTTGGCCCTCACCGTGGGCCTGGTGACCCCGTTGATGGCCACGCTGGCTTTATCGGCCAACATCGATTTCAAGGCCCATGAAGGGGACCTCATCACCCACTACGCCACCCTGCTCAACGGCGTACCCTTCGGCATCGCCGTGGCGGCTCTGGCCAGCTTCACCCTCACCATGGCGGTCAACACCGCGTTTGTGGCGTCCAGCGAACTAATCGAGCGGGTGGCCCACCGCTACGGCTTTCTCTGGCTCATCATTACCAACCGGCGCCATTCCCTGTACCGCATCCACCTGGCCAGCGCCGTCTTCTTCTCCATCATCGTGGTGCTCACCATGGGCAGCCAGGAAGAACTGGCCAACATGTACGCCCTGGGGCTGGTCGCCTCCTTCTGCATCAACATGGGTTCCCTGATTATTTACCGGTATTTCAAGGGCACCGCTGAGGGGATGACCTACTATACCAGCCGCCTGGGCACCCTTATCCTTTGGATCATCCTGGTGAGCTGCTTTGTTTTCCTGGCCATTGACAAGCCTCATGCCACCATGCTGTGGGCCGGGGTTACCGGGGTAATGCTGCTCATGGGGTTCCTGGTGGCCCAGAAGCGGGCTCCGGAGTTAAAGCAGATCGAACAGGCGGATACGGAAATGCAGATGATCCTCTATCTGGCCGAGTCCGAGGCCCCGGAGGTGCACCTTTATTTCCGCCGTTCCGAAGAGCCGGGCGGGACCCCAAAAGGCAACGAAGCCTATATCACCTTCTATTCCCCCCGGGTGGGCGGCATACCCCCCAAGATGGCCCCCAATCATTTCCGCTTCCCCCTCACGAAAATCAGCCTCTACCACCGCTTGTTGAGCCTCCTGAAGGTGGTGGAGTATGAACTGGCGGACCGGCGGGTGGTGGTGCACTTCGGCTGGCCTCTATCCTCCTGGTGGGACCGCATGGCCGTGGGGGTGATGGTCTTTAACCTGATGCGCCTGCCCCGGATGTTCCCCAACTTCGAGTTCGACATCCGGTACAAGCGGCCGGCGCCTGCCGCCGGACCTGCCGCCTAGAGGCCATTTCAAAACCTGGCTAACGGATAAAATGTCATTCTGAGCGCAGCGAAGAATCTCGCTTTTTCAATAAGTTGAGATCCTTCACTCCGTTCAGGATGACAGAAAAATAAGTTTTGAAATGGCTTCTAGTGTGGTGTTCCCCACCCTGACTCTCCCCCTCCAGGAGGATGGTATAAATCAAGGGGGGTGATCTCCAACCTGGCCCCTTCCCTGCCCTTCAGGCCGGATTCGCCAATATTGCCTCCAAAATAATTTTGACGGGGATATTTTGAATGATAGAATTTGGCCGATTGTTCTCGGGGTCTG
The DNA here is from genome assembly GCA_963768765.1 of uncultured delta proteobacterium. Lineage (GTDB taxonomy): Bacteria > Desulfobacterota > Desulfobaccia > Desulfobaccales > 0-14-0-80-60-11 > DASWLF01. Next base: position 10,082 of record CAVYJK010000023.1, read on the forward strand.
TTTGACCGCAGCAGAAATTACCTGTCATCCGCGGAGCCACGGCCTTGCATTTTAAGAGCATCCTCCTTATAGCCATAAACCTGGCTCTGCTGGTATTGTTTTACTTCCTGCTGCGCAAACCGGGGCGGCTCTCCTATTACCTGAACGGGCGCTGGTGGCTAACCTGGCTGTCGGTGGCGGTCATCACCCTGATGGATGAGCTGACCTCCGTGTTTTACGCCCCGGCGGAGGCCTACCGGTTCATCGGCGCCAGCGCCATCATCTTCATCGCCTTTACCGCCGTCTTCATCCACTACATGACCACCCGCCTGGTGGAGATCGCCGAAATCCTGGAGCACCACGGCCTCATCGGCGGTGGGGTCTACTCCTTTTCCTACCTGGTCCTGGGGCCCCTGGTCTCCTTCGTGGCGGTGGCCTCCATCATGGTGGACTACATCCTCACCGCCTGCATCTCCGCGGTCAGCGCGGTGTTGAACGCCACCTCCTTTTTCGCCCTGCCTCACCACGTAATCCTGGCCCTGGTGCTGGGCACCATCTGGGCCATTGCCGGCCTCAATATCCTGGGGATCAAGGAGAACGCCCGGGTCACTTTTACGATATTTATCGCGGCCACCTTGATTTTCGCCACTCTCATCGTTTCCGGCATCCTGAACCTGGACAGCGCCGCCCTAGGGAAGATAAAGGCCGCGGCGCGCCAGACCGCTTCCGACCTGGGCCCCGGCTCCATCTTCCAGACCTACCATATCTTCATCGCCAACATCGCCTTCTGCATCCTGGCCTACTCCGGGGTGGAATCGGTGCTGCAGACCGCCGGGTTGGTACGTAGTTGGCGGGAGATCGGCAAGTCTTACATCTTTCTGGCCCTCACCGTGGGCCTGGTGACCCCCATAGTGGCCACCCTGGTTCTGTCTGCGCCCATCGATTTTCACTTGCACGAAGGGGACCTGATCCCCCATTACGCCACCATGATAAACGGCCTCTCCTTTGGGGTGGCCATGGCGGCCCTGGCCAGCCTCACCCTGATCATGGCCATGAACACCGCCTTTGTGGCCTCCAGCGAACTCATCGAGCGGGTGGCCCACCGCTACGGCTTTCACTGGGTCATCATCACCAACCGGCGCCAGTCCCTCTACCGCATTCACATCGCCAACGCCTTTTTTTTCTCCATCATCATCCTGATCACTTCCGGGCGGCAAGAGACCCTGGCGGACATGTACGCCCTGGGACTCCTGGCCAGCTTCTGCATCAACATGGGCTCCCTCATCATTTACCGCTACTTCATGGGCACCAAGGAAGTGATCCAGTTCAACACCTCCCGCCTGGTGACCCTCATCATGTGGGTCATCTTCGTGAGCTGTTTCACCTTCCTGGCCATCAAGAAGCTGCACGGCACCATGCTGTGGGCCTCGGTCACCGGCCTGGTACTGCTGGCCGGCTTTCTGGTGGCCCAGAAGCGCGCCCCGGAGAAGAAGGAGATCGAGAAAGGCGACGCCGAAATGGAGCTGGTTCTTTACCTGGCCCAATCTTCCGCCCCGGATATTCACCTCTACTTCCGGCGCTCCGGCGAGCCGGGCCATGAAGTCACCCCGGACAACACGGTCTTTATCACTTTTTATTCCCCCCGGGCCGGCATTCCTCCCAAGATGGCCCCTAATCATTTCAGGTTGCCGCTGCTCAAGCTCAGCCTCTATCACCGCCTGGTGGCCTTACTAAGGGTGATAGAGTACGAGTTCAGCGACCGCTTGGTGGTGGTGCACCTGGGTTGGCCGCTCTCTTCCTGGCTGGACCGCCTGGCCATCGGGGTCATGATCTTCAACATGATGCGCCTGCCCCGCCTCTTCCCCCAGTTCCGTTTCACCATGGGCTACACCGAGCACAGCGCCTGCCCCCCTGAGGCCCATCCCCCGAGCCGCCCCGAAGCCGAGCCCACCCGCGGCTCAATGACCACCAGGGCGGGCTCGTTGGCACCCCTCCGGGCGGTGCGGGGGCCGTCGCCCCTGGCGGCCGTGGCCTCCCTGGAAAAAACGTAGGGGCGGGTTTAAAACCCGCCCCTACATTTGCTTTATTGGGAACAAGGACTATCGCTTCATAAACCAGGGCCGTCCTCAGACCGAAACGTCTTCTCGATGAGGTCGAGCCATTCCCAGAGGGTGAGGTTGGAGGCGAATTCGTCTTCGGGGAGATGGGGCGGGCTGGTTTCATCACTGGCGGTCTCGGCGGTGACCAAACAGACGGGCCAGCCGGGACGACCCGGGGGGATATGGCACTGCGTAACCAGGCGGTAGACGGTGAAGGCCGTCTCGTCGCAGGAGACGAGGTATTGCTGCCCCCCATGGGTAAGGGTCAGCCTTTTCCCGAAAAGATCCAGTTCCCGGAACAGGTTCTGAATCCGCTGCAATAAATCAGCCGGGGAAGTTTCTGCTGTCATCTTGGCTCACGTCGGCGGCGGGCCGAAGTTCAGTGCGTACCGTTCCCAGAATTCGGCCAGCGTCAGGCGGTGCTCCTGGGTGCCTTGCTGCTCCACCGAGAAGCTGGCCAGCACCGAGCCCATGCGGGTAGCCTCCGTCCAGGAGAGCCCCAGGGCCAGCGCCTTGAGGAGCCCGGCCCGGTAAGCGTCCCCTGCGCCGGTGGGGTCCAGCACCCTTTGAGCCGGCGCCGCGGGGATCTCTTCCTTACCCTGGGCGGTGCTCAGGTGGGAGCCCGCCTCACCCCGGGTGATGATGACGGCGCCGCTTAAACCCAGCAAACCGGTCTCGTCCAGTCCCGTCTTCTGCCGGTACATCTCCAGTTCATAGTCGTTGGCGATGAAGGCGAAGGCGCCGCTGGCCATCTCCTTAAGTTCGGAGGCGCCCCAGGCCGGGATGCTCTGCCCCGGATCGAAAATATAGCGCACCCCCCGGGCTTTGTAGGCCCGGCTATAAACCAGCATGTCCTCCAGGCTGCCGGGGGCCACGATGGCCAGGTCCGCCTCCGGGTTGAGCCCATCAAACCGATAACCGGAGGGTAGCTTCATGGCCCCGGGGTTGAACCCGGTAATCTGATTGTCGGCCAGGTCCGTGGTAATGTACGCCCCGGCGGTGAATTCCTCCGGAATCTCCTTGATGCCGTTAAGGGGCAACCCCAGCCGGACCAGCCAGTCCCGGTAAGGCCCGAAATCGCGGCCCGCGGTGGCCAGGATGACGGGCTTCTCCCCCAGCAAGGCCAGATTGTAGGCAATGTTGCCCGCGGTGCCGCCGAAGCGCTCGGTAAGGCCGTTCACCATGAAACAGACGTTTAAAATGTGAATCTTCTCCGGCAAGATGTGATCCGCAAACCGGCCGGGAAAATCCATGATGCGGTCATAAGCCAACGACCCGGAGACAAAGATGCGCATTAAACCTCCAAGGTTTGGGTTTTGGGGGAGGGATTGTAGGTGGCCGTGGGCCCCTGGCCCCCTCCCCCAAAGAACTCCTTGGCCTCCCCCACCGTGTAGAGCGAGCCGGTAACCACGATGCGGTCGTGCGGTCCGGCCAGGGATTGGGCCCGCTCTATGGCCTGGGCCACCTGGGGGACCTGGAAAATTTCCAGGTTATAAGGTTGGGCCCGCCGGGCCAGGTCTGCCGGGGTGGCGGCCCGGAAATATTTGGGCTGGGTGAAGACCACCGTCCGGGCCAGGGGCAGCAGGCGGGCCAGGATGGTGTCCACGTCTTTGTCGGCCATGACCCCCATGACCAGGATGAGGCGGCCATTATCTCGGGCCCCTTTCAGATTCTGGGCCAGGGCCAGGGCCGCCGCGGGGTTGTGGGCCCCGTCCAGCAGGACCCGGGGGTCCTGGGCCACCTGCTCCAGGCGGCCCGCCCAGCGCGTCCGGCTCAATCCTTCCCGGATGGCTGCCTCGGGGATGGCGAAGCCGTCCCGTCCCAGCAGTTCGATGACGGCCAGGGCCACCGCGGCGTTGCGGTACTGATGGCGTCCCTTGAGGGGCAGCGACAGGCCGCTTAGCCGCTGCTCCAGGCCCTCATAGGAAAACCGCCCGCCGGGGCCGCCCCGGGTCTTGAAGTCGCGGCCGCCCAGGTAGAGGGGGGCCCCCAGTTCCCGGCAGCGCCGCTTAAACAGGTCCAGCACTCGTTTTTGCCGGGCATAGGTCACCAGGGGCGCCCCGGGTTTGATAATCCCGGCTTTTTCCCCGGCGATATTGGTGAGCCCCTCCCCCAGGTGTTCCTGGTGGTCCCGGGAGATGTTGGTAATCACGGCCACCTTGGGGTGGACGACGTTGGTGGCGTCCAGTCTTCCTCCCATGCCGGTTTCCAGGATGATGGGGTCCGCCCCTTCCTGGAAAAAGTAGAGAAAGGCCATGGCGGTGGCGAACTCGAAAAAGGTGGGGGGTTCGCCTTCGTCCACCGCGGCCCGCACCTCGTTGATCAGGGTGAGAAGGCGCTCCGGCGAAATCTCCCGGTCCCTAAGGCGGTAGCGCTCGGTGAAATCCACCAGGTGGGGGGAGGTGAACATGCTCACCGGGTAGCCGGCCCGGGTGAGGACGGCGCTCAGCATGGCCGCCACCGACCCCTTGCCGTTGGTGCCGGCGATGTGGAGGTAGCGGCCCTCCTGGTAAGGGACCTTCAGCCGGGCCAGCATGGCCAGGGTGGAGGACAGGCCGAACTTGATGCCGAACTTCTGTAAATCAAAGACCCAGGCCGTAGCCTGGGCCAGGTGGGAAAAGGCCGTCATCCGGCCACCCCGTTAATATTCTTTGAATTCATGGCTCATCACCGTCACCCCGTCGGGTTTGAAACGCACCGTCAGGGTGCTGCGCAGGATTTTGCCCTCCGTCTTCAAGGGGGCTTTCTTGATCTGCTTGTTTTCATCAATAACCATGGGCTGGTCGGATTGCGGATTGATCTGTGCGGTCCTCCGGTCTATAAGGCATGGCCGGGGCATCCTTGAAGCTCTTGTACGTGAAGACCAGACCGTCGGCCGACCGGTCGATTTCCTGGGGGTCTCCGAAGAGAAGGAGGATTTCGTGTTTGGTGGTCTGGCCGTTCTTGATGCGCTGCACGTAGTTGGGGTTGATGGTTTCGCCGCCGGTTACGGCGCGCCACCCTCCCAGGAAGGCCGGCAGCAACAGGATGAGAAGAAGCAGAATCCCCCGGTCCAATTGAGATTTTAGCCATCTATTGTCGCTAAAGCCGCCCATTTTTTTACCTCCTAGTCTCCCGTCAGCCCGGCCCCGCCCAACGGGTCTTATTCGACCATCCCCCTAGCTGAGCAGGACCGCGATGATGCCGCTCAAAAAGATGGCGTCAAAAGTGCCGGCCCCGCCGATGGAGGCCACCGGCGCCCCCAGTTGGGGGATTTTCCTCAGGTTCAGCAAGTCCGCGCCGATCAAGATGCCCATGGTGCTGGCGATGTAAGCGCAGGGAGCCCGCAGCTCCGCCGGGCAGAGCAGATAAGCGCCCAGGGCCGCCACCAGGGGCGGGACCAGGCCCGGCACCCCGATCCCCAAGCCCTTCACCGGCCGGGCCAGGCGGTTCACCACCAGGGTCACGATGACCAACAGCACCGGCAGATAGAGGCCGAAGTCAATTTTGCTAAGAAGATATATGGAAAGGGCCAAAGGAATCAAGGCCCCGCCCACGTTCACGGCCAGGACGGTCTTGTGGGCCTGGTCCATCCGGGGAACCCGGAAGCGCATGCCGTAGTAGCTGACCACCTGTTCGCCCACCACTTCCCGGGTTTCAAAACTGTGGACAGGGATATTGATCAAAGAACCCACCAGGGTGAGGATGAGAAGCCAGAACATCAAACCGGGGGGCAGCCCCAGTCTCAGGAAAGCCTCGCCGATGAGCCCCACCAGCAGCAGGGGGAGCATGACCAGGGTGGCCAGGAAGAAGGCCAGCATTATCAAGAATATTAAAGGCGGAAAAATCATGGCGTCGGTCAGCCATCCTCCAGGCGATAGGATTTGATCTTCAGGTTCAGCTCTTCCATGGAGATGCCCAGGATTTCGGCCGCCTGCCGGCGCTGGCCGGCCACCTTCTCCAAGGTGCCCCTGATGAGCTGCCGCTCCAGTTCCGGCAACTCGGGTTCCGCTTCTGCCGTGGGCGGCACCCATTTTGCCAGTTGTTGCAGCGCTCCGGGCAAATCCGGCAACGTCAGGGTGTCCCCCCGGCAGACGATGACGCCTCGTTCGATGATGTTCTCCAGCTCCCGGATGTTTCCGGGCCAGGAATAGCGCCGAAAGACCTCCAGCGCCTCCGGGGCCAGGGCCTTGATCTGCCGCTGATTTTTCTCACCGTAGACCCGGAGGAAGTGTTCCGCCAGCAGGGGCAAATCCTCCAGCCGCTCCCGGAGCAACGGCATCCCGATGGGAAAGACGTTGAGGCGGTAATAGAGGTCGTCCCGGAAACGGCCCTCGTGCACCATCATTTCCAGGTTGCGGTTAGTGGCGGCGATGATGCGGACGTCCACTTTCAGGGTGCGCGTACTTCCCAGGGGCTCGAACTCCCGGCTCTGGAGGACCCGGAGGATCTTGGCCTGAGTGGTAAGGGAAAGCTCCCCGATCTCATCGAGGAACAGGGTGCCGTGGTGAGCCAGAACAAACCGGCCGTCCTTGCGGCTGGTGGCCCCGGTAAAGGCGCCCCGCTCGTGACCGAAGAGTTCGCTTTCCAGCAGGGTTTCGGGCAGCGTCGCGCAGTTCACCACCACAAAGGGGCCGGCAGCCCGGGGGCTGTTGCGGTGGATGTCCCAGGCCGCCAACTCCTTGCCGGTGCCGGTCTCCCCCAAGAGCAGCACCGTGGCCTCGGTGGGGGAGACCAGCTCCAGGAGTTGAAAGACCTCCTGGATGCGAGGCGAGAAACCCAAGACCCCGGAAATTTTGAAGCTCACTTTCTACCCCCGGCGGGCCAGGCCATGGACCACTCCATGGCAACGACAGGCCGTGGCAATCAAGGCTTTCTCCCGGCAGGAGGCCAGGTCTCGGACCAGGGCCGCAAGGAGCCGGGGAGGATAACCTCCCACCCCCGGCGCCAACTGGCGGCTGGCCACTACCAGCATCTCAAACCCCGGCATCTGAAGGGAAGCGAGTTGCTCGTAGAGAGGCACGTCCCGGGACTCGCCGCTTACGGGACAGACCGGGCCTGGCCGGCAGTCATCGGGGCACAGATGGCCGGCGCGGCTGAGAAAGAGTTCCCCCCGGGGGCCCCGCTGGGCCAGCGGCACCCCCTGGCCCACGGCTTCCGGCACCGCCGCGGCCTCCCAGTGCGAGGCCACCTCAGGGTGGGCCGTCAGATAGGCGAAGGCCACATGGACCGGCACCATGGGGATGAGCCAATCCCAGGAGCCCCGGTCCAGATGGCCGGTCAAGAAGTCAGCGGCCTCGTGTTCCCTGAATTGCACCCTCCGGTTATTGCCGGTCCGGGCCGCGGCCAGCGCCGCGGGGTCCCGGTCCACCACCCAAAAGGCGGCTTCGGCGTCCTGCCGGGCCAGCCGCTCCAGGGCCAGGCGTCCGAATTTGCCCGCCCCCAGGATCAGGTAACTGGCCATGTCTTTCAATCCTCCCGGGGGAAAACCCCCACCACGGTCGGCAAATTAAACTTCTCCTGATCGATGAGGTTGCCGATGGAGTTTTCCCAGGAGGGCGGCGAGAAGAATTCGAAGTCCTTGGTTTTGATGAAAAGTTGCGCTTCGGTGCCGCCGTCCAGATTGAGGGCGGAGTCAATGTCGAATTTGCTGTCTTTGAGAAAATGGGCGAACTCGTACAGGGTGAAAAACCGGTTGGAGGAATTGAACACCAGGATGTTGCCTGACCGGTCGGCGGCGATGACGGTGCGGTGGGCCCGCTTGTCGCTGCGTCGCACCCGGATGTGGCCCTTATAGTCCAGCAATAAAGGAAAGGATTGTATCCCTTGGGTCCAGGGCAGCTTCCTGGGGCTGATGGCAGTGGCCTGCAGATCCAGGATGGTGGCCCGGGGCAGATCCGGCGACATGCCCTTGGGCTCCGCCACAAACATGCCGCGCATCTGCCGGTTGCCGGCGGGGCCCAGGGGCTTGCCGTCCGAGATGATGAGGCCGATGGGTTTCCCCTTGCTGTCATAGTAGCTGCCGTTGAACACGATGGGGGCGCCCAGTTGCTGCTGCCAGGCGGTAATGCTTTGGGGAGCCTGGTGAAAGACCCGGAAGGCGTTGCTGGCGGGGTCAATTTTTACCACCGCCAGGGTCGTCACCACTTCGGCGTCCCGGGTAACCTCCACCTGGGTGAAGTTGAGGCCCCGGCCAATTGCCTGCCATGTGGGGGAAGTGTGAATCAAGTTCCCTGCCGCCGCCATGGGAGCGGACCCCAAGCAGAGCCAGCAGATGAGAGCAGAAGCAAAAACCCGGGCGGACACCGCCTCTCCTTGCAGACCGGTGAAATTTGGTTTATTTTACCACGAGTAGGAAAATTCGTCCATAAGCTTAACGAGATGTCCGTCCTCCTGGCAGATTCCCACGCTCACCTGGACTTGCAGGAACTGGCCTCCGACCAGGCCGCGGTGCTCAGCCGGGCCCGGGAGGCGGGAGTCGCGATCATCATCAACATAGCCACGGGGCTCGAAGACTCCCCCCAGGTTCTTCATACCGCCCGGCGGCACCCCGGGGTCTTCGCGGCCCTGGGGGTCCATCCCCACGGGGCGGGAGCGCTGCAGGATAATGATCTGGAGAGCTTAGCGCCGCTGATGCAGGACCCCAAGGTGGTGGCCGTGGGCGAGATCGGCCTGGACTTCTACCGCCGCCGCTCCCCGGAGGAGGCCCAGAAATACTGGTTCCGGCGTCAGCTGGAATTCGCCGGCGCCCACCAAAAGCCCGTGGTGGTCCACACCCGGGAGGCCACGGCCGCCACCCTGGAGATCCTGCGGGAATACCGGGGCCGGCTGCCGGGCGGGGTGATGCACTGCTTCGGCGGCAGCCTTAATGAAGCGCAGTCTTTCCTGGACCTGGGCCTGTACATTTCCTTTTCCGGCACCCTCACCTACCCCAAGGCCGGACCCTTGCGGGAAGTGGCCAGGCAATTGCCCCTTAACCGGCTCCTGGTGGAGACGGACTGCCCCTATCTGCCGCCCCAACCCTGGAGGGGAAAACGCAACGAACCGGCTTACGTGACGGCCACCGCCCGGCAGTTGGCGGAAATCCGGGGACTCGCCCTCGAAGAAGTGGCCGAGCAGACCTGGAAAAATACCCTGGCCGCCTTCGGGCTGGAAGCGAAGATTGAGAAGGAACTTGCACTTCAAAACCTTCGAAAAAAAGATTAACTTACCTTACCCACCATATCCTCCTCCCTATCCTAAGTCGTTTAAATCCGGTATAATATGTTCTATTCTCTCGAGGCTGAATAATTACAGCCTAAAACGCCGTGAGCCCAATTACCCGGAACCTGGAAGAAGTAAACAGGCGCATTGCCGCCGCGGCCCATAGGGCCGGCCGCGACCCGGGGGAAGTGCGCCTGGTGGCGGTGAGCAAGAAGGTGGACCTGGAGCGCATCCGCCAGGCGGTGGCCGCGGGCCACCGCCTCTTCGGCGAAAACTACCTGCAGGAGGCGAGAACCAAAATCCCGGCCCTGGGGCCGGGCCTGAGCTGGCACCTGGTGGGGAGCCTCCAAACCAACAAGGCCAAAGGGGCGGTGGAGCTCTTCGACCTGATCCACGCCGCGGACCGCCAGAGATTAGTCCAGGCCCTGGATCAGGCCGCCGCCGCTTTCGGCAAGATTCAGGACCTGCTCATCCAGGTCAACCTGGCGGGGGAGGAGACCAAATCCGGCGCGGCCCCGGAGGAGGTGCCGGAGCTGCTGCGAGAAGTGACCCGCCTGCCGCACCTGCGGGTTCTGGGCTTGATGACCATGCCGCCCTGGTTTGACGACCCGGAAAAGGTGCGCCCGTATTTCCGGGAACTGCGGGAACTGCGGGACCGGCTGCGCCGGCTGGTGGGCCTGCCGCTGACCGAGCTGTCCATGGGCATGTCCGGGGACTACGAGGCGGCGGTGGAAGAAGGGGCCACCCTGGTGCGGGTGGGCACCGCCATCTTTGGCGCTCGCCCCGGCCCTTGAGGGAATTAGCTTAGAAACCGGCTTTAACCGGCAAATGATGGAGATGTCGTAGGGGAGGGGAAAATATGGAGGATCACAGGATATTTTCACCCTCACCCTGACCTTTCCCCTCAAGCGGGAGGGAAAAAGGCCAATCGCTTAATTAAAAGTATCTTTGAAACGCAGCAATAGGACCATGTTGCCAGGCCCCATTAAGATGCCGCAGGCGGCGGCTCCCAAGGCAGAGTCACAAACTTGGCCATGGAAAAATCAAAATCTCTAATACAGAACGCCCGAACCGGGACGCCGGCGTCCTCTCGCGAGGGCCCAGGCCTTTTGTTACTCTCACCCTTACCAGCGCGGGACTCGCTGAAGCAGCACCGGGGTCGCTATGTGGGACTTACAGCATATTTCCTGGGACTTGGGCAAGTTGCTTATTGCCGCAGTGATTGGCGGAGCCATCGGCTTTGAACGGGAGGCTCACGGACAGGCGGCAGGACTCAGGACCAACATCCTGGTCTGCGTCGGGTCCTGCCTCATGATGATGCTATCCCTGCAGATGGAAGAAATTCACCGTCACCTCTCGGTGGAGCAATCGGTGGTGCGCCTGGACCCAGCCCGGATCGCTTCCTATGCCATCGCCAGCATGGGCTTCCTGGGGGCCGGAGCCATCATCACCGGCAAAGGCACGGTGCGGGGCCTGACCACCGCCGCCGGCCTCTGGCTGGTCACGGGCATCGGCCTGGCCATCGGCGCCGGCTACCTCATCCCGGCCCTGTTCGCCACCGGCGTCAGCCTGGTTATCCTTTACAGTCTGCGCCGGATCAAGGCCCTGTTCGCCCACGACCTGCACACCATCCTCACCTTGAAATACGCCGGCCTGAACAACACCCTGGATGAGGTAAAGCAGACTCTGGCGGCCCAGGGGGTGTCCATCCAGTTTATCAATTATAAATTGGAGCCACCGGCCAATACCGGGACTTACCGGTTGCGCCTGCTCAGCAAAGACGACATCGCCTGCAGAGACCTGGTAAAGGACATTTCTAAGACCCAGGGACTCCTGCAAATCGACTGGACCGAAGGCGAAGTACCTTAATTGAGAAAAAGATGCTGCCTGGCAAAACCTTACCCCCCGGCGCCAGGGTGGGCCTGACCAGCACCATTCCGGTGGAGGTGGTCCTGGCCGCGGGCTTGGCGCCCGTGGACCTGAACAACCTCTTCATCGCCTCCCCCCAGGCGTTGGCGCGGGTGAGCGCCGCCGAAGCCGCGGGCTTTCCCCGCACCATTTGCGCCTGGGTCAAGGGGATTTACGCGGCGCTGAAGGCCCACCCGGAAATAGCGGCGGTCATCGTGGCCTGCCAGGGGGACTGCTCCTACACCCAGGCCCTGGGGGAAATCCTGGAGGCCGAAGGCAAAGAAATCATCCACTTCAAGTTCCCCTATCCCCGGGACCGAGAAGGGCTGAAGCGGGAGATGGCAGCCCTGATGGCGCGCCTTGGGTGGATGAGGCGGCAGTGAGCCGGGTGCAGGCCCGCCTTCAGCCTTTGCGGCGGCAGTTGGCCCGCCTGGACCGCCTTACCTGGGAGACCGGCCAGGTGCGGGGCTCCGAAAATTTCCACTACCTCATCGCCAGCTCCGACTTCGAGTCCGACCTGGACGCCTATGAGCAAAAGGTCGGGGCTTTTCTTAAGGAGGTCCAGGGCCGACCTCCCGGCAACTCCCGGGTGCGCCTGGGGTTTGCGGGCATTCCCCCCATTTTCCCGGACCTGTGGGAGTACCTGGAGGACCTGGGGGCCGCGGTGGTCTTCCACGAGTTTCCCCGGCAATTCAGCATGCCTTACCCGGACCTGGATCTGGTGGACCAGTACCTGAGATATACCTACCCTTACGATATCTTCGGGCGGCTGGCGGACCTGGAGGAGGCCATCGCCACCCGCCGCCTGGACGGCCTGGTGCACTACACCCAGAGCTTCTGCTTCCGGCAGATGTTTGACCTGCCCATCCGGGAGCGCCTGAATATCCCGGTCCTCACCATCGAAGGGGACCGCCCCACCCCTTTGGACTCGCGCACCCGCATGCGCCTGGAGGCCTTCGTCGATGTCCTGCGGCCGTGAGGGTTGAGTTGGGGGAGGGGGGTGTAGGGGGGAGGGCAGGGAGCCCCGCTCCCTGGCCCTCCCCCCACAATTCCCAGGCCCCCGCCTGCGGGTTGGATTTCGGCAGTCGGTTTGTGAAGTTGGTTTGGACCCGGGGGGGTGGCGTCCTGGGGCGGCGCAAGTTGGACAGTCTCATTTTTTATCGGGATTATCTCAGCCGGAATAAGGGCCGCCTGATCATCGATTGGCAGCGCCTGGGGTTGGCTGCCCCCGGGGCCCTGGTGGCCACCGGCTACGGCAAGAACCTCTTAAAGGACCATTTCCCCACCATCACCGAGATCCGGGCCCACTTCCTGGGGGCCCGTTTCCAGACCGGGTTGGACCACTTCGTCCTCCTGGAGATGGGAGGCCAGGACACCAAGGTCCTCTATGTGAAAGAAGGACGGGTCTTTGATTTCCTCACCAACGACCGCTGCGCCGCGGGCACCGGCCGCTACCTGGAAAACATGGCCCGCTTTCTGAAAATGCCCCTGGCGAAATTCGCCGGGGCCTGGGACGAGCCGGTGGAGATCTCCCAAACCTGCGCCATCTTCGGAGAAAGCGAACTGGTGGGCCACCTCCTCAACGGCGTCGACCCGAGGCGCATCGCCGCGGGGATCAACGCCTCGGTGGCCCGCCGGGCCTTTACCATGGTGCGCCGCTACCGGTGCCCCACCCTGGTGTTTGCCGGGGGGGTGGCCCGGAACCCGGCGGTGGTCCGGCTCCTTTGGGAGCACGGCGATTTTCGGATAATCGTGCCCTCCCATCCCCAATTCACCGGCGCCCTGGGGTGTTGCCTGGAGGCGCAGCAGCCGGCCCGGGAACCGCGATGAGCGGCTGGCCACCGGGGGGCCCCAAACTGGCCCTGGCCCTGGCCGGTCTGATGGGGCCGGATGCTTTCCACCGGCCGCCCTCCGGAGAAGTGTCTTTGGAGCCTTTGCCCTCCTCCCGGGCGGTTTACCGTTTCAGCTTTCCCGAAGGGAAATACCCGGTGGTGGGCAAATTCTTTGCAGCTTACCCTCCCCGGACCTCACTGGACCAGGGGCTGGCCAAGGAATACGACAATTATCTCCAGACCCCGGCCCTGGGACTCCGGGATGGTTCCGTGCCGCGCCTCATAGGCTGTCGCCCGGAATTGGGTCTGGGGCTGCTGCTGGAGGCCATCCCCGGGCCGGACCTGGACTGCCTCCTGGCCCGGGCCGGCGCCGGCGACGAAGGTCCTCTGCACCGCGGCCTGTCCAGGCTGGCCGAGCTGCTGGCCTTTTTCCATTCCCGGCCCCTGCCGGAAAGCCCGGTGCTGACGTCTCCGGCCCTGGCTTACCTGGATAAGTTGGGGCGCCAGTTGGGGGAGATGGGGCTGTTGCAACCGGAGGACCGCCGCAGCCTGGAAGAGGAGGGATGCGCCTGGGAAAGCCGGTTGGCCGAATTTCCCGACCGCCAGGTGCTGGTCCACGGGGACGCCACTCCCACCAATTTTCTCTTCCCCGACGGCCGGGCCGTGGCCCTGGACCTGGAACGCCTGCGAGTGGCCGATCGCCTGTGGGACCTCTCCTGGGTGGCCGGGGAACTGAAACACGCCTGGGGCTGGCGCACCGGCAATTTCCCGGCCGCGGAGGGGGCCATCCGGCACTTTTTCCACGCCTATCTGGAGGCCGTGCAGGCGGAGCCGACCCTGGCCCGCCGCCTTTATCATCTCAACCCCTTTTACATGGCCCTGGCGGAGCTGAGAATCGCCCGCAACGCTTACCTGGCGTGGGACTACCGCCGGGAGCTGGCGGCCGAGGCCCGGCGCTGCCTGGCCTGGGGCAGGAGGCTCTAAACCGTGAAGACCGTTCTGATTATTGCCGGCTCCGACCCGGGGGCGGGCGCCGGCCTGCAGCAGGATTTGAAGACGGCCACTCTGCTTGGGGTGTACGGCCTGACGGTGGTCACCGCCCTCACCGTGCAGAACAGTCAGGGGGTGCAAGCGGTGCACCCGGTGGCCCCCGAAGTGGTGGCGGCCCAACTGGACGCGGTGCTCAGCGACTTTCCGGTGGCCGCGGTGAAGGTGGGGATGCTGGCCACGGCCGAGATTGTTCGCACCGTGGCCCGAAAGTTGCGGGACCTGAATTCCGTCCCCCTGGTGGTGGACCCGGTGCTGGCGGCAGGAACCGGTGCGCCCCTGCTGGAAGAAGCCGGGGTCGCGGCCCTGAAGGCAGAGCTTCTACCCCTTACCTACCTGCTCACGCCCAACGCCCCGGAGGCCGCCCGCCTGACGGGCCTTACCGTCAAGACCCCGGAGGACCTGGCCCAGGCCGCCATCCGGCTTCAGGCATTGGGCCCCAAGTGGGTCCTGGCCACAGGGGGCCATTTGCCGGGGGAGCCGGTGGAGGTCCTCACCGACGGCAAAAACACCTATCACCTGCCGGGGTCCCGTCTGGAGGCGCCCCATCATCACGGCTCCGGCTGTTTGCTGGCCACGGCCTGCGCCGCGGGCCTGGCCCAGGAGTTGGCCCTGCCGGAAGCAGTGAACCGGGCCCGAGGCCTGGTGTTCCAGGCCCTGAAATACGGCCTCCCCCTGGGGCAGGGCGCCGGCCCCGTCAACCCTTACGCGCCCTTTGCCCGGGAGGTGGCCCGCTACGAGGTGCTGCAGTCGCTGGCGGCCGCGGCGGCGCGCCTCATAAAAGAAGACCTCAGCCCCCTGGTCCCCGAAGTGATGAGCAACCTGGGCTACGCCACCCCCTACCCGGAGGGCCCCCAGGACGTGGCGGCCTTCCCCGGCCGCCTGGTGCGGAGCCCCGGCGCGCTTATCATTCCGGCGCCGCCGGCCTTCGGGGCCTCCCGCCACATCGCCAGCATCATCCTCACCGCCATGGCCACCCACCCGGGCCTCAGGAGCGCCATGAACCTCAAGTATTTTGAGGGGATTGACGAACTGGCGCCGCTGCTCAACCTGCGGGCGGCTTCCTTCGACCGCAGCCAGGAACCGGCGGAAGTCAAGGCCCGGGAAGGGGGCACCCTGGCCTGGGGGGTGGCGCAGGCGCTCCAAGCGGGCAAGGCGCCCCCGGACCTCATCTACGATAAGGGAGACTGGGGCAAGGAACCCATGATCCGCATCCTGGGAGAGAGCCCCATGAGCGTGGCCGAAAAAGCCCTGGCCCTGAAAAACGCCCTCCAGGCGGCGGGGAGGATCTAGAAAGTGAGGCGGAGGGGGCTAAGGGCTTTTCGAAGTTGCCCTTACCCCCTCCCCCAATCCCTTATGTGAAAAATGAAAGGGGCGACCCAACGGGTCGCCCCTACTTATCGGGGTTGGGGGGGGGGCTTGGGGGGAGGGCAGGGCCGTCGGCCCTGGCCCTCCCCCAACTTCTCAATGCTCCGCCATGATGGCTTTATACAGGGCCAGGCCCACCAGGAAGTCCGCCAGCAGGATCATGATATCGGGAAAGGTGGTGAGCAGCAGCCAGCCGAAGAAATTGGCGCCCGGCATGATCTTGATCTGGCCCGCCAGAGTGGCGCTGATGGAGAAGTCGGCCATCATGATGATCCCCAGGTAGGCCAGAAAGCTGTTGAGCAGCAGGCCCAGGAGCGCGGTACCCCTGAAAAGAAACAACAGGCTCACCAGCCCCAGGTCGATCCAGGAAAAGAGGTTGGGCCAGAAAAAAGTGGTGTCCTTGGGCGGATGAATCCGGAAATGCAGCAGAGTGGCGCCCGCAGCCAGGGCCACCAGGGCGGACCAGAGGAGATGGCGTTGGGCTTTCATGGTTTGCCAAAATCTATGGAATAGCCCAAAAGAAACAACAGGGCTATGGCTACGGCGTGCAGGATGAACCACCCGGGCCTGGGAAAGAGCACATACTGAATAAAGCGCCACATCCGCTCACCCCTTGAGGAGCGCGGCGGTCAGCCGCCCGGCAGTGTAAATCAGGGCAAAACCGATGAAATGGACCAGCCACCAGCGAAACGACAGAAATTGCCAGCCCTGGCGCACCTGCTAATCCCCCTTTAGGTTTTTTACCAACCGAGCTTCCAGCTAAAATAAGTCGGCCCTGTCCAATAATCCAGTCTTATGCCAAGTTGCATTTAAAGGGATATTTTTTTGTAGGGGCGGACCCATGTGTCCGCCCCAGGCGGGCAAACCCGCAGGTGCGCCCCTACAAGAAATAGCTTTTTGGCTGCGAATTGGTATTAGATGCCGCCTTTAGGAGCCCGCCTGCGGCTACGCCCTCGGAATGGTGCCCCCACCATTAAGAAAAAATCAATAGGGGCGGAAAGTCATCGGACCCCATTCTGCGGCGCGGGCCTTCTAGCGAGTTGCGATCAAAGAGTTATTTTTGTAGCCGCAGGCTTCAGCCTGCGCCTGCACAGGCGAGACGCCTGTGCCACTTGGTTGATGGCGACTTGGTATTAATTCGTCTAGAACCCCGAAAGGCGGGCAATCTGTTCCATGACCGCGGCGGTCAAGACCGGGGCCTGACGGGGGTGGGTGGCGCTGAGGGGCGGGCCCAGTTCCACTGCCACCTCATAGCCGAAGGAACGGGGCTGATAGGAAACCCCCACGGGCACGAAGGGCAGCAGCCCCAGGCCGTTTTGCCCCTGGAGTTTGAGGAGGAGCTGGATGAGGCGGTGTTTGCCGGGGCCCACCTCCCCGGGGAAATAGGTGCCTTCCGGGAACAGGACGATGTAGGCCCCTTGGGTGAGCAGCGGCCCCAGCCTTTTGAAGGACGAGAGCGTCGCCCGGGGCCGCCGGCGGTCCACCGGCACGCCCCCCCAGGCCCCCAGCAACTCTCGCACGAAGGGATATTGAAACAGCTCCACCTTGGCGATGTAGTGGAGCGGCGGGGGCAATGCCAGGCCGATGATAGGAATGTCTTCCCAGCGTTGGTGCTTGGGGCAGATAATGGCGGGCCCACGGGCCGGCAGGTGCTCCAGCCCCCGGACCTTTAAGGAAAAGACCCGACCCAGGGTCTGGCAGCACAGCCAGCGGCCCAGGCGGTAAAAGTTGGGTGAAAGAGAACGGCTCAAATCCTGGTTCCTATCTAATCGCCAATGGCGGTCCTGAAATCTGGTCTCTTCACCGTCCCCGTGGGGCACGGCGAGCCGCGCCTTAGCCAGGTTCGCCTATTCCTCTGGCCCCGGCGGGCAAAGATTGACTTTTGCTATAAAATAGCAAAAGTTAAACCCAGGTTCAATGCGTTAACCAAACCGTGGAAAGCGGGGACGGAGGAGAGGCCATGATCTATCTCGACTACAACGCCACCACCCCGGTGGCCCCGGAGGTGGCCCGGGCCATGCAGCCGTTTCTGATGGGCGAGTTCGGGAACCCCAGCTGCGACTACGCCCTGGGGCTTACGGCCCGGGAGGCGGCGGCCCAGGCCCGGCGCCAGGTGGCCGACCTGCTCGGCTGCGCCCCGGCAGGACCTAGTCTTCACCGGCGGCGCCACCGAAGCCAACAACACCGTCCTCAAGGGCGTGGCCGCTCACCTTCGGCCGGGGACGGATCATCACCGCGGCCACCGAACATCCCTCGGTGCTGGCCCCGGCCCGCTTCCTTAAGTCCCAAGGCTTCGAGGTCATCATGCTGCCGGTGGACGCCGCCGGCCTCCTGGACCCCGACGAAGTGCGCCGGGCCCTCACCGCCGACACCATTCTCATCAGCGTCATGCATGCCAACAATGAGACCGGGGCGCTCTCACCCCTCGCCGACCATCGCCGCCCTGGCCCGGGAAGCGGGGGTCCTCTTTCACACCGACGCGGCCCAAAGCGTGGGGAAAGTCCAGGTGGACGTCAACGGAGCTGCCGGTGGATTTCCTCACGGTGGCGGGCCACAAGTTTTACGCCCCCAAGGGGGTGGGGGCGCTGTACGTGCGGCCGGGGGGGGCTGGGAGCGCTTTTACCCCCTTGCTCCACGGGGCCTCCCAGGAGGGGGGGCGCCGGGCCGGCACGGAAAACGTCCCCTATCTGGTGGCCCTGGGGGAGGCAGCCCGCCTGGCCCGGGAGCGCCTGGGCCAGGATGCGCCGCACCTGAAGAGTTTGCGGGACCTGCTGCACGAACGGCTGCGGGCGCACTTCCCCGGCCTGGTGCTGAACGGCCCGGAGCAGGAGCGCCTGCCCAATACCCTGAACGTCTCCTTCCCGGGAATCTCCGGGTGCGACCTCATGGCCGGGGTCCCGGAGGTGGCTGCCTCCCTGGGCTCCGCCTGCCACGCCGGCCAGGAAGCCGTCTCCCCGGTGCTGGCGGCCATGGGCGTCCCCCCGGACCTTGCCCGGGGCGCGGTGCGCTTCAGCGTGGGACGCTACACCACCGCCGCCCAGGTGGAGGAGGCGGCGGCTTTGCTGCTGAAGCGGGCCCGGGCACTGTTGCGGTAAAAATTGGTAATTGAGGGAGGGGGCCAGGGGCAGCAAGCCACTTACAATCCCTCCCTCAAACTCCCACCCCCAACCCCTTATGTGGACGTTGAAAAGCTGATTTGAGGGGAGGGCCGGGGGACAAAAGCCCCCCGCCCTCCCTCAACTCCTCCCATCCCCCCATAAGTGGGGTCGACCCGTTGGGTCGCCCCTTTGAAAAATTGCCAAACCTTGTAGGGTACGCATTGCGCACCCTGCCCACATTTTTTCATGGTTTGCATTCCGAAGGAACGTGGGAGGCTGAAAATATGGTGATTGGTAAGCGGGAGGGAAGTAAACCGAAAATGTGGCGTCAACGGTTGAGGATCAGTTCGGCGATAAGGAGGTTGGCGAGCTTCCGGGAGTCGATCTCGTAAGTTCCCTGGTCCAGGGCTTCCTTGATGGCAGCCACCTTCTCCGGCCGCACCTCGGGAGTCTGGTAAATGATCTGAAGGGCTTTCTCCAGCAATCGGGCTTTCTCCACCGCCTTGGAAGCCGGGTCCGGGCCGGCGCCGGCCCGGCGCGGCGCGACCGTCTTCCCCTTTTTTACTCCGGTGTCCCGATTATTATTGTGGTCCATAACCGCCGACGGAACCTAAACAACTTTTATCCCCAACCATCCAGTGCGGCTGTCTGGATTCAGAGCGGGCCGACTCCCCCGTCGGCCCTACAGCCCCACAGCCCCCCTATTTTTCTTATCGGTTGCGACGCGGAGAGCTTGAATAAATTTTTCCTCCCCTCAGCCTCCCCCAGCCCCCCTCAAGCCCCTCCTCAGGCCCCTCCGGCCCACCAGATATACAGGAATTGGGGGCCGACCATCTCCAGGTCCAGGTCCGGCAGCCTGGAATAAATGGTGGGCTGGTAACTGCCGGGCCGGTGGTATCTGACCACTTTCGCTTCTTTGGGCAGGCCCGCTTTGGTCTTGGCCAATTCCAGGGCGTCATCCAGATAGCCCAACTGATCCACCAGTTTCAAGTCCATGGCCTGGGGCGCCGGGAAGATGCGGCCGTCGGCCACCTTAAGCGTCTCCTTCAGACTCAGGTGTCGGCCGGCGGCCACCACGTCCACGAAACCCCGGTAGAACTGGTCGATAATTAGCTGCATCATCTCCTTCTCCTTGGGGCTGGCCGGGCGGAAGGGCGACCAGAAGTCTTTCCAGCGGCCGCTCTTGACCAGGTCGTCGTCCACCCCCACCTTGTCCATGAGCCCCCGGAGGTTGAGCTTCATGGCCAGAACCCCGATGGACCCGGTGATGCAGGTGGGATAGGCGATGATGGCGTCGCCGGCCATGGCCACGTAATAGCCCCCGGAGGTGGCCAGGCCCTGGAGGCAGACCACCACCGGCACGCCCCGCTCGGCCTTGAAGGCCTTGAGTTCGTGCAAGATGACGTCCGAGGCGGCCACCGTCCCCCCCGGGGAGTTGATCTTGACCACCACCGCCTTGATGTGGTCGTCCTTGGCGGCCTTTTCCAGTTCTTCCTTGACCCGGGCCGGGGAAGTCACCCCTTTGAGCAGCCCCAGGATGCGGTGGGGCCCTTCCAGGATGGCTCCGGAGATCTCCAGGAGCAGAACCTTGTCCCGCCCGTAGCCGGAGATGGTCTTTTCCTTCAAGGGCGCGGGCTCCTCGAACAAGGAGACCTTCACCGTAATGCACCCGGTCGCCAGCAATAGCAAGATCCCGGCGCCGACCCAAAGCCTGCCGTTAACAAGCCGCATATGCCGCCTCTTAGGGAGATGAAGTTAAGTTTTCCTTCTTATAAAATATGTGGGCCCAGGGCGCAATCCCGGGTTGATTATTTGGGTCCTCTTGAGGCGCGCCGGACCGAAGGGCCGGGGTTTGACGTATGGGGCCGCGGGGTCCGGCTGCAAAAACGGTGGGGGGGGTTGGAGGGAGGGGGCCACCAGGCGGACTGGGGTCGACAGTAAAAAACCCCTTGACACTTTTGAAATAGATGATAAAGAATAATCGTTTAAGGAATCATCACCAATCGACCTTTCTTTCTTTAACTTTAAATTGCACCTTGCATTAGGGGAAAAGGGGGGGCAAGGACGATAGGTGCATCTGACAACGGGAGGAGGCGAAATGGATGCCCGGCGTCAGGGTAAAACCCAACGAACCTTTCGAGGTTGCCTTAAAGCGCTTTAAGAAACAGTGCGAAAAGGCTGGGATTCTCTCTGAGATTCGCAAACGGGAACATTACGAAAAGCCCAGCATTAAACGGAAAAAGAAAATTTTGGCGGCCAAGAAGCGGGCTTTAAAGAAGCTGCGCAAAATTGAGGGTTCATGAACTCACTTTATGAGCGGCTGGATCAGGCCTTCAAAAAGGCCATCAAACAACAACAGCCCGTGGCGGCGTCAACCTTGCGGCTGCTGAAAAGCGCCATTCGCTACCGCGAAGTGGAGCTGAAGCGCCGGTTGACGGAAGAAGAGTTGCAGGCCACGGTCGCTACCCAGGCAAAGCAGCGTCGGGAGGCCATCGGCGAGTACGCCAAAGCGGGCCGCCCCGATCTGGCAAACAAAGAAGAGGAGGAACTGAGCGTCCTCCTCTCTTTTTTGCCGCCGCAATTGAGCGTCGAAGAAGTAGAAGCCGCGGTTTCCCAGATCATCCAGGAGTTGGGGGCTTCTGGACCTAAGGACCTGGGCAAGGTGATGAAGGGCGCCATGGCCCGTCTCGCCGGCCGGGCCGAGGGCAAATTGATCCAGGAGATCGCGCGGCAGCACCTGAGCCTTTAACTCCTCCACCAATACCAGAACCCTGGAGCGACATGCCAGAGCAAACCTTGTCCGCCCTGGAATTCCCAGGGCTTCTCCGGGTAGTGCAGGACTACGCGGTTTCTGCTCTGGGCCGGGGCTTTCTGGCAGCCCTGGCGCCTCTGACCGACCTCAACGACATCCAGGCGAAATTCCGGCAGCTCCGGGAATTGCAAGAATTGCAGTGCCGGGAAGGCGCCCTGCCCCTAACCGACTTCCCAGATCTCGCCCCCTGGCTGACCAAGGCCACGGTGCGGGGGAGCCTGCTGCCTCCGGAAGCCTTCAACGACATCTTGCTGGCGCTGCGCCTGGCCCGGCAGCTGAAGCATTTTCTTTCCCTGGGCGGTGACCTCACCCCGCAGCTGGCCGTCCTGGCCGGCAATCTGCAGGACCTGCCGGCCCTGGCCGCAGCCATCCAGCAGTGCATCAGCCCCCACAATTTTATCCTGGACCAGGCGAGTCCCACCCTGGCGGCGGTGCGCCGGGAATTGGCCGACACCCGAGAGCGGGTCAACCGTCAGATCCGGCAGACCTTCTTCCGCCCCGAGTACCAGGATGCCCTCCAGAGCCCCATCGTTTCCCAGCGCCACGGCCGTTACGTCATCCCCCTCAAGGCCGACCATAAGGGGGCCATCCCGGGCATCATCCACGACCAGTCCCAGACCCGGGCCACCCTCTACCTGGAGCCGCTGGCCATCGTGGAGCAAAACAACCAGCTCAATCTGCTGGGCAACCGGGAAAAGCGGGAGGAAGAGGCGGTTCTCAAGCGCCTCACCGACCTGGTGCGGAATAGCCTGGGAGAGATGCGCCAGACTTTGGCGGTCCTGGCCGAGCTGGATGCCCTTGCCGCCAAGGTGCGTTTTGCCGAGGATTTCAAGGCCCGGGAGCCCCTCTGGCGGTCCCGGGAAGGGGTCGATTTCAGAGAGGCCCGCCACCCCTTGCTGCTTAAGCGTAAACGGGAAAACCCCCAGGCCCTGGAAGTGGTGCCCATAGACCTGCGGCTGAGCCCGGAGAAGCGCTTTCTTATCATTTCCGGCGCCAACGCCGGCGGCAAGACCGTGGCCCTGAAGACCCTGGGGCTGCTCACCCTCATGGTTCAGAGCGGCCTGCCCATCCCGGTGGCCGAAGGCAGCGAGTTTTGCCCCTTCGGGGCGGTCTTTGCCGACATCGGCGACCCCCAAGATTTGCAACAAAATTTGAGCACTTTCTCGGCCCACTTGCAACGGGCCCTGATCATGCTTGCCTCGTTGCCGGGAAGGGCCCTGATCCTGCTGGATGAGCTGGGCACCGCCACGGACCCCACCGAGGGCGGCGCCCTGGCGTTGGCCCTGCTCCAGGCCTTTTACCAGCGGGGGGCTTACGGGGCGGCCACCACCCACCTGCCCTTGCTGAAAGGCTTTGCCCAGCGCACCGAGGGCTTCGAAAACGTGGCCGTGGTCTTCGACGAAGCCACCCGGCGCCCCACTTACCGGCTGGCGTACGGCGTGGCCGGGGCCTCCAACGCCTTGAAGATCGCCCGGGAACTGGGGCTCTCCCCGGAAATCCTGGAGTTGGCCCAGGGCTACCTCGACGCCGACGAGCTCCGGGCGTACCATTTGCTGGCCGAAGTGGAAGCGGCCCAGGAGCAGCTCACCCACCAGGAGCAGGAGCTGGCCCGGCGGGAGGCGGAACTGGCGCACCAGACCCGGGAACTGGAGGGCCTGCGCCTCAAGCTGGAAACGGAACAGGCCCGAGAGTGACCGGGGAAATCCGGCAGGCAGGCTCTGGCCCGCATCAAGGAGGCGGAAGGGGAGTTCAAGGAGATCTTAAAGAGGCTGCAAGAGGCCCGGCAGCCCTGGGGCAAGCTGCGCCAGGAGTTTTCCCAACTCCAGGCCAGGCTTTTGGCAGACCTCACGCCCGGCCCGGTTATGACCCCGGCGCCGGCGCCCGAGTACCGGGTGGGCCAGAAGGTCTTTCTCCCGGCCCTGGGGCTCACCGGCAAGGTTCTTGCAACCGATACCAGGGACGGGCGCCTGGAGGTGCAGGTCCGGAAGGTGAAGATCCGGGTCCATCCCGAGGAGTTGACCACGGCTGCGGCCGAAGCCGGCGGCCCGGCGCCCGCCGCGGGCGGCGCTCCGGTCTACCACCCGGCGCCGGAGCAGCTCCCCCGCCTGAACGTGGTGGGCCTTCGGGTGGACGAGGCCCTGCCCCTGGTGGACCGCCTGTTGGACCAGGCCCTGCTCCAGGGCGCCGAAAAGGTGGACATCATCCACGGGGTGGGCACCGGTACTCTCAAGCGGGCGGTGTGGGACCACCTGAAGCACCACGCCGCGGTGAAGGAGCTCCACGCCGACGCCAACCCCGGGGTCACCGTGGTGGATTTGAAAGAGTAAAAATGTAGGGCGGGCACTGCCCGCCATTAATGCGGCGGGCACGGAGGCCCGCCCCACCAGTGCCAAGCAGAGCTTGGCAAAACAATGGCGTTCCCAAGCAGGAGCTTGGGAACGAGAGGAGAAAATTCCCTCCCCCTTGAGGGGGGGGTGGGTGGCAAAGCTTTTGATTCCCCCCTCACCCCAGCCCTCTCCCCCGTTGGGGAGAGGGAGATGAAAACTGGAGGAGAGGGAGAAGGAAGATGGTGGGCAGTGCCCACCCTACAACTGCACAGGCGAGACGCCTGTGCCACCAGAAATAACGGCGGCCATAGGCCGCCCTATGAGAGGTACATAAAAGTAGCGATCAGCTGGGGATAAAATCCCCCCTAACCCCCCTTTGACAAAGGGGGGGATGGTCAACCGAGTTTAAAGTCCCCCTTTGAAAAAGGGGGATTTAGGGGCAATGTTGTTCACTTAAGGAGAGGGCGATTCCTTTTTCGTAGGGGCGGGGTTCCCCCGCCCAGAAAATAAGGATGTCCAGCCAAGGGCGGGGAGACCCCGCCCCTACAAAGGCGCTTGATTGAACAGTATTGGATTTAGGGGGATTTAAAAAGCTTTTCACCGAAAACAGCAAACCGAAAACCGAAAACAGGTCTTTAAATGGCATTTATCCCGGAAGACAAGCTCCTGGAGATCAAAGACGCCGCCTCCATCGAGGAGGTGGTGGGCCAGTATGTCAAGTTGACCCAAAAGGGCAAAAATCTTCTGGGGCTCTGCCCCTTCCACGCCGACACCAGCCCTTCTTTCACGGTGGCCCCGGAGAAGGGCATTTTTCATTGCTTCGGCTGCGGCGCCGGCGGCAACGTCTTTTCCTTCGTGATGCAGTACCACCGCCTGAGCTTCCCCGAGGCGGTGGCCGAACTCGCCCGGCGCTACGGGATTCCCATAACTTTCAAGGACCTGGGTCCCGAAGGGTCCCAACAGGCCAAAAAGCGCACCCAGGCCTACGAGATCAACACCATGGCCGCGGCCTTCTACCAGGCCACCCTGAACGCCCCCGAAGGCAAGGCGGGCCGGGACTACCTGGCTAAACGGGGCCTCAACCAGGAGGTGATCCGGTCCTTTCGGCTGGGTTACGCCCCGGATGAGTGGGACGCGCTCAGGCGGCACCTCCAGGGCCGGGGAGTGTCCCTGGAGATGGCCCAGGAAGTGGGCTTACTTATGCCCCGGGACCGGGGGGGCTGGTATGACCGCTTCCGCGGCCGCATCATCTTCCCCATCCTGGACCGCCAGGGCCGGGTCATCGCCTTCGGCGGCCGCATCGTGGGCGAGGGTGAACCCAAGTACCTCAAC
Source organism: uncultured delta proteobacterium (assembly GCA_963768765.1). GTDB lineage: Bacteria > Desulfobacterota > Desulfobaccia > Desulfobaccales > 0-14-0-80-60-11 > DASWLF01. The sequence continues at coordinate 35,066 of CAVYJK010000023.1, forward strand.
TCCCCGGAGTCCCTGCTGTACTCCAAGGGCCGCAACCTCTACGGCGTCCCCCAGGCCGCCGAGGCCCTGCGGGCCACCGGCGTGGCCCTGGTGGTGGAGGGCTATCTGGACCTCATCGCCCTCGCGGTCCAGGGCGTCGCCAACGTGGTCGCCACCCTGGGCACCGCCCTGACCCGGGAGCAGGTGCGCCTCTTAAAGAGCGTGGCGTCCAAAGTGGTGCTGGTCTTTGATGGCGACGCCGCCGGGGCCCGGGCCATGAAGCGGGCCTTCCCCCTCTTCGCCCAGGAAGGCCTGGCCGTGCGGGCCCTGCCCTTGCCGGCGGGCATGGACCCGGACAACTATGCCCAGGCCCACGGGGTGGAACTGTTCCGCACCGCCTGGGAGGCGGCCCAACCCTGGTTCGCCTATCTGTTGGAGGACCTCATCAAGACCCACGGCCTGGACATTGAAGGCCGGGTGCGCATCATCGAGGAACTGAAACCTTATTTCCAGGCCATGGCGGACCCGGTGGAAAGAAGTTTGTGGGTTAGAGTTTTATCCGAACAATTTGGGGTACAGGAGGCATCATTACTGCAGAGTATAAGTTCACCATCTCCAATTTCTATTAAGAGGTTGGACCCCACGACTAACTTGAACATAAGCTTGGAAAAGAAATTAATTAAATGGATTCTAAGCAATCCCACTGAAATGATTCTAGAAGAAATTGAAGAGTGGGGCCTGGAGTTCGAGGAGGAAGAATCCAAAGAATTAATGGATTGCATCATTCGGTGTTATCGCGAATATCAAAAATTGGACCATGGTTTGTTGGTGCAATTAACGGAGACAGAAAAACTCCGTCAACAAATCTGCTCCTTGACTTTGCATGAACGTGGATTCGGGAATGCGGCGATAGATAATTTAGTAGCCGATTGGCGTCGAACTTTGGAATGGCGAAAATTAATTAAGGCGCGCGAAAAAATAAAGGAGGGTATTGAAGCCGCTAATATAAAAGGGGATGAGAATCAACTAGTGGCCTTGCAGGCGAAACGAAGCGAGATCGACCGGCAACTGGAAGCCCTAAAAATCAGTTCCACCGCAAAAGGAGAAAATGGATGAACAAGGGAATGGGAATGGATGGGTTTCAGGAAATCATGCCCATGGGGGATGATGAGGCCTTGATCACCGTGGATGACCTGAATGACTCCCTCTCTCCCGAGTGCCTCATGAACGAGCAGATGAAGGACATCCTGATCTTGGATGACCTGGAGATCCCGCCGTCCGAGGTCTCCAGCCTGGCCATCTCTCCCGCCATAGAACTGGGGGAGAACGGAGGGGACCTGAGCCTGGAACCGGAGGCAGCCGCCAAACTTGATGACCCGGTGCGGCTCTACCTCAAGGAGATGGGCACCGTCTCCCTCCTGACCCGGGAAGGCGAAGTGGAGATCGCCAAGCGCATTGAAGACGGGGAACGGGAAGTGCTCCACTCGCTTTTGGAAGTGCCCCTCACCTTCAAGGCCATCATGAACCTGGCGGAAAAGCTGGAGCAGGACAAGCTCTCTCCTCAAAGCGTCCTGGATGACTTTGACGAAGACGACCCGGCGCTGGATCTTTCCACCCAGAAGTCCCGGGTCCTCAAACTGCTTCAGAAGGTGCGGGTCCTGGACGACAAGATTCGCCAGGTCCACAAAGAAGCCGCGGCCCTGCCCCGGAAAAGCGAGGCCCGGATCCAGCTGGAGCACAAGACCGCCACTTACCGGCGCAAAATGGCCGAACACCTGAAAAGCCTGCGGATGGAGCGCCCTCTCCTGGAGGATATCCTGGAGCAGCTGCGCCTCCGCGGCTCCAAGGTGCGGGACTGCCAGCAACGGCTGGAAAAGTGCCTGGCCGCGGCCGGCCTGTCGGCCACCAAGTTCCGCAACCTGCGGCGGGACTTGAAAAACGGCCTGGCGAAGTCTCTCCCGGAGGTCGTGCCCGCGAAGCGTCTCAAGGAGTTGGAAGAAGTCTGGAGCCAGGCCCGGAGGCACCTGAGAAGGGTGGAAACCGAAGTGGGGGTGGCCGCCGGCCGGTTGCTGGCCACCCTGGTAAAAGCCGAAAAGGGGGAGTACCAGGCCCAAAAGGCCAAACGCGAGCTGGTGGAGGCCAACCTGCGCCTGGTGGTGAGCATCGCCAAAAAATACACCAACCGGGGCTTGCAGTTCCTGGACCTGATCCAGGAGGGCAACATCGGCCTCATGAAGGCGGTGGAAAAATTCGAATACGAGCGGGGCTACAAGTTCAGCACCTACGCCACCTGGTGGATCCGCCAGGCCATCACCCGGGCCATCGCCGACCAGGCCCGCACCATCCGCATCCCGGTGCACATGATCGAAACCATCAACAAGCTGATCCGCACCTCCCGCTACCTGGTCCAGGAGATCGGCCGGGAGCCCACCCCGGAGGAGATCGCCGAAAAGATGGAGTTCCCCCTGGAGAAGGTGCGCAAGGTCCTCAAAATCGCCAAGGAGCCCTTGTCCCTGGAAACGCCCATCGGGGACGAAGAGGACAGCCACCTGGGAGATTTCATCGAAGACAAAAAGATCTCCACTCCCATGGAGGCGGTGGCCAACCTCAACCTGGCGGACCAGACCCGCAAGATGCTGGCCACCCTCACCCCCCGGGAAGAGAAGGTGCTGCGCAAGCGCTTCGGCATCGGCGAGAAGACGGACCATACCCTGGAAGAGGTGGGCAAGGATTTCGAGGTCACCCGGGAACGCATCCGCCAGATCGAAGCCAAGGCCCTGCGCAAGCTGCGGCACCCCTCCCGCAGCACCCGGCTGAAAAGCTTTATCGAGTCGTGATTTTGTCGATGAGGCGGACTAACTATTGAACAATTACGACTTAGAGTTATAATAAATTAATAAATAATGGGCAAAGGGGCGGGGTCACCTCCGCCCCTGACTTCTTGCTGTTAATGGGCCCATAGCTCAGCGGTCAGAGCAACCGGCTCATAACCGGACGGTCCCTGGTTCAAATCCGGGTGGGCCCACCAGAATCCGGAGAGACGGACATTTCACGAGAACGACATCGGAGTTCGGATTCCACAGGGGCCTGACCCCGGGGGTGCTCTCTGCGCACCCCTTTTTTATGTTTATGGGAGCACGGTTAAAAGAGATTCTCCAGCTGCTGGACAGCGCCTATCCCACGACCTGGGCGGTGCCCGGCGATCACTCCGGATTGGAGGTGGGACATCCCGAAACCCGGGTGGAGCTCATCCTGGTGGCCCTGGAGGCCACCCCCGGGGTGGTGGCGGAAGCGGTGCGGCAAAAAGCCCAACTGCTGCTCACCCATCATCCCCTCCTCTATCGGCCGCTCGCGGCGGTGCGGGAAGATGAACCCGGGGGGCGCCTTTTGAGCGACCTGATCCGGGCCGGCCTGGCCCTGGTTTCCTGCCACACCAACCTGGATGTAGCCCCGGGGGGCCTCAATGACTACCTGGCCCAGTTGCTGGAGTTGACCGAGGTGGAGGTGCTCTCCGCCACGGCGGCGGAGGCCCTCTACAAGCTGACGGTCTTCGTGCCCCTGGGCTATGAGGACCGGGTGCGCCAGGCCCTGGGGGACCTGGGCCTGGGGGTCATGGGGCTCTACTCCCACTGCTCCTTTGCGGCCCGGGGCCAGGGAACCTACCGGGCCCTTTCCGGGGCCAAGCCCTTCCGGGGTGAAGTGGCCGCCCTCTCCCGGGCCGAAGAATCCCGCCTGGAAATCCTGGCGCCGGAGGCGGCGCTGCCCGCGGCCGTAAGGAGGCTTAAAGAAGTTCATCCCTACGAAGAAGTGGCCTACGATCTCTACCCCTTGAAAAACCCGGGGACACCCCTGGGGTTGGGCAGGATGGGCGGCTGGCCCGAGGCCAGACCTTTTCCCGAGGTGGTCTCCCGGGTGAAGGCCATCTTCGGGGTGGAGGCCGTCGCCGTCTGGGGGCGCGCCCCCGAGGCGGTGCAGCGGCTGGCGGTGTGCGGCGGCAGCGGCGGGGACCTCATCGAGGCGGCCCGGGGAAAAGGCGCCCAGCTTTATCTCACCGGGGAGGTGCGCCATCACCAGGTCCCCCCTGGCCCCTGGGACGGTTTCGCCATCCTGACGGTGGGCCATTTTGCCAGCGAAGTGGTGTTTATGGACCCCTGGGCGAAGCTACTCCGGGGTCTTTTTATGGACGCCGGCATGCAGGTGCAACTGGAAGTGGCTAAATCCCAGGACCTGCCCTGCCGGTTTTTTTGAGGAGGTTTTAAAAAGCAGTTTCGTGAACGCGGTAATTAACCCGCCGGGGCCGCGGGCCCGGCGGAACCAAGCAGGGACTCAAGACGGAGGTCAATCTTGTTAGCGGAGTTAAGCAGGATCATAGATGTTCAGGAGATAGACCAAGGGATCCAGGAGATCCAGCAGGCGCTGGAGCAACTCCCCGAAGAGCTGAAGGCCACCGAGGCGGCCCTGGCCCTGCTCCAAGAAGGGCAGGCGGCCCACCTCCAGCAACTGGAGGATCTCAAGGCCCAGCGGCGGGACACGGAAACGGAAATGGCGGAGATGGAGGACGGCATCAAAAAGAGCCGCCAGCGCCTGATGGAGATCAAGAGCAACATCGAGTACAAGGCCATGCTCAAGGAGATCGCCTTCAAAGAGGACCAGCGGGACCAGCGGGAGACCCGCATCCTGGAGCTCATGGACCGGATGGAGCAAGAAAACCAGGCCATCGCCGCCAAGGCGCAGGAGATCCAGGAAAAAGAGGAGGTCCTGGCCCGGCAGCGCCTGGCGGTGGCAACGGAGATGGCGAAACTGCAAGGAGAGCTGGCCGCCCTGGAAAAGCAGTGCCAAAAGCTGCGCAAGGGCGTGCCGCCCCAGCTCCTGAAGCGCTACGAGTTCATCCGCCAGCGCCGCAACGGCACCGCCGTCGCCAAGGTAGTGGATGGAGTATGCATGGGCTGCAACATGAACATCCTGCCCCAGCAATTCATCGACTTGCAAAAGGGGATGGAAATCCTGCAATGCCCGCACTGCCAGCGCATCCTGTTCTGGATTGACGAGGAGGCCGAACCCGCAGCCGGCGAGCAGAAAGTCTCCTGAGGCGGCAGGTGGCCGAGTCGACCAGCCGGGCCGCCGTCTTTGCCGCCCTGGCCCAGGGCCAGGACCTGGCCCGGGTCCGGGAAAGGTTCCACCTCACCCCGGAGGAGCTGCAGGACCTCTTTAAGGAGGCGGCCGAGCACTACCGGGAAGTGGAACAGGGGACCTGGAGCCTTTACACTGACGGCGCCTCCCGGGGTAATCCCGGTCCCGCCGGGGCCGGGGCCGTGCTGGTGAATCCCCGGGGCGAGGTCCAGGTCCAACTAACCGAATATCTGGGGAAAACCACCAATAACGTGGCGGAATACCGGGCCCTGTTGCTGGGGCTCAGGGCGGCCCACGACCAGGGGGTCAAGAAGCTCCAGATCTATTCCGACTCGGAACTGCTGGTGCGCCAGATCAACGGCTCCTACCGGGTCAGAATCCCCTCACCTCCTGCCCCTGTGGCAAGAAGCCAAAAAGGAGTTGCAAAAGTTCAAGACCCATGCTATCTCCCATGTGCCCCGGGAGGAGAATTCCCAGGCCGACGGCCTGGCCAACCAGGCCATTGACCAGAAGGCGTCGGCAGGTTAAAATGATCTTAGATGTGGTGGGTTTTTCCTGCCCATCCGCAAAGTTACACCCCAAGGGCCGCGGAGTAGGCCAGATGATCGCCGGCCGTCTGCAAGTACGGCCGGAGGAAAGTCCGAGCTCCACAGGGCAGGGTGCTGGGTAATCCCCAGCGGGGGCAACCCCAGGGAAAGTGCCTCAGAGACCAGACCGCCGTGGTACGCCCACGGTAAGGGTGAAAAGGTGAGGTAAGAGCTCACCAGTGGCGGTGGCGACACCGCCAGCTTGGAAAACCCCACCCGGAGCAAGACCAAATAGGGGAGCGCTTGAAGGTGGCCCGCCTGAAGCTCCCGGGTAGGTCGCTGGAGGCCCCGGGTAACCGGGGTCCTAGAGGAATGATCATCACCGGGTCTCACCCGGGACAGAACTCGGCTTACGGCCTGCTCCGCGGGTCCCATTGGGGCCGCCGGCCCTGGATGACGCCGGTTGGCCTTTTTTATTTGGACCCCCAAAGGTGTCCGCATATGTCTGACCAGGTTGTCTCCCTGACCCGGGTGTCGCCGGAACCCTACGTTTCCGTCATCATCCCCGTGTACAACGAGGAAGAGAACCTCCGGGAGCTGGGGGAGCGCCTGATCAAGACCCTCACCGGCATGAACCGCCCCTTTGAAATTATTTTTGTTGATGACGGTTCCACTGACCGATCGTGGGAAATCCTCACCGAACTCTGCAACCCTTCAGGACCGCGTTATCCTGATCACGTCCAGATCCGGGCCCTGCAGTTCAACCGCAACTTCGGCCAGCACCAGGCCATCTTTGCCGGGTTTCAGGCGGCCCGGGGCCAGGTGATGATCACCCTGGACGCGGACCTGCAAAACCCCCCGGAGGAAATCCCCCGCCTGGTGGCCAAGATCGAGGAAGGCTTTGACACCGTGGGGGGCTGGCGGGAAAACCGGCATGATTCCATCTTCCGGAAACTGCCCTCCCTCCTGGTGAACCGCCTCATGTCCTACGTCACCGGGGTTAAGCTCAAGGACTACGGCTGCATGCTCCGGGCCTACCGCCGGGAGGTGGTGGACGGCATCAACCGCTGCCAGGAGTCCTCCAGCTTCATCCCCGCCCTGGCCAACCTGTTCGCCCGGCGGGTGGCGGAGATCCCCGTGGGCCATGCGGAGCGGGAGCGGGGCCGCTCCAAGTACGGCCTCATCAAGCTCATCCGCCTGAATTTTGACCTGATGACCGGGTTCTCCAACCTGCCCATCCACCTGGTGGGTCTGCTGGGCATCTCCATCGCGGCTCTGGGGCTGGCCTTCGGCTTCTTCCTGTTCGTCCGGCGGCTCTTCGTGGGGCCGGAAGTGGAAGGGGTCTTCACCCTGTTCGCCATCCTCTTTGTCTTCGTGGGCCTCAACACCCTGGGCCTGGCCCTCATCGGCGCCTACGTGGGCCGCATCTACCACGAAGTGCGCCAGCGACCCAGGTTCGTCATCCGCCAGACCCTGGGGCCGGGCGGGGATAAGAATGAATGATGTGGGGGGGGGAGCAGGGGCTCGCTGCCCCTGGCCCCCCTGCCAATGTCACGTAGGGGCGGGTTTCAAACCCGCCCCTACAACGAAATACCAATTTACTTTTTGAGGTAGCAATGCGCCTCATCTTCATGGGTTATCACAACGTCGGCTACGCCTGCCTGGAGACCCTCATCGAGTTGTGCCGGGGCCTGGGGGATGAGATCGTGGCAGTGGTGACCCACGCAGACGACCCCCGGGAAGGGCTCTGGTTCGCCTCGGTGGCGAAGGCGGCCTTCGATAACTACCTGCCGGTGTACCAGCCCCGGGACCCCAACGACCCCGCCTTTGTGGCCGTCCTTAAGCGCCTGGAGGCGGATTTTTTGTTTTCGTGCTATTATCGCCACATGCTAAAGAGGCCGGTCCTGGAACTCCCCCGCCTGGGGGCGCTCAATATGCACGGCAGCCTGCTGCCCCGGTATCGGGGCCGCTGTCCGGTGAACTGGGTGCTGGTGCACGGCGAGACCGAGACGGGGGTGACCCTCCATTACATGGAAGAAAAGGCGGATCAGGGCGACATCGTGGGCGCCAAGAGAGTCCCCATCACCCCGGAAGACACGGCCCTGACGCTCTTTGCCCGCCTGACGGTGGCGGCCGGGGCCCTGATGCGGGAGTGCTATCCGCTGCTGCGCACCGGCCGGGCCCCCCGGCACCCCCAGGACCACGCCCAGGCCTCCTACTTCGGCGGCCGTCGGCCGGAAGACGGCCTCATCCACTGGCAGCAATCGGCCCTTAATATCTACAATTTGATGCGGGCCGTGACCCACCCCTACCCCGGGGCCTTCACTTTTTTCCAGGGGAGAAAATTGTTTATCTGGGCCGGCAAGACCCCTGGCGGCCCCGACGGCGGCCCCCCACGTCCCCGGCCAGGTGACGGCGCGCCTCCCCGGGGAAGGCCTGCTGGTGGCCACCGGCGAGGGGCATTTTCTCATCACCGCAGGCCCAGTGGGACGGCGAGCCCGAATTCCTGGGCCCCGTGCTGGCCACCTGGGAGCACCTGGTGGGTAAAAAATTTTCGTAGGGGCGCACCTGAGTGTGCGCCCTCATAAGGGCGGACACATGGGTCCGCCCCTACAAAGGAAAGTGTAGGGTGGGCACGGCCCACCATCAATTAGACTTAACGGAAAGCTAGATGAAAATTCTGATTTTGGGCGTCAACGGCTTCATCGGCAACGCCCTGACCCGGCGCATCCTCCACACCCGGGACTGGGAAGTCTTCGGCATGGACCTCTACTCCAACAAGCTGGACCAGTCCCTGGATCATCCCCGGTTCCACTTCCTGGAAGGCGACATCGGCATCAACAAGGAATGGATCGAGTACCACATCAAAAAGTGCGACCTGGTCCTGCCCCTGGTGGCCATCGCCACCCCCATGACCTACGTCAAGCAGCCCCTGCGGGTATTCGAGCTGGACTTCGAGGAAAACCTGCGCATCGTCCGCCAGTGCGTCCAGTACGGCACCCGCATCATCTTTCCCTCCACCTCGGAAGTCTACGGCATGTGCCCGGATGGGGAGTTTTCCGAAGACGACTCCACCCTGGTGCTGGGGCCCATCCACAAGCAGCGCTGGATCTACAGCTGCTCCAAACAGCTCCTGGACCGGGTCATCTGGGCTTACGGCCAGGAAGGGCAGCTCCAGTTTTCCATGATCCGCCCCTTCAACTGGATCGGGCCCAAGTTGGACGATCTGTACGCCGCCAAAGAAGGCAGCTCCCGGGTGGTGACCCAGTTCATCCTCAACCTCATCCAGCGGGAACCCATCAAGCTGGTGGACGGCGGCTACCAGAAACGCTGCTTCACTTACGTGGAGGACGGCATCGACGCCCTCATGACCATCATCGAGAACCCGTCGGGCGCGGCCGACGGCCAGATCTTCAATATCGGCAACCCCGAGAACGAGGCCTCGGTGAAGGAGCTGGCCCACCTCTTACGAGACCTGTTCAAGCAGCACCCGGACCATCAAGGCGACGGGGGCTTCTCCGAGATCGTGGAGACGCCCCACGAGGCTTACTACGGCAAGGGCTACCAGGACATCGTCAGCCGCAAACCCTCCATCGCCAAGGCGCGGCAGCTGTTGGGCTGGGAGCCCAAGACGGACCTGGCCACGTCGCTGAAGATCACCCTGGACTCCTTCCTGGAGGAGGCCCGGACGGCAGAAGTGTAGGATTAGGAGAGTGTGGCGGGGGAGGGAGTAAGGGCCCTTTACAAAAAACCCTTAGCCCCCTTCCCCAAGAAATTAGACATAAGGAGTCAACTTGCGCGGGCGGTTGGGTATCAAGGTGGATGTGGACACCCTGGACGGTTACCGGCAGGGGGTCCCCGTGCTTCTTGAGATCCTGGAGGACCGGGGGGTCAAGGCCAGTTTCTTTCTGGCCCTGGGACCGGACAATTCCGGCCGGGCCATTTGGCGCGTCTTCCGGCAACAAGGATTTTTGCAAAAGATGTTACGCACCCGGGCCCCGGCGATTTACGGCCTCAAGACCATGTGCTACGGCACGGTGCTGCCGGCGCCCCTCATCGGGGCCGCGGCCCCGGAAATCGCGCCCCGCATCGCCGCCGCCGGCCATGAGGTGGGCCTCCACGGCTATGACCACGTGCGCTGGCACGACCATCTCCTGGGGATGTCTGCCGGCGAAGTAGCCCGGGAGGTGGGCCGGGCCCAGGAGCTGTTTGCGTCTCTCCTGGGGAGAGGCGCCCAGTCCTTCGCGGCTCCGGGATGGCAGTGCAGCCAGCTAAGCCGCGCCGTGCTGGCAACCCAGGGGTTTCTCTATGCCAGCGACACCCGGGGAGTGAGCCCTTACTGGCCCTGTTTTGGAGGCTCAGTCTCCCGGGTCCTGGAGATCCCCACCACTCTCCCCACCCTGGATGAGCTGCTGGGCTTCAATGGCTGCCGGGCCCAGGATTTCTCCGAGTTAATCCTGGCTCGCCTGGAGAGCGGCCGCCCCCAGGTGCTCACCATTCATGCCGAAGTGGAGGGCGGGCCTTACCGGCAGGAATTCGCCCGCCTGCTGGAACGCTGCCGGCAAAAGGGGGTGGACTTTTTCCGCCTGGAGGATTGGGCCCGGGAATTGCTGCAAGATCAGGCCGCCGTCCCGGCGGCCCCGGTGAATCTCCAGCGCCTTCCCGGGCGGGCCGGGCGAGTTTCCTGCCAGGGGACCCCGGAGGCCAAGCCCCTATGATCGCGGCCATCGTCGCCGCCGCCGGCATCGGCAAACGCATGGGGCGGCAGACCCCCAAGCCTTATCTGCTGCTGGCGGGGAAACCCATCCTGGCCCATACCCTGGAAATCTTCGAGAAGACCAGGGAGGTGGACGAGGTCACCCTGGTGGTCCATCCCAATGAGCTGGACTATTGCCAGGACAAGGTCCTGTCCCTCTTCACCTTCAAGAAGGTGCTGCGCCTGGTTCCCGGGGGCAAAGAGCGCCAGGACAGTGTCTACCACGCCCTCAAAGTCTTGCAGAACGAAGACGACCTGGAAGTGGTTCTGGTGCATGACGGGGTGCGACCGTTTATCACCCCGGACCAGATCCGCCGGGTCATCGAGGCGGCGCGGCACCATGGCGGGGCCGTTTTGGGGCTGCCGACCCAGGACACCTTGAAACGAGTCGACCCCCAGGGCCAGATCCTCCAAACCTTGGAACGCCGGGATGTCTGGCAGATCCAGACCCCTCAGGCTTTTCAGGCGCCCTTGCTGTGGCGGGCCTTTACGGAGGCCTATAGCCGCAATTTCTACGGCACGGATGAGGCCTCGTTGGTGGAAGAACTGCAGCAGCCGGTGGTGGTGGTTCCGGGGTCCCCCTGGAATTTGAAAATCACCACCCCGGAGGACCTGCAAATGGCCGAAGCCATCTTTCCTTTGATGCGGAGAAAAAAACGTGCGAGTCGGTCTGGGGTATGATGCGCACCGGCTGGTGGCAGGGCGCGCCCTGATCCTGGGGGGCGTGACCATCCCTTACCTCCTGGGCCTCCTGGGGCACTCCGATGCCGACGTCTTGACCCACGCCATCGGCGACGCCCTGCTGGGCGCGGTGGGGGCCGGCGACCTGGGCGCCCATTTCCCGGACACCGACCCGGCCTATAAGGGTATCTCCAGCCTGATCTTGCTGGAGAAGATCGTCAGCCTGGTGCGCCGCCGCGGCTTTGGCCCCGTCAACGTGGACGCCACCGTGGTGGCGGAGAAGCCCCGCCTGAGTCCCCATATTCCGGAAATGCGGGCCAAACTGGCGCACGTATTGGGCCTGGCCCCGGAAGAAGTGAATATCAAGGCCACCACCACGGAGCACATGGGTTTCACCGGAAAGGAAGAAGGGATCGCGGCCTACGCGGTGGTGCTGGTTGCCAAGACTAGTTCATGATCTCTTAAATATGCCAGTGTTCCCTGTTAGCCCCCTCACCCCAGCCCTCTCCCCCCGCCAGCGGGGGAGAGGGAGCATTACAGGAATTCCATACTCTATCCCCTCTCCCCCGATGGGGGAGAGGGTTAGGGTGAGGGGGAATTAAATCACTTGGTTCACCCGTTCCCAGGTCGCAATTGGGAGCGAAAATGTATGCCAAGCTCAACTCGACCCGCAAGGGCGTTTCCAAGACCAGATAGGAAACGAGTCCTATCGGATACTTAGGGGAAAAACGAAAGGATGAAAAAGATTAAAAGACAGGGCATTTTCTTTGTTTCCTTTTTCGCCTTTTCCCCTCTGCACCCTTACATGAGTTAATTAAACCGTGAAGAAGCCGGATTTAATACCCATCCCTACCCCCAGCGAGTGCCTGGAATTGATGGCGGCTCACGCCATGTTGCCCCATATCCGGGAGCACAGCTTCCGGGTGATGGAGGTGGCCGCCTTCCTGGGGCAAGCCCTGGCGGAGGCGGGCTTCGACTTGCATCTGCCGCTCATCGAAGCCGGGGCCCTGCTGCACGATCTGGGGAAAACTCCCTGTCTGGGCACCGCCAACAACCACGCCCTCTGGGGGGCGGCCATCTTGCATCCCCTGGGCTATCCCCAAGTGGCCCGGGTGGTGGCCGAGCACGTTTACCTGGAAGAAAACCACGGCGACCCCCGCCCCTTGCGGGAAGCGGAGGTGGTGAATTACGCCGACAAGCGGGTGCTGCACACCCGGGTGGTGTCGCTCACGGTTCGCTTTGCCGATATTCTAGAGCGCTATGGCCGCACCCCCGAAGTCCGGGCCCACATCGCCGCCACCGCGGCCCGGACCAGGGCCCTGGAGCAGAAGCTCTTCGCACCTCTCGACTTTAGTCCACTCGACCTTTTGCCAACCAACCAATTCTGGAGGAAAACATGGGAAAGATGCGGCTGGCCCTCATCGCCGGAGGCAAATCCTCGGAACGGGAGGTCTCGCTAAAGAGCGGCGCCCAGGTCTATCAGGCCCTGGACCAGAGCAAGTACGACATCCGGCGCTACGACCCCTTCACCGACCTGGAGCGGCTGGTGCGGGAGGCCCCGGAACTGGACGCGGCCCTCATCATCATGCACGGGCGGGGCGGCGAGGACGGCACCATGCAGGGCCTGTTGGAACTGCTGGGAGTTCCCTACCAGGGCTCCGGCGTCCTGGCTTCGGCCCTGGCCATGAACAAGGAGCTGAGCAAAGCCCTCTATCAGATGGCCGGGCTCAAGGTCCCCCCAGCCCTGGCCTTTACCAGGGAGAAAGCGCCCAGCCTCCAGGAAATTGAAGCCAAACTGGGGCTACCCGCGGTCATCAAGCCGGCCACCGAAGGCTCCAGCATCGGCGTTACCATGGCCCGGGACCTGAAGGAATTGGCGGCGGGCCTGACCGCGGCCTATGAATACGACCGGCGGGTTTTAGTGGAGAAGTTTATCCAGGGGACGGAAATCACCGGCGCGGTTTTGGGGAACTCCGATGCCAGGGCCCTGCCCCTGGTGGAGATTATTCCATCAGACATTTACGCCTTCTTTGATTACGAAGCCAAGTACCAGCCCGGGGCCACCAGCGAGATCTGCCCGGCCCGCCTGGACCCGGAGCTGACCGGCAGGGCCCAGCAATGCGCCCTGACGGCCCACACCGCCCTGGGCTGCCGGGGATATTCCCGCACCGACATGATGGTGCAGGACGGGGAGATCTACGTGCTGGAAACCAACACCATCCCCGGCATGACCGCCACCAGCCTCTTTCCCCAGGCGGCCAAAGCGGCGGGGATGGAGTTCTCGGAGTTGCTGGATACCCTGATCCAACTGGCGCTGGAGAAGGAGTGATTTGGTTGTTGGGGGGAGGGCCAGGGACTTCATCCCTGCCCTCCCCCCAAACCCCCCTCCCAACCCGCATAAGGGCCGGAGAAGGCGGGGCCGTTGGCCCCGACTTCCCCGGCCAAAAAAACATAAGGAATTGGGGGTGGGGGTAAGGACTTGCTGCCCTTAGCCCCTTCCCTCTAAATTCACCCAAATAAGAATGAACCAAATCCCGTCTCAGCGCTGGGCGCCCTTGCACCAACTCCTGGAAGATGGCCTGAAACAGGGCGTCTACACCGCGGCCGTGGCCCTGGTGGGGCTGAAGGGGGCATGCCTCTGGCAGGCGGCCGCCGGCCGGGTGTCCCGGGACCCGCAGGCCCAGGCCGTCACCCCGGAGACGGTCTTCGACCTGGCCTCCCTCACCAAACCCCTGGCCACGGCCCTGGCCCTGATGCTCCTGGCGGATGAGGGGAAGCTGGAGTTAGCTGCCACCCTGGGCGACGTCCTACCCGGGGAGTGGCTGCCGCCGGACAAAAGGCCCCTCACTATCAGGAGCTTGCTGGCCCACCGGGCGGGGCTGCCGGCCTGGCGCCCCTTTTATCGGGAAGTCTTGCAAGCGCCGCCTTCCTTCCGCCCGGGGCTGCTGGCCCGCCTGGCCGCGGCCACGTCGCTGGAGAGCCCGCCGGATAGCGCCACGGTTTACAGCGACTTGGGGTTCATGCTGCTTGCAGGCGGTGGTGGAGGCAGTGTCCGGTAAGGGACTCGATGCGGTCTGCCGGGAAAAGATTTACCAGCCTTTGAACCTCAACCATCTGGGCTTCAACCCCTTGCGAGACCGGGGCGCTCTCACCCATTTAACCGAAAACCGAAAACCGAAAACCGAAAACCGCAGTTATGCGGCCACGGAGCCGGGACTCATTCCGGGGCGCAACATCTGCGGCGAGGTGCACGACGAAAACGCCTGGGCCGCGGGGGGCGTGGCCGGGCACTCCGGCCTCTTCGGCCGGGGCCGGGAGGTGTTTAAGCTTGTCGGCCGCGCTCTACCGTGCCTACCACGGCCAGGCGGCACCGCCTTTCCGTCCGGCCACGGTGCGCCTCTTTTTAACCCCGCCCCCGGGAGCGACCCGAGCCCTGGGTTTCGACACCCCCGGCCCGGCGGCGGCCCCAAGCGCCGCGGGCCGTTATTTCTCCCCCGTTAGCGTCGGCCACCTGGGCTTCACCGGCACCTCTTTTTGGCTGGACCTGGACTTGGGCCAGATGGTAATCTTGCTGACCAACCGGGTGCACCTGGGCCGGGACCAGCTGGAAGGCATCCGGGCCTTCCGCCCCCGGTTCCATGAGGCGGCTTCCCGGGTCATGGGGTTTACTGAAACCTTCAGGTAAAATAAAACCACAGAGACACCGAGAACACAGAGTCTCATAAAGTTTGTTCAATCTTTGGTGTTCCTCCGTGTCCTCTATGTCTCTGTGGTTAGAACCCATTGAGGCTACATAAGAACTGATAGATAATCAATGAAGGTCAACCCGCTTCCCCACATCCACCTTCTCGGCATCTGCGGCACCGGCATGGCGGCCTGGCCGGCATCCTCAAGGAGCAGGGCCACCGGGTCACCGGCTCCGACGAGCACGCCTACCCGCCCATGAGCACTTTTCTTGAGGGCCTGGGCATCCCGGTCGTAAACGGCTACCGCCCGGAAAACCTGGACGCCCGCCCCGGACCTGGTGGTGGTGGGCAACGTCATCCGCCGGGAGAACCCCGAGGCCCAGGCGGTGCTGGCCCGGGACCTCCCCCGCCTCTCCCTGCCGGAGGCCCTGAACCGCTTCCTGGTGGGTGAGCGCCAGAGCCTGGTGGTCACCGGCACCCACGGCAAGACCACCACCACGGCCCTCATCGCCTGGCTGCTTTACGCCCTGGGGCTGGACCCGGGATTCATGGTGGGAGGCATTGCCAAAAATTTTGACGCCAATTATCGGGTGGGCCGGGGTCCCTACGTGGTCCTGGAAGGCGACGAGTACGACACCGCCTTTTTCGACAAACGCCCTAAGTTCATCCATTTCCGGCCCCGGGTCTCGGTGGTCACCTCCGTGGAGTTCGACCACGCCGACATCTACCCGGACCTTAACCGCATCATCCAGGCTTTTGAGGCCTTTCTAGCCCGGGTTCCCCCGGACGGCCGGGTCCTGGCCTGGGGCGACGCTCCCCTGGTGCGGCAGGTGTGCCGGGGCAGCCAGGCGCCCGTGTCCTTTTACGGCGCCGGCGGCGACCTGACCTGGCAAGCGGCGGATATCACCCCGGTGACGGGCGGCATGGAGTTCACCGTCTTCCGGGAGGGGGCCCGCTGGGGCGACTTTCACCTGCCGCTGCTTGGGGTTCATAACGTGCTCAACGCCCTGGCGGCCCTGGCGGCCCTCTCCGAGCTGGGGGCGCAGCCGCAGGCGCTGAAATCCGCCCTGCCGGACTTTCAGGGCGTCAAGAGGCGACAGGAAGTGGTGCAGGAGACCTCCGGGGTGCTGGTCATGCAGGACTTCGCCCACCACCCCACCGCGGTGGCGGCCACGCTGCAGGCGGTGCGCCGGGGCTATCCCGGGCGGCGCCTGGTGGCGGTGTTCGAGCCCCGCACCAACACCTCCCGGCGCAAGGTGTTCCAGGAACCCTACGCCCACGCCTTTAAGGACGCGGACCTGATCCTGGTGCGGGAGCCGCCGGACCTGTGGAAGGTGCCGCCGGAAGAACAGTTCTCCTCCCGGCAGCTGGTGACGGACCTCTCGAATCAGGGCCAACGGGCCCTCTATTACCCCGACACGGACCAGCTTCTTGCCGGTCTCCTAAAAAACCTGAAGAGCGGCGACCTGGTGCTGGTCATGTCCAACGGCGACTTCGACCACCTGGTGCCGCGGCTATGCGAGTTTTTGAAATAAATATTGGGGGAAGGGGCTAGGGGCCGACGGCCCCTACCCCTTCCCCCAAACCCCCATCCCCAACCCCCATAAGGGGTTAAAAAAGCCGGGGAAGTCGGGGCCGTTGGCCCCACCTTCCCCGGCTCCATTTCAGAGGGTTGGGAGGGGAGTTTGAGGGTAGGGCGATTGTAAGCCCCCGGCCCTCCCCTCAAATTTACCAACTCAGATGAGCAGCTCTTTGAAGCGGTCCTTGGGCGGCGCGCTGAAGTGGAGAATCGGGGGCCGGGGTGGCGTCCACGACGCTCACCTGAACTTCGGCCGCCGGTGGGGGCGTCGCTGTAAGCCGCGGCCAGGCCCGCGGCCTCGGCCACATCGCCTTCCGAGGGCAATCGCCGACACCAGCACCAGGGGACTGGGGTAATCTTCCACCTTGAGGACCGTGTCCCCGGAGCCCCTCAGGGCCAGCAAGGCTTCGTTTTCCTTCTGGGTTCGGCCCACGACGGCCTTGACCCCGCCGGGCAGGCGAAAATGCCGGCCCCATTTCAGCAAGTCCAGGTCCCGGCGGGTGACGCTGCCGCCCTGGTGATCCAGCAACTCCTTGAGCCGCGCCGCATACCCAGGATCGGTGAGCAGACACCCGCCCGCCGGCGCCGGATACCGGGTAATGCCGTATTCTTCCGCCAGAGCCATCTGGCGTTTGCGTCCCCGGCCGCTGAGGTTCAGCAGCCTCTCCCGGTCCACCCAGCCCAACTGCTCCGGGCGGGTGGTTTTCAGCAATTTGGCGCTCAAGGGCCGGAGCAGCAAGTCTCCCAAACCCGACTTATTGCCGATGAGATTCAGGGAGCCCCGGTTCTGGCTCATGGGCCGCTGGCCCAGAACCTCGCCGGAAAAGATGAAATGAAACCCCTGTGCGGCCATGAGCAGCCCGGCCTCCCGGACCATCAGGAGGTGGCAGTCGATGCAGGGGTTGTGCCCTTGGCCGAAGCCGTGGGGCGGCGCGAAAATCAGGGGCCAGAATCTTTCGGTGAGGTCCATCTCGATGAGGGGCAGACCCAGATGGGCCGCGGACTCCCGGGCCCGGTCCGCCCCGAAGAAGGGCGTCACAAAGGTGATCAGGGTGACCTCAAGGCCCTGGGCCTTGAGCAGCGCGGCGGCCAGCATGCTGTCCAGGCCCCCGGAAAAAAGGCCCAGGGCGCGGATTTTTTCGGTCATGTTGTTTTTGGGGGAGGGCCAGGGACTTTTTCGAGTGGTCCCTGCCCTCCCCCAAACCCCCTCCCAACCCGCATAAGTTGCCGTGAAGGCGTGCGCAGGACGCACCCTTGGCAAAACTTTTCGGTGCAGACTGTTCTTACCCGGGCGCATCCAGGGACAGGCGGCCGAAGCCCAGGCGCGCCACCAGGGCCCCGAACGGGCCCTGCACCTGGGGGGCCAGAAAAGCTTGCCACTCCGCCGTGGCCAGTTCCAGGCGGACGCCGTCCCCCTTCACCCGCAGGCGCACGCGGCTGAAGCCCCGGCGGCGCAGCCAGGCCTCTCCCTGCCCCACCCGGGCCAGGGCTTCCCTGGTTAAAGTGGTGCCATAAGGGAAACGGGTGGCCAGGCAACTCTGGGACGGCTTTCCCCAGTCCAGCTTTAGAGCCCGGCTCAGGCTCCGGATGGCCGCCTTGCCCAGGCCCGCCTCCAGCAGGGGGCTCCTCACCCCCAGCTCCCGAGCCGCCTTCAAGCCCGGGCGAAAGTCAGACAGGTCGTCGAGGTTGGTGCCGTCCCACAGGACCGGGGCGCCAACCGTCGCCGCCATCTGCCAGCCTTGCTGGATTACCGCCTTTTTGCAGACGTAGCAGCGCTGGGTGGTATTCTCCCGGAATTCTGGCAGAGCCAAGGGATCTATCTCCCGGACCAGGTGGCGCACCCTAAACCGCCGCCCCAGCTCAAAGGCCGCGGCCAGTTCACCAGGCACGATGTGGGGCCCGGCGAAGGTGATGGCCGTCAAGCCCGGCCCCAGGACCCGGGCGGCCGCCGCCAGCAAGAGGCTGGAGTCCAGCCCGCCGGAAAATAGCAGGGCCGCCCGGGGCCAGCGGCGGAGATGGTTTTCCAGGTCTTGGATATTCTCATTCACAGTTAATCCGGGAAGCGCTCCACAATTAGGATGACATTTTTAACCGGTATTATTTTACCCCCCTTTTCTAAAGGGGGACTTTGGGCACCCGTAACCCCAGGGCTTTGCAGAAGATTTTGCCGGAAGTCAGCTAGTCCCTACCCCCTCCTCTAACCCCTCCCCCAACCCCCCATTTTAGGGGGATGGGAGAGGAGGTTGCGGGGAGGGCGATTGTAAGCCCCCGGCCCTCCCCCAATATTTATTCAACTCTCAACTGTCCCGGCTGGCGGTGCGGACGCGGTGAGCTTTCTCGGCCGTGGGCAGCGGCTCCACCGGTTCTCCTAGCAGGAATTTCCCGGACTCTATCCATTCCTTCAGGGTTCGGGCAATCTCCCGGGCCCGCACCATGCTGGACAGAGGCACCGCGGTGATCTCCTTGCCGTCCAGGGTGATGGTGCCGCTTTTCAACTGGGCGTAGCTCACCTGCCCCAGGATGCGGCCGCTGCCGGCGGGGTAATCGGACCCGTAATCCACGATGGGGGCGAGCAACTCCTCATCGGAGATGCCGCAGAAGTGCGCCATTCCCTCATTGAGTAGCGGAATGGGGATGCCCAGGCCCACGGACAGGGAGCAGCCGTAGCCCAGGAGGCTAACGCCCACCAGGTACCGGGGGCTCATCTTCTTGAGATCGCCCATCACCATGAGGGTGCCGGCGGGGCCCAGGGGAATCCCGTTCTCCGCCCGGGGCTTGGCCGGGTTGTGCTGGGTGCCGGGGAAAACCACGTACCCCACGCCTCCTCCCAGGAAGATGCGGGTGCCGATGCCGATGGTGCGGTAATATGGATCATTGAACAGGGGGCTGAGCTCTCCCGAGGTGCAGAAGTTGGCGTTGCCGGCCCGGGGGCGCAAGGGGCCCATATAGGTGTAGATGGTGCGCTTGGAGAGGTTGACGGCCACGTTGTAATTCTGGTAACAGTTGCGGGGGTTGCAAAGGATGGCGTTGACCATCTGCTTCAGGGTGATATCCCGCTCCAGGCGCTTGTTGGGATAGCAGTCGGTGCCGTAGGCCTCGGCCACCAGGTGGACGGCCCGGCCCGCCACCAGGTCTTGAATGACGTGGCCGCCGCCGTATTTGAACTCCCCCGGGTAGACTTTGTTCAGAGGGTCGTCGGCCACGGGCTCGGTGGCGCCGATATAAACGTCCACCGCGGCCAGCCCCGCATAAGCCGGGACGTTGTTGAACCACACCCGGGAGGCCTTGATGGGCGGCTTGGCATGGCCGAAATTGAGGAAGGCGCCGGAGGAACACATGGGGGAAAAGGTCCCGGTGGTGACCACGTCCACCGTGCGGGCCGCTTCCACTTCACCCTTCCGGCGCACGAGGTCGATAATCTCTTCCGCGGTGACCACCACCGCTTGACCTTTCTTGATTTTGTCATTAATTTCCTGGTAGGTCTTGTTTACCTGAAAGCTGGCCATAAATTACCCTTTTATCCTAAGGTGGTCATAGTGCACGAAATTTTGGGGCCCATCTGGTCCTTTTTCATCACCAGCCTGATTTCCCTGTTTATTATTATTGATCCCCCAGGGAATCTCTTCCCTTATTTGGCCTTGTCCACGGAGTTTCCTCCCCAGGCGGGCCGGGGGCTGGCCGGTCGGGCCTGCTTCTATGCCTTCGTCATCCTGGGCCTGTTTGTGATTATTGGCCGTTTCATCCTCAGTTTCTTTGGCATCGGCTTGCCGGCCTTTCAAATCGCCGGGGGCCTCATCCTGTTCCGCATTGCCTTCGACATGCTGGAAGGCCGGGGCCATTTCAACCGGCTGGACACCTCTTCCAGCCTGGTGGCCGCCGATTACCGGGACGTCGCCCTGGTGCCTTTGGCCATGCCGCTGCTCAGCGGCCCCGGGGCCATCACCACCGTGCTGGTGCTCATCAGCCGGGCCCAGAACCGGGTGGAAGACGGCCTTATCTTGTTGGCCATAGCCATTATCCTGTTTCTGACCTACATCTCCTTTGTCTTCGCCGACAAGCTCCTGGTCTTGCTGAAAGAGAGCAACATCCGGCTCCTGACCCGCATCATGGGCTTGATCCTGTGCGCCCTGGCCGTGCAGATCGTCCTCCAGGGTCTGCTGGCGGCCTTCCCTGGCCTGGGCTAATAAAAATCCACCGGATCGATCTTGCGAGCCGCCGACCAGTGGAAGAAGAGGTTGCTGGGCAATCCCTGGAAGATGTAGCTCGTCGGCGGCAGCAGCAGGCGCCGGCAGATGGAGGAAAACGAGTAAAATTTCTGAAAGCAGCGCCACACCCCGGCCTCGCACTCCTCGGGGGTCATGTGCTTGGGAAAGAAGTTGCAGACCATCCCCAAATAATTTTCCGCCTCGGGGTTGTGCACCCGGCCTTCCTGGTTAAGCTGGTCCCACATGGGAGTGCCCCGTCGGGGGGTAGCCACGTTGAAGAAGGCCATGGGGGCTTTGACCTTTTCCAAAAAGGCCAGGGTCTCGTCAAACAGTTCTTGGTGATCCCCATCCAGGCCGAACATGAAGTTCAGGGAGTAGAAGATGCCCCGATCCCGGAGGCGCCTAAGGAGCCACTCATACTCCTGCACCGGGTTTTGCACCTTGTCGATGGAGGAAATGGATTCCTGGCAGACGTTCTCAATGCCGATGTTCACGTGGCTGCAGCCGGATTTTTTCGCCAGGTCCAGCAGTTCCTCGTCCCGGGAGGTGTTGATGGTCCACAGGCAGCTCCACTTGAGCCTCAAGGGGATCAGGGCCTGAAAGAGCTCCTTGGCATAGTCCCGGTGGCCCGTGAGGTTGTCGTCGATGAAGTAGATATTCCTGAGGCCGGTGAGGCGGACATTGGCCTTGATCTCTTGGATGACCTCTTCCAGGGGGCGGCGCCGGTAGGTGTGGCCGTAAACGATGGGGACCTCGCAGAAGGCGCAGTGGTAAGGACACCCCCGGGAGGTCTGGGTGGGGATGATCTTCACCCGGTAGCGCCGATAATCCACCAGTTCCAGGCGGGGCCGGGGCAGACCCGCCAGGTCGTGGAACTGGGGGGCCTGGTAGCGGGGTTTGAGCCGTTTTACCCGGGCGTCTTCCAGCACCTGGGCCCAGACCGATTCCGCCTCCCCCACCACCACCGCGTCACAGTGCTCTATCACCTCTTCGGGATGCAGGGAAACGTGAAAGCCGCCCATGACCACCTGCCGGCCCCGCTGGCGGAACTCGGCGGCGATCTCATAGGCCCGCTCGGCGGTGGCGCAGGTGGCGGTGATGCCCACCAGGTCGTAGTCCCGGTGATAAGGAATGGCCATGAGGCGGTCGTCCGCCAGGTCCACCTGGATGCCCTTGGGTGTGAGGGCCGCCAGATAGGGCAAGGTTATCCCCACCAGCCAGCGGGTGCGGCTGCGCAAGGGGCGCCGGTCCGGATATTTGGTGGTGGGTTGCACCAATAAAATTCTCATGGGGAAAAACCGCAGCTTAGGGGACAGAAAATCGAGTCTGTCCTGAAAAGTTGTTTTTTGAGGGAAGCGCCGGGGGCAGCAAACCCTGCGCCCTCCCTCGCGCTCCCTCCCCCCAACCCCTTATGGGAGCTTAGACGTGGGGGGCGCAATGCGCACCCTGTATCTGATGGGCCGTACCCACCCATGAATCTTTTCATGGTTTCGGGTAAGCCGATGAGCGACTGTTATTTATTTTATTAAAATCACCAAGTTAAAAACAATATAAAAGAAGCCCCGGAGCTTGGAAGATCAAGCCGATCCAGGGCGGTCAACGCTTTCCGATGTCCGGCCAGGCCATTATTATGGGAAAGTGCACAATCCGGACATAGGCGGCGGGCCCCTAACCGGTGGCCTGGGAAACTAAGGTTTCCGGACCAGGGGGATGATCTTGGCCTTGCCTTCCGGGGGGGACCCGGGCTTGGGAGCGGGCTTCGGCGGAATGAGCGCCAGTTGCACCGGCCGGCCCCCCATGGTGAACTCCTCGCCGTTCAGGTGAGATTCCTCCAGGATCCAGTTTAAGGTCTGGGGGGGCAAGGTGAGGGCCAGCAACTCCACCTGATACCAACCCCGCTTGACATCGAGGTTGATATCGTTGATGCGGGCGTAGAACGCGGGCTTGCGGTCCATGTGGACCAGTACCAGATCGTTGATGGTAGCCATGTTCGGTTAGAACTGAGACCGTCGCGGGTTAAAAAATGGTTGTCCCCGACAAGCGGCACCACTCTAACAGATCGGGCCAAAAATGCAAGGTTCCGGGAGCCCCGTCTTGCTTTTTGCCCCAGAGGGATGGAAAAAAAGTGCATTCAGGGGAGGGATTGTAAGTGGCGGGTGCCCCTGGTCCCCTCCCTCAAAATGACTTTTTCAGAGCCGTCAACTGGCCGCGGCCAGGGGGTGGTCCCGCAGGGCCATGAAATACTTGAGCACCAGGGGCAGCTCCAGGCCGCTGTTTCTCAGGAGGTGGGGGTCCGTCAGAATCTCCAGGGGGTAGCCGTCGGCCCGGATGCGCCCCTTATGCAAAACCACCACCCGGGTGGCCACCTCCAGGGCCAGCTCGAAGTCGTGGGTGGCCACCAGCTTGGTGCCGGAGAAGTCCTGCAAGAGTTGAATCACCTCCCGGCGCCCCCGGGGGTCCAGGTTGCTGGTGGGCTCATCCAGGAGCATCACCTCCGGGGCCATGGCGTAGATGGTGGCCAGCCCCACCCGGCGCTTTTCGCCGCCGCTCAAATGATGGGGCACCCGCTGGTCGTAGCCGGTGAGGCCCACCGCGGCCAGGGCCCGGGCCACCCGGGCCTTCACTTCCTCCGGGGCCAGCCCCTGGTTGATGGGCCCGAAGGCCACATCGTCGAAGACCGTGGTGCAGAAGAGCTGATCGTCGGGGTTCTGAAACACCAACCCCACCCGCCCCCTGACCGCCTCCACCGCCCGAAGGCTGTCCAAGGCCTGGCCCAGGACCGTCACTTCCCGGGGCAACTGCTTGAGCAATCCCAGGATATAGAGAAACAGAGTGGTTTTCCCCGCGCCGTTGGCGCCGATGAACACCACCGTCTCCCCGGGGTGCACCGTCAGACTGACGTCGGCCAGGGCCGGGGTGCCGTTGTGATAATTGAAGCTTAGACCTGCGATGCGAATTACCGGATCCATAGGTAGTCAACCCCCACCAGGGCCGCGGCGGCCAGCATGATGAGCCCTCCTTTTAAGGCGTCGGGCCAGCCCCAGGAAAATTCCGCCAGAGTCCCGAATTTCTCTTTAAACCCCCGGGCCATCATGGCCTGGTAGATGCGCTCGGTGCGTTCGAAGGCCCGCACCACCATGAGGCCCACCAGGTTGCCCAGGGAGAACAGGGTGCGCCGGTTGCTGCCGGGCTTGAAGCCCCGGGCCCGCAGGGCCTGCTGTATGGTGCGGATTTCCTCCGCAAAAACAAAAAGATAGCGATAAGTGAACAGGATCATGGTGACCAGCCGCTGGGGCACCCGCAGGCGGGTCAGGGCCTTCATGGAGACGTTGAAAGGCGTGGTGCCGAACATGGGAATCACCGTCAAGACCATGGCCAGGCCTTTGATGAAAACCACCGCCCCCCGGGCCAGGCCCTGCTGCCAGCCCGCCGGGTGGGTGAGTGGCAGCAGGACCAGGAAGGGAAGCAGGAACAGGACCACCGCCTTGAGGCGCCGAAGGGTGAAGCTGACGGGAATGCGGCTCAGAAACAGCCAGAATAGAGCCAGTCCCAAAGACAGGGCCGCGCCGGGAAGGTCCCGGGTGAGCGCCACCGCCACCAGAAAGCAGGTGAAGACCGCAATCTTGACCCGGGGGTCCAGGCGGTGCAAAGGAGAGTCCAGATGGGCAAAACGGTCAATCTCGGGATGCATACTTTCTCACCTCGGCCCTGAGCCTGAGGACCATCACGAAGGCGCTGAGCCCGAAGATGAAGCCCAGGCCCGCCAGCAGGTTGGCCCAGGGGATGGGCTCCCCCCGGGGAGGCGGGGAAGCGGTGGCGCCGGCCGCCGCCGGTTTCGGCCCCGCCGGCGGCGCCCCTGGGGCCACCGCCGGCGCTCCCGGCACCGTCACCCGGGTCTCGGCCCGGTGCCCCAAGGGGTCCCCGGCTTCGACACGGTACTGCCCCGGGGCCACCCCGGCAATCTGGCAGACCCCCTGGTTGTCCGTCTTTCCGGTCAATGCCGGCCGGCCATCCGCCGGGGTCACCTTAACCGGCACTTCCTGGGCCGGGGTGCCGTCGGGAAAAAAGACCTGCACCTTAAGGCCGCCCCCTTCAGGGACCGCCGATATCAGCAGTTTGTGCGCCCTGGCCGGGTTGGCCCAACCCAGGCCCAACCACAGGCAGGCCAGACTAATTAACCAAATCTTCTTTTCCCACATGGGTGGGCCTCCATAGAATCTCCGGCTTCACTTTCATCAGAAAGACCGCGGCCGCGGCGCCCACCAGGCCCTCTATGACCATGAGGGGCAGATGGGCCAACAGGGCCAGGCGGGCGATGGGCCAGAACTCCCGGCCCGCGGTGGTGAGCCACAGGGCCAGGATGACCCCTGAGAGGAAGAGGCTGCCGGCCCCTGCCAGAAACCCGCCCAGGGCCTCGGCATGGCGAAACTTGAAATGCCGGCAAACCCCGAACAGCCAGGCACCCGCCAGGGCCGGCAAACCCAGCATCAAGGCGTTGGCCCCCAGGGTTAAGACCCCGCCGTGTTGAAACAGCAGGGCCTGCAACACCAGCGCCACCAGGATGGCCGGGAAGGCCGCGGGCCCCAGCACCATGCCCACCAGGCCGTTTAAAATGAGATGCACGCTGGTGGGCCCCAGGGGGACGTGGATGAGGGAGGCCACGAAAAACCCGGCCGTCATCACCGCGGCCTTGGGCAACTCCTCCGGGGGAACCCGGCGCAAAGTGAGACCCGTGACCACCGCCGTCCCGGCCCAACCGGCGGCAATGGTGCTTATCGGCAATACCCCATCCGCAATGTGCATCGGTTTCTCTAAAGGCTAGATTTGTGGGGGAGGGGGCTAAGGGCCCACAGCCCTTACCCCTCCCCCACACCCCCACCCCCAATCCCTTAAGGCTTTTTACGGGCCGGAGAAGTCGGGGCTTTAAGCCCCGCCTTCTCCGGCCCCACATAAAGGGTTGGGTGGGGGGTTGGGGGAGGGCAGGGACTTATTGTCCCTGGCCCTCCCCCCAACTCATCATTTCTGCGGCGCCAGCGGCGCCGGGGCCGGCTCCACATAAACCCACAAGCAACCGCGTTTTTCCACCGGGTATTCTTTGCCCTCATAACTTTTCTTGCCGTCTTCGTGCCCCACCGCCAGGACCCACCAGCCGGGGCTGTCCAGGGTGCAGACCAGGTAGCCTTGGGCGTCGGTCTTGAGGGCCCGGGTCATGAGGGGTTCATTGTCCTCCCCCAGGCGGTCCTTGGGCAGCTTGTCTTTAGAAACATAAAAACCGTTGAATTTTTCGATTTCCACCTGGACCCCCTTCAAAGGTTTCCCTTTAAACAGGGCCTGGGCCTTGAAGACCGCGCCTGCAGGCCAGCCATAGGGGCGGGTCAGGGGCACAATCTCGATGTCCATTCCCACCGGCCGGTCCCAGCCTTTCTGGGCCATGACATGCCAGGCTTCCTTCACGTAATCTTGCCAGAAGACCTTTTCTTCGGAAATGAAATAGGGGGGTGCTTCCAAACAAAGGTAATAATCGCCCGGGGCCGCGGGCTGATATTCCACTTCATAAGCCTTGCGAGCCTGGCCGCTGGCCCCATCCACCGCGGTAATCTCTTTCAATGATACCTGATCTTTCTTCCCCTGGGGAGTGACCATGTAAAACTTGGGCGCCTGGGCGTCATAGAGGATCATCTCATACGGATGCCCCCAAACATAGCGCCATTTAGCCATTTCCCCGGGCTTACCGTAACAGCCCTCAACCTGCGGCCAAAAGACCTGGTAATGCGCCACGGCCGCCCCAGGCAATATCCCCATCCCGGCCATAGCCAGGCTCCATCCCAATAACCAAACCAACTTTTTCTTCATGTCCTACCTCCGGGAGATCTGGTGAAAAACCGCAGGCGCGCCCTTAAAAGTTGTAATACACCGTAAAAATCGGCGTGTATTTAATGGAGCCGGCTTTCCCGAACAGGTCGAGGGCCGCGCCGGCGGAGACGGCCAATTTTTCGCTTAAAAAGTATTCGATCCCCGGAAGGATACCCACGAGAGTGGAGGGAGACTGGAAACCCTGGGGAGTAGAAATGTTGCTCCAGGTCCAGGTGCTGTACATTTCCAGCAGGGCCACCCATTTCTCAGTTAGGGGAAGTTCCGCCGCCAAATTGAAGGTTACGAATTCCCGGGAACGCACCGCGTCATCTCTGGAGGTAAAGAGATTAACCGGGGTGTTTAACCAGATATTGCTGTATACCAGGAACGGTTTCAGCCACTTGTAAAGATTGACGCCCGTGGTGAAATGGACGGCCCCGGCACCGACGGCATCCGTGCCCAGGCGACCCGGGTTGAGATGCGAGGCGTGGCCGCTGGGAAATCCCACTCCCGCCACCCCGGTGACCGCGGGCCTGACTTCGGTCTCCGGCAGCAGCAAGTATTTGCCTACCATGGTGATGTCCCCGATACCGCCATAATTGGCGGACCGCTCGCCATTGGGCCCAGCCAAGCTACTATCTAAATTGGCTGCAAAGTTATGGATATAGGGCACAATTACATACGTCTCCAGGTTTTTAACCGGGCCATAGGTGAATTTGACGGGCATGCTGAAGGTGTAGATATCTCCTTTAGCGCTCACCTTGCGCCAATTAGGGGTAAAATTTCCGCCCACAACGGACAGGGCCCAGAGGACCTGCAGGCTGGCTTTGTGAGTCTCAATGGGCAGGCAAGAATCGCTGATTAAGGGGCCGCAGGTGCAGGGGGCCTCTACCTTTTTTCCCTCTTTC
Organism: uncultured delta proteobacterium; assembly: GCA_963768765.1. GTDB lineage: Bacteria > Desulfobacterota > Desulfobaccia > Desulfobaccales > 0-14-0-80-60-11 > DASWLF01. Next base: position 62,370 of record CAVYJK010000023.1, read on the forward strand.
TTCTCCTCCGGGGCCGGCTTCTCCAGCAAGACCTCACCGGGATCCAGGGCGACCGCCGGGGACAAGAAGATCAACCACTGCCAGAAAAGCCCCAGGACCAGACATATCCAAATTTTTCTGCCATAGCTGCGCCGCATTTTTCCCCCTTGCATGATCACCAGAAAGAAAAAGCCACGAATTCCTGGCCCTTCTGGGCCGGCCTTCGTGGCTTGATATTCAAGTTTTATGATTGTCTGCTCTCCGGGGTTCATCCCCGGAGTTTTCCAGAACCTATCGCGAGGGAAAGGTTTTGTCAACAATTAATAGACCTCTTTTATTTACCTTTCCCCTGAAGGCTCTTTAGAGCTTGGCTCAGATGCTCCAGATAAATATTCACGATCTCTTCCTGCTCTCCCAGTCCTTGGCGCACCCCATTGATTTGATAGTTACCCATCTTCAGCAGCTCGGATTTCCAGCTCTCCGGGCCACTTCCCAGGATATCATTCTGCACGTGATCCCCGGCCACCAGGAGAAACGGGATAAGCATCACGGAGGTGGCGCCGGACCGTTTTACTTCCTGCAGCACCTCTTCTTTCCCGGGTTTTTCAAATTCCACCAGACCGAAGAAGACGTTGCCTTCGGGGTAACGGGAGCGCAGTAACTGCGCGAAGGAGTCATTGGTTGCCTGGGCCTTGGGGTCAGGGCTGCCATGGCCCACCAGGACTACCACATTTTTCTTCAAATCCTGTGGAAATCCCTGGGACAGGACGTTGAGAACCTTTATCTCATCCGCCTTGCCGCTGAGCAGGGGGTTGCCCAGGGCCACCGTAAGTCCGGGCACTTCCCGGCTTTGCCTAACCACCCCTTCCCATTCTTTTCCCGGAGCCAGATGAAATGATTGAATGGCAACCTTGGTAAACCCTGCGGCTTTCAAGTCCTGCAGTACCTCAGGCAGGCTTTTCAGTTCTTTGTGCTGCTCTTCCTTCACCTTGTGGCGAACCTTCTTGGAAGTAAAGGCCCAGCGGACTTCATAGCCGGGAAAACGCTCTTTGACCTGTTTGTCGATCTTGTCATAAGTGGGAAAAGCGTTGGTGGTGGTACCAAAAGCCGCCAAGACGATGGCGGGTTTTGCCGTTGCTGCCGCGTGCAGGGTCCAAGGCGCACCTATCACTGAGAGGATAAGTGCCAAAGATAGCCATCCAAACTTGATCCGCTTTACCATGTCGTCCTCCTTGAGATGGTTTTTTCCAAAAAAAAATCCTTAAGTCACAAAGACTTAAGGATTGCACCCAGCTTCTTGATCCTTAATGCGGCTAACGCCCGCTAGGCCTCGTAGGGGCTTGAGCCTTGATTCGGGCAGGTCTTCTGACTTCCGGTTCTTCCTACTTCCTGCGCCTTCCCATCTCGCTTCAGCGAGACAGTGGCTTAGTGCAGGTTTCGTCCCCGGTTACAGCGGCGGGACCGTGCCGGTTTTCCACCGGCTTCCCTATTATGCCCTATATGGGCACCCGAATGCTTTTGACCACAATATATTGGTAATTCATTCCGGCTGTCAAGAAAATAAATTCATGGCAGCCCGGTTGGAAAAATTCCGGCAATAGGGGCCGACAACCTTAACCGGATAGATGATATGCCCGGCGGCGCCAGGATTTTAAGGCCGTAACCAGGTCGTAGGTGAGGCGGGCCTGGGAGGGCATACTCCCCAGGGTGATCTCCGGCTTGTTGGCGCCGTGGTAGTCGGAGCCGCCGGTGATGAGTAGATCCAGCTCCCGGGCCAGCTTGAGGTAGAGGGCTTCCTGCTCCGGGGTGTGCTCGGAGTAGTAGACCTCGAGACCGGCCAGACCCAGGTTTTTCAGCTCGAGGAGCAGATTGCGCAGGGCGAAGGCGGAGCCCAGGCCCAGGGTGAAGGGGTGGGCCAGGACGGGAATGCCCTGGACGTCCCGGATCATGGCGATGGCCTCTTCCTGGGGGAAGCGGAACTTGCCGGCGTAGGCCTTGCCCCCCTTGCGCAGATAAATGTCGAAAGCCTGCTGGATGCTGGCCACATAGCCCGCTTCCAGGAGGGCCCGGGCGATGTGGGGCCGACCCACCTGGCCGCCCCCGGAAATGGCCTCCACCTGCGCCATGGTGATGGGGATGCCCAGGGCGTTGAGTTTGGCGATGATCTGGGGGTTGCGTTCGGCCCGGGCGCGCTTCAGCACCGCCAGACGCTCATCCAGGTGGCCGTTGGTGTAATCGATGTACAGCCCCAGGATGTGCATGGAGCCGCCGGGGAAGCGGGCGCTGATCTCCACCCCGGGGATCACCTCCACCCCCAGCTCTTGCCCGGCGGCCACCGCCTCCGCCACCCCCTCAATGGTGTCGTGGTCGGTGAGGGCCACGGCGGCCAGCCCTCCCTCTTTGGCCAGGCGCACCACCTCCGCCGGGGTATAGGAGCCGTCGGAGGCGGTGGAATGGGTGTGCAGGTCGATGAGGTTCATATTGGGGATTAGCCAGCAGTAGCCTTCCGGCTGCGGTTTTCTCCTAATTCTTCAGACAATGGGTTAGCCGCAGGCTAAAGCCTGCGGCTACAGAGTACAAATCATCCCCTGATAAGCTCGATCATTTCCCGGACGGCCCGCTCCAGGCCCACCAGGATGGCCCGGGCCATGATGGCGTGGCCGATGGAGTATTCGGCGAACTCCTCCCGGCCCTTAAAGGGCTTGATGTTGCGGTAGTTGAGGCCGTGGCCGCACTTCACCTTCAGGCCCAGGCTGCGGGCGTGGCGGGCCGCGGTGATGAGCTCCTGGAAGAGCCGGGTGGCTTCGGCCCGGCTGGTGGCTTCGGCATAGGTGCCGGTGTGCAGCTCCACCCACTCGGCCCCCACTTCTTTGGCCGCCTCGATCTGCTCTGAGACCGGGTCCACGAAGAGGCTGACCCTGAGGCCCGCGTCCTTCAATTGTCTGACGTAGTCTGTCAGATAGGCCCGGTTGCCCGCCACCTCCAGGCCCCCTTCGGTGGTGAGCTCCTGCCGCTTTTCCGGCACCAGGGTCACCAGGTCCGGCTTCACTTCCCGGGCGATGTCCAGCATCTCCTGGGTGGCGGCCATCTCCAGATTGAGGCGGGTCTTGATGGTCTGCCGCAGCAGCCGTAAGTCCCGGTCCTGGATGTGGCGGCGGTCTTCCCGGAGGTGCACGATGATGCCGTCGGCCCCGGCCAGCTCCGCCAGGGCCGCGGCGGTCACCGGGTCGGGCTCGTCGATGAGGCGGGCCTGGCGCAGGGTGGCCACATGATCCACATTCACTTCCAGTCGCGGCACGCCGGTTCCTCCTTGGGGTTGGAAATGGATTTTGGGGGAGGGGGCTAGGGGCAGACGGCCCTTACCCCCTCTCCCAAACCCTCTCCCCCAACCCCTTAAGTTTTCTAATCTTAGGCCGGGGCAGTCGGGCCAAAGGCCCCGCCTTCCACGGCCTCTATAGGGGGGTGGGAGGGGGGTTTGAGGGGAGGGCAGGGGACCCGTCGTCCCCTGGCCCTCCCCCCAAATTTCTCAATCAATATTCTTCAACTTGGGGTGGAGCAGGTTCATGAGTTCCCAGGTCTTGGCCTCCATGCGCGCTTCGGCGGCCGGGTGGTCGTGATCGTAGCCCACCAAGTGTAATATACCGTGAATCAGAAAAAAATCGAGGAGTTCTTGCCAGGGCCAGCCGAATTCCCGGGCCTGGCGGACGGTGGTTTCCACGGAAATGACCACTTCCCCCAGGATGGGGCGCGGGCCCGCCGGTGATGGGGCACGGCCCGCCGTGCCCCTACGATTCTGGGTGGGTAGGGCTCCGCCTGCGTCGGGAGCGACATCCAGGGGAAAGGCGATGACATTGGTGGGGCCCCGGCGTCCGAAGGTCTGCCGGTTAAGGCGGGCCATGGCCCGGTCGCCCATCAGGGTGAGGCTCAGCTCGGCCTCAGACCAGCCCAAGGCGCTTAAGATCTTCCCGGCTTTTTTCTTGATTTTCTCCTGAGTTAGCGCCGTTTTTCTTTGCCGGTTGCTTATCCAGATCTTCATGGGATTTCTTCTTTTCAGCGGGCTGGGGGTAGTGCACCCGTTGGTGGAAGATGCCGCTCAGGATCTTGTTGAAGCTCTTGGCGATGAGGTGCAGGTCCTTCAGGGTGAGCTCGCATTCATCCAGTTGGCCGTCGGCAAAGACGTTGTTGATGATCTTCTGGACCATGCCCTGGATGCGGGCCGGGGTGGGGTCGGTCAGGGTCTTGGAGGCCGCCTCCACCTGGTCCGCCAGCAACACCAGTCCCGCTTCCTTGGTCTGGGGCTTGGGCCCGGGATAGCGGAAGTCCTGGATGTTCACCGGTTGAGGGTGGGCCGCCGCCTGGGTCTTGGCCTTGTGGTAGAAGTAGTGGATGAGGTTGGTGCCGTGGTGCTGGCGAATGATGCTGGTGATGCCGTCCCCCAGGTTCTGCTTCCGGGCCAGGTCCACCCCGTCCTTGACGTGGGCGATGAGGATCAGGCTGCTCATGGAAGGGGCCAGCTTTTCGTGCTTGTTCTCCCCGGCCACCTGGTTCTCCACGAAATAAGCCGGCTTCTTGATCTTGCCGATATCGTGGTAATAGGCCGCGGCCTTGGCCAGCAAGGGGTTGGCGCCGATAGCCTCCGCCGCGGCTTCCACCATCTGGCCCACCACCAGGGAATGGTGGTAGGTCCCCGGGGCCAGGAGCATCAGCTCCTTGAGGACGGGTTGATCCAGGTTCAGGAGCTCCAGGAGCCGGATATTGGAGGAGTAGCGGAACCCCGTTTCCATGATGGGGGTCAGCCCCAGGGCCAGGATGCCGGTGAGCAAGCCGCCGCTCAGGGCAAAGACTTCGCCGCCCAGCAGGTCTCGGGCGGCAAAGGGGAATTCCAGCATTTTAAAAGCCGCCACCAGGATCAGGTTGGCCAACCCGATGAACAAGCCGGCCCGGATCAGGGCGTTGCGGCGGCGGCAATTCCTCACCCCCCACACGGCCACCATGCCGGTCACCACGAAGTAGAGGAACAGGGGAAAAGGGTGGTCCACCATCAGGGCGGTGAAGGTGGCCGCCAGGAAGGCCACCCCCATGCCGGTCTCCAGCCCCAGGAACATGGCGGCAAATATGGGAGCCAGCCCCAACGGCAGCAGGTAGACCAGGTTCTGGGCCGCCAGGGGGTGGTTCCGGGCCAGGATTTCTCCCAGGAGCAGCAGGCCCTTGTTAAGGAGGATGCTGGCCAGAAGCAGGGCCGCGATGAAGGACAGATCCCGGAGATCATCGGAAAACTGCCCCAGGGAAATCCTGGCCAACCGGTAGCAGACGGCCAGCAGCAGGCTGAGGCTGAGGAAGATGCCCAGGAAGACCAGGGCGGCGCGGCTGCGCGGGTAGATCTTGGCCTGGGCCTGGAGTTTGACCAGGTGCATGGGGGTGAGGCGCTCCCCCTCCCGCACCAGCATCTCGCCCCGTTTGACCTGGAAGTACACCGGCTTCAAGTCCTGGAGGCGGGCTTGCTGGCGCTCGTGGGTCTCGGCCCAGTTGGGAGAGACGTTGGGCACCAGGAGGTACTGGGTCAGGTCGCAAACCAGCCAGCGTTCCGCCGGGGAGAACTCCGCCGCCACTTCTCGGCAGTAACCGGCCGCCGACTTCCTGCCTTCGCCCAACTCCACGAAGGGGTAAGGCGGGCGCTCCAGGGTCTCCTTGCGGGACGGCAGGCGGCGCAGCAGGATATCTCGGGGCTCCGGCAGGAGGACGTTGCGGCCGCTGATGACCCCCTGGTTGAAAAACTGGACCAGAACCTGGCTGACCATGGCCTCCAGGTAAGGGGAGAAATCGCTTTTGGCCAGGAGGTGAAAGGTGGGGTTGGGGATGGTTACCCCCAGGAGCTTGTCAAACTCGGGCTTGTGTTCCAGCAAGACCTTGTAGGGAACCGCCGGCTCTGCGCCGGGACTTCCCCCGAGAGGCGGACTGCGCCTCCTGGGCGGACTGCAAGGCCTCCTGATTGGTGCGGCGCATGAGGTCCATGGCTTTCTGGAGGCGCTGCAGCACCTTGTCCGCCATCTCCTCCTGCAGATCAAAGACTGGCGGGGTCTGGGCCATCAACTCCCGCTGCTTCTTGGCGGTGGTCTCCACGTCTTCCACCAGGAGGTCCCCGATGGCCTTGGCGTTTTCCCGGGCCACGTCTCCCACCTTGTATTTGCGCAAGGGCATGGTGGTCTTGGGCGCCAGGATGAGGGTCAGGCACAGGCTCAAGGACAGGAGCAGCAGGATCTTGACGGTCTTGTCCTGGCGGAACCAGGCGAGGTCCTTGCGGGACAGGGCCAGGGGAAGCCTCTGGCGAATGCGTCCCAGGCCAAAGATGCGGCTGATTTTGTCGGGCGGTTCTTTCTCAGGCATCGGAGCGCTCCGACCGGGTGGCCGGCCGGCGGGCCCGGCGGCTCTCATAGGCCCGGATAATGTTCTGCACCAGGGGATGGCGCACCACGTCCCGCTCGGTGAAGTAGATAAAGGCGATGCCTTCCACGTCGCTAAGCAGCTCCCGGACTTCCACCAGTCCCGAGGTCGCTCCCGGGGGGAGATCGATCTGGGTCACGTCGCCGGTAATCACCGCCTTGGACCCGAACCCGAGGCGCGTCAAGAACATCATCATCTGCTCGGAGGTGGTGTTCTGGGCCTCGTCCAGGATGACGAAGGAGTCGTTCAGGGTCCGGCCCCGCATGAAAGCCAGGGGGGCCACTTCGATGATGCCCCGCTGCACCAGGCGGGAGGCCTTCTCGAAATCCATCATGTCATGCAGGGCATCGTACAGAGGCCGGAGATACGGGTTGACCTTCTCCGCCAGGTCGCCGGGCAGGAAGCCCAGCTTCTCCCCGGCCTCCACCGCCGGCCGGGCCAGCACGATGCGGATGAATTCCTCCTTCATCAACGCCGCTACGGCCATGGCCATGGCGAGATAGGTCTTGCCGGTGCCGGCCGGGCCGATGCCGAAGACGATATCGTGGGTGCGAATGGCCTCGATGTAACGCTTCTGATTGAGACTCTTGGGGGAGATGCGCCGCTTCATGGCGGAGATGTAAACCGTGTCCAGAAAGATGTCCTTGACGGAGGCGCTCTCCTTGTCTTGCAGGATCTTGATGGTGTACTGGACGTCCTGGGGGACCACCGGGTAGCCGGAAGCCAGCAGCTCGTAGAGTTCCAGGAGGACCAGCCGGGCCAGGTGGACGTCGGCTTCCCTCCCGGCCAAGGTCACCTGGTTGCCCCGCACCTCCAGTTTCACCCCCAGACTGCGACTGACGATCTGGAGATTCTTGCCGTGCTCGCCGTAGAGGTCCCGGGCCAGGGCGTTGTCCGCAAAGGTGAGCTGGGCGCCGGCGGCGTCGGCGGCAGCCGGTTTGGCAGGCTTCAATCGTTTGATGGCCTCACCCCCATAACCTGCCCCCGGATGTGGCGCGACCGGGGCCGGTTGTCAAAGTCCAAAAGGACGATCTGCTGCCAGGTGCCCAAAAGGAGCTTGCCGTCTGCCACGGGAATGTTGAGGGAAGGCTTGAGGAAGGCGGCCCGCACGTGGGCGTAGCCGTTGCCGTCGCCCCAACGGCGGTCGTGCTCATAAGGAATGTCCTGGGGAAAGAGGCGCTGGATGGCGGCGCGCAAGTCGTTCACCACGCCGGACTCATACTCGATGGTGGTCAAGGCCGCGGTGGACCCGGGAATGAACAGGGTCAGCAACCCCTCAGTCACCCCGGTCCGCCGCAGCTCCTCAGCCACCGCGCCCGTGAGGTCCAGAATGTCGGTGCCAGCCGTGGTCGCTACCTCAAGAGTGAAGCTCGTTAACAACATGGCCAGGAAACAGATTTTATCAAAAACTGCTGACAGTCACAACTTTTCTATTTATGGCGCATTTTACCATAATTCCATTTTAAAAGAAGAAAAGGTTCTCAGAGGCCGGGGCCCCGATGTATCCTTGGTTGACGGCGATATGGTCAAAATTTTCCGGGTCCCCTGTATATTAATCTCCGGCGGGCCCTGGCCGGCGCCTCCCAGGATAACCTTCTCCTTAAGCCCAATGATTATCTCTTCGTCCGGACCGTGCCCGAGTGGGAATTATATAAAACCGTCAGAATCGAGGGCGAAGTAAAATTCGCCGGGATTTATACCATCAAGAAGGGTGAAACCCTGAGTTCGGTGTTGACCCGGACCGGGGGATTTACCGGGAAGGCTGATCCTTATGCCGCCGTGTTTAACCGGGTAAACGCCAGAGAAGTCCAGCGAAAGCAATTGAAGGAGGCCCGGGTGAGCGGCGAGACCGCGCCCCTGCTGTTCACTGCCCTCAACAGCCCCTACTGGTTCGGCTCCCTGGGCGAACCTACCCCCAACCTCACCGTGACTATCTTTAACTATGCCATGTCTCCCTATCCGGACTGGCAGCAGAAGGCCGGGACCAGGGGGCCCGCGGGGAAGTTCTGCTGGACGGCGGCAATATCCTGGACCCCGCTTACAACATCATGGAACTGCGGCGCAAGATCGGCATGATCTTCCAGAAGCCCACCCCCTTTCCCATGAGCGTCTTCGATAATGTGGCCTACGGCCTGAAGCTCCATTACTCCATGAAAAAAGGCGAAATGGCGGACCGGGTGGAGGAAGCCCTCAGCCGGGCCGCGTTGTGGGACGAAGTGAAAGATTTCCTGCACCGCCCGGGCACCGCGCTTTCCGGGGGCCAGCAGCAGCGGTTATGCATCGCCCGGGCCCTGGCGGTGGAGCCGGAAGTCTTGCTCATGGACGAACCCACCTCCGCCATCGACCCCATCGCCACCGCCAAGATCGAGGAGCTGATCAATAGCCTCAAAGAGAGCTATTCCATCGTCATTGTCACCCACAACATGCAGCAGGCCGCCCGGGTCTCCGATTTCACCGCCTTCTTCTTCCAGGGACATATCATCGAGTTTGGCGAAACCCAACAAATCTTCACCAACCCTGCTCAGAAAAAGACGGAAGAGTACATCACCGGGCGGTTCGGGTGATTACTTGCCAGTATCGGCAGTGAACCCGTAGGATGAAAATTAATGTCCAAACTCAAAACCTTGTATCCATCAGAGAGAATCGTGGCAGGAAAGGGGTGAGCATTGATTCACGGTACTGTAAGGCAGGTGGATGCACCACATCGTCCACATCGTCTGCCAGGGGATAGCCGGTACCAGAGTGGCCTGTGAGGGATCCGGAGACTTCAGAGGAAGCTTTATTTCAAGGGGAAGCGGAACTGGACTTCCGTGGTTTGTTTGGCGACTTCAGCATCTGAGCAGCCTGGCCCTGAACGAGGCCAAGACCCATCCGGAGGCACGGGAGGAGAGTTTGATTTTCTGGGAATACCTTTGGGCCGCATCGCTTTCAGAAGGGGGGTTTTGGAACCCTGCCTTCGGCGTCCAAACTTTGCTATAGAATGTTTTAATTATGGAACATTCTTTCCAACGGTAAATGTTCTAAGAAATAAACAGAATAAATAATGAACGTTTAAAGAGGTTAACATATATCTGTTTTTAGATTAGATTTATTCATTTAAATCAAATAGTTATGAAAAAGGCACAAACCTTGCTTATCAAATACAGGTTTGTTAAAAAAAAACCAAATCCACCCGAGTTCAGAGAAGCAAAGATAGTCCCTTGAAGAATGGAGAAAGGTTGCCGGGGACTTTTGGGTATCGAATTTTTCTTTTCAAAATAAATTCTATAATAAATTTTGTGTAAAATTTACACTAGTGTAGGAAGCACTTGTGTAAAAAATCCCGAAGATTCTCCTGAAAAAGAACTTGAGCAAATTTTTCCCTTAATAATAATCAATTAATTTAAATGGTTAATTTGAATCGCGGCTGGAAGATTGTTTCGGCATGGTAATTGCTTGGTAAGGAGTAAGGGAAGTCTCTGTCGGATGACCCAGATCGTGTCGCCGGCAGTCCAATTAAAACCAGAAAAAGCCAAACCCGTCGCGAGGCGGGGACGGAACGCCACGGGTCTCTGATTTAAGCGGTGAGACAGCCGGGTTGCCTGAAAAAGGGTGGCCCGGTTTTTGTTTTCTCCAAAAGCTTCCAAAGTCAATTTTTGGTATAAACATTCATAAAATTTTTTAAAAAATTGTAAAAAAAGAAGATAGATATGAGTTTAAGATTTCCTTTTCTCTTAAACCTTATGCTTTCTGCAATTCCTAACCTTCTGCCATAGGGATACTCCTGCCCAACTGGTATAATTTTTGAAGTATATAACACGCTAGTCAAAGCGTGTGGAGATTTTGGAGGTCAGATGTTTATTAACAAGTCTCTCGGGATATTAACCCAATATAGCCGGTCGATCGCCATGATCCATAGATTATTGGACGGGGCTATCGTGTTGGCCCTCCTATTTTCGTTATGTCGGTATTTTGGGGTCCCCTTTGATACTATTTACTTTTATTTTGGACTTATCACCTTTCTGCTGACCCTGGCTATCTTTCAGTGGTCACGGTTATACCGCCCTTGGCGGGGAGCCAATTTACTTTACCTGGCGCGGCAGACTTTACTGGCTTGGATTATGGTCGTGGCCATCCTGGCTTGCCTGGGCTACCTGACGCAAACTTCATCCCACTTTTCCCGGAAGGTAGTAATAACCTGGATAATGCTTACCCCAGTTGCTCTATTGGGGATGCGCATGGTGGTCTACAACTATTTGCGGTGGCACCGGTCCCGGGGCCACAATATCCGCACTGTGGTCATTGGTGGCGCCGGAAACTTAGGCATTGAGGTGGCAAAGAACATCATGGACCCCTGGCTCGGTATGAGGTTTTTAGGGTTCTTTGATGATTTGAAAAAGGATGAGAAAGTCAAGCTTCATGCATCCCCTGAAAGAGACTACCCGATTTTGGGGGATCTGGACAAGATGGTGGGGTTTGTTAATAATCACGGGGTGGACATGGTTTATCTGGCCTTGCCCATGCGGGCCGAAGAACGCATCCGGGAGGTGATCGAGTCTCTTAAGGACACCACAGCCTCGGTATATTTAGTTCCCGACGTGATCGCCTTCTATCTTCTTCAAGGCAGCCTGAGCGACTTGCGGGGTATTCCAATCGTTTCCCTCTGGGAAACTCCGTTCATCGGCGTCAACGGCTTGCTGAAACGGGGCATGGACATCATTCTGGCCAGCCTCTTTATTCTGACCGCCTTGCCAATTATGGTGTTTTGTGCCGTTGGGGTGAAACTCTCGTCACCAGGGTCCATCATTTTCAAACAGCGGCGCTACGGGCTCGACGGGAAAGAAATCCTGGTCTATAAGTTCCGCACCATGACGGTTTGTATAGATGGTCCCAACGTTCCCATTTCTGTGCGTAATGACCATCGTGTGACCCCCTTCGGCGCCTTTCTGCGCCGGCACAGCCTGGATGAACTACCCCAGTTGTTCAACATTTTGCTGGGCACCATGTCCGTCGTCGGGCCCCGTCCACATGCGGTTTCCCACAATGAACTTTACCGCAGCCTTATTCCAGGGTATATGCTGCGTCACAAAGTGCGGCCAGGCTTAACCGGCTGGGCTCAGGTCAACGGCTGGCGCGGGGAAGCGGACTATCTGGAAAAGATGGAAAAGCGCTTGGAGTTCGACCTGGATTACCTGCGTCGCTGGTCTTTATGGCTGGACCTGAAGATCATTTTCAAGACCGTGTTTCTCGTCTTCAAGGATGAGCAAGCCTTATGAGGTATGGTCACCGCGGCAGGTTCTCCTGACTCGTGAGGCTGTCAGGGCCTTTGAGGCGGTTGCGGCAACAATCGTTGGCGAATCTCCCGCAACCTTTGAGCCAGATCTGCAAGCCAACCCACCAGTCCCGGTTTTCTTTCAACATAGTAATTTGATAGATTTCCTTTGAATTTCCAGTCTGTTATCAACCGGTGCTGATATCCTCATCTATGCCAGCACGGTCTTGTCGTTCCTCTTCCCCATCTGCTTCTGGTAAAAAGATATCGATCTTTTTGATGTCGTCGGCGTTAGTATAACTAGACCTCTGCGAAAATCTATGTTGGATAGCCGCCCCCGGCTGTCCATACCGTATATGGCCGCAGGCGAGGGCGCCTGCGCTACATCCTGATTGAACAATAGCGGAATGGAATTTTCACAGAGCTCTCATAACTTCCGCCGCTGGGCGGGGAAAAGGGACACCATATGCTTCCTTTCCGGTGGGTCTGGGCATGGATCACGGTTAGGTGGCGAAAGGCCGGATTGGTGAATGCTTCCCAAAGCAGGTCGGATAGCTTCTCCTTGAGACAACTGCATTACCTGTGCTGGTATATTCTTGCCTGTTTTCGTTATATGAAACATATCAACCCAAGGAGGGTGACGAAAAGAGATGATCCAAGCTCTTTTTGCTTTACTGGGGGTGTTAGTCCTGGTTACTCAGGTAGCGGCCGCACCCTGGACGTCCAACAACTTTTTCTATAAACCCAGTTTGGGGGCCCGAGGGGCCGAAGAGAAGGCAAAGTTTGACTCCGGATTAGATCGGGTGGATACCCGGTTGGGGAATGAGAAATGGCTCAATGACCCTGCCTATGGCGGTAATCTTCGGACAGCTATCGGAGCCCTGGCAAGCACTTCCACGGTTTTAAGCATTCCTCCCGGCACTTGGGCAATCTCGGCGGATTTGATTGTTCCTGCCAACATTACGTTAAAATTGGTGCATGGGGCGGTATTCTCCATTGGCGATGCCGCCACCCTGACTATAAATGGCATTATAGAGGCAGGACACTACCAAATCTTCTCCTGCTCTGGGACCGGCAAGGTGGTCTTCGGCACCGGCAGCATCCAGGAAGCCCACCCCAAATGGTGGTATGCCGGCGGCGGGGATTGGAGCGCCGCCTTCCAGTCCGCCGCCGATTCGGTGGCCCAGGTGGGCCGGGCTTCTGGAGCCGGAGTCAACCGCAACACCGGCGGGGTCATCCGGCTGGTGGCCGGCGCCTACACTCTGAACTCCACCGTCACCGTCTACGAAGCCATGTCCGTCTTGGGGGCGGGCCAGGAGAGCACCCATCTCACCTATACCGGCACCGGCCCGGCCTTCAATTTCACGGCCCACGGCGGCTGGAACACCATGGGGCCACGCTTCAAGGGATTCACCCTCTCTTGCTCAGGGGCTTCTGCCTGTGGTCTCAGAATAGGCGACCCTAAGACGGATATATTGAATACGGTCCACGACAACACGGCCCTGTATCCTCTGGCAGAGGACATTCTTTTCCTGGGCGGTTACACCAACCCTTTTGCCATCCAATGGAATGTGACCTTTGCCGGAAGAATCAGAGATTGCGGTTTTTCCCGGTTCATTCGCCAGATAGATTTCCATGGCTCCGACGAGAATATTATTGAAGGTAACCGTTTTTCAGAAGGAGAAGTTCAGGTCGCCATCGATGCCGGGTTTCCCATCGAGGGAATGACCGCGGGCAATCCCACCGTCGTGACCTGGACCGGGCACGGGCTGACCACCGGCAAGAAAGTCGCCCTCTTTGCCATGAAGCAGGCCAACTGGGTGAATTACAACGGCTATGGTTACTATGCCGTGACCAAAATCGATGACGACCATTTCTCCCTGGCCTTTGATTCCACCACCTGGGGGGCCTATAACGCCAGCACCGATCCGGGTCTCATCAGCTATGAATACTGGTCCGGGAGCCGCAACCGCATCATTAATAATTCTTTCCTGGTCCCCACAAACGGGGCTCTGGCCTTCATCCTCTCCGGCGATGCCCAGCCCTGGATTTGCCACAATTTCTTTGAAAACTACCTCTCCTACGGCACCACGAATTACATCGTCAAGTTCCTGCCGAGGACCGGGAATATCACCCTGAACAACAATTCTCTGGAAATAGGCACCGGGGCAACGACCCTCGGCTCCTTCGATTTTGGCAGCGCCAATTACTGGACTGCGGGCGGGTTAAATTCCATCCAGTGTCTGGGTAATAGCCCGATAGCCTGCAGCGGTTATGATCTGTTGCCGGCCAATTTCAATTTTTCAGGACGCAGTATCCGGTTTTTCAATAAATTTTCCGGCTACCGATTTAAGCTGGTGCATCAAGGCAACGCCCAGCCCATTGACGACAGCTTTCCTTTCAACAGCCAGGAGCGGCAGACCTGGCCGGGCAACACCGCCTTTGTGGGCGGCCTGGATTATCCCGGCCTCACCAATGAGCCCACCAATGGCAAGATATGGGTGCCCGAGGTGGGGGCCTGGGAGATCGCTTATCCCACCGCCACCAAAGCCGATACCTTGCTCAGTTGGCTCCATACCGGGGTCAACGGCACGGTTTCCATCATGATTGAAGCCAAGGCCGGTGTAACCAGCCAGCAGGTGAAGGTGGAACGCCTGAACGGCGAGGTCACCGGCGCTACCGCTACCCAGGCCCTCACCACCTCCTGGGCCTGGTATAAGGTCTTTACCGGCGCGGCGGTGACCGACTTGGGCATTAACCTCTGGAATGATGACACTACCCACAACGGGGCGGTTTACCTGCGGCGAGTGGTGGCGACTTATGATTAATTATAGGTTGGTGGGGTTATTTTGAAGAGGTTCCTCAGCGTGGATGGCCGCGACGTCCCCGCTGAGTGACAGACGCCCGGGGAACGGTTAGGCGACGCAAATGAATGATTCTCACAGAAATGGTATGGATAAAATGAGGATTTGCGAGCCAAAGCCCTCGTCGACAATTTAACTTCTAAGGGAGGAAATAAGACCACATCAAAATTGCGTCGGGGAGCGGCAGCATTTATTCAATCAAGCAGGATATGGTGTCACCGGAAATCCGTGGGTCATGGGAAGGAGTTGAAACGATCTATCGGCCGGCCCAGCGGTTTTTTAAAAACCATTCATAAGTCTTCTTCAATCCTTCCTCTAACGTAGTTCGGGGTTGCCAGCCCATTTGGCTGAGGCGACTTGTGTCCAGTAATTTCCGGGGAGTTCCATCAGGGTAGGATTCATCGAATACGATCTCCCCGTGAAACCCCACCACTTTTGCCACTCTACTAGCCAATTCCTTAACGGTCAGATCCCAGCCCATCCCTATATTGATAAGATCTTTCTGGTGATAATTTTCCATCAGGAAGAGGCACGCACTGGCAAGGTCATCTACATATAAAAATTCCCGCCGGACTTGGCCGGTTCCCCAGACTACCGCTCCCTTCTCCTTCCGGACATTGGCCTCTTGAAACCGGCGGATTAAGGCTGGGATAACATGGGAATCAAAGGGGTCAAAATTATCCCCAGGACCATAAAGGTTGGTAGGCATGACCGGAATGAAATCCGTGTTATATTGCCGGTTGTAACACTGGCACATGGTAATTCCTGCAATTTTGGCAACTGCATAGGCCTCATTGGTAGGTTCCAGTTTGCCCGTGAGAAGATATTCTTCCTTCATGGGCTGAGGGCAGTGTTTAGGATAAATACAGGAACTGCCCAAGAATATAACTCTCTTCACCTGGGTTACGTAAGCTTGGTGCAGAACATTGGTCTGGATCATAAGATTATCGTAAATGAATTCTGCCGGGTAGGTCATGTTGGCGTAAATTCCCCCAACTTTGGCAGCCGCCAGAAATAAATATTCAGGTCGTTCCTGGGCAAAAAAGGTCTGCACTGCTCTCTGGTCGCGCAGATCCAATTCCGAAGAACTCCGGTAAATCAGGTTCCGGAATCCTCGACTCATAAGCGCCCGCAGGATCGCCCCGCCAACCAGGCCCTGATGTCCGACTACATAGATCTTAGCTGTCTTTTCCATCTTCACTTTTCCAAACTGTGGTTGACATTATCAGGAATCCTATCCACTGCCGGGTCATTGACCAGGGCAAGGTCCGACATCCTCAGTGGATGGAGAACTGCCGAATGATAGCCAGCTGCTCATTTAAGAGGGTGAGGTTGGTAAGGCTTGATTTTATCAGTCTGCCGCATCTGGCGAATTACATCTTGGCATTGCTGCATATCCATCAGTGCTTGTAAGTCAGCGTCCACCATGAGATGCACTAACTGTTTAAAAGTCACCCGGGGAGTCCAGCCGAGCTGCTCTCGCGCCTTCCGGGCATCCCCCAAGAGAAAGTCCACCTCGGTGGGCCGGAAGTAGCGGGGGTCAATTTTCACATACTGCCGCCAATCCAGGCCTGCATATGAAAAAGCCTCCTCGAGAAACTCCCGCACCGAATGGGACTCCCCGGTGGCTATGACAAAATCTTCAGGGGTATCTTGCTGCAGCATCAGCCACATAGCTTCAACGAAATCCGGGGCATAGCCCCAGTCCCGGCGAGCGTCTAAATTGCCCAGGTAGAGCTTATCCTGCAATCCCTGCTTAATACGGGCTACCGCCCGGGTAATCTTACGGGTTACGAAAGTCTCCCCCCGCCGCGGGGATTCGTGGTTGAAAAGAATGCCGTTTACGGCAAACATCCCGTAGGCTTCCCGGTAATTAAGGACCATCCAGTGGGCATAAAGCTTGGCCGCGGCATAAGGACTGCGGGGCCTCATGACGGTTTCTTCATTTTGAGGAGGCGGTGAGGAGCCGAATAATTCGCTGGAGGAAGCCTGATAAAATCGGGTCTTGATGCCGCTGCGGCGCATGGCTTCCAAAAGCCTGGTTACCCCAAGACCTGTCACATCTCCGGTAAATTCCGGAATATCAAAACTGACCCGCACATGACTTTGGGCCGCCAGGTGATAAATTTCATCCGGTTGAAGGTTGTAAATTAGATGGCTGAGCTGTCCGGAATCGCTTAGGTCGCCATAATGCAAGAAAAACCGGGCTCCCTTCTCATGGGGATCGACGTACAGATGATCGATGCGGCCGGTGTTAAAGGTGCTGGCCCTTCTGATGAGGCCATGCACTTCATATCCCTTTTTTAGAAGAAATTCCGCCAGATAGCTGCCATCCTGTCCGGTTACCCCGGTAACCAAAGCTTTTTTATTATTTTTCATTGACTCTTTCTCATTCAGGGTGGATTTCGGTTAGGACGAATTAGGATTTGCGCTCAATTCGCTCCGGGTTTACCTTTAGAGTGCCATCTTTTAATATCCGACAAGTAATGCAAATTATCTTCAATTTTTACCGTATCAACCACTTGCACAGGGTATAAATTGCGTTCCAGGCGTTTTTCAACTTCCTGGAGGCTGTCGGTTTTTTTTCTCCGCGTCGGCGGGGCCCAAGTTCTTAACCTGTTTATAACTTGGCTGGCGCCTCCGGGAGCGACTGCCGGTCAAGCTATACAACATGTCTTCAAAGCTACTCAGGATGTCCTCTCGGTTTAGGTGGGCCTCAGCATAGGAGCGCCCCCGCAGGCCCATCTGTTCCCGGAGTTCTTTATCTCCCGCCAACTGCAGGATCGCCTGGGCCAAAGCCCGGCCATCACCAGGCGGGATCAGAATCCCCCCCTGGGAAGCGAGCGTAACCCTGGCCAATTCGGTCTCCATCTGGGCCGTGGCAATAAATGGACGGCCGGCGGCCATAATATTGGCCAACTTTGAGGGCATTACCAAATCACTGGCTTCGCTTCTTTGGATCACGAGGTGGACATCTCCTGCCGCCAGGAACAAGGGGAAGCGCTCTTTGGATTGTAACGGTAAAAATGACACGTTAGATAGTCCCAGGTTCCGCGCTTGTTCCAGAAGCCGGGGTTTCGCCGCCCCATCACCGGCCAGGATGTACCGGATGTCGGGTCTTTCCCCGGTTAAGCCGGCACTCTCTAAGATTATTTCCAGCCCCTGTTTCTCCCCCCAGCTTCCTGCATAAAGAACGAGGAGGTCAGAAGGATCTGCCAATTCCTTCCGGAGGCTATTATCCCTCGGGCCGGGGCGGATGTCTTCCAGGTCGGCCCAATTGGGAAATAAATGTAAGCGAGAAGCCGGCACCCCTTGATCAGATAGGCGGATGGCCATACCGGAAGAGATAGTGCTGACCGCTTCAGCCCTGATCAGTAAGATGTGCTCCAATTTCTTTAGTAGGCCGAATAATCCGGGGACTCTGAGGATGCCCAGCTGGTGCGCGGCGTCAACCTGAAGATCTTGCAGGTGAAAGACAAAAGGGATCCCCTGCCGCCGGGCCAGCGCTGATGATATTAAGCCTGACTGCAAGGGCGGGCAGATGGCAATCACTGCATCCCATTGGCTTCGGAAGATATAGGGCCACCAATAAAGGCAACTGGCCCCGAAGGAAAGCTCGTGGAGTAGCCGTTGCTTCCCGGTGACTTGGGCGGGGATATAGAGGGGGGCCCGCAGGACCTCCACCCCATCGAGCCACTCCCGCCTCCATTGCCCCCGGGAGGCAGGATGCGCTCGCCATTCCGGGTAGTAGGGAGGCGCGGCGAGCACGGTGACCTGGTGCCCCCGGGACGCCAGCCAGGCGCCCATCTCGCCTGAATAACGTCCGATGCCAATAAGTTCCGGGGCGTAATTCAATCCGTGAATCAGTAAACGCAACCGTAAAACCTTAATCCAGCTTTGCCGTGACCAACAAACAATCGCCGGCCATCCGGCCATCAATTTTTTTAAGAAAAGGCTGAAAGAAAACCTTAGCAGCTAGCATCGCCCCGCCAACCAGGGGCGCCAAGCGCATAACGTCATTGGCACGTCCAGACTCAGTTCCCAATCTGGCACAAATGGATTGGGCCAGCCACAGGACAGGAGTGCAAGTATAGGCGTTTATTATGCGGTAAGAACATTGATTTAGCAAGTACTTTAAAGTTTCGGGATTGAAATGCCAGAGATGAAAGGGCACATGCCAGTTAATCCAGTGGCGTCCAAATAGTTGGCGCCAAAAGCTGGTGCCATTGGGGCAGGAAATCCAGAGCTCTCCCGCGGGCTGCAACAGACGCCTGACCTGCATAAGCATGGCCACCGGGTCCAGGCTATGCTCCAAGACATTGGAAAGCACTACAACGTCATAGAGCCTTTCCGGAGCGAATT
The DNA here is from genome assembly GCA_963768765.1 of uncultured delta proteobacterium. GTDB lineage: Bacteria > Desulfobacterota > Desulfobaccia > Desulfobaccales > 0-14-0-80-60-11 > DASWLF01. The sequence goes on from CAVYJK010000023.1 coordinate 81,267, forward strand.
CGGCCAGAGGCACGGTGGATACCGAAAAACCTCGCTTCCGGGCCGCCGCGGCGGCTCGCTCATTAATTTCCAATCCCTCCACCTGAAAGCCATTTTGGGCATAAAGGACCAGGCCTCGGCCTTCATTGCAGCCCACATCCAGCAGGCGTCCGCTTCCCTGGCGCAGATGAAAGGAGATGTCCCCATCCCGGTTCAGCCAGAGCCGGTAGAGCCCGGAAGCCATAAATCGCTGTCTGAGCCTCCCGTAGGCGGTGCCCTCCACCCCGCCCCAGCCATAGAACCGCTCGTATAGTTCCTTCAGCTCCCTTTCCGTCGGCCGGGGCCGGGTTTGCTCCAGGCCACAGGAACGGCACTTAACCACGTCATAAGTGCCCGGGGCCCCAAAACGGTCGTCCACAAGGTCGGTCAGGACCGGCTCGCACTTCTCACCACAAATCAAACACCCCGGAGATTTCATTGCCTGCTCGTTCATCGGTCTGGTTTAAAATTTTTCCAAGAATAGCACTGGAACGTTATCTTCCCATCTTTCCGGCTTACGGCCCACGACCAATAAGAAGGGAGTGAGGTTCTTTACCGGCAGTGGGCGCATCTCAAGATAATAATGACATATCTTCTAGATAAAGTTCCTTTGAATCCATTAGGTGCATAAAAGACCCATACCTTCCTTTTACCGCCGAACGACTACTCCCAGAGTTGGCGCTCGGCCGCCACTTTGGAAACCTCGCCGGTGGTTGGCCTCCAAACGGTAAACCACGAGTTCTTTGGTGGCCCCGCGATTCCAGGGATTTCTATAAGCAAAGGGGAATCTCGCGGGTCCAGCCAGACAGGGCCCGAGGTGCGGACCCAGGGTGCGTTTGAGCTTTTCAGAAAGGGGAAAGCTCAGGACAAGGGTGTTAACACCTTGGCGTGCTAACAGCTCCCAAAATTTTTCCTCTTCTGCCCGGTCCTCCAGGTTGAAAAGAAACATATCGTCACTCAGGGCCGGGCGGGGCATCAAAGCGTTGGAGTGAATTGCCGCCAGGACTACCGCCTCCGGCGGCAAAACCTCATTCAGCCACCGGGTCTCCGGGTAACTATAAGCTACCCTGGCCATTACCTTATGACGCCAGAAACGGGTTAGCGAGCCTGGGAATAAGGTTACCGCGCCATATCCGGCTATGAGGGCCATTATTAGCGTCTGGCAAACCATCAATTTGAAAAATAGAGTCCTCTCGGGGCGCCACCCACTGGTTGCGGCCGCGGCGACGAACCAGAGATAGGGCTCAAAAAAGAAACGCGCCGAGAGCTGTCCCAGGAGCAGGTTAAAGGCCGTGGCCAGCAGCGCACAGACCAGGAAAATCCTGGGCGGCCCGGGCTGGATAATTTTTCTCAGGGCCACCAGGGGCAGCAGAGCTCCCAGACCCAAGACAGTAGTAATCGCTCCCGGGGAGGCAGGGAAGACAATATTCAAAGGGAACGGGAATTTTCTGACAAAATTTACCGAATCAGAATAGTCCCGAAGAAAGGAGGCGAATCTGATAACCGTATTATCGCCCTGGGGTAAAAACCTTTCCAGCAGAGGCGAGATCGGGTCGCCGTAGAACAGAATATTTTGTAAATTCACCGGAAAAGTCAGGACAAGAAAGGCAGCCAGGGCAATGCCTATTGCTGCCCGCCAAATCCCGGCGCGATAAGCGGCAATCATCCCCAGTCCCACCACGATGGCGCCGGACAGCAGGAATGAGTACTTGCAGGCCATGGCAAAAAAAGCCAGCAGGAAGGCAAGGAGTATGGTCTTTGGTTTTATGGAATTCCAGCGGCTGACGATCAATATGAGGGCGACTGTAGTGGCGGCGATGGGTAACATTTGCGGTTTCTGATTGGGGAGAAGAAATGCCGCCACGGGGCAGCCGAGCACGCACATCGATACCAGAAGCTTATCGGCGCCGGCTTTGGTCAGTGAAATCAAGGCGGCCAAAACTGCCACCATTCCCCCAAATTGCAGGGCAGCCCCCAAGATGTCAGTTCCTCCGGCCAAGCCCAGCATATTCAAGGATTCTCCCAGTCCAATGAGGCGGGCATGCAGCCAGTCAGGTCTGGGATAGGCGCCATGATGGCGAAGGATGTCCAGGGGAACGCCCAGGTGGTAATCCAGGGAATCGGCATCGGTGGGCGGTCCCAGCACCGATAACCAGAAGCCGACCAGGACCATGGCTAACAGTAAGATTGCAACTTTGCCGGCCAGGGATTGCTCCGTAAGAAGTTCGCGGAACTGAGCGTATTTATGGACCCACCATTCCCGATTCAGCCGGGCCAATTCTAGCAGGCCAAGAGCTGCCAGCAACCAGGCCAGGGGCCGAAGTATCCAGAGATAGGCCAGGCCAGAGAGCGCCAAGAGATGGACCAATGCGGCCACCAACGCGGCCGCGGCGATAAAGCCGGCCGCAGTGTGGAGGGGGTCGGGGAATTCGGAGTTTAGGCGGCGAATAAGGTAGCCCCCCAGGCGTTTAAGACCCAAGGTCATTAAGACCGCAATAATTGCGGGGAGCGGCAAGGGAGCAAGTAAATCTTCTAGCTTTATAAAGGAAGTCATAAAGGGTGTGGGTTTTAAATCGCTATCCCAAACATTTTGCACAGGAATGCGCGTTCACCAAAAATTAAGCAACCAGGAAACGCCATTGCCTGCTTTTGTTGGTTGAAATCAGGGTTTTCTTAACAAATCAGCGGCTATTACGTTGCGATTTTTCCGGCTTCCGGGCCACCACTATTAAGAAGGGGGTCAAGTTCTTTATCGGCAACGTGACAATTTCGTAAAAAGCGCTTAACAAAAAAAAGGGAAAAAAGAATTCAAAGTAAATAGATTGATTATAGTAATGTCTGATCTCCTTCAGTTCAAAGCCTGTTTCCGTCAGAACCTTTCGTATGCCAGTATAATAGCATTTGTGGTAGTAAGCCGGAAACCCCCCTCCCTCCTGAGAATCAGGTCTAAAATAGAACAGTATCTTGCGGCTCAAGGTTTGAGGCAGCAGGCGGTTGATCATGGCAAACAGAGCCATTTTGCACGGGAAGACGTGGATACAATAACCGCCGGGTTTCAATACTCGATATGAGTGTCGGAAAAAATCATGAGGCGATTTCACATGCTCAAGAACCGCCCGGGAGACCAGCAAGTCCACCGAAGCTTCGGGCAGCGGAATTTCTTGCGTGACATCGGCCAGGATTAATTCATCCGCGTCCCTGTTTTTGGCCAATTGCTGGGGGGAAATATCCAGGCAAATAATCCGGCCGCCTGGAGGCTTGAAGGCGCTAAAATGACATTCCCCACCGCCGCCAACATCCAGGATGACCGGCTGCGGATCCGCAGGTAGTTTCCGCAGGTAGTTAACCACAAGCTCGTCATATTCATTTAAATAAGAGGCTTGCCTAAATGGCAGATAAACCAGGAATCTCCGGGAGCAAGCCCGGTTGGCTTGGAAAAACCTTTGAAGCCATGGTTGGTTGTTCGGACCACTCATAAGACCACTCAATTTAAAGCCCATAGAGGAAATATAACATCGTCTTTGCAAAGCGGTCAATTAGCCGACTTTAAAGATAAGCCTTCTCTCCCGGGAGTAGGCCAGGCCAGAGAGCGCCAAGAGATGGACCAATGCGGCCACCAACGCGGCCGCGGCGATAAAGCCGGTCGCAGTGTGGAGGGGGTCGGGGAATTCGGAGTTTAGGCGGCGAATAAGGTAGCCCCCCAGGCGTTTAAGACCCAAGGTCATTAAGACCGCAATAATCGCGGGGAGCGGCAAGGGAGCAAGTAAATCTTCTAGCTTTATAAAGGAGGTCATAAAGGGTGTGGGTTTTAAATCGCTATCCCAAACCAAAAGATTGCTTTAGGTAAGATAGATTAATCCCGCTCCCCCGCAGGTCATCTGGGAGGCGAAGGGGTCCAAGATCAAATGAGCCGCGCGACCCAATAGCAACGGCCAACCAGTGCACGGAGTTTTATCAAATAATCTGCACTATTGGCAATGGCTAATTCTCATAATTATTGCCTCATACATTTAAACATCTCTTCGACGGTCTCCATCACATCCTGAACTTGGATACTTTTCATTCAATTGTATTCGTAATCCTTCGCTTCACATTTTGGTTTATTATAACAGGGATAATGATTGCAACTGCCCATCTTATGAACCACCCGATAGTTCGGCGGCTGCCAAATCCGATAATCATTTGACCCACTTAACATTATACCCGGCACTTTACAGGCGTGAGCAGCATGAACGGAAAAGCTGTCAAGTCCGATCAATAAATCTACTTTTGATAAGGTGTCAAAGAAAACTCCAAAAGGGTCAGCCTTAATAGCTATGCCCTCTCTCGTTAATATTCTGTTAAATTTCCGTTGGATAAACTCTCTTTCATCAGGAGCACAGAAGATCCATACCGTAAAACCCAGGTTATGTAATTTCTCACAGAGGAGGCACCACTTTTCAAACTCCCACGATTTACATCTTAGGCTGCCCATGGGATGAATGCCAATCAGATTATAGTTCTTAGCTCTTCTTTCTTTACTCAAATAGATTTCTGGGGGGCTAAAGATTTTCCCACCCAGTTTGTCAAGTATAAAATTATTGATGCTATAAATATTGATAATATTCCGGGGAATAAAGATATATTCCTGGATAAAGCGGTGGCCCCCTGGTTTAATAAGTTGTTTAAAGGGATTTCCATCTTACCAAAGAACAGAAATGTTCTTTTGTGGGCAAACCAAGTGGCCAATAATATTCTCCCGAAAATCGCCTACTGTATTTAATGAAATATCGTATTTGTTTTTACATAATCTTATGAGTGAGTTGAGGAAGTCACGTGCATACTTGGAGTTGAAGGCGTCACGCTTTAAAATAGGCAATTCTCCAAAGTAAACCTTATTAATATGAGGATTTTTCTCAAAAATATATCTAAAAGAAGGTCGCGTTAATAGGTCCAATTTCAGACCAGGAAATGACCTGGCAAGCGAAGCAAGCAGGCTGGTCTTGACAATAGTATCGCCGAGCCCCCGGAATTCCAATAATAAGACCTTTTCATTTCCTTTGATCATAGTAGAGAGCTGTAACTTCGTCTAGGGTTTTAGGGCCCTGCCAGAATATCTCCCCGGCCAGAGGATCTTGGGAGCGAGTGGATCCAGCGCCCAATGGGCCACTCGCCCCAGGTAGCAGCGCCAGACCTGCCAGAAGAAGTTTAGCCAGCAGAGCCAACCAGGCTGAGCCTGGTTTTTTAGTTGCGCCCGCCGACTTTCGGCATAGGTTCGAACCAGGCTCTTCCCGGATACCCCTCCTCTACGCATGCCGCTGATCGGAATGGGAACAAATTGCGTGCGCAGCCTCTTGTCGGCGCGCAGGTATAGTTCATAGTCCATGGTATATTGAAAACTTTCATCAAACCGGCCCCATCGGTCAAAATAGCTCCGGCTGGTGAAGGCGGACGGATGGGGTATTGGGGAATACCAGCGAAAGTCCTGCCAACGCCAGGGGCGCCCATAGATCCTGGCCAGGGGCACCGGCCTGGGGTCCTCCCCTCGCGTCATAATGACGGTCTGGCCAAAAACCACCTCAGCCTCGCGGTGGGTGATGAGATAAGGCGCCATTTGGGCCATGACCTGGGAGTCCAGAAAGTAATCATCCGCGCTCAGGAAAAGAATCCAGTCCCCTTTGGCCTTCTCCAGTCCCAAGTTATAGGCATGGGCTACCCCGCGGTCAGGTCTGCTGTGCCAGTAGGCCAGGGCGTGGGAATACTCTTTGATAAGGTCCACCGAACCGTCTGTGGAGCCGCCGTCTAGCACGAGATACTCGAGATGACGGTACGTCTGGGAAATCACGCTCTCCATGGCGTGCTTCAGGTATTGCCGGCCGTTCAAAACCACCGTGATGACACTTATCAGGGGAGCGCCAGCCGCAGAGACCGGCCCAGCCCCGGTCTGTATCTTCGCTTTTCTTACCATAACCAGGTCATAAATAAACTTTAGGTTAACAACCCCCTTAGGGTTAAGGCCATGGCAACCGGCTCGTGGTGAGCTTTACCCGGATTGCTCCAGCAACTGGTTATAAAGCCGCAGCCATTGCGGTCCCACGACCTCCCAGGAAAACTGGCGCTCCACCAATTGCCGCAGCCGCCTTCCCCGGTCTTGCCGTTCCTGCTCTGTCCAAGAGATGACCCGCTCAAGAGCCCCTGCCACCTCCTCCACCCGGGGATGCACCATGATGCCGCCGCCTTCTTGCCAATCTGCAATCTTGGCCTCATGCGTCGTAAGCAAAGGGACACCGGCGGCAGCCACTTCCAGGCTTACCTGACTCATGCCTTCGCTCCGGGAAGGAAGACAGCAGGCCCAGGCCTCCTGGATCAGCCGCCATTTCCGCAGACCGAAGATAGGGCCCAGGAAATCCACTTCCGACTCCACCCCCCAGGACCTTACCAGGGCTTTAAGGCTACTGGCATAAGCCGAAGAAGTATCGGGCCCGACCAGGACCAGACGGAAGCCGCGGCCCTTGCTCGCCTGGGCAAAGGCGCTGATCAGCAGATCCACCCCCTTCTGAGGATGGAGACGGCCTAGAAAAAGCAGGTAAGGGCCCTCTATTTCTGGAGAGGGGGCCGATGCGGCCTCGGAGATCAATTCATCCACCTCGTGCAAGTCAATGGCATTGGGGATCACTTCCAGACGCTGGCCCGGGAAGAGGTGGGCCAGCGCATCCCGTTCTTGGATGGTATTGACGTGGATCAAGGTCAGGTATCGGAAGGCCGGGTAAGCCAAGGTGCGCCAGTAGAGCAACTTCTTCCATCGCCGCAAGCGCCCGTAGCGCCAGTGCCAGGGGCTCAGCATATCATGGGTGGTCATAATGGCCGGCAAGCCCCGGCGGACCGCGGTGCGCGCCGCCAGCCACTGAGGCGCTCCCCAAACCCCGTGCAGGTGAAAGATGGCCCCGGAGCCCTGGTTCAGACCCTGCAGATAGGCCGCCAGTTTAGCGGAGTAATGCCATGACCGCCCCCCGGGGAATAAAGGAAATTCCCGCAATTCCACCCCCGGGGGCACGGGGGTTCCCGCGGCCCCCGCGGTTAATACGGTAATCGGCCAACCCTGGCGGCGAAAATACGCGGCATATTGGTTGAGAATGGCCGTCACCCCGAAGTTGGCGGGAGAGTGGGTGTCAGTGACGTAGAAGATGTGCCTCGACTGGCATTTCTCCTGCGCTGGCATCGGTTTAACCGGCGATGTCATCAATTAATCCTGGTGGAGGCCGGACCTGCCCTCAGGCGGGCCGCCTTGTCCTGGGTTGTAGAATTAACTGCCTGAAACATTTTCCAAGGACTCCTTCCCATTATGCTTTCCTTAGGCGGAGCGGATGGGAGTTTAAAAATACCTTCTTAATGGTCAGGTGCTGATGGGTCCCCGGGATTTCTACCGAGCCAGGAAATCCAGGAAATTCTTGCCGCAAGAGGGTCCAAGAGCTTGTGGGCCAGGCGGCCCGAATAATGACGGCCCACCAGCCAAATAAAATTTAAACCGGCGGCTCTGCCGGATAGAGCTTTAGTCTCAAACTGGCTTCTCCGTGCTTCGCGGAAAGTATTGATGGCGCTAACCCTGCTCCTTCCTCCCTCCCGCATCCCGGATACCGGCATGGGGACAAAATAAGCTTTCAGGTGCTCCCGGCCCCGCAGGTAGAGCTCATAGTCCATGCATGTCCGGTAGGTTTCCGCAAATTCCCCCACCCGGTCAAAATACCTCCGGCTGGTAAATGCGGAGGGATGTGGAATGGTATTGGCCCGCCGGAATTCTTGCCAGCGCCAGGGCCGCCCATAGGTCTTCGCTAAGGGAAGCGGCCTGGAATCTTGCTGGCAAGTCTGGAGAATGGTCTGGCCGAAAACGACGTCTCCTCCCTCGCGGACCATGAGATGTGGCGCCATCGTTTCCACCACCTCCGGCCCCAAGAAGAAATCATCGGCATTGAGGAAAAGGATCCACTGGCCGTGGGCGCGGGCCAGCCCCAGATTGAAACCATGGGCCAGTCCGCGGTCGGGTTTGCTGTGCCAGTAAGCCAGCCGGGGCTCGTAGTTGCGGATGATATCCACCGTGCCATCGGTGGAGCCGCCATCGATGATGATATATTCTAGGTTGCCATAGGTTTGGCTAATAACACTCTGGATTGTATGTTCGAGATACTGCGCCCCATTTAAAGCAGCTGTGACCACACTTATTAATGGGCCATCATTAGGGGATTGCTGAAGCCTTTTTTTCTCCATATCCTTTTCTCACCTGAATCATCGACCAGCATTCGCTTTTTGACCCCTTTGGGGGAGGGCTCGCCTCACTGCTGCGAAAACTTCTGCGGGAGTAATGCTGTCCATGCAGCTGTTAGAGGGATGAAGACATTTCAGCTGGTTGCATGGCGCACAGGGGTATTTTTCTTGATGATGAATTACCTGGGTAGATTCATCAAAGCCAACCCAACGTTCTATGACTCCTGGCCCAAATAATCGTATAGATGGTATGCCACAGCAACTGGCAAGGTGCCCCGGCGCACTGTCTAAACAAATTAGAAGATCGAGGTCGGCAATTTGTTGGACCAGTGAGGTCAGGCTATGAGTTTCAACCTGTTGACAGACGCTGCCGCTGGCCCGATTAATTTCGGATAATTCTTCCTGTTCCGAGGAGCTGCCAATTAATGCAAGTTTATAACCATCTTGGCTAGCCAAATTTTTAATTAACTTTATCCAGCAGTGGCTCTTCCACCTTCTGTATTCCCAGCCCGCCCCGGGATGAATTCCAATTTTTACAAAGTCCCGATGTAGCTTAGAGGTATTTATATTAAAGTAGGGCCCTTTAATTGAGATCTCTTCCCCCAATAATTTTTCGAAAAATTCCTTGTTTCTATAAAACTCCAAATTATTCTGATCACTTATTCTAATAAGATATGTATAATATTTATCAGCGATTTTTTTCTGCCAGCTTTCCATATTAGTCAAGTCGCCATAATTACCAATCCTCTCTTTTGCCCCCGATGCTTTAATTATCGCGTCGCCGAAATAATATTCTCTGGAATACGTCGGCTGGACCGCAACTTCAAAACTCCTCTGGTTAATATCTTTTAATACCCGAAAGCGGTAAGAAAAGTTCCGTATGAACTTTCTCTTATCAATCCAGATAAAATCGTCGATAAAAGTACTATCGAAAGCCACTGCCAAGTCTTTCCAGGCTAAATTACCGCATAAAGTAATGCTATACTTCTTATAATTATTACTTTTCCTTAATATTTCAATAAAATTCCTAAGCAAAACATAATCACCTATTGAGTCAAGTCGGACTAGTAAAAGAGTATATGCTTTATAACTAATTGGTCTTTTTGTTGAGAAAAAATCAACCAATTGTATTAGGATGAATTTCGATATTTGTTTGAGAAATGAGACGGTATCTTCAAGATGCTTAATCATTTGGTCAACACCTTGATTTCGTAACTAAATATCTGCGGGCTGGGTTTATGAAAGTAACTTGAGGTTGCCCGATTCCAAAAATTAATTTTTAATATGTATATTTTTAAGAAAATCTTCTTAATTAACTTTTTTAAAGAAGATAAATTTTCGAGACAATAGGGGTCTAAAAAGACAATAGTCTCAAAGCCGGCGGCTTTTAAAACATAATATAAGCTGCCGGCAGTAAATAGCGTGGTATGGGTGAAATCCTCATAGGCCCAATAACACCCAGTATTTGCCTGGGCGTTGGGTACCATGATTAACAATTGACCACGGCTTGAAAGGAGGTTCTGCTTGATAGCCGTCATAGTTGCAATTATTTTTGGTTTTTCAATATGTTCTAATACATGACTCATAATTATGAAGTCATATTCGACATTATTACTTGAGGTAGCATACTCAATTATATCGTTTATTTTTGTAACGTTAAGGCCGTTTGCGCGACAAAAAGAAATGGCCTCCTCATCGATGTCAACACCATCCACTTGATAACCTAGTTTTCCCAAAGCGGACATAGTCTGTCCGAGGCCACAGCCTATATCAAGTATCCTGGTGGTGGGATCGCAAGGTAAATTATTCAAAAAATAGGAAGGAAGAGAGAAATCTTTATAAAATTCGGGATATACTTGTCTGTTTATAAAATAATGTCTAATCATAACTCTTTGCGCTGGCTCCCGGTTATCCCAAAGCCCCTCCTCTATCAACTATTAGTCTTCGAGTAGTCTCTCCCATAGATAATTTACCTGAATAATCATAAATGTCTGGGCCTGTCTTAATACAAAAGTCATAAAAATTTTGGCCAGCTTTTGATGATCCCATCCAGCTGCTCCGCCCGCCTCGCAAAATTATGGTCTGCCAAGGTCCTTTGCTGGCCCGCCCTGGCAATGGCCTGCCGTTCCTGGGGATTGGCCAGCAACCATTTTACCTTTTCGACGCACTCGCCGGCTGATCGATAAGTGACCACTTCTTTTTCAGGGGCAAATAGTTCAATAAGATTCTCCTTCCAATCGGTCACTAAACAAGTCCCGATTCCGGTGGCTTCAAAAAGGCGCAAATTGGATGCCGATCGTCTGGAGATGTCAATATGATTGTTTAAAGTAATTTTTGATCGCCGCAAGGTCTGATACATGTTCAAGCCAAATACGGCTGACTTCATGAAGGGCTCCAGCTCGGGAATAACCGGTGATTTTGGCCGCTCCGCCCAAAGAGCTGCTTTGCCGAGCTTGGGAATTGCAGCTAAGGTCGAGGGCGGAATTCCCCAAGATTTTAAGCTCTGCATTATGGTAAATAATTCGTCTTTTGCCACCATTTCTAGTTGGTCTTTCCAGGTCCAATCAGCATTGGGTGCATAAATTTGGACAGGTATTTGCGCGGCGAGGCTTATTAGTAATTTCTCCCGCTCGGTGTGATATTCGTTAGCTCTTACAATGCTTCCAATAAATGAGAGATTGATATCCTGACTGATGGTGGAGTCAAGACGGTCTAACAACCTCGGATCAAAGGCATGATTCATATGCCTGCTGTTAAGCCCCAGGGCGCGAAACTGCTCGACCAATTCGGGAACGCATGACAGGATTACATCCCAGGCCCTGAAAATCATGGAATCTCGGTAAGGAGCGCCGCACCAGCCAAGAACCATCAATATTGCAGGACCAGCTTCTTTGGCTTCTGAAATCCATCTGGCAGAAAATCTTACATAATCGTTCATAAACAAAATTGTTGGTTGGAATTTCTTTATTTGGGCAAGAGGAATGTCCCATAACCAGGTTTGAGGGCGAAATTCAATGCCATTTTCCCGGGCCCAGGCCTGTTGCAAGGGCTCAATATTGGCGATCACCTCCATGACCTCATAACCCAGCGGCCTCAAGGCATGGGACAAAGAATTGACCCAGCTGTAACCGTCATCGTCCAGCGCCGCCTTTTGTTCAGCATAAGTCTTGGCTGCCAGCTCTGGATGCCGGCCGTAAAATTGTTGGATATAGGTCTCATAGTGCGTGCTGATGGTGATAATTTTCATCATGTCTGCCAACTCATCGGCTATCCGCTAACTTTGGCTTACCTGATTCGACCTTGGAGAAAATTCTTATTAATGGGCAGATTTGCCAAGACGGTCCTCTGCGGTGGCGCGCCGAATACTCCCGGCAATTTTCTTAATGGTCTCCTCGGGCAACGTATAAGTGGACGGCAGGTATAGTCCCGTCTCCCACAGGCGGTCGGCCACCGGACATGGCACCCGGCGAAAGTCCGGGCGGGATTGCAGGCACGGCTGCTGATTCATCGGGCAGAAAAAGGTGCGGGTGTCAATGCCGTCCCGGCGGAGCCATTCCCTCAGGGCATCGCGGCTGATGCCGAACTCAGGTTTGACCACCAGGGCGTACATCCAATAAATATTTCGAGCCCACTCAAGCTCCACCGGTAATCGAATCCCGGACAGGTCAGCCAAAAGATAATTATAAGTCTCTGCCACTCGGCGCTTTTCCGCGATGATCTTTTCGATCTTGGGCAACTGCGCCAATCCCAGGGCGGCCTGAAACCCGGTCAGCCGATAATTATAGCCGGCCAGCTCATGGCGGAATTGGGGTTGGGTAAATGCCAGATTGCGCAGCAGACGCAGGCGTTCGGCCAGTCGCTCATTATTGGTCACCACCATGCCGCCCTCCCCGGTGGTGATGACCTTGTTGGCATAGAAGCTGAAACAGCCCAGGTCGCCGAAGCTGCCGGTCTTGCGGCCTCGACAGGTGGCGCCGTGAGACTCCGCGCAGTCTTCAATAACCATCAGGTTATGCTTGCCGGCGATTTCCAATAAACGATCCATATCCACCGGATGGCCGTATAGATGGACCGGGATGATGGCCCGGGTCTTGGCCGTGCAAAGCGGCTCAAGCAGATGCAAATCCAGATTCCAGGTTATCTCTTCCGCGTCCACCGGAACCGGGGTCGCCCCATTATGCACTACGGCTAAGGCGGTGGCGATGATGGTGCTGGCGCTGATTAAGACCTCATCCCCCGGGCCGATGCCCGCCGCGGCCACCGCCAGGTGCAGGGCGGCGGTGCCGCTGGAAACCGCCACGCCATATTGGCAGCCGCAATAGGAGGCAAACTCTTTTTCAAATGCACCGATGGTTGGGCCAAAGTTCCCCGATATCTCCCCCCGCGCCAGCGCCTCCGCCACGGCCCGGACTTCCTCTTGGCCGATAACCGGCTCAAAGACCGGGATCATCTTTTGCCCTCGGCCAAAAATTTATCATTTCCAGATTCCAGGTGAGGACCCTGTTTTTGCCAGATACACCGCATATCGTCAATGACTTTGATGGCGTGCACCCCTACCAGATCTTTGGAAAAATCAGCGCCTTGGTTAACATGATTCCAGTTCGGTGCAACGGTTTATAGAGGAAGCAGGAGCCGTAAGGCACCAAGAAGGTAAACCAGGAGGCTATGATGGCTCCCATGGCTCCATATTTGGGAATGAGCATAAAGTTTAAAATAATGTTGGTCGCACATCCCAGAGAAATGGTCAGCAAGTAAACTCTGTTCCAGTTCATGGTGGTTAGGAAGGCGCTGCGCGCTATGCCAAGATTAGCGAAGATGCCCGCCCAGGTAAGAACGGTAAGCATGGGGGCGGCTCTTTTGTAGGCTTCACCAAAGAGAAGGCCGATTATCTGATGGGAAAATATCGTGGTCACCACCGCCGCAAAATAGCCGATAAAAGCCAGGAGATTATATAGCTTTTGTAACCTAAGGTAAAAAAGGGCCTCGCCAATCTCTTTCGCTTCCACAATGCTGGGGATAAACGAGCGCAGGATAACCACCGGAATGATAAACCAGATCTCCACAAATCGGTAGGCCACCGCGAAGATGCCCACCTCGATATTTCCCCCCAGTTCGCCTAAAATGATAAAGTTGGCCCTGGTATAAACCATAATGGCCGCCGCTGACAGGAGCAGGGGCCAACTGTCGTTTAACAAGGACTTGGCGCGCCCCCAATTTGGAGACCAGGCCTGCAACCTCAGCCCCTGAAACCGATAGGCGATGATCAGACCCAGGGCCCCCAGAACAATTTCTGCCAATCCTGTCCAAGCAAAAGCGATGAGGGGAGCTTTTAACAGGATCAATAGAATCTTAGCTAAGGCGACGATAATGAAGGCGGCGTTCTTGGCGAGAACCGGGAACTTGGACTGCACCTGGGATTGGAACCATAAATCAATGGCATCAAAAGGACGGAAAAGTATCCCGGCGGCAATAATGGCGACGAACATGCAAGTGGTGGGGTCATGAGGCCGCAATACAAAGACCGCTTTCAAGGTGATCAGAAAGGCCAGGACCCCTGCCAGCAATTTGAGCACAAACGCGGTCCCGAGTATCTCTTCCCGGGCGGAGGGGTCCCGAACAATTTCCCGCACCGCGATGGCATCGACCCCCAAAGCGGCCATCTCTCCGAAAAGGGCGACAAAGGCTAAGGCATAATTGAAAATTCCAAACTGACCTGGTCCCAGATATCTGGCCAGCCAAACCGCCACCAAGAGACCGAGAGCCATGCGCAGGGCGTGATCGAGCAGCAGCCACCCCATGTTGCCGATAATCTTGTGAAGCGCCGCGCGCCCTTCCAGCCTGGAGCGAACAAAGCTCGGCAAATATTTTAACCAAAATAAATGGTGTTCCTGGGCCATATTAAAGTTCTTAACCCTTGCTACAAAGATTGTCTTTATAAAAAACTGTATTGAAGGTTTTAGCCAAGAATATATATCGCTGTTCGGTCAGGAATTGATAAATTTCATTTTTATCGAATGAAAATTCTAAGTCTTCAACTAATAATAAATGAGGTCTAAATTGGGACCAGTCATTAGATTTCAATACATTAATATCATACCCTTCTGCATCAATAGACATAAAATCAATCAAAATATTGCTTGGAAGATATGAAGCTAATATATTCGACAGGCGATATACATTGATTAATTTTTTATCAATGATGTAATAAATTTGTTGACTTTCTCTCTTTTCAACGCATTTATGACTAAATGAATTAAGTGCTGAATCATTATAAATGTAATATAATAGTTGTCCTTCTACATCAGAAATTCCGCATTCCAAATTAATATCCCGAGGTCTATATTTTTTAAACAAACTGAGTGCGCCGGGATTTGGATCAATATTTATACCTCTCCATCCCATCTGATAAAATATATAAGTATTAGAAAATCTTTTGGGATGGTGAGCCCCAACATCCACATAAAAACCACTTTTTTTGCCTGCAAAAATCCTTTTTAAAATTAAGTCTTCCCCTTCTTGAGAATACGATTTGGTAGCATATCCATCAAACAAATTGTACTTAATATTCCTGTACATTAACCTGAGTTTACTAGGAATATATTTCTTGATGTTATCCATTGCGATATCCTTCACTGATATCAATGTACATTTTAGGGCCGCCAGGGTTAGAGGGAAAAATTCCAAGAAAATATTTTATTGGTTCTGCAGGTATGCCTCTCTCGACCAATCGGAAACGCCGCCTTTAAGAACCATCAAGACCAACGGCAGGAGAAATGAATTATGAAGAAATTTGCTCGTTAAGCGCCAAATTGTAGCCAAGATTTCTAATAACTCCCAAGCAAAAGATGGTGAAGCCGAAGGCCATAACTGAGGTTTCAAGGATAGGTACACTTACATAAATGCTCAAACCATAAATCAATATAGAAATAATAAAGAGCTTCAAGAATTCATAGTCAGATCTCTTTAATATCGACCAGATGCTTTTTAGGTGCAACATTTGAAAGATAATTAATAAAATTAAGGGAAGCACGCCTGATACCCTGACGACATCAAGCCATAAATTGTGGAACCACTTGGTCATCATTTGCAGAGTGGGATCTAATCTCCCACCCCCAAAGGGATATTCAAAAATATTATAAAAACCATTTGTCCACAGCTCATATCTCGGAGTTTCTACGCCTTGTTCAAATCGGCGCTCAAGTATTCTTTTGAGCAGGTCAATGTCTAAGAAAACCATTAAAACAATGTAAGTAACAATCATTAAAGATACCATGATAACTATCATTCTTAAATTAGCCGTCATTTTTTGCTGCACCAGTAAATATATAAATATCGCCAAAGAACATAATGCCAGGATCGCGTAAGCAGTACGGTTTTGTAATATGGTATTCAAAATCAGACCGGCCAAGCCCAGCGATATTAAACCTAGGAGCACCATTATCCCAATTATACTTTTAAAATGAAAAATCTCTCTCAGATGGTATCTAGTTAAGGCAACAATGCAAGGTAAAATAAGAACGATTAAAGTTGCCGTAAAAGCACAGAATTGAAGTGGATGGATTTCTTCATTGCTCCAGACATTGATAACGTCCCTGTTGTAGACCATAAAAGGCTGGTTCTCCATAGTAAAATTGAAACAATATACAGAAAATAAAAACATTCCCATTGCAAATGCAATAATTGCATATACACCATTGTTTGGCCAATAGGGGAGCCCCCGCCAGTTTGTATAGACCCCCAACATGTAAGCTGATTGTACTATCATTACATTTATCATGGCTCTTACGGGGCCCTCGGGGTAGCCAAATATTATTGCAATGGCATAGTAGGTAACTGAGAACAGAAATAGAAAGAGGTTTTCTTGCAGAAAAATGACACTCGGCCTTGCCAGGAGAATCGACAAACCGAACAACAAAATTACGGATGCCTTTGGAACCATCACCCCAACAAATACTAAAGAAACCAGCAACATCCAGAACTTAAACTTATTAATCGCGCTTTTCCGGATGCCCAACTTCAACACCGGCTCAACCGAGTCTAAGGAGCTTGCCCCACTCATACTCTGATATTTTATATCCATGCCATTAAGATGATAGATGATGAGGAAAGGCGCAGGGTAGGACCTTTCAAGGTTTTCTCGTGACAACCAGCATTTCACTACGAATTTTGGGCAGAAGTTGGGTTATTAACAACAATAAAAATTCAGTCCAGTTTATCTTTTATGTTTTGAAGGTAGTAGCCTTTTGATCTTATTTAATGAGTCTACCCAGGGCTGCAAATAAGAAGACAATAATTGCACACGCTGAGACTCGCCTTCTTGTCTTCGGATCTGCTGGATACGCTCATAAAGAAAGACGGTCCAGATGCTTATAAGGAAGGTAACCATACCGGCCAGAAGCGCCGGCAAGAGCCGCCAGTTGGATCTTCGCTCCGGGGGGCTAGCACGATCAATAAATTGTACCGAACTAAAATTTCGAGTCGAATCCAGGCGGGACAACTCTACCAGTTTACAATAGAGAAGATAGAGAGCCTCTTGAAACTTAGCCTCCCGGTATAAGCGAAAATACTCCAATCCTACCGCGGGCATCTTGGAGGCCGCCATCATGATTTCAGGGGGGCCAGGACTTTGACTTTGTTTAGCCTCGACGGCTTGCAGTTTTTCCTTTAAGCTTTTCAATTCCTCCTGCAATTGAATTACATCATAGTTAGCCGGAGTCGCATGTTGCCGCAATACATGAATCTGCACTTCTTTAGCATCAATTAAGGCCCGCAATTCTGCAATATATTGGATCATGACCTTTGCCTGGGCATCCATGGAGAGAACGCCGCTCTTTTCGCAAAAAGCCCGCAGGGCTTCCTCCGTCTTCGTGAAGTTTAAGTTGGCTTGATTGCGCTCTTGCTCCAGGAAAGCCAGATAATTTTGAGCCTCGTTGCGGGTTATCCGTCCCAATAGCCGATCTAGCTCCTCCCCATAGGCATTAGCGATGTTTGCGGCGCGCTGGGGGTCGATATCGACCACTTCCACCGTTACCACTCCGGCCTTGGTTCCTACACTGATCCGAGTTTTACTTCCTAAGGTTTTCTGGGCCTCCTCCAGGTATCTTGCTTTATAGACTTTGCGCAGATTAAACTTCTCAATAATATTTTTTGAAATAGTATCACCTGACATCATGGCCTCATAAAGGGCGGAGGCAGATTTAAAACCCAGTACTCCTGCGGCTAAATCACTCCCCGCAGCACCCCCTAGCCCGAGAGGAGAAGATCCCCCCAGATTTTCTATCAGTTGGCTGCTGACCGTCAGGTTTTGACTGGGAGGTAATAAACGCATCCTGGCAGTATATTTATTAGGAGAAATCAACAAATTAAGGTAAACCAGCACCGTCACTGCGGCACTTAAGAAGATAATCCCACGGCTGTATTTCGCAAAGATGATTAGATAATCAAGTATAACAGTCTTGTCTTCTTTAGGCATGAGTTTAGAAGCAGGCTCGTCCATAAAGATAATCTCCAAGTCTAAATAGTGGCTTGAACAATTTTTTTAGGTCTTAGGTAGAAAGGAAATCGGATGCTCATGTTGCTCCATCGCAAGGGGTTTAAGGGAACTCCGAAGAAGGTCTCCACCTACTAATCTTACTTTGAAAATGTGGAAATATTTTATAATCCTTCGTCTGGGTTGTCAAACCAAAACAAATATCTTTAATTAAATATGCTAGTTATATATAAAGGTTTAAAAATTTACCGGAGTAAGCGCCTTTTCTCCTTAGCCAAATTTGATTTGGAAGATGTTGGCGAGGTGAGTCTGGTTAGAAAACTACTCCTCAGCTCCTGAGGCCAAGTTCCGACCTGAGAGAGTGACTTAAGTTCGTGCCGGCGCAGTGAATCCAGAGAGTTTACCGAATCTTTCAGCAATCGCCGGTAAGTACCATTGAAGATTAAATTCTTGATTAAAACAGTCAATTGCGCCCCGAGAGAACGATTCATAGTTATTAATGATAGTCTGGACCGCGCTTAAGACTTCTTCAACGCGGTCAATGCAGATACCACAATGATATCTTTCGATAAAATTCCGGAGAGTTGGCAATCCCGTGGTAACAACTGGAAGACCACACTGAAGATAATGGGCAATCTTGCCGGAAGAGAATCCCATGGTAAAGATATTTTTGTTATCTTCAGAAACAGGATAGAGTGCCATGCCGATATCGGCAGAACGAATCAGTTCTATAAGCTGATTCATTTGCAGCGATCTTTGATTCAGATAAGTATGACGCCCATCTATTTGCGCTAGGAAGGCCTGCTGATACTCGGTCCGTAGCGGGATAGGCACATGAAAGACCATCGCCAGATTGTCAGGCCAACAGGAGGCTGCCCGAGCAAGGTCCAGGCTGTTGGTCCACCAATCAATTGAACCCGCATGCAGGACTATGCGCCGACCATCTTCGATCCCCAAGGTTTCTCTTAAGATTTTTGTCTTTACCGCATTGGCCTTGCCTGGGGGAGCATTGGGGAGATAAAGCACCTGCGCCAATGAGATCCGGTTTTCTTGCGCCAGGAGCTTAGCGCGGTCTGCATCCTGGACGATGGTGAGGGCCGTGGACCGATTTAATAATATTTCAAGCCACTTGAGAATCTTGTGATAAGGGGAGGTCGCGGTCCTCAGGAAGAATAGGTCCAGTGAAAGGTAAACCAACGGGGTGCCGACCAGCCGGGCCGGGATGCCGGCCAGGACCAATCCATGCGCGTCCACTCCAAGCAGACAGCCATACCTTTCCCGGAGGCATTGCCGATACAGGAAAGGCACCCAGGACCTCAGAAACTGCCAGCGCCAGGTGGCGGAACCTATGGAGGCCTGCTGGGCTAACAGGAATAGCCGCGAGTTAATAGGGAGAGGAATCTCGACGGGGGAAGAGATGTCATCCCAGGCATAGATATCCAGCCGATAACCGCAACCGGCCAAAGTTTCCAGGAGCCCCTGCAGGCTGGGGATGATGGTCAGTGACCTTAAGGAAGCCACAACTCCGATCTTGGCTGGTACCGAGTTCTTCAAGCTGTGCCCGCCAGGACTGAATCCGTGCACCGAGATTTCTTTTTGAGGGATAATTTGCCAGTCAACTGAGGTAATTTTCTTGCAAACAATGACGCCGAAGCCCGGGTTGGAACAGCAGCCTTAAGGCATGACCCAGGCGTCCGCGATAATAAGCCACCGCCACCGACTCCGATAATTCCTGATGCGCCTTCCGTCTACCCTGGGCCGAGGCTTGAAGCCAGCGGTGATAAGCCACCCTAACCAGGGACTTGACGGTCCAGACCGCCAGCCCCGGCCAGGAAGGGTTCTGGTAGCGAAAATAGCCATACCCGGCTTCGATGCCAAAATGGAAGGCCCGCCACCGCAGATAGGCCGCGGTCAGTCTTTCGGCGGGAATCCGGTGTCTGACCACAGCCTGGGGCGCGTACACAATTTTATAACCTGCCCCTTGCACCTGGCGCAATAAGCCACACTCCCCATCACCGGTATACCAGATCAACCTGCGGTCAGCGTAATAGTCCGGGTGGAAGCCACCGACGTCAAAAAGCACCTGCCTGCGGATGAAGAAATTACAGCTCCAGAGGTACTCGGAGGGAGACAACTCCCGCAATGCCTCACCATAGTCCAGCAGACTGTAAAAGGCCCCGGGAAATTGGGCCAACCAGGGCGGGGGCGCGGCTTCCCAGCGCGGCAAGATTCTCCCGCCGCCGCAAGCCACGTCGGGGTCCAGATGTGGCGGCAGCAACGCCGCCAGCCACCCCGGTGCGGCCAGAATGTCATCGTCCACGTAAACCAGGATTTCGCCCTGGGCTGCCCGGGCGCCGGCATGCCGGGCCGCGGTCGCCCCGGGGCGCGGTTCGGCCAGGTAGCGCACCGGTGGTCCGGGCTCTGCCACCATCCCGGCCACATACTCATAAAGAGCCCCGGACGGCGTATTGTCCACCACGATGACCTCAAACTCCCAACCACCTTCCTGGGCCCGGATGCTGGCCACCGCCTCTGGCAGAAACCGGGGGCGGCCGCAAGTGGGGATAATGACGCTGGCCAGGGGTTTCGAGTGTGGTGTCTCTGCCACAGGTCACCGGTCGGTTGAGAGTTGGTTAAGTGAGGACCGCGGTTTTGATCAGGCTGGTCATCTCCGCCACGAAGGAGCGGTCCAGTCGCCACAAGACAACGCCGTAGACCAGGACCCCCACCCCCATTAAGATCGTCAGCCAGATTAACGTCTGGTTCACCATAAAAAGCGACTTCAAGATGACCAGGCCTCCGGCCATGGCCAGGGTCGCCAAGATCATGGGCCGGCCGTAGCGCCACAGATAGAAGGGTGACACCCGCAGCATGCGCACCCCAAAATAGACGTGCACGGGAATGGAGGTGAGGTCCAAGCCGAGGCGCACGCAGGTGAAGGCCACCAGCCCCCAGGGCGCCGCCAGCAGGTAAGCGGGCAGATAATAGAGGATGGTGGCCAACATTATCTTGATATTCAGATCCGGGCGGCCCATGGCCCGGTAGAGCTCCGGGTTGATGCCCACCAGCCAGGCCATGCCGTGCATAAAGCCCACCAGGGCCAAAATTAAACCCAGCCCTTGCCATTTGTCTCCAAAAAAAACCGAGACCAGAAGCGGCCCAGCCAGCAATAGCAGGGTGCCCAGCGGCAAGGCCAGTGCGATCACCACCTGGTTGGCCCGATGAAAGGTTTCCGTCAACACCGGCACATTGTCCCGCAACCGGGAGAACGTCGGGTAAAGCACCGGAAAAAATGGGTTAAGGACCAGGCCGAAAAGAAGGTTGGCGACGTTCCAACCGACGCTGTAAACCCCCAGGGCGTACACGCCCAGGAATTTACCCACCAGCAGATTATCTCCCCAGGTAAAAAACCAGGCCCCCAGGCCTTCCAGGATCACCCAAAAGCCAAAACCGTAAAGGCCCCGAGCCAGGCGCCAGTCAAAACTCAAGCAGGGGCGCCAGGGGCTTTGGCGCCACAAGAGGATCAGACTGAGCAGGGAGCCGGACAACGAGCCGGCCACCAGGGCCCAGACCCCGTATCCGAAAAGGGCCAGCGGGATGGAAAAACCGCCGGAAACAATAACGGTGGCCAGTCTCACCCGGAAAAGCTCCCGAAAACCCAACTCCCGCACCAGCAGCGCCTGTTGCACCGACCCCAAGGAGGCGATCACCACCTGCAAGCCCAACACCCGAATAACCGCCATAGAAGCCGGGCTGTGGAAGAAGGCCGCCAGCCAGGGCGCCGCCAGGAAAAGCAGGACGAAAATCACCAGGCCAAGGAGGGCATTGGTCCAGAAGACCACCTGCGCCGCCTGCTCCGGGGGCGAGTCAGTTTGGATGAGGGCCTTCTCCAGGCCGGCATCCCAGAAGACCTGGGAGAAGTTGATGACGATCAGGGCCATGGCTACGACCCCGAAGTCTTCCGGGACCAGCAGACGCGCCAGGATCAGATACACGGCCGCGGAAGCCGAGCGTCCCCCTACCTCCATCAAACCCGACCATTTGACGGAACTGACCGCTTTTCCGGTAACCGATTCAGGCGTGGACAAGGGAATTCTTGGGGTTATCTCTCTCTATTGGGATGACTTGGCAATTATCATCACTTTCCAGGTGTCCTCTCCAGGAGTTATCTCCAGGTTTTCAAAGGGCCGCAGGCCCACCAAATCCAGATCTGCCTGCGCCAGGAATAGGGACAGTTCTTGCGGAAAAAAGTAACTCATCCGGTGGACCTCCTCAGCCTCCCGCATGACCTGGCTGCCGCGTAGATAGCAGAAACAGTAACGGACCTCAGCCAAGTGATTGAAGGTGTCCAGAGAAGCGGATGCAGTCCTGATAACCTTGCCGTTCTCGGTTGCCATCACCTTGACCCGCTCCTGAGGGCGCAGGGCCAATACGGCTGGGCCGTACCAGACGTCGGCCACCAAAAGGCCGCCGGGCTGGAGATGGCGGTGGACGGTATGCAGAGTGGCCAAGACGTCGTCGTTGGTCAACTGATAACCCAAGACCGCAAACATCATTAACCCCGCGTCGAATCGTGGGTTAAGGCTCATACTCCGCGCATCCCCCGCCAGGAAGGTCGGAGGGGTGGCGCTGCCGGGCCAAGGAATGGACTCCGCCCGGTGCCGGGCCCGAACCAACACGGGCCGGGAGCGGTCCACACCCGTGACCCGGTAGCCTCTCTGAGCCAGAAGTGGCCTCCGCCCCGGCAGAAACTTTGGAGCCGGCAAGCACAACGCTTCGGACCCCATAACTTTTAGAAACTACCCAAAGGTTCTTGCCGAAGGCATTCAGAAGTAGTTCTTTTCTTCCGGCCCGGCGTATGGTCCGGGTTTGACCTCTAGAAAAACGGTATCTTCCAGGAAGCGAAAGCCGTGGCCGCCGTCGATCAAAAGAATGACGTCCCCCTGGCGTAGCTCCCGGGTGGCCACCAGTTGCTGTTCATGATTGTAGATGTCCACCTGGCAGCGCCCCCGGCGGACAATGAGAATCTCCGGAGCCTTCGTACGTTGATGTGCCTCTGAGCGGTGGGCGTGGCGGGCAATCTTCTCCCCGGCTGAGCGAATTATCATACCCAGCTGCTGCTCCCACTCCGGCGGCGTAAAAAAGGTGGTCTTCTCAGGCACGAACTCTGCCCGAATAATGTAGGCCAGAGGCTGCTCCTGCCAGGAGATCAGTTCAATAAGATTAGAAGCTTCCATGAGTATCGGGGGTTAATTCTTGCAGTTCCTCTATGATCTTTGGTATTTTATAACCGGGCCCGGCAATCGGCACAAGATTCTTTTTTAAGAGAATAGTTTGTTACCAACCGCCCAGGGGGGGCGGGAAAAACTCGGAAATTCCAGAAGATAAATATTTGGACAATGGCTACCTTTATGTCCGGGTTTGGCTTTCCCACCGGCATGCGGTTGGTGTCCGCTTGGGATCCAAGGCCGACTCCGTGGTTCTGGGGAATCAACGGCGCCGCCGGGGTGCTGGCCGCGGATGTCACCGTGATGATTAGCATTGCTTATGGCATTAATGCGGCTCTGCGGGTGGGGGGAATTTGCTACCTCTTATTAATTCCGGCAAGCTTGCTCATCGGCTTCTCGGGGGGCAGGGAAGCAAAGCGCATTTCTCCAAGCTCTCTTTAATGAATAATCTTAACTTTTCCGTTCCACCAGGATCAGGTCATCTTTCAAGACCGTAATCTTAAATTCAGGATTATTTTTGATCCTTAATTCAAACCATCGATGTATCTTATCATCCAGGACCAAAAAGCGGTCGTACTGTTTCAAAAAATCCGCCCCCTGCATAATTTTGAAAAAAGGATAGTTTCTCTTAAGGGCGGCCATGGAATGGTAATCATCAACTGCATCGAGCGTGCTATCCCTATCTAACGCCGCCTCCCAATCCAAAATGTGGATGTACCTGTCTTTGCTGGGAGAGTAGCGGAATCTGGCCAAGTATTCATCCCAGGCTTCCACCGCGATGGGTAACTCCACCCAGAGCTGCTCCTCCCCGGCGCCTGGTCGGGATTGCGCATCGGTCATCAAAGACGCAGATGGAGGGAACAAGAGCAGTCCGCACACCAGCAGGGAGAGGATCTTTTTCTGGCGATTGCCCAGAAATATGGTTCTCAAGGTTTCCCCCGGGACCGGCTCTTCCGCATAGGGAAGAACTTGCCGGGTCAGCCAACTCAAGAGGACGGACCAGCCCAAGGTGCTGATAATCATATACTTGCCGAAAAAGATGGAGACAGCTACCCGGGAGAAGATCCAGACAGGGATAGGAGGCAGAACCACCAGCAACCCGCCTAAAAATAATAAGGGCAGCAAGGAAGACGAGGCGCCTTGCCCCATCTCCCCACCGGCAGCTTCACTTTCGCTTTTTCCTTCTCTGGGGCCAATGAGCCAAGAGGCCAAGAACAGCATGATTACAAAGACGCCAATCAGGATGCTGTGGGAGAAAGAAAGGAGCAGCTCTCGAAACCCCGGCACCGGTATCCAGGAATACGGTTTGCCCACCTCAGCCTGGTGCAAGAAGGAGCTGAGCCACGGCAAAAAGGCGGCCCATCCCAGGACCACCGAAAGATAAACCTTGGGAGCAAAAACCCTTTTATAGATACTGGACACCACATAAGAAAGAAGAAAGACGCCGCTGTAGAGAAGGCCAAAATTATGAGTAAGAACGAGGCTGGCGTGAATGCCCGCGTTACAGAAGAAATCTGGCCAGGAGCAAGTAAGTCCCTTTCTGATAATTCGGTCGTATTGAAGAAAGGCCAGGGCCCCCACCGCCAAAAATAAACCGTAAGACCTGGCTTCACCAACATGCGCAAATATGGTGGTGGACAAGAAAAAGCTGGCGGTGACGCCGATGCTGCCGGCCCAAAATCCAAAGGAGGGTCGAACTACCTGCCAGGCGATGATAAAGGCAAGACATATACCGGATGTAGAAAAGATCCGCAGGGAAAGTTCTGAAGAGCCTGCCACCTTTACCCAAAGCCAAGCCAGCACGTAATAAACCGGCGGGGAAACATCCACCTGGTCAGCCAAAGCCTTGAGCATGTGAGATATGGAGGGGTCGGTTACCAGGTAAAACGAAATCAATTCGTCCACTAAAAAGTATTTTTTGGCGCAGAGGATAAGGCACCCGACCAGCAAAGATAGTGCGCCCAGAACTACTATTAATAGTTCGGGCTTTTTGACCGATAATGGGGTTGATTTCATGCTGAATCTCTATCCAAGTGAATCAAAGCTTACCAAAATTCATTGATTGCGCAATCTGTAAGGTGGCTCTTCTCAAAGCTCAGGTGCGGTAATTTCCCGCAGACCGGTCCGGTTTTGCCTTGACCTGTAAATAACCAATTTTTAATTTTACCCTCAAAGTAAAAAAATGCCACTGCCATCGCGCGAATATGGCTGAGGGAAATGGATTCTCCTAACAGGCTGTTGAAAAACTCGGCAATCGCGTTTGGTTGACCATGCTGCTATAATGACGAGCATCACGCTGAGGAGGGTGATGTCCCGGCGCGCTGGCGACCATAACCAAGACGGCATGTTTAGCTATCTTTCTCCTGCGGCTCGGGTGCCCTTGGTAAGATAAGAGATCCTTTAGAAACCCCCGTGCCCGCCCTGGATCCGCCAGATCGTTACGTAGCCGGGTCGCCACCCCGGCAAGAATGCCGGCGCCGGCCAAGGAGGTTATCAGGGGCGCCGGCGGGGGGCCGGCACGGGCGGGACAATTGGCGGAAACGGCCGGGAGAATTAGGTAATTTCAGAGGGAAAATTCAGGGTTTTCCCGATGGTGGCCGGGCCCTGGTTGTGCCTAAATGGTATCCAACCCGGGCAGATGGGCTCTTTCTCCGCCGCCGGCGCGGGGGTGGCGGCGGGGAGCCCCCGGCGGAGCTTTCTCTTAAGGACGGCCACCATGAGCAAACTGCTGAGCGTAGCCCTGAGCGTCGTGATCCTGTCCCTGGCCCCCTGGGCCCCGGCTGCGGCCCAGACCGGGGTGGAATACGGCCATATGGTGAGCCAGCCCAAGGGCGGCAGCCCGGTGAGCAGCCGGGCCTTTGAGGTGAAAACCCCGAAGAGCTGCAAGAAGCCAAAGGTCAAGCGCTTACGGCGCCGCCCGAAGAAACCGCGGGCCGGGAGCTCGCGCCGCAACCATCTCAAAAAATATTCCAAAAAATCTTGAAGAACCCTCCTGAAAAAACCTGAGATTGCCAGCCAGGTTATCACCAGGGAAAAGCGCCTGGGGAAGGGTGGCGGGCCCAAAGGGCGGGTTGGCAGCCACCAGACCTCACGTTATCCCCTCCCGGACCATAGTGGGCAAAGAGAAAGGCGGCCGCGCGACCGCCTTACGACTTTTTGCTCCCTGGGATCGAAGGGCCGGGTTTACCTGGTCTTTTGCAAGCCTTTGGGATACTTCCCTTTGCTGTCCAGGTTTTTCTGCAGGCCCACAGGCATGGCCGCGCCGTTTTTGGTCCAACCTTGCTTCTGGCCGGGGCCCGACCATCCGGGCGGTTGGTTGTTGATCCATTGGCCCTGGGTCCCCCCCACCTGATTGCCATTTCCCTGCCCTTTGGCCTTGCCCGCGGCAAAGGCCTGGGGGGCTCCCAGCAATGCCAGGGAAATCACCAAGGCCAAGGCCCATCTGGTTCTACGCATGAGAATCTCCTCCTCTGAAGGTAACTATGCAAGCGATTTAACTGCTAGGATACCGAAGGGAGGGAAAACGTTAATCAGGGTTTCCCCAATTTTCGGACTCCGATTGGCAAATTAAGGGGTAAATGGCGGAGGGAAAGGGGTTGCGGGGAGGGCCGGGTGTGGCGGCTGAGGAGGGGGAGAGGCCGTAGCGGGCGGCCAAGGGGCGGAGGCGCATCCCATCGATGAGGGCGCGGTCGATGTCGGCGCGGCAGGCGTGGTTGCAGACGGAGCAGCGTTTATTCATGAAGACGGTTTTCGGTTTTCGGTTTGCGGTTTTCGGTAAAAGAACCGGGGAAAGGTTATCAGGGAAGGGGGCAAGGGGCCAGCACGGGCGGGACAGATGGCGGGGAAAAGGGGGTGGAAGAAGGAGAAGTATTTATAAATCGGAAAATAGCGCCTCTATATCGGGATAGTCTCCTTCTTTAGAGCTGCGATGATCATCATAATCTGGTTCGGGTTCATATTCTTCTTGAGCTCTCTGTTCCCATTTGAAGGCAGCATCATGTATTAGATTCAAAGCTTCTTCTGCGTCCATTCCTATTTCTAAATCAATATTTAAATTAAATATTTTTTCAACTATTTCGTATAATTCATTAAACTTTGCAGCCTCGGAGGAATAAAGATCATAAGGACTAATTGAATCTGAGGAAATAGAGTAATCAGCATTAGAATAAGCGATAAAGCTTTTATAAAGTTATTAGCAGATTCGAAAAAGCAATCAGGAAAATTAACAAATCGCAAAAAGCGGGGGTCTTCGCTTTTTATTATTTTAACAAAGTCCAAAAATTGGGAAATTTCAGAATAATCGTCCATTTCAACATAATCTTCTGAATAGGATGTAACTTCAACCACCTTTACAATAAA
Organism: uncultured delta proteobacterium; assembly: GCA_963768765.1. Classification (GTDB taxonomy): domain Bacteria; phylum Desulfobacterota; class Desulfobaccia; order Desulfobaccales; family 0-14-0-80-60-11; genus DASWLF01. Next base: position 108,600 of record CAVYJK010000023.1, read on the forward strand.
ATTATCCCAAGTATATTTAAGAGACGGAGTAGTTCTAAACATCTTTGATTGTTTTGCCATTTTGTAATAAAGGTCTAATAATTTTATTTCAATTAATTCCTCATTATTAGCCCATCTAAGCAAGAGACTGTCGATTGCAATTTCAAAAATATCATTTAAAAATTTAATCATTTCAATATCTTCCAATTCTTTACTCTTTGAGGTTGCTTCAAAAATATTTTCTAGCAATGTTGTTAATTCTTTTGGATTAACATTAAGAATGATATCTTTAATTCTCTTTTGCAATACTTCTTTATCTTCACTATCAATAACTAATGGAAATGTTCTAGTACCTTCACTGCCGCCGCCTATTGAAAGGGAAAGTGATATCCCACCAATGCTACATTTCGACAAAAAGTCAAAACGACTATTCTTATTGCTAACTAAATAGCCTATAACTAAATCCCGCATACTAGGGTGAACCCAACCACCATCAAAAAAATATAAATTATATGGAGTTGTTTTCTTTAAAAAAGACAACGACAAATCTCTCTCCAATTGATCATATATTTTACCATTAACCTGGGTACGATGTCTCTCAAAAGCTTGAGATAATTCTTTGGGATCGGTCAATAACTCAGATTGTTCTATATCTAATCTACTTATCAGGAGTCTCTTGTGGTCTTCAGATAGGCAATCAAAAGCTTGCTTTAAGGACCTTGTTGGCTCCTTGATTTCTTTAGTAATTAATTTGCTTAAATCCTCCGAAGTTAATTTGCCGGATTTAAATTCTCTTATCAGACTCGGGAAAGAGTACTTAACAAATCTTCTAATACGTTCGGGAGTAAAATAATCATCTGAAACTATTGTTTCTGCATATATCTTTAATAACTTGCGGGCATCATTTTCAAATCCGGCAGCTTTAGCATGTCTATATAAGATCATAGCCTTTTCGGTTTTAGTAAGACTACCAGCATCAATTATGATAGAACCAGGTTCAGGAAAGGTTTCCCCTTTACCTTGGAGCCGCATACGTTGTAAGGCAATCTCAAGGATGTGCTTTCTGGCAGTCCAAATTAGCCAATGATTATGATCAAGGCGCCTCAGGATTCTGTCTAGATTATGTGACCATTCATTAGATCTTGCAGGGTCATATTCAGTGCTTCCAAAAGCATCATCAGCTATAAAAATCTGTTGGTTTTCATTAGAAAAAAGTTGGAAAAAATCACTTGGTAATAAACATTCATAAGCTTCCCAACCCGTTGAAAGCCGAGACAATCCAATCATTCTTGCAATGGCAGTTTTACCAACTTCTGGCGGTCCTTCCAACACTGCAAAGTTATTAAATGTAAGTTTTTTAATTGTTTCGCTATATGCGTTAGTAGGATAAAATATTAAAGATAGCTCTCTAGCTTCTTCAACCATACCTCTACTTCGTTCAATGATAGGTTTGGCTATAATATCATTTAAAAGGGTGTCAAGATCTCTGAGGCTGAGAACTTGCGGAAATGAGACTCGAATGCTTGGTAAATTATCAAGCAAATCACAAACATCTTGACCACCCATAAGAACAACATTAAACAAAGGGAAATTATCATTTAATAACCTTATTAATTCTTCTCTTAATTCTTGGAGAAAGATATACATTTGTAAATAGTGAATAGACTAGTATTTTTTCTTTTAAATTTCTTCTTTTATTTATTTTTTTTATCTCTGAATTAATTGCCGAAATAATACGAGGGCGAGGATCTGCACCAGCTGCATTCGCCTCCTCCACAAATTTTACCTGGAAGACGAAAGGGCCGTCTTGCAGCTTCCCTCTGATTGGAAACTCGAGTGAACCCTTAAAGAAAGCATCCCGACCATGGTCTCCTCTTCCCGCCCAAGACTCGATCCCCATGCCAAATCCCGCTTTAAGAAGGGCCTGGACCATGCATTCAAATTGATACCATCCAAGATATCAAGTCGATATCTAAGCATAGGAATTGTCCTCGTAATGGACTATTAACAAAAAAGAGCTTAATATTCAATATCAATGAGTAGCATATGAAGTAGGGTATTAAGGGCGCTTGAGCAAGCCGTAAAGCCTATGCCGCCAGAAATCCTCCTTGTCCCCTTTAGAAAAGGGGGGGATTAGAGGATGGCGGGCGCGGAGGCCCGCCTCATGAGGCACGGAGGGCCGCCCCATGAGAGGTTCACCCCCACCCCAGCCCTCCCCCCTCAAGGGGGAGCGAGTCTAAGGATGGCGGGCCCGGAGGCCCGCCCTACTTTTTTTGGGAGCCGAAAACCGAAAACTGGCTACTGACCACTGAAAACTGGAAACTATTTCTCCGGGGGGCTTGACTTTATCGAATAAGATGTTATATTTATTATAGAAAGTGGTCAGCGGCCCTGGATTAGCCCCTGGGTGAAAAAATTTTGGTGGGGGGCTTGACAGGGAAGGGGGAATCGGTTACAAACCTATTTGCCGCTGCGGGAGAGGGAGATTCAAGTGAAGAAGTTCTCTCTTGACAGCGGCACAAAAATGTTTATACTACAATAGCGAACTTTGCTCTTTGAAAACTAAATAGTGAGCCCGAGTGCGGGAATGACTCCATTAAAACTGGAGAGTTTGATCCTGGCTCAGAATTAACGCTGGCGGCATGCCTAACACATGCAAGTCGCACGAGAAAGCCCGGTTCGCCGGGCGAGTAAAGTGGCGCACGGGTGAGTAACGCGTGGGTAATCTACCTCTGCCTGGGGGATAACGCACCGAAAGGTGCGCTAATACCGCGTATTCCGCCGGGTCCCTGGATCTGGCGGTAAAGGTGGCCTCTTGATCAAAGCTACCGGACAGAGATGAGCCCGCGTCCCATTAGCTTGTTGGTAGGGTAAAAGCCTACCAAGGCGACGATGGGTAGCTGGTCTGAGAGGACGATCAGCCACACTGGAACTGGAACACGGTCCAGACTCCTACGGGAGGCAGCAGTGAGGAATATTGCGCAATGGGGGAAACCCTGACGCAGCGATGCCGCGTGGGTGAAGAAGGCCTTCGGGTCGTAAAGCCCTGTCAGGCGGGAAGAACAGCCCTAGGGCTAATATCCTTAGGGTGTGACGGTACCGCTGAAGGAAGCACCGGCTAACTCCGTGCCAGCAGCCGCGGTAAGACGGAGGGTGCGAGCGTTATTCGGAATTATTGGGCGTAAAGGGCGTGTAGGCGGCCGATCAAGTCAGATGTGAAAGCCCAGGGCTTAACCCTGGAAGTGCATTTGAAACTGGTTGGCTTGAGTTCGGGAGAGGAAAGCGGAATTCCGGGTGTAGAGGTGAAATTCGTAGATATCCGGAGGAACACCGGTGGCGAAGGCGGCTTTCTGGACCGAAACTGACGCTGAGGCGCGAAAGCGTGGGGAGCAAACAGGATTAGATACCCTGGTAGTCCACGCTGTAAACGATGGGCACTAGGTGTGGGGGGTTTTTAATCCCTCCGTGCCGCAGCTAACGCATTAAGTGCCCCGCCTGGGGAGTACGGCCGCAAGGTTAAAACTCAAAGGAATTGACGGGGGCCCGCACAAGCGGTGGAGCATGTGGTTTAATTCGACGCAACGCGAAGAACCTTACCTGGGCTTGACATCTGGGGAACCTCATGGAAACATGGGGGTGCGGAGCAATCCGAGCCCCAAGACAGGTGCTGCATGGCTGTCGTCAGCTCGTGTCGTGAGATGTTGGGTTAAGTCCCGCAACGAGCGCAACCCTTGTCTCTAGTTGCCAGCATTCAGTTGGGCACTCTAGAGAGACTGCCGGTGATAAACCGGAGGAAGGTGGGGACGACGTCAAGTCCTCATGGCCTTTATGTCCAGGGCTACACACGTGCTACAATGGGCGGTACAAAGGGTCGCAAACCCGCGAGGGGGAGCCAATCCCAGAAAGCCGTCCTCAGTTCGGATTGGAGTCTGCAACTCGACTCCATGAAGTTGGAATCGCTAGTAATCGCGGATCAGCACGCCGCGGTGAATACGTTCCCGGGCCTTGTACACACCGCCCGTCACACCACGAAAGCCGATGGTACCAGAAGTCGCTGGCCCAACCCTTCGGGGAGGGAGGCGCCTAAGGTATGGTTGGTGATTGGGGTGAAGTCGTAACAAGGTAGCCGTAGGGGAACCTGCGGCTGGATCACCTCCTTTCTAAGGTGCTAACAGCACAAAGAACACCACACTCGGGACTCACTATTTAGTTTTGAAGGAGCAAGGGAAAAGCAGGCCAAATAAGGAGCTTTATGCCTCAGTCTAGAGCCCCTGGCGTTAGACTGATTTTCTTTCTCTACGGAGGGCCTATAGCTCAGTTTCGGTCAGAGCGCACGCCTGATAAGCGTGAGGTCGTTGGTTCAATTCCAACTAGGCCCACCATCACTTCGGGGGTGTAGCTCAGTTGGAAGAGCGCCTGCTTTGCACGCAGGGGGTCATCGGTTCGAATCCGTTCACCTCCACCAAGCTCTGAGAATTTTACGGGGATTCAGCTAATCCTCGCTGCTCTTTGACAAGTGAATCTGGAAGAGAGAAGTCCTTAGGAGTTTCCCAAGGCAAGAGGGCTTATGGTCAAGCTACTAAGGGCGATCGGTGGATGCCTTGGCGTTGAGAGGCGATGAAGGACGTGGATAGCTGCGATAAGCTTCGGGGAGCCGCTAAACAGGCTGTGATCCGGAGATTTCCGAATGGGGCAACCCATCCAGGGTAATGCCTGGATATCGTGCACTGAATCCATAGGTGTACGAGGCGAACGGGGAGAAGTGAAACATCTCAGTATCCCCAGGAAAAGAAAACAATTGTGATTCCCTCAGTAGCGGCGAGCGAACGGGGAAGAGCCCAAACCGTGCAGGTGTAAGCCGGCCAGCGTTGCTTGTGCGGGGTTGCGGGGCCAGTTTGGAGAGGGTGGCCGCCCTCTCGGAAAGTTACCAACCGTCTTTTTAGTCGAAGGATCTGGAAAGGTCCGCCATAGAGGGTGATAGCCCTGTAGGCGAAAGGAAGACGGCTTTCTGGAACTGGTTCCCAAGTACCACGGGACACGTGGAACCCCGTGGGAAGCCGGGTGGACCATCATCCAAGGCTAAATACTACTCAACGACCGATAGTGAACTAGTACCGTGAGGGAAAGGCGAAAAGAACCGCGGGAGCGGAGTGAAATAGAACCTGAAACCGATCGCTTACAAGCTGTGGAAGGACGATGTGAGATTTCGGTCTCACCGTCTGACTGCGTGCCTTTTGCATAATGAGTCAGCGACTTACTCTTGGTGGCGAGGTTAAGCCGTGAGGCGGAGCCGGAGCGAAAGCGAGTCTTAATAGGGCGTATTAGTCGCCAGGAGTAGACCCGAAGCCGGGTGATCTATCCATGGCCAGGGTGAAGGTCGGTTAACACCGACTGGAGGCCCGAACCAGTTAACGTTGAAAAGTTATTGGATGAGCTGTGGATCGGAGTGAAAGGCTAATCAAACCCGGTGATAGCTGGTTCTCCCCGAAATATATTGAGGTATAGCCTCCCGTGATGAGCCATGGAGGTAGAGCACTGGATGGACTAGGGGTCTCACAAGATTACCAAACCCAACCAAACTCCGAATGCCATGGTCTTTAGCGGGGGAGTCAGACTACGGGAGATAAGTTCCGTGGTCGAGAGGGAAACAGCCCAGACCGCCAGCTAAGGTCCCCAAATTCAGGCTAAGTGGGAAAGGATGTGGATCCGCCCAGACAACCAGGAGGTTGGCTTAGAAGCAGCCACCCTTTAAAGAATGCGTAATAGCTCACTGGTCGAGTGGGTCCGCGCCGAAAATATAACGGGGCTCAAGCCTGGTACCGAAGCTGCGGGTGCAAGGAAACTTGCCGCGGTAGGGGAGCGTTGTCGTAGCCTGCGAAGGCGTACCGTAAGGAGCGCTGGAGGTCCGACAAGTGCTTATGCTGACATGAGTAACGATAAACAGGGCGAGAAACCCTGTCGCCGTAAGCCTAAGGTTTCCTGGGTAAAGTTAATCTTCCCAGGGTTAGTCGGTCCCTAAGCCGAGGCCGAAAGGCGTAGGTGATGGAAAACAGGCTGACATTCCTGTACCACCTGGTGCGCAGTGACCGATGGGGGGACGCAGGAGGGTAGGCCATCCGGGTGTTGGACGTCCCGGTTCAAGCCCGTAGGGGGGAGCGCTAGGCAAATCCGGTGCTCCTTAACCCCGAGAGGTGATGAGGAGAGGCTTATGCCTCACAAACTGGTTAATCCCACGCTGCCAAGAAAAGCCTCTAGGTAGTTCACCAGGTGACCGTACTGCAAACCGACACAGGTAGGCGAGGAGAAAATCCTAAGGCGCTCGAGAGAACCATGGTTAAGGAACTCGGCAAAATAGCACCGTAACTTCGGGAGAAGGTGCGCCCGGCTTGGTGAAGGAACTTGCTTCCGGAGCTGAGCTGGGTTGCAGAGAAATGGGGGTGGCGACTGTTTACTAAAAACACAGGACTCTGCCAAGCCGCAAGGCGATGTATAGGGTCTGACGCCTGCCCGGTGCCGGAACGTTAAGGGGAGGGGTCATTCGGGTTCGCCCGGAGAAGCTCTGAACCGAAGCGCCGGTAAACGGCGGCCGTAACTATAACGGTCCTAAGGTAGCGAAATTCCTTGTCGGGTAAGTTCCGACCTGCACGAATGGCGTAACGATTGCCCCGCTGTCTCGACCATGGACTCGGTGAAATTGTATTCGCGGTGAAGATGCCGTGTACCCGCAACAAGACGGAAAGACCCCGTGCACCTTTACTACAGCTTGGCATTGAATTTTGGGGTAACTTGTGTAGGATAGGTGGGAGGCGACGATCTCCGGATGCTAGTTCGGAGGGAGCCAACCTTGAAATACCACCCTGGTTATTCTAGAGTTCTAACCCAGACCCGTGATCCGGGGCGGGGACATTGCCTGGCGGGTAGTTTGACTGGGGCGGTCGCCTCCTAAAAGGTAACGGAGGCGCGCGATGGTTCCCTCAGGCTGATTGGAAACCAGCCGTTGAGTGTAAAGGCATAAGGGAGCTTAACTGCGAGACCTACAAGTCGAGCAGATACGAAAGTAGGCCTTAGTGATCCGGCGGTCCCGTATGGAAGGGCCGTCGCTCATCGGATAAAAGGTACGCCGGGGATAACAGGCTTATCTCCCCCAAGAGTTCACATCGACGGGGAGGTTTGGCACCTCGATGTCGGCTCATCGCATCCTGGGGCTGAAGAAGGTCCCAAGGGTTTGGCTGTTCGCCAATTAAAGCGGTACGTGAGCTGGGTTTAAAACGTCGTGAGACAGTTTGGTCCCTATCTGTTGCGGGCGTAGGAGATTTGAGAGGAGCTGTCCCTAGTACGAGAGGACCGGGATGGACGAACCGCTAGTGTTCCGGTTGTGCCGCCAGGCGCAGCGCCGGGTAGCCATGTTCGGACCGGATAACCGCTGAAAGCATCTAAGCGGGAAGCCGACCTCAAGAATAGATCTCCCGGATCGTAAGATCCCTAAAGGCCCCTGGTAGACCACCAGGTTGATAGGCCAGAGGTGGAAGCGCAGTAATGCGTGGAGCCGACTGGTACTAATCGGCCGTGCGGCTTGACCATATTTCCTCTTGCCTTTAGAAACTCCTAAGGCTTGTCTCTTCCAGATTCACTAGTTTTGGTGGCACAGGCGTCCCGCCTGTGCAGGGCGGACACGCAGGTCCGTCCCTACAGAAAACCGAAAACCGTATTTAAAGTTTCCGGTGGCCATGGCGGAGGGGCAACACCCGATCCCATCCCGAACTCGGTAGTTAAGCCCTCCAGCGCCGATGATACTACGTGGGTGACTGCGTGGGAAAGTAGGACGCCGCCGGAGTTAATTTCATAGCACCAACCCCGCCTCTTGACGGAGGCGGGCTTTTTTATTATCATCGGTTTCAGGAAGGGGAAGCAAATGGCTGATAAGGTCAGCGTCGTTATTGAGAAAGATGGTTTCGGATATTATGCCTATAGCCCGGAATTAGAGGGTTGTCAGACCCAAGGAGATAGCTTCGAAGAAGTTATGACCAATATCAAGGAAGCCATTGAACTTTATTTGGAAACCCTTTCGAATGAGGAAAAACAGGCTGCTTTGAGCAAAGAAATTTTAACCACTTCGTTAGAGGTAGGGGTTGCCTAAGCTTTCCAGGTTGACGGCATCAGAAGGCAGAAGCGTTATTGCTCAAGGCAGGATTCAATTTGTTAAAGAGTAAGGGAAGCCATAGAATTTACTTGAAACAGGGGCGCAGGATCATAATTCCTTTTCATCCCGGAAAGCTCTTGCACCCTAAGATAGCCAAACAGGTTTTTAAATGCCTGGAGGAAGCCTAAGGAAAAAAGCTACAGTCCATGCCGTGGGGGTCACACCCGATCCCATCCCGAACTCGGTAATTAAGCCCGGAAGCCGCGATGATACTACGTGGGCGCACAGGCGGGACGCCTGTGCCACCATTTGGGGTGGGTGACTGCGTGGGAAATAGGACGCCGCCGGAGTTAATTTTAAAGAGCAAGCCCGGATTGATTAATCCGGGCTTTTTTAATTGAAAAAAGCGGGAAAATGCTTATAGATTAGCCATAGACCCCCATGGCGCAGGAGGTGAGGGACATGGCAGAGGCGGCCCGAAAAGCGGAGATGAGCCCCAAAGAGCGGTTCGTGCAGAAATTTAAAGAGGTGGAGCAGATCTGGTCCGGCAAATCCTTCCTCCAGTACCACGACTACAGGACCCTGCTGGCCGAGTTGCCGGTTTCCGAAGTGGCGGTGCCCAATAAGGAGTACCGCCGGAGACTGCAGGGCAACCTGGATTACGTCTATGGCGAGATGCTCTACAGCCTATCGGGATTCGAGGGGTATCTGCGGGACAAGGCCTTTCACATCGACGAGTGTTTCATCCGGCCCCTCATCCGGCCCAGCACCTTCATCCTGGAGTTTAACATCCGCTATACCACCAGGGCAGGCGAAGAAGTAATCAGGTCGGCGGAAGTACTCCGGCTGGGCGCCACCAAATATCTCTTTTTCACCGATTATTACAAGCCCTTATAATCCGGCCGGTCCCAAAATCAAAGGCGGAACCAGATTATCACGCCCACCCTGACCCTCCCCCCTCAAGGGGGAGGGAACGGCCGGGGCATTGGTCTAATTAGTCGGGAAACGAGCCCATAGAAGCTATGAGAACTCTGCAAAAATCGGTTCTTCGGAAAATCGGTTCTTCGGGATGTGAAAATGTAGAACACCCGCCCTCGGGTGTTTCTGCGCAGGCGAGGGCGCCTGCGCTACATCCGCATTGCTTGTTTGGGGCATTGTTGCTGATCCGGGCAGCCTAAGCCGGCCCCACCAGTTCCCGGGCCAGGGCCGCGGCCTGGTCCAGGACCTGGGGCTGCTGGTCGATATCCCCGGGGTCCCGCACCCCCACGGACCGGAGGAGATAAACCGGGTCAAAGCCGTAGAGCTTCAGCCAGCGCTCGTAGCGAGGGAAGATGTCGGCAAACTCGGCTTCATCGGGGTTGGCCTGCACCAGGACCACCACCGCCTTTTTGCCCGGGGGGACCCGGCTGGAGAAATCCGGGTTAAAGTAGGAATAGGTCCGGTCAAAGAAGCACTTGAGCTGGCCGCTGATATCCCCGAAGTACACCGGGGAGGCCAGGACTAACAGGTCAGCTTGCTTCAGGTCTTCCAACACCTGGGCCAGGTCATCCTCCAGGATGCAAGTCTCGCTCTTGGTCTTGCAGGTCCTGCAGGCCTGGCAGCCCTGGAAATCCATCTGATTCAACAGGTAGACTTTGGTGTCGGCCCCCAGAGCCCGGGCCGCGTCCAGAAACTTTTGGGCCAGGCTGTTGCTGTTGCCTCGGGGCCGGGGACTTCCCAGCACTGCGACGATCTTCATAATTTCCTGGACTCCCGCCGGGTTAGAGATTGACCATAATATAGCATAAATGTGCTAAATTGATCAGACGCCCGGCCGGGGCACGGAGGGGAGGGAAGATGGAATTTTTTAAAAGGTTTCGGGTGGCCCTGGTCATCCTGATGCCGTGGATATGTTTGGCCCTGCTGCACGGCCCGGCCCGGGGAGAACAACTCTCGGAATACGGCAACCCCTTCCTCTGGGTGAGCGTCGGCCAGGTAAAGGTGCAGGCGGAGGTGGTGAGCACCCCGGAAAAACTTTACCGGGGGCTGGGTTACCGCCAGGAGCTGCCGCCGGGCCGGGGCATGCTCTTTTTCCTGCCGCTGGTGGCGGTGCAGGGTTTTTGCATGCGGGGCATGGAGTTCCCCATCGACATCCTCTGGATAGTACAGGGAAAAATCGTGGGCATCGAAAAGAAGGTGTCGCCGCAATTTACCGGGACCCTCAGTTCGCCCCAGCCGGTTAATTACGTGCTGGAGGTGCCGGCGGGGTTTGCCGAGGAATATGGCGTCCGGGTGGGGGACCGGGTGAGCTGGTAGCGAATTGCCCTGCTTCAAAATCGGCGGAACTGAAGAAATCCGCCTAAATCCGTCTTTACAAAAGGGGGGCCTTTAAAATACCTTTCTCTCCCTGCCATATCCCCCAGCCTTGCCAAGCCCGGACGATTATTCTATATTTTCCGCTTAGACGGGAGCCTGAGCGTGTTGTCCGACCTGGAAAAAAGAGTGATCCTGGCCCTGCAGCGAGACCTGGAGATCAAACCGCGGCCCTTTAAGGACCTGGCGGACCAGCTGGGACTGGAGGAAGAAGAGCTTTTGAGTACCATCCAGGGCCTCATGGAGCGGGGCTACATCCGGCGGTTCGGGGCCACCCTGAGACATCAGAAGTCGGGGTACGAGGCCAACGCCCTGGTGGCCTGGGCCGTGCCGCAGGGCGAGCTCCAGGCCATGGGGCAGAAACTGGCGGCCCAGCGGGCCGTGACCCACTGCTACGCCCGGAACCCGGCGCCCTCCTGGCCCTATAACCTCTACACCATGATCCACGGCCGCACCCGGGAAGACTGCGTCAACATCGCGGCCCGTATGGCGGCGGAGATCGGCATCGAAGACTACGAGATGCTGTTCAGCGAAACCGAACTGAAAAAGACCACCATGCGCTACTTCCGGGAAGGCGAGGGTGGGGGATAGCAGTGGTTTTGGGGGGAGGGCCAGGGGCTTTTTCATAAGTGGCCCCTGCCCTCCCCCAACCTCAACCGACAGGAGCAGGCCATGGCCGGCTACGCCAATTCGGAGCGACTCTTTAAAGCGGCCCAGGAGATCATCCCCGGAGGGGTGAACAGTCCGGTGCGGGCCTGGCAGGCGGTGGGCCTGAGCCCCCGGCTGATCGTTAAGGGGGAGGGAGCCCGGGTCTTCGATGTCGACGGCAACGCTTATCTGGATTTCGTGGGTTCCTGGGGACCGCTGATTCTTGGCCATGCCGAGCCCGGGTGGTGGCCGCGGTCCAGGAGGCGGCGGCCCGGGGCACCAGTTTCGGGGCGCCGACGCCGGGGGAATTGGAACTGGCGCAGGTCCTGGTGGAGGCGCTGCCGGGCCTGGAGATGGTGCGGCTGGTCAACTCCGGCACCGAGGCTTGCATGAGCGTGCTGCGCCTGGTGCGGGGGGTGACCGGGCGCCCTCGGGTGATCAAGTTCGACGGCTGCTATCACGGCCACGCCGACTCTTTCCTGGTGGCCGCGGGGAGCGGGGTGCTCACCCAGGCCATTCCCGGCAGCCCCGGGGTGCCGCCGGAGATCGCCGGGTTGACCCTGTCCCTGCCTTACAACGACCTGGAGGCGGTGCGCCAGGCTGCCGGCCGGCATCAGGGGGAGATCGCGGCCATCATCGTGGAGCCGGTGGCCGGGAACATGGGGGTGGTGTCTCCTAAGCCCGGGTTCCTGGAGGGACTGCGGCAGATCTGCGACGAAGAAGGCATCCTGTTGATTTTCGATGAGGTGATCACCGGCTTTCGGGTGGCCTGGGGCGGAGCCCAGTCCCGCTATGGGGTGACGCCGGACCTCACCTGCCTGGGGAAGATCATGGGGGGCGGGCTGCCGGTGGGAGCCTACGGCGGCCGCCGGGACCTGATGTCCCAGATGGCGCCGTCGGGCCCCATCTACCAGGCGGGCACCCTGTCGGGCAACCCGGTGGCGGTGGCCGCGGGCCTCGCCACCCTGAAGGCTTTGCAGCAGCCCGGAGTCTATGAGACCCTGGAGGAGCGAGGCCTCCTGGCTGGCCCGGGAACTGGGCGAGCTGGCGGCGCGCCGCCGGGTGCCGGTCACCATCAACCGGGTGGGGTCCATGCTCACCCTGTTTTTCACCGACTCTCCGGTGACGAACCTGGAGGACGCCAAGAAATCCGATCTGAACCGTTTTCGGAAGTTTTTCCAGGGAATGTTGGCCGCGGGCGTCTACCTGCCGCCC
>CAVYJK010000024.1:0-179263 GCA_963768765.1 uncultured delta proteobacterium
GGGTTACCAGTTGATTGCCTTCTTTATCTACGGCACGAAAGAAGCCCTGTCCCACCCCGATTCTTTCCAATTCTCCTTTTAAGATAAGGTGCTAGACTCCCAGCACATAAAGGGAGTATTTGATGCTGGAGGAGCCGCTATTAATGGTCAGAATGTCACTGTTCAGCCATAATCCTCCCTTCTCGACGGTTCCCTGAAGGGGAGGTGCTGGGCCTGGAGGAATCTTTTCCCCAGCAATAGGGATGGGCGCAGTGCTTCAGGCGACTCCAAGAAACTCCTATGAGGCACTGACAAGAATCCTAAAATGTCCCAAGGTTAAAGCTCCCCGTTTCCTCCCACTCCTAAAGGCCAACTTAGAATGGCCACCTCCAACCGGTGATCTCAGGTTTATCGATGCCGTGCTCATAGGCATAGTTGCTATTTTCAATAATCTGATTCTTTAGCCACTCCTTGACGTGCGCCCCCGCCACCTCAAAAGTGGAACCCGGTCGATGACATCGATAGCCAGATTGAACCGGTCGATCTGGTCCCTCATGGCCAGCTCCAACGGTGTGTTGATGTTGCCGTGTTCCTTGTAGCCACGCACATGGAGGTTTTGGTGGTTCGTGCGGCGGTAGGCCAGCTTGTGAATCAGCCAGGGGTAGCCGTGAAAGTTAAAGATGATGGGCTTGTCGGTGGTGAACAGGCTGTCAAAGTCCCGGTGGCTCGGCCATGGGGATGTTCAGGCGGGTCTTGCAAGGTGAAAAGGTCCACCACGTTAATGAAGCGGACTTTGAGGTCGGGAAAACGCTCCCGGAGGATGGCGGTGGCGGCCAGGGCCTCATGGTGGGGACGTCTCCCACGGGCGCAGCACCACGTCGGGTTCGCCTCCCTGGTCATTGCTGGCCCAATCCCAGATGCCGATCCCCTTGGCGCAGTGCTGAATGGCCTCCTCCACGGTCAGGTATTGCAGGTGCAGCTGCTTATCCGACACGATGACGTTAATATGGTTCGTGCTGCGCAGACAATGATCGGCCACCGACAACAGGCAATTGGCGTCGGGGGGCAGGTAGAATGCGTGATTCTCGGGGCTCTTGTTGGTGACCACATCCAAAAAGCCCGGGTCCTGGTGGCTGAAGCCGTTGTGGTCCTGGCGCCACACGGTGGAGGTGACCAGCAGGTTTAGGGAGGACACCGGCGCCCGCCAGGGGACCTCATGGCGCATTTTCCCAACCACTTGGCGTGTTGGTTGAACATGGAGTTTGAGAATGACGTGGATGAAGGCCTCGTATGAGGCGAATAGACCATGGCGTCCGGAAAGGAGATATCCTTCCAGCCACCCCTCCAGGGTGTGCTCGCTGAGGATTTCCATTACCCGGCCATCCCGGGACGGTTCGCTGCCGTCGGCATCCTCAGGTTTGATTTCCGCCATCCAGGCCTTCTTGCTGGCCTGGTACACGGCGTTCAGACGGTTTGAAGCCGTTTCATCAGGACAGAAGAACCGGAAATTCGCGGGGTTTTGGCTTAAGGTATCCCTCAGAAAGTCGCCCAAGGAGCGGGTATTTCCCGCCATAGTCGTGCCCAGCTTGGTCACTTCCACGGCGTACTGTCGAAAGTCGGGCAGGCGCAGATTTTTTCGCACCAGACCTCCATTGGCAATGGGGTTGGCACTCATACGGCGGTAGCAGAGCCGGCGCCAGTTTCTTTCAACTCCTGGATCAGTTTCCGGTCTCATCAAATAGCCTCAGGTTTGTAGCTTTTTAGCCACTCTTCCAGGAGAGTGAGATGGGCCGGGTTTTCCTGCACCGTCCAACGGCACCTGGTGCGCCCGCCAGAAGCCTCTCCACCTTGTGGCCGTCCACTTCCTTGGGACCGGTCCAACCCTTGGGGGTGCGCAGTACGATCATGGGCCATCGCGGGCGGGTGAGCTGATCCGCTTGTGCGCGCCTCGTTCCTGAATACGCCGGATTTCCGCCAGCACACAGTTCTCTGAGTTTCCCGGGCAGTCTATTGCGTGCATGGCCGGGTCGCTGCCCTCGAAGTATGGGGTTTGTAGCCGTAACCCACGAAGAGGGCTCTCCACTGCGTGGTGGTTGATATTCCCGGGAAAGCACGGTGCGATTGTCGATCTTATAACCGTTCGAGCTGCAGGATCGGCAGCACCGCGCCGTCACGCACCGGGTTGGAATTTGTCGGAGTGCCACGCGGCCGTCACCCAGAGGGCCGGTCTCCGCCTCGCCATCACCCACCACAACCGTCGACCATCAGGTCGGGTTGTCGTACGCGACGCCATAGGCATGGGAGAGGCTGTAGCCCAACTCGCCGCCCTCATGCAATGATCCGGGGGTCTCGGGGGTGCAGTGGCTGCCAATGCCTCCGGGGAAGGAAAACTGCCTGAAAAACCGCGCGGGCCCCCTTCATCTTCACGCTTATCCGGATAAACTTCCAGAGACATAGTTCCCCTCAAGATATGCATCGGAGAGGCGGGGGGGCCCAGTGCACGGCCGGGGCCCGAGATGAAAATCACGTTCAGGTCATTCTTCTTGATCAAACGGTTCGGATCACGCCGGTGAAAGTCTGTCCAGGGTCAGAGCCCCAGGTGGCCCAGGAGGCGGTTTCGCGTGCTCGATCTTCAAAGGCTCCCGCAACGAGCGGGTTGTCAAGCAAATAAATCATGCCGACGCGAAAGGTAGAGGGTCACACGCCAGTAAGCACCTATCTTCCTCAGTTCTTCGGGGTCGAGCGGCCCTTCTGGGTCTCGCATGGGAGCGGCTTTTATAACAGTCAGGGGACTCCTTTCTGAGGTATTTTCAATAAACCCTTGGCCCAGGCGTCCCGGTCCGAGAATGATGTAACTGAATGATATCTTGTTTGGAGATCATGGCCATGATCTCATCAGGGGCTTCTTCCCGCACCGCGGCAATTCGTCCACGTTCAACAGGACCATTTTATCCAGCGCCTCCTGAAAAATATACCAAAAGACCCGGATCACATTCGGAGTGGTTACATCTTTAGCGACGATTAGACAGTGAACACTCTTCCTCGAACATCACCTCTCGGATATCGTTGATGGATAGGATCCCCGTCACCCTACCACCTTGATCGACTACTGGGAAGTGGATTTGCTGGGAACTCCCCATAACCTGGATGAGCTGGCCGAGGGGCATCTCTTCCGGAATCATGGTTACTGGCTGTGGTTGCACCGCTTCATAGACATGCATCTCCTCCAACAGGCCCCGGGCGAACTCGGTCACATCAGCCGGAGAGGCCAACCTGGTAACCACTTGCTTTTCATACAGGCTGACCCTGCCCAATAGCAGATAGGAGATGGTGGACACCGGCATCAAGGGCACTGACAGGGTGTAGCTGGCGCACATTTCACACGCCATAATGATGGAAGCCACCGGCACCTTGGCTACACCGGCAAAGAATCCGCCAATGCCCACCAGGACAAACGAATTGGGGTGGATAACCCAACCCGGCGCCAGTTGATGGCCCAGAAACCCGAAGGCCCCTCCCAGCATGGCCCCCATGAATATGGAGGGGCCGAAACTGCCACCGCTCCCTCCGGAACTGATGGTGCAGGAAGTGGCCACAATCTTCATTAAGGCCAGTAGAACGTGGTCCCCCAAAAAATATTTCCCCCCAGGGCCGCCTGCACCCGGCCATCCCCCGTCCATCACCTGCGGGGTCGAGAAAGCGATAACGCCCAGCATCAGTCCTCCCAAGGCGGGTTAAAGATCCTGGGGATTGGGATCTTTCTAAAAAACCGGTCCCGGAATACATCATAAAACAGCTTCACATACACGTAACCCACTAGGGCGCAAATCACGGCAAAAATGGCATAGGGCAAAAGTTCTACCAGTTCGAAATCAACCGGTCCCGGAAAGAATAAGGCGCTCCGTCCGAATGGTCAAAAATGGAAGAGGCTACAATAGAGGAGACGATGCACGGTAAAATAGCCTCGAATTCAAATTCCGTTTCCCGGTAAAGGACCTCCGGAGCAAAAGAGCGGCACCCAAGGGGGCGTGAAAGATGGCCCCGATGCCACCAGCAGCCTCCTCACTGCAGTGCGCCGGGGCGCCGGGCTTAAGCTTCAAGATTGTAGCCAGGAAGGACCCAAACCCACGCCGATTTGGGCAATGGGTCCTTCCTTACCGGCAGAACACCACTGCCGATGGTAATCGCGGATGCCACAATTTTGACAATAGGCACCCTTTTGCGAATAAAGCCGCCACGGCGGTGGAAGGCCTCAATCATGGCATCGGTCCCGTGACCTTCCGCTCAGGAGCAATTAAAAAAACTATTAGCCCGGAGACCAAGCCCCCCAGTGCCGGAATCAAAAGAAATAGCCAGGAACGAGTCGAAGCCAACTCAGTTACGGTGGCGATCTCCGCTCCTTTCAAGGGTATAAAAAACCCGTAGGCAGATGTAGAAGAACATGTAGTGCCCGTCGGAGCAGTTCTTCAAAAAGAATTGCTCCAAATCCGGACACCACCCCCACCGCAATGCTCAACAGCGGCCGACGGAAATGACCGGACCAGCCGTAACGGTCAGGGTCTACCCGACTTCTGATCAGCCGGATTAGCTTTTCACCTACCAATTTATCTTTGCTCCATCGCCCGGTGAGCAGGGCTCTGCTCGAGAGCGACCCGAGCGCCTTGGTAGGCGAAATCAGCCGCAGTCCGCTTATCTCTATGACCTCACTTCTGCTGCGGTTGCCAGCAAGAAGTGGCGCTATTAAAAACCAAGACCTGGCCATTTATATCACAGACCCAATGATTGCCGACTTTTCGAACATTTCTCCCTTGCGAGGGCGCCAGCAGGGGACAACTCGTTCGGCGTTCCCACCTGGCTGCGCATATAGCTGGTTATGGGGACTTGTTCGACAAAGATCCCGGATTGTCGGACCTGGGACGAGGATGCTTCGACCGGGGAAGAGGCACATCCACTTCCCAATATGATTAACATCGAAGCTACCATAGCCATTCTGGAAAGATGAATCTTAACTTGCACCTCTTAATCCTCCTGACTCTTATGATCTGCGCGCTGCAGGCGGTGGCGGCCATGATCGAGGTATATCGTAAGGGACTTGAGATGGATGACTCGGAGGCCAAGGTGACGGCCCTGGAAGGAGAAGATAGGGAAATGACAAGAGCCTCAAGAATGGGATGATCAGTGGAGGTGAAGGACTACAACTAATTGATTTATTTATTGGAAATTAAGGAGTCTGATTTGAGCATCGGCTAGGTTACGCCCTTCTCAGCCACGCTTGTTCAATTTTATTCCTAGAATCTGACCTTGCCAAAGACGACAATTTGATATAATTTAAGTTCAAGACCGAATTGACGGGCAGAATTTTGAAAGGATGATAATTTTTATAAAAAATACCGGATATAATTGAACTTGTAAAGAGGATTTTTTAAACCAAAAGACCTTACCGGGCGGCCGCCCTAAGGAAGATATTGGTTATTGCTTGGGAATATGGCTTTTTCAATTCCTTATCCTTATACCGCATACTGCGAAGTCAATAATTTCGGCCAATTTGTCAAATGTCAATCGGAATATCTAAATATTTATTAGGTTACAAGGCTGAAGGCCTATCTGCCATTTCTTAAACTCTAATCGTTTATGCCACCTATCCTGTCAAGATGCGGATTCTATCTCGGCAGGATAATAACTCAATTGACTTTGATTAACTAGATTAATAACCACATTAATAACAATACGCTGTTCCTGCTATAAATGCTGGTGGAAATGATGATCTGGGGGCGTGAAACCAATTGCACCTTATCAATCATAAAATCTGGCACAAAACTCTAATAATGGTCTTGATCTCAGGATCATGCCTATTGGGCACTATGTCTGAGGTCTTTTCCGAACCTTGCCTGCGGATAAAGGAAAACGGGGTAATTTATTATTACTTTTCTAATCGAGTGAAAGAGTCTCCCAGGCAACTTCCCCGCATTATACGGCAGGAATCATATCCTGCGATCCCAGACCCAAAATAAATTAAGCCCCCAAGAGTTGGAACCGTTGATCCAGGAGGCCAGCCGACAGCATAACCTTCCTCCCTCATTAGTAAAAGCCGTAGTTAAGGTGGAATCTAATTTCAATCCCGCCGCTACTTCCCCTAAGGGGGCACAAGGGCTGATGCAATTGATCCCGGAGACGGCGGATTACCTGCAAGTCACAAACCCTATGATATTCGCGAGAATATTTGGGCCGGGACCCGCTATTTGGGAATGTTGCTACAAAAATTCGAAAATCGCTTACCCCTGGCTTTGGCCGCTTACAACGCGGGTCCCAGCGGGTGGAGAAATGTCAGGAAATTCCTCCATTAAAGAAACACGGGATTTTGTCAGGGACGTGTGTCCCAATTTTCTTAAATACAACGGGGAAAAACCTGCCGCCGAGATGAACTGCCGTCGGATGGGGTTATCTTGCGAGGGTTTAGCCAGGAATTTTTCAGATTCTGAGGTGGGGATTTAGGCAGGCGCCGTCCTATCTTGGCCTTGACAACCTTCACGCAGGATCTTTGCATTCCTCAGACCCTCTGCAAAGTCAGGCAGGATTCCACGCTCCCCAGTCCCTTCCCATCCACGGCGGACCGGCTGGACCGGCGGCCCTGGGTCTTAATTGCCATAAAGGTTTTTGAAATGATATGAAACACCTATGACAAACCGGTGGTGCGGGACATCGAAAGTCAACGTGCCTTCGGGGCGTTGTTTGCCGACCATAACCTGTTCCAATTCCACATCAAACTGATAACTGAACTTGTACTCACTGAAGATTGAGAGGTTTGGGTGCACATATACCGAACCCCGGCCAGAACTTCGATGGCAAAATTTTTGGCAGAGTCGGGCCTGGCATAAATCACTTCAAAACCCGGACCGATTCCCACATATGGTTGCAAGCGCCCGAAATTGACTTCCTTATCTTTTAAGAAGCCATAACGTGCCAACAGATTGCATTGCAAGTCCCAGATCATAAACCAATCAGAACCACCCAAAAGATTAGCCGGCCCTCCCGGCACGGGGGGGGGGATATGCGCCCTTGGTTTGCACGAATCCCATTGCGAGAGAAATTTGTCTCCAATTCAAAACCAAACCAAGGGAGGGTATCAAAATATCGCCCGAATTTTATTCCTCCCAGAATTCCTGGTCTATATTCGATATTCTTGGCGGTCCTTCCTGGAAAGGGAGAGAGGGAAAGGAAGACAAGAACTTCCATCCGCCGGAGGCAAGTAGGAAAGGCCGCTGTAGGCAGCGGTCAGTACCCACTCTCCCAGCCCCAGGTTCTCCTGGTATCCTTTAGCCCTTTGGCCGGGCTATTTTTCCAAATATAGTAGGCCACCGCACTGGCGGCCATGGTGGACAAGGAGATTTCCACCAGGTTGATTTTGATGGGGGATAAAGCCCAGGCGGTTTGCCTGGGCCCGGGGGTGCCCAGACAGACAACTACCACCAAGATAATCAAGACCTGGCGCATAGTAGATCTCAGGCCCAATCTATTTTAAGCCGATCAGCACCACCCCGCGGTCAAGGCAATTTGACCCATAATGGTCGCGATGTCCTTTATTTCCTTAAGCCAATAAATCTTTTCAATTTCTTCCGGAACAACAATGGTGTCTCCCGGAGATAGGGTCAGAGAACTTAAGCCGCCTACATGAAACGAATAACCGGTGCCGTCCAACTGCTGCCGATCCATTTGAAACCCTTGCGGCTCACCGCCGAGCCGTTGGCCTTGATGATGTAAATTTCCTTGTCATCCGCGGTCTTGGTCGTGCCGCCCGCCATGGTGATATAATTGCTGACGGTCCGGTATGGAGCATAAATAATGGCGGTGGGGTTGAAGGTCACCGCGCAAATTAACCGTCTGCTGCGCCGGGGGTTAATAGAGGGTGCTGGCGTCCTCAAGTCGATATCCGCAGGATCACGGATCGTTAAATATCCAGGTGGATCACTACCCCGGCCCGTAGGCTCTACGGTTCTTAATCTGGCCAGTAGTTGCAGTTGTTTGGAGACTACCTCCTGGCGTTTTGCTTCTTTCCCTCTAACACGGCCTGGGCTTTTTGGGCCGTCAGCGCCAGCACCTGGGCCTCGGCGCGATCAGGGCCTCCTTCAATTGCTTTCGCTGGACTTCTCTGGTGTTTACCCGGTTAAACACAGCCGGTCGTAAGGATCAGCCTTCCCGGTAAATCCCCCGGCCCGGTAGAACACCGAACTCAGGGTTTCACCTTTCTTGACGGTATAAATCCAGGCGAATTTTACTACGCCCTCGATTCTGACGGTTTTATATAATTCCCACTCGGGCACGGTCCGGACGAAGAGATAATCATTGGGCTTAAGGAGAAGGTTATCCTGGGAGGCGCTGGCCAGGGCCCGCCGGAGATTAACATACAGGCGGGTGGTATCCGGACCCTGCGGGGTGATGGTCACCCGGGTGCATCTCGCTTCTTCCGTATTGGCTTGCAGCAAGAGGCCACCGGCATAATTGATCAGGTCTTTGACCCGCATGTTATCATACAAACCAAACTCCCCGGAATCTTGACGGCCCCGGTCACCCGCACCTTTCTTTCCACCAGATCCGGGACCCGGAAAATCTCGACCATATCGCCGTCAACCAGGATACATCGGGGCCCCGGCCTCTGAGGACCTTTTGCAGGTCATCTTCGAACATGACCATTTCCGCTGATCCTTGATCCGGAGCACTTGCACCCGCCCCTTGAAGGCCGTTTCCGCCAACCCGCCAGCCAGATTGATGAGATCGGCCAGGGTTCTTTCGTTTTTTAGTTCGTAGATTCCGGGAACTTTGATGGGTCCGCCTACCATTGATTGCAGTTCTCTGAGTTGCTGTTCCCTGAGTTTCAGTTCCCTGAGTTGGGGTTCCCTGAGTTTCAGTTCCCTGAGTTGGGATTCCCTGAGTTGGGATTCTCTTGGCTGAAATTCTTTAACGATTTCGCTCTCGGCCCGGCCCTTCTCTGCTCCTACCCCCACAACTTCCTCTTTAGGGGCGCCAATGGCGGCCAGGGGCCCGATGGCCGGGATAAAAATGACGTCTTCCGACTGCAAACGGATGTCTTTGCTCTTGTCCCCCCGGATGAAAAAGTCATACATGTCGAAATTCACCACCACCTTGCCGCCGCGTCGCACCTGGATATGGCGCATGGATCCCGCCTTGCTGGGTCCGCCGGCGGCAAACAGGGCGCTGATCAAGGTGGACAGGGAAGAAACCGCATAGCTGCCGGGAAACCTGGCCTGGCCCACCACAAACACCTGGATGGTCCGCAGATTGTCCAGGGTGACATTCATCTGGAAGTTGTGTATTGACGGGAAAGTTCTCGATCCAGGACTTCCCGCAACTGTTTAAATGTCAGGCCGCTGACATGCACCACTCCTACCTTAGGGATGCCGATTTCGCCATTACGATCCACCGTGAGGTTATACTCGCCCTGGACACTTCCCCAGACCACAATCCGCGCCGAATCTCCAGGGCCGATAACGTAATCAGGGCCCACCGGCACGGCCTGTACCGGCAAGAAGGTCTCGGGAGGTTTAAAGAAAAAACTGTAACCGAATTGTTTGACGGGCAAGCCATACTCTTCGGCCCGTTTTTCCGCGGCAGAGAACTCCTCGGGCTGACGAGGAGCAGTAGTCAGGATCTTCGCCGACTCCGGCGGCGGCGAAGGCGGAGGGGACGGAGTTATGGGTGGCAATTGGGAGCTCGGGAGCGGCTCCGGAGTGATTTTCTGTAAGTGGAAGCGCGCCTGCTCCTCCAATCTGCGGTTCTGGTCTTCTGTTTCCTGTGCCTGACTCCAACCCTGAGTAGGGGGCGCCATGATTAAAAATATTAATAATAGGCTTAGACATTTTCTGGCGTCCATAACCGCGGATCCCCTTGTGATAGAATCATTTGAAAGGCATTGTCGATATTATGAGATAGCACCGATGATTCGGCAATCCCTTTTTAGTTAACGGGGTGATTTTTCGGAATAGCCCCCCAAAGTATTGCTCCGCTCAATATGAATCCGGAAAGAGGTGTCGCAGCCGACAGCTTAGATTATCGCACATAAGGCGTTGGATCATGGTCGGATCGGCCGAATAATCGAGGTCCGTCGGCGCTGGAAGGCACTGGGGCAACCAGGGCCTGGGCTTGCCGCTGGCCTGAGAATCCGCCACCTGTATGAGCGGCTGCCAATCCAGGGCCTTGAACAGGGTCAGGGAGATATAAATAAACGCATGGCTGATGGCATCCTTCGGCGCCAGGGCCGCCCGGGAGCCGGCCCACGTGACGGAATCGGCTCCCGGCCGCAGCATCCGGTTGACCTCTATCAAGCTGTAAGATCGCCGCCCCTGCTCCGGGGGGATGGCCCGGGCCTCGGCCAGGTAGACCACGGGGGAATAAAAACAGAATAAGAAGGCGTCCACCTGAGAATCCACGGCCTGATAGTTGGACATGATCCCGGCTACGGTCAGCCCTCCGGCCGGAGGGCTGACCACTGCTGACCGGTAAGGTTGATATCCCTTGTTCTCCAGAACCTTAACGATTAATTCCCCCACCAGGGCGTCATCGATGTCCTGGATATCCACCGCCCGAGGATTAAGGCTGGCGGCAGGCTCCCAGGGACCGAAGAAAGGCGTCTCTTTCCTAATGAAATTTGCCCCCAGATCGCTTTGCCCGGGTAACTGGCGGTAAGCCGGCCAGCGTTGGAGGAAAATTACTACCCGCCGGACCCCTTGGTACATGGGATACCGTTCTACAAAATCCCGATTGCTGAGAAAGGTACAGGATGACAATAAAGACACTATTATGACAAGGAGATACTTGGGTTTCAGGAGGAATTGTCCCATAATTACTCAAGGCAAGTGAAGAATATTGTCCTTTCAACTTGCTTTTTTACCGAGATTATGCGGCAGCCTTGGCCACCGTGGTTGAAAAAGGGTTTTGGAACCTTACATCCGGGGGTCGATCTCGAAGAAGTTCCTCTTTTTGTAAACCAATCTTTACCAATCGCCGGCCTGAGACCGGATCTATCCGCAAATAATCGGCGTCGTTGCAATCTTCGTAGCCGGCGGCAATCTGATAGACCCTTTGACGAACCATCTGGACCAAGGAATGCTTCGTATGACTAGGTGACCTCAAGTCTTCCAGGCAATCATAATCCAAGATAGAATGTTTAATAAAATATACTCTTAAAATTTGCCCTATGGAACTCTAGGCATATCCTAATTATTTGTATTTTATTTAATTTTTTTTAAAAATGTTTTCTGGAATTAAAATAATTATCGATAAAAACTTGTTAAATCAATATATTAGATTAATTTTGATAATTTCATAAAAATTCATATTTATTATATAAGTTATTGATATAAGGGGAAAATAATAAAAAAAGATTAATTTTGCTGAAATGCAACATTTTTCCTAGAAATTATTTTCCGGGTCCCGCTTACAATCCATTCTGCTGGCAGGCTCGAAGCCCTCGCCGCCGCTTAAGGCCCCAGACCTAACCCTCTGAAACCTCCCAGACAAGAATCCTTCTTAAAATTGCCGCCCTCAGTCGGAGAGAAGGCGTCAACCCCGGCCTGAGTCAAATTTACAAAAATTTTCATCTGAGACAGATTGAAGCCTAACATCTGGCGCCGGAGTTTATCTAAACTTTTAAAAGAGCCTGGACGAGTGACGGCCAGGAGAGGGGGAAGGGTCGCGTTAAACCATGCATCAATACGTCTCCAGTAAGCTCAAATATTAACCTGGAGGGGGATGGGATAAAGGAGGAAATATGGCACGCGTTTCTTGGGCGGCAGTCTTGTTATTGGGCACCCTGGCCTTGGCGGGGTGCATGGGGCCGTTTCCGGGGGGTTCGTCTTACGGTTACGGCGGCGGATATGGTCTGGGAAGGTGGCGGAGTAGGGGGATATGGCGGGGTCCCGAGGGCGGGTTACACAACCCTACTGTGCGCCCCAGCCCTACGCCTTTGATCCGGGGTACGGGGGAGTTTATTCCCAGCCTTATCAAGCCCAGCCATATGGTTACAGCAACGGCGGAGGTCTACGCCTACCAGCCGAACCAGGCGGTTTTGCCTGGGACCTTTGCTACCACGACCAATTCCGTGGTCGACCAGCAACTGCAGTCCCAGCAGAATCAGATTCAGCAGGCGCTGAACTCCGGGCAGTTGACGCCCGAACAAGCCCAGCAATTGCAAAGGGAGCAGGCGCGGATTCAGGCGGTGGAACAGCGGATGATGACCGACGGCAATCTGAGCCCCCAGGAGCAGACCCGCCTCACCGCCATGCTAAATCGAAGCAACCAACACATCAACCAGCTATTGAATAATAGCGGGCAAACCGGCACCACGACCCAAACCGGCACTACGACGGATTCCGGCACCACAGCGCAGTCCGGCACCACGACGCAACCCGGGTCCACGGCCCAAACCGGAACCATGAGACACAATAGAGCCATGACGCAAACCGGTACCACGACGCAGTCCGGCACCGCGGCGCAGTCCGGGACCACGGCCCAAAATGGGACCACGGCCCAAACCGGAACCACGGCCCAAACCGGAACCATGGCCCAAACCGGGACCATGGCGCCAAAATCGGGCCCTGGCGCAGCGCGGAACCATGGCACAGAATCAAGCCACGGCGCAGTCCGGTACCATGGCCCAAACCGGGACCATGACGCAAAATCGGGCCCTGGCGCAGCGCGGAACCATGGCACAGAATCAAGCCATGGCCCAGCGCGGAACCATGGCACCAACTCGGGCCCTGGCGCAGGGGTCTATGGCCCAACCTCGAGCCACGATGCAGCCCCGGACCATGGCGCAGCCGCGCCCCGCGGCGCAGGCCCGGACCAGCACTGCCAGGGCCACGCGCAGTAACGGCGTGGCGGGCCGCTGAGGCCGGCTGGACCTGATGCAAGGGCTGGCGCCTCGACTCTGAAAAGTTGGCGCCGGTTGGGTGGTTGCAGTTCTTGCGGAAGTGGTGGCTTCCCTTTCCCGGGCGCGCCTTAGGGAGGATGCCCGCAGCGGGCGGCCCGGGAAAGGGGTTTGGGGAAGGGCGTTATCTCAGTAGCTGCCGCACTCTCTTATTGCCCGCTTTTGGGTGGGCCTTCCTCTTCCACTTTGCCCTTCTGCTTGGTGCCGCAGAGGGGGCAAAGGATGTCGATCTCCTTCTCGTCGCCGATGAACTTTTCCCTGAGGGTCTCCGGCCCCAGAAAGGTAATATCCCCGCAGGCGCAGGCGGGGCATTCGGCCCGTACCCGGTATTTTCTCTTGGACATCTCTCCTCCTCTTTCCCGCAGATTCCTGGTTTAACCCCGCCCACCTTGGGGCGAAGCGGCGTCGCCGCCAGGTCGTTTAAATTTAATCATTAACTGCATAAGTGGCAAGGCGGCTGCGGGGCCAGGCCCGGATATAAGGACTGGGACCGCGCCTCGCCCGGGGACTACCGGACCAGGGGACAGCCGGGCGAGGCCCCCGCAGGTGCCGTGGCCCTGACCAGGCTCAGGAGCTGTTTAGCCCCCGACTCCGAGAGACCCAGACCGGGCAGTTGCGCCCGCAGGCCCGGCAGGGCGCCGTAGCCGGCTACATAGCCGTTGACCCGGGCCGCCGCGGTGGAGGCTACGAGGTCCTCCCCCCGGGAATAGAGGGCGCCAAACTCCCGGAAGAGCTCGGGCACTTGCCGGAGAAAATATTTCTGATGGTAGTCCTCGGCCGGGTAAAACCAGGAGGCCGGGAGGATCTCGGTGAAAACCCGGCCTTTAATCCTGGCCGCCACCTGGTCCCTGGTTTTCAGGGCGAGGTTTTTCTGCTCTTCGTTGTGATAGAAGACGGCGGCCCGGTACTGCCGGGACCAGGCCGGCGTCCCCGGGGCATGGCCCTGCCAGAAGACCTCCAGCAGTTGTTCGTAAGAGATCTTCCGGGGATCGTAGTCAATCTGGATCGTCTTCGCTGTGGTCTCCCAGGTCGCGGTAAGTGGGGTTTGGCTTGGTGCCCCCCGTGTATCCCACCCGGGTGCGAACTACGCCCTCGAGGACCCCGAACCGGGCGTCCGGACCCCAGAATCACCCCAGGGCGAAGGTGGCGGTTTGAGTCTCGGCCGGCTGGGCGGCATCCAGGGGCGGTAAGGCGACCCGGGGGTCGGCTCCCGGCTGGTTAACCGTCATAGGCATCCTTCCTTGCGATGTTATCTGGTCCAGGCCCGCGTTAAGATGGCTGGCGCCCAGCAGACCGGCCAGGGCCAGGCCGGCCAGGACCGTCCACTTAGGTAATATTCCCATTTCCTGCCTCGCGCTGCCTGCTTGAGATCGCGGCTTTAAAAAAGTTATTTGCCACCCCCACCCTGACCCTCCCCCCCTCAAGGGGGAGGGGAAAAGACGAATCATTTAACACAATATTAGGGGCAAACGGCAAAAATAGGGAAAGGCCCAAAGAATGGCTGCCGACTTTACCCTCCCAGGACGTCATGGACCCAGCTCAGGGCCGCGGAAGTGTTGGGGAACCCGATGGTGCTGGTGAGGAGGATGACCGCGTGATAGACCTCCTCCAAGGTGGCCCCGGCTCTCAAGGCCCGGCGGGCGTGGCTGTGCACCGAGCCTTCGGAGCGGATGGCCGCGGCGGCCGCCAGCTGGATCAGGTGGGAAGTCTTCTCGTCCAGGGGGCCCTCCCGGCGGATGACTTCGCCCAGCTGTTCCAGGGCCTGGATGAATTTCCCGTGATTTTCCTTGATATAGCTATACCAGCCCGGGTAACTTTCCTCGGTCATGATGCAGTCCTCCCAATCTCAAAGTAAGGCCGGATGGTCCCGCGGGAACATCTTTATTTATGATGATCATTTTCACTGGCGGCGTCAACCGGGGGGCGTGGGCGCCTGACCTGAGAACGGTCTCCGCAAAGGCGGGGAGCACGCGAACCCAACTAGAGGATTGCGTTTCAGAAATACCTTTACAAGAGGAACCGCCTTTTTCCCTGCCCCTGGAGGAGGGAGGGCCGGGCTCATGGAAACTTAGCTGTATATATTTTTTATTGACAGGGACCGGAGAACGCGCTATTTAGCTTTTGGGTAAAAATCTCCCAAAAGAGTAGAACAGGCAACAGACCCTTGCAGGAATAAAGAGTCAGCCCTTAAGAGAGCCGGGCCCCTTAAGGGCTGTTTGCGTCTTTTAAGCCTCCGGTTAAAACCGAGAATACCTTCGAGGCGACGAGATTTACCCCGAGTCGTCGATAACCTGTTGAGGATAGAAATAATCTTAGGGAAGACCAGGGGACCAAGGCCCTTAGACCTCCCCCAAAACCCACCCATCCCCCAAGATGGGGAGAAGATTCTTTCCACCCCAGTGCAGGGTCTTGTTGTGAGATGAGAACCTACGAGACCGAGATCAACGCCCAGCTGGTGTACCGCCTCAAGGCCCTGGGCATGGCCGGGGCGGTGCTGCACCTCGGGGCGCACCCCGACGACGAGGACATCGGCCTCCTGGCGTATCTGTCCTGCAAGCTGGGGGTGCGGGCGGTTTACTGGTCGGCCACCCGGGGCGAAGGGGGCCAGAACCGCATCGGCCCCTACCGGGAAGAGGCCCTGGGCATCTACCGCACCTGGGAGAGCCTGGCGGCCCGGGCCGTGGACCGCAGCCAGTGCCTGTTCGGCCCCTTCTACGATTTCGGTTACAGCAAGAACGCCGAAGGCGCCCTGGCCAAATGGGGCCGGGAGGATCTGGTGCGGGAGATAGTGCGGGCCATCCGGATGGTGCAGCCGCAAGTCATGGTGGCCCGGTGGCAGGGGCACCCCGGGGATTTTCACGGCCACCACCAGGCGGTGGGGCAGGCGTCTCTCACGGCCTTCGAGGCGGCCGGCGACCCCCGGCAGTTCCCGGAACTGGAGGCCCAGGGCCTGGCCGCCTGGCAGCCGCGCAAGTTTTACCATTCCCTGGACAACTCCGGAGGCGACCTCTCGGCCGGGGGCGCGGTGAATACCTTCGGCCGCCTCAACCCCGCCCTGGAAAGAGACGGCGTGGTGCGGGTCAACACCGGGGAGTTCGATCCGGTTTCCGGCCGCACCTACCAGGAGCGGGCCTGGCTGGCCTACAACAAGCACCAGACCCAGGCCATGGGGCTGGCCCCGGCCCCCGGCGACTTTTACTATTATTTTTCCCTGCACCGCAGCCTGGCGCCGGCGCCGCCCCGGGAAGCCAGCCTGTACGACGGCCTGGATTATTCCCTCACCGGCCTGGCGGATTATCCGGGGAACGGCTCCCGGTCCCTAGGGGACAATCTGGGGAAAATCAAGCTCTGGGCCCAGGAGGCCCTGGATAACTTTCGGGCCGACGATCCCATGCAGGCCTGCAGCTCCCTGCTGAAGGCCCTGGCCCAGCTGCGGCGGACCCGCGCCGGCCTTTCCCGGGAGAACTTGCCCCAGGAGGCCCAAAGGGCCCTGGACTATTACCTGGCGCAGAAAATCACGGACTTCGAGGAGGTCATCGCCAGCTGCCTGGGCCTGGAGTTGGAGTGTCTGAGCGAACCTCGCCGGGTCATCCCGGGGCAAAAGTTCCGGGTGACGGCCAGCCTCTGGAATCACCGGGGCAGCAAACTTACGCAGGCGGCCTTTTCCCTGGGCCTGCCGACAGGCTGGGAAGCCAGGCCCCTGGAGGCGGAGGAAGAAGGGGGCGAGGAAGACCCCCATTGCCAGCCCTGGGCGCCGCCCCTGTCCTTGCGGGCCCACTATGAGCTGGCCGCCCCGGAGTCCGCCGGCCTGACCTGTCCCTATTGGCTGCCCCGGCGCCAACAGGCTTATCTCTACGACTGGCCCGCGGGCGAGCCCTGCGGCCGCCCCTTCGGACCCCCGCCGGTGATGATCAACTGCGAAGTGGATTTGGGGCGGGAAAAAATCGCCCTGCGCCAGGAGGTGGTGCACCGGGAGGCCTTCCCCGGCGGGTTCCGGGAACTGCCCCTGGCCGTCATCCCGCCCATGTCGCTGCACCCGCGCACCGACAAGGAATTCCTCCAGTGCCAGGGCGCCGAACAGCGCCTGGAGCTGCAGGTCATCGCCCGGAACAACAGCAGCCAGCCGGTGGAAGGGAACCTGGAACTGGTGGCGCCGGTGGGCTGGCAGGTGAGTCCCGGCCGTGCCGCCCTGGCGCTGACCGCGGCGGGAGAGACCCGCAACCTGCAGTTTGCCGTGACCATTCCGGCCGGGGCCCCGGCGGGCCGGTATCCCTTGCAGTATAAGATTCAGTGCGGCCACCGGGACTACACCGTGGTGGTCACCCCGGTGCGGCTGGGGGCGCCGGGCCTGCCCGCCCTGGCCGACGCCTCCAATTGCATCAAAGAAGAGTTCATCCTGTCGCCGGCCCAGGTAACGGTCCATCTGCTGGAGGTGGAGTTCATCCCGAACCAGCGCTACGCCTACGTCCAGGGGGCCCAGGAAGAGCTGCCCCAGGCCCTGCAACCTTTCGGCATAAGTTTTCACTTCCTCAAAGATGAGGAGATGGCCTACGCGGACCTGAGCGGCTTTGCCGCGGTGGTCATCGGCCCCAACGCTTACCTGACCCGGGAGGAGCTGCGGAAGTACGCCGGCCGTTTTCTGGAATACGTCAAAGAGGGCGGCATCCTCCTCGTCCAGTACCAGGGCTACCGCTACCAGAATCCGGGCTTCACCCCGTACCCCTTCCGCTACAGCATGCCCCACGACCGGGTGACCAGGGAGGACGCGCCGGTGCAGCTTTTGGACCCGGACCACGTGCTGTTCCGGCTGCCCAACGTCATCGGCGAGGCGGACTTCGACGGCTGGGTGCGGGAGCGGGGCCTGTACTTCTTCGGCCAGTTCGACCCGCGCTACCATGCCCTCCTGGCCTCGGCCGACCCGGGCGAGGAGGCGGCCACGGGGGGCCTCCTGGAGTGCCAGTACGGGCGGGGCACCTATATCTACACCGGGTATTCCTTCTTCCGGCAGCTGCCCGCCGGGGTGCCGGGAGCCTTCCGACTGTTCGCCAACCTCCTGGCCCTGCCGGAGGCCCGCATCCTGGAGCGCATCGCCTTTCTGCGCAAAATCGACCTGTTCTCCGCCCTCACCGAGGCGCAGCTGGACGCGGTGGCCCGCATCATGGCCGAGCGTTGGGTGGAGGCCGGCGCCTATATCTGCCGGGAGGGAGACCTGGGCGACGAGCTGTACGTGGTCTACCGGGGGGAAGTGGAGGTGGTGCGGGAAGCCGGCGGCCAGGAGCAGGTGATCTTCCTGGCCCGGGAGGGGGACAGCCTGGGGGAGCTGGCCATCCTGGGGAACATCCCCCGCACCGCGGCGCTGCGGGCCAAAGGGAACGTACAGCTGCTGGTGGTGGCCGGGCCCCAATTCCTTTCCCTGCTGCGGCAAAACCCAGACATGTCCATCCAGCTCATCCAGCTTCTGGTAAAGCGGCTGGTGCCGGCGGCCAGGTGAGGCGAGACCAGCTATGCGAGTGGGGATAATGTGCCATTCCAGCCTGGGCGGCAGCGGTCGCATCGGCGCGGAGCTGGCCATGGAGCTGTCCCGCCGGGGGCACCGGGTGCACCTGTTCAGCCGCCGCGCCCCCTTCGCCGGCCTGGGACGGCCCCACCAGGTGGCCTGGCACGGGGTGCTGCCGGAGCCGGAAGACCCGAGGCCTGCCTTCGGCCTCCGGGTGGATTGGCCCGCCGGGGAGACCCAGACGCTGCTCCGCCGGCTGGTGCGGGTGATTGCCATGGAGGGCCTGGATCTCCTCCACTTTCATTACGCCCTGCCCTTTGCCGGCATCGCCGGGGAGATCAAGCGCTCCTTGGGCTGCCCCCCCCTGATGGTGGGCACCCTGCACGGCACCGACGTCAGCGTCTACGGTCGGCATCCGCTGACGGGGCCGCAACTGGCCCGGGAGCTTCTTCACCTGGACGGCTTGACCACCGTTTCCTTAAGCCACGCCCGGCTGGCCGGGGAGGTCTTCGGGCTGCCGGAGCTCCCCAGGGTAATCCCCAATTTTGTGGACCTGGGCCAGTTCCGGCCCTCGGAGGCGCCGCGCTCGGGGTGGCGGCCGGCGAGGGGTAATGGCCGGCGCCCTCGCATCGTCCACGTCTCCAATTTCCGGGCGGTGAAAAATCCCCTCACCCTGGCCCGCATCTTTGCGGGCCTCCGGGAAAGGCTGGAGGCGGAGCTGTGGCTGGTGGGGGACGGGCCGGAGGTGGACGGACTCAAGTCCTTTTTTAAAGGGCAGGGCCTGGAGGGGGACGTCCGCTTCTGGGGCGCCCGCCGCCGAGTGGCCCCCATCCTGGCTCAGGCCGACCTCTTGCTGATGCCCAGCCAGGCCGAAAGTTTTTGCCTGGCTGCCCTGGAAGCCATGGCCTGCGGGGTGCCGGTCCTGGCCAGCCGGGTGGGGGGCCTGCCCGAAGTGGTGCTGGACGGCCAGACGGGGCTGCTCTTCCCGGTGGCTGAGCCCGAGGCGGCGGTGGACCTGGCGGTGCAGCTCCTTTCCGACCCGGCCCGGCTCTGCGCCATGCGGGAAGCGGCCGTAAGGCGCGCTCGCGGGTTCGGGCAAGGCCGTATCGTCAGCGCCTACGAAAGTTTCTATGAAAGCCTGCTGAGGCGCCGGGGGCGGCGGCCCTGGTTAGGCAGAGATGGCTCCCGGCAGCGCAGCTTTTTCCGGCAAGCAGGCGCTTTTCTCCATACCCTGCCTTTCCTGGGATAGACCATTAACCGCACCCGAGGAGCGCCAGATGAACCGGTTCCGTCCGGAAAATTTCTTCGACCTGGACGGCAGCCCCGCGGCCGGCCTGTTCCAGGGCCTGGAGTACGTCTGGGAGGGAGTGGCCGCCTTGCCGGCCTACATTGAGAAGATACTTAAGCCGGAGATCCTGGGGGAGGTGGAAGAAGGGGCCTGGCTGGAGCCCGGCCGGGTCCGGCTGGAGGAAGGCAGCCGGGTGGAGCGGGGCTCCATCATTCGGGGCCCCACCATCATCGGCCGGAACACGGTGGTGCGGAGCGGCGCCTACTTCCGGGGCCACGTCATGCTGGGGGAGGATTGCGTCATCGGCTGGGGAACGGAACTGCGGCACGTCCTGGTGCTGAATAAGTCCAAGCTCCCCCACCAGAACCTCTTTTTCACCGCCCTGGTGGGCAACCGGGTGCAAGTGGGGGGCGGCACCTACACCGCCAATTTTCTCCTGGGCGGCAAAGAAGTGGTGATTCGCCTCAATCTGGAGGGCCGGAATTTGTCCTTTCCCACCGGCCGGACCCTGTTCGGCGCGGTGGTGGGGGATGACTTCCAGATCGGGGCCCAGTGCCTGCTCATGCCGGGGACCATCATCGGCCGGCGCTGCCGGGTCTATCCCCAGTGCGCGGTGTCCGGCTACCTGCCCCCCGATTCCCTGGTGAAACCCAAAGCCGCTCTCTTTGAGATTATCTCTCGGGTTCCCGGGGAGTAAGCGGGGGACCCCTGCAAGCTACTTCAAAACCGGTCTTCGCAAGGAAATGTCATTCTGAGCGCCGCGAAGCATCCAGTTATTTCAAAGACTTAATACCGAGCTGCGGTCATCAGATTTTTTGTAGCCGCAGGTTTTATACCAAGTTGCGCTCATACAGGTAATTTAGCTTTTGTAGGGGCGGACCCATGTGTCCGCCCTGGATTGAGGACGCACTCGCAGTTGCGCCCCTACAATCCCAGAGTTTTTTTCTTCTACGAGCGCAACCTGTTATTAGCCTGTGCCACCAAAAGATTGGCCAACAAATATTCCAACCCACTTGAGAACCTAACTTCAAGAAAGATGAGGTCCCGGAGCTGCTCGCAGACCTGGTCCGAGACCCGGAGTGGCTTGACGGGTTTGATCAACAGGGTCATAGGCGGCTCTTCAGGGACTCGGCGTAAACTTCCACCGTGTGCTTTACTTTTACCTTCGCCCCGGCCTGGGACAGGGTGTCGATGAGCTGCAACATGCAGGCCGGGCAACTCGTGGCCACCGTGGCAGCACCCGGACTGCAGAATATGGTCCCTTTTGCGGCGGCCGATGGCGGCGGAAACCTCATAATTTTGCAGGTTGAAGCTGCCGCCGCTGCCGCAGCACCAGTCGGCTTCGGCCATCTCCTGGAAGCGGTAGCGAGGGTTGGCCCGCAACACGGCCCGGGGCGGCGCGGCCACCCCCAGGGATTTCTTCAGATGGCAGGGGTCATGATAAGTCAAAATCTCCGCTGGGGCAACACCTGCGGAGCCGGCCGGCTCCAGACCCACTTTTTCCACCAGTAACTGGCTGATATCCAAGGTCTTTTCCACCAGGTCAGCGATCTGCGCCTTTTCTTCCGCGCTGGGGTCCAGGACCATCATGGGCCACAGCTTCTTGATGGTGGCGGTGCAGGTGGCGCAGGCGGTGACCAGGTAGTCGAAGGGTTGGCCGCCGAATTTCCGGAGGTTGTGGCGCACCAGCTGGTTGAAGGCGGCGGTGTCCCCGGAAGACAGGGCCGGAATGCCGCAGCAGCCCTGCTCCTCCGGCAGGAAGACCCCCACCCCGTGATGTCCCAGAACCTGGAGGACGGCGTCGCCCACCTGGGGGAAGATTTTGTCGATGAGGCAGCCCACGAAGAAGGCCACTTTGGGTTTGCCGGCGCCGGGCCCGGTGCTCAGGGAGGGCACGACCCGGTGGAAAGGGGTCTGGGCCAGGGGCTTGAAGTGGCGGCCGGCCAAAATCGGCGACAGGACCCGGGAACAGGAAGAGCCCAGGAGGTCGTCCACGGGCTTGATGAAGATGCCCTGGAGGCGCGCCCCCCAGTCCAGCAGGCGGTTGAACAACCGGGGGTTGGCCAGCATCCGGCGGAAGACGGCCTTTTTCACGGGGGAAAGCCCCAGGTAGCCGGACAAAATAGCCCGGGCCTTGAGGAAGATGTCCAGCACCCGGACCCCGCTGGGGCAACTGAAGGCGCAGGAGCCGCACAGCAGGCAGCGGTCCAGGCGTTCGTAGACCCCGTAGGGGTCTTTGAACATCTCCTGCATCAAGCCGTCCAGCAGGGCCAGCTTGCCCCGGGCCACGTCGGCTTCCCGGCCGGTTTCGGCGAACAGGGGGCAAACCGCCTGGCACAGGCCGCAGCGCATGCAGACCACCAGGGCGTCTTCCAGCTCCTGCAGCAATTGCGCCAGGGCTTTCATCTTGGGCATGTGGTGCTCCGGTTAGCGCTCAGCAGAGAGCAGTCAACCATACTTGCGTCTCCTATTTTAAAGTTATCATAAAAAAATAGTTTTGGTTTTTTGGCAGGGGCGCGGTTTATCGGCCCGGGTGCAATGAATTGCGTCCCTACATAAAAATCCTTTCTTAACAGCCTGTTATAAAACCATTGCGATCGGCTCAAAAGCTGACCACTAACAACTAGCCATTAACTGCTGACTGCTTACTGGTTCCTGCTCACTTCCCGAGGCCCAGACAGGAGGCGATCTCGATAAAATCGCCCGGGAATATTTAATCCGGTGACTTTATCAGACCGGCGGCCATGATTATCAATATAGAGACTAATTATCAACCCGGGGACCCTGAGCAAGTTATCAAACCTGTCATTCTGAGGGAGCCAAGGAACCGAAGAATCTCAAAGTACGAGATTCTTCACGGCGCGCAGAATGACAAGAAGGTTTTTTGCCCGGTTCTCAACCTAAGTTGGAGTAAGGTGGCCCATGAAGGACTGCGAGTTCTGCCGGATCGTCAGAGGGGAAATCCAGCGATACCTGGTGTTCGAGGACGACGTCTTCCCTGGGGTTCCTGGATGATCGTCCCCTGTTCCCCGGACACGTCCTGTTGATCCCCAGGCGGCACTACGAGACGCTGGCGGACCTACCCCGGGATTTGGTGGAACCCCTGTTCCTGGGCGCCAGGCTCCTGGCCCGGGCGGTGGAGGAGGCGATGTCCGCCCAGGGCACCTTTGTGGCCATCAACAACCGCATCAGCCAGAGCGTCCCTCATCTGCACGTGCACGTGGTGCCCCGGCGAAAAAAGGACGGGCTCAAGGGTTTTTTCTGGCCCCGGCATCCTTACGAGAGCGAGGAGCACCAAAAGGAGGTGCAAAAGACGCTCAGGGCGGTTATTGAGCGCCTGCGCCGGGATTTTTCGTGAGGCCTAGGTAGGGGCAGGGGAAAAAATCACCAGAGATTTTCACCCCCATCCTTACCTCCCCCCTTGTCCGGGCCGGGAAGAAGGGTAACAGGTGTTCGGAGACCTAGTGGTGTGTTTCGTAATTAACTGGCATTACATTTCAAGCAAATCGGATATGGGGCGAGGAGACCTCGCCCCTACAATAAACCCTGTCGTATTGTAGGGGCGGGGTTTCCCCGCCCTTGACCCCTTTTTTCTCTTGATAAACGCATTTGGTTTTTTAAATCGATTGGGGCGATCCTTTGGTCACAGAAAAACAGCTCCCAGACTCCATCTAGGCTCGTGGGGCGCAGGGCCACGCACTCTCCCCGGAAGGCCTGGACCCCCGCAGCTTATTTTTCGGGTGGAGGCCCTGGCTCCGAAGCTTCCCCGGGTTTTTATGGTTTGACATCACCTGGTTCTTCTTTTATTTTTTAAGTCAGCAAAGGGGACAAGGGGGAAATGATGAGCACCAGGAAGCGCTGTCTCATTCCTCGGGAGGTCATTGCCCGGCGGGTGGCCGAGTTGGCCAAGGAAATCAGCCGGGACTATGCCGGCCGGGATCTGGTGTTGGTGGGGGTCCTGAAAGGGGCGTTTATTTTCCTGGCCGATTTGGTGCGGGCGCTGACCTTTCCGGTGGAGATAGATTTTGTGCGTCTTCGCAGCTACGGAGGCGGGACCTGTCCCACTGGAGAAGTCAATATAACCAAGGATGTGGAGTTATCTCTGAAAGATCGGGACGTGCTCATCGTCGAAGATATCATGGACATCGGCTTCACGCTGAGTTTCCTGCGGCAGCACCTGGCCACCCATCGGCCCCGGTCGCTCAAGATCTGCGTGCTGATAGACAAGAAAGAGCGCCGGGAAGTGGAGGTCCACCTGGATTACGTGGGCTTCGTGGTGGAAAAGGGCTTCCTGGTGGGCTACGGCCTGGACTGCGGCGAAAAAGGCCGCACCTACCCGGAGATTTATGAGATTGAGACGGGAAAGGATTGAATTTGAGGTGAGGGCCGGGGGATTTTTGGTAAGTGAGTCCCCCGCCCCCTGTACCGGGCCTTGGGAAGGCGGGGTCTTCGCCCCCGACTTCCACGGCCTAATTGAAAACTTAAGGGATTGGGGGTGGGGGAAAGGGCCACTTACGAAAAGCCTTAGCCCCCTCCCCCAACTAACCTTCATATGTCCTCTAAGCGCATTGCCGCCATCGATGTGGGCTCTCTGACGATACGCCTGGCGGTGGCGGAAAGCGCCGGCCCAGGACGTTTCCGGGTTCTGAAACACTGCCGGGAGGTCACCGGCCTGGGGCAGGGCCTGGTCCAGACGGGCTCCTTGGCCCCGGAGGCCATGGCCCGCACCCTAAAGGCCCTCCGGGGGTTTCTCCGGGAGATGGAAGCCCTGGGGATCGAATCCATGGAGGCCGTGGCCACCCAGGCGGTGCGCCAGGCCCAAAACCGGCAAATCTTTCTGGACCGGCTGCGGCAGGAATTGGGGCTTCCGGTTCGGGTCCTGACCTCGGAGGAAGAAGCACGGTTATCGCTGGCGGGGGTGCTCACCGCGCTGGCTCCGAAGTATCTTAAGGAGCCGGCCCTGGCCGTCTTTGACGTGGGTGGCGGAAGCTCCGAGTTTGCCCTGGTGCGCCCCGGCCGGGAGAGCGAGTTCGCCGGCCTGCCCCTGGGGGTCCTGACCCTGAGCCAGGCGCGCCCCCTGGGGGACCCCCCCGACCCCCACCGGGTGGCGGCCCTGAAGGAGGAACTGGCGGACCGGTTGTCCGGTTTTTACCGGCAATTTTTTCAACCGCGCCTTCAGGCTCCGCCCCGCCTGGTGGGGACCGCGGGGGCGGTGACCACCCTGGCGGCCATGGCCTTGAAGATGACGGAGTACGACCCGGAGCGGGTGAACAATCTGGTGCTGGCTCGGGCGCAGGTGGCGGAGCTGGCCGAGCTGGTGGCGGGGTTGCCCGAGAGCGAGCGGGCCCGGTTGCCCGGCCTGGAGCCGGCCAAGGCCGGGGTTATGGTGGCCGGGGCCTTGATAGTCCTCACCATCCTCCAGGTCTTCCGACAGGACTCCCTGGTGGTCATCGACGCCGGGCTGCTGGAAGGGGTCCTGGGGGAAATAAGTTTCTAGTTTTGAGTTTCGAGTTTTCAGAGAAAAAGATAATATATAAATTTAATTTTTCTCTTAACCGGTGGGGGATGCCGAAGACCACTGCAATTACTAAAAACCAAGAGCAGATTCTGGGAGCTTAAAGCTCGAAACTCAAAACTTAAAGGATAATCTATGTCCCAAGACGCCATCCCCTACGCTTACACCTTCGATGACCTGCTGCTGCTGCCGGGGGCCTCGGTGGTTTTACCCAGCGAAGTGGACCTCACCACCCGCCTCACCCGGCGCATCAGCCTCAACATCCCGCTAATCAGCTCCGCCATGGATACGGTCACCGAAGCGGAGACCGCCATCTCGCTGGCCCGCCAGGGGGGCATGGGTATCCTGCACCGCAACATGACCAGCGCGGCCCAGGCCCTGGAAGCGGAAAAAGTGAAGAAATCGGAGTCCGGCATGATCATCGACCCGGTGACCATCGGGCCCGAGGCCCGCATTGCCGACGTCCTGCAGCTCATGGAGCGCTACCGCATCTCCGGCATCCCGGTGGTGGAAGGCCCCAAACTGGTGGGCATCGTCACCAACCGGGACCTGCGCTTTGAGACCAACCTGGAGCAAAAGGTCAAGGAGGTGATGACCAAAGACCGCCTCGTCACCGCCCAGGCGGGGATCACCCTGGAGGAGTCCAAGGCCCTGCTCCACCAGTACCGCATCGAAAAGCTGCTGGTGGTGGATGACGATTACAACTTGAAGGGGCTCATCACCATCAAAGACATCGAAAAGATCCGCAAATATCCCCAGTCCTGCAAGGACGAGTTCGGGCGCCTCAGGGTGGGGGCGGCGGTGGGGGTGGGGCCGGACCGGGAGGCCCGGGTCGACGCCCTGCTCAGGGCCGGAGTGGACGTCATTATCATCGACACGGCCCATGGCCACCAACAGCGGGTGGTGGACGCGGCGGCGGATACCAAGCGGGAGTACCCCCAGGTGGAATTGGTGGCCGGCAATGTGGCCACCGCCGAGGGGGCCCGGGACCTTATCAAGGCGGGCGTGGACGCGGTCAAGGTGGGGGTCGGCCCCGGCTCCATCTGCACCACCCGGGTGATCGCCGGGGTGGGGGTGCCCCAGATGACCGCCATCATGGAGTGCGCCAAGGTGGCCCGGGAGGCGGACATCCCCCTGGTGGCCGACGGCGGCATCAAGTACTCCGGCGACCTTACCAAGGCCCTGGCCGCGGGCGCCGACGTGGTGATGATCGGCAGCCTCTTTGCCGGCACCGAAGAGAGCCCCGGGGAGACGGTGATCTTCCAGGGCCGCAGCTACAAGATCTACCGAGGCATGGGGTCGGTGGAGGCCATGAAGGCCGGCAGCCGGGACCGCTACTGCCAGGATGAAGTGGATTTGGAATGCAAGCTGGTGCCCGAGGGCATCGTGGGCCGGGTGCCGTCCCGGGGCAAGCTGGCCGACGTCGTCTTCCAGCTCATGGGGGGCTTGAGGTCCGGCATGGGCTACGTGGGCTCCAGAACCATCGCGGAGCTCCAAGAGCAGGCCAGGTTTATCCGCATCACCCCCGCGGGCTTGAAAGAATCCCACGTCCACGACGTCATTATCATGAAGGAAGCCCCCAATTATTGGGTGGAGTAGGGGAGGAGCGGTCGGGAGTCAGCGGTCAGCATTCAGTAAGAGAAATGTATGGGCGGACCTGGGTGTCCGCCCTTTTTTTGTGTAGCCGCAGGCTTCAGCCTGCGCCAACACGGGCTGGAAAGCCTGTGCCCCCAGGTTTTCTGTAGGGTGCGCCCTGCCAGCTTATTTTTTAAAGGATTTTCTTGACAATTCCGATCTGTGTGGTTAAAAAGATACCATATGGTATATAGAATACCACATAAGGAGGGAGGAAAATGTTTGGAAACTTTATAAAAGAGCGGAGGATTAAGAAGGGGCTAACCCTTAGAGAATTCTGCAAATTGATAGAGGTAGATGCAAGCAATTGGAGCAAAATCGAGCGTGGTTTACTCGCTCCGCCTAGAAGTGAATATAAGTTGAAGAAGATTGCGGAAATTTTGGAAATTCCTGTAGGCTCTGACTTATGGTTTGAGATGAAAGACAGGGCAGAATTAGATATAGGTAATATTCCGACAGACATTCGGTCCGATAAAGAATTGATAGGTCATCTTCCAATGTTTTTTCGAACCATCAGGAGCGAAAAGCCCTCAGCGGAAGATTTGGATAATCTAATTGAAATGATTCGCAAGGGAGGGAAATGATTGGATTTTTCTAACTTCAAGTGTAAATGGATAGATAAAAACCAACTTAGGGAACTGGCGGAAAAGATAAGAAAAGAATATTGGCCTGAAGGTATCCTTCCTATAAATACGGCCGAGATTGTTGAGCTCAGGTTAAGATTTGACGTGGAGCCTGTGCCTGGTCTACTTTCCCTCTTGGATATGGACGCTTACCTTAAAACCGATTTAAGCGGAATCGTAGTGGACCATGACTGCTATATGCAAGATAGATTTGCAAACCGGTTGCGTTTTTCGTTGGCGCATGAATTAGGTCATTATTTTTTGCATAGGGATGTTTATTCAAATCTACCTTTGGTCTCTGTGGAAGACTGGAAAGATTTTATCCTTAATGTTCCCGAAGACGAGTATGAAAATTTTGAATGGCAAGCAAACGAATTTGCAGGCCGGTTTTTGGTCCCTTACGGCGATTTGGAGTCTAAGGTTGAAGAGTCTTTGGAGATTATAAGAAAGCTGGATTTGATAGAATACCTGCAGGAAGACCATGACGCAGTTTTGTCAAGAGTTTCTCCTTTTCTCCGAAGGACGTTCGGAGTCTCTGAACAGGTCATTGTCCTCAGGGTTAAAAGAGAAGGTTTATGGCCACCAGAAATATAGATTAGATGGTTCTAATAGAGATAAAATAGCTGCAAGATAAGACCTGCGGCTGCTGAAAAGAAAAAGGGAGGGCCAATTGGCTCCCCCTTTTTATTTGGGGCGCAACGCACCCCACATTATTTTAGGGCGACCCGGCGGGTCGCCCCTACTTATGGGATTGGGGTGGGGGTATGGGGGAGGGGAAAGGGCTCTTGCCCTTTGCCCCTCCCCCATAACTTCCCCTAATTTCTCACCCGGCCGCGGCCTTGGGTTGGGCGGCAAGCCAGGCGGCCCGGGCTTCGGCCGGCGCACCGGGCTGGGGCCCAGTTTCAGGACCCGCTCCACCATCTCTTTGGCGATGGCGGCGAATTTCGGTCCTTCCGAGGACGACAGGTTGAACATTTCCACCCGCTCCGGCTCCAGGCCCATCTGGGCGAAATCCTTCTTCAACTTGTTCACCCGCTTTTTGGCCCGGATGTTGCCCACGAGGTAATGACATTCACCCTCCAGGCAGCCGGCCACGAAGACGGCGTCGGCCCCGGCCTCGAAGGCCTTGAGCAGGTGGATGATGTCCACCCGGCCGGTGCAGGGCATCAGGATGATCTTGATATCCGGGGGGTATTGCAGACGCATCGAACCTGCCAGGTCCGCGGCGCTGTAAGCTCAGTAACGGCAGCAGAAGCCGATGATCTTGGGAGAAAACTCTTCTGTCATGATGTCTCCTTTCCTTAACCGGCAGCCAGGGCCGTTTCCTGGGCGATGACCTGGGCGTCGGTGAAATTCTTCAAGGTGATAGCCTTGGCCGGGCACTCCGAGGGGCAGATGCCGCAGCCCTGGCACTTGGCCGGGTCGATGTAGGCCGCATCGATGGTGTAATCGATGACCGGGACGTTGAAGGGGCAGGTCCGCACGCAGGTGAGGCAAACGACGCACTTGTCCGGGTCCACCACGGCCACGATGCCGCCCACCTCCACCTTGTCCTTGGCCAGGAAGGTGGCGGCCCGGCCCGCGGCGGCCTTGGCCTGAGCGATGGATTCATCGATAGGTTTGGGAAAATGGACCAGCCCGGCCAGGAAGATGCCGTCGGAGGGCAGATCCACCGGCCGCAGCTTGGCGTGGGCCTCATTGAGGAAGCCCTCGGCGTTTCGGGGCACCTTGAAGATCTCGCCGATATCTTCCACCGGGTTGGGCAAGACGGCGCTGGCCAGGGTGAGGATATCGGGGTGCAAAACCACCGGCATCCCCAGGATGGGATCGGTGATGGTCACCTGGAGGCCGCCGTCCCCGGTCTGCTCCACCTGGGGTTTGCCGGTGAGGTCGAAGCGGATGAAGATCACCCCCAGCTCCCGGGCCTCTTTGTAGAGCAGTTCCTTTTCGCCGTAAGTGCGTAGATCCCGGTAGAGGACGAAGACGTCCAGGTCTGGGTTGCCCCTCTTGAGCTCGATGGCCCCTTCCACCGAGTGGGTGCAGCACAGTCGGCTGCAGTAGGGGCGTTGGGGCTCACGGCTGCCCACGCACTGGATGAAGACCGCCTGTTTGGCGCCCGCGACCTTGGGGTCCTGGTCGGCCAGGAGCTTATCGAACTCGAAGGAGGTGAAGACGCCCGGGTGCTGGCCGTAGAGGTACTCGTCGGGCTTGAAGGCCTGGCCGCCGGTGGCCATGACCGTGACCCCGTGGTCCAGCATCCGTTCGCCGGCCGGGGTCTTGACGGTGGTGTTGAAGTTGCCGATGAAGCCGCTGGTGTCCTTGATGGCGGAGTTGAACAGGATTTCGATGTTGGGGTGGGTCTGGACCTTCTGGATGAGGTCTTCCAGGTAGCCCCGGTAGTCGTAGCCCCGGGAGCTGGTCACCAGGTTCCAGGCCTGGCCGCCCAGTTTGTCGGACTTTTCCACCAGGTAGGCCTGGAAGCCCATGTCGGCGATGGACCGGGCCGCTTCCATGCCGGCCACGCCGCCGCCGATGACCAGAGCGGACTTGGTAACCGGGAAGGCCTGTTTGTGCAGGGGCTCCAGTTGCACCACCCGGGCCACCGCGCCCCGGACCAGGTCCTTGGCCTTGGCCAGGGCCTTTTCCGGTTCGTGCATGTGCACCCAGGAGTCCTGGTCCCGGATGTTGGCCATCTCAAAGAGGTAGGGGTTGAGGCCCACCTGCTGGATGGTCTCCTGGAACATGGCCATGTGGGTGCGGGGGGAACAGGATGCCACCACTACCCGGTTCAGCTGGTTCTCCTTGATGGCGTTCAGGATCTTGTCCTGGGTGTCGGCGGAGCAGGTGAACAGGTTCTGGTCGGAGAAGACCACGCCGGGGAGGGTGGCGGCGTATTCCGCCAGTTCCGGCACATTGATGACCCCGCCGATGTTGATGCCGCAGTTGCAGACAAAGACGCCCACCCGGGGGGCCTGGCCGGCCACGTCGATCTCCGGCGGCAACTCCCGCACCTTGATGGCCGTGCCCCGGGCCGAGGCCAGCAGTTCGCCGGCGGCCGCGGCCGCCGCCGAGGCCTCCATCACCGATTGGGGAATATCCTTGGGGGCCTGGAAGACGCCGCAGACGTAAACCCCGCTTTTATTGGTGTCCACCGGCGCAAAGGGTGAAGTGGCGGCAAAGCGGGTCTCGGTCTTGACCTCGATGCCCATGGTCTTGGCCAGATTCAAGGCGTCCTGGGAGGTCTCCAGCCCCACGGAGAGCACCACCATGTCGAACTCTTCCGTCTTCAATTCGCCGGTTTCCGCCAGGTAGCGGATGGCCAGGCCATCGGAACCCGGCACCGGGTCGATGGTGTGCACCCGGGAGCGGACGAAGCGCACCCCGTGCTCCTCTTCGGCCCGCCAGTAGTACTTCTCAAAATCCTTGCCGTGGGTGCGCATGTCCATGAAAAAGATGGTGGCGTCCAGGGGCTCCTTGCTGTGCTCCTTGGCGATCACCGCCTGTTTGATGGCGTACATGCAGCACACCGCGGAGCAGTAGCTATTGTCGCAGTGGTGCAGGTCCCGGGAGCCCACGCACTGGAGCCAGGCGATCTTCTTGGGCTCGGCGTGGTCCGAGGGCCGGACCAAATGGCCGGCATAGGGCCCGGAAGCCGACAGAATCCGCTCGAACTCCAGGCTGCTCACCACGTTGGGATAATTGGCGTAATGGTAGGCCTCGTATTTGGTGGGGTCGTAAACCTGAAAGCCGGGGGCCAGGATCACCGCGCCCACGTTGAGCTCCAGCTTTTCCGGCCCCAGTTCGTGGGCCACCGCCCCGGCCTGGCAGGAAATGGCGCACTGCATGCACTCGGAGCAGATGCCGCAGTTGATGCAGCGGGCCGCTTCCTCCACGGCCTCCTCTTCTTTGTACCCCAGATTGATTTCCTTGAAGCCCTTGATCCACTCCTCCAGGGGGATGGTGGTCATGAGGGCCCGGTGCTTCTTTTCGAGGTCGGCCCGGATGGGGCTCCACTTGCCCTCTTCCTTGGGAATGGGGCGCAGCGGCGCTTCCCGGTCGGCCTTCAGGTCTTGGCCCCTGCAGGTAGCGGTCGATGGAGGGGCCGCTTCCCGGCCGGCGGCCACCGCGGCGATGGCGATAAAGGGACCGGTCTCCACGTCGCCGCCGGCAAAGACGGCGGCGCGAGAGGTGGCCTTGGTCACCGGGTCCGTTTCGATGAGGCCCCGGGGAGTGAGCTTGATGCCGTCGGCGTCGGTGAGGAATTTTAGATTGGTCCTCTGGCCGATGGCCATGATCACCACGTCGGCGTCCCGGGCGGTGGTTTTATCCTCGAAATAGGTGGGGGAGAACCGGCCCTGCTCGTCGAAGACCCGCGCCACCGCCTTGAGCGTAAGACCGCTCACCTTGCCGCCCTGGGCCTTGATCTCCTTGACGCCCCAGCGGGTGACGATCTCGATGCCTTCGTGCTCGGCCTCTTCCACTTCCCAGGGGGAGGCGGGCATCTCTTCCCGGGTCTCCAGGCAGATGAGGGTGACATTACCTCCCTGGCGCCGGGCGGTGCGGGCCACGTCCATGGCCACGTTGCCGCCGCCGATGACCAGCACCTTTTTGCCCTTGAAGTCGAACTTCTGGCCCAGGGCCGAGTCTTTCAGGTACTCCACGCCCCAGAGCACGCCCTGGGCGTCGGAGCCGGGCACCGGCAGCCGGATGGAGTCCTGGGCGCCCACCCCGAGGAAGACCGCGTTGAAGCCGTCCCGGGTGAGCAGGTCGTTGACGGTGCGGTCGCCGCCGATGGGGGAGTTGTAGTGGATCTGCACGCCCAGGCGCTTGATGTAGTCGACTTCCCGGTCCAGGACCTCCCGGGGCAGGCGGTATGCCGGGATGCCGTAGCGCAGCCAGCCGCCGGCTGGCGGGCGCGGCTTCGAAAATCACCGCCTTGATAGCCTTTCAGGGCCAGGTGGTAGGCGCAGCTCAGACCCGAGGGCCCGGCGCCCACGATGGCCACTTTCTCGCTCTT
The DNA here is from genome assembly GCA_963768765.1 of uncultured delta proteobacterium. Classification (GTDB taxonomy): domain Bacteria; phylum Desulfobacterota; class Desulfobaccia; order Desulfobaccales; family 0-14-0-80-60-11; genus DASWLF01. The sequence goes on from CAVYJK010000024.1 coordinate 32,495, forward strand.
CTGGGGGATCTCCGGCACCGGCAGGGCGTCCCAGTCCACCGCGTCGGCCACGAAACGCTTCAGGTTGCAGATGGCGATGGGCTCGTCCACTTCCTGGCGGCGGCAGTCGCTCTCGCAGGGGTGGGGGCAGATGCGGCCGATGGTGCCGGGGAGCGGCAGCCGGTCCATGATAATGGCCAGGGCTTCGGGGTATTTATGCTCCTTGATCAACTGCACGTAGCCCTGGGCGCTCAAATTCGCCGGACAGGCCCGCACGCAGGGGGCCCGGTCGAGCTTCTTGATGGCAAAGGTGGCGGGAATGGCCTGGGGGTAGAGGCGGTAAATGGCCTTGCCTTCGCCGAGGCCCAGGTTGAATTCATCGGGGACCCGCACGGGGCAGACCTCGGTGCAGGCGCCGCAACCGGTGCATTTGGCCGGATCGATGTAGCGGGGCTCCCGGGCCACGGTGACCGTGAAATTTCCCGGCTCGCCGCTGATGGCTTGCACTTCCGACAGGGGCAGGATTTCGATGTTGAGGTGACGACCACACTCCACCAACTTGGGAGAAATGATGCACATGGAGCAGTCATTGGTGGGGAAGGTCTTGTCCAGCTGGGCCATGACCCCGCCGATGGCCGACTTCTTTTCCACCAGGTGCACGTAAAAACCGGCGTTAGCCAGGTCCAGGGCGGCTTGCACCCCGGCGATGCCGGCCCCGACCACCATTACCTTACCTACAGGATCTTTTTTTGCAGCTGCCATAAAAGCACCTTCCATATTTATGGAAATAATTTTGTACAGGCTTTGTGAATATCCCCACTTAGAAAATATTAGAACAAAATTGCCGCATAAGTCAAGCGAGAATCAAGACGGCAAAGGGCGGCGCAGACGTGAGGTTTTTCTCGAGCCCAAGCCTTGACCAGGCTTAAGAAATGCTTAAGTATATCATAGGGATAAACTTGGGGGCGGTGGGAGGAAAAGTAACCGCGATTTGGCCAGATGCGGCAAAATGTCCCATGGGCCCCAGGGTTCGACCTGGGTTCAAAGATCGGCGCCACCGGTTGGATGCCCGTTCTTTGTAACTGTCAAGCTTCCGCTTGGGAACCCATTTGGAGGCAAAGCTCCGCTTTGCCAAGTTGTTGGTTAAGTACTTAAATTTATATAATTAATTCAATGGCGTGCCCAAGCAGAGCTTGGGCGGCAACGGCGTTCCCAGGCAGGAGCTTGGGAACGAGAACTAAACAATTGCTGCAATGCATCCATGTCTCGTATATCATTCTGAACGGAGCGAAGAATCCCTTTTTTATGAGCCCTCGAGACCCTTCACTTCGTTCAGGGTGACAGAACTAATAGGCCTTGCCGTACCCGGCCATTAATCGGCGGCCATGGGCCGCTCTGAATGCTTGCTACGTTGAAAAATTTTGTCTTGGACCGTAGGGGCGCACCTGTGGGTGCGCCCAAATGAACTTGCTGAGAGGTGAGTACCGTGATCTTACCAGACATTGATCCGAAGGAGCTGAAGGAATTCTACGAAGTCCTGGGACTGCTGGAAGAGCCTTTGGGCCTGTATTACACCCCGGTGGAGCCCGCCGATGGCTTCTCGCCCCAGACCGCGGTCTTGCCCACCGCGGAGATGGAGGCCGCCGGGGAGGTGGATTGGGAAGCCACCTTTACCAATTTCTCCTGCGTCATCGGGGTGATCTGGCGGGCCCGCAAGCTAGGAAAACCGGCCTACTTCGACCAGGCCCGCTTCGGCTGCCTGGGGGGCGCCTTCTACCTGGGGTTTTTAAAGCCCCAATTGGAGCGCATCGTGCACTATGTCTCCACCGGGGCTCCCGGCATCCTGGAAGGCGAGTGCTACCTGGAGTCCCCGGAAGCGGTGCGCCGGTTTTTTGAAACCGTGGACCCCCGGCCGGCCCCGGCCCAGTTCTGCGTGTTCAAGGCCCTGAGCCAGTTTGGCCCGGAGGAGAACCCGGAGGTGGTGATCTTTTTCGCCCGGGCCGAGACCATCGGTGGCCTCAACCAGCTGGCCACCTTCGTCACCAATGATTTCGAAGCGGTGCAGTCGCCCTTCGGCGCGGGCTGCGCCAACCTGGCCACCTGGCCCCTGAAGTACCTGGAACGGGGCCAGCTGAAGGCGGTGTTGGGGGGCTGGGACCCCTCGGACCGGCGGTTTTTAAAGCCCGATGAGATCACCTTCGCGGTGCCCTGGGAGATGTTTGCCCGCATGGCCGCCCGCTGGCGGGAGTCCTTCCTCACCAAGCAGGCCTGGGCCACGGTCAAGAAGAAGATCGAGCTGAGCCACCGGGCCTGGAAGGAGAAATAAGGTTAAGCTATAATTTGAGGGGAGGGCGGGGGGACAAAATCCCGTGTCTTCCCCTAAGACCAATCCCAGGCCACAAAATTGGTGAAAAAGTAGAGTGCGTCTTACTCACCAATAATGGTGCGTGAGACGCGCCCTACAAAGCTTATTATTATCAGAAAGTTAGGATATAGAGAAGAGTGATATTTAGAGAAGCAAATATATTATTGTTGTTTTTTTGAAGTTGTAACCTTAGATTTATGGTCCCAATCATAGTGTCCGCAAATTGTACAGACTAAATCCCCAGTATCTGAACCCTGAATATATTCTTTATCGAAATTAGGATTCTCACATGCCGGCCTGTCACCCCATTTCTGTCTCAGTAGTTTTGCTTTTTCTAATTGCATTTTGTAGTATTCCTCTACTGATAGATTTAATTTCTATATAATTTAATAGCTACCGCTCAATACTCATAATAATTATAATTGTATGAGCCTTTTGGTCCATAAATAGTACCAAATCCAGTTCTTGGTTTGTTAATCTGATATAACATCATATTATTTTGAGATTGTTGTTGTTGAATTAACTGTTGCTGTTGTAGATTGTTACTCAGGTTTTGAAATCCCCTTTGTATCGCCATCCGCCTTTGCAGATCAAGTGCTTGTAATTCATTAATCCTAGCGTGATAGTCACTAGAGGATATTTCTCCCTTTTGATAAGCTTGAGTTAATGCATTAGCCTGCCCTTGATACGGACTTACACAACTAGTTAAAGCAAGAGCTACTAATACAAGGAGAACAAAGAAGGCTATTTTTTCCATTTTTTGCTTCCTCCAAAACCTATTCCCCCATTTGCTTATAATTCATGTAAAGTTTTTTTGCAATAAGTAATTATATTGTTTAAACAATTTTATTGGCAAAGTATGCATAGCTTTGGCTACCGCATATGAAAAGGCTTCTTAAGAAATATCTTCATACCTTCCAAAGGCCGGGCAATTTCTTCCTTGCAGGAACCGCCTTAAAGGATAAAATAAAACATTAGGGGATGAGGCATAATATTATGCCTCATCCCCTGCCCCACGTTTTCACCCGATAAAGTTTTACGAGGAGTTATATTATGACCGAGTGTCCTTCCGGCGCCGATCCCAAGACCTGCGGGGTGGACCCCAAGTCCTGCCCGGGCTGCGACCCGGCGCACCATGCCGAAGAAAAGACCCAGGAAGAGCGGGAACTCCAGCGGTCCTTGAAGCAAATCCGCCACAAGCTGGTGGTGATGAGCGGCAAGGGCGGGGTGGGCAAAAGCAGCGTGGCCGTGGCCCTGGCCCTGGCCCTGGCCCGCCGGGGTAAGAAGGTGGGGCTCATGGACGTGGACCTGCACGGCCCCAACGTCCTCAGGATGTTGGGCCTCAAAGACCCCCTGGACCTGATGCACGCCCAGTTTCCCCTGCCGCCGGACCTGTTCGACTACCTCCGCGTGGTTTCCATCGAGATGCTGATGCGCAACCGGGAGATGGCGGTCATCTGGCGGGGGCCCCTGAAGCACCAGCTCATCCGCCAGTTCTTGACCGAAGTGCAGTGGGACTCCCTGGACTACCTGGTGGTGGATTGCCCGCCGGGCACCGGGGATGAGCCCATGAGCGTGGCCCAGACCATTCCCGACGCCAAGGCCATCATCGTCACCACCCCCCAGGAGATCTCCCTGGCCGACGTGCGCAAGTCCATCAACTTCTGCCAGAAGATCAACCTGGAGCTCCTGGGGATCGTGGAGAACATGAGCGGTTACCACTGCCCCCACTGCGGCCAGGATTTGCCGCTGTTCAAGCGCGGCGGCGGCCAGCGGACGGCCCAGGCCGCCAAGGTGCCCTTCCTGGGGGCGCTGCCCTTCGACCCCCAGGTGGTGGAGGCCGCGGACCAGGGCCAACTGCTGGACGTCAAGGAGGCGGAGAGCCCCTTCTTTAAGGCCCTGCGGCCCATCGTGGATTACCTGCTGGAGACCCTGCCCCTGACGCCGGTTGCCACCCGGGAGCCGGGGGTCATGAAGTTCGCCCTGCCGGTGGACGACGGCAAGCTCTCGGACAAGTTCGGCCAGGCGGCGCAGTTCGCCATTATCAAGGTGAAAGGCGGGACCATGGAGCCCAAGGAACTGCGGCCCACGCCGCCCCACGAGCCCGGGGGCATCCCCGAATGGCTGGAGGACCTGGGGGTGACCCACGTCATCGCCGGCTCCCTGGGGGAAAAGGCCCAGAAGCTCCTGACCCACAAAGGCATGGAAGTCATCGCCGGGGCGCCTTTGGAGGCCCCGGAAGAACTGGTGGAGAAATACCTGAAGAAGACCCTGACCACCACCCGCGGCGCCGTCCACCCGGGCGGCTGCTCCCAGTGCACCACGGCTTAGATGTTTAGGGGAAGGGCTGATTGGGCGGAGGCCGCCTAGGCCCCAGCCAGCTTGCAAGAAATTGGGCGCCCCTGATGAGACGTCCGGGTTGGGCCCAAAAACCAAAAACCAAACACCAAAAACCAAAAACTAAAACCTAAAAACCGAAAAGGACTAAAAACTGGCCTTATCCCGCCCCTGGGTCCTGCCCTCCCAGATCTACTTCCCCCTCGCCCTCCTCCCAATGATGCGCCAGGAGGATGGCGTCTTCCTGGGTATCTTCGTAGTAGCGGGGCCGGCGCCCAACTTCCTGAAAGCCGAAGGAGGCGTACAGGTTCAGGGCCGGGGTATTGGAGGGCCGCACTTCCAGCCAGGCCATGGCCGCGCCCCGGTCCCGGGCCTGGCTCAGGGCCTCGGTGAGGAGGGCCCGGGCGATGCCCCGGCGCCGGCGCTCCGGGTGGACCGCCAGGTTGAGGATGTGCATCTCGTCGGCCACCACCCAGAAAACGAGGTAACCCCAGGTTTCCCAGGGCTGGGGAGGGGAGGGGCCGGCCACCAGGGTGCGGCTCAGGGTTTGCCCCAGTTCCGCCAGAAAGGACCAGCGGGACCAGGGAGAGGGGAAGGACTGTCGTTCGATGGCCCAGATGGCCTTCACATCCGCCAGGCCGGCCGGGCGGATGGTGAGGTCCCGGGTCATTTCTTTTTGCGGAGCACTTCGCTGGCCACGGTAATGCCTTTTTGACCGGACTGCTTCAAGGCCAGGGCCGCCTCCCGCAGGTCTGTTTTTTCCCTGATCTGGGCCAATTTCATGAGCATGGGCAGGTTGACGCCGGTGATGACCTCAACTTTGCCATCTTTGAGGAAGGGGAGAGTCAGGTTGGAGGGCGTCCCGCCCAGCATGTCGGTGAGGATGATGACGCCGGTGCCGTTGTTCGCCTGGGCCAGGGCGCGCTGGATCTGGTCCCGGGAAACTTCCGGAGGGGCGGTGGGGTCCAGGGAAACCGCCCAGATTCCTTCCCGAGGCCCCAGAATTAGGTCATAGGTGCCCATGAGGGCCTCGGCCAGTTCTTTGTGGGTGACGATCAAAATCCCAATCATAGATTAATCTCCTAAGGCCCTCGGCATATCGCGATGGCTGAGGGTGAAGGATAAGTTGCCTTGGGCCAGGTGCTCGCTCAGGACGTTGGCGATGACCACCGAACGGTGCTGCCCCCCGGTGCACCCCAAGGCCATGGTGAGCTGGGATTTGCCTTCTTTCTGGTACAGAGGCAGCAGGAAATCGATGAATTTGAACAGGTGGTCGAGAAAATCCCGGGTTTCACCGTAGCTCAAGATGTAGTCCCGCACCCGGGGGTCGTCTCCGGTGCGGTGGGTCAGTTCTTCCACGAAATAGGGGTTGGGCAGAAAACGCACGTCCAGCACCACGTCGGCTTCCGGCGGGATACCGTTTTTGTAGGCAAAGGAGATGAGGTGGAGCCACATGCGTTCCCGGGGCATCAGGTCGGAGTACTCCGACTTGATGAGTTCCCGCAGCTGATGCGGGTTGTAGCAGGAGCTGTCGATGATGCGGTGGGCCAGGCCCCGGAGGCCCGCCAGGGATTGGCGCTCCTCCTTCAGGGCCTGGGAGATGGACTCCTGGTCCGCCAGGGGGTGCTGGCGCCGGGTCTGGCTGAAGCGCCGGATCAGGGCCTCTTCCGCGGCCTCCAGGAAGATGAGGTGCAGCTGAAACCCTTGCCGCTCCAAGCGGCGAAAGACCTGGGCGTAATTTTGCAAGAAGCCCTGGGTCCGCACGTCCATGACCAGGGCGATCTTGCGGTCGTCCCGGTCGGAGCCGGTCTGCATGTGCAAGAACGGGGGCAGCAGGCTTAAGGGGAGGTTGTCGACGCAGAAGTAGCCCACGTCCTCCAGGGCTCGCAGGACGGTGCTCTTCCCCGAACCGGAAAGTCCGGTGATGATCAGGACGGGGAAGGGTGCTTGCGAAGGTTGGGCAGGCTGCTGCCGCGCCACTGGTTTCTGGGCCATTTCCTGGAATTGAGATTCACCCCGGCCGCATGAGGAGCGCGGCCGCGGCCAAGAACTTGTGGACTCCCTAAAATTCTGCGTCCCGGTCGGCGACCAGGCGGTAAATCTCCTGGGCCCCCTGGGCCTTCATCAAATTATCCCGAAAGGCCTGGCTCATGAGCATGCGGGAGATCTTGGCCAGGGCCTTGAGGTGCAGACCGGCGGAATTGACCGGGGCCAGCAACATGAAAAATAGGTGGGACGGTTTGCCGTCCATGGAGTCGAAGTCCACCCCCTTGAGACTGCGGCCGAAGGAGAGCACCAGCTGGGAGAGCTGGGGCAGCTTGCCGTGGGGGATGGCGATGTTGTCGCCGATGCCGGTGCTCCCCAGGCGCTCCCGGTCCAGCAAGACCTCCATCACCTTGGGCAGCTCCAGTCCATCGGGGCCGGGCACCAGGGTTTTGGCCAGCTCTTCCAACGCCCCCTTTTTGTTGGCGGACTGCATGTCGGGCAAGATGCACTCTAGGGCCAAGAGGTCGATGATTTTCATGGCCGGTCTATTTTCGCTTATCCCAGGTCCGGTTCCACCAGGACGAAGTTGCCGTCCTGACGCTTGTAAAGGATGTTCAGGCCGCCGCTGACCACGTTGGTGAAGACCAGCAGATCGGCGTTGCCCGTCTGCATCATCTCCACCGCGTCGCTGACCTGCAAGGCCGGCACCTCGGTGCGTTTGCGGCGCACCTGGGGCCGGGCCGGGCCTTCTGCCGCCGCGGCCAGGGGACCCGCCGACCGGCTCCGGTCACCTTTGCCGCTCCGCAGCTTGTCCCGGAACTTCTTCAGCTGCATATCGATCTTGTCCATCACCAGATCGATGGCGGCGTACATGTCGGCGTTTTCATCCTTTCCTTTAATTATCCGGCCATTATTGTCAATAGTTACATCGGCCAGGTGGCGAAATTTCTCCAGGCTCAGGACCACGTGGGCCTCCACCGGTCCGTCTAGATAACGCTTGAACTTGTTCAACCGGTCGGTGACATAATTTTTCAAGGCCTCAGACGGTTCAATGTGTCTGAAGGTCACGGAAATCTGCATAACTTCCTCCCATGCGGCTGTCTCTCAGAGAAGCCGGGATTTCAAGAGGCGTGGGTGTTGGGAAGGCTCTTGCGCCGGTATCCCGGTTTCTTCCGTTTGCTGGAAGAGAGCACCCCCAGCATCCCGCGGTATTTGGCCACGGTGCGGCGGGCGATGAGCACGTCCTCGCGGCGCAGGATGTCGGCAATCTCCTGGTCGCTCAGGGGGTTCTCCGGGTTCTCGGACTGGACGATCTGGCGAATCTTTTCCTTGACGCTCTCCGAGGCGATCTGGTCCCCCATGGACAGGTTGATGCCGCTGTTGAAAAAGAACTTCAGGTCGAGCAACCCCTGGGGGGTGTCCACGTACTTGTTGGTGGTCACCCGGCTGATGGTGGACTCGTGCATCTGCACGTCCTCCGCCACCTGCCGCAGGGTCAGCGGTTTCAGATGGGACAGGCCGGAGTCCAGAAAATCCCGCTGAAAGCGGACGATGCTCTCCGTGACCTTGTACAGGGTCTTCTGGCGCTGGAGAATGCTGCGGATGAACCAGAGGGCGTTGTCCAGGTGTTTCTGGATGTAGCTCCTGACGGCATCGGGGAGCTTGTCGGGGCCCCGCATGGCCTCCAGGTAATACGAGTTGACCCGCAGCTTGGGCAGGCCGTCTTCGTTCAGGCGGATGACGTAGTCGTTGCCCACTTTCTCCACGTGGACGTCGGGGTTGATGTAGTCCGTGTCCTCGCTGTCAAAGCCGCGGCCGGGTTTGGGCTCCAGCTGAAAGATGACTTCGCTGGCCCGGGCCACCTTCTCCACGGGCACCTTCAGGTCCCGGGCGATGGCCTGGTAGTTCTTGTTGCCCAGGGTGGTCAGGTGATGCTCCACAATGGCCCAAACCACCGGGTCCTGGGTCCCCAGGATCTTCAGCTGCAGCTGCAGGCATTCCTTGAGGCTGCGGGCCGCCACCCCCGGCGGATCGAAGCCCTGGATGACCCCCAGGACCCGTTCCACATGGGCTACGTCCGTGCCCCGCTCGGCGGCGATCTCCTCCACGGTGGCCCGGAGATAACCGTCTTTATCCAGGTTGCCGATGATCAGGATGCCGATGCCGTCGTCGGTATCGTCCAGCTCGGCCATGCGCAGCTGCCACATGAGGTGGGACTTGAGAGTAGTTTTCTGGGCATTGAGGCTTTCAAAAGGCAGGGCCTCCCTCTCCTCGTATTCACCCATGGGGGGAGGCATGAGCCGGTCTTTCAGAAAGTTATCCCAATCCCATTCTTCCACAACTGACTTGGTCTCGCCGTCCTCGGGGCCCGCTTCCGGCGCTGAGTCTCCGTTGTCGGAGAACTCCGGGGTCGCGGCCTCGCGCTCGCCGGTCTCCGGCTCTTCAAACTGCTCTTCTTCCAGGACCGGGTTGGTCTCCAGGACTTGCTGAATCTCACCCACCAGCTCCAGACGGGAGAGCTGCAGCAGCTTGATGGCTTGCTGCAACTTCTGGGTCATGATGAGGGATTGGGTTAACCTTAAAGTTTGCCGAATTTCTAAGGCCATCTGCTTGCCTTAAACTACCTGCCGATAAGTGCGGGAAGCCCGCCTGCCGATTATAATTATAACTTAAAGGTCTCTCCCAAGTAAATTCTTTTGGCCAGTTCGCTATTGACCAGTTTGTCCGGGGGACCTTCCTCCAGGATCACGCCTTCGTTCAAGATGTAGGCCCGGTCGCACACCCCCAGGGCCTCCCGGACGTTGTGGTCGGAGATCAGCACCCCCAGGCCCCGCTCTTTCAATTCCCGGATAATGTTTTGAATATCCGTCACCGCCAGGGGGTCGATGCCGGCAAAGGGCTCGTCCAGGATGATGAAATGGGGTGAAGTGACCAGGGCCCGGGTGATCTCCACCCGGCGCCGCTCGCCGCCGGACAGGGCCGAGGCTTTCTGCTGGGCCAGGTGGCCAATCCCCAGGTCGGCCAGGAGTTTGTCCAGGCGCTCCTGACGGACCTTGGGGTCCGGTTCCAGGGTCTCCAGGATGGCCAAGATATTCTCCGCCACCGTCAGTTTCCGGAAGACCGAGGGTTCCTGGGGCAGATATTGCAGGCCCAGGCGGGCCCGGCGGTAAATGGGCAGGGTGGAGATGTCCTCGTCGTCCAGCAGAATCTTGCCGGCGTCGGGCTGCAGCAGGCCCAGGACCATGTAAAAGGTGCTGGTCTTGCCGGCGCCGTTGGGGCCCAGCAGGCCCACCACTTCGCCGCTGCGCACCTCCAGGGTGACCGCGTCCACCACCTTGCGGCCGTTGTAACTCTTGGTCAGGGCCTTAAGGACGAGGCGATGCATGTCTTAGCGCTGACGGCCTTTCCGGGCCTTGGGTTCCAGGAGGCCCCCCTGGGTTTCCTTGCCCCCGGGGGTGGTCTGGGAGTAGAGGACGGCCTCCACCCGCTTCTGGGGCGAGGACTCCACCAGGACCTTGTTGGTCTTGAGGTTGAAGATGATGCGCTCGCCTTTCAGGGTGTTCTCGGCCCGCCACAGCTGGGGATTGCCCTTAAGCACCACCTCATCCCGGTCTTTGTAATAGGTGGCCTCCTCCCCGGTGGCCACCCGGTCTTCCTGGACGAAGCGCACCTGACCTTTGGCCACGATGCGGTCGATCTTCTCGCCTCCCAGGTCGCCCAGGGGCCCCTGGTTCTCCTCCTGGGGGGCGGGCGCCGCCTTGCCTTTGGGGGCCTCGGCCTTGGGCTTGAAGTAAACCCAGAGCTGGTCGGAGTACAAGGTGGAATCACCGTAATCGGCCTTCACCTTGCCGGTGAAGACGACGAGGCCGGCGTTCTGGTCGGCCTCCAGGCGGGCGGCGGTAATGCGCAAGGGAAATTCGCCCTGGGGCCCTTTTTTGCCGGGGGCGGCGCCTCCGGCCGGCGGCGCCGCGGTCGCCGGCGAGCCGGCCGCCAGCAGGACCAACAAGAGGGCAACGACTGACCATCGGAAATTCTTCAAGGTTTAAATCCCCAATCGGTTTTTGGCTTGATTTCGGTGAGGCGGTGCTGGGCCAGGACCAATTTCTTTTGCGCCAGCTCCACCTTGAGTCCTTTCCCCTGAACCTTGAGGTTGGGCTCGGTGAGCACCACCTCTTCCGGGGCCAGCAAGAGCCGCTCGTTGGGCTGGTACGTGGCGATGCTGGTTTTGATGAGCAGGTCGCCCCGCTGCATCTCCACCTGCCCCTTCAAAGTCAAGACCCGGGTCTTGGTGTGGAACAGCCCTTCGTCCGCCCTGACCCGGATATGTTCCCCGGGTCCGAAGAACTCCACCCCCACCCCGGTGATGCTGACCTCCATCTGATCCTTGCGGAAATCCGCCTTCTGGGCTTCCAGAACCCAGCGCTTGTCGCCTTCCTGGATCTCGGTGAGGGAGAGCGCCTCCATGCGGGACTTGGCTTCGGCCGGGGGCTGAGGCTTGGGCGGCGGCGGGGGCGGGCGGCGGCCCCAGAGGCCCCAAACCGAAACCCCCAGAACCACCAGGCCCAGGCCCAGCAACCACTTCCACTTTCCTGAGGCCGCGGCCCCGGTTTTAAATATTTTTTTCATGCCAAATTTGCCAATTTTTTTTGATTATATTAGCCCCGGAGAGGAGTGTAAAGGTTAATCTGGTTTCTCGGGGAGGCGAGGCTCCAGGTTCCTGCCTTTCAGGCCGGCAGGCAGGCTGGTCTTGGGGGGCGCCGAGGCTCAGGCCCTCACTGCCGGCGCCGCTGAGCCTTAAAATTACGCAGCATCTCCTGAGCGCCCGCATTATGGGGATTTATTTTGACGGCCTTTTCAAACATGGCGATGGCTTGATCCAGTTCCCCCTGTTTCGCCAAAGCTATTCCCAAGTTGTTATAAGCTGCCGAATTGGGGTTAAGTTGGACAGCTTTTTGAAACATTCGAATAGCTTCACGATTCTCCCCCTGGTTTAGATAGTCTATTCCTAAGTTGTTATAGGCATCGGAAAAGTTTGGATCCATTTCTATAGCCTTTTTATACAACGCCATGGCGGCAGTGTGATTTCCACTATAATCATAAGCCATTCCTAAATTGTTATAAGCGCCCACATGATGGCTCATGAACTGGAGGGCCGTTTGGAACATAGGGATAGCTTCGTCGATTTTATTTTGGTGGGCTAGGAGAGTCCCGTAGCTACTATAAGCCGGACCATAATCAGGTTTTATTCGGATCGCCGTTTGAAACGCCCGGGCAGCTTCATCAATCCGCCCAAGCTTTTCATATTCTCTTATTAAAACGCTATAGGCTATATAGTTATTTGCTGTCACCTTTAAAGCATGTTCAAAGAGAGACCTATTGTCACGCCAATAGCACACTTGAAACCAGGTAAGAGTCAGTAAGGTGGACAAAACCACTCCGGCGGCCACCCCGAGCCAAAGCCTCTGGCGCCGCCATCTTGCCGTAAGATCTGCAACCCCCCAGGCCAGAATGATGAAAATCCCGATGAGGGGCACATAAGTGTAGCGGTCAGCCATGGACTGGGTCCCCACCTGGACCAGGCCGATGACGGGGACCAGGGTTCCCAGGTACCAAAACCATCCCACCGGAAGATACGGGTACCTCCGTGCCGCTCTGAGGGCAATCAGGGAAAAGGCCAGGAGCAACAGACCGGGCGCGGCAACTTGACCACCATGACAAGGCATGTTTGTAGGAACGGATAAAAGATGGCCAGATGTAAAGGCCAGAGCATTTTCCCCAGGTAGGCCGCATACGCGACGATCGCGTTGCCTAATCCGCGTGGAGAAGGGGATCTGCTCCAGGGAGGTCATGGCCGATTGCTGCGACATAGATGGTCAGGAGGCAAGAAAAGACGGCCAAAATCAGCAGGGGAACCTTTTCCCAGATCAATTGAGGGCGGCACGCTTCGGGTAAGCATTCTTGCCTCCCGGCTGGCCGGCGCGGGCCAGTTGGAGCCGGCCCAGAGGCCAGTAATCCAGCAGCAGCAGGACGAAGGGCAGGGTCACCAGCATGGGCTTGGCCATGAGGCCCAGGGTGAAGGACAACAATACCACCCCATACCTGCACCAGGCAGGTCGGCGGGTATACCGCACATAGGCCCCCATGGTGATGAGCCAGAAAAAGGTACTCAGCACGTCCTTGCGCTCCGACACCCAGGCCACCGACTCCACGTGCAGGGGATGCAGGGCAAACAAGGCCGCAGTAAAGGCGCTGGGCCACAGCGCCCCGGTCATGCTTTGAAGAATTAGAAATAGCAATAAGACATTGGCTAAATGGAAAAATAGATTGGTCAGGTGATGGCCCCGGGGGTTCAAGCCATAGAGCTGGCAATCCAGCATGTGGGAGAGCCACGTCAGGGGATGCCAGTTGGAGGCCTGGGTAGCAGTAAAAGCCCAGGTGATGCTCCGGGGCGAAAGCCCTTCTTGCACATGACCGTTTTCGGTGACGTAGAGATTGTCATCAAAAGAATCTATGAAGCCAAGATTCTTTAATTGCCAAAAAGATACGATGGTCAGGGAAATTAGCAGGAGACCGACCAGCAATTTCAAATGGCGGGGAGAGCGGTTAACGGAGTCCATGCACTTGAAGGAATAAGTTGTCGGTAGTTATCTTGCCGCCTGGAATGGCAAAAGGATGCCGGGTCACTGGCATGGCGGCGCCAGGGCCGGCACTCTGGTCAATCGCCGGCCTCCAGCCAGGGGCCGGCCACCTGGTCCCACTTACCCTGGGCCTGAAGGAGCAGGTCGCAGACCTGCCGCACCGCCCCCCGGCCCCCGGGGAGGCTGGTGACCCAGTGGGCCGCGGCCCGGACCTGGGGCGCCGCGTCGGCCACCGCCACCGCCAGGCCCACCCGGCCCATAATGGGCAGGTCCACCAGCTCATCGCCCACCATGGCCACTTCTCCGGAGGTCAGGTTCAGGGCGGCCAGGAGTTCGGTAAGGACCGCCACCTTGTCCCGCAGTCCCTCGTAAAACCGGTTGATCCCCAACTCCCGGGCCCGGTGGTAGGCCGCGTCGGACCGGCGGCCCGACAGCAGCGCCACTTCGAGGCCGGCCCGCTGGACCATCTTAATGCCGTGGCCGTCCCGGACGTGGAAGACCTTGAGGGCCTCCCCCTTGAGCGTCAAAAAACAGGCTGCCGTCGGTGAGGACCCCGTCCACGTCCAGGAGCAGCAGCCGGACGGCCTGGGCCCGCTGCCAGACTTCGGCCGGATAGTCGTGATTGGTCAAATTATCTTCCTCATGGATCAACTGGTAGGGGCGCCGGTGTTACGCCCAGACAAGGCGGACACCTGGGTCCGCCCCTACGAGCCTCGGAGAAATCGATGCAGCGCCTTCAGTTCCCGCCAGAGGGGCAGAACCTGGGCCAGGGGCAAGGAATTGGGCCCGTCGCATAAGGCCGCTTCCGGGTGAGGGTGGACCTCCATGAACAGGGCGTCCACGCCCACCGCCACCCCGGCCCGGGCGAGAGGGGGAATGAACTGGCGCTGCCCCCCGGAGCAGGTCCCCTGGCCGCCGGGGAGCTGGACGCTGTGGGTGACGTCCAGGACCACCGGGCAGCCCAGCTCCCGCATGATGGGCAGGCTGCGGAAGTCCACCACCAGGTTGTTGTAGCCCAACATGGTCCCCCGTTCGGTGAGCAGGATCTGGTCATTCCCCGTGGACCGGGCCTTGGCCACCACCGGCGCCAGGTCCCAGGGGGCCAGAAACTTGCCCTTTCTTAATATTGACCACCTTGCCGGTGGCGGCGGCGGCCACCACCAGGTCCGTCTGGCGGCAAAGAAAAGCGGGAATCTGCAGGACGTCCAAGACCCGGGCGGCCGGCGCCACTTCGGAGACCTGGTGCACGTCGGAGAGCACCGGCAGCCCCACCTCGGCCTTCACCCGGGCCAGGATCTCCAGCCCGGCCTCCAGGCCGGGCCCCCGGAATGAAGTCACGGAAGTGCGGTTGGCCTTGTCGTAAGAGGCTTTGAAAATCAACGGCAGGGAGAGCTGGACGGCATAACCCTTCAGAGCCCGGGCGATCTCCAGGGTGGCCGCGGCGGACTCCATGACGCAGGGCCCGGCGATCATCACCAGACCCCCGCCGCCAACCTCAAAATCGGCGATTTGAACTTGATTAATCATTGGTTGATTGGGGGAGGGGGCTAAGGGCTTTTTTGTAAGTGGCCCTCACCCCTCCCCCAAGCCCCCACCCCCAATCCCTTAAGGGGTATTTATATGGCCGGGGAAGTCGGGCTTTTAGCTCGCCTTCCCCGGCCCTTATGCGGGTTGGGAGGGGGGTGTGGGGGGAGGGCAGGGGCGAAGTCCCTGGCCCTCCCCCCACTCATCCGTCTCCTCAAATCTCTTCGCCCGGTTTTATCAGGCCCCGTTTATATTCCAGGCAGGCCCGGATGTAGTCCTTAAACAGGGGGTGCGGTTTCATGGGCCGGGATTTGAATTCCGGGTGGAACTGGCACCCCAGGAACCAGGGGTGGTCTTTGAGTTCCACGATCTCGATGAGTTCGCCGTTGGGGGAGGTGCCGGTGAGCCGCAGGCCCGCGGCGCTCAGCTTTTCCCGGTAGGCGTTGTTGAACTCGTAGCGGTGGCGGTGCCGTTCCATAATCTGGGTATCGCCGTAGGCCTGCTCCGCCAGGGACCCCTCCTTGAGCACGCAGGGGTAAGCCCCCAGGCGCATGGTGCCGCCTTTTTCCGTTTCCCGGTCCCGGTGGATGATGGCGTCCCGGCGGTAGTCGTACCACTCCCGCATGAGGTAGATGACCGGGTCCGGGGCCTCGGGGTCGAATTCCTCGCTGGTGGCGCCCTCTATACCGGCCACGTGGCGGGCGAACTCGATGACCGCCAGCTGCATGCCGAAGCAGATGCCGAAGTAGGGCACCCGGTGTTCCCGGGCGTAGCGGATGGCCTGGATTTTGCCTTCCACGCCCCGGACCCCGAAGCCGCCGGGCACCAGGATGCCGTGGAGGTGGCCCAGGAGGGCTTCGGGGCCTTCCCGCTCCACCCGTTCGGAGTCGATGTAGGTCAGGGCCACCTGGGCTTCCTGGGCCATGCCGCCGTGGACCAGGGCCTCGTGCAGGCTCTTGTAGGACTCCCTCAGGTCCACGTATTTCCCCACGATGCCGATCTCCACCCGGTCCTTGGGGTGCTTGATGCGGGAGACCAGCTCTTCCCACTGCTCCAGGCGGGGGGCCCGGGTCCAGATGTTCAGGACCTCCACCAGGCGGTCGTCCAGTCCCTCCTCATGCAGCAGCAGGGGGATTTCATAGATGTTGTCCACGTCCTGGGCGGTGATCACCGCTTCGGGGCCCACGTTGCAAAACAGGGCGATCTTGGCCTTGATGTCCCGGCTCAGGGTTTTTTCGGTGCGGCAGAGCAGGATGTTGGGCTGGATACCGATGGAGCGCAGTTCCTTGACGCTGTGCTGGGTGGGCTTGGTCTTCACTTCGCCGGCGCTTTTGATATAGGGCACCAGGGTGAGATGGATGTAGCAGACGTTCTTGGCGCCCAGGTCGCCTTTGAGCTGGCGGATGGCCTCCAGGAAGGGGAGACTTTCGATGTCGCCCACGGTGCCGCCGATCTCGATGATGGCCACGTCCACGGTGGGGGCCACCTTGAGGATGGACTGCTTGATTTCGTCGGTGATGTGGGGGATGACCTGGACCGTGCCCCCCAGGTAGTCCCCCCGGCGCTCCTTGGTGATGACGTCGAAATAGATGCGCCCGGAGGTGAAGTTGTTTTCCTGCCCCAAGGTGACGGAAGTGTAGCGTTCGTAGTGCCCCAGGTCCAGGTCGGTTTCGGCGCCGTCTTCGGTGACGAACACCTCGCCGTGCTGAAAGGGGTTCATGGTGCCAGGGTCCACGTTGATATACGGGTCCAGCTTCTGGAAGGTGACCCGGAGGCCCCGGGACTCCAGCAGGGCGCCGATGGCCGCGGCCGCCACGCCCTTGCCCAGGGAGGACAGCACCCCGCCGGTGATGAAGATGATTTTCGTTTTCACAAGTCCCTTAATATACCGACCCACCCCGGTTGTCAAGCCGCGTGAAGGGTGGGCTTTCCGGATCAGAAAAGCCCGGAAAGCCGCGCTCCGGTTAGGGACCGGGCGCCGATAAGAGGCTTTTTAAAGAGAAATGGACAGTAAGAAGATGTTTGTTTCCTGGGGAAGTCGGTTGGAGATGGATACCCTGGTCGGCAAGAGATACCCCAGGGAGGACCGAAGCCCTCCCTGGTCTGAAGTAATCAAGATTACTTTACTAACCTGGCAATGGCATCAATTGCCCCCACATTACTTGGAGCCCCGGGATTGATCGCCTGGTTCGAGAGTCCGCCGGGAACGCTGCCGTAGGGGGAGACGGTGCTGGAATCAACGGGTATTTCCACGGTCACCGAGTTGGCATTGCGGCAACTGAGGGAACTTTTCACCATGCAGTCCAGGGTGCTCAGATACTTATTCCCATCCTTGGCGGGGGAATATGAGCTGCAATCATCACAGGTGTCGACATAGTTAACCGCGATGATGTCAACATTGGCAAACCCGCTGACGTAGATGGGCACATTGCCGCCTTCATAAGTCTGGGTCCAGAAAGTGAAGCAGGCCTGGGCTTCCGGCACCCCCAGGCTGAGCAGCCGGGCCAGGTTCCATAAGCCCCGCTGCAGTCGTTGGGCCAGCGGGTTTTGATCGGCATAGACCGGCACGCAAACCCGCCACTTGTGGGTGGTGGAGTCTTTCTTGGCATCGTAGGCGCTCTTGAAGGCCTGAAAGATGTCCTTGATGTTGCTGGCCCATTGATATTCGCTGATGGGGTAGAGCCGGGTTCCCCTTGCTATAGGCCGAATCGCCGTCCCGCTGGTGTAATTCTTCTTCAGATTGTTAACTACGGTGCTGGGGACCGGGTCCCCGTTGTTCACCAGGAACATATAACCCTTGACAGTGTCGTTGGCGAACTTGTCGAACTGGGGTTTGTTAAGATTACTTTGATAAAAAGTGTCACTCCCCAGGTCCTTGAAAGTGAATTGCTTAGGTCCGCTGGCGACGGCTTCGGCACAGAAAAGGTCGGCAAACCAGGAGCGCCCATCCGATTTGGCAGCCGTAAGCACGCTGGTGGGTAGGGCCAGCGGCACGTTGACGCCTCCCGGCACGTTGGGCGGCGCTGAAGAGATATAGCCCCGATAGGCGGTGGCCGCAGCCCGCACCTCCGAGGTCTTGAAGCCTAAAATGCCGGCAAAAAAGTTGGTCACCGGGCCGTAACTGAACCCGGCAGCCCGCCGGAGAGTTACCTGCACCGCGTTGGCATTGGAGTAAGGGTCGCAGGAAGAGCCAATTTTGGTCCAGGCGGTACTGGGACTTACTCGGTCATCCCATTCTCCAAAGAGGATGGTCAGATCCGTACGGCTATCCTGCGGGACTGACGGCAGACCCGCCAGTTCGCTCTGGCGCTGCGCCACGGTTTTCGCAGCCGCCGTGGCGGCAGAGGAATCCCGCAATCCCTGATCCGAGACCAGGACCCCTGCCGCGGCCAGCGCCGCGGCATCGGCGGTATTTTGTAAGTTATTGCGGACGGTGTAAAGCTGGCCCATGTCCACGGCCAGGCTGGCCATCCCTAAGAAGGCCACCAAGCCCAGAGCCGCGATGATCGCCACAGAGCCCCTTGAGTCCTTAATAAACGCGCCCCAAACTCCCTTTTTCATGGCCGCCTCCTGTAATCAAAACGTTTTTGGACATCTTAAAGCCCCGCAATCCAGGCGTGTTTCCCTTGCTGTGCTTGACTTCTCGCCATCTCATTCACATTGCATAACCGTGGTCGCCTTGAGGGTTTTCTGGCTACCCAATCCCGGAATAAGACCCGAAAGGAGAAACCAGGTCTTCGTGGCTGTGACGCTAACCTCCACCGGGGCGCCCTTCGTGCCGGTGGTATACCCGGTGCCTGCCACCGTTACATCGGGATTGGCATTGGCCGGCAGGCTGGATTTGGCCAAATAATTGTTCAGCACGTAGTCTTTGATGGTTGGGTTGAAGGTATTGGGGGGTTTGCGCGCATTGGTGGCAGGATTGAATTGATACATTACCCCGTAGCGGGCCCCCTCCCGGCTGGCGTTGGTAACAATTTGTTTCATATACCAGGCATGGCCGAAATCCAGAATGCCGCAAACCAGTAAAATGAAAACGATCCCGATGACGGCAAACTCCACGGACACTCCTCCGGCCTCGTCTCTCAGGAGACTGCAAAAGAAACGATGACATCGCCTCAGCATAGGCCACCTCTTTCTTCTTTCCCGAGCGCTGGCACCCGATTTAATTTGGTTTATCGGTTGCGCAGCCCTGCCGGTAGCTAACGTTCACCCATGTTCGAACATAATGGGTCAGCGGGTTAATAGCAATACAGACAAACCCTGATTATTGACTAAGGAATAGCTTACTTACCTCTTCGATTTCCTTCAGATAAATTGGGAATTGGGTGAGCTAAGGGTTAAGAAGATTTTCTTGATCGAGATCCTGAATAGATATTGCCGAGTACCAGCGGGGATATCTGAGGGGCAACCTTTCTATCTCGAGGGAAGAAGAATATGGCTATTTAGCCCGGTCCCAGCCCCCAAAGTGAAGCTGGGACCCGGAGCCGCCGTGTCAGCGCGAGGGCGGCCGCCACGGCAGGGCCATCTTTAATTGACCAGCTTCGTGTTCGGACTCATCCCGGAAGCTCCAAAGCTGGATCCACCGGAAGTGGCATCGTAATCGACGTAGTCTTTGACAAAGTGGCCCTGGATGTATTTGCTGCTGCCTCCCTCGGCGGCCTCCACGTAGAAAGCCACAAAAGCCAAAATCGGAGTAGTGGCATGGGTGTCGAAGTTGTCCGCCACTATGGGGAGCAAGCCCGTTTTGCCGACCTGGGTGGCCATGTCCTCATAAAGGGTGGTTTTGGTCCCCGGCTCGATCCAGATCGGGTCGCCCACTTTCAACGGGGTGGGATTGCCGTCGTCGATGAGCTCCCGGATGGTGGGGACGTTGTTGGCATCGGAGAGAAATGAAGTCCACTGGCCGCCGTCGGGACTGTGGTAATCGGAACCGATGCGAAAGGACATGGGAGGATTATCGTTATAATGATTCTGCATCCAATTCTGCACCCAGGAGATGGGGGTGGCAAAGGGAAAACAGGAGTCGGCCGGGACCTGCTTGATCCCCTTGGTCTTATCGGGCAAAGCCGCGGCTACGGCCTGGGCCGCAGGACTGGAATTGGCAATTCCCAGGATTGAGGCGAAGGAAAACTTCAAGGGGCCGCTGTTGGCCCCCGCCTTCTTGTCAATCCTGACCCGCACCGCGGGCACGATGAGGGCGGTGGGCACCGTGCTCTGCGGCAACAAATTTATGGTCCCGTCGGCGCCCTTGGGGGCCGTGTTCCAGTTCCAGGTTAGATTCCAGAACCCCGGCTGGATGCTGCTGTCGCTGATGAGGGCGCCGTCCAGTTTGTTTTTCGTGACCGTGTTGCTGGCGGCGCTGGTGCCGCCGCTCCAGTTGGGAATGTTGTTAACGGCGTTGATGCACAGGGCGCGGGCCCCGGCCAGGGCCCCGGCATCCGCGCCTCGCTGCAGTTCCCCTTTCGCCGTCACCAGATGGCCGATGTCCAATGTCAGGGCGGTGGCTCCCAAGAATGCCACCAGACACACCGCCACCGTGGTGCTGACGGCTCCGTGTTGTTCCTTTAGCAGATGTCTCATCTTTTCTAACATGGCCCACTCCTACTCGCATTTCATATCGGTTTTGGTCGATATGTCTATATAACTGGCCAAGCCTGGCACCAGCTTACCGATTACCAGCCAGTTTTTCCTGGCGGTCACCGTGACCGTCAGGTCTTCTCCCGTGAGGTTGGCGACATTGGTTTCGGTGGCCGCGGCCCCCCCCAAGGTCACGTTGGGGTTGGAGTCGGCCGGCAGCATGCTGCTTAGGCCCCAGGTGTTCTTCACGTAGTCTTGAATATTCAAGCTTGTAGGCAGCACGCGGTTGCCGCTGGTGTCGGTCTGGTACCGGGTCCCATAACGGGCCCCCTCCCGGCTGGCGTTGACCATGAGCTGCTTCATGTACCAGGCGTGGCCAAAGTCCACGATGCCGAAGGTCAGGAGCAGGAAAACCGGCAGGATAATGGCGAACTCCACGGCCGAACTTCCTTGTCTTTGGCGACAAAACCGGGTCAGGGAACCACGCCACCTGGAAAGCATCTCCGCAACTCCTCCAAATAAGATTTTCAAGGTCCGCCGCGGCGGCTCCTTTTCCGGCCCGGATCTAACCTCCAACACCCCCTTAGGATCCATACGCCTCTGATCCGGGGAAAGAATCTTTCTGATGGAAACAATTTAATAGTAATGGAAAAAGACACCATCAGGAAAAACCTGAATTTTGGGGGAGAAAAGTCTGAAATGCACCGGAAAAATGGGCGGGAACACCCGGGCGAAACGACGAAGGCAGCCTCGGGGGCATGGCCGGGCCAGGGCGACGGGGAGAACTTTAGGGGCGCCGGGGTCTGGTTAAATCAAGAGATGGGGGTTTCCCAGACGGACCCGCCGCAGTCCGGCCTCCTCGGCCGCCCTCTTGGCTTTGAGGGCGAAATTCCTGGAAGTGACGGGCAAATCGTTGAGGTGGAACTGAGGGGAAAAACCCAGGAGGCTATAGGGAATGTTGGGGTTGAGGACCGCGATGAAGCGGGCCAGGCCGTGAATCTCCTCCAGATCCACGTAGCCCGGCACCAGCAAGGTGCTGGCGCACAGCAGCGGCACTTCCGGGCGCTCGGGGAGAAGGGCCGCCAGCCGCGGCAAAGTTCTTCAGGGTCTGGTGGTTGGAGACCCCGGTGAGGGCCAGGTGCATCTCCTCACTGAAGGCCTTGAGGTCGAACTTGATGACCCCGCCGTTGGTTAGGGAACTGGCGGCCAGGGGCTGGAGCCATTTTTCCTGCATGGCGCCGTTGGTTTCCCAGCAGATGCGGAGGCGGCGCCCCGCCTTTTGGGCCGCGTCCAGGGCCAACCGGGCCGCGGCCAGGGCGTGGGGCAACTGGGGGGTGGGGTCGCCCCCGAAGTAGCAGATGCAGGCGGTGTTCCGCCGCACCGCGGCGGCCAGGTCCGCGGCGGAGACCAACTCAGCCCGGAAGGTGGCCTTTTTGAAGGTCCAGTTCTGGCAAAAGAGGCAGTTGAAATTGCAGGCGTGATAGAAGACCGCCAGGTTGGTGTAGCCCCGCTCCGGGCCGTTGCGGCAGGCATATTTGGGATAGCCGGCCCCGGTGCCGCCGGGGCAGAACCAGTCGGCCACGCAGTTGGTGGGCAGGGGGTCGTGATAGAAGCTCAGGCCGGCCCCGGCGGGGCCGCCGCCCCGGAGCCGGCCGCCTGCCACCCGGCGGGCCCCGCAGAACCCAAAGGCGCCCTCGGGGATGCGGCAGGCGTGGAAGCACAGGGTGCACTCTTTGCCTTGGGGGTCCCGGGGCGGGGCCAGGGGGAGGCCGAAGGCCCGGCGGGACTCCTGGTGCAGGGCTTCGATCTGGGGCCAGACTGCGGCGAAGTGGCCCCGGATGCAGGCCCCGCAATAGCCCAGGCGGGGGGACAGGGTCTGGCCGGTGCGGCCACAATGGCGGCAGGAGGAGGTCATATAGAATGGCAATTACGGAAATGGTGCGTTAGGAGAGAAACGGCTGCCTAGTTGTCATTCTGAGCCGCCGCAGGCGGCGAAGAATCTGGACCCTTCGCCTGCGATGACCGAGAAGGTTAGCCAGAACCAATTATGGCAGTACTGATCTCAAATTAAAATAACTTGGGATAGGTCCCTCTCGAGGGTATCTTGCAAAAATACTCCAGTGCCCGGCTGGTGGCCACCCGGCCCCGGGGGGTGCGTTGCAGAAAGCCGGCCTGGATGAGGAAGGGCTCATAGACCTCCTCCAGGGTGTCCTCCTCTTCGCACAACGCCGCGGCCAGGGTTCCCAGGCCCACGGGCCCGCCGTCGTAATTCTCCAGGATGGTCTTGAGAATCTGGCGGTCCATGCGGTCCAGCCCCAGCTGGTCCACGTCCAGCAGGGTGAGGGCGGCGTCGGCGCACTCTCGGTCGATCTTGCCGTCGCCCCGCACCTGGGCATAGTCCCGCACCCGTTTCAGCAGCCGGTTGGCGATCCTGGGGGTGCCCCGGCAGCGCCGGGCGATTTCCAGGGCGCCTTCCGGGTCGATGTCCACTCCCAGGATCTGGGCGGCCCGTAGGGTAATCTTGGCCAGGTCTTCCACCCGGTAAAAGTCCACCCGCAGCATCAGGCCGAAGCGGTCCCGCAGGGCCGGGGTGAGCAGCCCGGCCCGGGTGGTGGCCCCCACCAGGGTGAAGTGGGGCAGCTCCAGCTTCAGGCAGCGGGCCCCGGGCCCCTGGCCGATGATGAGGTCCAGGCGGAAATCCTCCATGGCGGGATAGAGGATCTCTTCCACCACCGTGGGCAACCGGTGCACTTCGTCGATGAACAGGACGTCCCGGGGCTGCAAGTTGGTGAGCAGGGCCGCCAGGTCGCCGGGGCGCTCGATGACCGGCCCCGAGGTGGCCTTGAGGCCGCCGCCCATCTCGTTGGCGATGATGTGGGCCAGGGTGGTCTTGCCCAACCCCGGGGGACCGTGCACCAGGATGTGGTCCACAGCCTCGCCCCGGCCCAGGGCCGCGGCCATGGCCAGCTCCAGGTTGCGCCGCAACTCTTCCTGGCCCACGAACTCCTTAAGAGTCCGGGGCCGGAGACCCGCCTCCAGGCCCAGGTCGTCGGCCTGGAGCCGGGGATTGACGATGCGCTCTTCCTGAACCATTTGCAGCTAATGTACCGCAGCTTGCGCAACTTTGCAAGCCGGGACGAAAGGCGCTCCACCTCCGGAAATCCTTGGCCCGCGGCGGTTAATTTGATAGAGTTTTGGGGGGAGGGCAGGGGCCAGTGGCACCCCAGGCGTCTCGCCTTGGGTGGGAGGAGCGGCCCTGGCCCCTGCTCCCCCAAGAAATCCATACCCAGCCATACCCATGCAACCAGCCATCTCAGCCCAGGGAATCGGGAAGTCGTTTCGCACCGGGGTGTTGGGCCCCTCAAAGGTGGCCCTGCGGGACGTGCATCTGGAAGTGGGCCACGGGGCCATTTTCGGGATCCTGGGGCCCAACGGCGCCGGCAAGACCACCCTGATTTCCATCCTGGCCACCCTGCTGCGCCCGGACACGGGCGGAGCCAGGGTGCTGGGGCTGGATGTCATCAAGCAGGCCGGGCGTCTTAGGGAGCGCATCAACCTGGCGGCCAGCGGGGCCCAGTTTCTCTGGTGCCTGACGGCCGAGGAGAACCTGCGTTTTTACGGCCGCCTCTACGGGCTGGGCGGCCGGGCCCTGCGGGATAAAATCGAAGAGCTCATCGGCTTGTTCGATCTTGACCCGCACCGCCGGGTGACCTTCGAGCGGCTGAGCTCCGGCCTCAAGCAGCGCCTGGCCCTGGCCAAGGCCCTGATCAACACCCCGGAGCTGCTTTTTCTGGACGAACCCACCTCGGGGCTGGACCCGGAAATGGCGCAGCACCTGCGGGAGGAAATTTTGCGGCTCAACCGTGAGGCCGGGCTCACTATTCTTCTCACCACCCACAACCTGCGGGAAGCCGAGATGCTGTGCGGGGAAGTGGGTTTTTTGAAAGAGGGCCGCCTGGTGAGGCGGGGACGCATGGCGGATTTGCAAAAAAGCCTGGGTCTGGGAGACCACCTGCGCCTGGTTTTCGAAGACAGCCCGGCGCCCCTTAACTATGGGGAACTGCCGGGAGTGCTGGCCCACCAGGTGCAGGATTCCCAGGTGGACCTGGTGCTGGACCGGGCGGAGATCAGGCTGCCGGCCATCCTGGAAGCCGTGGCCCATGGCCGGCACCGGCTGGCCAGGGTGCAGGTCAAGCCCGTGGACCTGGAGGAGATCTACCGTGAGATTACTCGCTGATTTCCACAAGGTCTGGGCCTTCGCGGCCCGCAGCACCCTGGTGAACCGGCGCAACGTCTTCGCCATCTTTGAAATGATCTTCTGGCCCGCGGTGGCCATCTTCTCCGTGGGCCTCCTCACCCGTTTTCTCAAGCTGGACCCGCAAACCGTGACCTTCATCCTCATCGGGGCGGTGGCCATGAACACCATCCAGATCGCCCAACTGGACCTGTCCTACTCCCTCCTGTACTCCGTTTGGGCCAAGAGCCTGAAGCACGAGTTCATCGCCCCTATCCGCCTCACCCATATCCTGGTGGGCTCCGGCCTGGTGGGGCTGGTGCGGGGGTTCCTGGTCTTCGTGACCATGGGTCTCCTGAGCATGTGGCTCTTCAACATGGAACTGTCGGCCCCGGGCCTCCGGGGCTTGATCGTATTCATGGCGGGCATGTTCCTGAACTCGGCCATCATCGGCGCCCTGGTATTGGCCCTGGTGCTGCGCTTCGGCCAGCGGGCCGAAGTGGCGGCCTGGGCCTTCTCCTACCTCATGCTGCTGCTGTGCGGCCTCTACTACCCCGTGTCCGTCCTGCCCGCCGGGGTGCAATTCGTGGCCCGGCTCATCCCCTTCACCTATTTCCTGGAGTACTTCCGGCACTTTTACGGCTTCCCCCTGGTCTACCGGTACCCGCTGCTTTACGGCTTCGCGGAATGTGTGATATACATCTTGATTAGCTACGTCCTGCTCCACTACACCCTGAATTCGGCCTATAAACGGGGCACCTTGCTACGGCTGTCGGAGTAGGGTTTATTGGGGAAGGGGGCAGGGGCCGACGGCCCCTGCCCCCTTCCCCAAACCCCATCCCCCAACCCCCATAAGTTTTGGGCCTGGGAAGTCGGGGCAAAGCCCCGCCTTCTCAGGCCCCAGTATAGGGTTGGGAGGGGGGACTGGGGGGAGGGCAGGGAACTGGTTCCCTGGCCCTCCCCCCAGAAACCGGAGTTACCATGATCGGCGTCTTTGATTCGGGGTTTGGCGGCCTGGTGGTCTTGCGGGAGTTTTTACGGCTCCTGCCGGGCTATGATTATTTGTATCTGGGGGACAATGCCCGGATTCCCTACGGCACCCGGTCCGACCGGGTGGTGCTCCGTTTCACCGAGCAGGCGGTGGATTATCTCTTCCGCCAGGGTTGCCGCCTCATCGTGTTGGCCTGCCACACGGCTTCGGCCCGGGCCCTGCGGCGCCTGCAGCAGGTCTATCTGCCGGCCCATTATCCCGATTACCGGGTCCTGGGGGTGTTGATTCCCACGGTGGAGGAGGCCCTGGCCCGGAGCCGCACCCGGCGCATCGGGGTCATCGGCACCGAGGGCACCGTCACCTCCCAGTCCTTTGAGCTGGAGCTCAAGAAACTGGACCCCGGGGTTGAGGTGCTGCAGCAGGCCTGCCCGTTGCTGGTGCCCCTCATCGAGGCGGGGGAGCAGGACTGGGAAGGCACCGAGATGATTTTGCGGCGCTACCTGGTCCCTTTCCAGGGGACGGTGGACACCCTGATCCTGGGGTGCACCCATTACTCCATTTTGAAGGAGAAGATCCAGACCCTCCTGGGTGACGGGCAGGAGTTGATCTGCTCCGGCCAGGTCACCGCCGCCAAGCTGGTCGATTACCTGAGCCGCCATCCGGAGATCGAGGGAATGCTGAGCCGGGGCGGCTCCCGCCGTTATCTCACCACCGACCTCACGCCCCGGTTTGCAGCAGCTGGCCAGCCTGTTCATGGGGCAGCACATCGACTCGGAAGTGGTGGAGTTATAGCGCCCCTTACGCAAGCAGGAAGCTGGACCGGGGGAAGAGGAAAGAAACCCGATTTAAGAGGAGGGCATGATGCCGAACTGGAGGAAGGCCGGGGCTAACGCGGCAATCTGTTTAATCTTCTTCGCCGTGCTTCTTAATGGTTGTGCCGGTGGGCAGACCAGCCAGGAGGTGGTATCTCCACTCTATATGCTTAGATCCGTCGGGATTCCAGCCGTGGGCGGTGAATATGGAAACCCCCAAGAGACAGGCGCTGCTGAACTCCATCCCCCCGGGGAAGATTGTTACTTACCTGCTCGATGGCGCAACGTATCATGTTTATGTGGATAAGGACTCTAATACCCTATATGTGGGGGATGCGGCTGCCTATCAAAAGTATCTTTCCATGACGCAGGGCAAACAAGTTTGTGAGAGAGTGGAAGGAAAGAACCCCCAGGAATTTTGGGGTTGTTTTGTGGAGTTTCAAGCGGTTGGCGCCCAGCCGCGGGTGAAGTAGCAGGCGGTTGCCTGCTTTCCTCATGGAAAACGACAGTTTTGCAATGGAATGGCTGCGCCTAAAATTTGGTCCCGTCTGGGGAGCCCTGGAGGCCTTGCCGCGCTAACTGCCACCGGATTGGTCCGTGAAAGGGCAAGCCCCCGGAAAGGCGAAGCTCAGCCGGAAACGCCCGGTCGGTTCTCAAACCACCTTTCATCCGCCAGGACCACGGAGGTCTCCACCTGCCGGGGGGAGATGGTCCAGTAGGTGCGCAGCAGCCGGTCCTTCTCCTCCGGGGTTACCAGGCGGAAGCCGTGCTTCTCATAGAAGCGGATGGCCCACCAGGCCGCGGCCCAGGTCCCCACCAGCAGGGGGCTGGTGACGCCCTGGCGCAGGCGGGCCAGCAAGCGGGCGCCGATGCCGTGGCGCTGCGCCGCGGGCCGCACGTAGGCATGGCGGATCAGGGTCACGTCCCGGACCTTCTGGCGTCCCATGAGCCCGGCCAGGCGGCCTTCGGCTTCGAAGCCCCAGAACTTTACCCCGGCCTCCAGTTCCGCCACCAGCTCTTCCAGAGGCATGTACGGCTCCTGCCAGCAGTCGGCGGGAATCACCCCCCGGTAAGCCTGGGCCGCGGAGTTGATAATCTCCAGGGCAATCCTGATTTCATGGCGGTTCAAGGGCCGGATCATGGTTTGGTCACGGGATCGGCTGCGGGAGGGCGGCTAAGAAGCCAGAGGCTGCTGGGGCGGCTGGGAAGCAGCCGGCTCCTCTTTCACCCGGTGGCCGCATTTGGGGCAAAAGGTAAAATCCCGGCTTATGACTTGCTGGCAGGAAGGGCAGTTGGTATAGGTGATAGGAAGCCTCGGGGTGGACTGCTTCGGCTCCGGGGGATATTGAAAGGGATTCTGGAACTGGGTGGTTACCTCCGTGCTGGCGGCGCGAATCTTGGCTACGAGGCGGCCCAGCTTTTCCGCATACTCGGGCAGCTTCTGGGGCCCGAACAGGATAAAGGCCAGCACGGCGAGGACGATTAGCGTCTCGAGGTCAATTCCCATCTGGGAGCCTGTAAATTAGGCCTTTCCTACCCGGTTGCCGCAATGGGGGCAGAAGGCAAAATCCCCGACGATTTCCTTGTGGCATTGAGGACAGGTGACGCTCTGCGGCTGGGCGGCGGAGGCAGCCGCGCTCGGAACCTCGCCCTTGGGAGGGTTGACTTCCGGCTCGTCGTGAGCCTTCTTAAAGCTGCGGATCGCCTTGCCGATGCTGTCTCCCAACTCCGGCAGGCGCCGGGGCCCGAAGAGCAGCAGGGCGATGACCAGGATAATCAGCAGGGTGGTGAAATTATAGCCGAACATAGGACGCCCCTTGTTTGCTAAGTGTTGATTGTTAATATAAGAAAAAAATCAGTATCCCGCAAGGGAGGGACCGGAGAAAACTGTGGCCATGAAAGACTGGAACTTGGTAGTCACCAGCTATATGTGGCAGGAGGAGCGCTTGCTCCAGGAATTGGCGGGGCTGGGGGAGTTCCGCCCCAGCGGTTTTACCGCGGTGATCCTGGGGAAGGTCCCGGAGGTGGGCGAGTTTCTGGAAGCCCTGAAGACTCTTTGGGAAAAGAGCCCTTTTCTGCCGGAATATCTCAGCAGCGTCGTACCCATCAGGACCGTTTTCCCGTTTACCGTGGAAAACCTGGCGGAGCGCCTCAAAGAAGAAATGCGGGTCCTGGGGCCGGATCTGAAAGGTAAGGCTTTTTATGTCCGCCTGAAGCGCCGGGGCCACAAAGGGGAGTTCTCCAGCCAGGGAGTGGAGCAGGCCCTGGACCAGTTCCTGAAGGACGAGTTTTGCTCCCTCCTGGATTGCCGCATCGATTTCCAGGCCCCGGACCTCATCATAACGGTGGAGACCATCCATAACCAGTGCGGCCTGGGCCTGGTGACCCGGGAAATGAAAGAGCGGTATCCGTTTATAAAAATAAAATGACTTTTGGAGGGGGCCAGGGCCTGCGTGTCCCTTAGCCCCCTCCCCCAACAACCTTAATCCATGACCCAAACCCCCTCTCTCTTTGCGCCCTCCCAACCGTTGGCGGCCCGGATGCGTCCCCGGGGTCTCGGGGAGTTCGTGGGCCAGCAGCATCTGGTGGGGCCGGGGAAGTTGCTGTGGCGGTCCGCGAAGGCCCGCCGGCTCTTTTCCTCCATGATCTTCTGGGGCCCGCCCGGCACCGGCAAAACCACCCTGGCCCGGGTCCTGGCCCGGGAGTTGGACTGCCATTTTGCGTCCCTCAGCGCGGTGCTCTCCGGGGTGGCGGACCTGCGCCGGGTGGTGGAGGAAGCCCGTAAGGAGCAGGTCCGGGGCCGCCGCACCGTGGTCCTCATCGACGAGATCCACCGCTTCAACAAAGCCCAGCAAGACGCCCTGCTGCCCCACGTAGAGGAGGGGCTCATCACCCTCATCGGGGCCACCACGGAAAATCCCTATTTCGAGATCATCGGGCCGCTGCTCTCCCGGGCCAAGGTCTTCATCTTCGAGCCCCTGAAGGAAGAAGAGACTCTGGCCATCCTGAAGCGGGCCCTGACGGATAAGGAGCAGGGTCTGGGGGGTCTGGCCGCCCAGGTGACGGCCGAGGCCCTGGGCTATCTGGCCCGGATGGCCGGGGGCGACGCCCGCCGGGCCCTGAACGCCCTGGAGCTGGCGGTGCTCAGCACTGAGCCCGGGGCGGACGGCGTCATTCGGGTGGACCTGGAGGCGGCCCGGGAGTGCATGCCCCGCCGGGATCTGATCTACGACCGGGCCGGCGACGCCCATTACGACACCCTGTCGGCGTTCATCAAGAGCATCCGGGGCTCGGACGTGGACGCCGGCCTCTACTGGCTGGCCCGCATGGTGGAGGCGGGGGAGGACCCCCGGTTGATCATGCGGCGGCTGCTCATCCTGGCGTCCGAAGACGTGGGGCTGGCAGACCCCCAGGCCCTGGTGCAGGCGGCCGCGGCGGCGGAGGCCCTCAACTGGGTGGGGCTGCCGGAAGCGGTCTACCACCTGGCCCAGGCCACCATTTATCTGGCCCTGGCCCCCAAAAGCAACTCCACCCAGGCCTACTTTCGGGCCAAGGCGGCGCTGGCGGCGCCAGGGGCCACCGGGGTGCCCACCCCCCTGAAGGACGCCCACCGGGACCGGAGAGCCCTGGGCCACGGCCAGGACTACCTTTATCCCCACGATTACCCCGGCCACTGGGTGGAGCAGGAGTACCTGCCCGAGGAACTGGCCGGAGAGCGCTTTTACGAGCCGGGGACCGAAGGGGAGGAGCCGGAGCTGGCGGCCCGCTGGCGGGCCTTGAGAAAGCAAGGGAGAGAACCGGACGGCGGCGGCCCCGGCCCGGAAGGGGAAGGGGACGGCCTCTGAGAGGGGGTTGAAAAGTGATTTTAGGGTGGGGCCGCAGGACAAAAGCCCCCGCCCTCCCCTAAAGGTCGCGGTGCGGGGCGCGCTGCCGGTGGCCGGGGAAATTATCCATAGACAGAAAACCCCTTTAGGGTTAAAATATACATTCACCGGCATCCCAGACAAACCAGCTTTGGGGCCAGCATTTGCATTGAGAAAAACCAGAGACCGGGAATGGGGCGCAACTGGACAGCAGGGGGAAGAGTGCTTATCGTTTAATCAAACGAGTTTTTAACTAAACCAGCAACTGGGCAATCTTGGGGGGAGCACCTTTAAAGGAGGTGCTGACCATGTCGCGAATCATCGTGGCCGACAGCGAACCCCACATTAGGCAGCTATGCCGGGAAGAGTTGCAGGATGAGGGCTACGAGGTGCGGGTTGCCGGAAAGGGCAAAGAAGTGGTGCGCCTGGTGGACTCCTTCAAACCTGACGTGGTCATTCTCGAAATGCTCCTGCCCGATATCTCCGGGTTGGAAACCGGGATGATGGTCAAGGGCACCAAAAAGGACACCCGTATAATCTTTTACTCCCATTGCCTCCCTCCCCGGGACCTCTCCAGTTGGGGAGCCGATGATTTTGTGATAAAGTCACCTGACCTGGATCGCCTGAAAGCGGTGGTGCGCCGCCTGTTGCCCACCCGGGGCAATTCCTGCTGAGGTTGGTGGTTAGTCCGGTTCGCCTTAATTAATTGCAGCCCATTGTTTCGGATCCCAGTTCCCAACCGCCGCTTGTAAAGGGTGATTTTTTGTTTGCCGCCGGCCCTCCGGTCTCCGGCCAGGCGGTAATTTTAGAAGCTATTTCAAGACCGAATCTTCCGGTCATCCGGAGGGAAGGTAAGGATCGCAACTTGCTGAAAAGACCGGTGTTTCACTTAATTGGCGGTGAAACAGCCTGCAAGCAATGGGCCCTTTACACCGGAGGTTGATGTGGCTATCATGGAAATCAGCGTGGTGCCGCTGGGTTTGGGTAACCCCAGCGTGGGAGACTACGTCGCCGCAGTAGTCAGGTACCTGGAGAAAGAAGGCATCCCCCACGAGCTCACGGACATGGGGACCGTGATTCACGGCCACGCCGCCCGGCTGCTCAAGGTGGCCCAGGTGCTGCACGAGCTGCCCTTCGACAAGGGGGTGCAGCGGGTCATGACCCATATCACCATTGACGATCGCCGTGACAAAGAGGTTCATCTGGGCGACAAAGTTAGAGCGGTAAAAGCGCGTCTCAAGTAACTACTATGCCCAACAACAAAAAGGATTATTATCGCATTTTAGGGGTGTCCCGGAACGCCGGCATCGATGAAATCAAGAAGTCTTACCGCCAGGTAGCCTTAAAGTACCATCCGGACCGCAATCCCGGGAACAAGGAGGCGGAGGAGCGGTTCAAGGAGGCGGCCGAAGCCTACGAGGTCCTCCACGATCCGGAGAAGCGCCGCCTCTACGATCTTTACGGCCACGAGGGGTTGTCTTCCACCGGCTTCACCGGGTTCCGGGATTTTTCCGACATCTTCCGTTCCTTCAGCGACATCTTTGAGGATGTCTTCGGCTTCGGGAGCTTCGGAGGTTTCGGCGGCGCCGGCGGCCCTCACCCCCAACAGGGCAGCGATTTGCGCTATGACCTGACCCTGGATTTCCTCGACGCCGCCCTGGGCACCGAGGTGACGGTGGAAGTGCCGCGGGTGGCAAACTGCCACACCTGCGGCGGCACCGGGGCCAAGCCCGGAACCAGGAGAATTTCCTGCCCCCAGTGCGGCGGCCGGGGAGTAGTGTCCCGGAGCCACGGCATCTTCCAGATCACCACCACCTGCCCCCGCTGCCAGGGGCTGAAAGAGTTTTACGCCGAGGCCTGCCCCACCTGTAACGGCGAAGGGCGCCTGCGGGAGAAGAAAAAGCTCAAGGTCAAGATCCCCCCCGGCATGGACAGCGGCACCCACCTGGTCATGGCGGGGGAAGGCAACGGCGGGGCGTACGGCGGCCCTCCCGGGGACCTGTACATCGTCCTGCACGTCAGGCCCCACGAGCTGTTTCGCCGGGAGGGCTACGACCTGCACCTGCAGGTGCCGGTCTCCTTCGTGCAGGCGGCCCTGGGGATCCGGCTCACCATCCCCACCCTGAAGGAGCCCAAGGAGTTGGTCGTCCCGCCCGGGACCCAGCCCGGCGAGGTCATCCGGCTGAAGGGCGAAGGCGTGCCGTATCCCAAAGGCAACCGCCGGGGCGATTTGCTGGTGGAGGTGAAGGTC
Organism: uncultured delta proteobacterium; assembly: GCA_963768765.1. GTDB lineage: Bacteria > Desulfobacterota > Desulfobaccia > Desulfobaccales > 0-14-0-80-60-11 > DASWLF01. The sequence goes on from CAVYJK010000024.1 coordinate 65,055, forward strand.
GCCATCCCCCGCAGCCTCAATCCGCGGCAGCAGCACCTGCTGCAGGAGCTGGCCAAAGAGGAGCCCGAGCCCCACGCCCAGGCCGCGGGCCATCCGGAAGAGGAAGGCCTTCTCAAGAAGCTGTGGCATTCCTGGAAAAAATCTGAAGAAAAGCACTAGTGGTGTGTTTCAAATTTAGGTTCCATTAGCATTTTTATAAATCACCTTGCTTGGCAAGGGGGTCAAGGGCGGGGAAAGCACGCCCCTGCAATACTACAGGGTTTATTGTAGGGGTGAGGTTCCCTCGCCCCATATCCGATTTACTTGAAATGTAATGCCAGTTAATTACGAAACACACCACTAGGACGCCGCCTGGTCCCCCCGGCAGCCCCTGGCTGGCCAGGGAGTCTTTTCGGCTCGGCGACCAGCCGGTCCCCCGGATCCGACTCGAGAACCCGTGGCGCGATGACCAAGAAAGTCCTCTTTTTTTCGCGGTACCTGATATTTTTTGCCGGAGGCCTGCTTCTCGTTTTTGAGGCTATTTACCGACATCGACTCATCGATTTCTACCGGCCGGAACTGCGAGCCTTCAACCTCCAGGCGGACTTGCAGGACCACTCCCGAAAAACTCTGCTGGTCATGGGGGATTCCTTCTCCGCCAGCCTGGACACTTGGGTGGGTTTTCTGAAGCGGAAACTGACCTCCTACCGGATCACCGGCGCTGTGATCTCAGGCACCGGGATTTTTGAATCCCTGTATGTGGCCCCCCGGCGTTTCCGACCTCTTGAACCCGTTGCCCCGGTTCCAGGCTTATGAAGAGCAAGGAAAGCGCAGGTATTATGCCAAGCAAACCGACCGGCCAATCTCTCTTGGGCGAGTACCTCCGGGAACGGCTGCAAGCGGACGGCCTCGCCCGTTAAAAATGCCGCCACCCTCCATCCCGGGGCGCCGGCTACTACAACCTCCATGCGGCCCAAATTATGACATGACTCAAGGCCGGGCGCAGCCGCGCCGTGCCGAATCCCTTGCAAAAAATCGCAGGCTTTATCTTGCGCGTTCACAGGCGAGACGTCTGCGCCACCTGGGTAAGGGGACTTGCTGCAGCCATTGCAAAACCGGTTTTTTCTGTCATCCTGAGCGAAGCGAAGGATCTCAAGTTGTTGTAAATACGAGATTCTTCGCTACGCTCAGAATGACATTTCAAGGGGAATCAGGGGGTTGGCAATAGGTTCCATCAAACAATTGCCGTTAGCCGCAGGATTTATATTGACAAGCAACGGGTCCTTGAGTAATTATTCACAATCAGACCGCTCTGAGCGGAAAAGGTTGAGATATGGCCATTGACTTGAACATCCTGATCGGCGGGGCCGCCGGCCAGGGGGTGCACGCCATCACCCTGCCCCTGGCCAAGACCCTGGTGCGCCAGGGCTGCCACGTCCTGTTTGTCATGGACTACCAGTCCCGCATCCGGGGCGGCCACCTGTGCAACCGCATCCGGGTGGCGGACCGGCCCCTCATGGCCTCCCGGGAGGGGGTGGACCTGCTGGTGGCCCTGGATCAGGAGACCGTCTCCCTGCACCGGAAAGAACTGGCGCCGGACGGCGTCATCATTTACGACTCTTCCCGGGTGAAGGAGGTGCCCCCGGGGGTGCGCCGCCTGGCCCTGGACCCGGAGGCGCTGCTCCCGGGGCAGCAAGCCGCGGAGATTGCCATCAACGCCGGGGCTTGCGGGGCCCTGCTGGGACTCCTCAAGGTGCCGCTGGAGCCGATGATGGCGCTCCTCCTGGAGGCCTTCGCGGCCAAGGGGAAAGAGGTGGTGGGCTGGAACCACAAGGCGGCCGCGGCGGGTTACCGTCAGGCCGCGGCCCTGGGCCCCAGCCATTCCCTGGCGGAGGTTGCCCGGCCGGAGAACCCCCGGCTCCTCATCAACGGCCACGAAGCGGTGGCCCTGGGGGCCCTGGCCGCGGGGTTGCAGTTTTTGAGCGGCTACCCCATGACCCCCTGGAGCAGCGTGCTCAATGCGGTGGGCAGCCGGGCCGCCCAATGGGGGGTGGTGGTGGAGCAGGCGGAAGACGAGATCGCGGCCATGAACCTGGCCGTGGGCGCTTCCTACGCCGGGGTCCGGGCCATGACCGGCAGCTCCGGGGGCGGCTTCGCCCTGATGGTGGAGACCCTGGGCCTGGCCGCCTGCACCGAGACCCCCCTGGTCATCGTGGAGGCCATGCGGCCCGGGCCCAGCACCGGGCTCCCCACCCGCACCGCGCAGGGGGACTTGAGTTTCGTGCTGGCCGCCGGCCAGGACGACTCGCCCCGGGCGGTGCTGGCGCCGGGCACCCCGGCCCAGGGCTTCGCCCTCACGACCAAGGCCTTCAACCTGGCGGACCGCTACCAACTGCCGGTCTTTATCCTGACGGACCAGTATTTCGCCGACACCTCCTTCACCCTTGAGACCAGGGACTTTCCGGCGGAGGTGGAGATGGACCGGGCCCTGGAATTGGGGCCGGCGGCAGGCGTCTATGAGCGCTACGCCCTTACGGCAAGCGGCGTCTCGCCCCGGCGCCTGCCGGGGTTCGGGCCGGTGGTGGTGGCCGACTCCGACGAGCACACCCCGGACGGCCACCTCACCGAGGACCTGACCGTGCGGGTGCAGATGCACGACAAGCGCCTGAGGAAGCTAAAGGGTCTGGTCCAGGAGCTTAGCGGCATCACGACCGCCGGGGCCGGGGACGCCCCCCTGGCCCTGGTCTGCTGGGGCTCCAGCTTGGGGCCGGTGACGGAGGCGGTGGCCCGCCTCAACCAGAATGGGACCCCGGCCCGCCTGGTGCACCTGAGCGAGTTGTGGCCCTTCCCCCGGGAAGCGGTGACGGCAGCCCTGGGGCGGCCCCAAAAGCTGGTGATGGTGGAGATGAACGCCACCGGCCAGCTGGGCCGACTGCTGCGCCAGGAGACCGGGAGGGCGGCGGACCACCTGGTCCTCAAGTATGACGGGGCCCCCTTGTCCCCCGAATATATCCTGCGGAATCTCTCCGGCGTGGCCTGAGGGAGGGAATGATGCTGCCACTGGACCTGTACCAAGGTATCGAGTCGGCCTGGTGCCCGGGCTGCGGCAACTTCCCCATGCTCAAGGCCTTCAAGCAGGCCCTGGCGGAGCTGGAAATCCGGCCCGAAGAGCTCCTGGTGGTCTCGGGCATCGGCCAATCGGGCAAGTTTCCGCACTACTTGAAGTGCAACACCTTCAACGGCATCCACGGCCGCACCCTGCCGGTGGCCACCGGGGCCCGGCTGGCCAACCATGAGCTGAAGGTGGTGGCCGCAGCCGGGGACGGGGACTGCTACGGGGAAGGCGGCAACCACTTGCTGGCGGCGCTGCGCCGGAACCCGGACCTCACCCTGGTGGTGCACAACAACCAGGTCTACGCCCTGACCAAGGGCCAGGCCTCCCCCACCAGCGACCTGGGTTACAAGACCCTGCTGCAGCCCCAAGGGGTGTACTACCCGCCGCTCCACGCCCTGGCCATCGCGGTGGCCCAGGAGTGCTCCTGGGTGGGCCGGGGCTTCGCCGGGGAACTCGAGCACCTCACCGGCCTGTACAAGCAGGCCCTGACCCACCGTGGCTTCGCGCTTCTTGAGGTGCTGCAGCCGTGCGTCTCATTTAATAAAGTAAATACCTTCCAGTGGTATAAGCAAAGGGTCTACCACGTGGAAGGGGAGCCGGATTACGATCCGGAGAACGAAATCTGGGCGTATCAGAAGGCCAAGGAATGGGGGGAGCGGATTCCCATCGGCGTGATCTACCGCCGGCCGCGGTCCTTGCTGGAGGAATGCCACCCGGCCTTGCAGGCCGGCCCCCTGGTCCGCCAAAAACCGGAGCGGCCCATCCACCGGCTCCTGGCGGAGTTCTATTAGCAGATTGTCCCCCCAAAATGGGGGAAAATGGGGAGGCGGAAACCTCCTGGTTCTTGAAACGGGAAACCGCATCTTTCCATAGCTGGTTCGAGAGGAGACCAACATGGTGGCTGACAAAGAACTGCGTTCCTGGGACATCGTCCGGGAACCCAACCGCATCCTGCTGGAAGAAGACTACGGCTCCCGCATGGAGCTCTTGATCTACCTGCTTACCTGGGCGGTGGAGATCGGGCTCTGTTTCGTCTTCGCCATCTCCTACCTCAGGGGCTAGTGGGTTATTGGGGTCACCCGGAACGGAGTGAATGGTCTCAATTATTTGAGATAATGAGATTCTTCGCTCCGCTCGGAATGACGGATAAGAAGTATGGCCAATTTTTGCTACAGGCGTCCGGGCAGCGCGGGAAGATACTTTCTGGCAGAGCCCGGTCTGATTCAGGCTTTTAAAGGTATTCGGGGCGTTGCCGAATTACCCCTGGAGGGTGGGGGCCACGTTTTCCATAACCCGGCCAATATGGGTTGCATTTTGCAACAGGCATAGCCTGGCAGCTAAGGGCACCTGGTTTAAGGAACCACGGGCGGGGTTTTGTGAAAGTTGGCATAAAAAAATCTTGATTAATAATTGAAATAAACCTTGACTGGGCTTAAAATATAGGGTGAGAAGGATTTTAGGCTTATTTTCTCTGGCGGCGCCGCTAAAGACAGGCGGTGTTCGACAGTTAGTAGGCGCGGGGCAGGAACCCACCATACCTGGGGGTTACCACAGGCACTGGCGTAGCTGGATTCGCAGAGCCTAGGAGCCGATGGGAAAGGCTCAGGGAGGTGTGGGACGACCATGATTAACGAACTATTAGCTCCGGGCGGCAGCCTGGAAATGGTGAAGGGCGTTTTCAAAAACGGCGCCAACGCCGTTTATGTGGGGGCTAAGGGATTTAGCCGCCGGAAATGCCAATGGGAACTGGAAGACAGCCAGATCGGTGACGCGGTGTGCATCGCCGCCGACTACCAGGGGAAGGTCCGGGTGGCCCTGAACGCGGAGATCACCCCGGAGAGATTGCCCCTGGTGTTGCAGAAAGTAGAAAAGTACGCCCACTTCGGTATCGAAGGGGTGATCGTCAAGACCCCGGCGGTCATGCAGGAAGTCCACCGGCGTTTCCCGCACCTGGTGATCCACGCCAGCGTGGGCTGCAACATCCAGACCCAGGAGGAGATGGCCCGGTTTAAATCCTACGGCGCCACGCAGCTGGTGGCTTCCACGGAAATCAACACGGCGGAGAAGCTGGCCCGGTTCAAGCGGGAAGCCGACGAGCTGGGGCTGCTCACCGAAATTCTCATCCATGGGAATCGCTGCATCGGCGGCGTGGGCAACTGCATGTTCCATGAGCTCATTGCCGACTCCTACATCCGCAAGGTTTACCGGGACGAGGAAGGCAACGAGATCGTGGAATACGAAGGCTGGCCGGACCGCAGCGGCAGCTGCTTTCGTCTGTGCCTGCTTACCGATGAGCAGCGCCGCAAGGTCCTGAGCAAGCGGGGGCAACCGGCGGATAAGATCGAGGCCATCAACGAGCGGGTCCGGCGCCAGCCCAACGTGGCTTTCGCCATCCTGGGCGACGAGCTGAAGGCCTACCTGGACCTGGGGCTGGCCACCGTCAAGGTTCAGGGCCGGGAGTACTCGGTGGCCATGATCTCCAAGATGATCTGCTGCTACCGCCAGCTCATCGACGCCCACAGCCGGGGCGAAGACATCAATGCCACCTTCTACCAGCGCATCCAGGACCGGCTGGCCGCCCTGGTGGCGAAGCGGGACCAGGCCCGCCTGGAAAAGACCAAGGAGCTCCATCGCAACATTGTGGGCCTGTAATTGATAACTTTTTTGTCAAGTTAAGGATAATTTTACTTTATTGTGTGTAGAAGCCTGCCCTATAATGGGGCAGGCTTTTTTTCTGGAACCGAGAGCGAGTGAAATAGATAGCGGCGCAGTCACGAGGGATTGCTCCCCGGGACGCGGCGAGCCTGACCCCAAAACGGAGTTTTTAAGAGTCTTCCCGGGGGCGCTGATTCCGATAGCTTGAGGCTCTGGTGGTTAATCCTCTTGAATGCGAGGCTCCGAAGACCGGTGACGCTAAGTAAGGTTCGTTTGCGGCCCCCCTCTCCGGCCTGGTGGGCCGGTATATTGCTGGGCGCCGTGGTACTGGTGGGTTGCTTCTACAACCTGGCCAATTATCCCACCATCTGGTGGGACGAAGGCATCTTTTCCGAGACCGCCGCCAACCTGGTGCAGCACGGGCGCTACGCCTTTACGGTGCAAAGCCCCGATCAGTTGAGCGATCTGGATTTTCGCATCAGCGTGGGGCCGGCGGTCATCCTGCCGGTGGCGCTGGCTTACAAAATTTTCGGGGTGGAGGTGACTTCGGGGCGTCTGGTGGCCGGGGCCTACCTGGTTCTCACTTTCCTGGCCCTGTTTCTGGGAACCCGGCGCCTGTTCGGCCCGGCTGCGGGCTTGCTGGCCGTGGCCCTGGCCTTTATCGGCACCGACGTCCTCTACTGGGGGCGCTCGGTCCTGGGAGACATCCCGGCCCTGGGCTTGTTTCTCTGCGGCAGCTGTTTTCTCTTGCGGGCCCTGGACTCTGGTTCGGTCCTGCCGCTCTTTTGGGGAGGAGTCTTTCTCGGCCTGGCCTTTGACGCCAAGGAGTTTTACGGCTTGGCCTTACTGCCGCCCCTGATCTTGGTGGCCCGGCAGAGTTGGCGGGACTGGCGCAGGTTGGCCCTCCGGCTCTTGGCTTTTGGCGGCGGCGCGACCCTGCCCATTGCGGCCTATGTCCTCTTCAAGGCGGTGATCCTGGGAGACCTGGGGGCCGCGGTGCTCCATTTCCTCCACCAGAAGAAGCTGCTGTGCCACGAGTTTTTTACTCCCTTCACCATTGGCCACGTCTACCCGGAAAGTTTTATCTACCTGCTGCAGCATCCCCTCTTCTGGCTGGGAATCCTGGGAGCCCTCTGGGTCTGGAAGAAAGGAAACTTTGCGCCCGGGGAGAAGCTCTGGGTATGGAACTTTCTGCTCTGGAGCCTGGTTTACCTCACCGCGGTTTACTGGCATCGGTTCGCCTTGCCGGCCCTGTTCCTGGCCAGTCCCCTGGCGGCCCAGTTTCTCTTGAAGGGCCTGGCCCGGCTCACCGCCCTGGCGTCGCCCCGGGCCCCCGGCTGGTTGGGGGCCGGTCTGCTGGCGGCTTTTTTTATCATGATCTATCCGACGGAGGGCCTGGATATTCTGGGTCAGATCTTGACCCGGCAGGGCGACGCGCCGTCTAAGCTGGTGAGCTATCTCCGCACGCATGTGCCGGTAAAGTGCCTCATTGAAACGCCGGAGTACGAGCTGGCCTTTCTGGACGACGATCATCGCATCCATCTCATGCCGTCGTATTATTTCGTGGAATCGACCCCAGGGCGGGTGGTGCTCTTGAATCCCCGCCAAACACCCTACGATTTTGAGCGGGTGGGGGCCGATTTTCTGATCCTGGGAAGCTTCGGGAAGAGCGTGTTTCGGCAAGTCTATCCCGCATCCATGGTGGCCCGGGATTGGCGCCGCATCGCCCGGGTGGAATATTACGACATTTTCATTTCTCGAAAATGTGAGAAAAAGATGTTAAAATTGGTTAATAGAGCCGTCGCCTCGAAACGACCGGCTACTGCCATAAGGCCCGCCGCTAAAGTAAATGCCGCAAAAACGGAGCTTAATTCGTTCGATCACTGATTTTCGCAGCCAGTACAGGCGGTTGCGTTGCGGCGACGCGGTGCTGGGCGCCCTGGCCTTGAGACCCGGGGAGGAGATCAAGTTGCTGGATCTGGCGGACCGGGGGGTGGCCTTCTTTCCCCCGGCCCTGGTTCAGCTGCTGTGCCGGTCCAAGGCGGCCCAGGCCGAAGTCCTGGGGGAATTCATGGTGCCCGGGGCCTTTGTGGCCTACGCCCTCCCTGACCTGGCCGCCCACCTGCCGGAGTTCCATTCCCGGAACCTGGGCCCGGTGGTGGTCAAACTGGACCGGGGCCACCTGGGCCTGGGGGTGAGCCTCTGGCCGTCCCTGGAGGCCCTTTACAGCCTGGCGGGCCTCAAAGGCCTGACCTATCCCCTGGTGGTGCAGCCCTTGCTTATGGGCGCCCGGGATCTGAGGGCCGTCTTTTTAGGTGACTATGTCGAAGCCTACGAACGGGTCAACCCTCACAGTTTTCGGAAAAATCTCTTTCAAGGCGGCTCCTCCAAGCTCGCCGTCCTCACCCCCGAGCAGACGGCTTTTTGCCGCCGGGTCATGGACCGGGGGAAATTCCCCTATGCCATTTTGGATCTGCTCGTAAGTCCCCAGGGCGCGACCTATCTTTCGGAAATCAGTATCAAGGGGGGGCTCACCGGGGCCCGCCTCACCCAGGCGGATTTCCGGCAACGGGTTGCCTCCCTGGAAGAGGAATTCGTCAAACAATGGGAAAACTCATAGAGGATCCGAACTTACGCGACCACATCCACGTCTTTCTTGACCGGGCCGGGGCCGGCCAGCAGCTGGCGTCCCTGCTGCTCGATTATCAGGGCCAGGAGGTCCATCTGTTCGCCATCCCCGCCGGCGGGGTGCCGGTGGCCGCGGAGATCGCCCGGGGCCTGGGGGTCCCGTTGGACCTGGTGATCGTCCGGAAGATCCAGTTCCCCTGGACCACCGAAGCCGGTTTCGGGGCCCTGGATTCCACGGGGGAGGCCATCTTTAACCAGGAATTGCTGCAGCGCATGTTCATTACCCCGGAGGAGATGGAAGCCCAGGTGCAAAAAACCGCGGCCATAATCAGGCAGCGGGAGGAGAGACTCCGGGGCGGCAGACCCTATCCCAATCTTACAGGCCGGCCCGCCATCATCGTGGACGACGGCCTGGCTTCGGGCTACACCATGCGGGCCGCGGTCAAGTTTTTGCGCGCCCGGGGCGCGGGCCAGGTCGTGGTCGCGGTGCCCACGGGCTGTGAGCGCACCGTGGGGGACCTCCTGCCCCTGGTGGACGAGCTCTACTGCCTCAACGTCCGGGGCGGCTGGTCCTTCGCGGTGGCCGACGCCTACCAGAACTGGTACGATCTGACGGAAGAGGAAGTTTTAGATATTCTGAGATCCTTAAGCCCTGCAAAAGAACCTTGACCACCGTTGTAATTCCGGGTCAGAATAAAGAAGACCCCGATTCTAAGAAGATTCATCGAATTCCCCTTGAAGGCCTAGGATAAAGCGGGATATCCCGACTCCGGTTCCGGAGCCGGACAGTTGGAGCTTTTAGATGGCAGAGAATTGGTTTGAAAGAAATCCCAAAAAAACCATCTGCTCTTTGTTAATCGTATTATTCTTCATCATGGTTTATGGCGCTGAGAAGCTGCTGGAATATAAAAACCCGGTGGTCGGCTTTAACTATGCCCTGCCCAACCGGGCCATCCGGCTAAGGGAATATCGGCCTTCCATGACTGAATACTTTCTACCTGGGAGGGAGGAAAAGTATTTCGATAGCCTGGTCCTGAGAAAATATGTATTAAGGTTAGATAATAATGGTTTCATCATTCCCTCGAAAAAATATGACCACCCGGATCTCTCTCTGGTATTTTTAGGAGCATCCACTACCGAATGCCGCTTCATGGAAGAAGACCAAAGATTTCCTTATTTAGTAGGCTCATTACTCGAAAAAAAATTGGGAGTCAGGATCAATTCTTATAATGCCGGCAGAAGTGGTAATCACAGCCTCCACTCCATAGATATTCTGCTCAATAAAGTTATGCCGATTAAACCGCAAATCGTTCTGATGATGCATAATATTAATGACCTCGTCATCTTGCTTTATGAAAAATCTTATTGGAACAATAACTCGTCAAGATCGGTAATTATTGACATGAATGATGAGATAGTTTCTAACTTCATCAAAATAATGAGAGATAGATATATTCCCAACCTATCTGCGGAAATGCACAAGTTGGAAAAATCCGTCAGGTCTTTATGGAAATCCGAGCCCAAAGGCGGCAACCTGTCGGACCCAAGGGATGAATTCTCCGAGGTCAGGGGCAAGAAGATGGTAATTAACCAATCGGAACTGATCGCCCAGTTTGAGATGAATTTGCAGTGTTTTATTTATCTCTGCAAGGCAAGAAACATCGTCCCGGTCTTGATGACCATGGCCAGCAGGCTGAAAGACATCCCGGATAAAGCTATTGCCGACGGCATCAGGGAGGCCGGTCTTAATTACGCGGAATTTAAGGCGCTTTTTGATTCGTTCAATGATGCTATCCGCAAAAAGGCCTCGGAAAACCATATTATGCTCATCGATCTGGCCAAAGGAATTCCTCCCGAACGGGAATATTTCTATGATGTGGTGCACCACAACCCTAAAGGCTCGGTTAAAGCGGCAGAAATTATCAGTGAGCATTTGCAACCTCTGGTTAAGCAAATTATCGAGCAGAGAAAAGCAACCTTAAATTAAGTTCCAGCCAAAGCTTCACTATGAGTCGCATCAGTTTTCCCTCTGTAGTGGCTAAATCCTCGAAACTAAGAAACCGGACTATCCCCAGGGATCGGCTGGCCTTCGACATCGACGGGGTGGTGGCCGACATCATGACCACCTTCCTCACCCTGGCCCGGGAGCGCTTCGACGTGGGCCACCACCTGCGCTACGAGCACATCACCACCTTTTACCTGGAGGAGTGCCTGGACCTGGAGCCCTGGATCATCGCGGAGCTCATCCGGGAACTCATCGACCGCCCCCATGAGCTGCCCGTGGAACCCCTGCCCCACGCGGTGCCGGTGCTGACCCGTCTGGTCGGCGAGAGACTCCCTTGCTGTTCGTCACCGCCCGGGACCGGGCCGGGCCCATCGAGACCTGGCTGAACCGCACCCTGGCGGGGGTGCCGCCGGCGGCCATCCGGGTGGTGGCCACCGGCGACCCGGACACCAAGATCCATTACCTTAAGGACCACCGCATCCAGTACTTCGTGGAAGACCGCCTGGAAACCTGCCTGCAACTGGCCGATAACGGCATCACCCCCATCCTCTTCGCCCAACCCTGGAACCGCCAACCGCACCCGTTCCTGGAAGTGAAGGACTGGCCGGCCCTGGCCGACCTCCTCTTCGAGGAGGGTTAGGATTGTGGGGAGGGGGCCAGGGGCCGACGGCCCCTGCCCCCTCCCCCAACCCCCTCCCCCAACCCCCATAAGGGTGTAAAAAATATTGGCTGGCGGAGTCGGGCGCAGCCCGCCTCCGCCAGCCCCTTACGGGGGTTGGGTGGGGGGTTTGGGGGGAGGGCAGGGACGAAGTCCCTGGCCCTCCCCCCAATTCCCTAAAAGGGTGCCTGCAGGGCTGGGAAAATCCCAGCCCTGCAGGCACTTCCATTTTCGCCGCCAATCAGATAGAATTCTCCTATGACGCAGCGGGAAGCAGCTTTAAACGGGCGCATCACGGCGGCCATGGAGCAGGCGGCGGCCAGGGAGGGTCTCCCTCCCGAGGTCATCCGCCGGGGATTGGCCCGGGGTGACCTGGTGGTGCCGGCCAACCGGGGCCACCGGGGGCTCGAGGCCGCGGCCATCGGCGCCGGCGTCCGGGTGAAGATCAACGCCAATATCGGCACCTCCCCCCACGACATCAGTCTGGAAAAAGAGCAGGCCAAGCTGGCCGCGGCCCTGGAGTATGGGGCGGACGCGGTCATGGACCTCTCAACCGGCGGCGACCTGGACGAGATCCGCACCGCGCTCCTGGCCCGCTGCCGAGTCCCCTTCGGCACCGTGCCCATCTATCAAGTGATGACCGAGGCCAAATCCCTGGACGAAGTCAAGGCGAAGTCCATCCTGGAGATGGTGCGCCATCACGCCAGGCAGGGGGTGGACTTCGTCACGGTGCACTGCGGCGTCACCCGGGGGGCGCTCCCCCTTCTGTCCAAGCGGGTCACCGGGGTGGTCTCCCGGGGCGGGGCTTTCCTGGTCGCCTGGATGCGCCGCTTCGGGCGGGAGAACCCGCTGTACGAGCACTATGACCAGCTCCTGGACATTGCCCGGGAATACGACGTCACCCTGTCTCTGGGGGACGGCCTGCGCCCCGGGTGTCTGGCCGACGCCACCGACCGGGCCCAACTGCACGAGCTGAAAATCCTGGGCGAGCTCACCAAGCGGGCCTGGGCTAAGGGCGTCCAAGTGATGGTGGAGGGGCCGGGCCATCTGCCGCTGCACGTCATCCGGAAGAATGTCCGCCTCCAGCAGAAGTATTGCCAGAACGCCCCCTTTTACGTGCTGGGGCCCCTGGTCACCGACGTGGCTTCGGGCTACGACCACATCGCCGGGGCCATTGGCGGGGCCCTGGCCGCCACGGAGGGCGCGGCCTTCCTCTGCTACGTCACCCCGGCGGAGCACCTGAAGCTGCCGGAGGTGGAGGACGTCATCGACGGGGTGGTGGCCTCCCGTATCGCGGCCCACGCCGCGGATATCGCCCGGGGCCTGCCCGGCGCCGCGGACTGGGATCTCGCAGATGTCCAGAGCCCGCCGGGCCCTGGACTGGGACACCCAGATCAAGCTCTCCGTCAACCCGGTGAAAGCCCGGCGCTACCGGGAGCTCTCCCAGGCCAAGGAAGACCAGTGCACCATGTGCGGCCGCTTCTGCGCCATGAAGGTCTTCGACGATAAGTTTGAGGAATGAGTTTTGGGGGAGGGGGCCAAGGGCCGAGGGCCCTTACGCTTACAAAAAACTCCCCCAAGCCCCCACCCCCAATCCCCAGAAGAAGCCTTGCAAGGCGGGACCTGCGGCCCGGCTTGCAAGGCTTTTGGTTTTTGATTAACATATGTTAAGCAATAAACCTTAACATCTATTGCCCAAACCTGCATCAACCCCGCAGCATTGCTGGTTCTCTTTTTCTGGCATATTCCTTGCTCATAGTGGATTAAATTGAATTTTGGGAAAATCGCCATTAAGGAGAAAGTCATGAAACTGCTGTTCATAATTTCCAAGGGCTTGGAGAAGTCCGGCGGCGCCACCCGGGCCATGCAGTTTGCGTCCCTGGCGGCGCAGCAGGGGAACCACGTGGAGGTCTTCCTCATCGATGATGCGGTGCATTGGGCCCAGGCGGGCATGGCCGAAGGCATCCGGGCCACCACCGGCGAGTCCCTGAAGGACTTCCTGGATCTGCTCGCCAGCCGCGAGCACCCCATCCACGTTTGCAAGGGCTGCGCCGACAAGCGCCTGATTTCCCCGGACGACTTGATCGACGGCTCCCTGCTCTCCCCGGCCCCGGTGGTGGTGGAGATGATGGCCAGCCCGGATTACAAGGTGTTCACGTTTTAGGTTTTCGGTTGTCGGTTTCCGGTAACAGGCAATATGGACAGATAAGTTAGCCTGGGAAGTCGGGGCCATCGGCCCCGCCGTCCCAGGCCCTTATGCGGGTTGGGAGGGGCGGCCTCTGGCCCCCTCCCTGCAAAGCCCTCTGGGAGCAGTCAGAAGGGGGAAGCCTTAGCAACTAACTGGTAAAAAATGAGGGAAGACTCAGGAAAAGCGGAAGAAATATGGAAATTGCCCCAAGTCTGTGTTAAATTCTTATCAAGATTCCTCCAATAAATGGACGGCTTGGATCCGAATCCGGTTTGGACCGAGACTTGAAAGGAGGGGAACCGTATGGACTGCCTTCCGCGCACTGACCGGGGGGCTTTTTTTTCCGAATCCGCCGAGGCCTTGAAATTCACCGAGGCCCTGGACCAGATGCACGAGGAGTTGGGCGGGGTGCTCTCCCGACTGACCCCGGACCTGGCCGAGACCTTGATCAGGGAAGTTCAAGCCGCGCCTCGCATTTTCGGCTGCGCCACCGGCCGCTCCGGCTTTATCCTCCGGGGCTTCTTGATGCGTCTCATGCACCTGGGCTTCAACGTCTATTTCGTGGGGGAGACCATCACCCCGCGCATCCGCCCGGGCGACCTGCTTATCATCATGTCCGGCTCGGGAGAGACGGCCCAACCCCGGGAGATGCAGCGCCGGGCCAACGCCGTGGGGGCCCGCACCCTGGCCCTGACCACCCACCGGGAATCCACCATCGGCCGGGAAGCCCAGGTGGTCCTCATCATCCCCGGCACCACCAAACTGACCCGGACCCAGGAGGCCGCCTCGGTGCAATGCCCCGGCAGCCTCTTCGAACAGGCCACCTTCCTCTTCCTGGAAGCCGTGGTGCTCATCCTCTACCAAAGACGCCTGGGCCACGACCAGGAAGAAATCCTGGACCGCCATACGGATTTGGAGTGATTATTTGGGGGAGGGGGCTAAGGGCTTTTTCGTAAGGGCCCTTACCCCCTCCCCAAGCCCCACCCCCAATCCCCTAAGTTTTAGGCTGGGAAGTCGGGGCCGCAGGCCACGCCTTCCCAGCCCCTTATGCGGGTTGGGAGGGGGATTGGGGGAGGGCAGGGACCCTCGGTCCCTGGCCCTCCCCCAAAATCTTCTCTCAGGAAAAAACTATGGCTGCCATCTTACAATTAGCCTTGGATTTTGTGGATTTGCACCGGGCCGTGCACGTGGCCGAGCGGGCGGTGCCCGCGGGGGTGGATTGGGTGGAGGCCGGCACTCCCCTGATCAAGAGTGAGGGCCTGGATGCGGTGCGGGAGTTGAAGCGCCTGTTTCCGGGCAAGGCCATCGTGGCGGACATGAAGATCATGGACGCGGGGCGCATCGAAGTGGAGGCCGCGGCCAAGGCCGGGGCCCAGATCATCGACGTCCTGGGCACCGCCGTCCGACGCCACCATCGAGGAGTGCGTCGCCGCCGGCAAGAATTACGGGGCCCGCATCGTGGTGGACCTCATCGCGGTGGCCGACCCGGTGGTCCGGGCCAAGCAGGTGGAGGAGCTGGGGGTGGACTACATCACGGTGCACGTGGCCATTGACGAGCAGATGCGGGGCCGGGACCCCTTTACCATCTTACAGGCGGTGAGCCAGGCGGTGCAGATCCCGGTGGGGGTGGCCGGCGGCATCAACTCCGAGACCGCGGCCCCAGCGGTGGCCCACGGCGCCTCCTACGTCATCGTGGGCGGGGCCATCACCAAGGCCCTGGACCCCGAAGCCGCCACCCGGGAGATTAGGTTGGCCCTGGACGAAGGGGTGGTGACCCCCACCACCCTGTTTAAAAGGGTAGGCGAAGAAGAGATTCGCCGGGTGCTGGAGATGGTCTCGGCGGCCAACCTTTCCGACGCCCTGCACCGGGGCGGGGTGCTGGAGGGGCTCAAACCCCTGTTCCCGGGAATCCGCCTGGTGGGTAAGGCCCTGACGGTGCGCACCTATCCGGGAGATTGGGCCAAGCCGGTGGAGGCCATCGACGTGGCCCAGCCCGGGGACGTGCTGGTCATCGACGTGGGCGGGGTGGGCCCGGCCATCTGGGGCGAGCTGGCGACGCATTCGGCCATCCAAAAAGGCCTGGCCGGGGTGGTCATCGACGGGGCCATTAGGGACTCCGGCGACATCGCCAAATTGCGCTTCCCGGCCTTTTCCCGGTTGGTGATGCCCAACGCCGGGGAACCCCGGGGTTTCGGGGAGATCGGTATGCCCATCCGCATGGGCCACGTCCGGGTGGAGACGGGGGACTGGCTCTTAGGGGACGACGACGGGGTGACGGCGCTGCCCCAAACGCATCGCGGTGGAGTACGCCAACCGGGCCATGGACGTGCTGGAGAAGGAAAACCGCATCCGGGAGGAGATCAAAGGAAGGCCGCACGCTCGCCCAGGTGACGGACCTACTGCGGTGGGAGAAGAAGACCTGAATAAAAAGGTAATCGGATTCTACACAACAAGGATAATTTCAAGGGAACTTACCCATTTTGTGGGTAAGAGTTGGGGAGAAAAATCAGAAAAACAATATTTACTACTTGTAGTAATGTAGGGCGGGCATTGCCCGCCATGCAGGGTACGCGGTTCACACCCTGCCAAGCACAGGCGAGACGCCTGTGCCACCAGTTGGTTTTTAAACCTTTTCGCCTTTTCGCCTTGTGGCCTTTTCCCTCTCATTTTCCTTACAACGCTTCTTGGCCTCCTTGCGGCAGAGCTCCCAGATGACGCACCCCTGGCGGAACTTGCAGTAGAGGCAGGGGTCGGTGCAGGCCCGGCACTCATCCAGGCATTCCTGGCAGTACCAGAACTCCATCTTCTGGCATGTAACTACAGGCCTCCCGGTCCGGGTGGAAGCGGCAACTCCTCAGCAATTCCATATAATAATTATATCAAAAGCGGCAACGCGCCGGGTAACCTCTAACCGTGAAACTCCCCTTGGGTGGGCTGCAAATCAGGTTGGGGGCGGTTGGGGGCGCCTCCGCGCCGTCCTTTCCGGGCGGGGACGGAAGCCTGTCCAACCGATACCTTCCCTAACTGATACCGATTTGCGTTCCAATGGTTGTTTTTGTAGCCGCAGGCTTTAGCCGGCGCTCCACCGGCGAGACGCCTGTGCCACCAGGAAAGGTTGTTAGAAACATCTTCGATTGTTCGCGACTCGGTATGAAAGTGTCCCACGGATAGTTTCGCTTTCCAGGTTTCCGGCTTAAGGTTAAAAATCTCCCCCATCCCCTTTAAAAAAGGGAAACTTGCTCTTATTGTAAATTACAATGGGAATGATCAGAGGGGTGGGAGATGCTCCCAGGGCTTTTCCCAGGTACGCGGTTTAAAAGGTGGAGGACCCATGGACGAAGATAAATACGCCCAGGCCCGGAACAACATGGTGAACACCCAGCTCATGGTCCGGGGGATTGCCGACCCCCGGGTGCTGGCCGCCATGCGGAAGGTGCCGCGGCACCGCTTCGTGCCCACCTCCCTGTGGGACCAGGCCTACAACGATTACCCGCTGCCCATCGGTGAGGACCAGACCATCTCCCAGCCTTACATCGTGGCCCTGATGACCGAGATCCTGGAGCCCAAAGACTCGGACAAGGTGCTGGAAATCGGCACCGGTTCGGGTTACCAGGCGGCCATCCTGGCGGAGCTGGTGGCCCAGGTTTGCACCATTGACCGGATGGGTCCGCTGACGACCCGGGCCCAAGAGACGCTAATAGCCCTGGGGTACAAGAATATCAAGAACCGGCTGGGGGACGGCACCCTGGGTTGGCCCGAAGAGTCCCCCTTCGACGGCATCATGGTCACGGCTGCGGCCCCCCAGGTGCCCCGGCCCCTGACGGAGCAGTTGGCCCTGGGAGGACGGCTGGTGATCCCGGTGGGCGACCGCTACTCCCAGACCCTGACCTTAATCCGCAAAACCCAAGACGGCTTGAAATACGAATACCACGGCGGCTGCCGCTTCGTGCCCCTGATCGGCAAGTATGGCTGGCAGGAAGGGGAAGGGCGGGGTGGCATTTTTTCGGATTAATTTGAGGGGAAGGGCCGGGGGAGCAAGTGGTTTGCGGTAAAGGCGGAAAATCAGCCCCTCAGGACGTAGGGGCGGGGTAACCCGGCCCTTACCCGATTTCAGGCCGGAGGCGGCCGCCACTTCCCCTTCCCGTACCTGATGCACCGGCCCCATTGCCGGCTATCCCGCTTTAATCGAAAACCGAAAACTGCAAACCGCAAACCTTCGTAATCCCCTCCGCCGAAAACCTCACTCCGACTTGGCCACCCGCTTTTCCGGGAAGTTGGCTTCCAGGAGCCGTTTGGCCAGGGGGGCGGCCACCGCGCCGCCGCCGCCGCCGTGCTCCACCAGGACCGCCACCGCGATCTGGGGGTCGGAAACCGGGGCATAGGCCAAAAACCAGGCGTGGTTTTCGGTCTCCACCCCCTTCTTCTTGATCTTTTCCTTTTCCAGGGCCACCACCTGGGCGGTGCCGGTCTTGCCGGCCACCTCCACGTTGGGCAGGTTGGCGGCCCGACCGGTGCCTTCGCTGACCACGCCTTGCAGGGCCTTCTGCACGAAGGCCAGGGTGGCGGGGGACGCCCCCAGGCGGGATTTCAAGATGGGCTTGGCCTGAAACAGGATGTCGCCCGCGGGGCTTTCCACCTTTTCCACTAGCTGGGGCTCGTAGATATAACCGCCATTGGCCACGGCCGCGGCCACCTGGGCCATTTGGATGGGGGTGGCGAGGTTGTAGCCCTGGCCGATGGCCACCGACAGGGTGTCGCCTTCGTGCCAGGGCTGGTGGAAACGGGCCTTCTTCCAGGCCGCGGAGGCCACCAGCCCGACCATTTCCTTGTCCAGCTTTAAGCCGGTGGGCTGACCCAGGCCGAAGCGGTGGCTCCACTTGGCGATGCGGTCGATGCCCAGGCGCCGGCCCACGTTATAGAAATAGATGTCGCACGACTGCACCAGGGCCCGGTACAGGTCCACCCCGCCGTGGCCGCCCTTCTTCCAGCAGTGAAACACGTGGTTGCCGAAGGGCATGGACCCGGAGCAGTGGAACACGGTGCTGGGGGTGATGACTTTTTCCTCCAGGCCGGCCACCGCCATGACGATCTTGAAGGTGGAGCCCGGCGGATACTGGCCCTTCAGGGGGCGGTTTTCCAGGGGGTGGTCCCGGGCGGTGCTGAGCCGCTGCCATTCCTGGGCGCTGAGGCCCCGCTCGAAGGCCTCCTGGGAGAAGGTGGGCGATGAGGCCATGGCCAGGATCTTGCCGGAGCGGGGGTCCAGGACCACGATGGCCCCCATCTTGCCCTCCAGGCAGGCCTCGGCTTCCTGCTGCAGCTTATCGTCCAGGGTGAGGTAGACGTTGGCCCCGGGGGTGGGAAAGATGCGGTCCAACTGACCCAACTCCCGGCCGTAGGCGTCCATTTCGATGCGGCGGTAGCCCCGCTGGCCCCGCAGGTATTTCTCCCAGGCCAGTTCCACCCCGCACCGGCCCAGGTAGTCCCCCATCTTGTAGCCCGGAAACTTGCCGCCCTTGATCTGAACGTCGGTGATTTCCCCCAGGTAGCCCAGGACGTGGGCCGCCTGCCCTTTGTGGCGGTACTCCCGTTTGGGCTGGATCTGGACCATCACCCCGGGGAGCTCCGGCTGGTAGGTCTCCACCCGGGCCAGGTCCTCCCAGGAAAGGTCGGCCCGGATCCGCACCTGGTGGAGGCCGGCGCTCTTGGCGCCGTTGATCTGGGCGGCCAGCTGCTGGGGGTCCAGGCGCAGCAGGGTGGCCAGGCGCCCGGTCAGGACGGGGACGTCGGCCACGTCTTCCAGCACCACCACCAGTTCATAACTGGGGCGGTTGCCCACCAGCAGATGGCCGTAGCGGTCCAGGATCATGCCCCGCCAGGGGGGAAGATCCAGCTGGCGGATGCGGTTGTGTTCCGAGCGCTGCTTAAGTTCATCTCCCTGGGCCAGCTGCAGGAACCAGAGGCGTAGGAACAGGAGCCCGAAGAGGCACAGGATCACCAGGGCCACGCCGGAGAAGGTCCGGTCGCGCCTGTTCCTGCTCCTCCGGGGGCAGCAGGCCGCCGAAGGTGCCTTCCAGAAACCTGGATCTTAGAAAGCCCTTGGGCTCGGCGATTGGCATGGCTGAAAGGTCCCGATCAGGCGAAGGGCCGGTAGGCGTGGCGGTCGCCGGCGGCCCGCCAGCCGAGGCGGCGCAGGAATTGCTCCAGGCCCTTGACCAGGTGGCGCATCAGGGGTCCCAGGGCCGCGGTCCCCAGGATCTCCCAGGTCTGGTGAACCATCATCTCTGGGCTGAGGAAAGGGTCCAGTCCGGACATGACGGCGCTGGCCAGGAAGCAGACCTCCTGGAGGGTCAGGGCCACCACGCTGGCCAGCACCTGGGAGCCGAGGCGCTGCAGCATGAGGCGGCGCCGGAAGAACCGGGCTGCGGCCACCAGCACCAGGGCCGCCCCCAGATGCAGGCCGAAAGGCGTGGTGGCGTAGCTGTCCTGCAACAGCCCCAGGGCCAGCCCCAGGGTCAAGGCCAGGGACAGAGACGGCCTCAGCCCCACGTAAAACAGGAACAGGGCCAGCAGCCGCAGGTGCACATGGGGGAAGAAGAGCAAATTCTGGAGATAGAAGAAGCCCAGGCCCACGGCGTAGAATATGAGAAAAGCGGTGATCATGGCTCGGAGATGGCGATATTGGCAACCTTCACCACCAGCACTTCTTCCAGGGCGGAGAGGTCCACCGTGGGCGTCACTTCGATTTCCTGAAAGACGCCGGGGCTTTTCTTGTTGGTACCGGAGACCTTGCCGAACACCAGGCCCTTGGGGTAGAGTCCCGCCAGGCCTGAAGCCAGCACCAGGTCCCCCACCTGGACGTCGGCGCTCTTGGGCACGAATTCCAGGGAGCAGCGGTTGCCGCCCTTGCCCCGGAGAATGCCCCGCACCCGGGTGCGCTGAATCATGGCGTCGGCGCCGCTCTTCTGGTCCACTATGAGCATCACCTTGGCATACTGGGGGTAGGCCTCCACCACGCGGCCCACGATCCCCTGGGGCGCCAGGATGGGCAGGCCTTCCTTGACCCCCTGGGCCTGGCCCTGGTCGATCATGGCGCTGCGGGACCACAGGGACGGGTCATAGCCGATGACCCGGGCCCCGATGACGGGCATCGCCACCTGCCGTTTCAGGTCCAGGAGGGCCTCCAGGCGGGTCATGGCCTGTTGGGCCTCCTGGAAGCGCACTTCCTTCTGCTTGTATTCCTCCAGGCGCTGCCGGAGGGCCGCGTTTTCCGGTTGCACTCCCACCAGGTAAAAGTATCCCAGCCAGAGATTCTTGGCGCCCCGGGTCACATAATCCAGGGCCTGAAGGCCCGGGGCGGTGAGGGAGATCATCCACCCTTCCGCCTTCTTCAAGGCCGGGGAACGCTTCAGGCTCAGAGAGAGTACAGAGAAGACCAGCAGCAGAGCAACGATAATGATCAGCAGGGTGCGGTAGCGACCTTTGGGGCGCAAATCAATCCGCCTTAGTCCACCATGACTTCCTTGAGGATGTTCAAGTTATCCAGGGCCCGGCCGGAACCCAAGACCACGGTGGACAGGGGGTCGTCGGCGATCTTGATGGGCAGCCCGGTCTCCTGGTGGAGCAGGATGTCCAGGTTCTTCAGCAGGGCGCCGCCGCCGGTCAGGTAGATGCCCCGGTCCACGATGTCCGCGGCCAGCTCCGGCGGGGTCTGCTCCAGGGCCGTCTTGACCGCGGCCACGATGGTGTCGATCTGCTCCTGGATGGCCTGGCGGACCTCGTCGGAGTTGATGTTGATGATTTTCGGGATGCCGGTGACCAGGTCCCGGCCCTTGACGTCCATGGTCTCGCTTTCCGGGCCGGGATAGGCGTTGCCGATGGTGGTCTTGATGATCTCCGCGGTGCGCTCGCCGATGAGCAGGTTGTACGTCCGCTTGACGTACTGGAGGATGGCTTCGTCCATCTTGTCGCCGCCCACCCGCACGGACTTGGAATAGACGATGCCGGCCAGGGAGA
Organism: uncultured delta proteobacterium; assembly: GCA_963768765.1. Classification (GTDB taxonomy): domain Bacteria; phylum Desulfobacterota; class Desulfobaccia; order Desulfobaccales; family 0-14-0-80-60-11; genus DASWLF01. The sequence continues at coordinate 86,296 of CAVYJK010000024.1, forward strand.
TGACCGCCACCTCGGTGGTGCCGCCGCCGATGTCCACCACCATGTTGCAGATGGGCTCGGTGATGGGCAGCCCGGCGCCGATGGCCGCGGCCATGGGTTCTTCGATGAGGTAGACTTCCCGGGCCCCGGCGGATTCGGCCGACTCCCGCACCGCCCGTTTCTCCACCGGGGTGATGCCCGAGGGCACGCAGATGATGATGCGGGGCCGGATCAGCGACCGGCGGTTGTGGACCTTGCGGATGAAGTGGCGCAGCATGGCCTCGGTGATCTCGAAGTCGGCGATGACCCCGTCCTTCATGGGGCGGATGGCCACGATGTTGCCCGGGGTGCGGCCCAGCATCATCTTGGCCTCCCGGCCCACGGCCAGCACCCTGGTGCGGTGGTCCCGGTCGCTCTTGCGCACCGCCACCACCGAGGGTTCGCTGAGCACGATGCCCTGGCCCTTGACGTAGACCAGGGTGTTGGCGGTGCCCAGGTCGATGGCCAGGTCGTTGGAAAACCATCCTAAGATGGGATCGAGAAACATAAGATTTCAACTCCTTTATGGTGGAAACACCGCCTGGAGGTGGTGGCAGTACCGACTAGAGGATAGAAAGGCGCCCCGTCCCGCAGCGCCGGAGAGGGACTGCAAAAGCTCCTCGCCTTTCTATTGTGCCTACTTACGGGAAAAATTCAAGATAAAAATCCCGGGAGGCTCTTGCGGCCCATGGCCGAAGGACCGGGGTCGGCCCCCAACGCCAGGGCAACCCGCAAAATATCCGCGCCTCCCTTGACAAAAGCGCCCATAAATGCTTTATAAAATGGTTGGAAAAAGTTCCGGGATTAAGGATGGTTGCATGAAACGCACATACCAGCCCCATAATTTGCGCCGGTCTCGCACCCACGGCTTCTTGGAGCGGATGAGCACTAAGGGCGGCCGCCGGGTTATCAACCGCCGTCGGGCCAAGGGCCGGAAACGCCTCTCGGTCTAAGGGTGGGAGCCTCCTGAGCCGGACCCCGAAACCCCCAACCGGTGCCTGCAAACACCCCAACCGCCAAAGGGACTGCCCGATTCAGCAAAGCGGACCGGATGCGCCGGCGCGCCGACTTTCTCCGGGCGCAGGCCCAGGGCCGGCGGCTGCACACGCGCCACTTCGGGGTTATGGTGGCGCCCGGGCCCGCCGGCAGCCCCGCGCCTGGGGCTGGCGGTGACCCGGCGCCTGGGCAAGGCGGTGCGGCGCAACCGGGTGAAACGCTTGCTGCGGGAATTTTTTCGCCGCCACAAAAATCAGCTGCCCCCCGGGGACCTGGTGATCATGGCCAAAAAGGGGGCCGCGGAGTTGACCTTACGCCAGGTGGAGGAAGAGTTGGGCCCCTTGCTGCTCCGCCGGGAGAAAGACACCACCAGATGACTAGTACCTGGTTGGGAAGATCAGGTAAGTAATTACGGAATCCTCAAAGAAAGGAATTCAGCTAAAGTCCCCCTTTGGAAAAGGGGGATTTAGGGGGATTTCAAGCGGTTATAAAAATCCCCCCTAACCCCCCTTTAGAAAAGGGGGGAACAAAAACGGCTTCCAAATATTTCACGAACTTATGCAACTAATTACTAAAATGGGCCTCTTGCTGATCAGGGCTTACCAGTTGCTGGCCTCGCCCCTGATCCCCAGCTGCTGCCGTTTCGCTCCCAGCTGTTCCCACTATGCCGCCGAAGCCCTGGCGCGTTACGGCTTCTGGAAGGGCTCGTGGTTGAGCCTCCGGCGCCTGGGCCGCTGCCATCCCTTCAACCCCGGGGGCTGGGACCCGGTGCCCTGAGGAGTTTGACATGGAAAGACGGGCTTTGATTGCCCTTGCTTTGAGCTTTTTGGTATTTTTGGCCTTCATCTATTTTGGGCAGACGTTCCAGAAACGCCAGGCCCCCGAGGCCCCGGCGCCCGTCACCACGGCCAAGCCGGCGGCTCCAGCCCCGGCCCCGGCCCCGGTGGCCCCGGCGGCGCGCCCGGCCCCGGGTCCGCCCCCGGCGGCGCCGGCCCGGCCGGCCAAAGATATCGTGGTGGAGACCCCGCTCTTCAAGGCCGTGTTCACCGAGCTGGGGGGGTGCCTCAAAAGCTTCCAGTTGAAAAAGTACCTGGAGAGCATGCCCTTCAAGCCCATCTCCAACTTCAAGCTGGGTCCCGTGTCCTTTGAGCTGGAGCGCTACCAGGCCCCCCAGCAGGCCGGGGCCCGGCCCAAGGAGCTGGTGCGGGCCGGGAGAAATCAGGAACTCCCCCTGGGCCTGGCCTGGGAAGGCAAGAATCTGGACGTGCCGGCCACCCTGCTCTGCCAAGCCTCCCGGCCGGGGCTCAACCTCAAGGCCGGCGAGAAGGGCACCTTGAAATTCACCTGCACCAGTCCCCAGGGGGTGGCTTTCACCAAGACCTTCAGTTTCAACAGCGATTCCTACAGCTTTGACCTGGCAGTGACCCTGGCGAACCACACCGGCCAGCCCCTGGAAGGGCAGCTTTCCCTGGAGCTCAGCGAGAACTATGCCGATGTAGAGGCCTCCCGCTTCCATTTTCTGGGGTTCAACGGCTCCGTCAACCACCACTGGGATGACATCAAGAGCGGCAGCCTGAAAGAACCCAAGACCTTCACCGGCAAGGTGGACTGGGCCGGCCTGGACGAAGGCTACTTTTTGACCGCCATCGTGCCCGCGGTCCCCAAGGCCGTGGTCACCTTGCAGGAGAGACTTCCCGGCCCCATGGTGGCCGCGGTGAAGACCCCGGTGGAGGCCCTGCCGCCGGGTCAGGAAACCCAGGCGACCTACCTCCTCTATTTCGGGCCCAAAGACCTGAACTACCTCAAACCCCTGGGGTTGGACGGGGCGGTGAACTTCGGCTGGTTCGATTTCCTGGGCAAACCCCTGCTGCACGTTTTGAAATTTTTTGAGCGTTATGCCTTTAACTACGGCTGGGCCATTATCATCCTGACCTTCCTCATTCGCATAGTCTTCTTCTACCCCAACCACAAAAGCTACAAGTCCATGAAGGACATGCAGAAGCTGCAGCCCAAGGTGGCCAAGATCCGGGAGAAATACAAGGACGACAAGGAGGCCATGAACAAGGAACTCATGGCCCTGTACCGCACTTTCAAGGTCAACCCCATGGCCGGCTGCCTGCCCATGCTGCTGCAACTGCCGGTGTTCATCGCCCTCTACAACGTGCTGGGCTACGCCATCGAAATGCGCCACGCCTCCTTTATTCCAACGCTGCCCTTCACCGACATCGTCTGGCTCGCCGATCTGTCTGCCAAGGATCCGCTCCTCGTCACCCCCCTGGTCATGGGGGCCACCATGTTCCTCCAGCAGAGAATGACCCCATCACCCGGAGATCCTACCCAGGCCAAGATGATGATGTTTTTGCCCCTGGTTTTTACTTTCCTATTTTTGAATTTTGCCTCCGGCCTGGTGATCTACTGGTTGGTCAACAACGTTCTTTCCATCATTCAGCAGCACTACACCAACAAGTACCTTACCTAGGTTTTTTCAGGGGATGTATGGATGGAGTTTCAGGAGTTTGAAGGAAAAAGCACCGAAGAAGCCATCGAGATAGCCTGTGAACATTTCCAGGTATCGCCGGAGCAGCTGGAGATCGAGATCGTCTCCGTAGGCTCCCCCGGCCTGTTCGGGCTGGGGAGCCGCAAAGCCAGGATCCGGGCCGCCCTGCGGGGCGAGAGCCAGGAGGACCTGCTGCCTCTGGCCCAGGAGATGCTGCAGCAACTCCTGGAGAAGATGCAAGAGTCCGCCGGGGTCACCGCCGAGCAGGAGGACGACCGGATAACCCTGCGCATCGAAACCGAGGACGCGGGTCTCCTCATCGGCAAACAGGGCCAAACCCTGGATGCGTTGCAATATCTGCTCACCAAGATGCTGGCCAAGCAGGGCCGCCGGAAGGTCAGGGTCGCCATCGACGTGGAAGCCTACCGGGCCCGCCACAACGAGGCCCTGGCCCACATGGCCCGGAAGTACGGCGAAAAGGTCAAGCGCAGCGGCAAGGCCGTCATCCTGAACCCGATGAACCCTTACGACCGCCGCATCGTGCACCTGGCCTTGCAGGGCGACAAGGACCTGAAGACCATGAGCCGAGGGGAAGGCCTCTATAAGAAGGTGGTCATCTCGCCCGCCAAGAAGAAGGAAGGGCAGGAGGATGCCTCCGGGCCGCGCGAATCAACCTGACCCGGCCGACACCATCGCGGCCATTTCCACTCCCCTGGGCGAAGGGGGCATCGGCATTGTCCGGCTCTCCGGCCCCGAAGCCATCCATATCGCCCGCCGGATCTTTCGCCCGCATCGGAACCGCGGCGGCATGCAGTCCCACCGGCTTTATTTAGGACACATCGTCGACCCCGACGGCGGGGTCATCGACGAGGTGCTCCTCTCCTTCATGCAATCCCCTCACACCTACACCCGGGAAGACGTGGTGGAGATCAATTGCCACTCCGGCTACGGGGTGCTGCGGCAGATCCTGGATCTGGCCCTGTCCCAGGGGGCGCGTCTGGCCCGGCCCGGGGAGTTCACTCTCAGGGGCTTTCTTTCCGGCAGGGTGGACCTGACCCAGGCGGAGGCCGTCCTGGAGTTGATCCAGGCCCGCACCGACGCCGGGCTGAAGGTGGCGGCGGGGCACCTCCAAGGCGGCCTGGGCCGCGGCATCCGGGAAGCCCGGGAGGCCCTGCTGGACCTCCTGGCCCGGGTGGAGGCGGCTCTGGACTTTCCGGAAGAGGCGGCGGAACTGGCCCCCCCATCCCTGGCGACGGGATTGGCGGCCCAGAGGCAGTTCCTGGCGGAGCTGGCCGGCACCTACCGGGAAGGACGCCTGCTGCGGGAGGGGCTCCAGGTGGTCATCGCCGGGCGGCCCAACGTGGGCAAATCCAGCCTGCTGAACCGCCTGCTGGACCTGGACCGGGCCATCGTCACCGAGATTCCCGGCACCACCCGGGACGTCATCGAGGAGGCCATCAACCTGGACGGGGTAATGGTGCGGCTTTCCGATACCGCGGGGCTGGGCCCGGCCCGGGACCGGCTGGAAGCCCTGGGGATCGAGCGCACCCGGGACCGGCTGGCCCAGGCGGACCTGGTGCTTTACCTGGTGGACGGCAGCCTGCCCCTTACCGCGGCGGATCGGGAAGCCCTGGCGGAGCTGGCGGGAACCCCGGGGCTATTGGTAATCAACAAGATGGATTTGCCCGCGGCCCTGTGGGAGACGGATTTGGCCGCGGCCACGGCCTTTCCGGTCGTCAAGATCTCGGCCCTCACCGGCCAGGGCATCCGGGAGCTGAAGCAGGCCGTGGCGGACCTGGCCCTGGGCGGGGGCCTGCACGCGGCGGGCGAAATCGTCACCCAGGCCCGCCACCACCGGCACCTGCAGAACTGCCTGGTTTGCCTCCGGCAGGCTGAGGAATTATTGGGGCCGGCTCCGGCCTGGGAACTGGTGGCCCTGGAACTGAAAGAGGCCATCCGGGAGTTGGGGGAAATCACCGGCCAGGAGGTGGGGGAAGACGTCCTGGACCGCATCTTCTCCCAGTTCTGCCTGGGGAAATAAGCTGAGAGCCCTTCAGCAAGTTGAACAAGGTTTCCCGTCACTATGGCCCTGCAACCCCCCTTAGATCTGCTTAAAGACGGCGCCACCACCCTGGGACTGGAGCTGGACCCGGGGGTCTTGGAGCAATTTGGCTTCTATCTCACCGAACTAAAGCGCTGGAACGCCCGGATCAATCTCACCGCCCTCCGGACCGACCGGGACATCGTCGTCAAGCATTTTCTGGATTCGCTGGCGGTCCTGCGGTTTTTGGGAGACGCTCCGTCGCTGGCGGACCTGGGCAGCGGCGCCGGGTTTCCGGGGCTGGCGCTGAAGCTGGCCCGGCCCGGGTTGGCCCTCACCCTGGTGGAGGCCCGGGAGAAAAAGACGGCCTTCCTCGAGTACCTGGTGTCCTGTCTTCATCTCACCGGCGTGGAGGTGGTGCGGGCCCATCTCACCCCGGCCCTGGCCCGGAGATGGGGGCCCCGGTTCGCCGCGGTGGTCTCCCGGGCCGCCTTCCCTCTGGCCCGCTTTCTGAAGCTGGCGGCCCCGCTGCTGCTGCCGGAGGGGCTGGCCGCGGCCCTCAAGGGGCCGGGGCTGACGGCCGCGGAACTGGCAGCGGCTGGAAAGTTGATGGAACTGCTTGATTTGGGGCCCCTTGAGGCGCGAGAATATACCTTACCGATAACCGGGGAGGCCCGCCTCCTGGTCATGGCCCGGCGGTCCGGAGTGGCCTCTCCTAATTAATGTGTGATTCAAAACCAGGGGTTTTTACCCCCCTTTTTAAGGCGATTATATACTTGAAAAACCCAAAGAAAACCTGCCGCAGCCGTTCCGGGCGCCCTGGGGATGCGCCCTTCCTTAACGGCCACCCGCAGGGTTCTTCCCTGATAAAAGTTATTTTAAGTTATTATATCAGGTGCACAAGTAGTGTCGGATTAAGAAGAATCTTGATACCCTGAACCCCATGATTGGCAATTAATTATGAGAGGGAAAAATGAACAAACTTGTTAAGAAGATAAATAAACTCGCTAAAGAATTTAGTGAAGCTGAAGCAAAAGGTATCGCCTATGACGACCCAGAGGGGGATACTGAAAGACTTTACATAGAGCCTCTTTTTGATATTTTGGGCTGGAATATGAGGTCTCGTGAAGTAGAAACGCAACGAGAGGCTGGACGTTCTGGCAAAAGAACGGATTATTCTTTTTTTATCGGTCGTTATCCTCGATTCATTGCAGAGGCAAAAGCAAGTAGTGTCTCATTGGATGGTTTCTATACGGAAAAAGGCAAACGAATTCCCTTCCCGAAAAAAACTCTTGAATACGCGTGGAATACCAATGTTACTTGTGGGGTCTTAATAAATTTCAAGGAAATTCGCGTCTATAACGCTACTGCAAAGGTTAGCGATCCAGGTAAGGCATACCTATTCCCCCCGATTAAAATTACAGAATTTGAAAAGCGCATAGAAGATCTCCTGTTTCTGTCAAAGACTATATTGCGAAAGGATTACTCGAAGATAGAATTCGGCAGCAAAACATTGAACAACAACTGCCCATACGGACATCCATTGATAAGGCGATACTTAACAGCCTTGTGAAATGGAGGAAGGTACTTGTTGCAGACCTGGTAGACCGCTACGGTTCGGGGCTCCCTGCAAACGACCTTATCGAGATAGTTCAACGCATTATCGATAGAGTTGTTTTTATTCGTGTACTTGAAGATCTAAATCTTGAACCCAGGGATAGCCTTTGGCAAATAGCAACAAACCCCAATGCTTCGAAATATGGCCAGTTAATTAAGATTTTTCAATACATGGACCGATATTACAATAGTATGTTGTTCAGTGAAAGCCAGGCCGATGGGATTGAAGTCAGCGATCATCAAATAGCTAATATTATCAAGGATTCCTATGAATACAGGTTCGATCGAATTCCTTTGGATTTATTCGGGGTTTTCTATGAAAACTACATTGGGCATGCTCTAAACGACAAAGGTGAATTTTTTAAAAGTAGCCGAGAAACAAAAGCTAAGGGAATTTATTATACATCCCCCTATGTTGTAGACCTGATTTGCAACTTAACTTTATCGCAAAAACTCAAAAAGGCTAAGCCGACTAAAAATAAATTTGATTACTTAAAAGTGCTGGATCCATCGTGTGGGTCTGGCTCATTTACCATGCGCGCGTTTGACGAAATCCATTCGTGGTATAGGCAGCACTTTGAAATGAAAAACGTTAAGGTGGATTTTGAAGAAAAGAAAAATATTCTACTCCAGAATATATATGGTGTAGATCTGGATAAACAAGCGGTCGAAGTCTCGTCTACGTATCATTTAATTGGTTTACTTAAAGGCGTATCCTCAAAACCTCTATTTTCTCCAACCATGCTAAAGTCAAAGAAGAAAGCCGTTGTTGACGCCGAAGAATATTTTGAAGAAATGCCGCTGTATCGAGAGATTCATTTGAAGGAAAGGGAAGAAAAATATAAAGCCATGCACAAACTCGTTGAAGCTGGGGCGTTTCATCTTCCAACGATGATGGGGGAACACTCTACCATACGAATTGGTAATTCTCTTGTTGCAGGAACTCGGGCTGAAATGAAGAAATTCTTCAAATTAAGCTCCATTTCATCTGTATCCCCGTTTGATTGGTATAAAGAATTCCCGGAGATTCTGAATAATTCGGCTGTAGACAAGGGTTTTGATATTATTATCGGAAACCCACCCTATAGAAACATGGACGAAGCGAAGAGCGGTGAAGATAAGGAATTATTTGAAGAACTAAAAAACTTCTTTCAACATTACAAGTCGGAAAGATATGAATATATCAATTGGAAATCGTTTTACCGCAGAATGTCAGACATTTATGACTTCTTTTTCTTTAGAGGAATTACTCTTCTAAAAGATACCGGGGAACTTGGATTCATCACGTCTCGTAGTTATCTTGAAGCACATTATGCAGACAAACTTCGAAAGTTTATACTCGATCAATGCAAAATCAAATATATAATTGACTTTGGAAAAATTAAGGTTTTCGACAAGGCGTCTATCACAACAGCCATAACAATACTTGAGCGAGAAATTGATAATGACAAAAGGAACAACAATGTTATAAGGATTATTAAGGTTCGAAAACCCTTTGCGGGGATCAACTTTCAGGATGGCATCCGTCTACTGGTTGAGCGGATATCTCGAAATATTGATAACATCAACTTCGCTGATGACCACATAGAGGTGTTCACTGTTCCACAGGCGTCCCTCTCGGCAAAACCGTGGAACCTTGCTAATACAGCGATTGAGGCGATTTACCAGTCAATAGATTCAGACCATCCCAAACTTAAGGACTTATGTATTTTAGGGCAAGGGATGCAAACTGGCGCTAATGAAGTTTTTTGTCAGTTTGATAAAACCGGTATTACTAAAGAAGGTTTTGAAAATGCGTATATATATAAGAGAGCAATTAACTCAGACGTTCATGACTATCAATTTAGACATAGTGGAAAATATGCTATCTATGTTGAAGATATTCCTGATATCAGCGATGTCCCGCGAAATATAAAGAACTGGTTGATATCAAAAAAGAAAAAACTGGAAGAAAGGGCTGCATCTATACGTGGGGATTGTCTTTGGTTTAAATACTCTTGGCCACTACATAAAGATTATTATTCTTTACGCAAAATTGTATGCCCTTACAGGGCCGATAAAAACAGATTTTACCTGGATGATAGTGCTGAATTAAAAGTATTTACCGATACCACTGTTATTTTTCTTAGGTCTGCGGAAGAATATCCTCTTTTTGTTGAATTTGATAGGGCGGACAGAGGATTCGACCTTTATTATATTTTAGGGCTGTTAAATTCAATGCTACTTAATTTCAGGTACCGAGGTATAGGTAAATTAACAAGCTCAAACCTTTATGAATATTTCGACAATCAAGTTGGAAGGCTGCCAATTAAGATACCGAACTTAAAAGACAAAAAAGAAAAGCAGTTATACGACATCGTTCGTAGAAATGCAGAAGAAATACAAAAACTTTATAAAAAGATTCAGAAGATGCCAGATACATTTGATAAAAGGCATGAAAAAATAGAGGAAATCGATAACCTTCGCAGTGAAATTGACGATAGCGTGAATGTTTTATATGGAGTAACTGGTCTATAATAATTTAAAAAAACCAATCGTTATCAAGTAGCGGGGAAAGTCATAGCCTTTAAAAGAAGCAGGCTTATTTTTAACGGGGGGTCAGGTGGGGATTAAAATGACTGCACAATAATCCCCCTAAATCCCCCTTTAGGAAAGGGGGACTTTAACCTGCTGAAACCAAGGCTTAAGGACTAAGATAAGCGGACCCTTATGTCTTTCATTTCCTGGCAGTACCTGATTTTTCTGCCCGCCATCATCTTGGTTTATTGGAGTCTGCCGGCCCGCTGGCGGCTGCCGCTGCTGTTGGCCGCCAGCTACTTCTTTTACGGTTTTTGGGACGTGCGGTTTCTGGCCCTGGTGCTGGCCACCACCGTCATCGATTTCACCTGCGGCCTGAGCATCGGCGGCCAAAGACCGGGGGCCCCCCGGGTCCTGCTGCTGGCCCTGCTGCCCGCAATCTGGATCTCTGCCTGCTACCTCTTCCGGCCCTCCTTAGGCATCTCTCCGGGGTTGGTGGGCCTGAGCGCCGGCCTGGGCCTGACTTTCTTCGGGGCCCACCAGGCCATCTGGGCCTGGGCCCGGGAAAACCGGCCCCGTCTCTTTCTCATTCTCAGCGTCGTCTTCTGTCTGACCATCCTGGGTTTTTTCAAATACTTTGGGTTCTTCGTGGATTCCGCCAAGTCCTGGCTGACCGCGGTCGGGCTGAAATCCGATTGGGCCGGCCTCAAGGTCATCCTGCCGGTGGGCATCTCTTTTTACACCTTCCAGTCCCTGGGCTACGTCATCGACGTCTACCGGGGCCGGGCCCCGGCGTGCAAGAATTTCCTCACCTTCGCCACCTTTGACGCCTTTTTTCCCCAGATGGTATCCGGCCCCATCGAGCGGGGCCGACACCTGATCCCGCAGCTTCAGGCAGGCCTCAGTTTCAAGGAAACCTACCTGCAAGACGGCCTGCGGCTGATGCTGATGGGCTTCTTTAAAAAGGTATTCGTGGCGGACAACTGCGCCATTCTGGCCAATTATGCCTTTGACCCCAAGACCTCCCTCAACGGCTATTGGGCGGTTCTGGGAGTGGTGGCCTTTGCCTTCCAGATCTACAGCGATTTCTCGGGCTACACGGATATCGCCCGGGGCTCGGCCAAGCTCCTGGGCATCGACCTGGTGGAGAACTTCAAGTTCCCCTACTTTTCCCACACGCCCTCGGAATTTTGGGGCCGGTGGCACATCTCCCTGTCCACCTGGTTCCGGGACTATCTGTACATTCCCCTGGGGGGCAACCGCGGCAGCCGATGGGAGACCCTGCGCAACCTGGGAATCGTCATGCTCCTGGCCGGGCTCTGGCACGGGGCCAACTGGGTCTTCGTCCTCTGGGGGGCCTACCACGGCCTGCTGCTCGTCCTGTACCGGGTGGTGCCGCCCTTGAATGCCATCCGGGACGACAAGTTCTCCTGGCAGAGCGCCGTGGCCGTTCCCCTGATGGCCGTCTTCACCCTGGTGGGATGGGCCATTTTCCGCAGCGCCTCGGTGGCGCATCTGGGCTCCTGGTTCGCGGCCCTGGGCCACTGGGACCCGTCCGCGGGGCCGGCCTGGCAATCTTCCTTTATCTGGCTGCTGCTGCACGTCACCCCGCTCTTCCTGCTGCAAGCCCTGACCTTCAAGTATCGGGACGAAAGTACCCTGATACAGGTGCCGTGGCCCGTAAGAGGCTTGATTTACACTTTGCTGCTGCTCCTGATCATATCTTCGACGGAGCACGACCAGGAATTCATCTACTTCCAGTTCTGATGAAAAAGCTCGTCACCCCGGCTTTTCTGGTGGTTATCTGCCTGCTCGGCCTGGCTGAGTTGGGGGCCAGGGTCTTTTTCCCCCACGACATTTCGGGGCGTTTCGCCTACGGCTACGACCCCCAGGCCGGGTTTGACGAGCACGATGACGGCCGGGTGGAGCTCTACCGGGCCGGAGGGCGGCGCTTTCACCCCCAATCCTTCAGGCGGCGGCGGCCGACGGGCACTTTCCGCATCTTCGTGGTGGGCGATTCGGTGCCCCGGGGGCCCAGCTTTCAGGCGGCCTATCCCTGGCAGCTGGGAGAAGAGTTGAAAGAGCACCAGATCCGGGCCGAGGCCATCAACCTGGCGGTGCCGGGCTACGGGCCGCGGCGTTGCCAGATCGTGCTCAAAAAGGTCCTGGAGTTCGACCCCAGCCTCATCATCTTGCACGTGAACGACGCCAACAAGTGGGAGGATGAGCGGGAGTGGCGCCGGAGCCAGGAATTCCTGGGGTGGCACCCCAAGTACTGGCTGATGAAGAGCTTCATTTTCCGGCGGCTGTATGAAGCCAAGATGGAAAAGTGGTTCTGGCCCCTGGTTCCCGAAGCGATTCGCCTCAAATACGCCATGAACGACGCCGACGCCCAGGTGGCCGCGGCCAAGGACCCCCGGGAGCTGGCGGCGCGCCTCAGGCTGGCCGAGGAAACCACGGCGGCCAATGTGGCCCTGGTACGGTGGCGCCACCTCCCCATCTTGCTCATCACCCAGTGCCGGCTGGAGGGGGAGTGGCCCCAATCCTTGCAGCTGTCGGACCACGGACTGGACTTCCTGGCGGAAAAATTGACCGCCCCGGGGGTCTATCACCTCTCCATGAAGGAGGTGTTTGCCGGGCATGATCTTGGAAGCGTTTTTGTCAATTATAGTGGGCACTTGAAAGAACATGGCCACCGGCTTCTGGCCCGGGAGATCTGCCGCATGATCCTGGAGAAAAGGGAAGCCATGGGGCTGCAGGCGGCGGATGCTACCGTGGCCGGGGCCGGCCGGGAGAGCGGCCCTCCCCGGAAAGCCGCGGCGGGGAGCCCCGGCGTCCAGGACTTCCCGGCAGCTGAATAATTGACCTAAAGGATTGCCGATGGACCAGGTTCTGGGCATGATTTACGGGATAGCCCTGGGGGACGCCCTGGGGGCGCCGGTGGAATTCTGGGAATTGAAGGGCATCCGGGAGCGCCACGGCCCCGCCGGCATCCTGGAGCTGCCGGAGCCGGCCCTGTTCACCGACGACACCCAGATGACCCTGGCCCTGGCCGAGGCCCTGGTGGCCGCGGGGGACCAGGACCTGGGGGCCATCATGGCCGCGGTCAGCCGGGAGTTCGTCGCCTGGCTCCATGACCCCGACAACAACCGGTCGCCGGGCGGGGCCTGCCTCTACGGGGCGCACCAGCTGGAGGCCGGGGTCCCCTGGTGGAAGAGCGGCAAACCCAATTCCAAGGGCTGCGGCGCGGCCATGCGGGTGGCCCCCGTGGGCTATCTTTACCAGCACCGCCTGGCCAAGCTGCGCCAGGTGGCCGCGGCCACGGCCCTGGCCACCCACCATCATCCCGTGGCCCAGGTGGCGGCGATGGCCGCCGCCTTCCTGGTGAAGCTGGCCCTGGACCGCCGGGACCCCGAAGAGTTCCTCCCGGCCCTGGAGCTGGAGACCCACGGCCAGGCCCGGGACTTCGACGACGCCCTGGAGCGCCTGGAGCAGGCCCTGACCATGGCTTCCGACGACGAGGCCCTGGCCCATATCGGCGACGGTTGGGTGGCGGAGGAAGCGGTGGCCGCGGCCCTTTACTGCTTTCTGCAATCGCCCCGGGATTTTCTGGCCACCATTCGCCGGGGCGCCAACACCCGGGGCGATTCCGACTCCATCGCCTCCATTGCCGGCGGCCTCAGCGGGGCTTATCTGGGGATGGACGCCATCCCCGGAGACTGGGTGGCCCGCATCGAGAAATCCAAGTACCTGGCGGACCTGGCCACCCGCCTGGCGGAGAAGAAACGCAGCCTGGTAGAACCGCCAGGCCGGGTCATTTAGCAGACGAATTACCGACCGTCCTGCCAAACCGGGAAGGGTGGAGCCAGGGCCCAAACTAAAATTATCCAGCCCTGCTTTTACAAAATCTGAAAAAATAGTATGAAGAAGTCATGAGAATCAAGGTGGTTGCCTGGCTGGGGGTCCTGATGTTCCTGGGCGCGGGGGCTGCGGCCGTCGGGGCCCAGGCGGCCGAGGATTATCAGGATGCCCGGCAAGCCATGGTGGTCCTACAGCTGAAACGGCGGGGCCTCACCGACCCCCGGGTCCTGGCGGCCATGGGCCAGGTGCCCCGGCACCGGTTCGTCCCCGGGGGTATGTCCTCCATGGCCTACGGCGACTATCCACTGCCCATCGGCGAAGGGCAGACCATCTCCCAACCTTATATCGTGGCGCTGATGACGGAGTGGGCCCAATTGCAGCCGGGGGACAAGGTCCTGGAGGTGGGCACCGGTTCCGGCTACCAGGCCGCGGTCCTCTCTGAGATTACCCCTGAGGTCTTCAGTGTCGAAATTCGCCCGGACCTGGCCCAGAAGGCCGCGGCACGCCTGAAAAGCCTGGGTTATTCCCGGGTGCGGGTCAAAAGCGGCGACGGCTACCTGGGGTGGCCGGAAGAGGCCCCCTTCGACGCCATCCTGGTCACCGCCGCGGCCCCCCGGGTGCCCCCGGCCCTGGCGGAACAGCTCAAGGAGGGGGGCCGCCTGGTCATCCCCCTGGGGGACCCGGGGGGCGCCCAAACCCTGGTGCGCCTGCGCCGGGTCCAGGGGAAACTCAAGGAAGAAGCCAGCCTGCCGGTGCGGTTCGTCCCCCTGGTGCGCCCGCCGGTCCTGGAGCCGGCCAGGTAAGAAAAAGGTTGAGGGAGTGGGGCAGGGGCGCTCGCCCCTGCCCAATGGGCCTGCGGCCCATTTTTACAACACAGGTTCATTAGCCTTAGGCTAATGAACCTCCCCAACCCCTTATGATGGGAGATAAAATAGCTGGGAAGCCGGGGCCTTAGGCCCCGCCTTCCCAGCCTCTTATGCGGGTTGGGAGGGGGTCATGGGGGAGGGCAGGGACCTGAGGTCCCTGGCCCTCCCCCATACGCTCTCAGCCCATCCGCCAGGGCGCGGACTGGCCCAGGGCCCGGAGCAGTTGGGTCAGGAAATGATTTACCGGGGTGGGCAGGCCCAGGGCCGCCCCCCGGGCCGCCACCTGGGCGTTCAAGGCCTCGATTTCCGTGGGCCGGCCCGCCAGGACATCCTGCAGCATGGAAGAGCGGTTGGCCGCGGTGGCGATGCAGACCTGGCGGAGCCGCGGCTCCTGGTCCCCGGCCAGGGGCACCCCCGTGGCCCGGGCCACGTTCTCAGCCTCCCGGGCTGCGGCCAGAGCCAGTTCCCAGGCTTCGGGCAGCTCCGGCAACACCCCGTTGGGCACCCGCAGCAGGGCGGTGAGGGGATTGACGGCCACGTTGACCACCAGCTTCTCCCACAAAACGACTTCGATGTCGCTTCTGATCTGGCACTCCAGGCCGGCCCGGCGGAAGACCGCGGCCACCGCGGCCACCTGCGGCGGCGCCACCCGGGAGCCCGGAGGGGCGCCGATGACGATGGCCCCGGCTCCGGCGTGGATGACGCGGCCTTCGCCCTCCCGGGTCACCCCCAGGAAGCCCACGCCCGCCAGCAGCCGCTGCGGGCCCACCTCCCGGGCCATCTCCTCCAGGTTGCCCAGGCCGTTCTGGAGAGTCAGGGCCAGGCCGCCCTGGGCCATGAGCAGCAGCAGGTCCAGGGCCGCGGCCCTGGTCTGGTGGGCTTTAACCGCCATGATGGTCAGGTCTCGGGGACCCGCTTCCGGGGGCAGGCCGATGGGCACGGGAATTACCCGGTGGCCCCCGTCCAGGGTCCGGAGCCGGATGCCCTGCTCCCGGAGCAGTGCGGCGCGCTCCGGGCGGTAATCCACCAGGAAGACGTCCTCTCCGGCTTCAAAGAGGAGGGCGGCCAGTAAACAACCCAGGGCCCCGGGACCCACGACGGCAATTTTCATTCTTCCCCGTTTGCAGCTACAAAGAGGCTAACTTGCATTCTTGACAGAAATTCCTTCAACATTATTTATCTTTTAAACGATTTATAGTAAAATTTCTACGAAGTAATTCAGGAAGGGGAGCGGCATGGCGACGCCCATGAAAATGGCCAGGCAGTTCGACCAGGAACTGGAAGAACTGAAACAGAACTTGCTGCGGATGGCCACTATGGCGGAAACTGCGGCGGGCAAGAGTATCTTGTCGGTAACGGCCCGGAACTCCGATCTGGCCAGGGAGGTCATCACCGATGACATTACGCTCAACCGCATGGAACTGGCCATCGAGGAGCAGGCCTTCAGACTGCTGGCCTTGCGACAGCCCCTGGCCACGGACCTGCGGCTCACGGTGGCGGCCATGCGCATCGCCACCGAACTGGAGCGCATCGGCGATCAGGCGGTGAACATCGCCGAACGGGGCCTGGAGCTCAACAGCCGGCCGCCCCTGAAGCTGCCCATCGACCTCAAGGTCATGGCCGACATGGCCTTGAGCATGGTGCGCACCAGCATCGACGCCTTCGTGCACCAGGACCCGAAGTTGGCCATCAAGGTGTGTCAGCGGGACGTGGAGGTGGACCTCCTGGACGACGAATACATCCAGAAGATTCTCGATTGCATGATCAAGGAGTCACGCTGGGTGACGCGGCTCCATCACTTCATCATCATCGTCCGGAACCTGGAGCGCATTGCGGATCTGGCCACCAACATCGCCGAGAACATCGTCTTCATCGTGGAAGGCCGGGTGATCAAGCATCAGTGTGAAGAGTGGATGCTTTCGGCCTCCCCGACCTGACCTGGGCCTGGGCCAGTTTTTCCTCCAACATCCTGATCTCTTGCGCCACCCGGGGGTGGAGCTTGCGGTCCCGCTCCAGGGTCTGCAGGGCATGGACCACGGAGGGGTGGCTGCGCTGGAAGAGGCGGCCCAACTGCGCCATGGTCTTTTCCGTATAAATCCGGCAAAAATAGAGGGCCATCTGGCGGGCCCGCACCAGCCGCTTCTGGCGGGAGCGCCCCAGCAGCTCCACCAGGCTCACCCCGTAATAGTCTCCCACGATCTTCTGGATCTGCGGGGTGGTCAGCCTGGCCTCCACGGCCTGTAAATCCTGGAGCACCTCCTGGGCCAGGGGCAGGCTGAAGGGCTCGCCCAGCAAGGTGGCCCGGGCCACCAGGCAATCCAGGGCGCTTTCCAGGCGGCGCACATCCTCGCTGACATACTCCGCCAGGTATTCCAGGATCTTGACGGAGACCTGCACCCCCCGGTTTGCCGCCTTGTTGGCCAGGATCTGCACCCGGGTGGGGAAGTCCGGAGGGCCGATGGGGGTGATGACGCCGCCGGTGAGCCGGGAGCGCAGCTCCTGGGAGAGGTGGCTGATCTCCCCCGGCAGGTAGCAGCTGGTGAAGACCAGCCGCTTGTTCTGGACCATGAGGGTGTCCAGGGTGTAGCAAACCTCCGCCTGGATCTTTTCCTTGCCGCTTAAAAACTGGACTTCTTCCAGGAGCAGGACGTCGCAATCCTTCCGGAAACGTTCCTTGAAATCGGACATGCGGCCGTTTTTGAGGGCCTGCACCATCTCGTTGGCGAAATTCTCGGCGGTGAGGTACTGCACCCGGCTGGCGTTTTTAGACGACACGATGAAGTTGCCCACGGCATGGGACAGGTGGCTCTTTCCCAGACCGGGGCCGGAGGTGAGGAACAGGATGCGGTTGTAAAAGGTGTCGTTGCGGGCCAAAGCCCGGGAAGCCTGGTAGGCCAGGCGGTTGGAGGCGCCCACCACGAATTTGTCGAAGGTGAAGGCCCGGTTGAAAGCGCCGCCACCCGCGGCCGGCAGCGGCAGGAACGGCTGCACCACCTGGGGCAGCGCCAGCGGCCGGGCCGGCGCGATGAGCAGCTTCAGCTTCACCGGCAAGCCGGCGCCGCCCATGGTCTCCAGGGCTTGCTGGATCAACTTGAGGTAGTGGGATTGGACCCACCTGAGAGTAAAGGGATTGGGACAGGCCAGGTAGAGTTCCCCCCCGGGGCCCGGCTCCAGCTTCAGGGGCTTGATCCACAGGTGGAAGGTGGAGGGGGGCATTTGCGTCTTGAGGGTGCCTTTGACTGTTTCCCAGAGCCCTTCCATAGTCTCCTTTTTGACGCCGCCTTTTGTTGAAAGCCATCTTAACCGCGGCGCCTTTCCGGGTCAAAGGAGGTGGACCGAAATGAACCTTAGCCGACCCCGCGGCAGGGGGACCGAAGGGCTGTTTCAAAACGCAATGATAATGCGGGGCGGATTCTTGAGAAAAAAAGGCTAAGTAGTTCAGTAAGTTGAAAAGTCTCAACCATGAGCTTCCGGGCCCTGAAAAACGGCAAAAACTAAGTCTGGGTATTGCCAATCTCGCGCATCCTGATTTTTTCGCCCAATTTCATAAGGAGCAAAGTTTAACCCTGTTAAAAAACGCTATCCCGCTAGATTCAAATCAAAAACTTCTTTAAGTTAATTTAATGAGCTTTTACAAATAGTTATCTGAAGAGGGCCTAAGCCCTGGATTTACCTGGGCGTAGCGACCCCACCCCAGAAAGCCCTAGGGTTCGACCTCCATCCTCACCCTGCGCCGCAGCTTGACAAATCCTCAAGAGGGGTTATCATTGCCTATCATTCCTTTAATTTTTGCACCCTGAGGTCCGCCATGATTAATTATGTGGCTTACCGTAAGTTCGTCACCGTGAGGAATGGCAAGAGGGTGATGTTCCGGTTCCTCAACGATTCCGACCGGGAAGGCCTGGCCCATCTTTTCCAGGAGGCCCCGGAGGAGGACACGCGGTTTTTGAAGCAGGACGTCAAGGACCTGAAGCTGGTCAACTACTGGATCGACCACATCGACTACCGCAAAGTCCTGCCTCTGGTGGCGGTGGACCTGGAGTCCAACCGCATCATTGCCGACGCCACCTTACACCGGGGGAAGCACGCGGCCAAGCACATCGGGGAGATCCGCATCTTCGTGTCCCGCTCCTTCCGCAACCTGGGTTTGGGGTCCGTGATGCTGGAGGAGTTGCTCAGCCTGGCCAAGCTGGAAAATTTGCAGTGGCTGAAGGCGGAGATCGTGGCGGACCACAAGAAGGTGATCAAGGCCTTCCGGTCCAAGGGTTTCGAGCAAAAGGCCATCCTGGACGACTTTTTCCTCCGCAAGGACGGGGTGACCCACGACGTGATGCTGATGATGCGGCCGGTGGTAAAAAGAGAAGAAACGGAATTCTAGGGAGACCTTCAGTAAATAAATGAACCAGGAATTTCCCGTAGGGGCGGGGTCTCCCCACCCCTTTTCCGGCGAGGAAGCCTCGCCCCTACCATAAAAAAATCCCCCCTACCCCCCTTTACAAAAGGGGGGAATAAAAACAGCTTCCGAACAATTTGCGAATTTATGAAATTAAGTACTGGTGGTGTGTTTCGTAATTAACTATGCATAATATCTGGCTAGAAAGTATGGCTTGGGAAGCTTAAGTCCCCCTTTGGAAAAGGGGGATTTAGGGGGATTTCAACTGGTTGTCAAGAAATCCCCCCTGACCCCCCTTTAGAAAAAGGGGGTAAAAAATCAGCCCCTCGATGTCACGTTATTTATGAAACACACCACTAGTGGTGTGTTTCGTAATTAACTGGCATTACATTTCAAGTAAATCGGATATGGGGCGAGGAGACCTCGCCCCTACAATAAACCCTGTCGTATTGTAGGGGCGTGGTTTCGCCGCCCTTGACCCCCTTGCCAAGCAAGGTGATTTAGAAAAATGCTAATGGAACCTAAATTTGAAACACACCACTAGCTCTCATCACCCTCCCCCCCACCCCCTCCCCTCAAGGGAGGGGGAGTTTAGACCTGAAAACCTTGTTATGGTAATGGCGGGAACCCATATTAGGGGTCTGTTCCAGCCTCAGGAGCTAATCCGGGGTGGGTTTGAAACCCGTCCCGCCTGCGCCGGCCATTGCCATAATCTTTGGGGATCGTCTCCATGGGCCGGGTAGTCACTGGTCTCGAAGTATTCCTGCACGCCCCCCCTGCCTGGGCCAAAGGCGCCCGGCTGGGCCTCCTGAACCATCCCCCCAGCGTCGGCCCGGACCTCACCAGCGCCCGGGAGCTCATCGCCTGCCGTTTCCCCGGCCAGCTGCGGGTTCTGTTCAGCCCCCAGCACGGCCTCCTGGGGGAAAAGCAGGACAACATGATGGCCTCGACGGATTTTGTGGACCCGCTCCTCAAGCTGCCGGTGGTCAGCCTGTACGGTCCTCGGATGGCGCCGCCCCCCGAGGCCCTGGCGGCAGTGGACGTCGTCCTGGCGGATCTCGTGGACGTGGGCACCCGGGTTTATACCTTTGCCGCCACCCTGGCCAAGGTGATGGAAGCCGCCGGACAAGCTGGATAAAAAGGTGGTGGTGCTGGACCGGCCCAACCCCGTCTCCGGGGCCGCGGTGGAAGGCAATATGCTGCGGCGAGAGTGGGCCTCCTTCGTGGGGCCGTACCCCTTGCCCATGCGCCACGGCTTTTCCCTGGGGGAACTGGCCGGGTATTACCGCGTCACCCAGGGTCTGGGGTGCGACCTGGAAGTGATTCCGGCCCGGGGCTGGCGGCGGGGCCAGTATTTCGACGAAACCGGCCTGCCCTGGGTGCTGCCCTCCCCCAATTTGCCCACCCTGGACAGCGCCCTGGTCTACCCCGGCCAGGTGCTGCTGGAGGGCACCAACCTGTCGGAAGGCCGGGGCACCACCAGGCCCTTTGAGCTGTTCGGCGCCCCGTTCCTGGAACCGGGCCGGGTCAGGCAGGCCCTGAAAGGGCAGCAACTACCGGGGCTGGTACTGCGGGAGGCCTGCTTCGAGCCCACCTTCCACAAGTGGGCCGGAGAGCTGTGCCGGGGGTTCCAGATTCACGTCACCGACCGCCAGGCCTTCAAACCGTATTACACCACCCTGACGCTGCTGTCGGTGCTGCGGCAGCTTTACCCCGAAGAGCTGGCCTGGCGCCCGCCCCCCTACGAATACGAGTTAGAAAGGTTGCCCATCGATCTGCTCACCGGGGACGACTGCATCCGCCGGGGCCTGGACCGGGGCCTGACGGCCGGGGAGCTGGAGGCCGGCTGGCAGGAAGACCTGGAGCGGTTCCTGGAAGTGCGGCGGGAGTTCCTGATTTATCCGGATTGAAGTTGTTTGAGGGAGGGGGTAGGGGCCGACGGCCCCTACCCCCTCCCTCAAACTCCCACTCCCAACCCCCATAAGAGAAAATCTATGGTGCGTCTGGCGCACCCTTTCCTCTCGTTCCCAAGCTCCTGCTTGGGAACGACAATTTGGTCCAAAGCTCCCGCTTTGGAAGGTTTGCGAAGCAGAGCTTCGCCTAAAAATCTGCGTCCCCAAGCAGGAGCTTGGGGACGAGGCTTATAGGGCGGCCTGTGGCCGCCGAATCTTTTAATGCGCCAACGCCATGGCGCTGCGCAGGGCGATCTTGGGGGTCACCAGGACCCCTTCCTCGCCCCGAAGGGCCTTTTGGGCCAACTTCAGCCAATCGTAAAGGGTGGCTTTTCCCGGAGGGATGTCGCAAACCCGGTCCGGCGGCGTCAGGCCGGCCAGGAGGTCAGTGACGATCTTCAGGGCCGCGGCGATTTCCCGGCGGTCCACATGATTGAAGGCTTGCTTGCAGGGCGTTTTTCAGGTCTTCCATGTTTTTCCTTCCTTTCTCTTTCTTTTCAGTCGCTAAAACTGGATGTCACGGTTCGGGCGATAAATATTTGAAAGATTGCTTAGGCCGGGACAGTCGGGCGCTAGCCCGCCTGCCCCGGCCCCTTATGGGGGTTGGGAGGGGGGTGTGGGGGGAGGGCAGGGGCCCTCGGTCCCTGACCCTCCCCCGCCAACTTTGCTTCAAGGAAACAGGCTGCGGATGGCGGCGGCCAGGGTGTCCACCCCCAGGAGTTCCAGTCCCGGGAACTCCCCCAGGTGCTCCTGTTGTCGGCGGGCCAGGAGGGCCCGGCGGAACCCCAGTTTGCGGCCTTCCTTGAGCCTAAGCTCCGGGGCGCTGACCGCCCGCACTTCCCCGGTGAGGCCCACTTCCCCGAAGAGCAGGGTGTCGGCGGGCACCGGCCGGTCCAGGAAGGAGGAGGCCAGGGCCAGGGCCACGCCCAGGTCCAGGGCCGGCTCCGTCAGGCGCACCCCTCCGGCCACGTTGACGTAGAGGTCCTGGCCGCCCATCCCCAGGCCCACCCGTTTTTCCAGGATGGCCACCAGGAGGGAAACCCGTCCCGGGTCCACCCCCATGCTCTGGCGCCGGGGCAGGGCCAGGGACGAAGGGGAGACCAGGGCCTGGACCTCCACCAGGATGGGGCGGGAGCCCTCCAGGCTGGGGACCACCACCGCGCCCGGCACCTCCAGGGAGCGTTCCGCCATGAACAGGCCCGACGGGTTGGCCACCTCCAGGAGGCCGGCCTCCTGCATTTCGAAGACCCCCAGTTCATGGGTGGGGCCGAAGCGGTTCTTCACGGTGCGCAGCAAGCGAAAGGCGTGGGACCGGTCGCCTTCCAGGTAGAGCACCGTGTCCACCAGGTGCTCCAGCACCATGGGGCCGGCGATGGCGCCTTCCTTGGTGACGTGGCCGATGAGAAAGGTGGCGATGCCGGTGAGCTTGGCCTGCTGCACCAGGCGGAAGGCCGTCTCCCGCACCTGGGTGAGGGACCCGGGGGCCGCCGGCAGGGTGGCGGTGTACAGGGTCTGAATGGAATCCAGGGCCAGGAAGGCAGGGGAGACTTCCGCCACCATGTTGAAGATGTTTTCCAGGCAGGTTTCGGTGGCCACCAGCAGGTCCGGCGACTTGAGCCCCAGGCGGGAGGCCCGGAGCTTGAGCTGGGATTCGGACTCTTCCCCGGAGATGTAGAGGCCCTTGAGGCCGTCCCGGCAGAGGCGGTCCAGCACCTGCAGGATCAGGGTGGATTTGCCGATGCCGGGGTCGCCCCCCAGCAGGACCACGGAGCCGTGGACCACGCTGCCGCCCAGGGTGCGGTCGAACTCGCTGAGGCCGGTGACCTGGCGGACCTCCGGGGGGGTCTTCAGCCGGAGCAGGCTCTGGGGGGCGCCGCGCCGGGGGGGCAACTGGTAGTCGGCCACCGGCCCGGTGGGCACGGCTTCCTCGGCCAGGGAGCTCCAGGCGCCGCATTCCGGGCAGCGGCCCAGCCACTTGGCCGCCTGGTAGCCGCAGCTCTGGCAGATAAACACGGTTTTTCCGGGCCGGGCCATGGGGCCTCCTTTCTAGCTATCAGCGGTCAGCTTTCAGCTTTCAGCAAAGACGCGGGTGGCCGCCGCCGGCCGGCGTGCAGGGTGGGCACTGCCCACCATGGCTTCTTTCGAAGACGGCCGAAGGCGGCGGTTCAATATTCTTACTTTGTTGTGACTGCCAGACGCCGGCTTGGGCCTAAGCCCGCAGCCTAAGGCCTGGAAACTCGAGTCGCCATTTGCCTGGGCGCACTGGGGCTGATTTTACTTGAAGGGGCCAGGGGATTGCAACGGGAACCTGGCAACTTGGGGGCAACCCGCCGAATAACGACCGGGAAAGGCGAGGGGCCGGCAGGGGAGGGGGTGCGGGCGAAAATTGACTAAAATCCTACCTTGGGATAATCTTGCCGGAGTGCGGCGGTCGCAAACCGGTCTGGTACTTAATTGCTTAAATCAGCCTGAGAAGAATCCCCCTCACCCTAGCCCTCTCCCCCAAGGGGGAGAGGGAAAAAGAGATAAATTGGTTGGGGAATACATGCGCAAAATTACGCAGATTAGTACCAGACCATAATTTATCTGGAGAAATTCCGCCAGGCCGAAACGGTGACCACGGGTCGTCCCAGGAGGAGGCGGTGGGCCTTTCACCGGTAATGCAGAACTACGAGAAAAACCTGCTTCAGGGGGTGAGCCGTCTGGCCTCCCGGCGTTCCCTAAAAGTGCTGGGGCGGCTGGCGGCGGCCCGGCAGGTGCAAGTCTATCTGGCGGGCGGCTCGGTGCGGGAACTGGCCCTGGGCCGCCAGCCCCCGGACCTGGACCTGGCGGTGTCGGCCCAGACCCTGGGGCTGGCCCGGGAGCTGGCCGCGGCCCTCCAGGGCACCTTTGTCCTGCTGGACGAAGAGGAGCGCACCGCCCGGGTGGTGTGGCAGGGCGAGATCCTGGACCTGGCGGAGTTTCGGGCCCCCACCCTGGAAGGCGACCTCAAGGCCCGGGATTTCACGGTGAACGCCATGGCCCTGGAGCTGGAGGCGATCCTGGGCCGGCGCCCCCTGGCCCTGGTGGACCCCACCGGCGGGCTGCACGACCTGGCCCGGGGGCTCATCAGGATAATCTCCCCGGAAAACCTGGGGTACGACCCTTTGCGGCTGTTGCGCGCTTATCGGTTTGCCGCGACCCACGGCTTTCGCCTCACTCCGGAAACGACGGCCGCGGTGCGCCGCTACCTGCCGGGGTTCCCCCGGGTGGCGGGGGAGCGGGTCCATCAGGAGTTATTTCTCCTGTTGGCCGCGCCCCGGGCCGGCGCCGTGCTCCAAGACATGGATGAGGCCGGCCTCCTGACCCAGGTCTTTCCCGAACTCAGCGACGCCAGGGAGGTGGAGCAAAACGGCTTCCATCACCTGGACGTGTTCCACCATTTGCTGGAAACCGTGATTTGCCTGGAGGAGGTTCTGGCGGCGCCGGAGAAATACTTCGGGGAGCTGGCCGGGGAGCTGGGCCGCTACCTGGCCGGGCATCACAAAAGCGCGGTCCTGAAGCTGGCGGCCCTGTTTCACGACGCCGGCAAACCCCAGGTGCAGGACCGCCGCAGCCAGCCGGACCGTTACACCTTTTATTACCACGAGAAGGTGGGGCTGGAGATCTTCGCCGGAGTGGCCCAGAGATTGCGGCTGAGCATCGCCGAAAAAAAGACGGTGGACACCCTTATCCGGCTGCACATGCGCCCTTTTTTGCTTCTGCCCGCCTTCAGGGAGCGGGAGCTGACGTTTCGGGCCCTGGGCCGGCTGGTGCGGGCGGCCCGCGCCGAACTGCCGGGCTTGTTCGCCCTGGCCATGGGCGACAGCCTGGCAGGGCAGGGCCCCCAAAAACCGCCGGACTCGGAAGCGGTCTTGGCCGACCTGGCCGATGAAGCTTTCCGGTTCCTAAAGGAGCGCCTGGAGCCGCAGGAGCGCCTCCCCAGGCTGGTGAACGGCCACGACCTGATCCGCCTGGGCCTGAAGCCGGGGCCCCGGTTCAGGCAGATCCTGACCGCAGTGGAGGAAGCGCAATGGGAAGGCGCGGTGCACACCCGGGAAGAGGCCTTGAGGCTGGTGCAGGACCTGGTGAAATAGGGGCGGCGGCATTAATTCCGGGGGCCTTAAACGGGGCCTACGACTTGACTCTTTTACCGGCGGAATCTTTAAATATTTTTATTTTAAGGTAAAATATTTCAGGAAACATTTCAGATAGCCAGATCATCATTATGTTATTCAGTATAAAGGAGATGACTTGATGGACCCCTTAAATCGGGATCCCCAGTCCGGCGCCCTGATTCGGCTGCGGGGCTTGTACCCCTCCTTGAAAACCGCGCTGCAAAAGGTCGCCAATGTCATCCTGCGGCAACCGGAGATGGCCGTCTACGCCTCGGTGAACGAAGTGGCGGCCGCGTCCGGGGTGAGCGAAGCCACGGTCATGCGCTTCTGCCGCATCCTGGGATTCAAGGGTTTCCAGGACTTCAAGATCTCCCTGGCCCGGGAAATGGTGACGCCGTCCCAATTTCCCCTGGAAGAAGTCAGAGCCGAGGATGATGCCGACACCATCATCCGCAAGGTATTCCAGGCCAGCATCTCCGCCCTGCAGGATACCCTGGAAGTGCTCGAGGCCCGGGCGGTGCGGCAGGCGGTCCAGATATTGCTCGCCTCCCGCCGGATTTTGGTCTGCGGGGTGGGCGATTCCGGTCCCGTGGTGGATTACGCCATCAACCGGTTCTTGCTTAATAGGTCTCAATACTTATGGCTACCGCGATCCTTACCATATGATGACCGCGGCCGCCGTATCCGGGCCGCAAGAGGCGCTGCTGGCCATCTCTCATTCGGGCGGCACCCGGGAGGTGCTGGAGGCGGCCCAGGTGGCCAAAGAGGCCGGGGCCCGGGTGATCGCGGTTACCAACAACTCCCTCTCCCCCCTGAGCCGGATTGCGGACCCGGTTCTGGTCACCGCCTCCCGGGAGACCCGTTATCAGCAGGAAGGAATGGCCTCCTTCTTTTGCCAGGCCGCGGTTATGGACTGCCTCTTCTACCATGATGCTCCTGGCTCGTCCCGAAACGGCCCAAGAGAACCTGGCAAAAATTGCCAAAGTCATCTCCAAGACCCCCAAATCCGGTTGATGGCAGAGGCCGTGGCCAGCCGTCCGGTTGAACCTCATTTTCCCATTGCGGACGAGAGTTGATGGCAAGCGAAGGACAGTTGAAGCAGGACATCGTGCGCATCTGCGGGATGCTGCACCGAAAAAATTACCTGGCCGCCACCGACGGCAATGTCAGTGTGCGCCTGAGAGACCGGGTGCTCGTCACCCCCAGCGGGGTGCACAAGGGCTACATGGCGGCGGACCAGGTGATCACCGTGGACCTTACGGGCCGGGTGCTGGAAGGGGAGGGGCGGCCCACCTCGGAGCTCCGCATGCACCTGCTGGCCTATGAGTTGCGCCCGGATGTTAAGGCCGTGGTGCACGCCCATCTGCCTTACGCCACGGCCTGCACCCTGGCGGGCATCTCCCTGCTGGAACCCATCTTGCCGGAAGTGGTGATTACCCTCGGGGGGATTCCCACCGCGCCCTATGCCACCCCCGGCACCGAAGAAGTCCCGGAGGCCATCCGGGATTTCATCCGGGAATTTGACGCCATCCTCTTATCCCGGCACGGCGCCATGACCATGGGGCGGGATGTCATGGACGCCTACAACAAAATGGAGAAGCTGGAACACACCGCCCGGGTGGTCCTGGCGGCGCGCCTCCAGGGACCGGTGTCGCCTTTGCCCGCCGCGGAGGTGGAGAAGCTGCGGCGCCTGGGGGCAGAGTATAAGGCAGGGGGGTGAGTTTTGGCCGCGGTAATTCGATACGCTCCATAGTGGCAACTGAAGCTAGACGTTAGGCCGGAAAATTTAACCAGGTTGCGATTGTGATGATGGAAACCCAAAATGGAATTTGAATGGGATCCGAAAAAGGCCGAAACAAACAAACGGAAACATGGCATCAGTTTTCATGAGGCGGCAACGGTTTTTGGGGATCCGCTGGCCATCACTTTCGCGGACCCGGACCATTCTCTTGATGAAGTTCAATACCTCACCTTTGGTCTGTCGAGATTCAACCAACTGCTGGTTGTCTCACATGCTCACCGGGGGAAGAAATTGAGGATCATCAGTGCGCGTCTGATGACACGCCAGGAGAAAAGGATCTATGAGAAAGGATAAATCTGAGGAAATGCGCCCGGAATACCGGCGTGAAGACCTCGGCAAGGGTGTTCGGGGCAAGTATTTGGAAGCCTACCGGGCCGGAACCAATCTGGTCCTCCTCGGCCCCGATGTGGCAAAGGTGTTTTCAACTGAAGAGTTGGTGAATGAAGCCCTGCGTTCTCTTATAGAAGTAGCCCAGAAATCGGTTGGCCCGACCAAGCGTTCCAGCCGCGGTAAACCGACTAAGGTTTCGGGTTAGGATAGCGCGGCGCGGCTCCAGGGGCAGTTGCCGCCGTTGCCGGAGGCGGAGGTGGAGAAGCTGCGGCGCCTGGCGACAGAGTATAAGGGAGGGGGGTGAGTTTGCTTATGACTGCCGTCTTGGGAAATTGCCGACTCTGCCATAGACCTGATGTTGAACTCCAGGAAAGTCATATTATTCCGAAATGGGCTTACAAAAGGATGCGGGCAGGAGGTCCCCCCAGTAGCACTAATCCGGTAGTAATTACTGATGGAAAAGCGGTTCAAATATCGAATCAAATCACTGAGCACATGCTGTGCGCCAGTTGCGAGCAAATGATTAGCCGCGCGGAGAAATACGTTGCTACATTAGCCTATGGAAATGATGGTGAACCGGTACCTCTAAATATGTTAGGAATTTCAACAAAAGTTGCCGACAGTGCAGTAGATTCGGAATATGTTTCTATCGCAAGCCTAAATACGAAAATGATCGTATATTTTGCAAGCAGTGTTGTGTGGCGAGCGTTTGTTGCCCACCGGCGCGATACCGGCAAGCCGCAGTTGGGTCAACGCTATCAGGAGGAGCTGCTTTACTTGGAATGAACAGGATTTTTTCCTCGTTCTCAAGCTCAGCTTGGGACCAGAATAAATCTCGGTCTGCCCGTCAACCTTCATCACGGTGGAAGCCAATCCGACGGCGCTTGGGTGCCGGAGGCGCCATCAGTTGACGGATGGCATCGAAAACCACTTTAAACTGAGCATCGTACTTCTTTTCCAGGGCTTCCAGCTTGCGGGCCAGGTCTGCATGGGAAGCCAGCATCCGGCGCAAGCGGATAAAGGTCCGCATGATCTCAATGTTCACCGCAATGGCCCTGGGGGAGTGGAGCACGCTGGAGAGCATGGCCACCCCCTGCTCGGTGAAGGCATACGGAAGGGACCGGCGCCTGCCGCCCCAACTTGAAATCACAATTTGTGATTTCAAGATTCCCGATTCCCCTTGATTTAAGCGGCTAGCCGATTTTGAGATCACAGATTGTGACCTCAAAAGGTCAACTTCCTCTTTGGTGAGTTGAAACATAAAGTCCGGGGGAAACCGCTCAGCATTGCGTTTAACGGCCTGGATCAGCACCCTGGTGGCCACGCCATAAAGAGCGGCTAGATCGGCATCCAGCATGACCTTCTCGCCGCGGATCAGCAGAATGGCCTGTTCTATTCTCTCTTCCTGCACCGGCATCGGTCTATCTTACCGCATAATCCAGTTTACTAAGCCGCTTAATTCACCAACTTTCTGGAAAATGGCTTATCTCATTAATTTACCAATGAGACTGCGATATGTTCAAAATGAAGAATAGCCAATTGCGGGCACGGCACGCCGTGCCCCTACAATTGCTGGCTATCTTGCCGTAGGGGCACAGCGTGCTGTGCCCTTATGTATTATTCCAGTTAGGCTCCAACACCACCTTTAAAGATTCCTTGGCCTCAACCACAATTTTAAAGGCTTCTTGAATATTTCGTAAGGGGAGTTTGTGGGTGATGGTGTCTTGGACATTGATCGTTTTATTGGCAATGAGGTCCAGCGCAGCTTCCAAATCAACCGGCGCGGCGCCGTAGGACGAGGTCACCGTGAGTTCATTGCGCCAAAAGTCCGGGATGGGAATGGCGATATCCCGGTTGGGGATGGCAAAGAGGAGAATAATCCCCTTCTTATCGATACAATGGAACGCTTGCTCCACCGCGGCGTAAGCGCCGGTGCAGATGATGACCCTATCCGCCCTTATATTAAGGTCTTGAGCCGCCTGCCTCACCTCATCGGCGCCGAACTCTTTCGCTTTCTTTAAGCGATACTCATTAATATCGGTGGCCACCACCCTGGCGCCGGTTAACTTGGCCAACTGAATATTCAGGATGCCGGAGACCCCGCAGCCCAGGATCAAAACGGTGTGGTTTGCCCTGATATCAATCAGCCCCAGTCCTCTTACGCCGCACGCCAAGGGCTCGATCATGGTTCCTTCGGCATAGGAAACCTGATCCGGTAAGACATACACCCCATAATCGACATTAATCTTGGGCACCCGGACAAATTCACTATAGCCGCCGGGATCATAATTGCCCTTGATGCAAGGTATCGCAGGCCGTATGATTTCCGGCCCGGCAATATTTGCACTGATTACACGGCACGTGATGGCTGACGAAAACTCTCTGTCCTTTTTGGTATTTGTCCGATTTTGACTCAATGATCTCCCCGGCGATCTCATGGCCCAGAATCCGGGGAGCCTTCTTAATCCGGTACCATTCCATCACATCGGTGCCGCAAATGCCGCTGGCCCGGACCCTTACAAGAATCTCCCCCGGCCCGATCTTCGGCGTGGGAAGTTGCTCCAGGCGAATATCGTTATTGTTGTAGTATTTAGCAACTAGCATAAAGGGAAAAAAGGTTCAAAGTTCAAGGTCAAAAGTTCAAGGTTGAAGGCATCTGTCTTATTAACTTTGAACCTTGAACCTTGAACTCTATTTATTCTCTTTGGTCTTCTTGAAGATCTCGTGAGCCTGCTTGACGGAAACCTTTTCATGCACAATCGCCCTTAAAGCTTTCGCCATAGCCACCGGATGAGCACTCTGCCAGACATTTCTCCCCAGATTGATCCCTACCGCCCCCTTCTGGATACCGTCATGAACAAATTCCAGGACCTCCAGTTCCGTCTCACACTTAGGCCCCCCGGCCATAATGACCGGCACCGGACAGCCGTTAACCACCTTATCAAAATGTTCCTCGCACCAATAAGTCTTAACCACCCGGGCGCCCAGTTCCGCGGCGATGCGACAGGCTAACGCCAGATAACGCGCCTCCCGTTTATCCATTTCCCTTCCTACGGCGGTAACCGCCATCACCGGGATGCCATAGTCCTCGCACGCATTGGCCAGAGTGGCCAGATTCTTTAGCGTCTCCTTTTCATATTCACTGCCGATAAAGACCGAGATCCCCACGGCCGCGGCGTTCAAACGAATAATTTCTGCAATCGAGGTGGTGAGTTCCTCATTAGCCAAATCCTTGCCCACCATGCTGGTACATCCGGACACCCTCAGCACTATCGGTTTACTGCTGATAGGATCTATCGCCGCCCGCAATACCCCTCGGGTGCAAAAGATCGCATCCACATAAGGAAGAAGCGGTTTTATCGTCTCTCCCGGCTTCTCCAGACCCCTGGTCGGCCCTTGAAAATAACCATGATCAATCGGCATAAAAAAACATTTGCCATTTGGCATAAGTTGGCTTAAGCGATTTTTCATTCCCCATTCCATTGGTATATCTCCTATCCCTTGAGTATCATTAATATCATTCCAAAAACTATTTATCCCGGTCGGACCACCAAATAACCTTTATTGATCAACCAATGTTGAAATTGATAAGTTGTATATCTACAATTTGTCTTACAAGCCTTCTTATCTTTTCATAACCACCCGAGCCCTGTTGTTGACCATCAAAATCCATCTGTAGCGGACATCGCACCTTTTTACAAAATTCCCGGCGTTGATAATCAATCAATATAACCATCAATAGACATCTACTGCCTCTCCTGCCTCCATCTTAATCTTAAAGTTTGTCTAGCCCGAAGATTTATTAAACATTCTTGGGTCTTCCCTCAAAATTGTCAAGTCAATTTTCCCGGGGCTTGATCACGCTGCGCCCCAGAGGTTAAATGCCCTTACCCTCTATTAACATCCAAGAAACCATTGGCGAGCAGTGGCGCACGGGCTCGCCCTGACGGGGAACCTCGATCTTGATGACTTCGGCCCCCAGCTCGCCCAGGTAACCGGCGGCGCAGGGCCCCAGGATGTACCGGGTGCAGGAGAGAGCCAGGGAAGAGAAAATCCGGTGCGGAGGCAGCTTAATTTTGTATAATTGTGAAACTGCTTGAAATCCCTATCCGACTCAGGAGTGGATGCGGGAAATGACGGAGAACCAGAAAAGCCGACAAGAGAATTGGTTTGAGAGAAACCCTAAAAAAACCTTAGTGGTGGTTTTGTTGGGCCTGCTGTTGGCCGCTACTTACGGCGCGGAAAAGATGCTGGGCCACCTCAATCACAGCCGCAACCTGTTGCTGTACAGCGAGAAAAGATATATCAACCTGCGGGAGTTTCCGCCCAACATCGACGTGACGGAGGTGCCGCAGGAAAAAACCGTGCAGGGGTCCGACGGCCTGGTGCGCCAAGCTTACCGGGTCAGGACCGACGACCAAGGCTTTCTCCTTCCCTACCATCGCTATGACCACCCCGACGCCACCCTGGTCTTTTTGGGGGGCTCCACCACGGCCTGCATTTACATGGAGGAGGACAACCGCTTCCCCTACCTGGTGGGCAATCTCCTGGAGCAAATGACCGGGAAAAAGATCACCTCCATCAACAGCGGAGTCAGCGGCAACAATACCCTTCATTCCATCGATATCTTGTTGAATAAAGTTATCCCCCTTAAACCAGACATCGTGGTCCTGATGGAAAACATCAACGACCTGATCTGCCTGACATACAATAAAACCTATTGGAGCAAGAACCCCAGCCGAGGCGTCGTAGTTGAATTTACCTTTTACAAGAACTTGCGAGGGCTGCGGGCCCTTTCCACTCTGGCCCGGGACATCTATATTCCCAACTTGCACGCGGCCACCCGGATTCTGAGCCGGGAGCTCTTCGGGAAAAGCAAGGACCCGGACGACGAGTTCGCCCAGGTCCGGGGCAAAAAGGTGGAACTGCATAAGGCCGAGTTAATCGACGAATTTACCATGAACCTGCAGACCTTTATCAATATCTGCCGGGCCCGCAAGATCACCCCGGTGTTGATGACCCAGTTCAATCGCTACAAAGCCCATCCGGATGAAAAAGTGAGATTCGCCCTGCAAAAGTTTGCCGCCGACACCAAAATCCCGGTGGAGGAGGTCCTGGACCTCTACGGCAGATTCAACGACGCCATCGTGGCAGTGGGTCAGGCCAACCACGTCCTGGTCATCGACCTGGCCCGGGCGATCCCCCAGGACAAGCAGTACATGTACGACGTGGTGCACCTGAACCCGGAAGGCTCCCGGCTGGCCGCCCGGGTCATCAGCGACAAGTTGAAGCCGGTGGTGGCGCCATGATTGGAAAGGTTGGTTTTGGGGGAGGGGGCCTGGAGTGGTTTTCGGTTAAAGGCAGGAAAGCCATCAGCTTAGGTATTAGCCTGCCAATTAAGCGTTGTCTGGCCAAGGGGAAGCGGAGGTCGCCTTACAGCCTGATATCGTAAGGGCGGGTTTAAAACCCGCCCCTACTTGGTTATGGAGAAAGGGGGAAGGTGATTTTTGGCCTTTTCCAAAAACCGAAAACCGAAAACCGAAAACCGAAAACTTTTGACTTCCTCTGGCGCTTCCCCAAATACTTCTCACAAATACCGCGGCTCCCACCACGTCTTAATGAGGTCCACCACCTCCGGCACGCTGATGGCCTGCAGGCACCGGTTGCTGGGGCATTTTTTGGTCAGGCAGCGGTCCAGCTCGCATACCTCTTCTTTCTTATATAAAAATGCGCCCCAGTCCACCTGGTAGGGACCGATGCGGGCCGGATGGTCCGCGCCCAGGAGGGCGATGGTGGGGACACCCAGGGCCAGGCCCAGGTGCAGGGGGCCGCTGTCGTTGGCCACCAGGAGGCGGCAGCGGCTCAGCAGGGCGGCCACCGTCAGCAGGGGGAAGCGCCCGCCGGTGACCAGGACGGGGCCGGTCAACCTGGCCGCCAGGGTCTCGGCCCTCTCCCGGTCTTGGCTGCCGCTGATAATGATCAGGGGCGCCTGGTAGGTCTGAAAGAGATAATTCCCCAACTCTACAAAGTTTTCTCCGGGCCACCACTTGTAAGGGTCGGAGCCGGTGGGGTGCAGGGCCAGGAGCAGGGACGGGGCCTGGCCGAAATGCCGGGCCAGGATGGCATCGGCTGCGTGCCGGGCTTCCGGAGGCAGGAAGAGGTCCATGGTTTTGTCTCCGGTGTCCGCACCCAGGAGCCGCACGTAATCCAGGCGTCGTTCTATGGCGTGTTCATACGGGTCGGAAGGTGCGGCCGTGGCGCTATAGGCCAAGGCCAGGGGGCTTTGGGCCGAACCGATGATGTAAGGGCTGCCCGTGAGAACGGCCAGCATGGTGGCCTCGGGGTCATTGCCGTGCAGGATGACGACCAAATCGTAATGTCGGCGGCGCAAATCCCGGGCCAGGGCAAGGAGCCGCCGGTTCCGGCCGGGATATACCCAGAGACGGTCCACGTGTGGGTTATGGGCCAGCAGGGACCCGAAGACCCGATGGCCCAGGACCTCCAAACTCCAGTCCGGAAACTTCTGCTTCAAGGCCCGGATGGCCGGGGTGGAAAACAGGGTGTCCCCCAAGGCGGTGGCGCTGATGAGCAGCACCCGGCGGACCCGGGTCGGATCCAGACCGGCCAAAGGCAGGGGAGGGCGCCGGCGCGCCCGGCGCGCCAGATAGCGGCGAGAGATGGACATCAAGAGTTTGTGCCACATAATTTGCCTGTGGTTTTGGGGAGGGGGCCAGGGTCAGACGGCCCCTCCCCCAACCCCTTAAGGGAATTCATTCAGCCGGGGAAGTCGGGGCTCAAAGCCCCGCCTTCCCCGGCTCACTTACAGGGGCTTGGGAAGGGAGTTTGAGGGGAGGGCGGGGGAATTGACTTCCCCAGACCCTCCCCTCAGAATCTCTTCATAAACCTCTTCCAGCCGGCGGGCGATTTTTTCCCAGGTGAAGTGGGCGGCCACCCATTGTCGCCCCTGGCGGCCCAGTCGGTTCCTCAGGTCCGGGTCGTCGAGCAGGGCCGCAATTCTGTCCGCCAGTTCCCGGGAGTCGTCTTTTTTCTGGAGCAACAGGCCGGTGTCGCCGTCCCGCACCACTTCGGGGATGCCGCCCATGCGGCTGGCGATAATGGGGAGACCGGCGGCCGCGGCCTCCAGAAACACCAGGCCCAGGCCCTCCTCGATCTGGGAGGGGCCCACGAAGACGTCTCCCAGCAGGTAGTTCCGGGGCATCTGTTCCGGGGGAATGAACCCGGTTAACACTACCCTGCCGCGAGCGGCGGCCATTTGCCGGCGCAGTTGCCGCAGGAACGGCGTCTCCCGCATGGTGCGGCCCCGGCCGTATTCCGTTCCCCCCACCAAAACCAACACCGCCCGGGGAATCGCCTGCCAGACGCGGTCCATGGCGGCCAGCAGGAGATGCACCCCCTTGCTTTCCCGGAGTTTCCCCGCAAAGAGGACGGTGGTCTCCTCACCGATGCCGTACTGCCGGCGTAGCCGGGCCGCGTCGGCCTCATGGTCATAGCGGGGTGAGAAGGACTCCACCTCCACCCCGTTATAAACCACTCGGTGGAGGGCGGCCCCCCGGCCCAAACGGGTCCTTTCCCGCTCCAAGACGAACCGGCTGCAGGCCAGAAAAGCCGCCACCGGGATGGAGGCGCCGGGTTCAGGCCTTTCGCGCTTGCCCAGAGATTCATAAAGGTTATGCAAGTGCAGGATGACGGGAACTTGATCCCCCAGGCGGCGGTGCAGGAAAAGGGCCAGCAAAGGCCGGTTGTGGACGTGGACCAGGTCCGGCCGGATTTCGGCGATGATCTTGGCCACCTCCCGGTCATAGAAAGGGAAGATCTGGCGGTAGCGACCATAGAGCCGCTTGCGCCAGCCGGAAAGGGGGACCCGGTGGTACTCCACCGGGCCCCGGACTTCCCGCTCCGGAAGTTGGGGGTCGCTCACCCCGATAACCACCGGGCGCCAGCTTCTCAGGCGGGAGGCCGCTTTTTCGATGAACAATTCCGCGGCGCCGCCCCGGATGGGAGGAATGGGATAGAGTTCAGGGCCCACGAAAGCTACGGTCGGCATTGGGAGTTGCGAGTTGCGAGTTTTGAGTTTCGGGTATGGGGGTTCAATACGCCTGTTACCTCACGGGTCTTATTGGCAACTAGTGGTTGTTTCAAATTTAGGTTCTATTAGCATTATTCAAATCACCTTGAACTTGGCAAGGGGGCGAAGGCGAAGGAATCTCGTCCCTACAACACGACAGGGTTTATCGTAGGGGCGAGGTCTCCTCGCCCCATTATCCGATTTGCTTGAAATTAATGCCAGTTAACTACGAAACACCCCACCAAGTATAGGAGGAAATCTATCAAGCTGTTCGATAAATCTCCAATCAGGGCGAATTTGTCATTCTGAGGTGACTCCAAACCCGTTTTTCAACAGCCTGCCGGAGACCTGCCGGAGTATTCAAAGGCGGCCAGGAGCTCAAAAAAATGATTATTGCTGGGACCGGCGGCGATAGCCGCGACCTTTAAGTGAATTTTTTCTCTTCAGCAAAAACCCAAAACTGCCAATCCGAGACTCAAAACCCGAGACTCGAATATTTACAATGCCAAAGAGCCATTAGCCCCTGGGCCCTCGGAGCCTGAGACCGGCCAAAACCATGGGGGAAGGTACTTAATTTCATAAATTTCTTGACACTAGCCCCAGACTTTGTAATATGCTTCACATGGTTTTGCTCCCTGGGAAGGACAAAAACGCCAAAAACCAAGAATTAGTACCAAATTTCCTTAAGGAGGTAGCAGTACATGGGTAAGATTCCTGCTGATTATTTGCCCCCTAAAGAACTCTGGGCCCATTATACGGTGCCCGAGGAGTTTAAGCAGTATGCGTCAGGACAGTGGAATATTGCGGAAGAATTTCTTGACAAACATGTGAAAGAGGGCCGGGGAGAACAACGTCGCCGTTCTGTTCGGCGACCAGAAGCTCACCTATAAAGAACTCCTGGCCATGTCCAACAAGTTCGCCAACGTCCTCACCAAGCTGGGCGTGGAGGCCCAGGACCGGGTGGGCATCCGCCTGACCAACATGCCGGAAGCCATTGCCATCAACTTCGGCATCCAGAAGTGCGGCGCCATCCCGGTGCCGATCTCCCCCCTGTGGGCCAAGGAAGAAGTGGCCTTTGTCTTGAATAACGCCGAATTCAAGGCCTTTGCGGTGAGCTTCCCCTTGATGGCCGCGGTGGAAGCCGCCAAACCCGAATTCGAGTTCCCCACCAAGCTCATCGTGGTGGGCGGCAAGCCCGAAGAATGGGAAGCCAAGGGCTTCGTCTCCTTCGCCAAAGCGATGGCGGCGGCCTCCGACCAGTTCACCAACGTGAAATTGAGCGCCGACGACATCGGCGCCATCCTGTTCACCTCCGGCACCACCGGGCAGCCCAAGGGCTGCGTCCACTTCGTCAAAGAGGTGCTGATCGAGTCCCACCTGGTCAACAAGTACGTGTGGAAACTGGCTCCCGGCGAGGTGCTGGGCGGCTCGGCCCCGGTGTCCTTCGCCGCGGGTTACGGCACCTTCTGCATGATTCCCTTTGCCGGCGGCGGCGCCATTTCGCTCTTGCCCAGGTTCACCCCGGACGACATGATGGGCATCATCGCCAAGCATAAGGTCACGGTGGTCACGGGTCTGCCCACCGCCTACCGGAAACTCTTGGAAATGCCCAACTTCAACGATTACGACCTCTCCAGTGTGCGCATGTACACCACCGGCGGCGACGCCTTGACCGGCAAGACCCTGGCCATGTGGCAGGCCAAGACCGGCAAACCCATCTGGGAAGGCCTGGGCGGCACCGAGATGATGCACCTGGTGACCTCCAATTCCATGAGCAACATCCCCATGCCCGACTCCATCGGCAAGGCCCTCCCCGGCTTTGAGATCAAGGTGGTGCGGGAAGACGGCACCACCGCGGGCCCCGGCGAAGTGGGCAGCATGATGATCAAGGGCCCCACCGCCACCCTGTACTGGAAGCCCTACATCCAGGACAACAAGCTCCTGAAAACCATGAAGAAGGGCATCAAGGACGGCTGGAACATGATGGGCGACGCCGTCATGATGGATAAAGACGGTTACATCTTTTTCCAGGCCCGGGAAGACGACATGATCAAGTCCTCCGGCTTCCGCCTGGCCCCCACCGAGATCGAAGACGCCATCATCCGCCATCCGGCGGTCCGGGATGACGCGGTAGTGGGCATCCCTGACGAGGTCCTGGGCCAGAAGGTCGTGGCCATGGTGGAACTGGAGCCCGGTCACACCGCCTCCCAGGAGCTGGCCAGCGACGTCATCAAATCCTGCCTGGACGTGCTGGGCATGTACAAGCTGCCCCGGGAAGTGGTGTTCCTGGATTCCATCCCCCGGACGCCCACCGGCAAGATCCTCAAGAAGATACTACGGAAGGACTATCCGGAGTATCCCAATAAGTTCATGCCCAAAGTGAAATAGATCAGACCTCGTTCTCCGGGGGCGGCCAGGCCGCCCCCGGAGCCCTGCATCCTTAAAATACCTTGCCGCCGGCAAGGTATTTTTTTTAGATATCCTTTATTTTATTTTTAACATTATTCATTAATTTGAGAAATAATTTTAATCATAGCGTTTACATTATGATATGGTGTTGGTTGAATTAAAGAAAAAGAAGGAGGTCAAATATGATATTTAACATTATCATCATTTTTTAATTAGACGGTGAAGCATTGCCCCCCAAAGAATATGATGTAAATGCTGAGGAAACAGACGCTGTTTTAGAAAAAGCGGTCGAAATTGCAAAGAAGGAAAATAAATATGGTTTAGGATGGGAAAAAGCGACAATCAAAATTAAAAGAATGAATCGATAGTTTGGCGCTTCATTGTTACTATTACTTTTAAAATCACGGTTATTACCCCCCTTTTCTAAAGGGGGGCTAAGGGGGGATTAAATAAGCGCTTAATAATCCCCCTAAATCCCCCTTTAAAAAAGGGGGACTTAAAACATGCGCATTTTGGTGGGACTCAATTTACAATCTGACCAAAACAAGAGCCCGAAATCTCTTAATGCCCGGCCCCGGCCGGGCATTTTTCTTTTTGCTTTTGCCGGGCCTTGTGATTTAATATACGGGGTTTGGGTAAAGGAGGGAGAGGTTTGCCTAATGTAGTGGTGGTGGGCACCCAGTGGGGGGACGAAGGCAAGGGGAAGATCGTCGATCTCCTCAGCGAGCGGGCCCAACTGGTGGTGCGTTATCAAGGCGGCAACAACGCCGGCCACACCCTGGTGGTGGGCGGGCAAAAGTTTATCTTCCATCTAATCCCTTCCGGGATTTTGCACTCCGGCACCCTGTGCCTCATCGGCAACGGCGTGGTCCTGGACCCCGAGGTCTTTCTGATGGAGGTGGACCGGCTTAAGGATCGAGGGATTGCGGTGGGGCCGGAGAATCTCCGCATCAGCGAGCGCACCCAGGTGATCATGCCCTATCACCGGCGCATCGACGTGGCCCGGGAAGAGAAAAAAGGCGCCACCAAAATCGGCACCACCGGCCGGGGCATCGGGCCGTGCTACGAAGACAAGGTGGCCCGCCGGGGCATCCGGGTGGCCGACCTCCTGGACCCCGAGGTTCTTACCGCCAAGCTGGACGACATCCTGCCGGAGAAGAATTTCTACCTGGAAAAATTTCTGGGCGACGCCCCCCTTTCCCGGGACGAGATCCTGGCCTCCTATCTGAAAATGGGCGAGCGCCTCCGGCCCTTAACGGCCAACGTCTCGGTCCTCCTGGCCCAGGCGGCGCGGCAGGGCAAGAACATCCTGTTCGAAGGGGCCCAGGGGACCCACCTGGACATCGACCATGGCACTTATCCATTTGTCACCTCCTCCAACCCGGTGGCCGGGGGGGCGGCGACCGGCACCGGCGTGGGGCCGGGCCAGTTGCACTACGTCCTGGGCATCGTCAAGGCCTACACCACCCGGGTGGGAAGCGGTCCTTTTCCCACGGAGTGCCTGGATAAGATCGGCGATCACCTGGTGGAATGCGGGGTGGAGTTCGGCTCCACCACCGGGCGCCGGCGCCGCTGCGGCTGGCTGGACGCAGTGGTGCTCAAGGACGCCGCCCGGCTCAACGGGCTCACGGGCCTGGCCATCACCAAGCTGGACGTCCTCACCACCCTCAACCCGGTGAAAATCTGCCTGGCCTACGAAGTGGAGGGAACCCAAAGGGACACCATCCCCGCCACCATCAAGGAGCTGGAGCGCTGCCGGCCGGTATTTGAGGATCTCCCCGGTTGGACCGAAGATATCCGGGGGGTGCGCACGTATGCGGACCTGCCGGCCAACACCCGCCGCTACCTGGAGCGGGTGGAGGAGCTGGTGGGGGTGCCCATCCAGCTCATCTCCGTGGGGCCGGACCGGGAAGAGACCATCGTGGTGCAGAATCCGTTCGCCTGAGGCGTAGCCGCAGGCAAAACGGAGCAGAGCGGCAAGCCTGGACGGAGATCTATAAGCCGCGACTCTGCCCGGTTTTACACGCTGTAAAAATAGTTGACACCAGCCACCCCAGCCTGGGAGCGAAATGCTGAGGGGCATACCCGATTACTTTTTTATTCCTTCTGGTTAGCCCTTGACCCCAATTCCCTTCCCTGGCATGATCGATGCTTAGATTGCTGGGGAGGGGTTTCGGGCCCGCCCCCCGGGTCAAGAATCTTGCCAGGCGCCTTTACTTGGAAGATTTAATGTTTAAATAAAGTAGGAAAAAATATATTTATGCCGCGGGGGACTGCGGGCCCTGCCCCTGCTGGCAGGTACGGCGGCAATCACGCCGGTAGGCCGTAAATGGTCATTGGTGCCACCCGGAAGGTAGCGAAGAGTCTCGATTGTTAAATGCTGTTTCAAAACTGGTCTTCCTCTGTCACCCTGAGCGAAGCGAAGGGTCTATTCCTTTGAAATGACTAGATTCTTCGCTTCGCTCAGAATGACAGTTAGAAGCATCGGCGAGTTTCTCCGCCTGCCGATAGAGCAATCAGGCAATCAAAGGAATTGACATGAAAGAAATCCGGTTTCATGGCCGCGGCGGCCAGGGCGCGGTGACTTCGGTGGAGCTGCTGGCCCTGGCGGCCATAGAGGAAGGCAAATACGCCCAGGGTTTCCCCAGCTTCGGGCCGGAGCGTCGGGGCGCGCCGGTGCTGGCCTTCTCCCGGGTGGACGACAAACCTCTCAAGTTGCGCTGCAAGATCGTCTCCCCCGACGTGGTGGTGGTGCTGGATATTTCCCTGCTGCGG
Source organism: uncultured delta proteobacterium (assembly GCA_963768765.1). GTDB lineage: Bacteria > Desulfobacterota > Desulfobaccia > Desulfobaccales > 0-14-0-80-60-11 > DASWLF01. The sequence continues at coordinate 126,591 of CAVYJK010000024.1, forward strand.
ATTCAAAACCCCCCGGCCGACCTGAAGGCGGACGGCATCATCGTTTTGAACACCCCCAAGAGCGCCGCGGAGATTCGCCAGGAGTACGGCTACCGGCACACCCTGGCCCTGGTGGACGGCAACAAGATCGCCCGGGAAGTCCTGGGGGTGCCCATCGTCAACACCACCATGCTGGGGGCGCTGCTCAAGGCCACCGGCATCGTCAAGGTGGAGTCCCTGGAGGAGCCCCTGAAGGAGCGGTTCGGGCCGCTGGCGGTGAAAAACTTCAACGCCCTGAAAGTGGCATTTGAACAAACCATCATCGAGGAGCGGCAGTCGTGAAAAAACCTTGGGATCAGTGGACCTGGCAGGAGATTGAAATCGGCGGGGTCTTGACGGTGCCGGGCACGGCCCGGGAATACCGCACCGGGGATTGGCGCTCGCTCTACCCCGTGTGGGATAAGAAGCGCTGCATCAAGTGCGGGGTCTGTTGGACCGTGTGTCCCGAGGCCGGTATCTCCGAGGAACCCGACGGCTATTTCGATATGAATGACTATTGCAAGGGCTGCGGCATCTGCGCCAAAGAGTGCGTCACCGGGTGCATCAGCATGGTGTTGGAGGGAGAGTGATGGCCCAGAAAATGACCGCCGGCAAACGGGTGGGCATGGAAGTTTCCATCGCGGTAAGCTACGCGGTGCAACTGGCCCGGGCCGAGGCCATTGCGGCCTACCCCATCACCCCCCAGACCCACATCGTGGAGCACCTGTCCTCCCTGGTGGCCAACGGCGAGCTGGAGGCGGAGTTCATCACGGTGGAATCCGAGCATTCCGCCATTAGCGCCTCCATAGGCAGCGCCGCGGCGGGGGCCCGCACCTACACCGCCACCAGCTCCCAGGGCCTGGCCCTGATGCACGAAATTCTCTTCATCGCCTCGGCCATGCGCTTCCCCATCGTCATGACGGTGGCCAACCGGGCCCTGTCCGGGCCCCTGTCCATCTGGAACGACCACGGCGACATCATGGCGGAGCGGGACATCGGCTGGATCCAGGTCTTCGTGGAGAACGGCCAGGAGGCCTTCGACCACAGCATCATGGCCTTCAAGATCGCCGAAGACCACCGGGTGCTGCTGCCCATGATCGTCAACCTGGACGGCTTCATCCTGAGCCATGTGGTGGAAGCCCACGAACTCCTGGACCAGGAGACGGTGGACCGCTTCCTGCCGCCGCTGGTCCCCTACCACCGCCTGGACCCGGCGAAACCCGTGACCATGGGGGCCTTCGCCATGCCGGAGCTGTACACCGAAATGAAGATGGCCCACCAGATGGCGCTGACCAATTCCTACGGGCCCATCGTCGAGGTGTGGCGGGAGTGGGGGGCGCTCACCGGGCGGCATTATCAGCCGGTGGAGCGCTACCGTACCGAAGGGGCCAAGGTGCTGCTGTTGATCATGGGGTCCCTGGCCGAAGTGGCCGAAACCGCGGTGGACGAGATGCAGGCCCAGGGCGAGCCCGTGGGCCTGGTGAAACTGCGCCTGTGGCGGCCCTTCCCCTTCGCCGACCTGAGAGAGGCGGTGGCCGGCGCCGACCTCGTTATCGTGTGCGACCGGGCCCTGTCCCTGGGCGGCGCCGCGGCCCCGGTGCTGGCCGAAGTGCGCAGCGCCCTCTATCCCCTGGCCGTGAAGCCGCAGACCCTGGGCTACACCATCGGCCTGGGGGGCCGGGACGTGCAGCCCGACGACTTTATCAAGCTGGTGCGCCACGCCCTCTCCGAAGCCAAGCAGGGCCCCAGCCAGGAATTTTTCATGTACGGAGTAAGAGGCTGATGGAAAAATTCGGTTTTGCCAACAGCACGAAATTCGATACCTTCGCCTCCCGCCTGATGCCCCGGGAGGAGTATTTCACTTCGGGGCACCGGTCCTGCCAGGGCTGCGGCGAGGCCCTGGCGGTGCGCTGGGTCTGCAAGGCCATCGGCAAAGACGCCATCATCGCCCACGCCACCGGCTGCATGGAGATCGTCAGCTCCGCCATTCCCCAGACCGCCTGGATGCACCCCTGGATTCACGTGGCCTTTGAGAACACCTCCGCAGTGGCCTCGGGCATCGACGCGGCCCTGAAGGTCCTGGAGCGCAAGGGCAAACTGACGGGCCCCATGCCCAAGGTGGTGGCCATGGGGGGCGACGGCGGTACCAGCGACATCGGCCTCCAGGCCCTCTCCGGGGCCCTGGAGCGGGGCCACAACTTCACCTACGTCTGCTGGGACAACGAAGCCTACATGAACACCGGCATCCAGCGCTCCAGTTCCACGCCCTTCGGGGCCATGACCACCACTTCTCCTCCGGGGAAGAAGAGCTTCGGCCAGCGCACCTGGAAGAAGGACATGGTGGCCGTAGCCGCGGCCCACTGCATCCCTTACGTGGCCACCGCCTCGCCGGCCTACCTCTTCGACCTGTACTTCAAGATCCGCAAGGCCATCGAGACCCCGGGGCCGGCTTACGTCCACGTGCTCTCGGTCTGCCCCACGGGGTGGCGCTCCGCCACGGACTTGAGCGTCCGCCTGGCCCGGCTGGCCACCGAAACCGCGGTCTTTCCCCTCTACGAGGTGGTGGAGGGCCGTCACCGGCTCACGGTGGAGGTTCCCAAGCTCAGGCCGGTTAAGGATTACCTCAAGCCCCAGGGGCGGTTCCGGCACCTGAGGGAGCCGGAGGTCGAGTTCATCCAGAAACAGGTACTGGCCAACTATGAGCTGTTATTGCAGAAATGCAAATCTCCCTTTCCGGAATTTGCTCCCATCCACGTGCCACAGGCAGGTTGAAGATGATCGACCAGGAAAAGCTCGAGGCGATTTTTTCCCGCTACGAATTGGACCCGTGGGACCTGATGCCCATCCTCCACGACCTCCAGGAGGAATGCGGCTATCTCCCCAAAGACGCACTGCAGGAGGTGGCCCGCCGCCTGGGGGTGCCCTTCACCCGGGTGTTCAGCGTGGCCACTTTTTACAAAGGCTTTACCCTGGCCCCCATCCCCAGGGTGGAGCGGCGCTTGGGAGATCCCCGCAGCCAGTTTTACAGCCTTACCCGGTTTTACCCGGGGTTTGGCCTGGCGCCCATGGGCCGGCATCATATCAAGGTCTGCCAGGGGACCGCCTGCCACCTGAAAGGCGGCACCCGGGTGACGGAGGCCCTACACCGGCGCCTGGGGATTGAGCTCGGCAGCGTCACCCCGGATCTGCAGTTCTCCCTGGAGCAGGTGAAGTGCCTGGGCAACTGCGACAAAGCTCCCATGATGACGGTGGACCAGGATTTTTACAACCGGGTCGGGGTGGACCGAATGACCAAGATCTTGAAACCCTACCGGAAGGCGAAGGAAGAATAGAGGTCTCGTAGCGGCGCGGTTGGGCTGGAGGGGCGAGGCGGCAAAGCCACCGCAAGTTCGGGCGGGGTGTTACTGGTTCCCAAGCTCTGCTTGGGAACGAGCTAAAAGATATGGTGGGCGGTGCCCACCCTACATTTGGTCTTTTATTGTCACCCTGAGCGAAGCGAAGGGTCTAGATTCGGTGGCAGCTCAGAATGACGCCGTGCGAAGGCAATTTGTAACCGCAAAGAACTTGAAGCAGGAATATATCTTTCTCAACCTGAAGAGAATTGAACATGCCAAAGATTAAATCGGTTGCCCAACTGGCGGAATACCGGGCTGAGTTGCAAGGCCGCCTGGACCCCAACCGGCCCCAGGTCCTGGTGTGCGGCGGGGCCGGCTGCCTGGCCTTGGGAAGTGAAGCAGTGGCGGCGGTCTTCCGGGAGGAGTTGGACCGGCGGGGCCTGCAGGGCAAGGTGGAACTCAAGTCCACCGGTTGCCAGGGCCTGTGCGCCAAAGGCGTGCGGGTGCTGTTGCGCCCCAAGGAGATCACCTATCAGCAGGTGGCTGCCCTGAACGCCGCGGAGATCGTGGAAGAGACCCTGGTCAAGGGTAAGATCCTGGACCGCTTCTGCTACCATGACCCCGGCGACGGCGCCCTGAAGGGGCCACAAGTCCAAGATTCCCTTCTACCAGGGCCAAGCGCCCCTGGTTCTGCGCCACCTGGACGCCATGAATCCGGAGTCCCTGGACGACTACCTGGCCCAGGGGGGCTACGGCGCCTTGGCCCTGGCGCTCTCCCAGATGTCCCCCGAGGAAGTAATCGCGGCGGTGGAGCGCTCGGGGCTCAGGGGCCGGGGCGGCGGCGGCTTCCCCACGGGCCGCAAGTGGCGGTTCCTGCGGGAGGCGGCGGACAGCCCGAAGTTTCTCATCTGCAACGGCTCGGAGGGCGACCCCGGGGCTTATCTCGACCGGGCGGTGATGGAGGGGGACCCCCACGCCATCCTGGAGGGCCTCACCCTCGGGGCCTTCGCCACCGGGGCGGCCCAAGGCCATATCTACGTGGGCTACGAATATCCCCTGGCGGCGGAGCGGCTGCGTCAGGCCGTCACCCAGGCCCGGGAGATGGGGCTGTTGGGGGAAGGCATCCTGGGCACCGATTTCAGCTTCGATATCAAGGTGCACCGGGGCGCCGGCGCCTACGTCTGCGGCGAAGAGACCGCGCTCCTGAACTTCATCGAAGGCGGCATCGGGGAGCCCCGGAACCGGCCGCCGTACCCGGCCCAGAAAGGCCTCTTCGGCCAGCCCACCGTCATCAACAACGTGGAAACCTGGGCCAACATCCCGGTCATCATCGAGAAGGGCGGCGACTGGTACGCCGGGCTGGGCACGGACCAGAGCAAGGGCACCAAGGTCTTTTCCCTGGCCGGCGCGGTGCACCATACGGGCCTGCTGGAAGTGGCCATGGGCACGCCGCTCCGCCAGGTGATCTTCGATCTGGGCGGCGGCATCAAAGGCGGCGGGGAGTTCAAGGCCGTCCTCACCAGCGGCCCCGGCGGCGGCGTCATTCCGGCCCAATTCCTGGATATGCCGGTGGCGTTTGAGAGCTTCCAGGAGGCCGGCGGCAACCTGGGCTCCGGGTCCATGGTGGTCATGGACACGGGCTGCTGCATGGTGGACGTGGCCAAGTATTTCCTCAACTTTTCGTACGAGGAATCCTGCGGCAAGTGCACCCCCTGCCGGGAAGGCACCAGGCAGATGCTGGAGATCCTGAACGCCATCACCAGCGGGCAGGGCACGGAGGAGCACCTGGCCTTGCTGGAAGAGCTGGGCGGGGTCATGACCGGGGCCTCCATCTGCGGCCTGGGCCAGAGCGCTCCCAACCCGGTGCTCACCACCCTCAAGTACTTCCGGGACGAATACCTGACCCACGTCCGGGACAAGAAGTGCCCGGCCCTGGTGTGCCGGCCCCTGCTGAAGTACACCGTGGACCCGGAGTCCTGCACCGGATGCCTCGCTTGCGTGCGGGAATGCCAGGTGGAGGCCATCACCGGCGAGTACCAGGAACCCCAGGAAATCGACCAGGAACTCTGCGCCAAGTGCGGCATGTGCTACGAGGTCTGTAAGTTCGAGGCCATTAAGGTAGAATCATGAGCAAGGATACGGTATCCCTGACCATTGACGGAGTTAAGGTGGAATCAACCCCCGGCCGCAGCCTGTTGCTGGCGGCCCGGGAGGCCGACATCCAGATCCCCACCCTGTGCTACCACGACGATCTCAAGCCCGAGGGCCAGTGCCGCCTGTGCCTGGTGGAGATCGGCTCGGCCCCCCGCACCCGGCTGGTGAACTCCTGCACCTACCCGGTGGAGCCGGACCTGGTGGTCCAGACCGCCTCCGAACCGGTACTCTCCGCCCGGCGGCTGGTGCTGGAACTGCTGCTGGCCCGCTGCCCCCAGGCCAAGATCATCCAGGAACTGGCGGCGCAGTACGGGGTCTACGAGTCCCGCTTTAAGACCGACAACCCCGACGAGCTCTGCATCCTCTGCGGCCTGTGCGTCCGCACCTGCCGGGAGGTGGTGGGGGTGAGCGCCATCTCCATGGCCAACCGCACCCCGGGCAAGACGGTGGCCACCCCCTTCCTGGAGGAGTCCGAAGCCTGCATCGGCTGCGGCTCCTGCGTCTTCATCTGCCCGACGAACGTCATCGAGTACGCCGAGAAAGACGGTATCCGCACCGTCTGGGGCCGGGACTTCGAACTGCAGCCCTGCAACGTCTGCGGCAACTACATCGCCCCCAAGGCCCAACTGGAACACTGGGCCAAAGTCACCGGCGACCCGGTGGAGAGCTTCTTGGTGTGCCGGGATTGTAGGTAGGGGAATTGTGGGGGGAGGGCCAGGGTTTTTCGTAAGCCGTCCCTGCCCTCCCCCCACACCCCCCTCCCAACCCGTATAAAATTTGTAGGGGCACGGCCCCCCGCATAAGCGGCCGGGGAAGGCGGGCCCATGGCCCGCCTTCCCCGGCCTTATTTTTATCACCGTAAAGGGATTGGGGGAGGGAGTATGGAGGGAGGCGGTAAGGGCAGTTTCAAACCCCTTGCCCTCCCTTTATCAACTAGTTATAATTTTGTGGAACTCAGAATAATACAGGAGGGAGATTATTTATCTTGAAAAAATTTGAGAACTTTTGACAACTATCCCTTTCCCCCAAATCTCCGCTTCGCCATCTCCGCGGCCATGATGATGGCGGCCTTGAGGGAATCGGGCGCGGCCTTCCCGGTGCCCGCCAGGTTGTAGGCGGTGCCGTGGTCCACGCTGGTGCGGATGATGGGGAGCCCCAGGGTGACGTTCACCGCGTCCATGAAGTGCAGGAGTTTCAAGGGGATGAGCCCCTGGTCGTGGTACATGCAGACGATGGCGGCGAACTCGCCCTGGTGGTGCCGCCAGAACAGGGTGTCCGCCGGGAAGGGGCCGTCCACCGGCAGGCCCTGGGCCTGGGCTTCCTGCACCGCCGGGACGATGATCTCAGCTTCTTCGGAGCCGAACATGCCGCCTTCGCCGGCATGGGGGTTGAGGGCCGCCACTCCCAGGCGCGCCCCCGCCAGGCCGAAGTCCCGGTCCAGGGCCTTAATGGTGAGGCGGAACAGGCGCAGCAATCCTTCCCGGGTCAAACGCCGGGGCACTTCGGCCAGGGCGCAGTGGATGGTGGCCAGCACCACCCGGAAATCGCCCCCGGCCAGCATCATGGCAAACTCGGGGGCGCCGGTCCTCTCCGCCAGCAGCTCGGTGTGGCCGGGATAGGCGTAACCCGAGAGGTTCATGGAGAGCTTGCTGATGGGGCCGGTGACCACCCCGGCCACTTTTCTTATCAGGGCCAGGTCAATGGCCGTGAGGATATAGGACACCATGGCCTTGCCGCTGGCCCGGGTGGGGCGGCCGTACTCCAGGTCCTCCGGTCTCAATTGCGATAAGGCCGCGAGATCGATGGTGCCCAGCTGGTAGCGGCCCGCTTCGGGGCTATCCGGCAGGTGGAGCTTGAGGGCCGGGTCCAGGGCCAGGCGGGCCCGCTCCAGGGCGCTAAGGTCGCCGAGGACCAGGGGGCGGCACACCTGATAAATCTGGGCGTCGGACAGGGCCTTGATCAGGAGTTCCGGCCCCACCCCCACCGGGTCTCCCATGGTTAAAGCCAGGATGGGCCGGATTTTGGGGCTCGCCATGGTTTACTCCCCTTCCTTTTCCAGGGGCCGGACCTGGATCTGCACCTTAGCCCCCCGGATGGAGACTTTCAGGTAGTGAAAGAAGAAATGCCGGGGGTCGGTGCCGTATAATTGGGCCCCCGCCCCGGCGGTGATGGTGTAGGGCACACCGTCCCAGACGCCGTCAAAGTAGCTGTGGATATGGCCCGCAAAGATGTGGGTGACCCGGTACTCCTTGAACAGGGCGGCCAACCGGCGGCCGCTCTCCGGCGGCAGGCAGTGATGGTGGTCGCCGCCCCGGGGGTCGAAGAGCGGCACGTGGAGAAAGACCAGGCGCGTCTTGTAGGCCTGGGCTTTCTTGAGTTCCGCCTCCAGCCAGCGGAATTGTTCCTGGCCCAGGCCGATTTCTCCTGCGTCGTCCAACATGATGAAATAGTGGCCGCCCAGGTGGAAAGAAAAATACCGGGGGCCGAAAATTTGCGAGTACAGACGGCCGTCGGGGTCTTTTGCCAGTTCGTGGTTGCCGATGACCGCCAGGAGCGGCACCGGGAGATATTGCCGCAACGATTTGAAAAAACCGCGGTATTGCTCCAGGTCCCCTTCTCCCACCAGGTCGCCCAGGTGGATGGCGAACTCAAGGCCGGGATCATGGGCCATTTGCTGAAGCAATCGCTCAAACACCTGGCCGTTGCGGTTGTCCCCCAGAACCGCAAAGGTCAGGGTGTCCGGTTTCAAGGCCTCAAGGCGCTTGAGGTTCTGGGGGTTCCAGTCCCGGGCCGGCAGCGGCCCGGAGTCGCCGCACCAGCCGGCTCCCACCACCGATAGGATAATGAGAAGAAAAATCAGCCAGTTGATTTGCCGACGGCCCCACGGATGCCGCATGCTCACCTCATAACCTCAATGACTTTGGCTGGTTAACCCCAAATTTAATAATTTTTTTCCATGCATTAAGTCAGAGAATTGTGCCAAAATATGGGTCACCTAAATAATATGATTTTTGAATGGAGCAGGTCAATGACAGAAGAGGGCAAGGGGCGGTTAACGGGAATGAAGCTGGGGTTCATCGGGGCCGGCAGCATGGGCGGCGCCATCGTGCGGGGCCTGCTGGCGGGCGGCCGGGTGGCCCGGGAGAACCTGGTCTTCTATGACCCGGACCCGGCCCGGCAGGCTGAAATGGCCAAGCTAAGGGTGGAAGCCGCCCTGGACACTCCCGAAGTCATGCACGCCCAGGTGGTGGTCCTGGCGGTGAAGCCCCAATTGCTGAGCCCGGTGCTGGCCGCCATCCAAGAGTTCGCCCGGCCCTGGCACCTCATTATCTCCATTGCCGCGGGAGTGCCCCTGGCGACCCTGGAGGCGGCCTTGCCCGAATCCCGGGTGATTCGGGCCATGCCCAATGCCCCGGCCGTCGTGGGGGCGGGCATAACCGGACTGGCGCCCGGGGGCCGGGCCGCCCCGGAGGACGTGGCCCTGGCCCGGGAACTGTTTGGCGCCGTGGGCCTGACGGTGGTGGTGGAAGAGAGACTTATGGACGCCCTCACCGCGGTGAGCGGCAGCGGTCCGGCATTTACCGCGGTGTTCATCGAGGCCCTGGCCGACGGCGGCGTGAAAATGGGCCTGCCGCGGCACCTGGCCCTCCTCCTGGCCACTCAAACCGTGCTGGGCAGCGCCCGCCTCTGCCTGGAAGAAGAACTGCACCCGGGCGTCCTGAAGGATAGGGTGGCCTCCCCCGGCGGCACCACCATCGCCGGACTGCACGCCCTGGAAGAAAAAGGCTTCCGGGGCATCGTCATGAGCGCCGTGGCCGCCGCCGCGGCGCGGTCGAAAGAGCTGGGAAAGGGTTGATCGGTGGGGGGAGGGCCAGGGACCGAAGGTCCCTGCCCTCCCCCCAGACCCCCCTCCCAACCCGCAAAAGGGGCCGGGGAAGGCGGGCTTGCAGCCCGACTTCCCCGGCTGAAATTTTCATAAGGGAGGGGGTAGGGGTTTGGGGGAGGGGGTAAGGGCTTCTGCCCTTAGCCCCCTCCCCCAAATCCATCTATCTCCAAGTCCTGATGAATCGCAGGTGGATATCCACGGCAGGGGCGCTATGGGTCAGCGCCCCCATGGAGATGAAGTCAACTCCGGTGGCCGCCACTTGGGGCAGGCGTTCTCTGGTCATGCCGCCGGAGGCTTCCAGGCGGGCCCTCCCCCCGGTGATGGCCACGGCCCTGGCCATGGTGGCTTCATCCATATTATCCAGCATGATGACGTCGGCGCCGGCGTCCAGGGCTTCCTGGAGGCCCGCCAGGTCCGTGACTTCCACTTCCATCTGCAAGGGGTGGGGGGCGTTCTCGCGAGCCAGGCGGATGGCCCGGGAGATGGAGCCCACGGCCGCCAGGTGGTTATTTTTGATGAGCACCGCGTCGAAGAGGCCCAGGCGGTGGTTATGGCCGCCGCCCAGGCGCACCGCGTATTTCTCCAGGAGCCGCATCCCAGGGGTGGTCTTGCGGGTGTCCATCAGGGCCGCGGGGGAGCCGGCGATGAGGCTCACCATCCGGCGGGTGAAGGTGGCGATGCCGGACAGATGCATGAGGAAATTTAGGGCCACCCGTTCGCCGATGAGGATGGGGGCCGCGGGGCCGGCAAGAAGGGCCAGCACCGTGCCGGGTTCCACCTCCTGGCCTTCTTCCGCCTGGGGCTCAAAAATGAGACTGGAATCAACCTTATGAAAAACCTGGGCTGCCACGGGGAGGCCGGCCACCACCAGGCGCTCCTTGGCCCGGATGTGGGCCTCGCCCATGAGATCCGGGGGAATGAGGGCCTGGGTGGTGACGTCGCCTGCGCCCAGGTCTTCCTCCAGGGCCAGGTCGATGAGGCGGTCAATCAAGGGGGAAGCAGGGAAGGGGGCCATCTCAGTCGCAGTCCTCGGTCCAATGGATGGTGCAGGGACCTGCAGCAGGGCCGGGTTCGCCTGACTCCTGGGATTGGAGGCAAGGGGCGTCGCACTCCTGCCGGGCGCCGTCCCAGTAGGGGCAACGCTCATACAGGCAATGGCCCATTCCCGCAATGGGGCAACGACCCTGGTCGGCGGAGTTCATGTCCAATCCATTATTGGGCCCAGTGTGGCGTTTCAGAAATAACTTAAAAAATGAGGGTTTCGCCAAAGATTAGCCAACTTACTAATTTAGCTGCTCTTTCGTAGGGGCGGACCCATGTGTCCGCCCCAAGGAGTTTTGTTAATGCTCTGATTAATAACCTAATTTGAGAACTATTATAAGAGCTTTTCCTTCAATCCCTTGGCCCACCAGGCAGGTTCCAATCTGAAATTATAAATTTTCTGGCGTTCTCCAGGGTTGGCTATTCTGACCAGGACTCGCGGGGCTTCACCGGGTAACTGGACCACAATCCAGGTAGCCAGGGTGCGGGTCTCGGTGGGGGTGCTGCCGGTGCGGTTGATGCTGTTGTCCGGGCCGTCGTGGCGATCCTGGCTGAAGGCGAGGAAATCCTCCAGGGCAAAGGGAAGGCGTTGGCGGGACAACAACTGCCCGATGCGGCGGTAGCGAACGCTGCTGCTGTCGTAGGCCTTCTGGTTGGCCCCCAGAAGCCGGGGGTCCAGGTAGTGGTTGGTGTGGTACAGGAGGCCCTGGTCGCTCACCTTTACCGCCACCTGACCCCGGGGGGCGACTTCGATGACCGCCACCTTATGCCGGTCGGCCACCATCTCGAAGACGGGATAGCTGGCGCCCAAAAGTTCCCGGCGGGCCAGGACTTCGTCCACCGAGGCGCACTGGCTGAGCAGCGCCTGGGTCAGAGCCACGGCCCCGCAATTTTCTTCCTCGGAAGCGAGGCTGCTGGGGAGGGCGTCCACCACCACCAGGCCTTTCTCATTGATTCCGGCCACCGCCGGACCATAGGAGGAGGAGTCCGTCGTCCACCAGGGCCAGGTGCTTGAAGCCGTCCCTGGGGGCGAAGACCCTGAGGGCGCTCCGCCGCGGGCTGCGATCCCGGTTCTTGGCAATGATGGTGCCGCCGCCCTCCACCATGCTCCCGGCCGCGGCGAAGAGGGTGCAGGCCCGGGCGGGGGTGGCTGCCGCCAGGGGCAACAGGAGCCAGGCAATTAGGCCCGGAAAAACTATCTTGCCAGCAGCTCTCGGGGTGAGACGCAGGGTGGCCATTCTTTCCCAACGATTATTTATGGTGGGCCGTGCCCACCCTACATTTTACGAAGCACAGGCGAGACGCCTGTGCCACCGGGAGAACCTGTATCAAGGGCAGCCGGGGCCGCAGGTCCCGGCTGCCCGCCCCTTATGCGGGGGGTTGGGAGGAGGTTTGGAGGAGGGTGGGGGGACCTCGTTCCCCCAGCCCTCCCCCAAAAAGAACAGGCGAGGGCGCCTGTTCTACATTTCTCTCACCCCATCAGTTCCCGGATGCGCTCCCGGTGGGTTTTGAGTTTGGTGAGTTTCTCCTTCCAGGCCTGGACCTTTTCCTTTTCTTTCTGCACCACCTCGGCGGGGGCCTTGGCCAGGAAGTCTTCGTTGGAGAGTTTCCGCTGGGCCTGGTCCAGGTCCTTCCCCAGCTTCTCCATCTCCCGGGCCAGGCGGCGGCCCTCTTCGGAGAAATCGATGATTCCGGTCAGCGGCATGAAGATTTCCACCCGTCCGACCACGGTCTTGGCAGAAGCCGCAGGAGGCGTCCGGAATGTCGGAGTAGCAAAGCTTCTTCTGAAGGGATGCCATGGATGAATCTCCAACCTTGCCAAGGGATGATGGATTGGCGGTGGCGATTCAGGATCTCTGGACGGCGCCCGCATCCGGGCTCTGCAGGAAGACTTCCACCAGGGAGGCGGGCGGCACGTTCATTTCGCCCCTGAGGTTGCGGATGGCGGTGATGGTCTCCATGACCAGGCGCATTTCGGCTTCGGCCGCGGGGTTAAGCAGCGTTATCGTCCGGCTGGGGATAGGGCGCGGTCATGACGGAGCCCGCCGCCCCCGGCAGCTTCTGCCAGATCTCTTCGGTGATGAAGGGGATGAAGGGGTGGAGCAGCCTTAGTACGGCGCTGAGCACCCGGAGCAGCACCCCCTGGCAGTGGCGGCGGGCGTCGTCGTCGGCTTTATCGTAGAGCTGGGGCTTGATGAGTTCCAGGTACCAGTCGCAGAACTCGTGCCAGATGAACTGGTACAGGGTGTTGGCCGCCTGGTCGAACTCGTAGGCGTCCAGGCGGCTGCGGGTTTCCCGGGTGACCCGCTGCAGGCGGCTGAGGATCCAGGCTTCCACCGGGGTGAGGGGCGCATCGTCCACCGGGGCTTCAGCATCGAAGCCCTCCAGGTTCATCAGGGTGAAGCGGCAGGCGTTCCAGACCTTGTTGGCGAAGTTGCGGTAGCCGGCGATGCGCTCCTCCGAGAGGCGCACGTCCCGGCCCATGGCGGCGAAGGCGGCCAGGGAGAAGCGGAAGGCGTCGGTGCCGTAGCGGTCCATGAGCTCCAGGGGGTCGATGACGTTGCCCTTGGACTTGCTCATCTTCTGGCCTTCCGGGTCCCGCACCAGGGCGTGGATGTAGACCTCCCGGAAGGGCACTTCCCCCATGAAGTGGAGGCCCATCATCATCATGCGGGCCACCCAGAAAAACAGGATGTCGAAGGCGGTGACCAGGACGGAAGTGGGGTAGAAGATTTTCAGCTCCGAGGTGGCGTCTGGCCAGCCCAGGGTGGAGAAGGGCCACAGGGCGGAGGAAAACCAGGTGTCCAGGACGTCGGTTTCCTGGGTCAGGTCGCCGCCGCAGGGGCACCGGTCCGGGTCTTCCCGGCTGACGATGATCTGGCCGCACTCCTTGCAGGTCCAGGCCGGGATGCGGTGGCCCCACCAGATTTGCCGGGAGATGCACCAGTCCCGGATGTTGGTCATCCAGTCGAAGTAGCTCTTGTCCCAGCTGGCCGGGATGAGGCGGGTGCGGCCCTCCTGGACCGCATTCATGGCCGCCGCCGCCAGGGTCTTCACCGCCACGAACCACTGCTTGGAGACCAGGGGCTCCACGATGGTCTTGCAGCGGTAGCAGTGGCCCGTGGACACGGTGTAGGGCTCCACTTTGGCCAGCAGGCCGTCCCGCTTCAAGTCTTTGATGATCTGCTCCCGGCAGACGAAGCGGTCCATGCCCAGGTACATGCCGGCTTCCCTGGTCATATGGCCGGTTTCGTTGATGACTTTCACCGCGGGGAGGCCGTGGCGCCGGGCCACCTCGAAGTCGTTGAAATCGTGGGCCGGGGTGATCTTCAAAGCCCCGGTGCCGAACTCCGGGGCCACGTAGGAATCGGTGATCACCGGGATGGGGCGGCCCAGAACCGGGAGCCTCAGGGTGGCGCCGTGATACTTGAGGTAGCGCCCGTCCTCGGGGTGCACCGCCACCGCGGTGTCGCCCAGGAGGGTCTCGGGCCGGGTGGTGGCCACGGTGACCGCGCCTTCCCCCTCGGCCAGGGGGTACTTGATGTAGTAAAGGTGGCCGTCGTGCGGATCGTGCTCCACCTCCAGGTCCGCCAGGGCCGTCTGGCAGCGGGGGCACCAGTTGATGATGTAGTCGCCCTGGTAGATGAGGCCTTCATCAAAAAGGCGCACAAAGACTTCCCGCACCGCCCTCGAGAGCCCCTCGTCCATGGTGAAGCGCTCCCGGCTCCAGTCGCAGGAGCAGCCCAGGCGCTTCAGCTGCAGGATGATGTGGCCGCCGGATTGCGGCCTTCCACTGCCAGACCCTTTGCACGAAGGCGTCCCGGCCCAGGGCGTGGCGGTCCAGGCCTTCGGCGGCCAGCTGGCGCTCCACCACGTTCTGGGTGGCGATGCCGGCGTGGTCGGTGCCCGGCATCCACAGGGCGTCGAAGCCGGCCATGCGCTTGTAGCGCACCAGGATGTCTTGCAGGGTGTTGTTGAGGGCGTGGCCCATGTGTAGAGAGCCGGTGATGTTGGGGGGCGGGATGACGATGCAGTAGGGCGGCCGGGCGCCGTCGGCCTTAGCCCGGAACAGCCCCTGCTCTTCCCAATACCGATACCATTTCTCTTCGATCCGGGAGGGATCGTAAACTTTCTCCAGAATTTCCGCCATGATGATCCTTGTGGAAGAGGGTGGGGGAGAGGGCTAAGGGCTTCACAGGCGAGACGCCTGTGCCACTGGCCCCTACCCCTCCCCCACACCCCCTCCCCCAATCCCTTAAGATTGGGGCGGGTGAGCCCGGGTCTAAAGACCCGGACCTCACCCGCCCAAAAGACCTGGTTTAGTTATGGTTAGGGAATAGGCTGAGGTTTTGGTTCTTCTCTAAACGTTACTAACTATTTAATATCATTGCAAACTAACACGACTATCCGGGGATGTCAAGACAATAGGCAGGATGCGATTCCGGAACGACTTGAAATGTCCTTGAACTGTGATTAAAAATTTGATATGACCAGATGGTCATGATGAGGCAAGAAGAACCGGCCCTGGCCACCTTCCGGCACTTGCCGCCGGACAAGCAGGAACGCGTCCTGGACGCGGCCCTGGCCGAGTTTGCCGACCAGGGCTATCAGGCGGCCTCCCTGAACCGCCTGGTGGCCCAGGCCGGCATCGCCAAGGGGTCGTTGTACCAGTATTTCCCCAACAAAGAAGGGGTCTTTTATTACGTCTTCCAGTACGCCCTGAAGCTGGTGCGGCGCACCCTGACCGGCGTCAAGGAAGAGACCCTGGGGCAGGACTTCTTCACCCGCTTGGAAGAGTCGCTGCTGGCCGGGGTGCGGTTTTTGCGGGAACATCCCCGCATTTTCAATCTATATTTAAAGATCCAGTTCGACCAAAACGTGCCCTTTAGGCAGGAGTTCCTGGCCGCGGTGCGCCGCCACGCGGCCGAATACTTCGGCTCCCTGCTGCGCCGGGCCCGGGCCCGGGGGGAGCTGCGACCCGGGGTGCCGGTGGCCGCCGCCCTGTTCCTCCTGGACGCGGTGTTCGACCGCTTCCTCCAGGCCGTGGCCATCCCGGCCCTGGACGTGAACCTGGGCCTGCACCAGGCCGGAGACGAAGCCGTCCGCCGGCGCATCCGGGAACTGCTGGGCCTGCTCAAGGATGGCCTGGCGGCGTGAGATGGAGATGATTTTGGGGGGAGGGCCAGGGACCCTTATGAAAAAGTCCCTGCCCTCCCCCCAAGCCCCCCACCCAACCCGTGTAAGGGGCCGGGGAAGGCGGAGGCATTGCCTCCGACTTCCCCGGCCAAAGCACAAAAGGGATTAGCGGAGGGGATTGGGTAGGGGGTAAGGGCCAGTGGCACAGGCGTCTCACTGAAGAAGCCCTTAGCCCCCTCCCCAAAACAAATTTTTTTTGTCATTTAAGTGACCAGCCGGTCATAAAGGAGCATGGCCATGGCATTCGGTTTTCAGGACCCCGCTCTGGTCCCCATCCAGGACAAGGTGGCCGCCGGCGTTCGCCTGGACCAGGACGACGGCTGCACCCTGTTTAAGAGCCCGGACCTGTTGGGGGTGGGGGCCCTGGCCCAGATGGTGCGGCAGCGTCTGCACGGCCGCCGGGCCTTTTACATCTATAACCAGCATCTGAACTACTCCAACATCTGCGTCAACGGCTGCAAGTTCTGCGCTTTCGGGCGTAAGGCCGGGGAGCCCGGCGCCTACGAGATGTCGCTCGCCGGAGATCTTCGCCCGGGTAGAGGCGCGCCTGGATGAACCCATCACCGAGATTCACATCGTGGGCGGCTGCCACCCGGACTTGCCCTTTTCTTATTATCTCGACATGCTGAGCGGCATCAAACGGCTGCGCCCCGAGGTGCATCTCCAGGCCTTCACCGCGGTGGAGGTGGCCCACCTGGCGAAACAGGCGGGTCTGTCCGTGGGCGACACTTTGGGGGCCTTGAAGGAGGCGGGCCTGGGGTCGCTGCCCGGCGGCGGCGCCGAGGTTTTCAGCATTCGCATCCGGCAGCATCTGTGCCCCGAAAAGCTCTCCCCCCAGGGCTGGCTGGAGGTGGCCCAAACGGCCCACCGCCTCAAGCTCCACACCAATGCCACCATGCTGTACGGGCACCTGGAGACTCCGGAAGAGCGGGTGGACCACCTGCTGCAGCTCAGGGCCGCCCAGGATGAGACCGGGGGGTTCATGGCCTTCATCCCGTTGGCCTTTCACCCTGCCAACACCGGCTTGAGCGAGCTGACCGGTCCCAGCGCCATTGACGATCTCAAGACCCTGGCCGTCTCCCGGCTGCTGTTGGACAACTTTCCCCACATCAAGGCCTTCTGGGTGATGCTGGGCCCCAAGCTGGCGCAGATTTCGCTGTGCTTCGGGGTGGACGACGTGGACGGCACCGTGATGGAAGAGCGCATCACCCACATGGCCGGGGCCCAGACCCCCCAGGGCCTCACCCGTACCCAGCTGCGGGCCCTGATCCGGGAAGCGGGCTGCGAGCCGGTGGAGCGTGATACTCTGTACCGGGTAATTGAACATGATGCAGCTGCCTGAGCAACTGGCCTCGGGGGAACGCCTGACTTTTGCCGAGGCCTTACGCCTGTGGGACCTGGACCTGCTCACCCTGGGCCAGGCCGCCGATCAAGTGCGGCGGCGCCTGCATCCCGAGAGCCGGGTCACCTTTGTCATCGACCGCAACATCAATTATACCAACGTCTGCGTCTCGGGCTGCCGCTTCTGCGCCTTTTACCGGCCCCCCGGAGCGCCGGAAGGCTACGTGCTGGACTGGGAGAGCCTGGCCGAGAAGCTGGGGGAACTTAAGGCCTTTGGGGGCAGCGGGGTGTTGCTCCAGGGGGGCCTCAACCCTGACCTGCCTTTGGATTATTACGAGGAGCTGGTGGGCTTCATCCGGGGCTTCGGCCTGGGGGTGCACGGCTTTTCGCCGCCGGAGATTTTCTTTCTGTCCAGACAAACCGGCTTGGGTCTCAAGGATATCATCCGCCGCCTGATGGCGGCGGGCCTGAGCTCCATCCCCGGGGGCGGCGCCGAAATCCTGGTGGACCGGGTGCGCCGGCGGGTCTCTCCCAACAAGTGCACCAGCGCCCAGTGGCTTAAGGTCATGGAGACCGCCCACGGGGAAGGCCTCAAAACCAGCGCCACCATGATGTTCGGGCACCTGGAGACCCGGGAGGAGCGGGTGGAACACCTGATCAAGATTCGGGAACTGCAGGAGAAAACCGGCGGCTTCACCGCCTTCATCCCCTGGACCTACCAGCCCGGGGGCACCGACCTCAAGGGCGAGGCCCTGGGCGCGGTGGAATACCTGCGGACCCTGGCGGTCTCCCGGCTGGTGCTGGACAACGTGCCGCACCTGCAAGTCTCCTGGGTCACCCAGGGGCCCAAGGTGGCCCAGGTGGCCTTGAAATTCGGGGCCGATGACTTCGGCTCCACCATGCTGGAGGAAAACGTGGTGGCCGCCACCGGGGTGGGTTTCCGCCTGAGCCGGGGCGAGATCGAAACCCTCATCCGTCAGAGCGGCTACCAGCCCCGGGTGCGAGACCACCGGTACAACCTGGTAAACCGCCAAGACATCAAGGGTATCAAAGATTCACCACAGAGGCACAGAGAGCCCAGAGCATAACGATAGTGCCGTTAATAGGTTATGAAAAAATAACCTTTTAAGCCTGATTAGAAGCTGTTTTTCCCCCCTTTTATAAAGGGGGGTTAGGGGGGATTTTATAACTGCCTGAAATCCCCCTAAATCCCCCTTTTTCAAAGGGGGACTAGAGGCAATCCTGATCTTTGAGGATGTCCTTAATTACCAACTGATGACAGTTTTTCAACAACCTGTTTAAAGGAGAACAGAACACTGATGCGGGGAACGATTACCAGACCAACCAGAGGCGCGGCATGGTGGCCGTGCTGACCGAAGACGGAGATTTCTCTATTTTCGAACTGCTGGGTGGAGACATCGTAGAAGTAAGTGATGAGGTTCAATGGAAAGAAGACACCGGCTTGGGCTCTGAGATTCTGACCAATGTTACCCGAAGGGAAAGCTACGAAGTTTATTTTCAGAATCACCATGTTCCGAAACATCAATTGCGGCAGCAGTTACTATATTGAAAAGTGAGAGACTTCTGAAATCGTCGTCTTTCTTGTCATTCGGAGGGAGCGAAGCGACCGAAGAATCTCAAAATATGAGATTCTTCGCTGCGCTCAGAATGACAGAAGCGAGTTTTGCAGAGCTTTTAAAATAATTCAATAAGAATAGCAACCCCATGAACCCAAAGATCGCCATCATCGCCCGGGTGGGGGCGCATAAGCCTTTTGAGGCGCTGGGGGTGGAGCTCCTGGGGTGCGAAATCCGCCCGACTCCTTACGGGGAGAGCCGCCCCATCCATTTCTTCCGGCAGGAGGGCCTCACCTTCGCGGTGCTCTCCCGCCACGGCGAGGCGGGCTACGACCTCTCGGCCCCCTTCATTAATCACCGGGCCAACCTTTATGCCCTGAAGGACCTGGGGGTGGAGAAGGTCCTGGCCTGGGTGGCGCCGGGCTCGCTGCGGCAGGAGCTGGCCCCGGGGGACCTGGTGGCCCCCCACGACGTGCTGGACGAGGGACGGGGCGGCCCCCACACCTTCTATGCGCACGTGGGCTGGGGCTTTATCCGGCACCATCCGCTGTTCTGCCCGGAGCTCAGGGAGGCCATGGTGGCCGCCCTGGAGGGGGTTGCCTTCACGGTTCATGGCGCAGGGGTCTACGTGGCCACCACCGGGCCGCGGCTGGAGACCGCGGCGGAGATTCGCAAGTTTCGCCTCCTGGGGGGCGACCTGGTGGGCCAGACCCTGGTGCCGGAGGTCTTTCTGGCCCGGGAGCTGGAACTGTGCTACGCGGCCCTGACGTATGTGGTGAATTATGCCGAAGGCCTGATGGACCGCCCCTACCGGCCGGGAGTGCTGTTCGAGGGCCTGGCCACTCCGGAGGAGACGGCCCGGGTGGCCGCGGTGGAGGCGGCTTTCCCGGAGCTGATCCTGAGAATTTTGCCGGCCCTGGCGGACGCCGGCCGTCAATGTCCCTGTCCCCGGCTCCTGGAACGCTACCGCCGCCGGGGCGATATCGGCGAGGACTGGCACACCTGGGTGCGGTAGAAATATGGATTTTGGGAGAGGAGGACAGGAGCCGACGGCCACTTACAATCCCTCTCCCAAACCCCCTCCCCCAAACCCATATAAGGGGTTGGGAGGGGAGGTTGAGGGGAGGGCGGGGGAATCCCTTACAAAAAATCCCCCGGCCCTCCCCTCATAACTCATATTAAGAGAGATATGATCGCACACGTAAGCAAATGGGTATTGCCGGTGAGCCGCCCGCTCATCCGGGACGGGGCGGTGGTGGTGGCCGGGGACCGCATCCAGGCGGTGGGCCCGGCCGAGGAAGTGTTGGCCGGTTTTCAGGACCTGATCTGCGATCATGGTTCCGGGGCCATCCTTCCCGGTCTGGTTAACTGCCACGTCCATTTGGAATTTTCGGCCCTGGCCGGGCGGTTCCTCCGCAGAGGCGCTGGGAAGACTGGCTGGAGGCCACCCTGGCGGCCTACGACAGTCTGACTCCCGGCGAAGTGGAAACCGGCATTGCCCGGGGCTCAACGAGTTGCGGCAGAGCGGCACCGCCCTGGTGGGGGAGGTTACCAACACCGGGGTGTCCTGGCCGTACCTGGAAAAAAGCCTCTTGTCGTACCACCTGTTCTATGAATGCCTGGGATTCGACCTGCAGGAGCCCTTCTCCTTGTCGGAACGCTTTCCCTTTTTGGCCCGTCCCGAGGTGGCCGGTTCGCCTTACATTTCGGCCGCGGCCCACGCCCCCTATTCCGTGTCCGCCGCCTTATTTCAGGCCGTGTCCCGATGGAACCGCGAGCGGCGGCGCCCCCAGATGGTGCATCTGGCCGAATCCCGGGCCGAGATGAATTTTCTGGCCAGGGGCAACAAGTTTCTTAAAAGCCTGCTTCAGAGCCGGGGGCGGTGGGTGGAAGGCTACCAACCGCCGGGCATTGGCCCGGCAGCCTACCTGGAAACTTTGAGTTTTCTGGGAAAGCGTACCCTGACGGTTCACGGCACCAGACTTGACGCCGAGGAAATCGCCTTGCTGGCCCGCACGGGCAGCCGAGTGGTGTTGTGCCCCCGGGCCAACCGCTACACCGGAGCCGGGACGCCGCCGGTGGCGAAACTGGTCCGGGCCAGGGTGCCCCTGGCACTGGGGAGCGATTCCCTGGCGGGCAATTGGGACCTGAACCTCTTTGCCGAGATGCGCTGGCTGCACCGCGTCTTTCCCGCCTACCCCGGAGACTTGTGGCTGCGCCTGGGGACCCTGAGCGGCGCCCGGGCCCTGGGGCGGGAAGGCGACTTCGGCAGTCTGGAGCCCGGCAAGAAAGCGGCTTTGGGCTTCATTCCGTTAAACGGGGGGCAGGAATTTTGGGAAGACCTTTTTACCACCGGCTCCCAGGGCAAATTCCGGTGGCTGCATTAGGGCTGGCGGTAAATCCTTTTTGGGCACGGCACGCCGTGCCCCTGCGGTTCGGAATGGGGAAGAGCGTAAGGGGCGACGTCCCTACTTCTAATCATCAAAGGGGTGAGGCTCATGACCTCCAAAGCCCGTCTTGGCCGGATTCAATACCTCAACGTGCTTCCCATCTATTTCGCCCTGGAGCACGTGTTCAATGACAACGGCTTCCACCTGGTGCGGGGGACCCCGGCGGAACTGAACGCCCGGATGCGCCGGGGGGAAATAGACCTGGGCTCCATTTCCGCCATGGAATACGGGCGCTGCCCTCGGGATTACCTGCTGCTCGCCGACCTTTCCATCAGCTCCCGGGGGCCGGTGGGCAGCGTCCTGCTGTTCAGCCGGGTGCCTCTGTCGTCCCTGAACGGTCAAGAGATCCGGGTGAGCCCGGCTTCGGCCAGCGGCGCCGCCCTGCTCAAGGTCCTGATGGCGCAGTTGTTCGGCGTGAGGCCCGTATACCGCCGGGAGCCCCTGGGAAGCGGGGCCGCGCCGGAGGTCGCGGCGGTCCTGGCCATCGGCGACGAAGCCCTGCGTCTAAAGGCGGCCGGCGACTGGCCCTATGAGCTGGACCTGGGCGCGGCCTGGCAGGAGCTGAGCGGCCTCCCCTTTGTCTTCGGGGTCTGGGCGGTGCGCCGGGATTTTGCCGCGGCCGACCCGGAGGCCACCGCGACGCTGCACCGGCTGCTGCTCCAGTCCCTAAACTGGGGCCTGGGCGCGCTTCCCGAGCTGAGCCGCCTGGCCGCGGCTCCCTTCGGCATGACGCCCTCCCAGGTCCTGGCTTATTTTCAACAATTGGATTATTCTTTGGGACCGGAACACGAAGTAGGCCTCAGCACTTTTTTCCGGTACTTGACTGAAATGGGTGAACTGCGGGAAGCCCCCGGGCTGGAGTATTTTTCAGAATAACGATCCTAAATGTAGGGGGCGCACCTGCGTGTGCGCCCTTAAGGGGCGGACACATGGGTCCGCCCCTACAAAACGCTTTTTCAAGCGGCTGACATCTGCCAACTGACCGCTATTCCCGAAGGGGATCACATGGGCTATCGTAGTTTGCAGGAATTCGTCGCCCGGCTGGAGCAGGCCGGGGAGTTGGTGCGCCTGAAGGAGCCGGTGAGTCCGTATCTTGGAGATTACCGAGATCACCGACCGGGTGTGCAAGCGGGGAGGGCCGGCCCTGCTGTTCGAGGAAGTGCCGGGCTACGCCATGCCGGTGCTGATGAACGCCTTCGGCTCCATGAAGCGCATGTGTCTGGCGTTGGAGGTGGAGTCCCTGGACGACATCGCGGTGGAGCTTCTGAGCTTCATGGAGGCGGAAGCCAACACCTTGATGAAGAAGCTGAAGCTCCTGCCCAAGCTGGCCCGCCTGGGCCGCATGTTCCCCAAGGACGTCAACCGGGCCCCCTGTCAGGAGGTGGTCTTCAGCGGCGCGGAAGTGGACCTGGGGCGGATTCCGGTCCTCACCTGCTGGCCCGAGGACGGCGGCCCTTTCATCACCTTGCCCGCGGTCTTTACCCACCACCCGGAAACCGGGCGGCGCAACGTGGGGATGTACCGCCTGCAGGTCTATGACGGCCAGACCACCGGCATGCACTGGCACGCCCACAAGGGCGGGGCCCAGCACTACCGGGTGGCGGAGGCCAGGGGGGAGCTGCTGCCCGTGGCGGTGGCCATCGGGGCGGACCCCGCGGTGACCTACGCGGCCACCGCGCCTTTGCCCGAAGACATTGACGAGATTCTCTTTGCCGGGTTCCTCCGGGGCGAGCCGGTGGAGATGGTGCCCTGCGTCACCCAGCCCCTGAAGGTGCCGGCCCAGTCCCAGATCGTCCTGGAGGGGTTCGTGGCCCCGGCGGAGAGGCGCCGGGAAGGGCCCTTCGGCGACCACACCGGCTATTATTCCCTGGCGGACGATTACCCGGTCTTCCACCTCACCGCCATCACCCAGCGGCGGCAGCCCGTTTATCCCGCCACCATCGTGGGCCGGCCCCCCATGGAGGACTGCTTCATGGCCAAGGCCACGGAGCGCATCTTCTTTCCGCTCATCAGGAAGACCCTGCCGGAGATGGTGGATCTGAACCTGCCGGTGGAAGGGGTGTTCCACAACCTGGCGTTCGTCTCCATCGACAAGCGCTACCCGGGCCACGCCCGCAAGGTGATGTACGCCCTGTGGGGCCTGGGCCAGATGATGTTCACCAAGATCATCGTGGTTTTTGACCGGGAAGTGGACGTCCAGGACCTGTCCCAGGTGCTGTGGCGCCTGGGGAACAACGTGGACCCCAAGCGGGACGTGGTCTTCTCCGAGGGGCCGGTGGACGCCCTGGACCACGCCGCGCCCCTGGCCGGCTACGGCTCCAAGATGGGCATCGACGCCACCCGCAAGTGGCCCGAGGAGGGCTTCACCCGGCCCTGGCCCCGGGTCATCGACATGGACCCGGAAATCAAGCGAAAGGTGGACGAACTATGGCCGCGCCTGGGGCTCAGTTGAACCGTTACGTGGTGGCCGTCACCGGGGCCTCCGGCATGATCTACGCCCGGGAGCTGCTGGCCTACTTCGGGACCCGCCCGGACCTGGAGCTGCACGCCATCATTTCCGAGGCGGGAGCCCAGGTGCTGCAGCTGGAGTTGGGACAGACGCCGGCGGCCCTGGCCCCCGCAGCCATCTGGCACCGGGTGGACGATTTCACCTCCGCCCTGGCCAGCGGCTCTTTCCGGGCCCGGGCCATGGTGGTGGTCCCCTGCTCCATGGGCACCCTGGGGGCCATTGCCCAGGGGGCCGGGCGCAACCTGATCCACCGGGCCGGGGAAGTCTTCTTGAAGGAGCGGCGGCCCCTGATCCTGGTGGTGCGGGAGACGCCGCTTAGCCTCATCCATCTTGAGAACCTGGTGCGGGCGGCCCGGGCCGGCGCCACCATCTTTCCGGCCTGCCCCGGGTTCTATCACCGGCCCGAGTCGCTCACCCAACTGGCCCGCCAATTTGCGGGCCGCATCCTGGACCACCTGGGCCTGGAGCACCGCCTGGGCCCCCGGTGGGGAGAATAATTCGTATTAGGTTTTTTGTTTTTGCTTAAAAAACAAAAACAGGAGTGCCAAAGTTTTGGCCGTTATCGGAGTGCTCAAAAACGAAAATCCCGTCTGTCATCCTTTAGCAAAGGGAAGGATCTCAGGAATTGTTTGAGAGTTCCTTCGGAACAGGCTTACGGCTAAAAACCTGGAAGCGGGATGAATTTGCGGCAAACGCTACCACCTCCAGCCACGAGGTTTCTCGATGTCTACAAGTCTCGGCAGAAATACGAAAAACGAAAAACGAGAAACTCAAAAAATGCGGCGCTTTTTGCGCCGAACGTTTACGAACTGTTGGAGATGATCAAGATCGGCCACAGCGTCCTGGCCCTGCCCTTCGCCTTCATGGGGGCCATGCTGGCGGCCCGGGGCCTGCCCGCCGGCCGGACTATTTTTTATATTTTGGTGGCCATGGTGGGGGCCCGGAGCGCGGCCATGGGCTTCAACCGCCTGGCGGATGCCGGGTTCGACGGCGCCAACCCCCGCACCGCCGACCGGGCCCTACCCGCCGGCCGGGTGAGCCGCCGGGCCACCCTGGTTCTGGTGGTCGGGAGCTCCCTGGTGTTCATGGCAGCCGCCTTTCAGCTCAATTGGGTCTGCTTCGCCCTCTCTCCGGCAGCCCTGGCGGTGGTCCTGGGCTACTCCCTCACCAAACGGTTCACCACCTTATCCCATCTGGTCCTGGGCCTGAGCCTGGGAATCTCCCCCCTGGGCGGGTGGCTGGCGGTGCAAAGGCGACCTGGGTCTGCCGGTGGTGGTGCTCTCGGTGGCCGTGGTTTTTTGGGTGGCCGGTTTCGACATCCTGTACGCCCTGCAGGACAAGGAGTTCGACCGGCGGGTGGGCCTGTTTTCGGTGCCGGCCCGGTGGGGGGCCAGGGCCGCCCAAGCCCTGGCGGCCCTGTGTCATCTGGCGGCGGTCTCGGGTTTTCTCCTTACCGGCCGGCTGGCTCAGTTAGGGCCCATTTTCCAGGGGGCGGCCATCTTGAGCGCCCTGATCCTGGCTGTCCAGCATCTCATCCTGACGGCCAGGGACCCGGCGCGGCTTCCCCCGGCCTTCTTCACCCTCAACGGGTTAGTGGGCCTGGGGCTGGGCCTGGCCACCTGGGTCAGTCTGACTCACTGACCGCCTCTTCTCTCACCGATGCCAGCAAGCAGGGGAACTTATTGCCGGGGACCCGCATTAAACTTTTTTGTGGGTTTCATAACTTTATGCTTGACAGGAAAAATTTTTAGGGCATAAAATGGCCCTGACCACTAGAAAGGGGACATGGGTCTCCAAACCTTGGAAAGGAGGAAGTGGGGTAGGGGTCTGTTTGGGGATAGGCCCAATCTTTACCAACCAACGATTAAGGGGGGATAACCTGATGAACAAAAAAGCAGTTTGGACTTTGGGAATACTGTTTTTGGCGGCGGCTTTGCTGGCCCTGCCGGGACCGGCCAAGGCCGAAATGTACGTGGAAGCCTACCTCGGGGGCGCCTTTTCCGGAGACCTCGGCACTGACTTTACTCAGATTCACCCGCCCTGGCCCGGAGCTGCACCGGGTGCTGCAGGTGAGAACCTTAAAACCCAGGGGTCGATGGCCCCGGCGGTGATAGGCGGTGTGAAGCTCGGCACCTGGTTCGTTCCCACCGGCTTCCTGGGATACTCTTATCCTGATTGGATGAAGTATTTTGGCTTTTACCTGGATTTTTCCTATCATCGCTTGAACGTTACCCAAAATTCCTTCAGCTCGATTACAAGTTTCTACCGCGCCGGAGTGGCGCCTCCTAAATCGGCGTCAACGGACGGTACTTCCTTCAAAAGTGAAGGCACTGCCGCTACCTTGGCCTTCATGTTTGCCGCCAGATACGGCTTCTTCCAGGATAGCGAGGTGCCCTTCGGGCGGCTGCAGCCCTATGTGGCGGTGGGCCCCGCCATCCTGTTCTCCACCCAGACATTAACTTACCGGGCTAACCGCCGCCGATCCTTTCGGCCCGGGGAGTGACTGGTACGCCCAAGATACGGCCTCCAGGTCTTCGGTGAATGTCGCCCTGGCGGTGGAGGGAGGCATCCGTTACATGTGCCTGAAGAATGTCTCGGTTGACCTGTCCTTTAAATATCGCTATGCGCAGCCCAGTTATAAGTACAGCCCCTTTGATGATTGGACGTGGGCGAGCACGACGAGAATTAAGTACAATCCCACTTACAACCTGTTCAGCGGCCAGCTGGGTGTGGCGTACCACTTCTAAGCCCCGAAAAATCTGGGAAACAAGAGGCGGCCTTCGGGCCGCCTTTTTTATTTTTCCATGCTCTAGGTTTAAAACCTTCGCCTTTCAGGCGAAAAGCTTTAGCTTAAATCTTGATAGAGAACTCCTAAAAAGCCATCAATACTGTCATTCTGAGGAAGCGAAGCGACCGAAGAATCTCAAAAAAGGAGATTCTTCGCCGCCTGTGGCGGCTCAGAATGACAAAAAAACAACAGACTTCAGTCATTATTAAATCTACCTGCTTTAGCAGGTAGCGGCTTAATCCTCCCGGACGCGCCGGCTTGGTCGCCAGGCCATCTCCGGTTGCTTCGGGAAATTCTTCCGGTGGTCAGCCAGCCCCCGCACATCGGCCTTGTCTCTGCCGGCGTAAAGATGATATGTTGGGGCGGGCCGGTCTTAAAGGATGGTTAGCGAAGAATTCATCCGGCCCATCTAGTGGAGTGTTTCAATTAGCTGGACATAAATTCAGATCCGGAGCGCTGGACTTGGCAGGGTTAAGTCCCCCTTTGAAAAATGGGGATTTAGGGGGATTTCAAGTGCTTATAAAAATCCCCCCTGACCCCCTTTAGGAAAGGGGGGTAAAAAAACCTGCTTTTCCGATGTTACCTTAATTATGAAACAGACCACTAGTTAAAATTAAAAGTCGATGTTTTTCCAGCAGCTAATCAACGGCTTGACCACCGGCAGCGTTTATGCCCTCATCGCCCTGGGCTACACCATGATTTATGGCATCCTGGGCCTGATCAACTTCGCCCAGGGCGAAATCTACATGTTCGGGGCCTTCGTGGCGGTGCTGCTCCTGGCCACCGGCCAGGTCAATTTTTACCTGGCCTTTGCCCTGGGGATGGCGGCCGCCGCCTTGTTGGGGGTGGTCCTGGAACGGGTGGCCTTCCGGCCGCTGCGGGGCTCGCACCCCCTGGTGCCTCTCATCAGCGCCATCGGGGCCTCTATCTTCCTGCAGAGCCTGGCCCTGCTGCTCTTCGGCCCCAACGACCGCCCCTTTCCCGTACAGTTCACCTTCGGCACCATCAATATCGCCGGCGTTCCCGTGTCCACCCTGCAGATCGCCATCCTGGCCGCGGGCCTGGGCTTCATGGGTCTGCTGATGGCCTTTGTGCGCTACACCACTTACGGCAAGGCCATCGTGGCCTGCGCCCTGGACCGGGACACCGCCCGCCTCATGGGGATCAACGTGGACCGCATGGTGGCCCTGACCTTCCTCATCGGTTCGGCCCTGAGCGGGGCCGCGGGCATCATGATGGCCATTTACTACAACGCCACCTACCCCCGCATGGGCCTCCTTCCCGGCCTCAAGGCCTTCAGCGCCGCCATCCTGGGAGGGGTGGGCAACATCCCCGGGGCCATCCTGGGAGGCCTGCTCCTGGGGGTGGCCGAAAGCCTGGGGGCGGCTTATGTCTCCTCAGGCTACAAAGACGCCATCGCCTTCGCCATCCTTATCCTGGTGCTGCTCATCCGGCCCCAGGGGATTCTGAGAGGCCGGGGAGACTGACATGGTAGCTTACTTGCTGCACCTGGCCATCCTGGCCGGCATCTACATCATCCTCACCCTCAGCATCAACCTGATTATCGGCTACGCCGGCCAGGTCTCCCTGGGGCACGCGGCGTTTTACGGCATCGGGGCCTACACTTCGGCCCTGGTGGCCCTGAACTGGCACTTTCCCTTTCCCCTGGCGGCCCTGAGCGCGGTCCTGGTGGCCGGCGCCTGCGGCTTGGGCCTGGGGCTGCCCACCCTGAGGCTCAAAGAGGACTATCTGGCCATCGTCACCCTGGGATTCGGGGTCATCGTGGACCTGGTCTTTCTCAACCTGGAGATCACCGGGGGGCCCGACGGCCTGCCGGGTATTCCCTCTCCCAGCTTTTTCGGGCTGAGCTTCCGGGCCGCCGGGCCTTACCTGATTCTGGTGGCCGTGGCGGTGCTGCTGGTCCTGGTCTTCACCTACCGCCTGGTCAACTCCTACCATGGCCGGGCCCTGCGGGCCATCCGGGACCACGAAGTCACGGCCCAGGTGATGGGCATCAACACCCCGGCTTACAAGATCGTCATCTTTACCCTGGCCGCCGGCCTGGCGGGTCTGGCCGGGTCCCTGTACGCCCATTACATCACCTTTATCAACCCGGAAACCTTCGGCCTCCATACCTCCATCCTGATCCTGACCATGGCGGTGCTGGGCGGTATGGGCTCCATGGCCGGCTCGGTGCTGGGCGCGGTGATCCTGACGGCCCTGCCGGAGATGCTGCGGCAGTTCCAGGCTTACCAGGACCTCATTTACGGGGCCCTGCTGGTGGGCCTGCTCATCCTGCGGCCCGAAGGCATCCTGGGCCGGGGCAAGCTGAGTTTGAAGTTTCTCCAGCGGGAGGGGTGAGAGACGGTTTTCGGTTTTCAGTTTTCGGTTTTCGGTAAAAAGAGCAGTTTGAAGTTATTCCAAATTAAGGTCAATGACGGGCATGAAAATTATCCTGGGATTTGATCCTGGTGGTGAAGGGCGTTTCGGCTGGGCAGTATGCCTCGACAGGGATGATGGGCTCAGGGTTGTAGCCACCGATGTTGCCGACCATATGAAAAAAAGGAACGAATCTTAGCGGGGGAGCCGCCGATAGAATATTGGATGCCAAAAAGGGTTATCTCCGAGATGATTTCTGTCCCAAGGCAACCATAGGAATTATTCGTACATGTTATCAAACAACCGAAAACCGAAAACCGAAAACCGAAAACCATGTTGACGTTGAAAAGCGTCCAGGCCGGGTATGGCCGCCTTCCCGTGCTGAAGGGCATCTCGCTGCACGTGCGCCCCGGCGAGGTGGTGACCCTGATCGGCGGCAACGGCGCCGGCAAGACCACCACGCTGCGCACTATTTCCGGGTTGCTGCCGGCCCAGAAGGGCTCCATCCACTTTGCCGGCCAGGATCTCACCAGGCTGCCCCCGGAGCGCATCGTCACCCTGGGGTTGGCGCTGGTGCCGGAGGGCCGCCGGGTCTTCCGCACCTTGAGCGTTACCGCCAACCTGGAGCTGGGGGCCTATCACCGGCCGGATAAAGGCCGGGTGCGCCAGGACCTGGAAGAGTTGCGGCAGCGCTTTCCCATCCTCGGGGAGCGGGCTCACCAGGCCGCGGGGACCCTCTCCGGCGGCGAGCAGCAGATCCTGGCCATCGGACGGGCTCTCATGGCCCGGCCCCGGCTTTTGATGCTGGACGAGCCCTCCATGGGCCTGGCCCCCCGCATGGTGACCCAGGTTTACGAGATCCTGGCGGAGCTCAAGAGGTCCGGCACCACCATCCTGCTGGTGGAGCAGAACGCCCGGGCCGCCCTGAAGGTGGCGGACCGGGGTTACGTGCTGGAGACCGGGCGCATCATCCTGGACGGCTCCGCCGCCGACCTGCGGGAAGACCCGGAAGTGCAGCGGGCTTATCTGGGCAAGGGTTATAAGGAAGTATGGGAATGAAAACTGTCAGCAAACAAGCGGTACAGCGCAGATATAACTTCACTTGGTGTTCCAGCAGTTCAGGGGACCGAATGAAGCTCGGCCTTAACGGACCTGGAGGAACTTTGGATGCTGAAAGTGGATGAGCCTATTGGAAGTCACTAACCTCAGCAAACATTTCGGCGGGGTCAAGGCCCTGACGGGCGTCTCTTTCAGCGCCGCGGCCGGGGGGATCACCGGTCTCATCGGCCCCAACGGCGCGGGCAAGACCACCTGCTTCAATCTCATCAACGGCCTCCTGGGGCCCACCGGCGGCGCCATCCGGTTGGCAGGCCAGGACCTGGTGGGCCTGTCCCCCTACGCCCGGGCCCGTCTGGGCCTGGCCCGCACTTTCCAGAATATCCAGCTCTTCGGGGGCATGACGGTCATGGAAAACGTCCTCACCGGCCGCCACCTGCGCCAGCAAGTGGGGCCGCTGGCGGCCTTGCTGCCGCTCCCCCGGGTGAGCCGGGCCCGGGCCGAAAACCGGGAGCGGGCCCTGTCGCTGCTGGAGCTGGTGGGGCTGGCAGACCAGGCGGACTTTCCCGCCGAAGCCCTGGCCTACGGGGACCAGCGGCGCCTGGAAATCGCCCGGGCTCTGGCCCAGGAACCCCAACTGCTGCTCATGGACGAACCCGCCGCGGGCCTGAACCCCCGGGAAACGGAAGACCTGATGGCCCTGCTGGAAAAACTCCGGGACCGAGGCATCACCCTGCTGGTCATCGAACACGATATGACCCTGGTCATGGGCCTGTGCGACCCGGTGGTGGTCTTGGACTACGGCGAGGTAATCGCCGCGGGGGCTCCCCGGGAAATCCGCCGGGACCCCCGGGTCATCGAGGCCTACCTGGGCCGGGAGGAGGAAGGGGATTGATTTTTGGGGAGGGGGCCAGGGTTTGCAGTAAGGGCCCCTCCCCAAACCCCCTCCCCCAATCCCTTATGGGGTGATTATTCAGGTCCGTGGAAGTCGAGGCCAAGGCCTCGCCTTTCACGGACCTTAAGCGGGTTGGGAGGGGGCGTTGGGGGAGGGCAGGGACGGCACCGGTCCCTGGCCCTCCCCCCCAGAAACACTCCAAAGGAGGAGGAGGACATGGCGATCTTCGATAAGGATGCGGAGCAGATGGACCGCGGTGATCTGGCCCAGCTGCAGTTGGAGCGTCTCCAGGCCACCCTTACCCGGGTCTACAAGAACGTCAAGTTCTACAAGAAGAAGTTCGACGAGCTGGGTTTTCTCCCCGAGGATTGCCAGTCCCTGGAGGACCTGGCCCGGCTGCCCTTCACCAGCCGCCACGACCTGGCCCGGGCCTACCCCTACGAGATGTTCGCGGTGCCGCTCCGGGAGGTGGTGCGCATCCACTCCTCCACCGGCAGCCCCGGCAACCCCATCGTCATGGGCTACACCTGCCGGGACCTGCGCCACTGGGCCAAACTCTCGGCCCGGGTGCTGACCGCCGCCGGGGTGGACCGGGACGATGTGGTGCAGGTGACCCTGAGCTACGGGCTCCTCACCAGCGCCTTCGGCATCCACTACGGGGTGGAGCTCCTGGGCGCCTCGGTGATCCCCACGGGCCCCGGGTTCACGGCCCGGCAGGTGCAGGTGATGCGGGACTACCGCACCACCGTGCTGGTCTCCACCCCGTCCTACGCCCTGGTGCTGGCGGACCAAATAGAGGCCCAGGGGGTGGACGCCAAGAACCTGCACCTGAAGCTGGCGCTTTTGGCCGGAGAGCCCTGGACCGAGGAGATGCGGACCGCCATCGAGAACCGCCTCTATCTCAAGGCCCGGGACCACTATGCCCTTTCCGAGGCCATGGGACCCGGGGTGGCCGGGGAGTGCGCCGACCGCCTGCTTCCGGGCATGCACCTCAACGAGGACCATTTTCTGGCCGAGGTCATCGATCCGAAGAGCGGCGCGGTGCTGCCTGCCGGGGAACTGGGGGAGCTGGTGCTCACCACCATCACCAAGGAGGCCACCCCCCTGGTGCGCTTCCGCACCGGGGACCGGTGCCGCCTGGACTACGAGCCCTGCCCCTGCGGCCGCACCCTGGCGCGCCTGAGCCGCATCGCCGGCCGCACCGACGAGGTGGTCATCGTCAAGGGCATCAACATCTTCCCGGCCCGGGTGGGCCAGATTTTGCGCGGCCTTAAGGGGGAGGAGCCGGCCTATCAGCTGGTGGTGGGCCGGGAAGGCCACCTGGATTACCTGGAAGTGCGCCTCGAGGTGCGGGAGGGTCTGTTCTTCGATAAGATGACCTTGCAGCGGGAGTTCTTGCAGCAGCTCACCCACAAACTGGCCCAGGGCATCGGGGTGCAGCCCCGGGTCAAACTGGTGGAGCCGGGGTCGCTGTCCCGGGAAAAGGAGACCTCGCCTTTGGTGATTGATTTGCGGCAAGGAGTTTGTTAGCATGTGATAGTTAATCTAAGGCAATCATTTTTAAGAGGTAATGCAGCGAATTAAGATATTTTTAAATGTTTGTCTGTTGCTCCTTTTGGCGGTGGGATGTGCCCGGATTCCGGCCCCGCCGGCGAACCTGGGCCAGGACTGGGGCCAGCAGAAGACCTTTGACTATCACGGGATAAAGATCAATTACTACGAGGCGGGGCAGGGACCGCCCATCCTCCTGCTGCACGGCTTCGGGGCCTGCGCCTATACCTGGCGGCTTCCTGGTCCCGGCGCTGGCCGAGAATCACCGGGTCATCACCATGGACCTCAAGGGCTATGGCCTGTCGGATAAGCCCCGGGATGGGCATTACGCGGTCAGCGACCAGGCCGACCTGGTGGCCGAGTTCATCCGCACCCAGGACTTGCATGACCTGGTCGTGATGGGCCATTCCATGGGCGGCGGGGTGACGCTCATGACCTATTTCAAGGTGCGGGAGGAAAACCCCGGGCGCATCAAGCGCCTGGTGCTCATCGACAGCGCCGGCTATCCGCAAAAGCTGCCCTGGTTCATCCGGCTGGCCGGTATCCCTCTCGTGAATACGGTAGCGACCAGTCTCCTGTCGCCCCGGTTCGCCACCTACATGGTGCTGAGAAAATGTTATTATAATAAAGATAAGATCACCGAGGAGCAGATCGACACCTACGCCTATTACGGCAGCCTGCCGGGCGCTCCGGAGGCGGTGGCCCAGACGGCGCGACAGATCGTGCCGGAGGACATGGAGGCCGTCACCGCCCGGTATAAGACCATCAGCGTCCCGGTCCTGATTATCTGGGGGGCGGAAGACGAAGTGGTGCCCCTTGAAGTCGGCAAGAATTTCAAGCGGGATATCCCGAACTCGACTCTGGTCGTCATCCCTAAATGTGGCCATATCCCCCTGGAAGAGGAACCCCTGGAAACCCGGCAGGCTATTACGGCTTTCTTAAATAAGTAGCACACCCATTGCTTATCCACGGGACTAACAAATGGCCTCTTAGAAAGTGAAAAGTGATAAAAAGAAAAAGTGGCACAGGCGTCTCGCCTGTGCAATCCTTCAAAATCACCAGGAGAAACTTGCCCCACTGGCAACAGCCAGGAAAGGTATATTTCCTCACTTGGCGATGTAAAAAAGGCGAAATTCTTTCCCAACCGAAGATCGCGCCATTACTTTGGAGGCGCTGCATTATTGGGATGGACGCAAGTGGACCTTATATGCCGCCGTTGTTATGCCCGACCACGTGCATGCCCTGGTGCAGCCCCTGACTGGTCCAAAAACGGCGGGGCCTTTGCATTCTAGCGGAGATTATTCATAGTGTCAAGAGCTTCAGCGTCCACCAAATTAATCGGCAAAGAGGCAGTCAGGGGTCTATCTGGCAGGATGAACGCTTTGACCGCATTGTCCGGGATTCTCGAGGCGGAGTTCTTGGAGAAATGGCAGTACATAATCAACAACCCCCTAAGCAGGAATTGGTCCAAAGCCCGGAGGATTATCCCTGGCTCTATATGAAGAATGATTGACAAGATGCACAGGCGAGACGCCTGTGCCACCAAAGACACTGGGATAAATTAGATGGCAAGAAGAATATTTAAATAATCGGGATAAATGATGGGAAACATCAAAGGTACATTGAATTAGGATAATAGTAATAAATATGCGACCCTCATGGGATGAATACTTTATGCTCATCGCCAAGCTGGTGAGCACCCGCAGCACCTGCAACTCCCGGCCCACCGGGGCGGTGCTGGTGAAGGACCGCCAGATCCTGGCCACGGGCTACAACGGCTCCATGCCCGGGGCGCCCCACTGCGTGGACCAGGTCATGCCCGACGGCTCGCCCTACTGCCACCGCCGGGCCCTCAGCGTGGCCGACGTGGACAAGTACAACTACTGCCGGGCCTCCCACGCCGAGGCCAACGCCATCGCCCAGGCAGCCCGCCACGGAGTGGCCATCAAGGGCGCGGCGCTGTACGTCACCCTGGAGCCCTGCTTCGTCTGCGTCAAGCTCCTGGCCACGGCCCAGATCGAGCAGGTCTACTTCGAACTGCCTTACGAGTCCCGGGACCCCCGGCGGGATGCCTTCTGGCGGGGGGCGGTGGCCGACGCCGGGATCAAGGTTTACCGGCAGCTCAGCATAACTCCGGCGGCCGTGGCCTACATCCTGCCGAGCCTCTCGGGGGTCACTTCCCGCCGGCGTCTGCCGGCCACCGGCCCCGCCGGGGAGCCGGTCCCGGTGGGGGCCCTGGAGCAGGATTAGGGGCAGGTTCCAGGAATACCTTGCTTTAAGAAACTGGCTTTTTCCCTCCCCCTTGATGGGGGAGGGTAGGGTGGGGGTGAATGTTTTGAATAATTCCTATACCTTCCCTCTCCCCCCAGCCCCCTCCCACCAAGGGAGGGGGAGGTATAATGGAAAGACTTAATAAAGGTACTTGAGGAACCCGGCACCAGTCTTTCATGGCCCCTGGGTCTCGTTGGTAACTTCATAACCACCGAGAGACAGAAAGCACCGAGAAAAGAGAACCAAGCAAACCCACAGGATTATGGCAAAGAACGGCGCTCCCAAGAAAGGCAATCCTCGGAAAGGTAAGGCCGCGCCCGCGCCGGTCACCTGGCAGCGTAGGCTGGGCCAGGAGATGGCCGCCCTGCTGCTCCTGGGCCTGGCCCTGTTTCTCCTCCTGGCCCTGTGGAGCTATTCGGTTCAGGACCCCCAGGGTCTGGTGGAAGCCTGGGGCACGGCCGCGGTGCGCAACGCCGGCGGCAAGGCCGGGGCCCTGGTGGGCGCCTACGGCATCTGGTCCCTGGGGCTGGCGGCCTTCTGGGCCCCCCTGCTGCTCCTGGGCCTGGCCTGGCAGTCGCACCATGAGGGGCTGGAGGACCTGGGCTGGCCCCAGACCCTGGCCGCCCTGGGAGTCTTCCTGGCCTCGGCCGGGCTGCTGTCCCTGGGCTGGCCGCTGCTGTATTGGGGCGGCCGGGGCCTCTCCGGCGGCGGCCGGCTGGGGGAGGCGCTGGCGGGGGCCTTGCTGGCCGGCCTCAACCCCACCGGCGCCTTCCTGGCCCTGGGGCTGCTCTTGCTGGTCAGCTTCATGGGAGCCACCCGGCTTTCTTACGTGGGCCTGATGGCGCGCCTGGGGGAGGCGGCCCGGTCCGCCTGGCGTCTGGGGCGGCGCCGGGAAGAGGAGCCGGCGCCAATGCCCTACCGTCCCCGCCGGGCCGCGCCCCAGCGCCCGGTAATCACCAAGGCGGGTATGGAACAACCTGAATTGCCGCTGGTCAGCGGGCCGCCGCCCCCGGAGGCCGAAGGCGCCGCGGCCCCCACCCGGTCCCGGAAAGCCGCGCCCGCGGGGGCCTTCACCCGGCCGTCCCTGGACCTACTGGACCCGTCGCCTCCCTGGGACCACCAGGTGCAGGAAGGGGCCATGCTGGCCCAGGCCCAGAAGCTGGAGGACACCCTGCGCCACTTCGGGGTGGAAGGCCGGGTCACCGCCATCATGACCGGGCCGGTGGTGAGCCGCTTCGAGCTGGAGCCGGCCCCCGGGGTCAAGATCAGCAAGGTGACGGGCCTGGCCGACGATCTGGCCCTGGCCCTCAAGGCCCTGTCCATCCGCATTGTGGCCCCGGTGCCGGGCAAGGGCGTCATGGGCATCGAGGTCCCCAACCCCAAGCGCCAGGTGGTGGCCCTGCGGGAGCTCCTAACCGACGCCTCCTACCAGAAGTCCCCTTCCCGCCTGACCTTGGCCCTGGGCAAAGACATCATGGGGACCCCGGTGGTCACCGACCTGGCCAAGATGCCCCATCTCTTGATCGCCGGGGCTACCGGCAGCGGCAAGAGCGTCGGCCTCAACGCCATGATCCTCAGCATCCTCTTTAAGGCCCTGCCCGACGAGGTGCGGTTCCTGCTCATCGACCCCAAGCGCATCGAGCTCTCCACCTACGAAGGCATCCCCCACCTGCTGCACCCGGTGGTCTTCAATCCCAAGGAGGCCACCATCGCCCTGCACTGGGCCGTGGGGGAGATGGAGCGGCGCTACGCCCTGCTCTCGGACCTGGCGGTGCGCAACATCGAGGGCTACAACGTCAAAGCCCGGGTCAAGAAGGCGGACTCCAGGGTGGAGGAGGGCCTGCTGCCCCGGTCGCTGCCCTATCTGGTCATCATCATCGACGAGCTGGCGGACCTGATGCTAATCTCCTCCCGGGACACCGAAGAGTACCTCATCCGCCTGGCGCAAAAGGCCAGGGCTTCGGGCATCCACCTCATCGTGGCCACCCAGCGGCCTTCGGTGGACGTCATCACCGGGCTCATCAAGGCCAACTTCCCCACCCGGGTCTCCTACCAGGTGGCGTCCCGGCCCGACTCCCGGGTCATCCTGGACACCATGGGGGCCGAGCGCCTCCTGGGCATGGGGGACCTGCTGTTCCTGCCGCCCGGCACCTCCCGGCTCAAGCGCATCCATGGGCCTTACGTCTCGGATGCAGAGGTCAACCGGGTGGTGGAGTTCTTAAAGGCCCAGGCCCCGCCGGAGTACGAGGCGGGTATCACTGAGCTCAAGGAGCAGGCAGAGGACATCGCCGAAAACGGCGAGAAGGACGAGAAATACGCCGACGCGGTGGAGCTGGTGGCCGAAACCCGGAACGCCTCCATCTCCATGCTGCAGCGTAGGCTCAGGGTGGGCTACAACCGGGCCGCCCGCATCATCGAGACCATGGAAAAGGAGGGCCTCATCGGCCCCTCCGACGGCATCAAGGCGCGGGAAGTCTACATTCCCCGGCGGTGAGATTTTAAAGGCAAGGCCTTCGAGAATCCCAGCGGCCATCTAGCCGCTTTTTTTATTACCATCCCACCCCGAGAGAACCCCCCTCCCAAAGTTGAGAACCTCTCCTCTGGGAAGTGTCTTAGAAAAATCTTAAAAGGCAACGGCGCCTCGCCGGTGCTGTAGGGGCTGGTTTAAGACCCGCCTCTACCTTGTCTTTTCCATGGTTCGGGCTATCAATCATATTGTAAACCTGACATAGAAATATGGTTGACAATGGGGGCGTCCTGGGTGATGTTTATTCGGGATTGCGCTGATGAATTATTCCGATTGGCAAGAGATTTTTCGCCTAAGGTGGGGCGAGCTGTGGCCGTATCTGGGTGAGGCGACGCGGACCCGGGAGGCAACCTTCGGGCGCCGGGTCAGCTTCTGCGTCATCATCAACGCCAAGAGCGGGGCGTGCTCCGAGGACTGCGCTTTCTGCTCCCAGGCGGGGAAGGCGACCAGCGAAGTCCCCCATTACCCGCTGCTGCCCCGGGAACAACTGGTTGCCGCGGCCCAGGCGGCGGCTGAGGCCGGGGCGGCCCGCTTCTCCATCGTCACTTCGGGCCGGGGGATCTTCTCGGCCCGGGAGCAGGGCGCCCTGGTGGCGGCGGTGGCCGCCATCAAAGAGGCCGTGCCCCTCAAGGTCTGCGCCTCTTTGGGGATCGTGGATAAAGCTTTTCTGGCAGAACTCAAGGCCGCGGGCCTCTGGCGCTTTCACCACAACCTGGAGGCCGCGGCCTCTTCTTTCCCGAAAATTTGCACTACCCACACCTATGAGCAGTGAATGAGCCTGGGCCAGGAGATGGCCGCCCTGCTGCTCCTGGGCCTGGCCCTGTTTCTCCTCCTGGCCCTGTGGAGCTATTCGGTTCAGGACCCCCAGGGTCTGGTGGAAGCCTGGCAGTTCGGCCGGGGTGCGCAACGCCGGCGGCAAGGCCGGGGCCCTGGTGGGGGCCTACGGCATCTGGTTCCTGGGGCTGGCGGCTTTCTGGGCCCCCCTGCTGCTCCTGGGCCTGGCCTGGCAGTCGCACCATGAGGGGCTGGAGGACCTGGGCTGGCCCCAGACCCTGGCCGCCCTGGGAGTCTTCCTGGCCTCGGCCGGCCTTCTCTCCCTGGGCTGGCCGCTGCTGTATTGGGGCGGCCGGGGCCTCTCCGGCGGCGGCCGGCTGGGGGAGGCGCTGGCGGGGGCCTTGCTGGCCGGTCTCAACCCCACCGGCGCCTTCCTGGCCCTGGGGCTGCTCTTGCTGGTCAGCTTCATGGGAGCCACCCGGCTTTCTTACGTGGGCCTGATGGCGCGCCTGGGGGAGGCGGCCCGGTCCGCCTGGCGTCTCGGGCGGCGCCGGGAAGAGGAGCCGGCGCCAATGCCCTACCGTCCCCGCCGGGCTGCGCCCCAGCGCCCGGTAATCACCAAGGCGGGTATGGAACAACCTGAATTGCCGCTGGTCAGCGGGCCGCCGCCGCCCCCGGAGGCCGAAGGCGCCGCGGCCCCCACCCGGTCCCGGAAAGCCGCGCCCGCGGGGGCCTTCACCCGGCCGTCCCTGGACCTGCTGGACCCGTCGCCTCCCTGGGACC
The DNA here is from genome assembly GCA_963768765.1 of uncultured delta proteobacterium. Classification (GTDB taxonomy): domain Bacteria; phylum Desulfobacterota; class Desulfobaccia; order Desulfobaccales; family 0-14-0-80-60-11; genus DASWLF01. Next base: position 165,122 of record CAVYJK010000024.1, read on the forward strand.
ACCAGGTGCAGGAAGGGGCCATGCTGGCCCAGGCCCAGAAGCTGGAGGACACCCTGCGCCACTTCGGGGTGGAAGGCCGGGTCACCGCCATCATGACCGGGCCGGTGGTGAGCCGCTTCGAGCTGGAGCCGGCCCCCGGGGTCAAGATCAGCAAGGTGACGGGCCTGGCCGACGACCTGGCCCTGGCCCTCAAGGCCCTGTCCATCCGCATTGTGGCCCCGGTGCCGGGCAAGGGCGTCATGGGCATCGAGGTCCCCAACCCCAAGCGCCAGGTGGTGGCCCTGCGGGAGCTCCTAACCGACGCCTCCTACCAGAAGTCCCCTTCCCGCCTGACCCTGGCCCTGGGCAAAGACATCATGGGGACCCCGGTGGTCACCGACCTGGCCAAGATGCCCCATCTCTTGATCGCCGGGGCCACCGGCAGCGGCAAGAGCGTCGGCCTCAACGCCATGATCCTCAGCATCCTCTTTAAGGCCCTGCCCGACGAGGTGCGGTTCCTGCTCATCGACCCCAAGCGCATCGAGCTCTCCACCTACGAAGGCATCCCCCACCTGCTGCACCCGGTGGTCTTCAATCCCAAGGAGGCCACCATCGCCCTGCACTGGGCCGTGGGGGAGATGGAGCGGCGCTACGCCCTGCTCTCGGACCTGGCGGTGCGCAACATCGAGGGCTACAACGTCAAAGCCCGGGTCAAGAAGGCGGACTCCAGGGTGGAGGAGGGCCTGCTGCCCCGGTCGCTGCCCTATCTGGTCATCATCATCGACGAGCTGGCGGACCTGATGCTAATCTCCTCCCGGGACACGGAAGAGTACCTCATCCGCCTGGCGCAAAAGGCCAGGGCTTCGGGCATCCACCTCATCGTGGCCACCCAGCGGCCTTCGGTGGACGTCATCACCGGGCTCATCAAGGCCAACTTCCCCACCCGGGTCTCCTACCAGGTGGCGTCCCGGCCCGACTCCCGGGTCATCCTGGACACCATGGGGGCCGAGCGCCTCCTGGGCATGGGGGACCTGCTGTTCCTGCCGCCCGGCACCTCCCGGCTCAAGCGCATCCATGGGCCTTACGTCTCGGATGCAGAGGTCAACCGGGTGGTGGAGTTCTTAAAGGCCCAGGCCCCGCCGGAGTACGAGGCGGGCATCACCGAGCTCAAGGAGCAGGCAGAGGACATCGCCGAAAACGGCGAGAAGGACGAGAAATACGCCGACGCGGTGGAGCTGGTGGCCGAAACCCGGAACGCCTCCATCTCCATGCTGCAGCGTAGGCTCAGGGTGGGCTACAACCGGGCCGCCCGCATCATCGAGACCATGGAAAAGGAGGGCCTCATCGGCCCCTCCGACGGCATCAAGGCGCGGGAAGTCTACATTCCCCGGCGGTGAGATTTTAAAGGCAAGGCCTTCGAGAATCCCAGCGGCCATCGAGCCGCTTTTTTTATTGCCATCCCACCCCGAGAGAACCCCCCTCCCAAAGTTGAGACCTCTCCTCTGGGAAGTGTCTTAGAAAAATCTTTAAAAGGCAACGGCGCCTCGCCGGTGCTGTAGGGGCGGGTTTAAAACCCGCCTCTGCCTTGTCTTTTCCATGGTTCGGGCTATCGCAAATCATATTGTAAACCTGACATAGAAATATGGTTGACAATGGGGGCTGTCCTGGGTGATGTTTATTCGGGATTGCGCTGATGAATTATTCCGATTGGCAAGAGATTTTTCGCCTGGATTGGGCGGGTTTGTGGCCCCGGCTGGGGGAGGCGTCCCGGCTGCGGGAGCGGCGCTTCGGCAACCGGGTTAGCTTCTGCGTCATCATCAACGCCAAGAGCGGGGCGTGCTCCGAGGACTGCGCCTTCTGCTCCCAGGCGGCCCGGGCCCAAAGCGGCGCGCCCCACTATGGGCTGCTGCCCCGGGAGCGGCTGGTGGCCGCGGCGCAGGATGCCGCGGCCACGGGCGCGGCCCGCTTCTCCATCGTCACTTCGGGCCGGGGGATCCTCTCGCCCCGGGAGCAGGGCGCCCTGGTGGCGGCGGTGGCCGCCATCAAAGAGGCCGTGCCCCTCAAGGTCTGCGCCTCTTTGGGGATCGTGGATAAAGCTTTTCTGGCAGAACTCAAGGCCGCGGGCCTCTGGCGCTTTCACCACAACCTGGAGACCGCGGCCTCCTTTTTCCCGAAGATTTGCACCACCCACACCTATGCCGAGCGGGTGGCCACCATCGAGGCGGCCCGGGAGGCGGGGCTGTCGGTGTGCGCCGGCGGCATCCTGGGGCTGGGGGAGAGCGTGGCCCAGCGCTGGGAGCTGGCCCAGGCCATCGCCGCCCTGCCGGTGGACGCCATCCCCCTGAATTTTCTGCACCCCCTGCCGGGCACGCCATTGGCCGAGCGGCCGCGGCTTACGCCCCTCACGGCCCTGAAGGCCATCGTGGCCTTCCGCCTCCTGTTTCCGGAGCGCTCCCTCATCATCTGCGGGGGCCGCCAGGTGACCTTGCGCTCTTTGAGCCCGCTGATCTTCGCGGCCGGGGCCGACGCGGTGATGACCGGGGACTACCTCACCACCCAGGGCCGCCTGCCGGAAGACGACCGCCGGACGCTGGCGGATCTGGGGCTGGAGCTGGAGAGGAAATGAAAGTTCAAAGTTCAAAGTTCAAGGTTCAAAGTTAGAGGTTAAAGGTTAGGGGTTAAAAGCTTATGCCTTTGAACCTTGCCCCTTGAACATCTTCCTTGGGTTATGAAATTGCCAACTATACCGAAAATCAAAGGCGTCTTCGTCACCGGCACCGACACCGACGTGGGCAAGACCTGGGTGGCGGCGGGGCTCACCGCGGCCCTGCGGCAGCGGGGTATTGCGGCCGTCTATTTCAAGCCCATCCAGAGCGGCTGCCCCCAGGAGGCCGGCCGGCTCATCGCCACGGACGCCCGGTTCGCCCGGGACCTGGCCGGTCTTGGCTGAACCCCTGGAGTTGCTCACCCCCATCACCCTCAGGCTGCCCCTGGCGCCGGGGGTGGCTGCGGACCACGAGGGGGTGCCGAGTGGACCTCAACCGGGTGGCGGCGGCGGTGCGGGAGCTGGCCCGGCGCTATGAGCTTTTCGTGGTGGAAGGGGCGGGCGGGCTCTGCGTGCCCCTCATTGACACCTCCTTTCTGGTGCTGGACCTGATCCGCTGGCTGGGTCTCCCCCTGGCGGTGGTGGCCCGGCCCGGCCTGGGCACCATCAACCACACGGCCCTCACCGTTCTGGCGGCCCGCCAGGCCGGCATCCGGGTGGCCGGGGTGGTCATCAACCGCTACCCGGAGAACCCCTCCCTGGCCGAGAAAACCAACCCCGCGGTGATTGAGGCCATTACTCAAGCGCCCATCCTGGGGCTGGTACCTGAGGTGAAAGACCTGAACGACCCCGCCGGGCGAGATAGATTTCTGGCTACTGTGGCAGAGGTGGCGGAAAAGCTGGCGGGGTTTGGTCTTCTGCCGCAAACTGGCAATTAATAAGGGGAGCCGGAAGATAACCATCCCCCTCACCCTAACCCTCTCCCCCGACGGGGGAGAGGGGATAAAGCTTTAGGTCATTTATTGCTCCAATTAATAGGTGGGCGACCGTCTGGTCGCCTGGATCGGCCAGCACGGCGGTCCTGCCCCACCGCCCTACCAAAACGATATGAACCGATGATAGAACAATTAACCCAAGAATTGGCCGCCCTGGAGGCCCAGGATCTGCGGCGCCGCCTCCAGACGGTGGAAGAGGTGCTGCCCGGCGGCAAGGTGCGCCTCGGCGGGCGAGGTGCTGCTCAATCTCTCCTCCAACGACTACCTGGGCCTGGCCCAGGACCCCCGGGTAATCGAGGCGGCCCAGGAGGCCGCGGCCCGGTGGGGCGCCGGCAGCGGGGCTTCCCGCCTGGTGGTGGGGCATTATGCCCTCCACGAGGCGGTGGAAAGGCAATTGGCCGCTTTCAAGGGCACCGCGGCCGCGGTGATCTTCAGCACCGGCTACGCCGCCAACCTGGGGACGATCTCCGCCCTGGTGGGGCCGGGGGACGTCATTTTCAGCGACCGGCTCAACCACGCCAGCATCTACGACGGCATCAAGCTGTCCGGCGCCGCGTTGCAGCGCTTCCCCCATCGGGACCTGGAGCGGCTGGAGCAGATGCTCAAAAAAGTCGGAGGCAAAAAGCGCCTCATCGTCACCGACTCGGTGTTTTCGGTGGACGGCGACCTGGCGCCCCTAACCGGCCTGGTGGCCCTGAAGGAGACTTATGGGGCCTGGCTCATGATCGACGAAGCCCATGCCACCGGGGTCCTGGGGCCCCGGGGCGCCGGCCTGGCCGAGGCCCTGGGTTTGGCCTCCCGGGTGGACATCCACATGGGTACCTTCTCCAAGGCCCTGGGGTCCCTGGGGGGCTACGTGGCCGGCGACCGCGGGCTCATCGAGTACCTGCACAACCGGGCCCGTTCTTTCATTTATTCCACCGGCCTGGCGCCCCCGGTGCTGGGGGCCATCGCCGCAGCCCTCAAAATCGTGGTTGCAGAGCCCCAGCGCCGCACCTACCTGCAGGAGGAATCAGAGAAGTTCCGCCGGGGGCTGGGGGCCGCCGGGCTCGACACCCTAAGGAGCGAATCCCAGATCATCCCGGTCCTGGTGGGGTCCAACGCCCGGACCCTGGAATTCGCGGCTCGCCTCAGGGCCCGGGGCCTGATGGCCGTGGCCCTGCGGCCTCCCACGGTGCCGCCGGGCCGGGCCCGGGTGAGGTTTTCCTTGTCCGCCGCCCACTCCCGGGAGGACCTGGCCGGGGCCCTTAAGACCATCGTGGCGGTGGCCGGAGAAATGGGTCTGGCGCGGTGAAGACCTTGGTCTTGTTCCACGGCTGGGGCGCCGCAGGAAGCATCTGGCGGTGGCAGGTGGAGGCCTTCGGGAGCCGGTTGCGAGTCCTGGCCCCGGACACCGGCGCCTGGGAGCCAGGTTGGTTCCGGCAATATTTGTCAGAATTGCCGCTGCCGGAGAGCGTCCTGGTGGGCTGGTCCCTGGGGGGCATGCTGTTGATCCAGACCCTGACCCAATATGAAGGGCCGGCGCCCGGCGGCCTGGTGCTTACGGGGGTGGCCGCGTCTTTTTGCCGGAGGCCCGATTTTCCCTATGGCCAGCCTGCCGCCGGGGTGCGGGCCATGCGCCGGGCCCTGAGAGACAACCCCGGAGAGGTGCTGCGAAAGTTTGCCCGCAGCTGCCTGGCCCCGGGGGAGGAGGCCTTCGGGATTGAGGCGGAGGCCGCCTTCCAGTCCCCGGCCCACCCGGAAAACCTGGCCGCGGGCCTGGATTACCTGCTGGGCCAGGATCTCAGCCGCAGCCTGCGACGCCTGCCGGGAGAGCCGGTTATCGTCCAGGGAGCGGCGGACCGCATCGTGGCCGCCTCCCAGGCCAAGTTTATCCACCAGCAGCTGCCCGGCTCCAGACTCCACCTCCTGCCAGGGGCGGGACACCTGCCGTTTCTGACCCAGGCCGCGGCGTTTAACGGGATATTGGAAAGGATGTTGGGGGGAAGGCCAGGGACCGAGGGTCCCTGCCCTCCCCCCAAACCCCCCTCCCAACCCGCATAAGGGTCCAGGGAAGGCGGGGCCTGCGGCCCCGACTTCCACGGACTAACAATAACCCATAAGGGATTGGGGGAGGGGTTTGTGGAGGGGGTAAGGGGGCGCGCCCTTAGCCCCCTCCCCAAAATCACTCACAATAGTTTATGGAAATCAAGCGAGGCATTCGGCGGAACTTCGCCCGGCGGGCCGCGTCTTATGACCGGCATGCCTGCACCCAGCGTCTCATGGCCAAGGGGTTGCTGGCGCTGGCGGGCTCTGACATCGTCCGGGCGGGCCGCATCCTGGAGATCGGCTGCGGCACCGGCTACCTGACCCAGTTGCTCCGGCAGCTAAACGTCGCGGCGCCGCTGGTGGCCCTGGACCTGGACGAGGCCTTGGTGGCCGCGGCCCGCCGCCGCCTGGGAAACGGCTCCGGCGTGAGCTGGCTGGTGGCCGACGGCGAAGCCCTGGGGCCCGGCGTCTTCGACCTGATCATCGCCAACGCCGCCTTCCAGTGGCTCACCTGTCCCGCCGACACCCTGTCGGCTTATTTTCAGAGCCTCAATCCCGGCGGGACGCTGGCCTTCTCCACCCTGGGGCCCCGGACCTTTCAGGAGCTGGCGGCCTCGCTCCAGCTGGCCGCCGACTGCTGGGGCCAGAGAGCGGCGCTCTCCATCCCGGCCCAATGTTTCCTGGATCAGGAGGGCTGGTCCGGCCTTTTGACCCGGGCCGGATTTACCGACCCGCGGCTGCGGCAGGAGGTGGTGACCGCGAATTTCCCGTCGGTGCGCCATTTCCTCAAGGCCCTCCAGGCCACCGGGGCCACCAACCCGCAGCCCCGGGCCTTCTCGCCCCGGATGCTCAAAGCCATGACCGCGGCCTACCAGGAGAACTTCGGGCGGAACGGCACCGTGCCGGCCACTTACGAGATCATCTGGGCCGTGGCCCGGAAGCATTGCTGATTTTTCAGGGAGGGAGCCAGGGGCCGACGGCCCACTTACAATCCTCCCTGAAACCCACCCCCAACCCCCATAAAAGGTGCTGAGGGCTGGGCGTGGAGGTTGAGGGGAGGGCCGGTAGTGCGGAGGGAAAGAAAACTCCACCCTACCGCACCGGCTGCACCCAGACGGCCTGGGGGCCTTGGTCCCCGGCTTCCTGGGCGAACCTCACCTCGGTGCCAGGTGTGAGGTCTTCAAATTTCCCCTTCTTCACCGCGTGGGCATGGAAATAAACCTCCAGGCCGTCCTCGGTTTCGATGAAGCCGTAATCCCCCTCCGGGAAGAGGCGCAGGACCCGGCCGTGGCGGACGAGCTCTTCGTGGGTTTTGACCTCCTGCTGCTGCACCCGGGCGTGCTGCAGCAGCCTGCGGTCCAAGACGTCAAAGGCCTCCACCAGCAGCGGCAAGACGAGGTCCCCCTGCCGGAGAATAGTGATGGTGTCCCCGGTCACGGAGACCACCAGGTGGACTTCGAAGGCTCCCAGCCGGTGGTGGGCGGTGCCGATGAGCTCCACCCGGGCGTGGAGAATGGGGTCGTGATAGTGCTTCTGCAACCGGGCCAGCTCTGCTTCAATCTTCTCCCGCCATTCCGGCGAAATTTCCAGGTGTTGCCCTTCGATATGAATATCCAGGGGAAGCATGGCCTCACCTCCTGACGAACTTGGCATCGCTGCCTTTTCTGTTAAGAGTCGGGCCCCGGCTTGTCAATGGGAAGGCTGGAGCGGAGCAGCCGGGAAGGACGGTTTGCCGAGGGGGCGGGCACGGAGGCCCAGCCTTTTTTACTGGGTGCCGATGAAGAAGGGCCGGAAGGACGATTCATCCTGCTCCAAGGCCCGGGCCAGGACTTGGAGCATGGCGTCTTTATCCTCCGGCAGGGAGCCGGCCACGCTGACGTAATTGGTGTAGTGGTCGCTGGCCACCCGGGTGGGCACCTGGATTCCTTCTATAATGGCCAGGGTTTCGGCAATGACTTCATGGGGGCTCAGCATGCGGAAGCGCCCCGCCAGGACATCCTCCAGCAGGGGGGTGTTGACTTTGGGGACGAAGGTCCGGAGGCGCACCACCTGGGGCTGGATCTCGTTGAGGGCCCGGGCCGTTTCCCGGGCATGGGCTCCGGTGCGCTCCCGGCCGCCGATGCCCAGGATGATGTAAGTGTTGAGTTCCATCCCCGCCTCCCGCACCAGCCGGCCCGCGGCCACCTGGACCCGGGCGTCGGCTCCTTTCTGGACCCGGGCCAGGATTTCGTCGTCACCGCTCTCCAGTCCTACGTGAATCCGGCGGAGCCCGGCCGCGGCCAGGGTCCGGAGCTGGTCCGGCCCCTTGCGATAAATATACTGGGCCGAGCCGTAGACAGTGATACGCCTAAGAAGGGGAAAGAGGGAGTGGCTGAAGCGGCAGACTTCGGCCAGGGCCGCGGTGGGCATGGCGATGGTGTTGCCCGCGGGCAGGAAGAGGGTGCGGACCCGGTCGCCGTAGTCCCGGCGGGCTTCCAGGAGGTCCGCCTTGATCTCCTCCGTGGGCCGCACCTTGAATTTGACGCCGTGTTTATACACCATGCAAAAGGTGCAGCGGTTGTGGGGGCAGCCCACGGTGGCCTGCACCAGCAGACTGTCGGCTTCGCTGGGAGGCCGGTAGATGGGCCCCTCGTAGTGCATGGTGACGGCACCTCCGCGGGCTTGCAGATTTCTTAACTACCGCCCTGCGAAGTTAAGAATAACTGTTTGATGGCAACTTGGTTGAAGAAGGCAAAGCGATCCGAATAACCTAGGGAAGGTAACGCTCCCGGAAACGGCTACCCGGCCGCAACTTGGGTCACGAGCTTCCGGGTGTAAACCAGGTACTTGTCATCCAGCAGCAACATGTGCACTTCGACCCCGTCTTTTTTATAGGTCTGCATGGCCTGGCGGGCGTCATCCCGGGTCACGTAAGTGGCCCCGTCCCACATGAATTTTTTCCCGGCCACTTCTTTCGCCAGCGGCAGGCCCAAGGCGGCCTTCTCCTTCCGGATTACAGCAGGACCGGGCAGTCCCAGGGCCGCCTCCACCTGTGCGCCCAGCTGCTCCAGGGTAAAGCCGGCCACATAAATGCCTTGCTTGGGGCAGGTGGCCATACAGGAACCGCAGCCCTTGCACAGCACCCGATTCACCTCCACCGTCTTCTTGAGGTTGCCGCCTTTGACGTACTCCAGCAAGCTGATGGCATGGAAGGGGCAGGCGTCCACGCAGAAGGCGCAGCCGTCGCAATTTTCGTCAATGGGCCGGGAGATGATGGATTCAAGCTCCAGAGAGTCCCGGGACAGAATGGTACTGGCCCGGGAGGCGCAGGCCAGGGCTTCGGCCAGGGACTCCTGGATGGGTTTGGGATAGTGGCACAGCCCCGCCATATAGATGCCGGCGGTGCTGGACTCCACCGGCTTGATCTTGGCGTGGGCCTCGGAGAAAAAGCCCTCGGCATTGAGGTGGATCTTGTATAAGTCCGCCAGAGGCGCATTTTGATGGGGGATGATGGCGCTGGCCAGGGTCAGGAGGTCGGCGCTCAACTCCACCGGGAGCCCCAGGTTCTGGTCCGTGACCTGGATGATTATCTTATCCCCCGAGGAAGTTACCTTGGGAGGTTCATCCACCGCATAGCGGAAGAACAGGACCCCTTGTTCCCGGGCCCTGGCGTAGAGGGCTTCCCGCTCGCCGTAGGTCCGCATATCCCGGTACAGGATATAAACCTCCATGGCGGAATTCAATTCTTTCAGCCGGATGGCGTTCTCCACGGAATGGCTGCAGCACACCCGGTTGCAGTAGGGGCGGTCCGGAACCCGGGAGCCCACGCACTGGATGAAGGCCACTGCCTGGGCACTTTTGACCCGGGTCGTGCCCCGGGCCAGTTCCCGGTCCAGGTCCAAGGAAAGCAGGACGTTGGGATGCTCCTTATAAAGATATTCCCCTTCAGGGCGATAAGGTTCGGCCCCGACCGCGATGATGACCACCCCGTGCTCGATCTCCTGGCCGGTGGAGAGCTTCGACCGGAAGTTGCCCACCGCGCCGGACACCTCGGTCACCACGGACCAGAAGTGGACGGTTATTCTTTCATGTTGGCTAACCTTCTGCACCATGGCGTCCACAAAGGCCTGGACCGGCTCGTGGCGCCAGGTGGAATGGAGCCGGCGGGCGTTGCCTCCCAGGCGGTCCAGCCGTTCCACCAGATGGACGTCGAAACCCTGGTCCGCCAGGGCCAGGGCGCTGGTCATGCCGGCCATGCCGCCGCCGATGACCAGGGCCCGTTTGTTTACCGGCACGCTGAAGTACTTCAAGGGTTCCAGCAGCCGGGCCTTGGCCACGGCCATGCGGATCAGATCCCGGCACTTTTCCGTGGCCCCCCGGGGATCGGACTGGTGCACCCAGGTGCATTGGTTGCGAATATTGGCCATTTCAAAGAGGTATTTGTTCACCCCCGCTTCCCGGAGCATATTCTGAAACATGGCGGCGTGGGTGGTGGGACTACAGGCGGCCACCACCACCCGGTTCAGGTGGTGCTCTTTGATCATCTGGGCCATCTGGTTCTGGGCGTCTTGGGAGCAGCTGAAGAGGTTGGCCTGGACGTACTCCACGTCGGGGATGGTGCGGGCGGTTTCCACCAGGCTGGGGATATCGGCGACGCCGCTGATATTCATGCCGCAGTGGCAGATGAAGACCCCCACCCGGGGCGGCGCGGCGGACAGGTCGATTTCCGGGGGAAAGGCCCGCTCCCGGAGCATGGTGCCCCGGGCGGACGCCAGGACTCCGGCGGCGGAGGCCGCCGCGGCGCTGCCGTCCATGACCGAATCGGGGATGTCCTTGGGACCGGTGAAGGCGCCGCAGGCAAAGATGCCCGGCCTGGAGGTGGCCACCGGCGTAAAGCAACTGGTCTTAACGAAGTTATTGGGGGAGAGCTCAACTCCCAGCTTGTCGGCCAGGGCCGCGGTGTCAGGGCTGATCCCCATACCCACGGACAAGACCACCAGATTGAATTCTTCGGCCTGGATGCGGCGGGCTTCATCCACATAGGTGAGTTCCAGGTTGTGGGTGCGAGGGTCCTGGGTCACCCGGGAGATGGTGGCCCGCTGGTAGCGGACCCGGTGCAGGTCCTTGGCCCGCTGATAATAGCGCTCGAAGCCCTTGCCGTGAGCCCTCAGGTCGATGAAGAAAATGGTGGGCTCGATCTCGGGGTGATGCTCCTTGGCGATGATGGCCTGCTTGGTGGCGTACATGCAGCACACCGAGGAGCAGTAGGCCCGGCCGTGGGCGGCGTCCCGGGACCCGACGCACTGAATCCAGGCGATCTTCTTGGGGACGGTCCGGTCAAAGGGCCGCTGCACGTGGGCCTGGGTGGGGCCGGTGGCGGACAGCAGCCGCTCGAGTTCCAGGGAAGTGAGGACGTTGGGATAGCGGCCATAGCCGTACTCCGGCCTCAGGCGGGCGTCAAATATCTGGAACCCCGGAGCCAGGATCACGGAGCCGACCGTCAGGTGCAAGACTTCATCGGTCTGGGAGAAATCCACCGCCTTGGAAGGGCAGAGCTTCTCACAGGCCCGGCACTTGCCCCGGCGGAAATAGATGCAATGCTCCTCGTCGATGGCGTATTTTAAGGGCACCGCCTGGGGATAGAGGACGTAAGCCGCCTTGCGCTTGTTGAGGCCCTGATTGAACTCGCTGGGGACCTGCTTGGGGCACTTTTCGGCGCAAATGCCGCAGGCGATGCACCGGCTCTCATCGATGTAGCGGGCTTTTTTCAGCACCTCCACCTGGTAGTTGCCGGCTTCGCCGGCGAAGCCCACCACCTGGGCCGGCGCCAGGATCTCGATATTCAGGTGGCGGCCCACTTCCACCAGCTTGGGGGCCAGGGTGCACATGGAGCAATCGTTGGTGGGGAAAGTCTTGTCCAACATGGGCATGACGCCGCCGATGGCCGGCTTTTTTTCCACCAGGTAGACGTAGAAGCCGCTCTCCGAGAGGTCCAGGGCCGCCTGCAGGCCGGCGATGCCTCCCCCCACCACCATCACGGCGCCGGTGGTCTTGCCCTTTTGGCTGGAAACAGTCTCCTTGGCCGCCATTAAGCCAACCTCTTCACATCAGTCCCTTGAACTTTAATAAAGGTACGGGGTCCACCAGATGGCGGCTCAGCCACCGGGGGGCGGCGGGATGTCCCACCGCCAGTCCCATGAGTTCGGTGAAGTAAAAGACCGGCAGGTAATAGTCCTTGCCGCATTGTCGGGAAATCCGTTCCTGGCTGAGATCGAGATTGGCCTGGCACATCTGGCAGGAGACCACGAAGCACTCGGCCCCCGCAGCCAGGGCCTGCTCGTAAAGGCGCTGGACCAGGGTGTCGACCAGGTCCGGCCGGGGCAAGGCCAGACCGGCGCCGCAACAGTCAGTCTTGAAAGACCAGTCAATGGGGCTGGCGCCCAGGGAGAGCAGCAAGCGCTCCAGGCTTTGGGGGTTCTCGTAGTCCGCTTTGTCGGTCACCCCCGGCGGGCGGGCCGCCAGGCAGCCGTAGTAGCTGACGGCCTGCAGGTTGGCCAGCGGCTGCGCCACCTTGTCGGTCAGCTCTTGCAGGAAATGGTCCTGGGCAAAATAGTCCAGCAGGTCCCAGATCTTGATCTCGCCCCGGTAGGAGAAGCCCAGTTCCTGCCCTTCCGGGCCTAGCAAGGCTTTTTCCGCCACCTTGAGACGGTTGAAGCAGAGGGCGCAAGGGGCCACCAGGTCCCGGCCGGCCTTCTCGGCCAGCGCCAGGTTGCGGGCGGCCAGGCTTAAGGCGAGATGGTGATTGAGACTGTGGGCCGAGGAGGCGCCGCAGCAGTTCCAGTCCAGGAGCTCCACCAAGCCCACGTCCAGGAAGGAGGCCATGGCGGCGATGGAGGCGGCGTAGTCCGCCGCGGTGCCTTCCAGCGAGCAGCCGGGATAATAGGTGACTTTCATAATCGATTAGAAATCGGTCTTCTGGAAAATCTCTCTGATCTCCGCCTTGCCTCTCAGAGCCGGCGGGCCGGTGAGGCGCACCCGGCCGCGCTTCCAGAGTTTCCAGCCCAGGTTCAGGTCTTGCTTGAGTTGGGCAAAATTGGGCTGGCGGCGGACTTTGTAGAGGGTAAAGCGCTTGAGAAGTTGGGTTTCCGAGAGGCGGCCTCCCGCAGCCCGGACGCTCCCCAGGAAGAAGCGGTGGAAGGCCGCCACCTCTTCTTCAGAGATGCCCTGGCCCAGCCCGGCCGCTTCCTCTTTGAGCCAGTCCATCACCCCGGCAATGTCGATGCCGTTGGGGCAGCGACTGGTGCAGGTCATGCAGCCGGAACAGACCCAGATGGTGCGCGACCCCAGCACCTGGTCCTCCTGCCCCAGGAGCGCCAGGCGGATTACCTGGTCCGGCAGCAAGTCCATGGCAAAGGTCAAGGGACAGCCGGCGGAACACTTCCGGCACTGGAAACATGAGGTTACGGCCAGGTGGGCGTTTACCAATCTTTCCGGCAGGGAACCCCGGGGCCTCAATAGCAGATTTGCCGAGTTTTCCATTAAGTAAAATTCTAATACCTATCTGTTGAGATGTATAGAGTTTTCTTTGACTAAATGCATACCCTCTGCAAGTACGGCAATCCATTAAGAATGGCGGCGCATTTCAAAGGATGGAGAAGCGGCCGGCAAATTTGGAAATTTTTTCAGATGGCTGGCGCCTTACTTGCCCGGATAGCCGAATAAGGGAGGGGAGGGGCCTTAATCGGCCCAGGCCGCCCCTTAGCGCGGCTGGTCCTGCGGCTGATGCGGGGCCGAAAATAAGCCCTAAAGCAGCGGCTGGATCAACTTGATGAATTCTTCCTTGGACCGGGCCCCCAGGATTTTATGGACGATATTGCCCTGGCGATCGATGATGAAGGTGGTGGGCACCAGCTCCACGTTGCCATAGGCTTTGCCCACCTCGGCGGTCCCGGCCAGCACCGGGTAATCCAGGCCCAGTTGTTGGGTTAAAGCGCGGAGTTGCGCCGGCTCGGAAGAAAGACCGATGCCGAGGGTCTGGAAGCCCTGACCCTTGAACTCCTGATAGATCTGGCTGAGATGGGGCATCTCGACTCGGCAGGGTCCGCACAGAAAGGTGAAGAAATTGAGGAGCACCACCTTGCCCCGGAACTGACTCAGGGTGTATTGCTGGCCATTGATCACGTCCGGCAAGGCGAAATCCGGGGCGCTCTGGGCCCAGGCCGTGGAGGCCGCGGCGACAATGAGCAGGGCCGTGGCCAGTAGCTTCCGGATTGCCGTACCCCTCGGGATTTTTCCGTCCATAAAACCCTCCTGGATAATAATTGGCGCCCCCGCCGAGACTCGAACTCGGGACACAGTTATTAGGAATCCATATCAATTAACTAGACAGTGGACTATGCAGAGCACATGCCTCACCGTGGCCTCGTTTTTGCCGGCATCTCGAATTTCCCGTTTCAGGCGCTCCAGGTCCAGAGGGGAAATATCCTTCAAGGGTTTGGTGGGTGTCAGCATTGTGGGTCTCAATTTCACGAGTACCTAGGCCCTTGGGGCGCCGCCGGCACAGTCCCGGTTTTTGGCATCCTGGAGCGAGACGGCTTGGTCAAGGTGCAGGGCAAG
>CAVYJK010000025.1:0-182334 GCA_963768765.1 uncultured delta proteobacterium
CTTGTAGGGGCGCAGGGTATCGGTGGTCATCTGGCGCACCTTTGTGGCCATCACCTCGGGCGGGTCGCTCAGGTAGATACAGTTGTCGTAGCTCTTGCTCATCTTGCGGCCGTCGGTGCCCGTAAGCTTGGGAATCTCGGTCAAGAGGGCCTCGGGTTCCGGGAAAGTTTGCCGATACAGATGGTTGAACCGCCGGGCGATCTCCCGGGTCATTTCCACGTGCGGCACCTGGTCCACCCCCACCGGCACGCCATCCGCCTTATACATCAGGATGTCCGCGGCCTGGAGCACCGGGTAGCCCAAAAAGCCGTAGGTGGTCAGGTCCTTATGGGCCAACTGCTCTATCTGGTCCTTGTAGGTGGGGTTGCGCTCCAGCCAGGGGACCGGGGTAAACATGCCGAAGATCAGGTAGAGTTCGGCGTGCTCCCGGATGGCCGACTGCACGAAGATGGTGGATTTTTCCGGGTCCAGGCCGACGCTGAGCCAATCCGTCACCATTTCCGGGATAAAGCCGCTGATGGGCCCGGGGCTTTCGTATTCCGTGGTCAGGGCGTGCCAGTCGGCCACGAAATAGTAGCACTGATAATCTTCCTGGAGGCGCATCCAGTTGTAGAGGGCGCCGTATAAGTGCCCCAGGTGCAGCTTGCCGGTGGGGCGCATGCCGCTGAGGATGCGTTTCTGGTTATCGGTTTTTTTGCTTGGACCAAGTTTATCTTCAGACGTCATTCTCATCCCCAACTTGACTGCTCAGAAATTTGCCGGTGGCTCCGGCATCCCAACGGTGCCCGTGCGGGCTGGGGCCTTGGGCGCCACCATCTCTGCGGCCATTCCGGTCATCTCCATCACCAGATTGCGGCAAAAAAGGGCATGGTCCCCGCATAGCACAGCTTTTCCGCCACGGTGTGGTGATCAAGCGACTGTGCTGGGGGCTGCCGAGCGCTCCTTGAACATTGGGCAAGAGGTTGAAGAAGGCGCTAACGGTCGGGATTGCCTTAGAGTTCCTCTTGGGCTTTTTTAAAACTGGCGGTGAACCGGCCCCGGTTTCTTGAATACCAAATTACCATTAGGGAGCCCTCTTTTGCAAGTACGTGCGCCAATATTCCCTAAAACTCAAGAAGCCCAGCTTCTCTGCCTGGGTCGCTGCACTCAGAATGGCATTTCCTACAACCCAAGGGTTTTGAAATGGGCTGTAATCATTCATTGAGTGATTCCAAATAAGAGCTTAGTGAGCTGATATCTTCGGGAACCTCAAGTTCGTCCCCAGACCTTAGGTCATGGATTGCCACCCGCACGGGCTCATCCAAGGTGGTGGGAAAGCTGTCCCCGCTCACGTCATTGACGGTGATATAGGCGCGCTTGCCTTGGTGTTTTATCCATTTCGTATATGACGCTTTCCCGGCGCAACTGGCCGAGAGATTGAATCCATGAGTTTTCATGACTTCTTCGACGCTCATCGTTTGTCACCTTGCCTGCTTTCGGGACCTCACGCCGGCTTTCTCAGAAATCTCCGAGGCAGTTAGCGCTCACGCCACACCGGTTTTCTCTTCTCCAGAAATGCCTTTACCCCTTCCTCCGCATCTTCAGTGCTGCAAAGAGCCGCAAACCGGTCGCTCAGCATGTCCAGGGCCTGGTTGTAAGGGACATTTTGCATCCCATAGATTCCGGCTTTGCCGATCTGCAGGGCCAGCGGGCTTTTGGCAGCCAGTCTGGTGGCCAATTCCAGGGTGGCTTCTTCCAGTTTATCATTGGGCACCACCTTGTTGACCAGTCCCAGCCTTTGCGCCTCGGCGGCCGAGATAATATCTCCCGTGAGCACCATTTCCAGAGCCTTTTTGAGGCCGACGTTGCGGGCCAGTGGGGCCGCCGGTCCGAGACAAATGAGGCCGACATTGATGGCCGTGGTCCCGAATTTGGCATCCTCTGCGGCCACCGTCAGGTCGCAGGCAAATGACAGGCCGGCGCCATTGGCCAGGGCATAGCCTTTGACCGAGGCAATCACCGGCTTTTTCATCTTGGCAATGGTGTGATTGTGTTCATCCATCAAGTGAATAAACTCGCGATACTCCTTGTCGGTTTTACCCTTGAATTCGTCCAGGGAAATACCCGTGGAGAAATGTTTGCCATTCGCATCGATCACCACTACCCGCACCTCGGGGTCCTTCTCCATTTCCCAGAGGGCATCATTGAGCTCCCGGGCAAAGGGGACGTTAAAGGTGTTCATCGCTTGCGGGCGATTCAGGGTAATGAAGCCGATTTGATCCCGTTTGTCCACCAGGACGTTGGTATAGCTCATAACGCACTCTCCTTTATTTTTTTAGTTACAGAATAATAAATGGGTTTTCGCAAACTCTGGATATAAAAGTTCAGTTGTGCCATGGTTTGCTTCCAAGCGGCAGGATCTTTGCTTGCTGCATACAGGGGAGCGGCCCCGTTCAGCGAGATCACCAGGAAATTGGCAATTTCCTCGAGATTTAGCCCATCCCTTAACATTCCTTGCTGCTCTGCTTCATCCAGCCACAGACGTAACAATTCGGAAAAGCCCTTAAAGCCTTCCAGGACGTGGTTGCTCATGGTTGGGGACTGTCCGGCGAGATCGACGAGGGAGTTGAGCAACAAACAGCCTCCCTCAAAAACCCCCGCCCCCAGGTAATTTTTCAGACTATTTTCTATGACCCGTTCAATCCGCGCCAGTGGGTCAGAGATATCTCTCACCCCCTGGAAGACGATGCGCTTCCAAATCCTTACGCATTCATCATAGACCGCATACCAGATTTCTTGCTTGTTTCGGAAGTGGCCATAGAGACCACCCTTGGTTAGACCAGTTGCTTTAACGATACTGGCTATAGACGTATTGAAGTACCCCTTGACAGAGAAGAGCTGCATTGACTTTTCTATGATATTTCGACGGGTTAGATCTCCCTTGGTTGCCATCCGCAGCCTCTTTATTAAAATAAACCGACCAGTTGGTTTATTTTTAACCCCTGCAACTTACTTTGTCAAGGGTGCTTCGCCCCAAAGGGTGCTGAACCCCAGCGGGCCAGGTCCTTGGGCACGGCCATCTCCGCGGCCAGGCCGGCGGCCTCGATGGTCAGGTTGCGGCAGAATTGGAGGTGATCCCGGCACAGCCAGGTCTTGCGCCACTGGGAGGTCAACAGGCGGCACTGGGTGCTGCCGAAGCGCTGCTTGAATTCGTTGGGCAGCCGGTTGAACAGGCGATAAAGCCCGGGCTTGCCATAGAGTTCCTCGGTGGCGGCCTTGAAATTGCTGGGCACCTCCCGGCGGCCGTACACCGCCCCCAGGGCGGCCATGGCCCCCACCAGGGCGCCGCAGGTATCGCCGAACAGACCGCCGCCGCCGCCGAAGCCCGTCATGACGCACATGGCCTCATGGGGCAGTCCCGTGGGCACCTGGGAGATAACGGCCTCCAGGACGCACTCGGCGCAATTCATCCCGGTCTTAAAATTATTTTTGGCTTTTTCCTTCACCTTGGCGATTATTTCTTCCGGTTGCATCAAGTTCCCCTCTTCCTGGGGTAGTCATCGGAAAACCCCTAATATCATCAACTGCTCGTTTTCCCAAAAACCAGGCGGTGTTGGAAAATGTAGGGGCGATTCGCCAACCGCCCCTGCGGAGGCAGGTCCGAGCGGGAGCCTTCACAGATAACTTTGAACGAAACCCTTCAGCTCGCCTAACACCACGTTGAGCTCCCGGCCGGTGTCCAGGCGCAGCAGGGGCCGGTCCCCGGGCCCGAGGGGGTCGAAATCCCGGGCCTGGTCCGCAAAGAGCTCCACCCGGCCGTCGGAGATGGCCGCCGGGTCGGTGAGCCTGATCCCCAGGCGCTCCCGGGCCACCTGGGGGAGGCACTCGCAATAGACAAACACCACCCGGGCCCCGTGCTCCCGGGCCAGCTCCCGCACCAGGTCGCGCTCCTGGGCCCGTTTGAAGGAGGCGTCCAGGATGACGCCCTCTCCCGCAGCCAGGTGCGCCGCGGCCAGGCGGCGCATCTCGCCGTAGGTGCGCTCCGAGAAATCTACGGCATAGATGCCCTGGCCGAACTCCAGGGGCGCCCTTGCGGTGGGGGCCATGCCGGCCAGGGTCTTGCGCACCTGATCGCTGTGAATCACCACCAAACCCAGGGCTTCTCCCAGGGCCCGGGCCAGGGTGGTCTTGCCGGTGCCCATGAGCCCGAAGATCACCACCACTAGGCGGCCCACCGCGCCCCCTCTTCGGCATACTTCCCGGCCAGGGCAAAATACGCCCTGGCCACCTTCAGGGCCTGCTCCCGGACCGTCGGAGTCTGCTCCGGGTCCTGGGCCGTGAAGGCGTTGATCTTGCCTCGCACGCAGGCCCGGTAGCACTTGTAAAAGTCCAGGAGCTCCAGCAATTCCGGGTCCCTGGAACTCTCGGCGAAACGCCTAACGAAATGGCGGCTCAGCTCCCGGAAGCCATGGAAATCCAGATCCATGGCCAGAAAATCGATATCCGCGGCCACATCACCATATCTGAACCGGGGATTAAATTCAATGCAATCAAAGACGTGGACCCGGGCCGCCAGGCAGATATTTCTCATGTGCAGGTCGCCGTGGCAGTCCCGGATGCGGCCCTCCCGGACCCGCCGCAGAAAGAGGGCTCTGCGGCGCGCCAGAAAGGCCCGGGCGAAGGCCCGGATGGCCTCGAACCTTTCCCGGGGCAGCATAAAACCCACCAGGGGCTCGGTGCGGATAAAATTCTCTTCGTGGTTGTAAGCAATGATCGCCGGCTCCCCGTATTTGTTGATGCGGGGCCCGGTGGCGGCCTGCTGGTAGAAGGGCACCAGGGTCTCGATGATGCCATCGATGTGCTCTCGCCGCAGCTCCCCCCGGTCCGCCACTTCATCCATCATGCGGTCCTGAGGCATCCGTACCATCTTCAAGGCGTACTCGACGGGGTGGCCCTGGCCCCCGAGGCGCACTCCCCGGCCCCGGACCGTGATGGGCAGCACCGTGAGGTAGATCTCGGGGCAGAGGCGCCGGTTCAGGACCAGCTCCTCGTTGAGATAGTGGTGGCGGCGGCGCAGGGTGGTGAAGTTCAAAAACCCCAGGTCCACCGGCTTTTTGACCTTGTAGGCGAAGTGGTCGGTAAGAAAGACGTAGGAGATGTGCGTCTGCACGAGCGCCACCGCGGCGGTGGGTTCCGGGTACGCCGCCGGCTCCATGAGGGCTGCCACCAGGTCCATGTTTTAAATATATCGCATCCTTTGACATGGGGCCAGGGGGCCCGGCCCCCTCCGCCCCCTCCGGCCAAGCGACTTTTCAGAGCAGAGGTCTTAAGTTAATAATCGATCCCCGGCTGCGGTTCGATGCCCTGACGGTAGGCGTGCTTGATCTCCCGGATCTCGCTCACCGTGTCGGCCAGCTCCATGACCTCCGGGGCGGCGTCCCGGCCGGTGAGCACCAGGTGGGTCAGCGGCGGCTTAGTCCTGATGAGCTGCAGCACCTGCTCCAGGTCCACCAGCTTCAGGTGCAGGGCGTTGTTGATCTCATCCAGGATGAGGAGGTCCACCTGGCCCGAGGCCAGCTTCTCCCTGGCAAGCTTGATGGCCTCCTGGGCGTTGGCCCGGTGTTCCTGGTAAGGATAGGGATTCCCCTGAATGCCGCAAAAACCCTTGCCGGTGGCGATGAGTTCCATGGAGCAGGCCATCTTTTTGACCCCGTCCCACTCCCCGGCGTAGAGGTCGCCCTTCATGAACTGGATGAGGCAAATGCGGAGCCCGTGACCGCAGGCCCTCAGGGCCAGACCCAGGGCGGTGGTGGTCTTGCCCTTGCCGTGGCCGGTGATCACCAGCACCAGGCCTTGCCGCACCTTGGGCTCCAGGCGGGTAACAGGAACTTGCGCACTTTCCGCCCGGATGAATTTCCCGGCGTCCGAATTATCCGGCATGGTCGGCTCCGCCCGCATTCAGCCCCGGCTGGCGGCGATCTCCTCCAGGGTGCGGCCGCTGAGGACGGAGGCCGGTTCCGTGCTCACCGGATCGCGGCTGGGATCGGCTTCTTCGTCCTCCATCTTCACCAGCAGCCAGGCCTCGTCCTTGCCGGTCTTGAAGCGGGTCAGGGCGTAGCCGCCCCGGAGCCTGACGCCCTCCAGCCACACCTTGAGATGGCCGTGCTCCAAGGCTTCGGCCAGAGGTAGGGGACGGCCTTTCTTCTCCGTCAGGTTGCGGAAGACCCCCGTGTCCCAGACCAGCACCGTGCCGGCGCCGTACTCCCCGGCCGGGATCACCCCCTCGAAGGCGGCATACTCCAGGGGGTGGTCCTCGGTGGGCACGGCCAGGCGCTTCTCTTGGGGGTCGGTGGACGGCCCCTTGGGCACGGCCCAGGACTTGAGGACCCCGTCCACCTCCAGGCGAAAATCGTAGTGGAGCCGCGAGGCGTCGTGCTTCTGAACCACGAAGATGGGCCCCAGGGCGGCCCGCTTGCGGCTGCCGCCCAGCGGCTCCGGGGTGCGCCGGAAATCCCTTTTGCCCAGGTACGCTTTGAGATTTTTTTTAGGCATGGTCCCGCCCTACCCTCTAAGACTGTTCAATGCTTAACATAAGCACTGCGGCCCGGCTGTCAATGTGGCTGAGAAGCCCGGAGGGACCGGAGATCCCACCCGGTGCCTCCCCGGGCTTGCTGACCCCCCGCCGGGGCGGGATCCCGGAATCAGGAGCTCAGAGACCAAGAGGTCCGCGCCGTAAGCATGGAGTTAACCTGAGTCTGGCAGGGGGAATCCCGGCAGCAGCAATATTTGAGGAAAATATTGCCAAAAATTCTTGACAGTTTTAGAAAATTTAGTATATAAATAAAAGATTTAATTTAAAGGGGGGCTACGGCCATGCACTGTGTAAGCATCAAACCAGGGGTAGATTGCACCTTCATGAGCAAGAAAGGCTGTTCGTTCAACGGCGGGGGTTGCAAAACGGTGGTGGAGGAATGTAACGGTTGCGACCGCACTTTAGGGTCTAACGGCAGTACCTACTGCGCTTCCTTCCCGGATCCCGCCGTCAAGTGGCGCCGGGGGGCCTGCAACCTGGCCACGCACGTGAAAAACGGCAACAAAGAGACGGTGCAGAAAATCAATCCGCTCAAGGCTTCCAAGCGCAAAGCTGCCGGCCGTTAAACCGGCGTCGAACGGACAGCGCGGCACGAACTTCAAGCTCGGCCGCGCTTTTCTATTTTTCCCGCCTTTATTTCCCCAATCTTGCCAACGCTTCCTTGATGCGGCTCAACCCGGTGGCGATGCGCTCCCGGGAAGTGGCATAGGAAAACCTCAGACACTTGTCTTCCCCGAACTCGGCCCCCGGCACCGCAGCCACCCGGGCCTCATCCAGCAAGTAGGCCGCCAGGGCCTGGGAGTGGGACTGGCCCGGGGCGGGCTTTATCCGGTCGTAGTAAGCCGAGAAATTAGGAAAGATGTAAAACGCCCCCGCCGGCTTGGGGGTGGTGGCCCCGGGGATCTCCAGCACCCGGCGGTAGATGTCGTCCCGGCGCCAGGCAAACTCCGCCACCATGGCGCGCACCGTCTCCTGGGGGCCGTTCAGGGCCTCCACCGCGGCCTTCTGGGCGATGGAGCTGGGGTTGGAAGTGCTCTGGCTCTGCAGATTGGTGGCCGCCTGCACCACCGCTTCCAGCCCCGCCAGATAGCCGATGCGCCAGCCGGTCATGGCGTAGGCCTTGGATACCCCATTCAGGACGAAGGTGCGGGCCTTGAGCTCCGGGCTCAGCATGGCCAGGTTGACGAATTTGGCCCCGTCAAACAGAATCTTATCGTAAATGTCGTCGGAAATCACGTAGAGCCCGTGGGCCAGCACCACTTCCCCCAACGCCTCCAGCTCCTCCTTGGTGTAGACGCCGCCCGTGGGGTTGGAAGGGCTGTTCAGCACCAGGGCCTTGGTGCGGGGCGTGAGATGTTGCTTAAGCTCCTGGGCCGTAAGCTTGAAGCCGTTGTCCTCCCGGGTGGGGACCAGCACCGGCGCCGCCTCCGCCAGCATGGCCATGGGCACGTAGGACACCCAGTACGGGGCCGGGATGATCACTTCGTCGGTCGGGTCGAACAACACCATGAACAGATTGTAGAGGGCGTGTTTGCCGCCGCAGGAGACCACGATCTCCGATGGCTTATAGGTGAGCCCGTAGTCGGCCTGGAACCTCCCGGCAATGGCATCTTTCAGCTCCGGGATGCCGCCCACCGGGGTGTAACGGGTAAACCCCTCTTTGATGGCCCGGATGGCCGCCTCCCGGATGTTATCAGGGGTGTCGAAGTCGGGCTCCCCTACCCCGAAGTTGACTATGTCCACCCCCTGGGCCTTCAGCTGGTTGGCCTTGGCGTTCAGGGCCAGGGTGGCCGAAGGGGGAATCTGGCGAATGCGGGATGCAACTTGCATGGGTGCTCCTTCCTTATATAATCTTAGTGGGGGGAGGGGCAGGAAGCGGGTGTAAACTCCCTGCCCCCCCCCACACCCCCTTCCCAACCCTTTACGGACCGGGAAGGGCGGCCGCGGCCGCACTTCCCCGGCCAACAACACCTTATGGGGGTTGGGGGATGGGGTTTGGGGCAGGGATTGCAAGCGGCCGTCGGCCCACTTACAATCCCTTCCCCAATCTCCCTAAATCCTTTTGATAATTACCCGAGATTATGATAATTGTCAACTGCGGGAGGCCCTCTCAGTGAACTCGGTGGCCATCATCAGCAAAAAGCACAAACCCGACGCCTGCCAGGCGGGCCGGGAGTTAAGGGACTGGTTTATCCACCAGGGAATCCAGGCCTGCCACCTGGAAAACGAACCCGAACCCAACGTCCCGCCCCTGCCCCCGGGCGTGGAGTTCATCGTGGTCATGGGCGGCGACGGCACCATCCTCAGCGTGGCCCGTCATTACGGCCGCCTGGGCGTCCCCATCCTGGGCGTCAACCTCGGGGGCTTCGGGTTTCTCACCGAGATCTCCCTGGACGAACTCTACCCCTGCCTGCAAGACCACGTACTCACCGGGATGTACGAAGTGGAAGCGCGCCTGATGCTCAGCGCCACCCTGTTCCGCCAGGGCGAGCCCTTTTGGCAGGAAAACGTCCTCAACGACGCGGTGATCAACAAAGGGGCCCTGGCCCGCATCGCCGAGCTGACCACCTGGATCGACGGCGAATACCTCACCACTTACCGGGCCGACGGCCTCATCGTGGCCACCCCCACCGGCTCCACTGCTTACAACCTCTCCGCCGGCGGCCCCATCGTCTACCCCACCCTGCGCCACATCCTCCTGCTGCCCATCTGCTCCCACACCCTGAGCAACCGCCCCATCATCCTGCCGGACACGGTGACGGTGGCCGTCACCCTGGACGAAAAGGCCCAGGACGTTTACCTTACCCTGGACGGCCAGGTGGGACAGGCCCTGCAGCCGGGAGACCGGGTGGAAATCCGCCAGGCCCCGTACCACCTGAAACTGGTCAAATCCCCCCACCGCACCCATTTCGAAATCCTGCGCACCAAGCTGGGCTGGGGCGAATTCGGCGGCTGTAAGTAGGGTCAGGGACCAGGGGTTAGGGGCAGTTCAGGGGTACTAGTGATTAGTTTTGTTTCTCGGTTCTTGGTTGCAGATAATATCCAGACCATTTGGCGGATGCAGATATTGGCAAGATAACAGATAGTCTTTATCCCTATCCTCAGATATGGAAGATTTCTGAGGTTTATTAACTTTTTTATAAAAGTTAATGCGCTCGAATTTTCATATCCGCTTTTTCCTTAATTCATTGACAAATTTGTGGCCTCTATGTCAACATGACGAAGTGGATTGCCTGGAGCCAATTCATTAGCTAGTATGGATAGTTGGATGAAACAACGTCATATATTGATCTAATTTGAAAAACTATGAGGAGGAAGAACATGAAAACAGCTCTGTTAGTGATAGATGCTCAGAAAGTGTACACCAATCCCAATTCTGAACTTTATTGTGAGGACTCCAAGAAAACATTGGAGAAAATCAATAAACTTATATCAAAGTTTGATAAAGCCAATTGGCCTATTTTTCTAGTTAGGCATATTCATAAGGCTGATGGTTCCGATTTGGGGCGAATGTTTGACTTTGCAGGTGAACCGGAAGAGGATTTTAATTTCAAAGAAGGGACAGAAGAGATCGAGTTTGATGATAATTTACTTAACCCTCTTAAAACTCAGCAAATAATAAAAGCAAGGTATTCAGCTTTTGAAGGGACCGATTTAAAATCAAAACTTGATTCCTTAGGTGTTGGCAGAGTTGTGATCTGTGGATTTATGACTAATTTTTGCTGTGAGTCTACTGCCCGAGAGGCCCACGATAAAGATTATTTTGTGGATTTTGTGATTGATGCAACAGGAACTCCTGGTACTGATAACCTCAGCCAAAAAAAAATCAGAAAGATTGTTGGCGAGTTATTCGAGGCAGGAATAGCAATGGTAATTACAGCCAAAGAATGTCTTGAGAAAGATTATGCAAATTGATCGTTATTAAACCATTTAGTATAAGTGAGATTTGTAGATGAATTTTGGGATCTCAGAATCCATTGCCCATTGGGCACGATATAGGCCAGAAAACATTGCAGTTTATCACAACGGGGAAGAAGTTACCTATGCTGCTTTAAATAAATATGTAAATCTAATCTGCGACAAAATTGATGAGGCGGCTATTACAGATAAGAGAGTTGCTGTTGCAATTAGAAACAAGCTCCATGCTCTGATTGCATTTATTGCAATTCTTCGTCATGGAAAGTCTGTTGTTCCTCTTAACATTGGACTACCTGATTCAGCAATTATAGTAAATATTAATGACACAGGTGTCATCTCAATTATTCACGACCAAGAATTCTCACGCTACCGGACTTTGCTGCCGAATGGGAAAAAATTAATAGCTCTTGAGGTTCCTGAAAAATTATTACTCCAAGACATTATCTCCAGTTTTAAGCCATCTGCCATTTCCGGGGCGGAAGACGAATGGGGGGTGGTTTTTTCTTCAGGAACTACTGGGATTCCCAAAGGGATTGAGCGTACACACTATTCTGTAGTTACAGAACTTCTAGGCTGGGTTATTGAACTTGGATTTAATAAGGAAACATGTTTTTATATAGGTAGACCAATATATTATACGGGTGGGCTCCTACTATCATTGGCATCACTTATTGTTGGTGGAAGTATTGTAATAAATGATTATAAAGCCGACAATGATTTCATAGCTATCTGGGATGATTATCAATATTTTTGTAGACAAAAAGTTCCAAAATTGGCCTTCTTTATTCCTGACCAGATGAGAGTCTTTATGAGAATTATTCAGGACCGTGGTACTCAGCCTGAGGGTGCGGAAGTAGTGCTGGTTATGGGCGCACACGTGTCTGGCCAGGAAAAACAAAATGCAGTGGAATTACTAAACTCGAAAATCGTTGAGTCTTGGGGCAATTCCGAATCATTGGGCACTATTACAGACCCTGATGACGTCACCATACGTCCAGAGTCCATCGGTCGCCCATTCTTAACGGATGAAATGTTCATAGTTGGGAAAGACGGAGAGGAACTGGGACCAAATGATATAGGAAGAATTGCAGGAAGTGATGAGGCGGGTTTTGAGAGATATTCAAATCGTCCTGATGCGACTGATTTGACAAAAAAGAATCAATTAATCATATCAGATGATCTTGGGTATTTCGACGATGATGGATATTTCTACGTCATAGGTAGGGAACAAGAAACAATCATCTTTGCAAATGGACCATTATATTTACCAGGTATTGAAGCCAAAGTAAGATCCATAGATTACATTAGCGAATGTTGTATATTGGCGTTAACAAAAAACAAAACGGTACCTGAGTTAATTTGTTTGGCAGAGCTATCTGGAAAATCATTAGGGAAGAATGAAGATATCCTAACTGAGATTAATCAACGGTTGAATGGAAATGAGAGATTATCTTATCTTATACCAGTTAATTTAATACCGCGTGTACCGTCTGGTAAGATTGATAGGCAAAGATGCTTACAAATAATAGAACAACATGTTTGAATGATTACTGGAAAGTTATAGTACCAAAAGCTGTTGAGAAATCGAGTACTCCTTGTTATATTTTTTCTTGGAAATTTGTCCAAGATGCTTTGAAAGAATTATCATGTTTAAACACGGGGTTGCCAGTAAGACATTGGCTATCTTTTAAAACCCAGCCTGTTCGGCCTTTGGTAAGGGCCTGGAAAAAGACAGGTAGAGGAATTGAAGTCGTAAGCAAATTTGAACTGCAAGCAGCATTAAGTGAAGGATATAATCCTGATCTTATCTTAATAAATGGTGTTGCCAAACATGATTGGTTATCCGAAATAAAGATCGAAGGTCTTCGGATAAATTTTGATTCCTTACTTGAAATATCTAATCTTAAGGAACACGCCAAAGACTATAATTGGCATGTCGGCATAAGGTTCCATGTGAAGGAAGAATATGACCCTGATGAGCCAATTTATGGCGGACAATTTGGCATTGAAAAGGAAGGGGCCTTAACGGCTGTATCAAATATTAAGAAATCTGGTCTTGATGTGGAAAGTGTCCATTTTCATCTTAGATCAAACGTTTATCCTTTAGAAGCATATAAAAACGCTTTAATAGAAATCTCAGATATATGCAGATATGCAGATATAACCCCACTTTTTATTAACTGCGGCGGAGGTCTATCCGTTGTGGGAGAAAGATCTTACCCCAGTCAGAATCAATCTCAACCAACCGATTTTGGATATCTGAGCGAAGTCTTTTCTATAATTCCTTCATTATTTCCAGGTGCAAAGGAAATATGGCTTGAGAACGGACGATTTATTACATCTAGGATGGGAGTTCTTGTTATCAAGGTATTGGACATAAAGGAAAGGGGGGATTCAAGATACTTAATTTGCGATGGAGGTCGGACTAATCACGCACTTATATCGGATTGGGAACTTCATGATATTTTCACAATTCCCGAAAGGAAAGGGGAGAAACACCTTACAACAGTTTGTGGGCCTACTTGCATGGCATTTGATCGGATCATTAGGGAGAAACTTCCGAATGATATTCAAGTTGGCGACTTAATAGTGTGGAAGAATGCAGGAGCATATCATATACCTTGGGAAACGAGGTTTTCACATGGCCTAGCTCCAGTTATTTGGTGCGGTGAAAATGGCTCAATAGAGATTGCAAGGGAACGTGAGTCTTTTAAGCATTGGTGGGGACAATGGTTATGAATTTTATTTTTCTACAAAGATAGAAAAGATAACTACATGAGAAAATTACCAATTACCTTTTGGTTAAGACTTAAGAGAGGAGGGGGAACAGGCGTCGCAGTTTTCCTGGGGTGCATTGCAGTGGCTGGATTTATAATTGCTGGATTGATGGTATGGCCTATTAAGTTTGTTTTTTTTGCTGCTGTCTTGCTTGTATGTTTATTATTTGGAATTTTGGTTGCTTGGATACGTGGAAAGCTATCTTTAATCCCCAATCCGATTATTGACGAGTTGACTTCTGATGAGAGATATACATGCCATTTTTGTTCGTCAGAGGCGCTATCTGAGGCCTGTGAAATGACAAAGCCTTATTATGGTCATGGATATGTATCTTATGATATAGCAGAACAATGGCGGATGGCGAATCCAAATGCTTTCATTGACATTAGAAATTCTCAAGGAGAACTCTGTGCCTGCTTTGGGGCATTAGTATTACGAGGAAGTTTTATGGATCAGTTTCTAGCTGGAAATGTATCAGACTCGCAAATTCGCGCAAATGATATCCTTAGCTTTAGCGAATCAATAAAAATGAGTAGGATATATATTAGTGGCGTAGTAGTGCGCAATCCACATACAGTTCTCGGATTTAAGAGGGCTCGTGTAATGCTTTGGGTTATCCTTTACTATTTGAAAAAAATATATGGGCTTAGAAAGAGCCATACTCTTTATGCAAGCGCTGTTACTAAGGACTCTGAGATTTTGTTAAAAAATCTGGGTTTTACAATGATTAGTTTTGCCAAAGGTCGGACAGATCGTTACGATTTATATAGTTACGAATTAATTAGAGAAACATGGGACAAATTGGTTCATAAAGTGGGTGATTATAGTTTAATGTGTGACATTGACTTTTGATTTATAAATAGTTTTAAACCGTTAATCTATTATTTAATCATTAACTTTCACCTGAAGGTTAATGAATCTGAAACCATGGGCTCTGAAAGAGGTTACCGGTCCTCAAGATGCTATCTGCTATTTATCAATAATTTTAAGAAATATCGATAAGCTTTGATATGTAGATCAAAGTATCTATCGGATTTTTGGGACAGCAAAATGAACAAAGAATTACAGCTAATCCTTAATCCCCGGCCCCTGACCCCTGGCCCCTGACCCCTGACTCAAATGACCGAACCCACAGCAGAATTCCCCATCTGGCGATACCGCCAGGGCCGGGTAGAGAAGGTTACGGACCGGGTGACGGTGGAAGAGCCCCTGGAGATCAGGGTGGCCGGGGAGCCCTTCCAGGTGCTGATGCGCCTGCCGGGCCTGGAGAAAGAACTGGCCCTGGGCTTCCTCTTTACCGAGGGCATCGTCCGGGACCTCTCCGAGGTCATCACCATCCACTTCTGCGGCACCGCCACCGACCCGCTGCTGCCCCCCAACGTGGTGGATGTCAGCCTCAACGAGGCGGCCCTGGCCAGACGTGCGCGCCGGCACCTGGAAGTGGCCTATTCCAGCTGCGGCCTCTGCGCCAAGGAGGCGGTGAGCGAGATCTGCCGGAAAGTCCCGCCGGTGGCCAGCCCCCTCACCATTTCCGCGGCAACTCTTCTCGGCCTGATGGCCCGCCTGCAGGAAGCCCAGCCCGTTTTCCATGAGACCGGCGGCACCCACGCCGTGGCCCTGGCCACGCCCGGCGGCGACGTCTTTGTGCCCGCCGAAGACGTGGGACGCCACAACGCCATGGATAAAGTCATCGGCCGGGCCTTGCTGGAAAGGCGCGACCTCTCCGGCCTGGTGGCGCTCTTAAGCGGCCGCCTCAGCTTCGAGATGGCGCTCAAAGCCATCCGGGCCGGCATTCCCATCCTGGCCGCGGTCTCCGCCCCCACCACCATGGCCCTGGAACTGGCCCGGGAACTCCACCTCACCACCGTGGGCTTCGCCCGTGAGGGCCGCCTCAATATCTATACCCACCCACAAAGGATTGTGGAGGCGGGAAAATGATGTTGGGAGAGGGGGCAGGGGCCGACGGCCCCTGCCCCCTCTCCCAAGCCCTCTCCCCCCAACCCCCATAAGCTTTGAGGCCGGGGAAGTCGGGGCCCCGGGCCCCGCCTTCCCCGGCCTCTTCTGCGGGTTGGGAGGGGGTGTGGGGGGAGGGCAGGGATTTTTTGAAATCCCTGGCCCTCCCCCCACTAAACATTACGAGGTCGGGGCCTGCGGCCCCCGACCTCGTAATAATTCAATTTGTCAATTTGATCTTCCCGGTTCCTACGCCGGTTGTTGGATGGCGGACAGTTGCCAGGGGTTATTGCCCACCGGGCGGGTAAAGGTCCAGTATTCCTCAAATTTCACCGGTTCGGTTTTGCTCCCTTCCACCACCTGGCCGGTGGTTTCGTCCACGTTGTAGTCCAGCAGGTTGGCGTACACTCTCACGGTGATGAAGTCGGCGCCCGACTCCTGCCAGGCCTCGGTGGCGTCCACCGAGCGCACCGCGATGTTTTCCAGGCGGTTGATCTTCTTTTCCGCCTTCAGCTTGTCGGCGTCGGCCTGGAGAATCTGAAACATCTCCTCGGTGAGCAGGCTGCGTACGCTGGACATATCCCGGTTGGCCCAGGCCCCCTGGATCTTGAAGAACACGTCCATACCCATGTCCTGGAAGGCGGCTGGGTCGAAATGAGGGTCGAACTGCCGGATGTTGGCCAATCCTTGCTCCAGGTCCCGCTCATCCGCCGATACCTGGGGCTGGTCGTACACCGGCGGATATTGAGCCTGCTGGGCAGGCTCCACCGAAGTGCTCTGGTAATAGCCCTCCGTAGCCGCGGCTTCCTGGCGCTTCTTTTTGAGGTACCAGTAAATCAGGTAGCCGATGCCGGCCAGCAGCAGGATGTCAAAAAGACCGATGCCGCCACCGCCGGAACCCGGCGCGCCGTAAGCCGAGGGGCCGCCGAAGAGGCTGCGGAAGAGCATCCCGCCGGCCAGGCCTCCCAGCATCCCGCCGCCGAAGCTGCGCCAGAAGCTGCTGGGCTGGGACGGCATCGAGGGCGTCATGGGCCGGGTCGGGGTGACGCCGGGAGTGGGTGAGGGCCGCGTGGGACTGGGGGCGGTGTACGGCCGGGGGGGCGACGCCGACCGGGAGCCCCGGCTGCCCATGGACCCGCCGCCGCCGGCCCGGGCCCAGGCATCCGCCTGAAAGGCCCCGGCGCTCAAGAATAAGAGGGCGAAAAGGATTAGAAAACCCTTTAGCCAGGTTCTTGCCATCATGTCTTCCTCCGGTTTCGAGTTTCGAGCTTTTGGTTTTTGATTTTTATTTGTTTTCGATTTTTCTGTTCATAAGCCTTAGAGCCGGCAATGGCCTCAGATTATTTTAAAATTATATCAAAATCAGGCCGAATCGAGGAATAAGAAAGCCAATCCAGGATAGAAACTATAAACCACAAACTATTTTTCTTTCCCCATCTTCTCCAGTTCCTGGCACGACAAGGGGTGACCCAGGGCGCAGGCCCTCCGATAGTCGGCCGCGGCCTTATCCGGTTCGCCCAGGTGGTGGCGGTACATATTGGCCCGAAAGAAGTAGGCGTGGGGCGAATCCGGGGCCAGGCGGATGGCGATGCTGAAGTCGGCCACCGCCTTTTTATATTCGCCCTGGCAGAACCAGACGATTCCCCGTTTATTGTAGACCCAGGGATCCAGGGGCGTCAGTTTGGCGGCCAGGTTAAGGTCTGCCATGGCTTCGGGAAAACAACCTTCCTGAGCCTGACATTCGCCGCGTTCTTTAAAAGCCTGGGCGCTGTTGGGGTCGCATTTAATGGCCTGGGTAAAGACCTCGATGGCTTCGGCGCGACGGTCCATCCCGGCCAGCAGGTTTCCCTTGGTAAGCAGTAACTGAACGTCCCCCGAGTGTTCGGCCAGCCCCTTGTCAAGTTGCTCCAGGGCCTCGGCCTTGCGCCCCAGCCCGGCCAGGGCCAGGGCATAATAGCGCCGGGCTCCCTCCATCTGGGGATAGCGCCTCAGGTATTCGCCCAGCAGTTTCTCGGCAGTTTCATTGTCCCCGGCCTTCTGGGCCTCCATCCCCTTGATCAGCAGGTTCTGCCCGGCCCAGGCGGCGGTCGCCAGAAATACCAGGCAAAGCAAGAAAATGAGGGACTTTCGCCAGCATTCCATGGGTAGTCTCCCGGGCCACCGACTTGGCGGCCGTTAAGGGGCAAGGGGCGCTGCCCGTGCCCGGGCCCTCTCAACCCGGCCAACCTGTTCCCCGTCAGCTGCTAAATAATTTACAATAACCGGTGGGGGGGGATGAATACCCTAACAAAATTAAAGGGTCACCGGCCCCGCCGGATGACCCCTCTTATACCATGAATCGGCCTGTGTCTACCAATGTTAATAACTGCGCATGGCCCTCAGGCGCGCCACCCGCTCTTCGATGGGCGGGTGGGTGCTGAACAGGTTCATGAGGCTGCGGCCGGTGAGGGGGTTGACGATGAACATGTGGGCCGTGGCCGGGCTGGCGTCCATGGGGGCCCGCTCCACTCCCATGGAAAGCTTCTCCAGGGCCCGGGCCAGGGACTCGGGGTTGTGGGCCAGGTGGGCCCCGGTTTCATCCGCCAGGTACTCCCGGGAGCGGGAGATGGCCAACTGGATTAGCATGGCCGCGATGGGCGCGATGATGGACATGACCAGGATTCCCACAATCCCCGGGCCTTCCTCGTCGTCCCGGCCCATGCCCAGAATAGCCCCCCACTTGGCAATGTTTGCCAGGATCATGATGGCCCCCGCCATGGTGGCGGCAATGGTGGAGATCAGGATGTCCCGGTTCATCACGTGGCCGATTTCGTGGGCCAGCACCCCTTTGAGTTCCGTGGGGGTGAGCAGGCGCAGGATCCCTTCGGTGGCGGCCACCGCGGCGTGCTGGGGGTTGCGGCCGGTGGCAAAGGCGTTGGGGGACTCATCCGGGATGATGTAGACCCTGGGCTTGGGGATGCCCGCTTCCCGGGCCAGTTCCTCCACGATCTGGTGCAACTGGGGAGCGTCCTCGGGGCTCACTTCCTGGGCCCCGTACATCCGGAGGACGATTTTGTCGGAGAACCAGTAACTGAAGAAGTTCATGGCCACCGCCAGTATAAAGGCGAAATACATGCCCTGGCGGCCGCCCAGGACCCGGCCCATGAAGATCATAAAGGCGGTCAGCCCGGCCAACAACAACACGGTTTTAATGCGATTTTCCATGGCTTGACTCCCGACCCGACCATCCCCTTGAAAGTCTGTGGGTTCAGGCAACCGGCTTTCCGGGACGGAAATAATTCGGGTTTGTTTCTCTCATTAGATATGCTGATAATTCCTGTCCCGAACCTTTAACCAGTCCGAATTCTTACCCCCCCCCTTGAGGGGAGGGTGAAATAACCGGAATAGTTCCACCCCCACCCTGACGCTCCCCCCTCAAGGGGGAGGGAAAAATCATGAACCCTTAATTTTAAAAGAGGTAATTCCAGGACAAAGCTATCTGATAAATTTTAAATTCCGCCAGGGAGCTTGTCAATAAGATCCGGCATTCAGGTTCCGGCCCCGGGGGCGATAAGATATAGAAAATATTCCTGATTCCCCTTGGGGCCCCGCAAGGGGGAGGGAAAGGCCGGGCTCACCTGGAAGCCCAGGGACGCCGCGGCCCGGGCCACCTTGGCCACCGCTTCCTGCTGCAGCTGGAGGTCCCGCACCACGCCCCCCTTCCCCACCTTGCCTTTGCCCACTTCAAACTGGGGCTTCACCAGGGCCAGCACCTCCCCCCGGGGTTTGAGAAATTCCAGGATTTTGGGGAGCACCAGGGTCAGGGAGATGAAGGAGAGGTCCAGGGTGGCGAGATCCACGGGTTCGGGCACGTCCTCCCGGGGCAGCACCCGAAGGTTGCGCCTTTCTAACACCACCACCCGGGGGTCCCGCCTGAGCGACGCGTCCAGCTGGCCGTAGCCCACGTCCACGGCATAGACCTTCTTCGCCCCCTGGATCAGGAGGACGTGGGTGAAGCCGCCGGTGGAGGCCCCGGCGTCCAGGGCCACCTGGCCGGCGGCCGAGACCTTAAAATGGGCCAGGGCCGCGGCCAATTTTTCCCCGCCCCGGCTGACGTACCGGGAGGGCGGCGCCTTGATGACGACTTCGGCGTCTTCCGGCACCAAGGCGCCGGCCTTGCTGACCACCGCCCCGGCCACCGCCACCCGGCCCGCCAGGATCAGGGCCTGGGCCTGGGCCCGGCTGGGAACCAGGCCCCGGTCCGCCAGCAGCTGATCCAGGCGGGTTTTCGGTTTTCGGTTTTCGGTTTTCAGTTTTGGGTTTCCATACTTTTTGTTTTCCGTAAGCAGGGCAATACTTAGGACGGTACTCGCCGATTCATTATACCTCAATTTATGCTGAGGAGGCAGAATTGCCAGATGATGCAGATATCAAAATGATCTTAATAAGGTCTGAAATCAAGCTATCTAGCAGTACCTGACACTTTTGCCTGATTGAATCCTAATCCAAATCTCTTCATGTTTGGTAAGCAGCCGCCGGTGAAGGGATGGCCCTTGATCTCGGGCTCAGGGATGGGAGAATTAACTACCCCAAGTACCAAAAGGGCTTGACAAGAGGAACCGACATAGAAGCGGTTATCTTGAAAACGAAGGTTATGGATTTAAATTATTTTCAAGTCCCCTAAGAGTATGGCCAGGGTGGTGAGAACATTCCCAGCCCTTGGCGGCGTTTGAGAATCTTACCCGGGAGGAGGTCAGGACATAAACTTAATCCCCGCAGAGGCAGGCACCTAAAACGGAAGTCTCTCAAAGGAACTTTAGCAGCTATTTTCATAGCCCCATCTGAAAGAATAAAGATATAATATTATAAAAGGTAATGTAGCCTATTGCCCGGAAACTTCAGATTTAAGGAGGGGTCCATGTTAGAAGAATATCCCAAGAAGATTACCCTTCCCGATGGCGCCACCCTGACCTTGAGGCCCATGACCAGGGACGATCAGTATGGTTTGTACAATTTTTTTATCTCCCTCACTGAGGAAGACCGGCGCTTCCTGAGAAATGATGTGACCGACCGAAAATTGATCGAAAACTGGGCGCGTAATCTCGATTATGAGACGGTCTTGCCCATTCTCGCCGAAAGCGATGGCAAGATCGTGGCCAATGCCACTCTCCATTACCAGACCTTCGGTTGGGGGCGTCATATCGCGGAGTTGCGGATCACCATTGCCCCGGAATTCCGGGGCCGCAAATTGGGCTCAATGCTGATAAAGGAGATTGCGGAGCTGGCGGCCAAGAGCCACGTGAAGGCCATGCTGATAAAGGAGATTGCGGAGCTGGCGGCCAAGAGCCACGTGGAAAAACTGCTGGCCCGGATTGTGACTGCGAGGGAGCCTCTTATCATGGCCTTTAACCGGGCGGGGTTTGTCCAGGTGGCGGTGCTGAAAGACTATGTCCAAGACGTCCATCAGAAAAGTTTTGCCGATATTGCCCTCCTGGAAAAAGAGTTGACTTCCGGAACATCATGAGATTTTGGGAAAAGGAGGATTTATGCGCGAAGTAGTGATTGCCAGCGCGGCGCGGACCCCCCAGGGCAGTTTTGGCGGTACCTTAAAGGATATCCCGGCCGTGGAACTAGGCGGCATTGTGATCAAGGAAGTGCTCAAAAGAGCCAAGATCCGCCAGGATAAAGTCGACCGGGTGATCATGGGGAACGCCATCCAGGCCGGCGAAGGTCCGAACCCCGCCCGCCAGGCCGCGGCCCGGGCGGATATCTCTCAATATACGCCGGCGGTGACGGTGAATGTATTGTGCGCCTCCGGCCTGGAGTCGGTGATCCAGGCCACCCAGGCCATCCGGGCCGGGGACGCGGAGATCGTCGTGGCCGGGGGCATGGAGTCCATGAGCCAGGCTCCCTTTGTGATGCCCGCCACCCGCTGGGGGGCCAAAATGGGCCATGTACAAATGCTGGATACCATGCTCCAGGACGCCCTGTTGTGCTCCTTTGATGGCTGCCATATGGGGATCACCGCGGAAAATGTGGCGGAAAAGTTTAAAATCAGCCGGGAAGAGCAGGACGCCTTTGCGGCTCAGAGTCAGCAAAGGGCGGAGGCGGCCATCAAATCCGGGCGCTTCAAGGATGAAATTGTCCCGGTGGAAATCCCCCAGCGCCGGGGGGAGCCGATAATTTTCGATACCGATGAGTTCCCCCGGTTCGGCACTATGGTGGAGAGCCTGGCCAAACTGAAGCCGGTGTTTCGCAAGGGCGGCAGCATCACCGCCGGGAACTCTTCCGGGATCAATGATGGAGCGGCGGCCGTGCTCGTCATGTCCGAGGAAAAGGCCCTGAAGATGGGGATCCGGCCCCTGGCCAGGATCGTCGCCTATGATGTCCAGGGGTGCGAACCGGAACTGATGGGTACCGGCCCCATATATGCAGTGCGCCATGCCATTGCCAAAGTAAGGGAAGAACTGGGAAAGGAAATCGATCTGGTGGAACTGAACGAGGCCTTTGCCGCTCAGGCCCTGGCCTGTCTCAAAGAATTGCACCTGGATCAGGACAAGGTTAACGTCAATGGCGGCGCCATTGCCCTGGGGCATCCCCTGGGGTGCAGTGGCGCCAGGATCTTAACCACGCTGCTCTATGAGATGCAAAAGCGGGATGCCAAGGTGGGGATGGCCACCTTGTGCGTGGGCGGCGGCATGGGATATGCTTTGATTGTGGAACGGGGCTGGTACTTCTGAGGCCTCGGCAACGGTTATGCCTGCTCTGCTTTAATCCCAAGAATCTTGACAAGGAGACGGTGATGGAAAACCTTGTGGAAATACTGACGAACAATTATCCCAAGACCGTTGCCCTGGAGAATGGCCCCCGGATCACCCTCCGGCCCCTGCTGAAAGAAGACGAGAGCGCTCTGGTGGAATATTTTCGGGATATGCCGGCGGAAGATCGGCTCTGTCTCAAAGAAGATGTTACCGACCCCAAGGTCATCGAAAACTGGATTTATACTCTGGACTATGACAATCTGTTGCCCCTGATTGCCCTGGATAACGGCCGTATCGTGGGTGATGCCACGTTGCATTTCAGTGCCATTGGCTGGACTCAGCACCAGGGGGAGATCCGCCTGACCACTGATTTGCAATACCGGGTAAAAGGCCTGGGCACTCTCATGATAGAAAACCTGATCGACATTGCCACTCGTCTGGGTCTGAAACAGCTCAGCGCCGAAATTCCCCCGGTGCTGGACAAGGCCTTCTATCTCTTTGAAAAATTGGGGTTTAAAGAAGTGGCGGTCTTAAAAGACTTCGTCCGAGATAAGGAAGGTACAGACTCGGACCTGGTCTTAATGCTCAAGACGTTACAGGAGGCGTAGAGCGACTTTTGCCACCCCGGAGGGCAAGCTACCCTTCCGGTTCTTCCTTTTCCTTCGCCGGGGCCGCCGCCGAGAAGGCATCGACCCAGGGCTTAAAGGGGGCCAAGCCGTTCATGGTTTGTTGGGCCATATTCGAGAGGTTCATCCCCAGCTGCAGCCAGTTTTTAAACTGTTCGTCCGCCGCGACCTTGTAGGCCAGGTAGTTGTTAAAGGTCTGTTCCAGGTATTTTTCCAAGAACTCGCTGAGGACGGTTTCCCCATAGCGAATGATCAGGTAAAGGAGGGAGACCGGCAAGAGGGTGGTCTTCTTTCTGGCCTCCTCCAGAACAATCTGGGTGAGGATAAAGGCGGTCACGTCCTCCTTGGTTTCGACATCCCTCACCTCTACCTGGCGCCCCTGCTTGATCATTGCCGCCACCTGGCTCAAGGTGACATAGGCGCTCTTCTCGGTGTCATACAGCCGTCGGTTGGGATACTTTTTAAGCAGCAGGGTTTCGGCCATGGGTCAATTCTCCCTGGAAACTATCTTAGGCGAAATGGGGGCAGGATGCAACAGAATTGTCTTCATGCAAAAAAATATTGATCAATTAGATATATAATATGGTAATTTAATATAAATATCATTAGGTTATCAAATAAACAATAAAATGTTGCATCGCAATATTTTTCCCTTGACAGATGCTAATTCCCGCCTTATATTCTAAGCATCCCAAAAGGGAAATTAAACATTGACGCGGCCGACGCGTCCAGGAGGAAGGTTTAACATGGAACCCAAGAAAATTGCCAAACAAATGATCGATTTCTACAAATCCACCTTTGACAACTCCTTCAACGCCATGTTCATGCTCCAGGAGCAGATGCAGCGCATGGCCAGCATGTTCATCGAGCAAAGCACGGCCATGCCCGAGGAAGGGAAAAAGGCCCTGAACGAGTGGATCAAGGCCTACAAGAAAGGCTGTGAGGAATTTAAGAAGGCGGCGGATGAAAACTATAAACGGGTGGAATCCTTCTTCAGCGAAGGCGAAAAGTCGGAAAAGCCCAAAACCGCCTAAAGTACTGCTGACCGAGGTGGGCACTGGGATTAACCAGTGCCTGGCTCAGGCACGACCTGATGGGGCAGAGACCCTGAACTAAATACCGGAGGATCGAAATGACTCAGAAACAAGTAGTGAATCAGATGATGGAGTTCAACCAGGCCGCTTTTGACAACACTTTCAATGCCATAACCCTGCTCCAGGAGCAGGCCGAAAGGATGTTGCACCTTTCCCTGGAACAGGCCACGATGCTTCCCAAGGAGGGGAAAAAGGTCTTCACCGATTGGCTCAAAGCCTGGACCAAGGGAAGCGAAACCTTCAAGAAGGCGGTTGACGACGGTTTTCAAAAGATGGAAGGCTTCTTGGCCTAAGCAGGTTTTCAGCAATTTTTATCAAGGGAGTGAGTCATGAAATCTCAGGTTGGTTTAACTGGCGACGATTTATCCGAATCTCCAAGCCTCGCCTTGGAAAGGGCGGCGGAAATCAACGAACAAGTGATGACGGCCATTCTGGACCAGGCCAAGGCGACCCAGACCTATTGGCTGGGGTTGTGTCGGAGTGTGCAGGATTTCATGGCTCCTTCCCTGACCGCCCTGACCTCAGTCAGCGCGGTGGAGAAAGACAAGCTAAAACAGCGTCCTCCCCATGATACTGCCAGGGACTATCTTGCCCTCATGCAAGTTAACCTGCAGCTGGGGGAAAAGGGGTTGATCAATGGCCTGAGGGCTATGAATGATTTCCATGTGCAATTTATGGAGGGGGTCTTTAAAGCCTGGCTGAATACCGCCTTCGGCCTCGAAGGCGAAGACATTGCCACCTTTATGGCCCGGCAGGCCAAACTGATGGACCTGTTGGTCCATGTCTACCCCCAGGCCATTCGCGACATTGAACCGGAATATGGCCTTCACTTTGATGACGGGGGCTATATAAAGGTGGCGGAGACCGAGCGCTATTATCTTTATCAAGTCCTGCCCCGGCACCAAGAGGTCAAAGTCCGGGACCAGGGGAAACCCCTCCTCATTATTCCCCCCTATGTCCTGGGGGCCAACATCATGGCCTTTTTGCCCGGGGAAGACAAGAGCTTCGTGCACTGTTTTGCCAACCAGGGCATTCCCACCTATATCCGCATCGTCAAGGATATCCATACCACTCCGGCCGTGCAGGTATTGACCGGGGAGGATGACTGCCTGGATACGCGACTGTTCTGCGAGCAGGTGAAGGAACGACACGGCAAAGCGGTGACCTTATGCGGCTACTGCCAGGGGGGGTTCACCGCGGTGATCAATCTCCTGTCCGGGGAGCTGGACGGTTTGGTGGATGCCCTGATTACCTGCGTGGCCCCCATGGACGGCACCCGCAGCAAGGCCATCGGGTCCTTCCTGGGTCAGTTACCCGAAAGATTTCTGGACGAGGGGGTCGCCTTCACGACTCTGGACAACGGCAACCAGGTGGTGAACGGCAGGCTGTTGAGCTGGGTCTTCAAACTCAAGAACATTGAGAATGAGAACCCCATCACCACCTTTTTCCGGGACCTGAAGCTGCTGGAAAAGGGACGGGGCATCGGCAAGACCGCAGCGGCCATCAACTATTGGATGCTGAATGACGTTACCGACCTGCCGGTGGCCATCACTAAGCTGAGCTTTGCTTCCTATACCACGCCGGTGACTGAAGACGGGACCCTGCCGGTGCAACTTTTCGGCCGCCCGCTCAATTTCAAACGCATCAAGGAAAAGGGTATCCACTGGCAGATCTGTGCGGCCGAAAAGGACGACCTGGTGGAGAAAGAGGCGGCTTTGGCTCCGCTACAATGGGTGGAGGCCGAGGTCGCCATGTTCCCCAAAGGCCACGTGGCCATGGCCACTTCCTGGTCCCTGCCCACCTCCGAATGTTCCCTGCGCTCCTGTTTTGGGGACAACTGTCGCGGCCCGGTGCGCTACCAGTTGGATCTGGAGGAGGCCATGGAAAGCGCTGGACCTCCGGAGCCGGCCGTGGATAGCGCCGTGACCCCGAAGCCGGCTAAGAAACCGTCTAAACCTAAGAAACCCGCCAAAAAGAAATAAGCCGGGTTAAGCAGGTTCTCCGGAGGGCAACCGCATGGATAGGCATTTTTTGGAATTCTGGGGCCATTCCCTCCTCAATGCCGCCAAGGGCCAAAAACAATTGGAAGACCTGGCTAAATGGCTCCCCCGGGGATTCTTCAATTTCCAGGACTTCACCACCCTGTTCCAAAAGGCTTACGGCCTGGATCAAGTGGAACAAGACAGCCCCGATTACCTGAAGATCTGGAAACAATCGGAAAAGAAATTTCTAGAGTCTTTCCATGAGTATCTAAATCTTTTGGGGGCGGTGCCCCGGGAAGAATATCTGGCCCTGGCCGAACGGTATGAAAAACTTAAAGAGAAGGTGGCCCAACAGGAGGAAACCATCCAGCAGCTGAAGATACTTCTGGAGGAGAAGGGGATGGGTTACGCCACGGCCACTCTGGAGTTCCAGGAACTGATCAAAAAGCAGGGTGATCAATTTCAGGAATTGCTGAAGGGCTTCGGTGAGGTATTGAAACCAGACCGTGAGGGAAACTGACCTCGTTCGTCATCTCTCTGTTCCATCTCTCGCAGAAGACGGAGATCAACCTAACTTTTCCTAAAGGGGGAAACATGCTGGAAATTAAAGATGCGGTAGCGGTTATTACCGGGGGGGCCGGGGGTATCGGCGAACAGCTGGCCAAATATTGGGTCAGGCAGGGCGGTAAAGTGGTTTTAGGAGATGTCAGCGCCGAAGGTTTAAGCCGGGTGGCAGCCGAAATCAAAGCCATGGGAGGCCATGTCGCCACCTCCGGGTGTGATGTCACCCAGGAAGCGGATTGTGCCAGACTGGCCGATACCGCCATGGAGAAATTCGGCCAGATCAATCTGGTGGCCCCTTGTGCCGGGATCATCAAGGATGGCCTGATGGTGGCCCCGGATCGAGAAACCGGCAAGGTCACCAAAAAGATGGCCCTGGACCAGTTCCAATCGGTCATCAATATCAACCTGACAGGGGTATTTTTAACGGTGCGCGAGTGCGCCGAACGTATGATTAATCATAATTGCCGGGGGTTGATCTGTCTCTTCTCTTCCACCGGCTCCCTGGGAACCGCAGGCCAGATCAACTATTCTTCCACCAAAGCCGCCATGTCGGTGATGCCCAAGGTCATCACCGCGGAATTTTTCCGGCGCGGTCTGGCTGACAGGATCCGCTGCGTCGCCATTGCCCCGGGATATGTGGCCACTCCCATGGTCAAGGGCATGAATCAAAAGGTCCTGGAAAAGATTCTGGCGGAAGTGCCCATCGGCCGCTTGGTGGAACCCGCCGAAGTG
Organism: uncultured delta proteobacterium; assembly: GCA_963768765.1. Lineage (GTDB taxonomy): Bacteria > Desulfobacterota > Desulfobaccia > Desulfobaccales > 0-14-0-80-60-11 > DASWLF01. The sequence goes on from CAVYJK010000025.1 coordinate 26,959, forward strand.
GCTTCCCTCATAGGGGAACTCTACCGCAATGAGGCCATCGGCGGAGAAACCTTTTTCATCCACGGCGGCCTGCGTCTGGGGTCCAGAGGCTAGGAAGTATGCCGGCGGCACCGTGCCTAAAAATTAGCACCATTGACAGAGTGGATTGCGGGTTAGCCATTGAACTGAGGCACCCCTCCTGAAATAACCTCAAACTACAAGGAGAAATCAAGATGGCAACGTATGTAATGTTTGGGAAATATACCCCAGAGGCCGTAAAGGGGATAAGTGCAGAACGCACCAAAAAAGCTGTCAATATTTTAAAAAAGTTCGGTGGTGAGGTAAAGTCGACTTATGCCCTACTTGGGGAAAAAGATTTGCTCTTGATCGTGACTTTCCCGGGCCTGGAAGCAGCCATGAAAGCTTCCGTGGCCTTAAGTAAATTAACTGGAGTCTCATTCACCACTTCACCTGCAGTAACAGTCGAAGAGTTTGATAAAATGATGGGCGAGATTTAATAGAACAATCTGGGCCATTGCAGTTTGGAGATGGTAAGGATTATTGAGCTAATCGGCTAAGTCTCCGACAGAAAGACCCAGCTCAGGTCCAAGGGAAGGCAGAGTCTGCAATGGGCTCTGCCTTTTTTCTTACGTCATATGCTACTGAGACCCCGGCCTTATTCCCCCCAGTCAGGTCAGAGGCTGCCAGGAAGCCAGCACCCACCGCGGCCAGCAGGAGGAAAAGCATTCAGAACCGGGAAATCCTGTGAATCATAGCGGTCTGGCCCTCCAGATGTGCTGACAGTATTCCCGAATGGCGCGGTCTGAAGAAAACCGGCCCAGGCGGGCGACGTTGAGGATGGACATCCTGGTCCAACGCTCCTGGTCCCGGAAGGCCCGGTCCACCTCCACCTGGCAGTCCACGTAGGACTGGTAGTCGGCCAGGACTAGATATTCATCATGGTAAAGGAGCGAGGCCACCAGGGGCTGAAAAAGCTGGGTATCACCAGGGGAAAAGTATCCTGAACTGATGAGATCGATTACTTCCCGCAGCTCATTATTGCTTTCGTAATACGAAAGCGAGCGGTAACCCCTGGCTTTGAGGGCGGACACTTCTGGCGCCGTCAGGCCAAAAAGGAAAAAATTTTCCGGTCCCACGGCCTCCCGCATCTCCACGTTGGCCCCGTCCAGGGTGCCGATGGTGAGGGCGCCGTTTAAGCCGAATTTCATGTTGCCTGTACCCGAAGCCTCTTTCCCGGCGGTGGAGATTTGCTCGGAGAGATCGGCGGCGGGGTAAATCCGCTGGCCGTTCTTGACGTTGAAGTCCGGGAAAAACACTATCTTGAGGCGGCCCCGCACGTCGGGGTCGTTATTGACCACGTCCGCCACCGCATTGATAAGCTTGATGATGAGCTTGGCCATGAAGTAGCCGGGCGCGGCCTTGCCGCCGAAGATACAGGCGCGCGGGGCGATTTCCAGGTCAGGGTTTTTTCTCAGGCGATTATAAAGGGTAATAAGGTGCAGGACATTTAGGTGCTGGCGCTTGTATTCGTGGAGGCGCTTCACCTGGATGTCGAACAGGGAGTCGGGGTCAAGGGTCACGCCGGTGCGCTCCCGGATGACGGCTGCCAGGTCCCGTTTGTTGGCCAGTTTGACTTCTCTCCAGACCCGGCGAAATTCGAGGTCGTCGGCCAGAGGCGAAAGTAAGGGCAGATCCTCTTCCAGATGACTCACCCAGCGGTCCCCGAGGCGACTCGAGATCAGGTCCGCCAGCCTCGGATTGCTGAGCACCAGCCAGCGCCGCGGGGTGACCCCATTGGTGATGTTCCAAAACTTTTCGGGGAAAAGGGTGTGGAAGTCTTTAAGGATGGTGGCTTTAAGCAGTTCGGTATGTAAGGCGGCCACGCCGTTGATGGCGTGGCTGCCCAGGCTGGCCAGATTCGCCATGCGCACGTATTTGGGACCGCTTTCCTCGATGATCGAGACGCGTTCCACCAAACCCTCGTCATCAGGATACCTCAACCGCACCTCATCCAAAAATCGGCGGTTGATCTCGTAGATGATTTCCAGGTGCCGGGGCAGGAGCTCGGCAAAGAGCGGCAGCGGCCACTTCTCCAGGGCCTCCGGCAGCAGGGTGTGATTGGTGTAAGCGAAGGTCTTCCGGGTGATCTCCCAGGCCCGGTCCCAGTCCAGGCAATGCTCGTCCACCAGGAGCCGCATCAGCTCCGCCACGGCGATGGCCGGATGGGTGTCATTGAGCTGCACCGCGTAGGTTTCGTGGAAGGTGTCCAGGTGGTTGCCCCGCAAAAGGTGAATGCGCAGCATGTCCTGCAGGGAGCAGGAGACGAAAAAGTGCTGCTGGGCCAGCCTCAGTCTCTTGCCCACCTCCGGCTCGTCATTGGGGTAGAGCACCTTGGTGACCGTCTCCGAGATCACCTTCTCCTGGACGGCGCCGTAGTAGTCGCCCACGTTGAAGTCTCGGAAGTCGAAGGACTCCACGGCCTCCGACTTCCACAGGCGCAGGAGGTTGGTGACCCTGGTCCGGTAGCCGGGCACCGGATAGTCGTAGGCCACCCCCCTGACCACCCCCCCGGGGACCCAGCGCACCCGCAGGTCGCCCGCGGCATCGCTATAGGTTTCGGTGTGCCCTTTCCAGCCCACCTGATAAGCGATCTCGGGCCGGCAGATCTCCCAGGGGTTGCCCAGGGCCAGCCATTTGTCCGTCACCTCCACCTGCCAGCCGTCCCGGATTTCCTGATCGAAGATGCCGAACTCGTAGCGGAGGCCGTAGCCGATGGCGGGAATTTCCAGGGTGGCCAGCGAGTCCAGAAAGCAGGCGGCCAGCCTCCCCAGGCCGCCGTTTCCCAGCCCCGGCTCCTGCTCCTGTTCGAGGAGCTCCTCCAGATTCAGCCCGTGCCGGGCCACGGCTTCCTGGACCGGCTCCCAGATGCCCAAACTGATGAGGCTGTTGCCCAACTGCGGCCCCAGCAGGAATTCGGCCGACAGGTAGCTGACGATCCTGGCCTCTCGCCGCAGAGCCCCGAGGGTCTCGAGCCAGCCGTGCAGCAGCCGGTCCCGCACCGTATAGGCCAGGGCCATGTACCAGTCGTTGCGGGTGGCAAACTCGCGGGAGCGTCCCTGGACATAGTAGAGATTGTCGAGGATGGCCTGGGCCAGGGTCTCGGAGCTCAACCCCGTGCGAATGTCCTCGCGCCTCGTGGGAGTTCGGTCGCATCGCCTCTTTCTTCCCTCCGCTCTTCTCCTTCTTCATGGGGGCCTCACGCGTTGGGATGGATGATCCGGCGTTATATTTTATTTCACTTTACATGGAATCCTGACCTAGGTAAATTAAGACTTCTGCAAAAAAGCGTCAAAATAGCAATAGGTATGTAGCGTAGGCGCCCTCGCCTGCGCAGAACACCCGAGGGCGGGGGTTCTACATTCTTCCACTCGTTCCCAAGTTGAACTTGGGAACGAAAATGGTTGCCAAGCTTAGCTTGGCGGGAAGGGCGTTCCCAAGCTCAGGTTGGGAACGAGAAATAAATTTTCTTCATGGATGGCTAAAATAGGCGCCAATTTGATTTCAGTCGTCCTATGGCAGTAAGGCCTTATTCTAATTGACTGAATCCCCGAGGAAAGTGGCAAGGCCGCCTGCGGAGCCGTATGAGCTACAACAGATTCAGTGGATTCTTACTGGTCGTCCTCCTCCTGGCCTCCGGGTGCGTTAAGGTGGGGCCGGACTTCGTCAAACCCGAGGCCACCGTGATGCCGAACTGGCTGGAGGCGAGTAGTTATAAACAGGTGAGCACGAAGGCGGAGGAATATCGGGACTGGTGGCGGGCCTTCAACGACCCCGTCCTGGATAAGCTCATCCAGACTGCCTACCAGCAAAACTTGCCTTTGCGTATTGCCGGGGTGCGCGTCCTGGGGGCCCGGGCCCAACTGGGCGTCGCAGTGGGCGAACTGTACCCGCAAACCCAAAAAGGCATCGGCTCGGTGCAGAAAGAACGCCTCAGTGAAACGAGTCCTTTATCCGCTCCAGGTTCCCCAGGTAATTTCTCGGTATCCCAGATTGGGCTGACCGCCAGTTGGGAAATTGACTTTTGGGGCAAGTTTCGCCGGGCCATCGAGTCCGCCGATGCCAGCCTGGTGGCCGCGGTCGCCGATTATGACAACGCCCTGGTCAGCCTCACCGGCGACGTGGCCAGGTTCTACATCTTGCTCCGGACCCTGGAAAACCGCTTAAACATTTCCCGCCAGAATGTGGAGGTCCAGAAGAAGAGCTTGCAGATTGCCACGGCGCGCTGGCAGGGGGGCGCCACCTCCTTGCGCGACGTGGAGCAGGCCAAGACGGTACTGGACAGCACCGAGGCCACCATCCCCACCCTGGAAAGCCAGTGGCGTCAGACGCAAAACGCCCTCTGCGTTCTCATGGGAATGCCGCCCAGTGACCTGGGGCATCTCCTGGGCTCCAAATCGGTGATCCCCGCGCCGCCGCCCCAGGTGGCCATCGGCATCCCGGCAGACCTGCTGCGGCGGCGGCCCGATATACGGAGCGCCGAGTGGCGGGCCGCGGCGCAATGCGCCCAAATCGGAGTAACCAAGGCCAATCTTTACCCGGCCTTTTCCTTGAGCGGCACCTTCGGGCTCCAGGCCAGCGACGTGCCCCCCTTTGCCCTGGCTAATATGTTTGACTGGAGGAGCCGCGCCGCCACCTTCGGGCCGTCCTTCCAGTGGAATATCTTTAACTACGGCCAGATCACCAACCAGGTGCGGTTTCAGGACGCCAAGTTCCAGGAATTGCTCATCACCTACCAGAACGCGGTGCTCCAGGCCCAGCAAGAGGTGGAGAACGCCCTGATCGCCTTCCTGAAAGCCCAGCAACGGGCCCAGAAGCTGGCCGGGGCCACCGCCGCCGCCCAGAAGACCGTGGAACTGGCGATGCTGCAATACCGGGAAGGCATCACGGATTTCACCACCGTGCTGACTGCGGAGCAAAATCTCCTGACCCAGCAGGACAGCCTCGCCAACACCCTGGGAGACATCTCCGCCAACCTGGTGGGGGTGTACCGGGCCATGGGAGGCGGCTGGCAGCTCCGCGATGGACAGGATTTTGTCCCGGCAGACATTAGAGAGGTCATGGCACAGCGCACCAATTGGGGCAGGTTACTGACGCCGGCGGCTTTTCCCGCCCCGCCGGAACAACCCAAGTATGATATCCGGCCGCCGCAATGGTAAGTTGGCAGCATTAAACCATTTAAACATGGCATGATCTGGCAACATAGCGCAACTTTTCCAAAATTCCATATATTGGCAAGATATCCATTTCTATCCTTTTCTCTTTTATATAGTGGGTTGTATTTTCAAGTAATTATATGTCATCATTGTAATTATCTATTTTGGTAGGAAAATATTATGAAGAAGGATAAGAGATTGACATATTTTGAAATGGAGAGAAAAATATCATTACTGCAAGAACTATCGAATTGCAATGCAGATTTTCAAGAATATGTGCCTATATTGAAATCGATGGTTAATAAGGTTAAGTGTTTAGCGGCGTGCCCATAACAAATGATTATTTGTATCGTGGTAGAATCAACCTTACTGGAAAATTATTTAATAATATTTCAGAAATAAGTTACCCCAAAAAAGATATGGTTAAAGATAAGGGTCGATTTTAGGAACTGAGCTGTCAACTTCACAAATAAAGTATCGAATCTAAACCTGGAGCTAAGTTGACAACAGATTGTATTCCCCCTCACCCCGACCCTCTCCCCAATAGGGGAGAGGGGGTATTTACAAATGAATGCAGTAAATAAAGTAAATAGAATCAATAATGATGGCTCATTGGACTGGCTTTTTGATTTTAATGAAATGAAAGATAGAGTTTCAAAAGGTCAAGACCTCTTTGGATATACTTGTGAAAATCTCAAGGGGATGGAAAAATATTTATAATTAAAATAGGATTATTTTAATGGAAGTAAACCACATACTAAAGTTCAGGCAAATTAATGAATATCTAATTGATTCGCTTGAGCATAGCTATATATATTTTTCATCCATTGAGGATTTAAACGACCCTTTTGATTGTGATGTTAATATTGAAAAATCCATAAGAAGAGCAATTTTACAATCCTCAGGGTCTGCAAGAGAAATGATGGAAAATATTTATAATAATAACCAATTGATGAAATTATTCGATCAGGTTCAACAAGATATAAGCGGTTATGGTATTTTTTCAGGTTCTCATAGCCCAGCCTTAGAATCTTCGCTGATGTGGTCTCATTATGCAGAGGGGAGAGGGTTGAGGTGAGGGGGGCAGTTAGACACTGCCGCCATTTTATGAAATGATTAGCACTTATATGATGTTATGAATAAAAGAAGATCGACGGCGATAAGACTAAGGTTACTCTGAGGCGCCTCTTAGGCGACGGGGTCCATTTGCAAGGAACTGAACTTAAGGGACTCGAAACATGGTTGACGGAAAGAGAAGCCCAATCCGCGGTGGCGGCCGCGCCCCCAAGGTGGCAATCTCGGTGGCGCTCCTGGTCATGGCCCTGGCCTGTGGTGACCGAAATACCTATGCGCCGCCGCCGCCGCCCAAGGTCACGGTCAGTCAGCCCCTGAAAAAGCCCGTGACCGATTACCTGGACTTCACCGGCAACGCCGTGGCCTTTAACACCGTGCCCCTGCGCGCCCGGGTAGAGGGCTTCCTGGAAAAGGTTTTGTTCCAGGATGGCGGGACGGTGAAAAAAGGGCCAGCCGTTGTTCATCATCCAGCAGGAACAATATCAGGCCCAACTCCAGAAGGCGGAAGCCTCGGTCCTGTCCGAAAAGGCCCAACTGGAGCACGCCCAAACCGAATTTGACCGCTACTCCCGGCTGGTCAAGCAGGATGCCGCGGCCCAAACGGACGTGGACCGCTGGCATTACGAGCGGGATTCGCGCCGGGCCGCGGTCATGGCCGCCCAGGCCCAGGTGGTCCTGGCCAAACTCAACCTGAGCTATACCCGGATCACCGCCCCCTTTAACGGGCGCATGGGCCGCCATCTCAAGGACCCGGGCGCCCTGGTGGGCGCCGGCGAAAAGACCCTGCTGGCCGAAATCAACCAGATTGACCCCATCTATGTCTATTTCAACATCAATGAGCAAGACCTACTCCGGGTCCGGGGGAAGAAACCGGAACCGGCTGAGGAGACCGAGAAAAAGCAACACCCCGTGGACGTCGGGTCTCGCCGATGAAACGGGCTATCCGCATAAGGGGTACCTGGATTTTGCCGCCATCTCCCTTAATCCCACCACCGGCAGCCTGCAACTGCGGGCCATCCTTCGCAATCCGGACGCCGTCATCCTGCCGGGATTGTTCGCCCGGGTGCGGGCCCCGATCGCGGAAGCCAAGGAAGCCCTGCTGGTGCCGGAAGTCGCCCTCAGCTATGACCAGATGGGCCCCTTTGTCCGCCTGGTGAACGAGAAGAACGTGGTGGAGCGCCGGGGGGTCAAACTCGGCGTCCAGGTTGGCACCGACCGTGTAGTCTTGGAAGGTTTGCAGGGGGAGGAGTGGGTGGTCGTTGCCGGGTTGTTGCGGGCCATCCCCGGCAGGCAGGTGACCCCCGAAAAGACCACCTTAGGCCCCAAAGCCGCCAGTCCCAAACCTCAGCCCAGATAGGCCGCCCCATGATCTCCACCTTTTTCATCAATCGGCCCATCTTCGCCAACGTCATCGCCATTATCATCATCATTCTCGGCCTGGTCTGCCTGTTTAATCTGCCGGTGTCCCAGTATCCCAACATCGTCCCGCCCACCATTCAGGTGTCCACCAGTTACCCGGGGGCCAGCGCCGACGTGGTCGCCACCACCGTGGGCATCCCCATCGAACAGGCGGTCAACGGCGTCAAAAACTCCATCTATATGTCCTCCACCAGCGGCAGTGACGGGAGTTACATCTTAACCATTACCTTCGCGGTGGGCACCGATCTCGATACCTCCCTGGCCCTGGTGCAGAATTTTGTCAACGGGGTCATGGCCCAACTGCCCCAAACCGTTCAGGCCCTGGGCGTTACGGTCAGGGAAGTTTCCACCAATATCTTGCAGGTGGTCAGTCTCTATTCGGACGACGACCGCTATGACGAAACCTTCCTGTCCAATTACGGCATCATCAATCTGCAGTATCCCCTGGCCCGTCTCCCCGGGATCGCCCAGGTCAGGGTCATTGGCGCCGGTGCGTACAGCATGCGGGTGTGGCTGGACCCCAACAAGCTGCAATACTACCAGCTCACCACCATGGATGTGGTGAATGCCATCCAACAGCAAAACGTCCAGGTGGTGGCGGGGCAACTGGGGGGGCCGCCGGTGCCGTCCGACCAGGCCTTTCAGTTCACCATCAACGCCTTGGGAAGGCTCTCCGACGCCTCCCAGTTCGAAAACATCATTGTCAAGATGGTGCGTGGCGAGGAGGCCGCCCAGATCGTCCGGGTGAAAGATCTGGCCCGGGTGGAACTGAGCCAGCAGTCTTTCAGCAATTTTTCCGGGCTGAGCGGGCATAAGGCCGCCCATATCGTGATTTACTCCTTGCCGGAGGCCAACGCCATCAATGTCGGCCAGGAAGTGCGTAAGGCCATGGGCGAGATGAGCAAGGAGTTCCCGGCAGGCCTGAAGTATGCCATCTATTACGACACCACGGTGTTTATCAGCCAGGCCATCGACGCCGTGTACCATACCCTGTATGAAGCCGGCATCCTGGTGCTCATCGTCATCATGGTGTTCCTCCAGAACTGGCGCGCCACCCTGGTGCCCGCCACCACCGTGCCGGTGACCATCATCGGCGCCTTTGCCGCCATAGCCCTGCTGGGCTTCACGGTCAATCTGATGACCCTGTTTGCCTTGATTCTGGCCATCGGCATTGTGGTGGACGACGCCATCGTCATTGTGGAAAACTCGTCCCACTATGTGGAACAGGGGCTCTCGCCCCACGATGCGGCCGTCAAGGCCATGAGCGAATTGACCGGCCCGGTGATGGGCATCACCCTGGTGCTCACCGCGGTCTTTTTGCCCGCCGCCTTCATGCCGGGCATCACCGGCCAGCTCTTCCGCCAGTTCGCCCTGGTGATCGCCTCCACCGCCGTCATCAGCGCCCTGAACGCCTTGACCCTGAAGCCGGCCCAGTGCGCCCTCTACCTGCGCCCCCGGGACCCCAAGAAAAAGCCCAACGCCTTCTACCGCGGCTTCAACCGCGTCTATGGGGTGGTGGAAACGGCTTATGTCGACCTGGTGCGCTGGATGGTGCAGCGCCCCGGGCTCATGGCCCTGGTGTTTTTTCTCATTATCGGCCTGGGCGGCCTGCTCTTCGCCCTGCACCCCACCGGCTTTCTGCCCGAAGAAGACCAGGGGTACGCCATTGTCGTGGGGATGCTCCCCGAAGGGGCCTCCCAACCCCGGGTAAAGGAGGTTTCCGACCAGGTCGACGCCGTTCTGAAGAAGACCCCGGGCATCGCTTCCTGGGTGACCATGGGCGGCTTTTCCATCCTGGACACCGCCAATGTCTCCACGATCTTCACCACCTTTGTCATCTACGAGGGCTGGGATAAACGCGGCGCCGCCTTGAGCCAGGAGCGGATTGTCGCCAATGTGCAGCGGCAGCTGGGCGGTCTGGAACAGGCGGAGTTTGCCGTGCTGGTGCCGCCGCCCATCAGCGGTCTGGGACAGTCCGGCGGCTTTCAGATGATGGTGGAGGACCGGAAAAGCCTGGGGCTGGAAGCGTTGACGGAAACCACCATGGAAATTATCAGGGCCGCCCACGCCCAATCCGGCTTGCAGGGCATCACCACCACCTTCAATCCCCGCAGTCCCCAGCTTTACCTGGATATCGACCGCACCAAGGTGGAGTCGCTGGAAATTCCCATGAACAATGTGTTCGATACCATCCAGGCCTACCTGGGCTCGGCCTACGTGAACCTCTTCAACAAGTTCAACCAGACCTACCAGGTCTATGTGCAGGCCGCCGCCCCCTATCGCCTGAGCCCGACGGACATCAAGGACCTTTACGTCCGCAATAACAAGGGGGAAATGGTGCCCCTGGGCACCCTCATGACCATCAAACGGATACTGGGCTCCGAACTGCTCACCCGCTACAACCTGTATCCTGCCGTACCCATATATGGCTCGGCCGCCCCCGGCTTCAGCTCCGGCCAGGCCCTTAACCTCATGGAACAGGTCGCCAAAAACAACCTGCCCCAGGGCGCCTCCTATGACTGGACGGCCACCGCCTATCAGGAAAAGCAGGTGGGCAGCCAGGCCTACTTCATCTATGCCCTGGCCATTACCCTGGTATTCCTGGTCCTGGCCGCCCAATACGAAAGCTGGTACAGCCCCGCCGCGGTTATCCTGGTGGTGCCCATCGCCCTGGTGGGCGTCATCCTGGCGCTCATCTCCCGGGGCCTGGACAACAACCTCTACACCCAGGTAGGCCTGGTGTTGATGATCGCCCTGGCCAGCAAGAACGCCATCCTGGTGGTGGAATTTGCCCGGGAACTGCACGCCGAAGGCATGTCCATCACCGACGCCGCGGTGGAGGCCACCCGACGCCGCTTCCGCCCCATTGTCATGACCTCCTTCGCCTTCATCTTAGGCGTGGTGCCGCTGATGAAGGCCGGCGGCGCCGGGGCCGCCAGCCAGCAGGCCATCGGCACCGTGGTCTTCGGGGGCATGCTCTCCTCCACCCTCCTGGCCATCCCCTTTGTGCCGGTCTTCTACGTCCTCACCCAGCGCCTGAGTGAACGACGCCGGAAGCCTGAACCCACGGGGAAACCACTGGAAAAGATAAGGAAATCTAGCCGCAGGCTTTACCGGGAAAGTACACCTCAAAATCCCCCTAAATCCCCCTTTAGAAAAGGGGAACTTAAAAGCCCTGCAGGCATTTTCCCCCCTTTTAAAAGGGGGGGCAGGGGGGATTTTCATTCTCGCGGGTCACCACTAACTGGCCAGGCGCGTTTAGCCTGCGTTGTCCAGGCTTGAAGCAGCCGCTTGGCGCAGGCTAAAGCCTGCGGATACAAAGATACCTGTTCATCTCGTTACCAAGCTGGGCTTGGGAACGTATCTGACAGCCAAGCTGAGCTTGGCACCCCTGGCCGTTCCCAAGTGCAACTTGGGAACGAGAAGAAGATTTAGATGTAGCGTAGGCGCCCTCGCCTGCGCCGAACACCCGAGGGCGGGTGTTCTACATTTTTCAGGCCGAAAAGGAGATTTTTGTTAGCGCTCTCAGTCCGGTTTATTTTGCACGTTATTCTTTTTGGCCCAGCATTGCCAAAGATACCAGCCGGGCCAGGGTGAATCTGGAGTTTCTCTGAAATACTTTTACAGATCTTACAACGGCCATGCCAAACAAAGAAAAAGGCAGGGGCTATCGCACCCTGCCTTGGTTGCCTTATACCGAAAACCGAAAACGGTCTTCTAATTAAACGTCCCCCAGACCACTTTTTTCTTCTGGGCCGGCTGCTCCAGGAGCTTAAGCGCCCCCTGGAGGATGCCGTCGGCGTCCAGGCCGTATTTTTGCCGCAGCACATCCTGGGAGCCGTGCTCCACGAAGGTGTCGGGGATGCCCAGGCGCTTCACCGCCAAGCCAAAGAGTCCCCGGTCGGCCAACAACTCCAGGACGGCGCTGCCGAAGCCGCCGGCCGCGACGTTCTCTTCCACCGTGAGCACCCGGCCGTGGCTGGCCGCCAGGGTGAGGATCAGGTTTTCATCCAGGGGCTTGATGAAGCGGGCGTTCACCACGGTAGCGCTGAAACCCTGTTTCTGCAGGTCTTCGGCCGCGGAGAGGGCCGGATAGACGGAGGCCCCCACCGCCAGGATGAGCAGGTCTTGGCCTTCCCGGAGGAGTTCGGCCTTGCCCAGGGGAATCTTGTTGAGGGTGGAAGAAAAGACCACCCCCACGCCCCGGCCCCGGGGATACCGGAGGGCGACAGGGCCCGGGTGATCCACCGCGGTGTAGAGCATGTCCCGGAGCTCGTTTTCGTCTTTGGGGGCCATGAGGACCAGGTTGGGCAAGTGCCGCAGATAGGAGAGGTCGAAGAGCCCCTGGTGGGTTTCGCCGTCTTCGCCCACCACCCCGCTCCGGTCCAGGGCAAAGACCACCGGCAGGTTCTGCAGGCAGACGTCGTGGAGCACCTGGTCGTAGGCCCGCTGCAGAAAGGTGGAGTAGATGGCCGCCACCGGCCGCATACCCTCCAGGGCCAGTCCGGCGGCAAAGGTGGTTGCGTGCTGCTCGCAGATGCCCACGTCAAAGAAGCGGTCCGGGAATTGCTGGCGGAAGTCCCCCAACCCGGTGCCGTCCGGCATGGCCGCGGTGATGGCCACGATGCGTCTGTCTTCCTTAGCCAGGCGCACCAGGGTGTCCCCGAAGACCTCGGTATAGGTGGGCACGTCGCCCACGCTCTTTTTGGGCTCCCCGGTGTCGGGATCGAACTTGCCCAGTCCGTGAAACCCCGTGGGGTCCGACTCCGCCGGCTGGTAGCCCTTGCCCTTGGTGGTGAGAACGTGCACCAGGATGGGCCCCCTCAGGTTCTTGACGTTGTTGAAGGTCTCGATGAGGTGGTCCAAACGGTGCCCCTTCACCGGCCCCAGGTAGTTGAACTTCAGGGCCTCGAAGAGCATCCCCGGGGTGAAGAAGGCCTTGAAAGACTCCTCGCCCCGCTTGGCCCAGGCCAGCAGGTCGCCGCCGATGGCCGGAAAGGAGCCCAGCAGGTTCTCCACCTGCTTTTTCAGGAAGACCATGGTGGGGGCCGTGAGTTTGCGGCTCAGGAACGACGACAGGGCCCCCACGTTTGGAGCGATGGACATGCCGTTGTCGTTCAGGACCACGATGAGGTCTTTGTTGAGGTCGCCGGCGTTGTTCAGACCCTCGAAGGCCATGCCGGCGGTCATGGAGCCGTCGCCGATGATGGCGATGACCCGGTTGCGCTCCCGCTTCAGGCAGCGGGCGGTGGCCATCCCCAGGGCCGCGGAAATGGAGGTGGAGCTGTGCCCGGTGTCGCAGGCGTCGTGCGGGGACTTTCGCACCGCTTGGGAAAGCCGCTGAGGCCGCCGTGCTGGCGCAGGGTGTGAAAGCGGTCCTGGCGCCCGGTGAGCAGCTTGTGGGTGTAAGCCTGATGGCCCACGTCCCAGACGATCTTGTCCCGGGGGGAGTCGAAGACGTAGTGCAGGGCAATGGTCAGTTCCACCACCCCCAGGCTGGGGGCCAGATGCCCTCCGGTGCGCGGCCACCGTGGAGATGATCTTTTCCCGGATTTCCTGGGCCAGCTGCGGCAGCAACTCCGGGGGCAGTTTCTTCAGTTCCTGCGGGTTGTTAATGGCGCTCAACAAGCGGCGCGGGGCTGCCGGCCGCGGTCCCTGACGGCTATCCATATTCATTTATCCCCTGAAGGATAATTTATATCAAACATAAGGCTATAAATCATCCATTGCAAGAACTAGATATAATTCTAGTCGTAACTTCCAAGAATAACTTTACTTTTGGTTAAGAACGCCGCACCAGCAGATAACGGGCCAATTGGCGCAGGGGCTCGGCCCGGTCGCCGAAAGGCGAAAGTTCCGCCACCGCCTGCTCCACCAGCCGCCGGGCCCATTCCCTGGCCGCCTCCAGCCCCAGCACCGCGGGGTAGGTGGCTTTTTGGCGCTGGGCGTCCATACCCGGGGCCTTGCCCATTTCCCCGGCTTCGCCCTCCACATCCAGAAGATCATCGGTGACCTGGAAGGCCAGGCCGAATTTTTCCCCGTAGCCGGTGAGCAGGGTCACTTCACTGCGGCTGCCGCCCCCCACCAGGGCCCCGGTCCGCAAAGCCGCGGTGAGCAAGGCCCCGGTTTTAAGCCGGTGGATGGTCTCCAGCTCCTTCAGGGTGACTTGGCGGCCTTCGGCCATCAGGTCCAGCATCTGGCCCCCCACCATGCCCTGGTAGCCCGCGGCCTTGCTCAGCAGCTCCATGACCTCCAGCAGCAGGCCCTCCCGGCCTTCAAACCGGGGGGCTGCGGCCGCCAGGGTATGGAAGGCCTCGGTGAGCAGGCCGTCCCCGGCCAGGATGGCGGTGGCTTCGTCGAATTGCTTGTGGCAGGTGGGCTGCCCCCGGCGCAGGTCGTCGTCATCCATGGCGGGCAAATCGTCATGGATGAGGGAATAGGTGTGGATCATCTCCAGGGCGCAGGCCACCGGCAAGGCCTCCCCGGCGTCCCCTCCCACGGCCTCCGCCGCGGCCAGGCATAAAATGGGCCTGAGCCTCTTGCCCCCCACAAAAAGACTGTAGTGCATGGCCTGCACCACCCGGAAGGCCGGGCCCCGCACCTGGGGCAGATAGGCCGTAAGGGCCCGGTTGACCAACCCCCGCCGCTCTTCAAGATAAGCTTTCAGATCCAACTTTTGCATCTCCCAAAAACTCTCACCCTAGGACACTAAGATTGCGCCTCACCGTGTTCCTTTAAGGATGGCGGGCACGGAAGCCCGCCCAACCATCAAAAGATTTTTGGCTCGGTGCGTCTCTGGTCCCTGCGGCCGTCTTTTAACTTCCTTCCCCTTCTTCTTCGGGAAAAGGCCGGGTGAAAAACCGGCCGGCTTCGTCTTTGAGGAGAAGCTCCACCCGCCGTTCCACGTCATCCAGCTTCTGGTGGCAGAGCCGCACCAGGCGGACCCCTTCCTCAAAGGCGCGCCTGGCCTCCTCCAGGGGCAAATCGCCATGCTCCAGAGAATCCAACACCTCCTCCAGACGCTGCAACGCCGCCTCGAAACTGGGCTCTGCCTGCGGCTCTTCAGGCTTTTTCCTGGCCATGGCAAGTTCCTTTTTTGATTTGGGGGAGGTGGCCAGGGGCTTTTTCGTAAGTGGCCCCTGCCCCCTTCCCCTTCCCCAACCCCCATTAAGTTAAATAGTTATTTGGCCTGGGAAGTCGGGGCCGTTGGCCCCGCCTTCCCAGGCCCCTTTTCAGGGGGTGGCGAGGGGGTTTGGGGGAGGGCGGGGGAATCTTTTCCCCCGGCCCTCCCCCAAGATCCTTATGCCTCTCCCGTTTCCGTCACTTCGCAGTCCAGCCGGCCCCGGGCGACCCTCACCCGGACTGCCGCGCCCAGGGGAACCTGGGTGGCCTCCCGGATAACGGTCTCCTCCGGCAGCAGGGTGGCCACCGCGTAGCCCCGCTGCAAGATGGCCAGGGGATTCAGCTTATCCAGGTGGCTCTGGCAGTATTCCAGGTGACGGCGGCGTCCCTGCTGGGTCCGCTGCCAGTTACTGAGCAGCCTTTGGGCCATTTGCTCCAGTTGCCGGCGGGAGGCAGCCACGGCCCGCCGCGGGCTCAGCAGCACCAGGCGGGAGCTCTCCAGGCGCACCTTCTGGCGCTGGCCGGCCAGGTGCCGACGCAGGCGCCGCAGCAAAATCTCGCCCCGCTCGTCCGCCTTGAGGCGCAGGTCCACCAGGAGCCGCTTCATATCCGGCAAGCCCCGGGCCAGAAGCGCGGCGTGGCGGCGAGCCGCCTCCAGCCGCCCCCGCAAGGCCCGGACTAACCCGGCGGCCCGGCGATCCAGGCGCCGCAGCAGTTCGGCTTTGTCCGGAGCCACCAACTCCGCCGCGGCGCTGGGGGTGGAGGCCCGCACGTCGGCGGCAAAATCGGCGATGGTGAAATCCACTTCGTGGCCCACCGCGGAGACCACCGGCACCCGGCAGCGGTGAATGGCCCGGGCCACCGTTTCTTCGTTGAAGGGCCACAGGTCCTCCAGGGAGCCGCCGCCCCGGGCCAGGACAATGACCTCCACCCCCGGGTAGCCGCTGAGGTCGTCCAGGGCCCGGGCAATCTCTCCCGCGGCCTCCATGCCCTGGACTTTGACGGGGTAGATGAGGATTTCCAGGTTGGAGTAGCGTTGTCTCAAGAGGCGCAGGAAGTCCCGCACCGCCGCGCCGGTGGGCGAGGTGACCAGGGCGATCTTGCGGGGCAGAAAAGGCAAGGACTTTTTCAGGGCCGCGTCGAACAGACCCTCGGCCTGGAGGCGGGTCTTCAGGGCCTCGAAGGCCTGGGCCAGGGCCCCCAGCCCCAGGGGCTCCAGGTAATCCACCACCAGCTGGTATTCGCCCCGGGGCTCATACACGGTGAGGCGCCCCCGGCACAGGAACTGGCTCCCCTCCTGGGGCTTGAAGCGCATATGCTGGTGGTTCCCCTTGAAGAGCACGGCCTTAAGCTGGGCCTCGGCGTCCTTCAGGGTAAAATAATAATGCCCCGACAGGGGCTGCCTCAGGTTGGAGACCTCACCGCTGACCCACACCAGGGAAAAATGGGTCTCCAGGCGGTCCCGGATCTCCCGGGTGAGGCCGCTCACCGTATAGATGTGGGGTAATTCCTGATTCATCTGCACAATATGCCAAATAATATATCACATTTCCCCATGCCGGGACTAACAATTTCGCGGCTTCCGGGCGGCCCGGCAATTTAGTATTGCGTCCCAGAAATATTTCGCATCAGTGCTGTCCGGCATGAAAATTGCCTTTTGAGGGAAGACTGATTTATAGATTCAACGTGATTTTCGTAGGGCGGGCACTGCCCGCCATGCATGAGTAGATCTGAGATCCGGTTTATATATGGAAGCACTCTTTCATAGGCAAATCCTTGGTGGCACAGGCGTCTCGCCTGTACAGGCGCAGGCTGAAGCCTGCGGCTACATTTTGCCATTTCCAGGATTGCTGGTTCCTGCAAATTCCCTGCCGGACACTGCTGACTTTGCATAAATGATCCATCGTTTTTCCCCCCCTCCCGGAGGGGGAGTTCAGCCCTGGAGACTTTGTTAAGGTAATGGTGGGACAGGGCACTATGGTCACTTGGCAAAAGGCTTCTCCCACCCGGCGTACAAGGCCAGGCCCAGCCAGGCCCAGTTGTTGGCGTAGTAGTTGTCCGGGGAGACGAAATAGGCCCGCCCGTCTTGCTCATGGTAGAAAGACATAATCTTCCGGGCCAGCTCACCCGCGAAGCCCTGGTCGCCTGCGGCAAGGGCCGCGGCCAGCACCCCGGCGTAGAGCACCGGGCTCTCGTAGTCCGCCGCCGGGGTCCCGTCATAGTTGTAAATTGCCAGCAGCTTCCCTTTGGCCTGCCACTCTTTCCGGAAAAACGGCAGGAATTTCCGGCTCAGCAATGGGGCCGCCTGGGTTTCCCCGAACCACATATGGTCCAGGGCGAGCCCGCTAGGGCAGGCGCACCGCCTCCCAGCCGAAGCGGGTGTCCCGGCCCGGGGCGGCTGAGACCTTGCCGGCGCCGTCCACCCGGCACCAGTCGGGAAAGAGACCCACCCCCCGCTGCTCCCCCAGGCCCTGGGCCAGCTCCGATAAGATCCGGTAGGCCGACTGGTGCAGCCCCACCCAGCGGGGATCGGGCTGAATTGCCGCACACAGGCGGTAAGCCGCGGGCGAGAAGTAGGAGGGGTTCACCAGGTAGGGCGGGGCCGACTCATGCCAGTTGCCGGGGGTGAGGAGGACCTGGCCGTCCGGCAAGGTCACCACTTCCTTGGCCAGGATGGCCGCCATCACCTGCCGGGCCTCCTCCAGATAATCGGGGAGATCCGGCGGCGGCCGCCAGCCCCGCCGGGCCGCCAGGACCAGGGCCAGGACGTAATCCAGATCCCCGTCGGAGGCGGTGTTGGCGTCCTTGAGCCCCCAGGAGCCATCAGGCCTCTGCCCCCAACTCCAGGACAGCAAATGGTCCCCTGGGCCCTGGTCCCGGGACAGGTACCGCAGGGTCCAGGCATGGACCAAGCCAAAAGTGGCTTCGTCTCCCGCCCACACCGCCCGCAGCAAGGCGTACGCCTGGCCCTCGGAGATGGTGCCCCGCCCCTGTTCCGGGATCACCACCCGGCCTTCGGGGGAAATAAAGGTCTGCCGGTAGCTCTGCCAGGTCCCCGTCAACACCCGTTCCAGGTCCGCCAGGGGATCTGGCTGGCAGGCCCCCAGGAACGTTAACAGTGCCAGGGAGAGGATCCTGACGAGCTTAAAATTTAACCTGGTTCCGCACATGATTGATTGGGGCATTATAAAACACTATTACCCGATTCGGTGAGGCCGAAAGCCAAAAATACACCACCGGGCTGGGTAGGCAAGAAAAAAATTCCTTTGGCTTGCCGGCAGCAGGTGGAGCCCGGCCGCCGCTGGCCTGCAGAATTATCGCATCTTTGGCGGTTCCAAAGATAAGTTTTTTTACTGGAGGCTATTTCAAAACCTTTAGGTTTCCTTAAATATCATTCTGAGCGACGCCAAGAAGTATTTTCAGTGAGATGAGAGCATTCACTTCGTTCAGGATGATAGGAGAAATCGGTTTTGAAAGAGCTTTTAGTATCCGTCCGGCAAATATCTTTATTAATTTTTCTCCACCTCCCTTTTTCCATACCCGGTTAATTGGTTGGGCCGCCGCCGCCCTGAAAATTTCTTGACAAACTCAGGTATTTATGAGAAAAAATCTGTTGAATTTAGTTGGGTCCAAGGCAAATCACTCTCAGAAAATCAGGAGTTACACGGCACCAGCCGTCACTTCGACCTTATGTAACTTTATAATTGGTTAAGCGGCATCTGGGTAAGCTCCTTGGGACGCCCGAGATGCCTTTTTTATTGAGGCGGCCTCATGATTACCATAAAACTGGACCACGGCCCTGCCGCCACGCTCAAGGAGGGCAGCACGGTGGCCCAGGCCTTTCAGGCTCTCAACGTGGACACGGACCGGCAGGTGGTGGCGGCCCGGGCTGACGGCGAGCTCTTGGATCTCGCCCGCGCCCTTACGCACGACTGCACCTTGAGCCCCGTGACCCTGGACAGTCCTGAAGGCCTTGAGATCATGCGGCACAGCGCCTCCCACGTCATGGCGGAAGCGGTGCGGGACCTGTTCCCGGAAGTGCGAGTGGCCATCGGCCCGGCCATCGAGAGCGGCTTTTATTACGACTTCGATGCCCCGGAGCCGTTCACTCCCGAGGACCTGGGCCGCATCGAGGCCCGCATGGCCGAAATCGTGGCCCAGGACCTGCCTTTCGTCCGGGCGGAAGAACCCAGAGAGCAGGCCATCAATAATTTTCAGGCCTACGGCGAAACCTATAAAGTGGAGTTGTTGCAAGAGATTCCCCAAGATAAGGTCAGCCTCTACCGTCAGGGGAATTTCGTGGACCTCTGCCGGGGCCCGCACGTGCCGTCCACCGGCTACATCCGGGCCTTCAAGCTCACCGGCATCTCCGGGGCCTACTGGCGGGGCGACGAACGCCGGGCCATGCTGCAGCGCATCTACGGCACCGCCTTCCCCTCGCAGGAGGAGCTGGAGCGCCACCTGGAACTCCTGGAGGAAGCCAAGCGCCGGGACCACCGCCGCCTGGGGCGCGAGCTGGGGCTGTTCAGCATCGAGGAGGAAGCGGGCCCCGGCATGGTGATCTACCACCCCAAGGGGGCGCTGCTCCGGAGCATCATCGAGGACTTCGAGCGCCGGGAGCACCTCAAACGCGGCTACCAGATGGTCATGGGGCCCCAGATGCTCAAGGCCGACCTCTGGGAGCGTTCCGGCCACCTGGAGAACTACCGGGACCACATGTATTTTTCCGAAGTGGAGGGCCAGACCTACGGCATCAAGCCCATGAACTGCGTGGCCCACATGCTGATCTACAAGTCCCGGGTCCGCAGCTACCGGGAGCTGCCCCTGCGCTTCTTCGAACTGGGCACCGTCCTGCGCCACGAGCGCTCCGGGGTGCTGCACGGCCTCACCCGGGTGCGCCAGTTCACCCAGGACGACGCCCACATCCTCTGCACCCCCCAGCAGGTGGAAAGCGAGATCGTGGGGGTGCTGGACTTCGTCTTCGACGTGATGGCCATCTTCGGCTTTGACTACGAAGTGGAGCTCTCCACCCGGCCGGAAAAATCTATCGGCACCGACGCAGAATGGGAGCTGGCCACCACCGCCCTCATCAACGCCCTGGCGGCCCGGGACCTCCCCTACCATATCTGCGAAGGGGAAGGGGCGTTTTACGGCCCCAAGATCGACATCAAGCTCAAGGACGCTTTGGGCCGACGCTGGCAGTGCGCCACCATCCAGTGCGATTTTACCCTGCCGGAGCGCTTCGACCTCACCTACGCTGGGCCCGGACGGGGAGCGCCACCGCCCGGCCATGCTGCACCGGGTGATTTTGGGGTCCCTGGAGCGCTTCATGGGAGTGCTGATCGAGCACTACGCCGGCGCCTTCCCGGTGTGGCTGGCCCCGGTGCAAGCGGTGCTGCTGCCCATCACCGACCGGGTGCATGACTACGCCGAAAAAGTAGCCAATGCTCTTAGAAAGGATAACCTCAGGATCGAGGTAGATGATCGCGCCGAAAAATTACAATATAAAATAAGAGAAGCTCAAATTAATAAAATCCCCTATATGGTGATAGTTGGCGATCAAGAGAAAGCAAACGGAACCCTCTCTATCCGTCAACTAGATGGGACGAAATCGAATGATGTATCCTTGAAGGACTTTAAGAATCGTTTAAAGAAGGAAGCTAAGATTCCTTCGCCCAAAAAGTCTAAACATTCCAGGAGGTGACGGCCATCCAGAAGCAGCAACGTGTGCGGATCAACGAACAGATCAAGGTTCCGGAGGTGCGACTCATCGGACCCGACGGGCAACAGATCGGGGTCATGCCCACCCGGGAGGCCCTGGCCTTCGCGGCCGAGGCCCACCTGGACCTGGTGGAGGTGGCGCCCCAGGCCGCCCCGCCGGTTTGCCGCGTCATGGATTACGGCAAATTCAAGTATCAGCAGAGCAAGAAACAGCAAGAGGCCCGGCGCCGGCAAACCACCATCCAGGTCAAAGAGATCAAGGTGCGGCCCAAGATCGAGGAACACGACATGGCCTTCAAGCTGCGCAATGCCACGCGCTTTCTGGGTGAAGGCGACAAAGTCAAGATCTCGGTGATTTTCCGGGGCCGGGAAATTGCCCACACGGACCGCGGCTTCAAGCTCTTGGCCGTGATGATCGAAGCCCTGGCGGAGGTGGGAACCGTGGAGCAGGACCCCAGGCTGGAAGGCCGGAACCTCTCCATGATCGTTACGCCCAAGTAGTTATTGATCCGGCACCGCAGCCTGAGCCGGCGCCGTCGCCGCGACGCCGGGAAAAGATTTTTTCCTGCCGCAGTTTTATGGCCTTTGTGATGGAAAGCTTTGCAGAGTGCGCCAATTGGGTTATATTTATATATTAGTCTCAATCCCGCCCGCTTGCCCGCGGCCGGCAGCAATACCGACATGTGAGGTTCACGATGCCCAAAATTAAAACCCACCGGGGGGCGGCCAAACGTTTCAAGGCCACGGCCAGCGGCCGGGTGAAACATAAGCGGCCCTTCCACAGCCACATTTTAACCAGTAAATCTTCCAAGCGCAAACGGCAGCAGCGGCAGCCGGCTTATGCGGCGGGAGCCGAACTCAAGAGCCTGCATCGTCTCTTGCCCTACCTCTGAGATAGGAGTTAACCATGCCACGCGTCAAGAAAAGCGTCGCCTCCCGGGCGCGGCGCCATAAATTTTTGGGGATGGCCACCGGCTTCCGCAGCGGCCGCCGGCGGCTGTACCGCTCGGCCCGCGAGGCGGTGGAGCGGGCCCTGAACTTCGCCTACCGGGACCGCAAGGTCCGAAAGCGCGAGTTCCGCGCCCTGTGGATCGTCCGCATCAACGCCGCCTTGCGCCCCCTGGGCCTGTCTTACAGCAAGTTCATCGGCGGCTTGAAAAAGGCCCAGATCAATCTGGACCGCAAGGTCCTGGCCGACCTGGCCGTTTACGACCCCCAGGGCTTCGCCCGCATCGCCGAACTCTCCCGGGGAGTGGAGTAGGCTGGTTTTCGGTTTTCAATACTTGTCATAATTACTATTGAAAACCATGACTTTTACCCCCCTTTTCTAAAGAGGGGTAAGGGGGGATTAGTAACTCCCTAATAATCCCCCTAAATCCCCCTTTAAAAAAGGGGGACTTTAAGGCTTCTCTACGTTCCGGTTGACATCGAAATAATCAATCGGACCTTGCCATAATGACGGTTGAGGAAATCAAGAAACTCGAAGCCGAAGCCCGGCGCGAAATCGACAGGGCAAGCAGCACTGAAGTCCTGGAGTCCCTGCGGGTCAAATACCTGGGCCGCAAAGGAGCCCTGACCCAGATCCTGCGCTCTTTGAAGGACCTGGCCGCCGAGGTCCGGCGCCCGCTGGGGCAGGAGGCCAACCGCGCCAAGGAGGCCCTGGAAGCTGCCCTGGACCGGGCCCTGGCCGCCCTCAAAGAGGCCCAGCGGCGGGGCGCGGCCCCGGCGGTGGACGTCACCCTGCCGGGCCGCCGCCCCCCCCTGGGCCGCCTCCACCCCTTGAACCAGGTAATGGAAGAAGTCTGCGACATCTTCCTGCACCTGGGCTTTGAGGCGGTGGAAGGCCCGGAAGTGGAGCTGGACTGGTACAACTTCGAAGCCCTGAACCTGCCTCCGGACCACCCGGCCCGGGACATGCAGGACACCTATTATTTCAATGACCAGGTGCTGCTCCGGACCCACACCTCCCCCATGCAGATCCGCACCATGGAGCGGCGCCGCCCCCCGGTGCGCATCATCGCCCCGGGGAAGGTCTACCGCCGGGACTCCGACATCACCCACTCCCCCATGTTCCACCAGGTGGAGGGCCTGCTGGTGGATAAAGGGGTCACCTTCGCGGACCTCAAGGGCACCCTTACCGCCTTTGTGCACCAGATGTTCGGGCCCGAAGTGAGCCTGCGGTTCCGCCCCAGCTACTTTCCCTTCACCGAGCCCAGCGCCGAAGTGGACATCGAATGCGTCATCTGCCGGGGCGAGGGCTGCCGGGTCTGCAAGATCAGCGGCTGGCTGGAGGTCCTGGGCGCCGGCATGGTGCACCCCGCGGTCTTCGAGGCCGTGGGCTACGACCCCGAGGAAGTGACCGGCTTCGCCTTCGGCTTAGGGATAGAGCGCCTCGCCATGCTCAAGTACGGCATCGACGACATCCGCCTCTTCTTCGACAACGACCTGCGGTTCCTGCGGCAGTTCTAAGAAATCAGATAAGGAAAATTACCGGAATGGATTAGTGCCTTAAAGCCTGCCGTCCCCGGGTTAATTTTCCGAGAATTACCTATCCTCACGAGAAAGGCGGTTTAACCTGATTCTAACCAAGAGAATTCTTATTCCTGGCAGAATTGATAAATTTTTGGTATAATTCAGTCGAGTTTACTGACGGTCCATAACTGCATCTCAGACTCGCCTTAGACCAGGCCAACCCATCTTTCCCTCACGCATAATTTTCCATGATGCTGGAAATTAAGGGAAATCTCTTTAGGAAGGATACTATGGGAAATATCATACGGGCAGAAACCATGCCCACCAATATCATTTTGAATCCGGATGAGGCTTCCATCGAGGAGTACGCCGAAGCTCTCGGCAGCATCTGGCCCCAAGACAAAGAAAGGCCCATCTGGTTACACTGGATTCACGTGTTGTCCCACGCCACCGCGGTGTGCGAAGAAGTGAGGAAGAACCGCTGGCACAAGGTGGCCAAAGAACTGGTGGAGGTGGTGGTCTGGTGGCTGACCTTTGTCAGAAAGGTGACCCAGGCGCCTCCTAAGAACGCCACCGATGCGGTGAAGATTGTCCCGTATCTCCCCATTACACCATCGGATATCGTCTGGTTCAAGTACCCCGGGGTCTGCCCGGTGTGCTTCGGGCGGTGGATCCATGCTCACTGCCAGCCTACGGAGGAGGTGCCGCGCTTGATCTTCCAAAAGATGCGGGAAATCAACGCGTTTTTCAAGGCCAATCCCCAATGCACCTGTCTCGCGGCCAGCAAGGAGGTGGAAGACCGGGACGAAAATTTCAAGAAGTTTACCAAGCAGTGCCTCCATGAATATGCCCGGAAAACCCGCAGCCGCAAAAGACCCACTTCCCTGAAAGGCATGGCCGAGATGCTGAATGTTATCTTCGCCAATAATATCGAAGTGTTATCCGTGGAGGAGATTGCCTTTCACCTGCTGGAGGAGGTAGGCGAGGTCTCCAAATCCCTGGCCAGTCTGTTCATGCAGGAGATCCGGGAAGATTTACCCGACCATTTCCTCCGGGAGAGGCACGGTAAGGCCTTGGACTTTGCCGAAGAGATCGCCGACGCCTTTTCCTGGTCGGTATCGCTCCTGGCAAAAATCTACCGCTTCCTGGAATGCGCCGCGGCCTTTGCGGCGGAATATAAAACCGTGGAAGGCATGCCGGAGTTGATACGGGGCAATTTGGAGCGCACCCGAAACATCGTGGACCTCATCTGGACCATCTACGGCAAGGGGTCCACGCTGGTGTGCGAGCAATGTAAGGAATTTCCTTGCAATGCGGAGCACCCGGCCCACGCCGGCAAGCGGGGCCAGTTAGCCGGCAGAAAGCTCCCTCCGGCCCTCGTCGAAGCCATCCTCTATGCCAAACTTTTATAAAGAAGCAAGGCCGGAAGCTTCAGCTTCCGGCCTTAACAATGAGCGTACGTCCGGCCAGGTGCCGGTCTTTTCTCCCCGCTTCGCCTCTTCCCCGTTCCCCCTTTAACTAGGCGGCATGCCCAGATGGTGCATGACCCGGCGGTGGAAATAGGCCGAGTAGTCCACGTTGCCCATGAGGCCGAAGCGCACCTTGAGGGTGGTGATCTGGTTGGGCCGGGCGATCAACTGGATCTTGACATTGGTGTCGGGGGGCGCCACCGCCTCGATCCGCGAATCGAGGACGCTGTATTGTTGGTTCTCGATTTTCAGGTTCATGTCCTTGCAGGCGGCCAGGGTGGCGTTCCAGACCTCCTGCATGGGCCGGGGGTAGTCCTTCTCCATGGTCCCTTCAATCCACTTGTAGGTCCCTATGGCTCCCGCACCTCCAACCCCCAGCAATAGCATCGGCACGCATCCCGCGGCCAAGGTCAAGGCCAGCAGCACTGCCCCCAATTGCAAACGGCGATTGTTTGGCATCATCCCACCCCCTTTTCCTGCCCGTTTTTCGTCTTATGCCAGTTTTAGGGCCCCTTGTCAAGGCACCTTACCCATGACTTTTTGCCCGTAATCGCAGTAGGGCAAGAGCGGACATTGGGGGCACCTGGGGTTCTTGGCGGTGCAGATGGCCCGGCCGTGCCAGATGAGTTGCAGGGAAAATTTGGTCCAGCGCTCCTGGGGGACCAGGGGCATGAGGTCGAACTCGATCTTCACCGGGTCTTGCTGCGGCGTGAGCCCCAGGCGCTGGGAGACCCGGCCGCAGTGGGTGTCCACCACGATGCCGGGGATGCCGAAGGCGTTCCCCAGGATGACGTTGGCGGTTTTGCGGCCGATGCCCGGCAGCTTCACCAGCTCGTCCAGGGTCCTGGGCACCTGGCCGCCGTGCCTCGTAACCAAAGCCTGGCAAATGGCCTTGATGCTCTTAGCCTTCTGGTGGTAAAAGCCCGTGGGGTGGACGGCCTTTTCCAGCTCCTCCAGGGGGGCCCCGGCATAGGCTGCGGCAGTGGGGTATTTCTGGAAGAGGGCCGGGGTCACCTGGTTCACCTTGACGTCGGTGCACTGGGCCGAGAGCACCGTGGCCACCAGCAACTCCAGGGGATTGATGAAATCCAGGGTGACGTGCACCTCTGGGTAGTGCTGATCCAGCAGCTTTAAAATGGGGCCGATCTTCTCAGCCGGTTCCATGGTTCCTCCTCGATCTTACGGTATCGGCGCCACTCACAGGGTCATGGGAATGCGGATCACCTGCTCGTGCAACGGCAGGACCAGGGGAGACCGGACGGGCTTGATGATCTCCGAAGCGCTATCCGGCGCCAGGAGAGCAGGCCCGGGACCATGGCCGCGGCGACGGACCTTAGCAACCGCTTTGGCATCTTGGGCCGCAGCCGCACTTTCTCCTACCCTTCTTAAAACCTGGGCCCCCTACCCTGCCCCACCCACTTGCTCTTCAAATGCCGCAGCAATTCCTGAAACTCCGGGATGTTCAGGCGCCAGGCCACGAGGCCATAAAGCCCCACGCCCAGCACTATGACCGCGCCCAGGGCCGCGATTTGCCCGGCCAACCCGCCGCCCAGCCGATCCAGGACCACGGGGTGGGCGTAGCGCACCGCCAGCCCCATGGCCAGGGAGGCGGCCGCCACCTTGGCCAGCGTGCCTGATAGCTCCCGCACCTGGTAGTCCCCCAGCTTGCGGTAGAGCATGGCGCCCAGGAAGAGGAAGTTGAGGACCATGCTCAGCGAGGTGGACAGGGCGATGGCCCGGTGCTGCAAAGGCGCCAGCGTCAGGTTGATGAGCACCAGGTTGGCGGCCACCGTCAGAAAGGAGCCCGCCACGGGAAGGCGGGTGTCGTTCAGGGCGTAAAAGACCGGCACCATGATCTTGACGCCGGCAAAGGCCAGCAGGCCCAAGGCGTAAAGAGCCAGGGCCGCGGCGGTCTGGTTGGTGTCGCCGGCGGTGAAGTGACCGTGCTGGTAAATGAGGGCGATGATGGGGCGGGCCAGAAAAATCAGGCCGCAAGCCGCGGGCAGGCTTACCAGGAAGGCCAGGGACAAGGAGGACTTGATGGCCTCTTTGAGGGCCGCTAGATCCTGGCTGGCCGCGTGGCGCGACACCACCGGGGTGGTGGCCACCATGAGGGCCACCCCGAAGAGCCCCATGGGCAGATGGAAGAGGCGGTAGGCGTAATTCAGCCAGGAGACGCTTCCCTGGGGGCAGGAAGCGGCATAGAAGGTGTTGATAAAAATGTTGATCTGCACCGCGGACAGGCCCACCACCGCAGGCAGCATCAGCTTGGCGATGCGATGCAAACCCGAGTCCCTGAGATCCAGCACCCACTTGGGCCGGAACCCCGCCCGCCACAATAGGGGCAGCTGCACCAACAACTGCAGCAGGCCTCCCACCAGGGCCCCCCAGGCCATGCCCACGATGGGGGGGATGCCGAAGCGGGGGAAGGCCAGGCTCAGGCCCACTCCCGCCACAATGGACCCCAGGTTGAAGAAGCTGGAGGCCAGGGACGGCATGAAAAACTTACCCTTGGCGTTCAAGACGCCCATGGCCACCGCGGCCAGGGACACCAGGGGCAGAAAGGGAAACATGACCCGGGTCATCTGGGTGGAGAGCCCAAGTTTCCCCGGAATGGCGCCGAAATCCGGGGCCATGAGCCCCACCAGTTCCGGGGAAAAGACGATGCCGGCCAGGACCAGGCCCCCCAGGAGCAGCGTCAGGCAGACGATGACGTTGTTGGCCAGGCGCCAGGTCTTTTCGGCCCCCAGGTTCTGGTCGTAGTCGGTGAAGACCGTGACGAACGCGGCGCTGAGCGCCCCTTCGGCAAAGAGGTCCCGCAGCAGATTGGGAATGCGGAAGGCCACCACGAAGGCGTCGAAGGCGTAGCCGGCCCCGAAAAACCCGGCAAAGACCTGCTCCCGCACCAGGCCCAGGATGCGGCTGGCGAACACCGCCAGGCTCACGGTGCTCGCGGCCCGGGCAATTTTCCCCGTCTGGTTGGCGGCAGCTTGGCTCAACGTTCAGACCTGGCCAGAAGTTTATAGTAAAAGGATTATCAACAGTTAGGTCTCAGCCAAGACACATTAGCAGGCGGTTGAAAAACTTCCGTAATCGAGAATTTGTCATCGGAGCGAAGGGTCTATTATTAAGAACTTGTAGATCCGAGTTCAGGATGACCATTTCCAACGGCTGCGAAGGCGACGGATATGCCATTCCTTGCTCAAGCGGGGCTAAGCTGTATTTCCCGATTATCTATTTTGATTGTAGGGGCATGGCGGGCTGTGCCCTAAAAACCTTCTTGGGCACGGCCCGCCGTGCCCCTACCAAACGAAATTACTTTGGGCAATCGCTATCTTCATCCTTCGTTGGTGGTTTGACTCTCAGGAAAGATACAACAAAAGAGGCCGGTCTTCCAGCAAAATAGAGGGAGTTAAGGCGTAAGGTTTCGGGGATGGGGGCGGACGCCCCGGGGCGGGGCCGGAGGCTAGCCGGAGGCGGGCTTCCGCTTCGCCGGCGAGGCAGTCTTCTTTTTCTTGGGCTTGTTCTTGGCCGCCGCCTTGTCTTTCTTGGATGATGGGGCTGCGGTCTTGGCCGTCTTCACCTTGTCGCCCGAGGCTTTGCCCACCTTGGGTTTGCGCGCCGGCCTGGGCTTGGGCCCGTTTTTCTCCGGGACTACCTGCATGGACGGCGTCTCCGGGTGCAGCAGGGCATAGGCGGGCTTATCCCCGGGGTCCTGAACTTTTACGGGGGGATACTCCAGGCGGTCCACCTTATCGGGCCAACCTTCCGCCCATACGGTGCCCAGGAACCCGGCAAGCTTGAGGCTGTGGTCCTGCTGGCCGGAAAAAGCGGTGAGATAGAGAACCAGGGCCAATCCGGCCCCGGTGCTGCCAAGCATAGCCAGCCATCCCCACCCGCGCCACCGGTTCCGACCCTTAAGATGCCCGCCCCTTTTCCGGGACAATCCGGAAATTAGAGCATAGATCCCGTAGGCCCACAGAATAACCGCTAGGGTAGGTAGCACCAGCTCTCCTTGATGGCAGGTTGTCAAAAGATAACCTTAATGAATTTTTGAAGTCAACCCATTTTCTTTACCCTTACCCCAAGAGGCTTTGCCGCATGTCATTTTATTGACACAATGGGGGAATTTGTTGTAGGGTCTTTTAACCATAGGAGATTCTTTATGAAACCCGATCGCGGCTCGATTCTGGCCATCGACGACGACCCGGCGGTGCGCCAGAGCCTCAGCGAAATCCTGGAAGCCGAGGGGCACCGGGTCAGTGCGGCCGCGGACGGCGAAACGGGCCTCGCCCTCCTGCAAGACCATCCTTTCGACCTGGTGTTGACGGACCTGGCCCTCCCCGGCCTGGGGGGCATGGATATCCTGGCCTACCTGGTGCAGGAGCAGCCCCAGTGCCCCTGCATCATCATCACCGGCTTCGGCACCATCAGCAATGCCGTGGTCGCCATGCGCCAGGGGGCCTACGATTATCTCACCAAGGCGGTGGACCCCACCGAACTCCGCCTGGTGGTGGCCCGGGCCCTGGAGCACAGCCGCCTGAAAAGGGAAAACGTCCAGCTCAAAAGGCAGCTG
The DNA here is from genome assembly GCA_963768765.1 of uncultured delta proteobacterium. Classification (GTDB taxonomy): domain Bacteria; phylum Desulfobacterota; class Desulfobaccia; order Desulfobaccales; family 0-14-0-80-60-11; genus DASWLF01. The sequence continues at coordinate 56,025 of CAVYJK010000025.1, forward strand.
CACCGGCGCTACGGGTTCGCCAACATGGTGGGGGACAGCGAGGCCATTACCCGGGTCTTCGACCTGATCCGCAAGGTGGCGGACACCGACAGCACCGTGCTGCTCCTGGGGGAATCGGGCACCGGCAAGGAGCTCATCACCCACGCCATCCATTTCAACAGCTCCCGGCGGGACGGCCCCCTCATCCCGGTGAACTGCGCCGCCATCCCCGAAGAGCTGCTGGAGAGCGAGCTCTTCGGCCACGAACGGGGGGCCTTCACCCACGCGGTGCGCACCCGCATCGGCCGCTTCGAGCAGGCCGACGGCGGCACCATCTTCCTGGACGAAATCTCGGAGATGAGCCCCGGCCTGCAGGTGAAGATCCTCCGGGTCCTCCAGGACCACTCCTTTGAGCGCATCGGCGGCGTCAAGACCATCCGGGTGGACATCCGGGTCATCGCCGCCACCAACCGGGACCTGGAAGAGCTGGTGCAGCAGAACCGCTTCCGGGAAGACCTGTTCTACCGCCTCAACGTCATCCCCATCCGGGTGCCGCCCCTCCGGGAGCGGGTCACCGACATCCCCCTGCTGGCCCGGCACTTCCTGCAGGAGTTCAGCCGCAAGCAGAAAAAGCCCTTGAAGCGCCTGAGCCCCGCGGCCTTGGACCTGCTCCAGCAATATCCCTGGCCCGGCAACGTCCGGGAGCTGGAAAACCTCATGGAGCGCCTGGAAATCCTCACGGAAGGCGAGGTCATCGAGGTGGCCGATTTGCCGGAAAAATTTCAGGGCCTCCACCTGCCGCCAGGGGCGGCGGCCGCGGAGCTCCCGCCCCGGGGTATTCCCCTCACCGCCACGGTGCAGGCCTTTGAGCGGGGCCTCATTCTCCAGGCCCTGGAGTCGAGCAACTGGGTGAAGAGCCGGGCCGCGGCCCTGCTCAACCTCAACCGCACCACTCTGCTGGAAAAGATGAAAAAACAGGGCATCTCCCCCACGCCCCCTTTCATTCCCCGGTCGGAGCCATCTTCCTGAGCCGCCGGGGCCTTGGCCGACACCGGCCATTGCCTAGGGGCACAATTCATTGCGGGCCATTGTGGGCCCGGGGCAAATATGTTAAGTTTTTCCGCAAATTTACTGGAGGGCACCCATATGGCGGAACCTTTTCCTGCGACCCGGCGAGAAGCCATCCTGGCTTTCCATTTCGCCGACCGCATCAAGGCGGAACTCATGCTGGCGTCCCGTCTCCTGGCCAGCCTCAACCAACTGGAGGGCCTGGAACGGGAAGGCGGCATCAAGGTCTTCCTGGATTTTCTCAAGGGGTTGGAAGGAGAGATCAACCTGGGGCAGGTGCAGATCGGCGACCCGGAAATGGTCCGCATCCGCACGGTGATGACCGGACTCATGGGCATGGTGGAGTCCAACATGCTGGCCGACATCCAGGCCCACTTCACCTGGATGATCAGCATCATGGCCACCTACGCCCAACGGGCCATGGAGTACCTGGTGAAGGAAAAGCTGCTGTAAGCCCCCGGTCGGGCGGCTGGGGCAAGGCGCCGCTTTATTTTTTTAGGCCTGACCATTCGTGTGCCATGGCAGCTCTCGCTGCCAAAAGTTGGCGCTAACTTGCCAAAATAGAGGTCTTAATTGATGGCAGACATGATCTGTATGAAAGTAATGCCAATCTCGTATCTAACGACTTAAGATAGCGAAAAAACATTGACAAGAAGATTTTTGTGGCCTAACGTAATTCTCTATAAAAAGAGGAGATTTCAACCCAACACTTGAAAGGAGGAAACTGGTACAGTAGTAGCTTAGGGGGGGAATCAATCCAAAACCAACCTGTCACCTTTTCAGCGACAACTCGGGGATTGAGTTCACTTCTGACCCGGTACTTTCAGGTTGCTTGGGTCGCTGAGTTAGGTCATAATGTCTTTGGGGGAGGACGTTATGGATAGGAGAGAAGTTATTTTGATGTGCATGGAAAGTCCGCTATACTTCACCATGCCTCTGAAAAAGAGGCTTGAGTTCGTGAAAAGGCGGGAACGATTTTATTCAGCCAATGGTCTCCGTGAAGATTTACTAAGTTGGGTAAAAACCGGGCATTTTTATCCCTCAGATCCCAACCGCTTTACCTGAGAAGCTAAAAATGCCTGGAATCTTTGGGGCGGTCCTGGGGGCCGCCTTTTTATTGCCTACCTGAACTTCCGTCCCAGGGGTTTTCCCGCTTTTATCAGCAAATTCCAGGTGACGATATGAAGCGGATGCCTTGAAATTTTAAGCCCTGATAAATTTTAAAAAATAGCAGTTAACCCCACCGCTTTGATCTCTTTTTATCTTATACTGAGTTGCAATCAAACCGCTATATCGGTTTTTATCAGGTGGCACAGGCGTCTCGCCTGTGCAGGCGCAGGCTAAAGCCTGCGGCTACAAAATAATAGTGTTTTGATGGCGACTTGGTATTAGAGACTTTAAGTGGCGTCGCCGATGGCTGCGCCTGAGGGAAAAAGCAGGAAATATCAGGAGTTGCCAATATTTTGCTGGATTTTGTTTAAGGTATCCTTTAAGAGGTCGATTTCGTGCGGGGCCAGGTTTTGGGTGACCATCTCCCGCAGGCCCTTCGCCAGGGGAGACAGGCGCTCGTGAATCTGCTTACCTTCCTTGGTGAGGTAAATGCAATATTTTCGGCGGTCCCGGGGATCCGGTTGGCGAAAGATTATGCGTTTTTTCTCCAAGGCATCCAGCATCCTGGTGATGTTGGGCTTGTCTTTGGAGGCCTTTTCCCCGATTTCCCTTTGGGAAAGACCCTCTTCCTCCCAAAGATGGCGGATGATACCCCATTGCTCCGCGGTAATCTCATAGCCGTTCTCTTTAAAGCAGCGCTGCACGGCGGACTTTAAGGCCAGGGCCGTCCGGTAGATGATGAAGCCCAGGGAATCTTTGATAAGATGGTAATCGTTCATAATATTAGTTATAATATTAACTAATAAATATGCAACGAATTTTCAAAAAAAATTTTCAATCCCAGGCGGCCAAGGGTCACTCTCCCTCGCCACCTTCCTGTAATTCAAAGCGCAACCCTGCAATCTTCCACCTGTTTTATTTCTTTTGAGGGGTTGGAGTTTTTTGGTGCCGGATTTTTCCCAGAAATTGGTTATTATAATAATGATAACTTTGTTAACCAGATTGACAGGGTTATGGATTAAATTCATAATGCCTTTAAACTATTCGGCCTTTTCGTTCCCCGCCGCCCCTTTCTCGGGGCTTCTCTTGCTAGGTCTGGGAAGGGCTCTAAGGAGGTTATGCCGCTTTGGCCTTGAGATATTGGATGCAAAAGATTGGTCATCTTGATAAGCGCACCATGGTCATCGCCGTCGTAGTGCTGGTGGCCGCCCTGGTCCTGGTGGTATACCTGCGCAGCAACAGCCGCAACGGCGAAGGTTTCCGCACCGTCCCGGTCAAGCGGGGGGATCTGCAGGCGGTGATCAGCGCCACCGGCACGGTGGAGCCTGAAGAGGTGGTGGATATCGGGGCGCAGGTGGCCGGCAAGATCGTGGCCTTCGGTGAAGATAAAAATGGCAAGACCGTTGACTACGGCTCCGTGGTGGAGGCAGGCACGGTGTTGGCCCGGATCGACGATGCGCTCTACGCCGCCGATGTGGACCAGGCCAAGGCCACCCTGGGGCAATCCAAAGCCGCCTTGCAGCGGTCGGAAGCCGACCTGGGCCAGCTCAAGGCCAAACTCTACCAGGCTCAGCGAGACTGGGCCCGGGCCCAGAAGCTGGGACCTTCCGACGCCCTGTCCCAGGCCGATTATGACGCGGCGCAGTCGGCCTATGAGACCGCCAAGGCCAACCTGGAGGTGGGCAAGGCCGCCATTGTCCAGGCCAAACAGACCGTCAACCAGTCCACAGGCCGCGTTGCAGCGGGCCCAGCAAAACCTGAGTTACTGCACCATCGTATCGCCGGTGAAAGGGGTGATTATCGACCGGCGGGTCAACATCGGCCAGACCGTGGTGTCCAGTCTCAATGCCCCCAGCCTCTTTCTGCTCGCCAAGGACCTGACGCGGATGCAGGTTTGGGTCTCGGTCAATGAAGCGGATATCGGCCATATCCATGCCGGGCCAGCCGGTCACCTTTACCGTGGATGCCTATCCCAACGAAGATATTCACCGGCGAAGTGGGAAAGGTGCGGCTCAACGCCACCATGACCCAAAACGTGGTGACCTACACGGTGGAGGTGGTCACCGACAATTCCAGCGGCAAGCTGTTGCCGTATCTTGACGGCCAACGTCAAGTTTCTTGTGGGCGAACGCCACAATGTCCTCCTGGTGCCCAACGCCGCCCTGCGTTGGAGCCCCCAGCCGGAACAGATAGTGCGAGAGTTCCGGCGAAAGACCAAGAAGGGTCAGGGAGCCGGCATCGTCCCGGGGCCAGGCATCTGCCCCAGGCGCCAAGGAGGAGCAGCTAAACGCGGGGTTGTTTGGGTACCCGAGGGGTCCCTGGTGCGCCCGGTTAAGGTCGCCCTGGGTTTGAGCGACGGCACTATGACGGAGGTGCAGAGCGCCGAGCTCAAGGAAGGGACCCCGGTAGTGGTGGGCGAAATGGAAAAGCAGAGGAAAGTCGGCACAGGCTGCACCCGGCTCCAGTCCCTTTACGCCGCAATTATTCCGGAAGCGCGGCTGGGAGTGCTAGCCCCAGGGCCGCTGAGCAGCGGCGTTCACTCGAAGAACCCTGGCTTTGAGGGCATACTGGCGAGAACCTCCATGGAACTGATTGAACTGCGGGATATTTATAAGACTTATCACCTGGGCGAGATCGACGTGCCGGTGCTCAAGGGCATCTCGCTGACGGTTGCTCAGGGGGAGTTTGTCGCCCTCATGGGCACTTCGGGTTCGGGCAAGACCACCCTCATGAACATCCTGGGGTGCCTGGACCGCCCCACTTCCGGGGAGTACTGGCTGGACGGGCAGGATGTGGTGGCCCTGTCGGCCGACGAGCGGGCCCAGCTGCGGAACCAGAAAATCGGCTTCGTGTTCCAGACTTTCAACCTGCTGCCCCGCACCAGCGCCCTGGAAAATGTGATCATGCCGCTGTCGTATACCGCGGAGCACCTCTCCGACCGGGAGGCGCGCCAGCGGGCCGAAGATTTGCTCCAGCGGGTGGGCCTGGGGGATCGCCTGGACCACGAACCCTCGCAGCTCTCCGGCGGGCAGCAGCAGCGGGTGGCCATTGCCCGGGCCCTGATCAACCGTCCCTCCCTCCTGTTCGCCGATGAGCCCACCGGCAATCTGGATTCCAAGACCAGTGAAGAGGTCCTGGAACTCTTCCAGACAGCTCAACGAGGAAGAAGGGGTCACCATCATTCTGGTCACCCACGACGAAAACGTGGCCCGGTACGCCAGACCGGATCATCCGGATTCACGACGGGACATGGTGAAGCCGAAGAACGCCGCGCGGCAAAGGCCCGCGGTCGGCAAGGAAAGCGCTGGCCACGGGCCGCAGTGCGAGCGCGGCAGGCCTGCGCTCCGGGCTGGCCTGGCTGCGGCTCCAGTGGATGCTGCGCACCGCGCTGAACGGCCTGCGCCGCAATGTCCTGCGGGCCGCCCTCACCACCCTGGGCATCATCATCGGCGTGGCCGCGGTCATCGCCATGATGGAGATCGGGCACGGCTCCTCCACCGCCATCCAGCAAACCATTGCCAGCATGGGGGCCAATAACCTGCTGGTCCTGCCGGGCACGGCCTCCAGCGGCGGCGTCAGCTTCGGGGCCGGCAGCGTCATGACTCTCACCCCCCAGGATGGCGAGGCCATCCTGAGCGAGTGCCCGGCGGTCGAGCCGCGGCGCCCATCGTCCGGGCCCGGACCCAGGTCATTTATGGCAACCGCAACTGGGTCCCCACCTTTATTTACGGCACCACCCCCGCCTTTCTCGATGTCCGGGAATGGGACCTGGCCGAGGGCGAACGCCTTCACCGATCGGGATGTGCGCAATGCCAGCAAGGTCTGCCTGCTTGGGCCAGACGGCTGGTCCGGGAGCTTTTCCAGGGCGAGTCCCCCCTGGGCAAGGAAGTGCGGGTGAAGAACGTCTCCTTCAAGGTGATCGGGGTCCTCAGCGCCAAAGGCGCCAACATGATGGGCATGGACCAGGACGACATCCTGCTGGCGCCCTGGACCACCATCAAATACCGGGTGACCGGCTCCTCCGCGGCCACCGTCAACCAGAGCGCCGCCGCCGTCCGCCGGGTCCAGCACCTCGCAGACGGTCAACACCCTCAACCAGATCTACCCCAACATTCAAAACCAGCTTTATCCCTTGCCGTCGGCGACCCAGGCCGCCGACACCCCGCTGCCGGTGCGGTTTGCCAATGTGGATCAGATCCTGACCGCGGCCCGCTCCACCAAGGAGATCCCCGGTGGCCATCAAGCCAGATCACCGAGTTGCTGCGGGAACGGCACCGGATTCGCCCCGGCGAGCCGGACGACTTCAACATCCGGGACATGACCGAAATGACCAAGGCCCTGTCTTCCACCAGCCACCATGATGACCAAGCTCCTGCTGGCGGTGGCCCTGATCTCCCTGGTGGTGGGCGGCGTCGGCATCATGAACATCATGCTGGTGTCGGTGACGGAGCGGACCCGGGAGATCGGCCTGCGCATGGCCGTGGGGGCCTGGGCCCGGGATATCCTCCAGCAGTTTCTGGCGGAAGTCCGTGATTCTTTGCTTCTGCGGCGGGATTGCGGGTATTGTCGCCGGCCGGGGGGTTTCCTATGCTGGTAAGGATATGGCTGCGCTGGCCCACGGAATTGTCTCTGGACGCCATCTTCGCGGCCTTCGCGGTCTCCGTGACGGTGGGCATTATTTTTGGCTATCTACCCGGCGTGGAAAGCCTCGCGTCTGGACCCCATCATCGCCCTGCGTTATGAATAGCCGAAAGTATCCAGATTCTCAGAGGTCGATAATGGTTGAGGAGATGCAGGCAACGATAATGCAGGCCCCAATCGGCCGGAAGATGAAGCGCCTCGGTTTCTTGGGTTTTGCGGCGGTTATCTTGACGACCCTGGTGGGCTGTGCCGTGGGCCCGGATTACCGCCGGCCGGAGACCAAGGTCCCGGACAACTGGAACGCTCAGGAGGTGGTCACCGAGGCCCAGCCCAGCAAAACCACCACCGATCCGGTGGCGCTGGCGGAGTGGTGGCAGGCCTTTAACGATCCCTCCCTTAGCGCCCTGGTGGAAATGGCCATCCGCGCCAACCTGGATTTGCGTCTGGCCGAGGCCCGCATCCGCCAGGCCCGGGCGTCACTGGGGGTGGCGGGCGGGGCTTTCTGGCCCGAGGTGGATGCCACCGCCCTCTATCAACGGAGCCACAGTTCCATCGCATCCATTGCTCCTTCGGCAGGCGGATCCTCCGGCGGCGGAACTGGCGGCTCTTCGGGAGGCGTATCCTCCGAGGGCGTTTCAATTACGCCGTTTCGGGAATTATTTCAGGTGGGTCTGGATGCCTCCTGGGAAATAGATATTTTCGGGGGCATCCGGCGCAACATCGAGGCCGCCGGGGCCGATCTCCGGGCCGCGCTGGAGGACCGCCGCGACGTCCTGATAACCCTGGTGGGAGACGTGGGGAGCAACTATATCAACCTGCGGGGATTTCAACAACAGATCGAAATTGCCCGTAAAAACCTTGAGGCGCAAAAGCACAATGCCGATATCATCCAGAAGCGGCATGACGCTGGCTTTGTGGGCGGGTTGGATGTGGCCAACGCCTGGGCTCAGGTAGCCACCACCGAAGCCACGATACCAATCTTCGAGTCCTCGGCCCGGGCGGCCATCTACAGCCTGGGGGTGCTGTTAGGACGGCCACCGGCCGCCTTGGAGAAAGACCTGATCAAGGAAGGCCCCATTCCTCCCACCCCGCCGGAAATCCCCGTGGGGCTTCCCTCAGAGCTCATCCGTCGCCGCCCGGACATTCGCCGGGCCGAGGCCCAGCTGCACTCCGCCACCGCCCGCATCGGGGTGGCCACCGCCGACCTCTTCCCCAAGTTTTCCCTCACCGGGAGCTTTGGCATTTCCAGCAGTGACCTGACCATGCTGGGGAATCTGGCCAATAGTAAATTCTGGTCCTTTGGCCCCAGCGTCACCTGGCCGATTTTCGCCGGCGGACGCCTCTGGTGGAACGTCAAGGTTCAGGACGCCCTGGCGGAGCAGGCCCTGTTGACGTATAAAAAGACCGTGCTCACCGCCTTGAAAGATGTGGAAACCGCCCTGGTGGCCTATGCCAAGCAACAGGAAACCCGCAAATCCCTATCCGAGGCCGTGGTTAACAACCGCAAGGCCGTGGAACTGGCCATGACGCTTTACCTCGCCGGCAAGTCGGATTTCTTGAACGTCATCATTGCGCAGCGATCTCTGTTTAATACCGAAGACGCCCTGGCCCAGAGCATCCGCACCATGGATACCAACCTGATCGCCCTCTACAAGGCGCTGGGCGGAGGCTGGGAAAAGGTGCCGTATCAACAGAGGTGAGCAAGGCTGAGAAAATAATTCGCCGGCAAAAAAGAATGACTTACCCGGAGGGTTCCCGGGGCACCAGCCGGTAGACCTCAATCAGCGGCAGCCCCTGTTCTTCCGCCAGCTTCCGGCAGGCCTCGTATTCCGGCATTACCCGGCGGCGGCCGCCGTATTCCATGACCTTCACCATAAGCGGTCCGTAGGGCGTCTCCACGGTCTCCTGCCAGCGCCGGGCCGCCACCCGTTCCACCTCCGAGAGGCGCACCCCCAGGGTGGTGGAGTCCAGAAACAACCTCTCCAGCATAGCCTCCCGGGCCGCGGGCGGCGCCACCACCGTGAGGCGCACCCCGGGCCGGTTCTTTTTCATCTGGATGGGGCTCAAAGCCACGTCCAGGGCCCCGGCGGCGAAAAGACCCGCCATCAGGGGCTCATAGAGCTCCGGGTTCATGTCGTCGATGTGGGTCTCCAGCACCAGGAGCCGCTCCCTAAGGCCCGGGGCCGCCACCAGCGGCTGGCCCAGGTAGAGGCGCAGCAAATTGGGGTGCCCCGGCAGGTCCCGGGTCCCGGCGCCGTAGCCCACCCGGGTGAGCCGCAAAGGCGGGCAGGGCTCGGGGACGGCTTCCAGGCCCTTGAGGATGACCGCGCCGGTGGGGGTCACCAGCTCGCCGGGCAGATCGGTGCCGTAGACGGGCAGGCCGCGCAAAAGCTCCAGGGTGGCGGGGGCCGGGTTGGGGAGCCGGCCGTGGGCCGAGCCGATCATCCCCCAGCCCATGGGCAGGGAGCTGCAAAAGACCCGGGTGACGCCCAGGCGCTCCACCCCGTAGGCCACCCCCACGATATCCAGGATGGTGTCCAGGGCCCCCAGCTCGTGGAAGTGGACCTCGTCCAGCGGCTGCTCATGAATCTTTGCCTCCACTTCCCCCAGGAGCCGGAACATCTTCAGACTCCGCGCCTTCACCCCTGCCGCCAATGGCGCTTCTTGGATGAGGGCGCAGATCTCCCGGTAACTGCGGGTGGGCTGCGATTTTTTGAACTTGAACTGCACCTCCAGGCGCACCCCGGCCAGGTGGTCTTTCACCACCCGGCGGGTCGCCAGCCTCAGGTCCGCCAGCCCCAGCAGATTCAGCATCTCCTGGAGCTCCGCCAGGGGGAGGCCCAGGTCGATGAGGGCCCCCAGGGTCATGTCGCCGCTCAGGCCCGCGAAGCAGTCGAAATAGGCCCAGGTCTCAGATTGCGTTGCCGTCGACAAAGAGCTCCACCTCCTTTACGGCCCGGGCCTCGGCCTGGCGCACCGTAAACTTGAGATTCCGGTAGCGCAGCTGCTCTCCCGCCCGGGGCAGGTCCCCCAGCTGGAAGATGAGAAAGCCGGCCAGGGTCTCGTAATCCCCGGACGGCAGGTCCAGATGCAGCGCCTCGTTCAGGGCCTTGATCTCCGTGCGGGCGCTGATCAGGTAATGGCCCTCGGCCAGTTTCTTGAAGGGGGCCACCTCCTGGTCGAACTCATCGGTGATTTCCCCCACGATCTCCTCCAGCAGGTCCTCGATGCTGACGATGCCCACGGCGCCGCCGTATTCGTCCACCACCACCGCCAGGTGGATGCCCTGGCGCTGCATCTCGGAGAGCAGGCGGTCAATCTTCTTCAACTCCGGGACGTAGGTGACGGGGCGGATCAAGGGTTTAACGGGCCGCTCCGAGACCTCTTCGCCCAGCAGATCGAAATCGTAGAGCACCCCCATGAGGTTGTCGATGCGGCGGTGATAGACCGGCAGCCGGGAGAAGTGGGTGCTGCGGAATTCCTCCAGGGCCTGGGCCATGGTCATGGTGTCGGGAATGGCGTTCACCCGGACCAGGGGCACCATGACCTCTTTGACGGTGCGCAGGCTGAATTGCAGGATGCGGTGGATGAAGATGCGCTCCTTGCCCTTGAGGTCCACTTCGGGGCCGCTCTTGGTCACCACCAGGCGCAGGTCTTCCCGGGTGATGAAGGGCAGGTGCCCCGTCTTGGGGGCCCCGGTGAGGAAGAGGACCACGCGGCTCAGGGAGGCGAACACGATGGTGATGGGATAGATGATCCAGGAAGCGGTCCACAGGGCCGGCGCCAGGCGCTCGGCCAGCAGATTGGCCTGTTGCCGGCCGATTGATTTGGGGATGATCTCCCCCAGGATGAGGATCACGGGCGGCAGCAGGATCATGGCCGGCACCGTGCCGGCCTCGCCCAGCATTTTCAGCAAGAAGGCGGTGACCATGATGGTGTTGGCGGCCGCCGACATGTAGGCCCCCAGCAACGTGGTGGCCAACAGGTATTCCGGCTTGGACAGCAGCCTGAGCGCCAGCCCGGCCCCCCGGTGCCCCTCTTCGGCCCGGTGGTGCAACCTTCGGCGGTTGGCCGACACCATGGCGATCTCCGAGGCCGCGAAGAACCCTTCCAGGAGCAGCAGCGGGATAAAAAATATCAGGAACCCGTAGGTCATGGCCGGTACCGCACTTCGATTTCCAGGATGCGGGTGCCTTTCATGCGCACAACCCGGAAGGTGAAATTGTCGTAGGCGATGGTCCGCCCTTCCTTGGGCAAGGTGCCGAAGAGGTTCAGGACAAAGCCGCCCACGGTGTCGAATTCCTTGGCCGGCAAGCTCACCCCCAGGGTTTCCTTGAAGTCGGTCATGGACATGGCGGCATTGACCCGCCAGAGGCCCGGGGCCGCCTCCAGCAACAGCTCCTCTTCCACCTTGAATTCCTGGGGAATCTCGCCGCAGAGTTCCTCCAGCAGGTCCTCCACGGAAACCAGCCCCACCAGGGCGCCGTATTCGTCCACCACCAGGGCGAGGCGCAGGTGCCGGGACTGCAGCTCGGTGAGCAGATCGAAGGCCTTCTTGTTTTCCGGCACGTAAAAGGCCGGCCGCAGGACATTGCGGAGCACGCCTTCGTCGCAGGGCTCCAGGTGACAGATGTCCAGGATGTCCTTGGCGTGCAGGATGCCCAGGATGTTGTCGGGATTTTCTTCGTAAACCGGGACCCGGGCAAAACGGGAGCTCTTGATGGCTTCGATCATCTCATTGAGGGGCATATCGATGGGCAGGGTGAACATGTCGGGCTGGGGCACCATAATCTGTCCCACCCTGAGTTCCCCGAAGCTCAGGAGATTTTGAATGAAGTCCCGCTCCATCTCGGCGATGACGCCCCGGCGGTGGCTGTCTTCCACCATGCGGACGAAGTCTTCCTGCTGCACCTTGGGCACGGGCAATTCCGGGCGAAATCCCAGGGCGGCCAAGAGCCCCCGGCTGATCTGGGTGAAGACCACCCTAAACGGCGTCAGCACCAGGATGACCGGCGGGACCAGGGGTGCCACCCAGCCGGCCAGGCGGCCCGGGTAGGCCAGGGCCAGGGATTTGGGGATGATCTCGGCCAGGAACTGATAGGTGGGGGCCAGGACCAAGAGCACCAGCCACTCCCCCCGGGGCCCCCAGAGAGCCAGGGCCATGGCGGTGGCCAGCACCGAGAACAGGATGCTGACGGTCTCCACCGCGATGAGCACCGTGACCAGCAGGCGGCGGGGCCGGGCCAGGAGCCCTTCCACCAGCTCCCCCCGGGTCCGGTGCCGCTCCTTCAGGCGCAGGCGTTCCAGGGGGCTCAGGGCAAAGAGCGAGGTCTCAGCGGTGGCAAAAAAGGCGCAGACGATTACCAGCAGGCCCAGGGCGAGCCAGCGCAAGTTGTAAGGGTTCGATAACCAGGATTCCAAGGGGGTGGTTTTGGGTTTTTAGTTTTTAGTTTTTAGTTTTTAGTTTTTGGTTTTGGGTTTTTGGTTTTGGGTTTTTAGTCTTCGGTTTTTGGCAAATCAATCATGAAAATCTATTTCCCCAGGGGCGTGCCGGCGGGTCGCCCGTCCTACCTGTCAAAACCTGGAGGCGGACAGGAACGGGAGCCCTGCCAAAATAAAATTTTGTGACGGTGAGGCGGGCCTCCGTGCCCGCCATCCTTAAATCTTCCTGCCTCGTGGGGGGTGCGTTAATAAATATTCAGTATCATATCAAGCAGGTGATGACCTCGGTCTTAAACAGCAGATATCGGGTGCTCAGCATGGGCTCGGGTAGTCAGTAGGTTGAGGGGAGGGTCAGGGGAAAGCCATTCCCCCGCCCTCCCTCAAAGTCCTTTCGCCACATCCCCCATCAAACCACCGGCGGCGCCGGCCGCCGGGGGCCCAGCCGCCCCTTGGGGGTTTGCACCTTTTTGGCCCCGGCAAAGGGCGCCCGGATGAGGGCCTCGGAGAGCACTTCGTCCATGTTGGTCACGGCCACGAACTTGAGGCGGCGCTTGACGTTCTTGGGGATCTCCACCAGGTCCTTCTTGTTGGCCTCCGGGATGATGACCTTCTTGATGCGGGCCCTGAGGGCCGCGATGGCCTTTTCCTTCAGGCCGCCGATGGGCAGGACCTTGCCCCGCAAGGTGATCTCGCCGGTCATGGCCACGTCCCGGCGCACCGGGATGCGGGTCAGGGCGGAGACCAGCGCGGTAGCCATGGTCACCCCGGCGGAAGGGCCGTCCTTGGGGGTGGCCCCGGCCGGCACGTGGATGTGGATGTCCAATTTTTCATAGAAATCCGGCGCCAGATTGAGGTCTCCGGCCCGGGAGCGGGCGTAGCTCACAGCCGCCTGCCCCGATTCCTTCATCACCTCCCCCAGCTGGCCCGTGAGGGTGAGGTGGCCCTTGCCCTGCATCAGGGTGGCCTCCACCGCCAGGGTCTCGCCCCCTACCTGGGTCCAGGCCAACCCCGTGGCCACGCCCACCTCGTCTTTTTCCACCTCGGCTTCGGGCAGATACCGGGGCGGCCCCAGGTACAGGTGGAGGTTGGCCCGGGTGACGGCAAAGGGGCCTTTATCCCCTTCGGCGATGCGGCGGGCCACCTTGCGGCACAGGGAGCCGATCTCCCGCTCCAGGTTCCTGAGCCCCGCCTCCAGGGTGTAGTTGAGGATGACCCTTTTGAGCACTTCCGGGGAAATCTTGAAGTCCTCGGGGTGCAGGCCGTTTTCCGTGAGCTGCCGGGGCAGGAGGTGGCGGCGGGCGATCTCCAGTTTCTCTTCCTCGGTGTAGCCGGACAGGCGGATGATCTCCATGCGGTCCTTCAGGGCCGAGGGGATGGGGTCAATGAGGTTGGCGGTGGTGATGAACATCACCTTGGACAGATCAAAGGCCACGTTCAGGTAGTGGTCGCTGAAGGAGTGGTTCTGCTCCGGGTCCAGCACCTCTAAGAGCGCCGCGGACGGGTCCCCCCGGAAATCCATGCCGATCTTGTCCACTTCGTCCAGGATGAAGACCGGGTTGTTGGAGCCTGCGGTTTTGATCCCCTGAATGATGCGGCCGGGGAGCGCCCCGATATAAGTGCGGCGGTGCCCCCGGATCTCGGCTTCATCCCGCATGCCCCCCAGGGAGATGCGGGTGAACTTGCGCCCCAGGGCCCGGGCGATGGACTGGCCCAGAGAGGTCTTCCCCACCCCGGGAGGGCCCACGAAGCACAGGATGGGACCTTTCATCTTCTTATTGAGCTTGCGCACGCTCAGGTATTCCAGGATGCGGTCCTTGACCTTCTCCAGGTCGTAGTGGTCCTCGTCCAGGATGGTCTTGGCCTCCTTCACGTCCAGCTTGTCCCGGGTGCTCCTGCTCCAGGGCAGCTCCACCAGCCAGTCCAGATAGGTGCGCACGATGGAGGCCTCGGCGGCGTCGGGGTGCATCTGCTCCAGCCTGGAGAGCTGCTTCAAGGCCTCTTCTTCGGCCTGTTTGGGCATGCGGGCCCGGGAGATCTTGAGGCGGTACTCCTCCATCTCCTTGCTCTGCTCGTCGATGTCCCCCAGCTCCTTCTTGATGGCCCGGAGCTGCTCCCTAAGGAAATACTCCCGCTGGGTGCGGTCCATCTCCTCCCGGGCCTGGGACTGGATCTTGGCCTGGATGGCGGAGACTTCCAGTTCCTTGCGCAGGAAGTCATTTACTTTAATCAGGCTGCGGATGGGGTCCAACTCCTCCAGCACCATCTGGGCTTCGTCGATCTTGAGGCGCAAATTGGCCGCCACCAGGTCGGCCAGGTGCCCCGGGTCCTCGATGGACTCCAGGATGGCCAGCAGGTCCGGAGAGGCAATCCCTTTCAAGGTCAGAATCTTTTCGGACATCTCCCGGGCGTTGCGCATCAGGGCCTCGGCTTCCGGCGAGATCTCCTCGATGGTGGTCTCAGGCAGGACTTCCAGGCCCACCTGGAAGTAGGGGCGCTCCTGGGCAAATTTGGCGATGGCGGCCTTGGCCTTGCCCTGCACCAGGATCTTCAGGCGGCCGTCCGGCAGTTTCAGCATCCTCAGGATGAGGCTCACCGTGCCCACGTGATAGATGTCTTCGGGGTCGGGGTTCTCGATGGTATGATCCTTCTGGGTAGCCAGGAACAGGAGGCGGTCCTGGGCCAGGGCCGCTTCGATGGCCAGCACGGAGGACTCCCGCCCCACGAACAACGGCAGCACCATATTGGGGAACACCACCACATCCCGCACTGCCAACAGGGGCAGCACCGGAGGGATGACAATTTGTTGTTCTTCTTCTTCGTTAATAGCCATTTTATCCCCTGAGAGAAATGATTGGATCGGTCTTGGAACTAGGATTGGCTGGCGGCTTGGGGCGCCTGGGATGTAGGGGTGAAGGAGTATTCAATATGAGCTTCCCAATAGCAGAAATTCCCGATATGGTCAACCAATCTTGCTTGGCAATTAATCCTCAACTTAAGATAATATCATTTATTCCTTCTGGCAACCATCCTCAGAGGCAACCGCGGGTAATTTAACCGAGATTTCCCGCTTCCAGCCATAACCGCCAGGTTGGCGAAAAACCGAATATTTTTGTCCGGGAGGCCGCCGGCGGGCGCTCGCTGGTGGCAGGGAACATATTCACCCCCACCCTGACCCTCCCCTCTCAAGGGACAGGGAAAAAGCCAGATCCATGGGTTATCAGGGCCACCAGGAATGCCAGTCGGCATAGAGGGCATAGACTTTCTGGCGGTACTGCCGGGCAAATTCCTCGTTCACGGCATAGACCTGGATACCCTTCATGGCCGCGTACTGGACGTGGGAGTTCTCCTCCTCCAGCAATAGCAGGTGCAGGCGTAAGGGTTGGAAAATTGAGGCCAGATCTTCTTCCAGGGTTTTGCGTACCTGCTGGATCTGCCGATAATCCAGAGGATGAGTCAACAGAACCACCCCCAGGTCCAGATCGCTATCCGGGGCCCCAAATGCTTTTTCGCCCTGCAGCAGGAGGGGGCCAAGTTCCTTTTGGGACCCGAAAAAATAAGCCAATCCCACCCCATGGGCCGCCAATCTTTTGTGAAAGGTTCTCCATTTCCCTCGGGGGTCTTGTTTAGCCAACGATTAATCCCTAATATTAATTTAAAATTACTTGGCCCTTATTGAGGCTATGATATATTATGCGGATTCAGAAATCCATGTGGGGGGGAACACAGCTTGGGGGGGAAAACCATTTCGTCCCGCAGTCAGCAGTTACAACCCGCGACGATCCAGACGCCGGAACTTCCTAAAATCTTTCTGAGCCGGATCGAGCGCGCCGTCAAGCGGGCTACTGCCGCCATGCTGGAAGGCCAACATCCCGAAGGGTACTGGTGGGCGGAGCTGGAATCCAACGTCACCATCACTTCGGAGTACATCATGCTCCACCGGTTCCTGGGGCTGGATGAAACCAAGGTTCCGGCCATGGTGCGGGACATCCTGGACAAACAACTGCCCAACGGCGGCTGGTCCATCTGGTACGGCGACGGCGGGGAAATCAGCACCAGCGTCGAGGCCTATTTCGCCCTGAAATTGGCGGGGCTGCCGCCGGATGACGAGCGGATGGCGCGGGCCCGGGCCTTCATCCTGGCCCGGGGCGGCGCCCTGAAGACCCGGGTCTTTACCCGCATCTTTCTGGCTCTGTTCGGCCAGGTCAGCTGGGACGGCATCCCGCTGCTGCCGGTGGAATTCCTCCTGCTCCCCCCCTGGTCCGGCTTCAGCATCTATGAGTTTTCCAGCTGGACCCGGGCCACCGTGGTTCCCCTGATGATCATCATGGCCCAGCGCTCCGTGCACCCCTTGCCCCCGGAGCATGGGGTGGCGGAACTCTTTCCGGACCCGGCAGAGCCCTTTTCCCGGCACCGGGTCTCCTGGAAAAAAGAGGCGACCCTCCTGGAAAACCTCTTTGCGGTGCTGGACCGGATCCTGAAACTCTATCACCGCCTCCCCCTTTCCTGGCTCCGGCGCTTCGTCTTGCGGCGGGCCGAGGAATGGATTCTGGCCCACCAGGAGGACAGCGGCGACTGGGGCGGCATCCAGCCCCCCATGGTCAACTCCCTCCTGGCCCTGCACTGCCTGGGGTATGGCCTGGATCACGACGTCATCCGCCGGGGACTCAAGGCCCTGGAGTTCTTTACCCTGGAGGCGGGCGACCGCCTCTGGTTACAGTCCTGCATCTCCCCGGTGTGGGACACCGCCCTGGCGGTGCGGGCCCTGGCCGCGGCGGGCTTGCCCCCGGACCATCCCGCCATGCTCAAGGCCACTTCCTGGCTGGTGTCCCAGCAAATCTTCAAACCCGGCGACTGGTGCATCAAATGCCCCGATCTCCCGCCGGGGGGGTGGGCCTTCGAGTTTGTCAACAACTGGTACCCGGACGTGGACGACAGCTCCATGGTCCTGGTGGCCTTGAAGGAAGGTCTGGCCGACCTCGAAAAGAATCAGGCGGCCCTGCAGCGAGGCATCAACTGGTGCCTGGGCATGCAGTGCAAAAACGGCGGCTTTGCCTCCTTCGACAAAGACAACACCAAGGAGTGGCTCAACGCCATCCCCTTCGGCGACCTGAAGGCCCTGGTGGACCCGCCCACCGAGGACATCACCGCCCGGATCCTGGAGATGATGGGGGCCTTCGGCCATGGGTTGGATCATCCGACCGCGGCTCGGGCCCTGGCCTTTCTGCGCCGCACCCAACACCCCGAGGGCCCCTGGTGGGGCCGCTGGGGGGTGAACTACATCTACGGCACCTGGTCGGTGCTGGTGGCCTTGAAGCAGATCGGCGAAGACATGCGCCGGCCCTACGTCCGCCGGGCGGTGGCCTGGCTCAAGCAACACCAAAACCCCGATGGGGGTTGGGGAGAGTGCTGCGAGTCCTATCGCCAACCGGAGCTCTTGGGACAGGGAGAGAGCACCGCCTCCCAGACCGCCTGGGCCCTGTTGGGGTTGATGGCCGCCGGGGAGGTCCATGCCCCGGAGGTGCGGGCCGGAGTGGAATTTCTCCTGCGGAGTCAGACTTCCCAGGGAAAGTGGGAAGAGAAGCACTTCACCGGCACCGGCTTCCCCGGCCACTTCATGATCCGCTACCATCTCTACCGGGACTGTTTTCCCCTGATGGCCCTGGGCCAGTATCTCCAGGCGGTGAAAGCCGAAGAAGCAGGTTAAGCCTTAGACCTCTTTCCGCAATGCAGCCGTTAGTCCCGGAGAGCAAGATCCCCCCTGCCCCATTATTGTCCGGCACGATATTGAATGCCTCGTTTATTGTCTGGTCTGAAAATGTCCTTAAAATCTCTCGCAGTTTTCGTAGGACTGTCTTAGGCGCCAATACCGGCGTAGACGCCCTACGACGCGGCTCCATAAGACCCTATCGCCACGAATTTTCGTGGTCGGTGTGTGCCCTTGGAACGTGAGAACTTAAAAGCTCTCATATTGTGGCACAGGCGTCGCCTGTGCAGGCGCAGGTTGAAACCAAGCGACAGGACCAGATTTTGGGCCGACACTTATGGATTCAGGGGATTTTAACGTTGGCTGGAACCGGCAAGGCCCTGGTTACCGGCGGCACCGGCTTCGTGGGCCGGGCGGTGGTGGCAGAGCTTTTGGCTTCGGGTCGCGCCGTCCGGGTCCTGGCCCGCAACCCGCAGCATCCGGCCCTTTCCGGCCTGGAGGTGGAAATCGCCCAGGGGGACCTGAAGGATGAGGGCTCCCTCCAGCGCGCCCTAAGGGGCTGCACCAGCCTCTTCCACGTGGCCGCGGATTACCGCCTCTGGGTGCCGGACCCCCGGGAAATGTACGCGGTCAACGTGGAGGGCAGCCGCAGCCTGCTCACCGCCGCGGCTGCGGCCGGGCTGGACCGGGTGGTCTACACCAGCACCGTGGGGACCCTGGGAAATCCGGGCCGCGGCGTCCCCGGCACCGAAGACACCCCGGTTAACCTGGATGAGATGGTGGGCCACTACAAGCGCTCCAAGTTCCTGGCCGAGCAAGTGGCCCTGGAGTTCGCCCGCCAGGGCCTGCCCGTGGTGGTGGTGAACCCCAGCACCCCGGTGGGCCCCTGGGACTCCCGCCCCACCCCCACCGGCCAGATGATCGTCGACTTCCTGCAAAGGCGCATGCCGGCCTACTTGCAGACGGGCCTCAACCTGATCCACGTCGCCGACGTGGCCCGGGGGCACCTGCTGGCGGAAGCCAAGGGCCGGATCGGGGAAAAATATATCCTGGGCCACGAAAACTTGAGCCTTTCCCGGATCTTTGAGCTGCTGGCCGACATCAGCGGGCTGCCGGCCCCCAGGGTGAAGCTCCCCTACTGGCCGGTGCTGGGCCTGGCCTGTCTCAACGAATTCTGGGCCACTTATGTCAGTGGCCGGCCCCCCCGCATGCCGCTCACCGCCATCCGCATGGCCAGAAAATTTATGTACTTTGACAACACTAAAGCGGTAAAATATCTGGGGCTCACCCTGACCCCGGTACGGGTCGCCCTGGAGGACGCGGTGGCCTGGTTTAAACAGCACGGCTACGCCTGAGGACGGTTTTTGGTTTTGGGTTTTTCGTTTTTGGTAAAAAATGGCCTCAAGCTGACGTTGGGAAAATATCCGGATTATTAGCTTACAGGTTATTGCAAAATCTTTTTTTCTGTCATCCTGAACGAAGTGAAGGATCTCAACTTGTCGAAAATGCGAGATTCTTCGCTTCGCTCAGAATGACATTTTATGCAAAACCGGAGTTTTGCAATGGCCTTTAAATTTCTGCTCCTAAGTAGGCTAAATGAGGCTTTCGTGCTATACTTTTACCCAAATCACGAAAAACCAAAAACGAAAAACTAAAAACGAGGAGAACGGTGCGCTTCCCGTTAACTCTCAGCCTGGACTTGAGCCGCTACCTGATCGCCAAGCGGCTTAAAGGCGAAGAAAAGTTTTCCCTGGTCCTGATGCTGGAGCCTACCCACCAGTGCAATCTCTCCTGCATGGGCTGCGGCCGCATCCAGGAATACCATGACACCCTGGGCCAGTCCCTTACCCTGGAGGAATGCCTGGGGGCGGTGGAGGAATGCGGTGCCCCGGTGGTCACCATCACCGGCGGCGAGCCCCTCATTTATCCCCCGCTCTCCGAACTGCTCTCAGAGCTGGTGCGGCGCCGTAAGCACATCTACCTCTGCACCAACGCCGTGTTGCTGGAGAGATCGCTCCCCAAGATCCCGCGGTCCGACCGCATCACCCTGAGCGTCCACCTGGACGGCCTGGCCTCCACCCACGATCGCATCCTGGGCCGGCCAGGGCTGTTCAGAGTGGCCATCCAGGCCATCAAGGCGGCCAAGGCCCGGGGCTTACGGGTCTGCACCAACACCACCATCTACAAAGAGACGGACCCCCAGGAGATCGAAATCCTTTTCTCCTACCTGGGCCACATCGGCGTCGACGGCCTCCTGGTCTCCCCGGCTTACAGCTTTGCCGGGGTCAGCGAAGAGCTCTTCCTGACCCGGCAGGAGATCAAGGAGAAGTTCAATCTCCTCACCGGCAACGGTCAGAATTTCAAGTTCTCCAGCACCCCCTTGTACCTGAGCTTTCTCCGGGGGGAGCGGGATTACGAGTGCACCCCCTGGGCCAACCCCACCCGCAATACCCACGGCTGGCGCTCTCCCTGCTACCAGATCGTGGACACCCACTATCCCACCTTTGCGGAGATGATGGCGCGGACCAACTGGGAGGGCTACGGCGTGGGGCGGGACCCTCGCTGCGCCCAGTGCATGATGCACTCCGGCTTTGAGCCCACGGTGGTGCGCCAGATGGGGGGCCTGGCCGATATCTGGCACATGCTCCGGTGGAACCTCACCTGATCTTTCTTAGTTGGAAAATTATTGGTGGCACAGGCGTCTCGCCTGTGCTTTATTTTGAAAGAGTGGGGCAACAATCCCTGGTGCCTCATACCAGGCCGCCTTCAATCAACGGAGAGCCGGCGCCCCCGCCGGCTCAAGAACCGCCGTGGGCAGCAGTTCTACATCTTATTCCCCTGTTGCTCAATAATGACTGCCCTGCTTTTTTCAACCGTTCCTAAGCCTGCGGGCCACCCGCAACTATGAAGATGTTTTTGATTCCTTCTTTAATCCACCCATGGGCATGAACCGCGCCGCTCCGGCCCGCCTGCTGAACGGCCCCACCCTGCTGCTGGTTACCCTGGCGGTTTACCTCCCGGTCTTCTGGCAGCTGCCCCTCATCCGGGCCGAAGCTATGTACGCCCTCATCCCCCGGGAGATGCTGGCTTCCGGCTCCTGGTTCACCCCCCTGCTCAACGGGGTCCCCTATCTGGATAAGCCCCAGCTCCTGTACTGGCTCAACCTGCTGGCCTACAAGCTCTTCGGCGTCTCCGACTGGGCCGCCAGAGTTCCCACCCTGGCCGTCACCCTGGGCGAGGTCTGGGTAACCTATCTCATCGGCCGGCGCTTGCTGGGCCGGGAGGCCGCCTGGCTGGGCGGCTTCGTCCTTCTGAGCTGCATCGGCTTTTTCTCCTTGCACCTGCAGATCCTCACCGACCACCTGATTACCCTGACCCTGGCCGCGTCCCTCTACTTCCTGCTCCGCTGGCAGGAGGCGCCCGGCTTTAAGTGGGCCGGCCCCTTTTTCCTCTGCCTGGTGGCCGGGTTCCTGAGCAAGGGATTTATCGCCGTGGTGTTCCCGGTGCTCATCGGGGCCCTCTATGCCTGGCAGCTACGCCAGCCCGGCCTCATCCGGCTGTTTCTCACGCCCCTGGGCCTGGCCTTGGCGGCCCTGCTCCTGGCGCCCTGGCTGGTGGGGGCGGAGCTGGCCCACCCCGGCTTTTTATGGTTCCAGATCGTCAACGAGCAGATTCTGCGGTTTCTGGGGCTGCGCCAGCCCCCGGACATCACCTCCTTTTCCCTTCCCGGCTTCTGGCTGTTTCTGGGCATCTGGCTCATGCCCTGGACCTTTCTCCTCCCCGAAGCCCTCTGGCGCTTTTGGATTGAGACCCGGCCGGGCGGCGCCGCCGACCCCCGGGGCCGGCTTCTGGTCTGGTGGCCCGCGGCCATCCTGGTCTTTTTCACCCTGTCTTCCACCCGCATCGAGTATTATTCGCTGCCGGCCTTGCCGCCTTTGGCCCTGATCCTGGGGTGGCGCCTTAAGCGCTATCTGGCCGCGGCCGACCGGTCGCTCTCCTTGGCGCTGCTGGGCCTCGGGGTCCTGGGGTTGGGGACTATCTTCCTGCTCCCTTACCTGGAGCAGCTTTGCGCCGGCAACCGCCGGGAATTTAGCGGCATGTTCGAACTGATCCTGCCCCTGGCGAAACCCGTGACCTGGCTGGTTCCCGCCGTCGCCCTCACCGGCGCCCTGGCCGGGATGCTCCGCCGGGCCCGCCTGGCCATCACCTGCTACGGGGCCCTGGCCCTGGTCCTGGTCTATTTCACCTTTGAGACTTTAATGGTCCTTTCCCCCCACCTGAGCGATAAGCTGCCGGGGGAGTTGGTGCAGCGCCGGGCCGCGCCCCAGGACCTGCTCATCATGGAGCAGATCGAGGAGTTCGAATACGGCGCCTCCCTGGCCTTTTACGCCCGGCGCCATATCCTCATGGTCAAGCGTCACGGCCTGCCCCAATTTCCCTACCCGGTGCCGGCCGGCAAGGACTACCTCATCACCCCGAAGCAGTTAAAGGATTTGTGGCAGGGACCGCGCCGGGTCTATCTGCTCCTCGATGACGCCACCGCCCCGGAGCCTTTCCTTAATGGCGCCGCCGTGGCCCTGGCGCTGCCCGGCAAGCGGCTGCTGGTGAACCGGCCTTGAAAAGACGGTTTTCGGTTTTCGGTTTTCGGTTATTGGTTTTTGGCTTTTGGCTTTTGGTTCTTAGATGCGTGCAAAAGTTGAGTCCAAGGTCTATCTTACAAATTGGAGGTCTTCCCCTCTCCCCCTTGGGGGAGAGGGTTAGGGTGAGGGGGTAAAGGGCAACGTACTTATATCACTCAATAATCTCTCCTCCACCTTGACCGCGCCCTTCAAGGGGTAAGGAATTTTACCTCCAGGCTGCAAGCTGACTGCTGATAGCTGACAGCTATTTTGACTGCTTCCCCGGTTGCCGGCCATGTTCCCGCTCAAGGACAACATCCCGTCTTCCCGCTCGCCTTACGTCAATTACCTCATCATCGCGCTGTGCGTGCTGGTCTTCTTGTGGGAGCTTTCCCTGGGGCCTAATCTGCAGCGGGTGGCGGAGGTCATGGGTTTCGTGCCGGCCCGTTTCCTAAGCCTCCTGGCCCAAGGAGCGGCGCCCTGGCCCGCCGCCGTCATCCCCCTGTTCTCCTCTCTCTTTCTCCACGGGGGCTGGCTGCACCTCATCGGTAACCTGTGGTTCCTGTATGTCTTCGGCGACAACGTGGAGGACATCCTGGGCCACGGCCGGTATCTCTTGTTTTACCTGGCCTGCGGGGTGGGGGCCAACCTCATCTACCTGCTGTTTGCCCCCTTTTCCACGGTGCCCTTGATCGGGGCCAGCGGCGCCATCGCCGGGGTGATGGGGGCTTACTTCTATCTCTTTCCCGGGGCCCGGGTCCTGACCCTGTTCCTCATCGTCTTCATCCCCATCTTCCTGGAGCTGCCGGCTTACTTCTTCCTGGGGGTCTGGTTTCTGCTGCAGTTTCTCTACGGCACCTTCAGCCTGGGGGCCGGCGCCGGCGGGGTGGCCTGGTGGGCCCACGTGGGCGGCTTCCTGGTGGGCATCCTGCTCCTCCACCTGCTGGCCCCGGCCCAGGCCCGCAGCCTCATGGAGCGCCGGCTAAAACGCCGAACTTTCGATTGAGAAGACCACCTTCAAGCCATTTCAAATCCTACAATGCGCCCATAAATGTCATTCTGAGCGCCGCGAAGAATCTCGTATTTTTAACAACTTGAGATCCTTCATTCCTTCAGGATGACAGCAAAAATAGGTTTTGAAATGGCTTTTAGTATTGTGTCCCGCAAGTTCCTTACCTAAAACACGACCGCTAAACTCCGCCTCCCCTGGAGGGAGGGGGTTGGGGGAGGGGGAAATATGATGAAGCTAATTTCACCCCCACCCTAACCTTCCCCTATTGTACAGACCGGGAAGAAGGGTAACAGGTGTTCTGAAACGCGACACTAACGGGAGGGAACCAGCACCAGGTCCATTGTCCCCCGGGTCTGGCCGGCAACGGGGTAATGCTGGGTGACCAGGGTCTTGAAGCCGTCCGCC
The DNA here is from genome assembly GCA_963768765.1 of uncultured delta proteobacterium. Classification (GTDB taxonomy): domain Bacteria; phylum Desulfobacterota; class Desulfobaccia; order Desulfobaccales; family 0-14-0-80-60-11; genus DASWLF01. Next base: position 80,005 of record CAVYJK010000025.1, read on the forward strand.
GAGACCTTGAGATGGATGTGGGGAGGCCGAAAAGAGTATTGGGGCGGGAAGTTGCTCTCAAACCGGTAGGTGCCATCCGGGCCGGAAAACATGGTGGCCCGGTGTTCGTCATCGTAAACGCCGTCGGGCCCCGCCAGCCAGAACTCCAGGCGGGCCCCGGCCAGGGGGACGCAGCCCTCGGCTGACCTGACCGCCCCGCTCAGCACGTAGCCCTGGCCGACACGATCCCGCACCGGGGCGTCCGGCTGGTAGAAGGGGCCCAGGGCATCGGCCGGGGTGGGCTTGCAGGGCCCTCCCCCTCTCTCCGAGGCCGCCGCCAACAGCAGGCCGCCGCGGGCGAAAGCCGCAGGCAAGGCGAGCCCCGGCAGGACGAGTACCAGGATCATGGCCGGCAAGAATAAAATAAAATTGAGCTTTTCCATCCTGCCCCTAAATTAATTACCGATTTCCCGTTGTCAAGAAGCTGCGCCAGGCGGATTATCCCGACCCGCAGGCTTCACCGGCGAGAAACCAGGTCTCTCTGCTGGAGGCCCTCTGACGAATCCTCGGTTTTTTACCCCCCCCATGATATGATCTAGCCAAAATAATTCCGAGGCAGCCCTTTTGATGAACCGCAAACCAGGCTATCTGAAAGTTTTCTGGCTGATCTTATTACTGGCGGTCTTCGTCTCCCCGGCCCCGGCCCAGCAGGACCGCTACGAAGAGCAGGAAGAAACCCTGTCTCCCCAGGCCCGTCAGCACTTTGACCAGGGAGCCCGGCTGGAGCAAAACGGCCAATACGAAGAGGCCGTCAAGGCCTACCGGGAGGCCCTGCGCCTGGAGCCGGACTACGCCCCGGCCCATCATCAGCTGGGCCTGGCTTTGGCCCAACTCAACCGGTATCCCGAAGCCGTCCAGGCCCTGAAGGAGGCCGTGCGCCTGCAGCCCCAGTGGGGCAAGGCCTTTGAGAACCTGGGGGTGGCCTACGCCAAGCAGGGCCATTGGACCGAAGCCCGGGACGCCTTCCAGGAAGCGGTGCGCCGCCACCCCGAAGACGCGGAGACCCATTACAATCTGGGTCTGGCCTACGGCAAGTTAATGCGGGACCAGGAGGCCAGGGCGGAATTGGCCGAGGCCGTGCGCCTGCAGCCGGACTACGCCAAGGCTCACAAGCAGTTGGGGATGGCCTACTTCAACCTGGGCAGGATGGACGAGGCCGGCAAGGCCCTGAAGGAGGCGGTGCGCCTGGCGCCGACGGACGCCCAGGCCCATTATGCCCTGTGTCTCTACTACGCCCGGACTGGGGATGTGGCCGCAGCCAACCAGGAATTCAAGGTCCTTCAGGGCCTGGATAAGGACCTGGCCCAGCAGTTGGCCAGGTTGATTAAAAAATGAGCTCAGGTGCCCGGCCATTGTGGCACCTTTGAAGTAATTGCAGGTTTTAAACCGGTAAATCCGACTAGTACTTAATTGCAGAAGTTTGCGCATTATTTGAGACCAATTTTTATTCCCCCCTTTTCCAAAGGGGGGTTAGGGGGGATTTTATAACCCCTTGAAATCCCCCTAAATCCCCCTTTTTCAAAGGGGGACTTTATGTAGTCTTGATTTTTGAGGATGCTCGCAATTACTTACGCTGATTTTCGCAACCAAGTACTATCTCCATGACTCCTGAGACCCTCATCAGCCAGGTAAACCGAAACTGTGAGATCGCCAGTGCCGGCCTGGCCGGGCACTACTCCTTGTGCGGCCTGCTGCTTAGACTGCGCCAGCTCTATAAATGGGAGCACGATTTGCCCCCCTGGCAGGAGCCGGAACCGGGGGACGTGCTCGCCTGGGTGGAAGCCAAGGAGCAATCCTGGGAGGGCTTGGAGGGCGCCCCGTGGCAGGAGCTTGCCTGGAACGGGGCCACGGTGGATCCCTTTGCCGTCGAGGACTTGAACCGGGACCTCATCCCCCGGGGGCTGGCCTACGGGGCCGGCTACAGCCGGGGGCTGGCGCCCACCTGTTTTCTGGGGGAGCTCCTGGAGGCGCGCCGTCTGGAGGAGCTCACCATCCTGGTGCTGGGCCCGGAGCTGGCCCGGGACCTGGACGCCACCCCGGCCCTCTGCCAGGGTTCCCTCATTTACGCCCGGAAGCAAGCCCTGGCTTACTACCTCTGGGACCGCCTCTCCGACCCGGTGCAGCAGAAAAACCCCTTCCTGAAGATCGCCCTGGAGGCTTACCGGATGCCCCTTACGGATTTGCTCCGGGACCCCGAGGCCCACCGTCCGGCCTTCGACGCCCTGGTGGCCGGGGAGCTGGAAGCCGCCATCCGTCACGAAGTGGGCGAGGCCCGGGAGCCCGGCCTGGGGGAGGCCTTCCACGCCGCCGTGGCGCTCTTCCCCCAGACCCGGGTGGAGCTCTGGGTCCGGGCCCTGAAGGACGCCCTGGCCGAAGTGAACGAGTGGGGCCGCCTCGCTTATCTCATCGAGGCGCGGCGGCTGCCTTCCCTGGCCCTCATGCTGGCCTGGCGGCCGGGTCTTTATCCCCTGCTCTTGCCGGAGCTGGAGCCGGCCTTTTGGCAACTTACGGACCATGGGGCCTGGGAAGCCCTGGAAGAAGCCCGGCAAAGCGCCCTGGGGCGCCTCCGGCAAACGGCCGCGGGCCTCAGCGACTTGCTGGCCGCGGCGCAGACCGCCTCCCCCCAGCGGACCCGCCGGGAAATCGAACGGCGGTTCCTGACGCCCCTGGGGCTGTAGCCCCGCCGCCCCGGCTGTTTAGGCCGGCCAGCAGCATCCGCCTGCCGGCATTTTCTCCCCCAGCCAAGCCCTTCCCATTAAGCCGAGGTCTTGCTTTGCCTGATAGTACAGAAGTTTTGCTTTTTGCCCGTCTGCCAGCTATAATTAATTTAAAATATTAGTTTAAGCGGTTAAGGCCGGTAGGGCGCGGTGCACCCCGTCAATCGCTACAAGCCATTTCAACACCTACCTTCACAAAGAAATGTCATTCTGAGCGAAGCGAAGAATCTAGTCATTCCAAAGACCTAGACCCTTCGCTGCGCTCAGGGTGACAGAATAAACCGGGTTTGAAATGGCCTCTAGGGGGGCAATGCCCACCCTAAAATTTAGAGGAATGAACGGCCAATTTAGATTTTCTGGCTGAAAGCCCACCGCTGATTGCTGATGGCCGTCATTCTACCGAAAAGCGGAAACTGAAAACTTGACCATGATCGATCCCCATAAAGAGAAAGTGCTGATCCTGGACTTCGGGTCCCAGTACACCCAGCTCATTGCCCGGCGGATCCGAGAGCTCAAGGTCTACTGCGAAATCCATCCCTTTCTGATGCCTCTGGAGGAGATCCGCAAGTTCGCCCCCAATGGCATCATCCTCTCCGGCGGCCCCCGCAGCGTCTATGACCGGGACGCCCCCAGCGTGGACCCGGAGCTGTTCCACCTGGGGGTGCCGGTATTGGGTATCTGCTATGGCATCCAGCTCCTCAACCATCTTCTGGGAGGGGAAGTGGCTCCCGCCGTCTCCCGGGAATATGGGGCCAAGACCTTCACCATCACCGACTTTATCGATCTCTTCTACGGGCTGAACCCGGTGCAAACGGTGTGGATGAGCCATGGCGACCGGGTGGAAAAACTGGCCCCGGGGTTCGAAGTCATCGGCTCCAGCGACACCTGCCCGGTGGGGGCCATCCGGGACCAAAAACGCCGGCTCTACGGGGTGCAGTTTCACCCCGAAGTGAAACACACGCCCCAGGGGATGGAGATTCTGGCCAATTTTCTCTTCCGCATCTGTAAGCTTCAGCCCCTGTGGACCATGCACTCCTTCATCGAAGCCACCACCGAGGCCATCCGGCGGCAGGTGGGGGAGGACCGGGTCATCTGCGCTCTCTCCGGCGGGGTGGACTCCTCGGTCACCGCGGTGCTGGTGCACCGGGCCGTGGGGGACCGCCTCACTTGCGTCTTTGTGAACAACGGCCTGCTGCGCAAGGGAGAGGCGGAGGAGGTGGCCCACCTCTTCCGCAAACATCACCATCTGAACCTAATTTACGTGGACGCCACTCATGAATTTCTCAGCGTCCTCCAAGAGGTGGCCGACCCGGAGGAGAAACGCCGCCGCATCGGCCATGAATTCATCCGCATCTTTGCCGCGGAAGCCAAAAAGATCGGTGGGGTGAAGTACCTGGCTCAGGGCACCTTGTATCCCGACGTCATCGAAAGCGTCTCCTTCAAGGGGCCCTCCGCCACCATCAAGACCCACCACAACGTGGGTGGCCTGCCCGCCGTCATGCCTCTGAAGTTGCTGGAGCCTCTACGGGAACTGTTCAAAGACGAGGTCCGGGAAGTGGGCCGGGAGTTGGGCCTGCCCGACAGCCTCATCTGGCGCCACCCCTTTCCCGGGCCGGGACTGGCCATCCGCATCCTGGGAGCGGTCACCCCGGAGAAGCTGGATATTCTCCGGGAAGCCGACGCCATCGTCCAGGAGGAGATGCTGGCCGCCGGCCTCTACCGCCAGGTCTGGCAGGCTTTTGCGGTGCTCCTGCCCATCCGCACCGTGGGGGTCATGGGCGACGAGCGTACTTACGAGCACGTCATCGCCCTGCGCAGCGTGGACTCGGTGGACGCCATGACCGCGGATTGGAGCCGCCTGCCCCAGGAATTTCTGGCCCGGCTGGCCAACCGCATCATCAACGAAGTCAAAAGGGTGAACCGGGTGGTTTACGACATTTCTTCCAAGCCGCCCAGCACCATTGAATGGGAGTGATGGAACCGCAAGGGCGCAGGAGTCGATAAAGCCCGGGAAGATAAAATCCCCCCTACCCCCCTTTAATAAAGGGGGGTAAAGTTGCAGGATTTTTAAGTCCCCCTTTTTAAAGGGGGATTTAGGGGGATTATAAAACTGGTTTTGGGGAATATTTATTAATAACATGGCGAATCACAAGAAAGACCAGGTAACCGGGACCCCACCGCCGCCGGACCCGGACCGTACCCCCCGGTTTTTCCGGGAGATCCTGGGCCAGGAGCGGGTCATCTCGCATCTGAAGACGGCCATGGCCAAAGGCCGGCTGTCCCATGCCTACCTGTTCCTGGGCCCCGAAGGAGTAGGCAAGGCCAGTGTCGCCCGGGCCCTGGCCGGAGCCCTGAACTGCACGCAATTGCGGGCAGACGGCGACGCCTGCGGGGCGTGCCCCTCCTGCCGGCGGCTGCTGGCGGGTACGCCATCCCGACCTGGTGTTCATCGGCCCCACCTCGGAGGGCCACCAGCCGCAAATCAAGATCGGGCAGATCCGGGAACTGCGCCGGCTGACCGAGTACCCGCCCCTCGGCGGCGGCTGGCGGGTGGCCCTCATCAAGCCGGCGGAGGCCCTGAATCGAGCGAGGCGGCCAACGCCCTCTTGAAGACCCTGGAGGAGCCGCCGGACCGCCATCTGCTGGTGCTCACCGCCCAGGGGGAAGCGGACCTCTTGCCCACGGTGGTCTCCCGCTGCCACAAGCTGGCCTTGGCGCCTTTGCCCACGCCCCTGGTGGCCCGGGAGCTGATACACCGAAGGGGGCTGACCCCAGCCCAGGCCACCCTCCTGGCAGCCCTGAGCGGCGGCTCCCTGGGCCGGGCCCTGAACCTGGACATTGAGGAACTCTTGGAGCAGCGCCGCCAGGTGCTCGCGGACCTGGCGCAGCTGGCCGGAGACTCGGCCGCCGGGGTGCTGGATTGGGCCCAGCGCCTGGCTAAGAACCGCCTGGAGCTGGACAATTTTCTCCTGCTGGCGCAGCTCTGGTACCGGGACCTGTTGCTCACCCATTACCAGGGTCCGGTCCATCTCCTGGCCCACCAGGACCTGCTGCCGCAGCTGGACGCGGCCCGGGCCGCCGGGGGACCGGAGACCTGGTTCGCTAAATTTTCCGCCCTGGGAGCGGCAGGGCGTCATCTCCAGGCCAACCTCAACCCCGAGCTGACCCTGGACATCCTGGGGTTGCGCTTGCAGCGCCAAGGTTATCTGCCCGATGCTCGCTAAGGTTTGTCTCGGACCCGGAAATAGATGCTGCCTGGTGGACCCGGGCCCCGTGGAACTCAAGCTAAACGACCGGGTGGTGGTGGAAAGCGACAACACCCTGAGGCTGGGCCGGGTCATGGGAATCTATGCTGACCTGGACCCCCAGCTGGTCTCCGGCCAGGTCAGGCCCCTGGTGCGGGTGGCCACCCCCGAAGACCTGGACCAGGAGGAAAAAAACCGGCAACTGGAAAACCGGGCCCTGGATTTTTGCCAGCGCTGCATCCAGGCCCACAAGCTGCCCATCTACCTGGTGCAGGTGGAGTGCCTCTTCGATGCTTCTAAAATCGTCTTTTATTTCACCGCACCGGGCCGGGTGGACTTCCGGGAGCTGGTGAAAGACCTGGTGCAGGAGTTCCGCACCCGCATCGAGCTGCGCCAGATCGGGGTGCGCCACCGGGCCAAGATGGTTGGAGGTCTGGGCATCTGCGGCCGGGGTCTGTGCTGCTCCTCTTTCCTCCGGGACTTTGAGCCCGTCAGCGTGCGCATGGCCAAGGAGCAGCAGCTGAGCCTCAACCCCAGCAAAATTTCCGGCATCTGCGGCCGGTTGATGTGCTGCCTCACCTTTGAGTACGCCTCCTACCTAGAGATCAGGAAGTCCCTACCTCGGGTGGGCAAGCGCATCCGGCTCCCCGAAGGGGAAGGCAAGATCCTCCGTTACAACCTGATCCGGGCCACCGTCACCCTGGAGATGGAAGACAAGCGGGAACTGGAGATGCCTCTGGCCGACCTGGCCGAGTTGCTGACCACGGAGCCGGCGGCGGAACCCAGCTGATTCCCTCTCATCGAGGTAAGGCTGAACTAAGAGATGGGTTCCAGAAGATCCCTGAAGATTTTGTTTGTCCTTTTGAGCCGCTGAAAGCGGCGAAGAATCTGGACCCTTCACCTGCGGCTCAGGGTGACAGGGCATCTAATTGCCCGATTCAGGCTTTTTTCCCGCCCTTTTGGGGCAGTTTCAATACCAGCTGGCCGACAGCCCGCAAGGAAAACCAGCCATGGACGACCAGGTCGACAAGGCCCTGGAAGCCTTAAAAGTTCACATCAAAAAGGAAATTATCGATAACTATTTCGCCGACCGGGTCTACCTGGAAGAAGACACCGAGATCCTGCGCCAGGAGACCCAGGCCTACCTTAAGGAGTACGAGCTGGTGGGCCGCCGCTTCATGGCCCTGTACCAGGCCCTGGGCTCTCAGAACGCCTGCGCCCTCCTGATGGAAGTGCTGGGACTGCCAGATTGGCCGTTTTATCAGCAATTCTGCGCCCTGCCGGAGCAGGAGCGGCCGGAACTGCTCAGAAGCTGCCGGCGCCGGGGCTGGACCGCCTGGCGCCGCTTCCGCAACCTGGTTTTTGACCTCTACGAGCAATTGCGCCTCGAAAGCGAGCAGCTGCGGGAAACCCACGCCAAGATCATGACCCACCTGAAGCTCCTCAACGAAGACATCGACAAATTCAACCTTTCCTACGACTTCGGGTTGATCGCGGCCCAGATCGAAGCCCTGGAGGGCGGGGGCGCGGTCATGTCCGGGGGCCTCTTGGCCCCGGAACGGGAGGAGCTCTCCACCCGCATGCGCTTCAAGCGCCGCAAACTGACGGACGAAGACCTGCCGCCGGCGCCCAAGCTGCCGCCCTTTAAGGAAATCAAGGGGCGCCTGTCGCAGATGCTGGAGAGATGCCAGCCTCAAGGGGCCCCAAAATGAAGAAGCACCTTTATTTAGCGGCTCTAATCCTGGTGGGGGCCGTGGCCTCCGGCTGCGGCCCTTACCATTACCACATCAAGGTCAACGGTTACCTCGATCCGGCCGCTCCGAAATGATTTCCCAACCCGCCGCAACTTTGGTAGGGTTAATTATTTTTTACAGTTACAATCGAACAAGGTTGCACCGGCGTCTCGCCGGTGCGGTGGCAGGCTGAAGTCTGCGGCTTATTTGGAGAACCCGGAATAACTCCCGGCCCGCCAGGGAGGGTTAGGAGGACCCCGTTGACCGATCTGGTAACCCCCACTCGGGACTTTTTCCACCACCGCCTCTGGCGGGATGAGGGCCGCGGGCCCTGGCAACTCTTGGCCGTCAAGGGAGTGCGCATCCTGGCCCTGGCCGGCCGGGGCCTCATGGCCAACCAGTCCCTGGTGCGTTCCTCGGCCCTGGCCTACGCCACCATCCTGGGCTTCATCCCGCTGCTGGCCCTGCTCTTTGCCATCCTGCAGGCCATGGGGCTGCCGCGCCTTTTGGCCACCTACATGCTGGAAAAATTGGCCCCCGGCTCCCGGGATTTCGCCACCCAGATCCTGGCGTACATCGAAGCCACCAAGGTGACCTCCCTGGGGGTCTTCGGGGTGGTGGCCCTGCTGGCGGACCTGGTCATCGTCATGACCAACGTGGAGCGGGCCTTTAACAAGACCTGGCAGGTCTCCCGGACCCGCCCCTTCAGCCGCAAGGTGAGCGATTACCTCAGCATCTTTCTCATCTTTCCCATCGTCATGGCCGTGGCGCTGTCCATCTCCACTTCCTTCCTGAGCCTGCCCACGCTGCGCCACCTGTTCTCCGAGTTCCTGCCGCAGTTCTTTTTCACCGCCACCCGCTGGCTGGTGTCCCTGGGACTCATCTACCTGGCTTTTATCTTCATCTACCTGGTGATGCCCAACGCCCGGGTGAGCTTGGCCTCCGCGGTCCTCGGCGGGGTGGTGGGCGGCAGCATCTGGCAGGGGGCCCAGTGGTTCTTTATCGGGATCCAGGGCGCCTCCACCTACTACAACGCTATTTACGGGGCCTTGTACAATCTGCTCTTCCTGTTCATCTGGATGTTCTGGTGCTGGCTCATCCTGCTGTTCGGCACGGAAGTGGCCTTCGCCCACCAGCACCTGGAGCGGCTCACCCGGCAGTTCCGGCGGCCCGCGGCCCCACCGGAGCCGGTGGACGAATTCCTGGGGCTGGCCGCCCTGGTGGGCATCAGCGCCCGGTTTCTCCACCGGCAGCCGCCGCTCACCCTGGAAGAGCTGGCCCAGATCCTCCCCCCGGGCAACAACCTGGCCAACCGGGTGACCCAGATGCTGCAAGACTGCAACCTCATCGTGGAAGTGGTGCCCCCCCAGGCCGCGCCTTCGCCCCAGTTCCAGCCGGCCCTGGCGCCGGAAAAGGTCACGGTCAAGGAAATCCTGGACTGTCTGCGGCGGGCCCGGGGCGTGGCCCTGGAGCAGGCCCTGGAAGGGGAGCCCCGCCTGGCGGGCCTCATGCAGCGGCTGCTGGAGGCCCCCTCCCCGGCCCCGTGGCAGTCCCTCACCCTGAAGGAGCTGGTGGAGTCCTTTGAGCGGGAACCGGCCTCCGGATATAAAGACTGATGCCGGGTTGCCATTAACCAGATTATTATTATTAAGATGGAGGGGCGCACCCAGGTGGGGGCCCCGGTAGCGGCAATTTGAGACCTCTGAACAACGCCAATTCTGGCGATTTTCTGGCGGGGGCGGGTAGAGACGGCCGCCCTATCACCTTGATTTTTCCGGTCGGGTGGGCCTCCGTGCCCGCCACCAAATGCTCTTTATCGTCATTTTTCAGAGATCTCAACTTGAGACCTCTGCAAAAATCTCGATTATTTCGCTGGTTAATCAAAATGTAGCGTAGGCGCCCTCGCCTGCGACCATAGAAGGCATGGACAGCCGAGGGCGGCTATCCTACATGAGATTTTCGCATAGATCTGAACTTGGCATGAAAACGTCGGGGCGGGTTTAAAACCCGCCCCGACCCCGTTTCCAACCCAAGTCAGCCCAGACGTCTCGCCCGTGGCTGCATATTAGATCAGGTTTGCGTCACATCGCCTCCGCCGGTTTCAGGTCCCGGCCCACCATGATGCAATCCTTGCCCCGGCCTTTGCTGTAAAACATGGCCCGGTCCGCAATCAGCAGCAGCTGTTCCCGGTCGGTGGCGTCCGCCGGCAAGGTGGCGATGCCGTAACTGGCGGTGATGGTGAGGTCCAGCCCATCGCCCGTCAAAAAGCGGGCCTGGTTGATGCCCTGCCGCAGGCGCCGGGTCAATCCCAGGGCTTCTTCCTGGGAGTAGTGGGGCAGGATGATGACGAACTCGTCGCCGCCATAGCGCACCAGGCTGTCCTCGGGACCCAAAACGCCGTGGATCACCTGGGCCACTTCCGCCAGGACCTTGCTCCCCTGCAGGTGGCCGTGGGCGTCCACCACCGCCTTGAAATTGTCCAGGTCCAGGAAGACCACGGAAAAATTGCCGCCCTGGCTGAAGATCTGGGGAATCAGGTGGTCCAGCTTGGTGATGAGGTAGCGGGTGTTGTAGAAGCCGGTCACCTCATCGATGTAGGCCCGGGCCTGGAGCCTCTGCAAGTTGCGCACGTTGTCCACCGCGATGGCCACGTAGTCGGCCAGGATATGCAGCAGGGGCAGATACTTTTCCCGGAAGAATTTCTCATCCTCCACGTTCACCACTTCAAAGACGCCGATCACCTTGCCCTCCACCTTAAGGGGCAGGGCGATGATGGATTTGGTCTCAAAGCCGGTGGCCGCATCCGCCCGGGCGGAGAAGCGTTGGTCCAGGTCCACGTCGGGGATGAAGATGGGCTCGCCGGTTAAGGCCACGGTGCCGGCGATGCCTTCTCCCAGCTTCAGGCGGATGCCTTTGAGGGCCTCCGGGTCCACTCCCACCACCACCTCGAAGCGCAGCTCCTCGGTCTGCGGGTCCAGAAGCAGGAGCGACCAATTGCCGGCGGGGATGAGGATCTTGATGCGCTCCAGGACCGCGGTAAGCAAAGTTTCCATATCATAGGCGCTTACCAGGGCCTTGGAGAACTCGATGCAAGCCAGCAAGCGCTCAATCTGCCCGGTGCCGGCGACGCGATTGCCAAAATCCTCTGGTGCCATAGCCTAGCTCCCCCGTTGATTCTATGGTCTACTTAAAGCCAATGCAAGGGGTTTGTCACCTGGCGGCCGCCGTGGGACCCCAAATGGTCTTCACCGCCATCTGCGGCCTTCAACTTGAGACCCCGGAAAAATTGGTTGCAGGACTATCGCGGCGGGTCCGGAGGCCCCGCCGGAACAACTGGCCGAGCCAGGGGCCTCCACTAATCATCCCGGCAAAACCGGCCCCAGGGGCCAAGCCGGTTGACATCCTCCGGAGGAGATGATTAAAATACCTCTTATTTATCCAAAAAGGAGGGAGTCGTGGCCCATAAATTGTTGATTGCGCTGGACAGTTCTGAAGGGGCCTGGCGCGCCGTGGAATATGTGGCCGAAACCTTCGGCAAGACCCCGGACGTGCAGGTCACCTTGCTTCATATCCTCTCGGGCCTGCCCCCGGCCTTATGGGACGACGGGCACATCCTGGGCGACAAAGAGCGGCAAGGCCGGACAGCGGGTGGTGGCCAGTTGGCAGGCGGAACAGGAAAAACAGTGGCAAGGCCTGGTGAAAAAAGCCCATGACCTCCTGACGGCCGCCGGTCTCCCCCAGCAGGCGGTGACCAATAGATTCAAGCCCAAATACTACGATGTAGCCGAAGACATCCTGAATGAGGCCACCACCGGCGGTTTCGACACCGTCGTCATGGGGCGCCGGGGATTGGGGATGGCCAAGTCGTTCCTCCTGGGGAGCGTCACCAACAAGGTGGTGCAAAACGCCAAGGAGTGCGCCGTCACCATCGTGGAATAGCAGACTCGTTCAAAGGCGGAGGCCTTTGCCTCCCGGTTGCACCTAAAAGGCAGGCCCTGGGGCCTGCCTTTTTTTATCAAGAGTAAGCCAAGGCTTATGGCCGCGGGTCCTCTGCTTCGAAAAGTTATTTGTTTATAGGGGCGGTTGGCGAACCGCCCCTACGGGTAGACGGCGATTGTTCAGAAAAGTTCTTTAGAAAATAGTATTTGTTGACCAGTGTCTGCCAGCGCGGTAGGGGCGGGTTTAAAACCCGCCCCTACCTGGCCATCCCGGCCTCCTGTTTTTAAGTGGCGGGGCACCGGGCTGCCCTCCCCCGGCGTCCCGCCCCCTTAGCCCCCTTAGCGCTGGAACTGCACCTCGATGTAGTTGTCGTTGAGGATGCGGGCCAGGTCGAATTTCTGGGACACCTCGGTCGCGGTGATGTTGATGCCCTTGTCCGTCAGCTCCCCGGCGGCCAGCTCCGGGGCGTGGCCGGCGTAAAGGCGCCGCAGTACGTTGTGCATGGTGGCGGAGGACACGTTGCCCCGGGCCGGCACCCCCCGGGGCACGTCGTTGTGGATGTGCTGGAAGAAAAAATCCACCTGGTAGTCCCCCGCCTGGCTATTGAAACGCACCACCTTTTCCCCCTCCATCCCTTCGTTCAGAACCTCCTGAGGCACGTAACGGTTGAGGATCTGCCCGGTGCGGTTCTGCTGGGCCAGATACAGGATGGAGACCACGTCGTAGTGGTCCAGGGGGCGCTGCTCCTCCTGCTCCACCCGGGTGGTGCCGAATTTGCGGAAACGGTATTCCGGGGCGTTGGGGTGGCGGTTCACCACCATGTCCGCCCCAATGGTGCCCACCGAGCAGGAAAGGTTGAGCTGGTTCTCGTCTTCAATGGGGACCCCGTAGCTCTTGAGTTTGTCCAGGATCAGGCCGTGGCGGTGCCCGCAGAGGAGGCGGCGGATCAGTGCCTGCATCAGGTTGGGACTGGCCTGGTACTTGGGGGACAGGGCCAGGGAGGAGAGCTTCTCCAGGGTCAGTTCCACGTAATAGCTCTCGGTGCTCAAAAGCAGGTCGGTTTTCCCCTGCTGGGCGCCGCCGGGGCTGTAGCGCCGCCAGATTTCCTTCCAATCGTGTTCCTTCAAGAGACCCAGGACAGTTATCAGGTCATAAGAATCGAGGTCCCGGCCTTCCAGCTCTTCCACCAGACATTTGACTCGCATGGGGGCCTCCCTTTGCTTTTTTGCCATCAATATAAGCACGCCTACCGAACCGCGCAATCCGGCCAAACTCTATTTGCCGCCTTAACGAGTAAACTTTTCCGGAAAGGGAGAATTAACCGTAATGACTCTTAAGCCCGCACCGGAAAAGGTTTAACCAGCGGCGCGTCTTGCCTTTTGCCCAGGTGATGATTAAGTTGAGCGATAAGAAATGCCTGGACAGTTACGTCTGCGCAAAGGAGAAGATCATGACTATGCAGGTTTGCTGGGTGAATGATCTGGACAAGGCCCGGGAAACGGCCAGCAAGACCAAGAAGCCCATCTTGCTGGACTTCTTCAATCCCAACTGAATTGGCTGTAAACAGATGGGTGCAGTTACGTACCCGGACCAAGACGTGGCCAAATTCGTGGACTTGAATTTTATCCCGGTGCAGATAGAGACCTCGGAGAAGAACAAGGCCCTGATGGAAAAGTACGGGGTGACCTGGACTCCCAGCATCTTCGTACTGGATGCGGACGGCAAGGTGCATTACAGCACCGTGGGTTTTATCCCGCCCGAAGAGTTCGTCCCCACTTTCCTGGTGGGCGAAGGCCCGCTGGTATTTCGATACCGGGCAGCTGGCTGAAGCTCGGGCCACCCTGGAAGAGATGCTGAGCCGCTGCCCCCACCCCAGTGCCGCGGCGGAAGCCATCTTCTTCCTGGGGGTGGCCAGGTACAAGTTGACCCATGACCCCAAGCCTTTGCGGGCGGCCTACGACGAGCTGAAAGCCAAGTACCCGCAAAGCGACTGGACCAAGCGGGCCGACCCTTATCGGCTCATTGAAGCCTAGTGGGGCTTCTCGCAATTAATATGAATTTAATACCGGGGGTTTTTACCCCCCCTTTTTTAAAGGGGGATTTAAAAAGCCACTCGGCAATACCATGGCAAAATAAGTATCATACAATTTACGGGACACCGCGGCCCCGGAGCCGGTAAACCTTTCCGGTCCCGCAAACCCCGCTTGGAGACCAAGCCGTGAAAGTGAACGTGGGCCAATCCGTTCTGGAGTTGGTGGAAGGGGACATCACCCAGCAGGAGACCGACGCCATCGTCAATGCCGCCAACCCCAGCCTGCTGGGCGGCGGCGGGGTGGACGGGGCCATCCACCGGGTCGGGGGGCCCAAGATCCTGGAGGAATGCCGCCTCCTCGGGGGTTGCCCCAGCGGCGAGGCCCGCCTCACCACCGGCGGCTTTCTCAAGGCCAGGTACGTTATCCACACGGTGGGTCCCGTTTACCAGGGAGGCGGCCACCCGGAGGCCGAGCTGCTGGCCTCCTGCTACCGGGAGAGCCTGAAGCTGGCCTCCTCCAAGGGGCTGGCCAGCGTGGCCTTTCCCTCCATCTCCACCGGGGCCTACGGTTATCCCATGGCCGAGGCGGCCCGCGTCGCCCTCAAGACCGCCATGGACTACCTGGCCAACCATCCGGAAATCCGGCTGGTGCGCTTTGTCCTGTTCGGGCGCTCCGCCTATGAGGCCTATGAGAAGGTGCTGCAAGAATTGACCGGCGGCGGCAGGCAGGTCCGGTAATCTTCTATTAACCGGCGCCAAACTTAAATCACCTTTCCTTTGGAAAAACTGACTCATCCCAGGCCACCCCGGCGCGGCCACGGTGAAGGGCATAAGGCCGCGCAGGTTTCTCCCGGCAGCCCCCAAGGGGAAATTTCAGGAGGCAAGAGTCGCTGGCCGCAGTAAGAGCGGTACGGCGTTAACTGAGGAGACCGGCGACGATAGCCGAGACAGCAGCCGGCAGCGCAGGGCGTGGCACCCGAAACGCTAAAAAAAGGCCCCACCCAAAGGGGCGGGGCCTTAACTCAACTGGTTTAACGGGCTTCCGGGACCTCGATGCGCCCTTCCAGCTCGCCAATATAATTTTCTAGAAATTCCTCGATCAGATGGGTTTGGGGGAGGGGGTAAGGGCTTCCTGCCCTTAGCCCCCTCCCCCACCAGCCAATTCCACTAAATCCCTAAATCTTAATCAGCCCTGCGGCCGCTTTGGCGGCCAAGACGGTGTTTTTCATGAGCATGGTGATGGTCATGGGGCCCACGCCGCCGGGCACCGGGGTGATATAGGAGGCCTTCTGGGAGACCGAGTCGAAGTCCACGTCGCCGGCCAGGATGGCCTTGCCGGTCTTTTCGCTGACGCCGATGCGGTTGACGCCCACGTCGATGACACAGGCCCCTTCTTTCACCCAGTCGCCCTGGATGTACTTGGGCACGCCGGCGGCGACGATGAGGATGTCGGCCCGGCGGCAGTGCTCGATCATCTTATCCTTGGGGGTGCCGGTGTGGACGCAGGTGACGGTGCAGTTGGCCCCGGCCCGCTTCTGGATCATGATGGCCACCATGGGTTTGCCCACGATGTTGGAGCGGCCCACCACCACCACTTCCTTGCCCTTGGGGTCGCCGTAGGAGCGGACGATGAGCTCCTGGCAGCCCGCCGGGGTGCAGGGCAGAAACACGTAGTTGCCGATCAGGATGCGGCCCACGTTCACCGGATGGAAGGCGTCCACGTCCTTGTTGGGGTCGATGGCCAACAGGATCTTGTTGGATTCGATGTGCTTGGGGAGCGGCAGCTGCACCAGGATGCCGTGCAGCTTGGGGTCCTTATTGTATTTGTCAATCAAGGCCAGCAGGGCCGCTTCGGTAATATCCGGGGGCTGGCTGTCCTGGATGGAGTAGAACCCCAGCTCATGGGAGGTCTTCTGTTTGGCGGTGACGTAGCTTACGGAGCCGGGGTCTTCCCCCACCAGGATGGTGACCAGACCCGGGGTCAAATTATGTTTGGCCTTAAGTTCTGCTACCTCTTGCTTCAACTCTTCCCGTATCTGGGCGGCCACTTCGGCCCCTTTGATCAGTTTCGCAGCCATGTACCTGGCCTCCTTTACTTGTGATTTTTTTCATTAATACCATCAATTTTTCCATATCGTCAATCTAAAAATTCATTTACCAACTTAATGTGGCCCGCGGCTCAACCTTTCTTTTTTTAGAAATCCGGGTATAATAAATAATTCAGGGAGTTCGGTAGTGGCGTTGATCGTGCAAAAATACGGGGGCACCTCGTTGGCCGACCCGGACCGCATCGCCAACGTGGCCAACCGGGTGGTCAAAGGGTGGCGCGACGGCAACAAGCATGGTGGTGGTTCTCTCGGCCATGGCCGGGGAGACGGACCGCCTCATCAGATCTGGCCACGGAACTGGCCGAAGACCCGGATCCCCGGGAGCTGGACGTACTTTTGGCCACCGGCGAACAGGTCACGGTGTCGCTGTTTTCCATGTTTCTGCGGTCCCAGGGGGTGCCGGCCACTTCGCTGCTCAGCCACCAGGCCCGCATCTACACCGATAAAGCTTACGGCCGGGCCCGCATCATCGGCATCGACACCGCCCGCATCCGGGAGGAGTTGAAAAAGAATCGCATCGTCACCCTGGCGGGTTTCCAGGGGGTGGATGAAGTGGGCAACATCACCACCCTGGGCCGGGGCGGCTCCGATACCACCGCGGTGGCCGTGGCCGCGGCCTTGAAGGCCGACCTCTGCGAAATCTACACCGACGTGGACGGGATCTACACCACCGATCCCCGCATCTACCCCAAGGCCCGGAAGCTAGATCGCATCTCCTACGACGAGATGCTGGAGCTGTCCTCCCTGGGGGCCAAGGTCCTGGAGATCCGCTCCGTGGGCTTCGCCCGGCGCTACGGCGTGCCCCTGGTGGTGCGTTCCAGTTTCACCGATGAGCCTGGCACCCTGGTGACCGTGGAGGATGAAGAAATGGAAATTGTGCCGGTATCCGGCGTCGCCTTGAGCCGAAACGATGCCCGGGTGACCATCACCCGGGTTCCCGACCGCCCCGGGGTTGCCATGCACCTCTTCCGCCGGTGGCCGACGCCAACATCGTGGTGGATATGATCATCCAGAACACCAGCATCGAGGGCTTCACCGACCTGACCTTCACCGTGCCCCAGGGCGACCTGAAGAAGACCCTGGAGACTGGTCAGGCCCGGTGGCCACGGAGATCGGGGCCGACCAAGGTGTTGAGCGACGAGAACATCGCCAAGGTCTCCATCGTGGGCGTGGGCATGAAGAACAACGCCGGGGTGGCGGCCCAAATGTTCGAAGCCCTGGCCGCCGAGGACATCAACATCCTGATGATCAGCACCTCGGAGATCAAGATTTCCTGCGTCATCGAGGACAAATACGGCGAGTTGGCGGTCAGGGTTCTGCACGACGCCTTCGGGCTGGGACCAGCCGCCGCCGAAGAAAAAGATAGAGTTCAAGGTTCAAAGTTCAAGTCGCTTGTTAGAACGCCTGAACCTTGAACCTTGAACTTTGAACTTTGACATTTCACGAGGCCCAAACCATGCGCCAGGTGAAAATCTACGACACCACCTTGAGGGACGGCACCCAGGCCGAGTACTTCAGCCTGTCCCTGCCGGATAAGGTCCGCATTGCGAAGAAACTGGCGCAGATCGGCATTCACTACCTGGAAGGCGGCTGGCCCGGCTCCAACCCCAAGGACAAGGAGTTTTTCGCCGACATCCACAACTACAACCTGGGGCAAAGCCGCATCGCCGCCTTCGGCAGCACCCATCACAAGGACCGGCCGCCGGAGTCCGACCCCGTCTTCCAGGAGCTGCTGCTGGCCCGGGCCCCGGTGGTGACCATCTTCGGCAAGTCCTCGGTCTTTCAGGTGAAGGAGATCCTGCAGACCACCCTGGAGCGCAACCTGGAGCTCATCACCGACTCCCTGGCCTATGTCAAGCCCCGGGTGGAGGAGCTCTTTTACGACGCCGAGCATTTTTTCGACGGCTATAAAGACAACCGGGAGTACGCCCTCAAGACGCTGGAGGCCGCCCTGAACGGCGGGGCCCAGGTCCTGGTGCTGTGCGACACCAACGGCGGCACCCTCACTTCCGAGCTGAGCAAGATCATCAAGGCGGTGCAGAAGCGCTTTCCCGGCGTGCCCCTGGGCATTCACGCCCACAACGACTCGGAGCTGGCCGTGGCGAATTCCATCGCCGCGGTGGAGTTGGGCTGCGACCAGGTCCAGGGCACCATCAACGGCTTCGGGGAGCGCTGCGGCAACGCCAATCTCTGCTCCATCATCCCGGCCCTGACAGCTCAAGCTGGGCCTGGACTGCATCAGCGACGACAACCTGAAGCAGCTCACCGAGGTCTCCCGCTACGTCTACGAGCTGGCCAACGTCGCCCCCAACCGCTACCAGCCGTACGTGGGCGTCAGCGCCTTTGCCCACAAGGGCGGCATCCACGCCGCCGCGGTGAAGCGCAACCCCAAGGCCTACGAGCACATCAACCCGGAAATCGTGGGCAACGTCCGCCACATCCCGGTCTCGGACCTGTCCGGCAAGGGCAGCATCTTCCTCAAGGCCCGGGAACTGGGGCTGGAGCCCGCGGCCCACGACCGGGACGTGCAGTTCGCCCTGGAGAAGATCGCCGAGCTGGACCTGAAGCTGCCGCCCAAAAGCACCGAGGCCCTGGCCACCATCCTGGAGAAGGTCAAGGAGCTGGAGTCCGAGGGCTACCAGTTCGAGATCGCCGAAGCCTCCCTGGAGCTGCTGCTCCGGGCCGCCCTGGGCCAGCACAAGGAATACTTCCGGCTCCTGAGCTACCGGGTGGTGGACCAGAAGGTGGGGGAAGGCGAAGGGGGCCCGGTGCCCGAGGCCACCATCCGGGTGCAGGTGGGGCCCCATGAAGTGCACACCGCCGCCCTGGGCAACGGCCCGGTGAACGCCCTGTTCAAGGCCCTCTTGAAGGCCCTGATCCGCTTTTATCCGCGGCTGGCCGAGATGCGCCTGGAGGACTACAAGGTGCGGGTGCTCCCCGGCACCGGCAGCACCGACGCCAAGGTGCGGGTCTTCATCGAGTCCCGGGACGCCCACGACCGCTGGGGCACGGTGGGGGTCTCCTTTGACATCATCGAGGCCTCCTGGCTGGCCCTGGTGGACAGCATCAACTACAAGCTGTTCAAGGATGAACAGGGAGCGCGCTAACCAATTCTTTGTTCAGTTTCCTGGTGGGGCGGGCCTCCGTGCCCGCCTTCCTTATCTTGAAGCAATTTTTTTGGGCAGGCTCGGAGGCCTGTCTCACCATTATTCCTTGTTCCCAAGCTCCCGCTTGGGAACGCCGCGGGTGGCGAAGCTCTGCTTCGCACCGGTAATGTAGGGCGGGCACTGCCCGCCGAAGAGAATATCCGCCTATGCCCTATTTTAGCCGAGCCCAACAGGCCGTCATCCTCCTCTTGGGGGCCGCCCTGTTATTCCTCTGGGCCTGGCGGGGCCACTTCTGGCTGCCCCCTTCCCCTCCCCCGGCCAAGACCACACAACTGGCCTTTGTGGAAGTCACCGGGGACGCGGCCCATCCGGGTGTTTACCAATTTGACCACCCCCCCACCCTGGCGGAAGCCTGGCGCCGGGCCGGGGCCACGCCGCCCATCCCCGCGGGCGAACTCAAGCTGGCCTCCGGCACCCGGGTGGAAATTGCTAAAGAGGGTGGCTACCGGCTGGGGCGCATGACCGGCTCCACCCTCATGACCCTGGGCCTGGCCCTGGACCTCAATAGCGCCACCCCGGAAGACCTGGACGCCCTGCCCGGCATCGGCCCGGTGCTGGCCAAACGCATCATCGATTACCGCCAGAGCCCACGGCCCTTTCAAAAAAATCGACGACCTGCATGGAGGTCTCCGGCATCGGCCCGAAAAAATTGGAGAAGATAAAACCTTATTTGATAGTTGACGTTAATCCTGACCAGGGGGCAGCGCCCCCTGGTCAGGATTAATCAAAGATATTTGGGGGGAGGGCCAGGGACCGACGGCCCCTGCCCTCCCCCCAAGCCCCCCTCCCAACCCCCTGTATGGGGGGCCTGGGAAGGCGGGCCTTCGGCCCGACTTCCCAGGCCATATCTTACCTCCATAAGGGATTGGGGGTGGGGGTTTGGGGAGGGGGTAAGGGCACTTACGAAAAAGCCCTTAGCCCCCTCCCCCAAAAATCCCAACTCAAAATGCTTATACTCGGAATTGAAACTTCCTGCGATGAAACCGCGGCCGCGGTGGTGGAGGACGGCCGGCGGGTGCTCTCTTCCGTGGTGGCCACCCAGTTCGAACTCCACGCCGCCTATGGCGGGGTGGTGCCGGAGTTGGCGGCCCGGCGGCATCTGGAGAACATCCTGCCGGTGATCCGGGGGGCCCTGGACCAGGCCGGGGTGTCCTTACAGGAGATGGACGGCCTGGCCGTGACCCAGGGGCCCGGTCTCATCGGCGCCCTGGTCATCGGCATGGCCACGGCCAAGGCCCTGGCCTTCGCCTTACAAAAACCCCTTAGCGGGGTGCACCACCTGCAGGCCCACATCCTGGCGGCGTTTTTAACGGAGGACCCGCCCCCCTCCATGCCCCCCTCCCCGCCCCCCTTCCCTTTTGTGGCCCTGGTGGTTTCCGGCGGCCACACCAATCTCTACCTGGTGCGCTCCTTTCTGGACATGTCCCTGCTGGGGCGCAGCCGGGACGACGCCGCCGGGGAGGCCTTCGACAAAGTGGCCAAGCTCCTGCAACTGGGCTACCCCGGCGGGGTGCAGATCGAGGCCCTGGCCGCGGCGGGCAACCCCGAGACCTTTCATCTCCCCCGGCCCCGCATCGTGGAGGAACCCCTCACCTTTTCCTTCAGCGGCCTCAAGACTGCGGTGGCCTATCAATTGAAGAAGCACCCCGAGATCTTGCAGGATGACGCCGCCCGGGCCCATCTGGCCGCCAGTTTCCAGGAGGCGGTGGTGGACTCCCTGGTCAACCGGGCCTGGCTGGCCCTCACGGCCACCGGCAGCCGCCGCCTGGTGGTCTGCGGCGGGGTGGCGGCCAACGCCCGCCTGCGCCGGGCCTTGGCGGACCGGGCCCAGGCCGACGACGCCGAACTCTATCTCCCGCCGCTCCATTTATGCACCGACAACGCCGCCATGGTGGCGGCCCTGGGCTATCATCGCCTGCAGGCCGGGGAGCGCCTGGACCTGGCCGCGGATGTCTTCTCCCGGGGGTAGCCTCATAGGGTTCGTCCTAAGCACCGCCAATTAAGCGCTATTATAAAAAATGCCGCATTATCGCCCAAGACCAGGTAAGGTTTTGCTTTTTAGAAATCGCCTGTGTTAGCTATAATAAAAAAATTAAATTAAGGATAAGGAGTTGGAGGGCTGCCTGACAGGTTCTTGAAAAACGGGTTTTCATGTCATCCTGAACGAAGTGAAGTATCTCAACTGGCTTAAAATACGAGATTATTCGCTTCGCTCAGAATGACGACTCAAGGCTCTGGATAATTTTTCAACACCCTGCTAATGCCCTCCAAGATGGAGCCATGGAGAAACCCCTGGGCGAGAGCCTGGCCCTGCTGACCGACCTGTACCAGTTGACCATGGCCGCCTGCTACTTCGACCAGGGGATGAGCGAGGAGGCCACCTTCAGCCTCTTCATCCGCAAGTACCCGGAGCGCCGGGGCTACTTTGTGGCCGCCGGCCTCCCCGAAGCCCTGGGCTACCTTGCGACCCTGCGCTTCACCGAGGCCGACCTGGCCTTTCTGGACTCCACCGGCCTGTTTCAGGGCAAATTCCTGGATTTCTTGAAAGGGGTGCGCTTCACCGGCGAAGTCCACGCTCTCCCCGAGGGCAGCATCTTTTTCAAGGACGAGCCCATCCTGGAGGTGAGCGGCCCCATCCTGGAAGCGCAGTTGGCTGAAACCTTCATCATCAACGCGGTCAGCCTCCAGACCATGATCGCCACCAAGGCTTCCCGCTCGGTCCACGCCGCCCAGGGTCGGCCCCTGGTGGATTTTTCCCTGCGGCGCACCCAGGGAACCGACGCCGGCCTCAAGGCGGCCCGGGCCAGCTACCTGGCCGGATTTCTGGGAACCAGCAACGTCCTGGCGGGCAAACTCTACAGCCTCCCCATCTTCGGCACCATGGCCCATTCCTACATCACCAGCTTCACCCAGGAAATCGACGCCTTTCGGGTCTTTTCCCAGGTTTTTCCCAAGTCCGCCACCCTCTTGATCGATACCTACGACAACCTCACCGGGGCCAGGAACGCGGTCAAGGTGGCCAGGGAGATGGAGGCCCGGGGGGCCCGTCTGGAGTTCGTGCGCCTGGACAGCGGCGACATGGCCGCCATCAGCCAAGAGGTGCGGCAAATCCTGGACGCCAACGGCCTTAGCTACGTCCGCATCCTGGCCAGCGGCAGCTTCGACGAGTTCAAAATCGCCAGGGTCCTGGCCGAAGGCGCCAAAATCGACAGCTTCGCGGTGGGCACCAAGATGGGGGTCTCCGCCGACGCCCCTTACTTCGACATCGCCTACAAGTTGGTGAAGTACGCCGGCCGCCCGGTGATGAAGCTCTCCACCGGCAAGGTCACCCTGGTGGACAAAAAACAGGTCTGGCGCCATTTTGACCACGCCGGCCGCCTGCATCGGGACGTCATCGCCCTGAGGGACGAAGAAGTGCCCGGAGCTGCGCCCTTGCTGCAGCCGGTGATGCGCCGCGGCAAGATCCTGAAGCCACTCCCTACCCTCAAGGAGGCCCGGCAGCATTTCCAGTCTCAATTCGCCCTCCTGCCCGAGCCTTACAAGAGCCTGGAGGAGCCGGCCCTCTACCCGGTGGACCTGAGCCCCGGCCTGCGGGACCTGCAGGCCCGGGTGGAGCAGCAAATACAGCAACGCCAACTGGGAGAAAGTTGAATCATATGGGACTTACCGAAAGCCTGTGCTATTACAACACCCTGTTCATCAACCAGTGCAGTTACCTCGGCGTTTTTGCCTTGATGGCCCTGGAGAGCATGATCGCCCCCATCCCCAGCGAACTGGTGATGCCCTTTGCCGGATTCCTGATTTTTACCGGCCACTTCGATCCCCTGGCCGTAATGGTGGCCAGCAGCCTCGGGTCCATCGTCGGCTCCCTGCTGTCCTACGGCATGGGCAGGTTGGGGGAGCCGGTGGTGCTGCGCTACGGCCGCTACCTGCTGCTCAACCCCCACCACCTGGAATGGACCAAGAAGTTTTTTAACCGTCACGGCGGCAAAACCATCTTCATCTGCCGCTTCATTCCGGTGGTGCGCCATCTCATCTCCATCCCCGCGGGTCTGGCCCGAATGTCTTTGATACCATTTATTCTCTATACGGCCGCCGGGGCCACCCTGTGGAACGGCTTCCTGACCTACCTGGGGGTGCGGCTCAAGGAAAACTGGTGGATCGTCCAGCAATACACCCATATCCTGGACTACCTGGTGTTAGCCGGCCTGATGGCCATGGCGGCTTATTTCCTGTGGAAAATTAAGGTGGCTCGCAATTCGGCGTGAGGCTGGGACCGGCCGAACCGGCTCCCATGGGTGCTCATCACCAACCTTAACTTGTCCGGCTTTCGAACCGATTAAGAAACCGATTCCTGGTTGCGGTCCGGTTGGGTCCTGGTTTTCACCGCGTTTCCACATTGTTGTTAATCCAACGAGGTCCCGGCGATGCAAAACAGATTCACCTTCCTGATTGCTTTGTTTTCCCTGGTGGTATTGGTCTTGTCGGGGATTTACTTCTGGCATCACTTCCCAAAGCCGGGGGGGCAGGCCGGCGCTCCCGCCATTCAAAGAGCAGCCCATTTTGCCAATTATGACTACCGGCCGTCGTCCTACTCTCCCGGGTTGCCCGAATATCAGATAACCCTGGCGGAATTGAGCAATCTGGGCAGCTTCGAGCAGGCCGCCACCAGGCCATTTACCCCGGACCAGCGGGAGTCGCTGCAGAGCCGGCACTTCTTCATCGCGGCCAACCTTGACAAGTTTTATTTGGATGACCCCGGTGAAATTAGCAACCGCTCCGATGATTGGACCTACCTGTACACCGAGATCGGAGGCCCGGAGGTCCCCTACCTGCGGCGCCCGGAACACGCGGTCTTCGTCACCACCGACTTCCTGCTCCACGTTTACCACCGCCTGCTGGAAAAGGAATTCGAATACACCGAGCAGCGGCAATTCTACCCCAAGCTCAAGAAGATCAGCGACACGCTACTGGCGGCCGCCATCAAGGCGTATAACAGCCCCGGCAGCCCCGAGCAAAAGGAGAGCTATCAGCGGCTGGCGGCCTTCTTTGCAGTCCCCGCCGCCATCCTCGGTCCGGCCTTCGATTATTACTCCGAGGAACTCGTGGCAGATAACCGGGCCGATACCCGGGAGGCCATACTCAAGAGCCTGGAAAACCTGAAGGACAAAATGCCCCCCGGCTCCTACGCCCTGGCCCGGCAGGAGCTGGAGTTGGTGCTGTCGCCGGCCAGGTAACCCCGTCGCCCCTGCTGGGAAAATATCAGGAAGAGCAGGGCCTCAGCTTTCCCGAAGATTACACCCAGTTCACCCCCCGGAGCCATTACCGCAAGAACCCGGTGTTGCGGGCCTATTTCCGGGCCATGATGTGGTACGGCCGGATGAATTTCCTCCTGGCCAGCCCCCAGCTTACCCGGGACGGCGCCAATATCACCCTGCTGCTGGAGCAAACCGGGGAGCTCAAGGATTGGGAGGACATCTACCTGGCCACCACGTTTTTTGTGGGGGAGAGCGACGACCTGGGCCCCCAGGAATACCGGCAGGCACTCCAGGGAACCGGCAGCGGCGAACTTAGCCGCCGAGCAGATCGCCCGGCTGCAACAGGCCCTGAAAAATTACCGCAAGCCCCGCATCATGTCTTCCTACGCCTTCGGCGACCAGGTGCTGCAACTTTCCAAAGAAGCCTTGCAAAACAAGACCCAGGGTTTCCGCCTCATGGGGCAAAGGTTTACCCCCGACGCCTTCATCTTTGCCACCCTGACCCAGGGACAGGAGCAACCCGACCCGCAAACCGGGGAGCGCCTGCCCAGCCGGCCCACCGCCCTGATGGTCATGACTCTCTTGGGGAGCAAAACCGCGGCGCCGCTCCTGGATGAGTGGGTGGCGCAAAACGCCCCCGACTCCAAACAGGTCCTGAAAAATCGCCTGGACACCCTGGCCGGTTATTTCGGCAAGCTCTCCCCGGCCGACTGGACCCAGAACATTTACTGGAGCTGGCTCCACACCCTTAAAGCCCTCTTCCAGGAATCGACGGACCTCAAGGGCTATCCCATGTTCATGAAAAATGCCGACTGGCCGCGGAAAAACCTGCAAGGGGCCCTGGGCTCCTGGACCGAACTCAAGCATGACACCTTGCTTTACGCCAAGCAAGTCTACGCCGAGATGGGCAACGGCGAAGAAGAGCAGAAGGTCCCCCCGCCTCCCAAGGGCTACGTGGAGCCCAACATCGAGTTCTTCGACCGGCTCATCCCCCTGATAAAATTGACCCGGGACGGCCTGGCGCAGCGGGGCCTCCTGGACAGCGAGTTTAAGGGACGGAACAACGACTTTTTGGAGGCGGTGGAATTCTTCCGGAAGATGGCCATCGCCCAACTGCAAAATGAGCCGGTCTCGGAGACGGACTTTGAGAAACTGCGGCTGGCGTCGGGAAACCTGCGCGGGGTCTTGAGCCCCCTGCCGGGGGAGGAGGCCACGGAAAATTATGGCCGGGCTGCCCTGGTGGCCGATGTCTTCACCGACATGGTTAATAGGGAGATCCTTTACGAAGGGGTGGGCATACCCAACTACATCTACGTGGCGGTGAAAGACCGAAACGGCGCCCGGCTGACCAAAGGCCTGGTGTACTCCTACTATGAATTTACCGGGCCCCTGGGAGAAAGATTGACCGACGAGAAATGGCGGCAGTGGAATTACACCGGCGACAAGACCAGGCTGCCGGAGATGCCGGCCTGGAGCAGGTCTCTCATCAAATAACCGGCCTGGAAGTATCCGGGGCCCCCTAATATTGCGTTCCAGAAATAATTTAAAAAGAAGGGGGCCGCCAAATACTTGAGGCTATTTCAAAACCTGGTTTCTTCTGTCACCCTGAGCGAAGCGAAGGGTCCAGGTCTTTGAAATGGCTGGATTCTTCGCGGCGCTCAGAATGACCTTTCCTTGCGAAGATAGGTTTTGAAATAGCTTCTTGTCAAGTTATTAAGTTTGTAGATCTTCCATAGGGCGCACTCAGCGCGTGCGCCCCCACAAGGAATTTCAGATTTAAAAGTAATAAAGAATTCGTAAGGGTTCATCCAGAACATGACGACAGCAAGCTGTTGCAAAACCCGTTTTTCTACAGCTCGATAAATTTAATCTATTAAGATCAGGAAGCTTATCGTAGGGGCACGGCGTGCCGTGCCCTGTACCGAAGGATGGGTGTGAGATTTTTCAGAGGTCTTAAGTTACCGGTAATCATCCTCAGCCTCGCCGCCTTAATCTGCCTCGCTTATCTTCGTTGGGGCCGCCCGCCCAGCCACCAGGCAAACCGGGTAACCCAGGAACAGCCGTCCCGGGAACCGTTTCTGGAAAGTTTCTTCAGAAGCAAAAGCGTCTACGACGACGCTTTTAGCGCGGTGGGCCGGGTTGACCAAGTCCGGATCAGGGCGGGTATCGTTTCCCATCATTTCCTGGCGAGAAACTTAATTGCCGAATTTTTTGCCGGCATCGACCCGGAGGGCGTTAAGCGCGTCATCCTGGTGGGGCCGGACCACTACAAGCGCCTTGGCGGCCAAAAAGCCTTGGCCGCCGCCAGCCTGCTCCACTGGAAAACCCTTTACGGCCTGTTGTACCCCGACGGCCCCTTCATCCAGGGGCTGCTGCCTTCGGCCAACGCCGCCCTCAATGACGGCATCTTCAGGCAGGAGCACTCCGTTTACGTCCTGGTTCCCTTCATCAGGAAGAGCTTCCCCCAGGCCCGTCTAGTTCCCTTGATTCTGCGCAGCGGCCTGGACTATGGCCGGTTCCGCGAGCTGGGGGAAAAATTGCGGCAAGCGGCCGGCGGAGAAACCATCTTGCTGGTCAGCAGCGATTTTGCCCACGGGGTGAACGCCGCCGGGGCCCGCCGCCTGGACCGGGAAAGTCTGGCCCATCTGAGAAATCTCAATCAGGCCAATCTCGGGAAGATCCACGCCGATTGCCGCCCGTGCCTGGCAGCCCTGGCAGGATTCCTGGGGGACGAAACCGGAGATTTCGTCCTGGTGAACCATAAAACCGCCGCGGACTTCGGCAGTCGGGACCCTGACAATTTAACCAGTTACTTCACCGCCTATTATAAGAAACGGGCCGAGCCGAGCATCAGCCTGCTGTTCCTGGGAGACTTGATGCTCGACCGCGGTATCCGCAAAGTCGCCCGGGAAATGGGGAACGATTACCTTTTTGCGGGGGTGTCGGAGCTAAAGCCCGAGCCCGCCCTGATCGTCGCCAATCTGGAAGGCCCCATTACCGACCAGCCATCGGTGAGTCTGGGCAGCCCCTGCCGCCGGAAAGATCATTATACCTTCACCTTTGACCCGTCCTGGGCCGCAACCTTGAAGCGGCACCGCATCAATCTGGTCCACCTGGGCAACAACCACATCCTGGATTTCGGCGAAGGTGGCCTGAAGCAAACCAGGAGGCACCTCCGGCTCGCCGGGGTGGATTATTTCGGGGACCCGCTAAGTAGCGACCGGCGCTGGGTAATCAAACAGGTTGCCGGCCTGAGACTGGCCTTCGTCAGCTTCAATCAGTTTGCCGGCGGGAGCCTGGAACAAACCCTAAAGGACCTTAAGAACCTCAGGCCCCGGACCGATCTGGTGGTCGTCTATGCCCACTGGGGCCGCGAATACCGCCCCGAGCCTGGAGACCGCCTCAGGAGATGGGCCCACCTCTTCGTGGACGCGGGGGCGGACCTGGTCATCGGGTCCCATTCCCACACGGTGCAGCCCCGGGAAGAATATCAAGGCAAAAGGATTTACTATTCCCTGGGAAACTTTATCTTTGACCGGTACGACAAGGAAGAAGCCTGCCGGGGCCTGGCCGTCCAGGTCAGAGTCCAGCCTGCCAACCTTTATATGCACTTTGCGGAAGTCCCGCTCTCCCTAGAAAAGAATGGACAAACCACGATTAAAGGCAAATAATATGAGGCGATTTTGAGGATGCATCCCCCGGGTACTCTCTTTCCAATGACCAAACCATCCGACGCCGCAAGGGGGAAGGACCCATGCCTTAATGAGGCGGCGCTGATCAACCCTGTCCGGGAAGCCGTTGAGGTCCCGGTGGCGGCGCGGGCGATCCTCACCTTTGCCCGTCCGGACTTCCTCCTTCTTTGCCGTCTGGCCCAAGCCACTGCGCCGCTCCGATACATCTGGGGTTGCGAGGTGCGGCTGGGCCGCTGGCAGGACCAAACCCTGACCATCGTAGCTCCGGCGCTGGGCGCGCCTTATGCGGCCATGGTGCTGGAAAAGCTCATCGTCCTGGGGGCCCGCATGATCCTGGCCCTGGGATGGTGCGGCTCTCTGCAGCCCCACCTGGGCGTCGGCAGCCTGGTGCTCCCTTGCGCCGCAGTTCCCGGGGATGGCACCTCAAGGCATTATGTCGGGGGAGAGCCGGAGCCGGACCCGTCTCTCTATGAGTTGCTCAAGGGTCGGTTGGCGGCTGGTGAGACCTCGTGGCATACGGGCCGCATCCTGTCTACCGATGCCTTTTACCGGGAAACGCCAGGCCTGGTGCGGCATTACCAGGGATTGGGCGTCCTTGCCATAGACCTGGAACTGGCTGCTCTCTTCGCCGTGGGCCGATATCGGCGGGTGCCGGTGGCCGGCCTGGCGGTGGTCTCCGATGAACTGGGCACCCTGACCTGGCGGCCCGGGCACCGCTTGCCCCTGTTCCACCAGGCCCGGGAAACGGCCAGCGGCATAGTGCTGGCGGCCGCGGCCCAGTGGGAGGCTGACCGTGTTTGAAGGCGGTCTTCTGGCCCTGGATGTGGGAGGCGGCACCCAGGACCTCATCATCTGGGATCCGGGCCAGCCCGTGGAAAACGCGGTAAAGATGGTGCTGCCGGCCCCCACCCAGGTCCTGGCCCGGCGCATCCGCCGTCTGACCGCCCAGGGCCGCCCCCTTTTCCTGGGGGGCCGGCTCATGGGGGGCGGCGCGGTGACCGGGGCGGTGCGGCACCATCTGGCCCAGGGACTGCGGGTCTACGCCAGCCCCCAGGCGGCCTTGACTCTGAGCGACCGCCTGCAAGTGGTGCAGCAATGGGGCGTCATTCTCACCGACCAGCCGCCCCCGGAGGCCGCGGCCCTGAGCCTGGGGGACCTGGACGTTGGACGGCCTGCGCCGCACCCTGGCTGCCTTCGAGGTCCCCTTTCCCAGCCGCTTTGCCGTGGCGGTGCAAGACCACGGCTTTTATCCGCAAGGCAGCAACCGCCGGTTCCGCTTCCAGTTTTGGGAAGATTTCTTGGCCCGGGGGGGCGCCTTAAGCGACCTGACTTTTCGGCAGCCGCCGCCATTTTTCACCCGGATGCGGGAGGTGGCCGAAACCCTCCCCGGAGCCCTGCTGATGGACACCTGCGCCGCCGGAGTCCGGGGGGCTTTGCTGGATAAAGAGGTCCGGGGCCGGGTGGAGGAGGGCGTCATGGTGGTAAACCTGGGCAATGCCCACACCTTCGCAGCCCTGGTGCGGGGGGCGCGCCTCTACGGGATTTACGAGCATCACACCGGGCTGCTGAACCCGTCTAAGCTTTTTTCTCATCTCACCCGCTTCCAGGCCGGGGACCTCACCAACGAGGAGATCTTTGCCGATCAAGGACATGGCTGCGCCTACGCCCCGGACTTGCCCCGGGAGCGGTCCTTTGCCTGGTCGGTGATCACGGGTCCCCGGCGGCGCCTGGCCCAGGGCTGGCCCGGAGGGGTCTTCGCCGCGCCCTTTGGGGACATGATGCTCACCGGCTGCTTCGGCCTCATGGCCGCCTACTTGGAGAAAGAAAACCTGCCCTTTGTATTTATTGATTAACCATGGCAGAAACAAAATTGCGGCAAGTTTTTAACTGTGGGTTTTCAAGTGGAGTTGAGGCTGCCAATTAGCCAAGTAAATAAAACGGCAACCGTTGTTGACCATGGGTCACAAATGAAAGGGAAAATAATATTCTGGCGGAAATGATGATGCCAGAGGCTTACCATCGGGAATTTTTTTTACTATAAGTCCGTTCTTATTGAATGTGGGTTGACAACGGTCATTATTTCACGGATGCTGGCAAACGATTGCCCAGAGGATGGCCGGCATGGTCGCCTAAGCTGGTTAACCATCACGGCCTTTTCCGAACCGGGATTTTGGCAGGGCGCCGGGGCTGGAGAGACGGAAGCCGCTCTCCACCGCGGCCCCGCTTGCTAAGAGAGGAGACTTAGGTTATGGAGATCAGATTTTGGGGGACCCGGGGGTCGATCCCGGCTCCCGGCGCCCATACCCTGGAGTTCGGCGGCAACACCACCTGCGTTGAAGTCATCCTGGCTTCGGGGCTCCGGGTAGTCATCGACGGCGGCACCGGTTTTCGCCTCCTGGGCAAGCATCTCATTGACAACAACCTGCCGTGCCAGCTCTACCTGCTCCTCACCCACGGTCACTGGGACCACCTTCTGGGCATCCCCTTCTTCATCCCCATTTACCAGGAGACCACGGAGATCCTGGTGGACGGCTGGCCCCCGGCCTTTCAGGCCATGACCCGGGTCTTCGACAGCCACATGGGGGACGGTTTCTTCCCGGTGGCCTTTGATCATCTCAAGGCCCGCATCGACTACATCAACCGCCTGGCCCGGGGCCCCCTGGACCTGGACGGGGTCCGCATCGACGCCATCGATCTCAACCATCCCCAGGGAGGCTTCGGCTTCCGCTTCCGGGAAGGCAAGCACACCATGGTGTTCATCACCGACAACGAGCTGGGGGCGGCCAAGGGCAGCCGGATGCCAGACTTTGTCCAGTTCGTCTCCGGTTGCGACCTGCTGATTCACGATGCCCAGTACCTGCCCGAGGATTTTCCGGAACGCCGGGGCTGGGGGCATTCCAGCTATGAGGAGGTGGTGGACCTGGCCGTGCAGGCGGGGGTTAACAACCTGCTCCTTACCCATCACGACCCCGCCCGCAGCGACGCCGAGGTGGAGCAGATCATCGACCTGGCCCGGCAACTGGCCTCCGGCCACCAAAACCCCCATTATATCGACGCCGCCCGGGAAGGAGCCTGCTACCGACTGCCCTAGAGGCTATGGGAGCTCTGCAAAAATGGGCTTGTGGGGGGAGGGCCATGGACCTCAGGTCCCTGCCCTCCCCCCACTCCCCCCTCCCAACCTACTTAAGGGGCTGGCAAGGCGGGGCCTGAGGCCCCGACTTGCCAGCCATTTTTCCCCTCCTTATGCACGGATTTTGGCTGTCACTGGCCCTGATCTTTGTGGCGGAACTGGGCGATAAGACCCAGCTGGTGGCTCTCACCCTGGCCACCCGCTTCCAGGCCGGCGTGGTCCTGGCCGGGGTTTTCGTTGCCACCCTGCTGGTTCACGCCTTCTCGGTGGTCCTGGGAGATCTGACCAGCAAAGTTCTCCCCCACCAGTGGATCGTGTTGCTTTCGGGCCTGGCCTTTCTGGCGTTTGGCGCCTGGACCCTGCGGGGCGACCGGGTGCATGGAGAAGACGGGGCGGTCAAGAAGATTACCTCCCCTTTTCTCATCGTGTCCGTGACCTTTTTCCTGGCCGAACTGGGCGACAAGACCATGCTGGGGACCGTCACCCTGGCCACCCAGTACCCGCCGGTCCAGGTCTGGCTCGGGTCCACCCTTGGCATGGTCCTCTCCGATGCCCTGGCCATCTGGGTGGGCCAGGCCCTGGGGCAGCGGCTGCCGGAAAGGGCGGTCCGCCTGGGGGCCGCCGGGATTTTTTTCGCGGTGGGCCTCTTTTATCTGGTTCAGGCCGCCTACGGCCTGGGGCTGTTATCGGCAGCCGGCCTCGGTTAAAAATGCCAGGTTCCGGGTCCAAAAAGGCCAGGGTTGCTTCTTAACCAATCAATATTTCAAGTTAAATTCAAAAACCGCCGCCCCCCTTTCCTTCCGGGGCCGATTTTAGTAAACTAAGCCAACCGATTG
The DNA here is from genome assembly GCA_963768765.1 of uncultured delta proteobacterium. Classification (GTDB taxonomy): domain Bacteria; phylum Desulfobacterota; class Desulfobaccia; order Desulfobaccales; family 0-14-0-80-60-11; genus DASWLF01. The sequence continues at coordinate 111,901 of CAVYJK010000025.1, forward strand.
CCATCATTAAGATTTTTTTGGGGTCAGGGTAATTGGGGATAATTCCAGCCACCGGGGATCTCATGGAGCAAGTTAAGCCACCACCGGACCGTCCCAACCTGGTCCTCATCGGCTACCGGGCCACCGGCAAGACCTCGGTGGGAGCCCGGCTGGCCCAAATACTCAAGCGACCCTTTGTGGACCTGGACCAGACACTGGTGGCGGAGGCCGGCAAGTCGGTGGCGGAAATTGTGGCTCAGGGCGGCTGGGAAGAGTTCCGGCGCCGGGAGAAAGAACTGGTGGCCCGCTACCGCGGCGTCCGGGGCCAGGTGCTGGCTACCGGCGGCGGCGTGGTCCTGGATCCGGAAAATGTTGAGATTCTGCGGGAAAACGGCATCCTCATCTGGCTCACCGCGGACCCGGCCACCATTCAGGCCCGCCTCCACCAGGATCAACCCGGCCAAAGCAGCCGGCCCAGCCTCACCGGACGCGACCCCGCCCAAGAGGTGGCGGCGCTGCTGGAGTCCCGGTGGCCCCTATACCGGGCCGCGGCCCAGATTACCGTCGACACCACCGGCCGCTCCATCGCCCAGGTGGTGGACCAGGTCCTGGCGGCCCTGAAAGAAAAGGAGGCAGCGCGCCATGGCGGGTAACACCTTCGGCCAGGTCTTTAAGGTGACCACCTGGGGCGAGTCCCACGGCCCCGCCCTGGGGGCGGTCATTGACGGCTGCCCGCCCCGGCTGCCCCTCAGCCCGGCCGCAGTGGCGGCAGAACTGGCCCGGCGGCGACCCGGGGTCCAGGCCCACGCCACCACCCGCCGGGAGCCGGACCAGGTGGAAATTCTCTCCGGGGTCTTTGAAGGCCTCACCACCGGCACCCCCATCAGCCTCATCATCCGTAACCGGGACGTCCGCAGCCAGGACTATGACGCCCTGCGGGAAGTCTTTCGCCCCGGCCATGGAGATGTCACCTTTCAGGCCAAGTACGGCATCCGGGACCACCGGGGCGGCGGCCGGGCCTCGGCCCGGGAAACCGTGGCCCGGGTGGCCGCCGGCGCGGTGGCTCAGATCGTCCTGGACCAGGCGGGCATCAAGGTTCTGGCCTACACCGTGGAGTTCGGCGGGGTGCCGGCCCGCTTCCAGGATGAAACCGCCATCTGGGACAACCCCTTTGCCTGCCCGGACCCGGAAGCCGTGGCCGCCATGACCGCCCGGGTTCAGGAGGTGAAAGCCCGGAAGGACTCCCTGGGCGGAGTGGTGGAAGTCCGGGTGCGGGGTTGCCCCCCCGGGTTGGGGGAGCCGGTGTTCGACAAGCTGGACGCGGCCCTGGCCCAGGCGGCGATGTCCGTGGGCGCGGTCAAGGGAGTGGAAATCGGCGCCGGCTTCGCCGCCGCCCGCATGATGGGCTCGGAGCACAACGACCCCATCATTCCCGGGGGCTTCGCCTCCAACCACGCCGGCGGCATCCTGGCGGGCATCTCCAACGGCGACGAGATTATCGTCAGGGCCGCGGTGAAACCCATTCCCTCCATCGCCCGGGAGCAGCAGACCGTGGACCTGGCGGGGAATCCCCGGACCCTGACCATTGCCGGACGCCACGATGTCAGCGCCATTCCCCGCATCGTGCCCGTCCTGCAGGCCATGGTGCGCCTCACCCTGGTGGACTTTCTCCTGCGCCAGAGGGCCATCTCATGACCGTGAAGGTGGGCCTCATCGGCGGCCAGGGCCAGATGGGCCGCTGGTTCAAGCGCTTTTTTGAGTCCCAGGGGCTGGAAGTCCTGGTGGCCGACCTGGACACCTCCCGGACTCCCCAGGAAGTGGCCGGCCTGGCGGACGTGGTGGTGCTTTCCGTGCCCATTCCCAAGGTGAAGGAGGTGGTCCGGGCGGTGGCCCCCCATCTCAGCCCCGAAGCTGCCCTCATGGACCTCACTTCGGTGAAGCAGGGCCCCATGAGGTCCATGTTGGCCCATTTCCCCGGCGAAGTGGTGGGCACCCACCCCCTCTTCGGCCCCGGCGAAGACAGCATTGCCGGCCGCACCATGGTCCTCTGTCCCGGCCGGGGGGAGCGCTGGTTCAACTGGCTCAAGGCCTTATTGGAAAACGCCGGGGCCCGGGTAAAAATCACCACCGCCGCGGAACACGACCGCCTCATGGCCGTGGTTCAGGGCCTGGCCCACTTTGTCCTCATCGCCCTGGAGATGACTATCCGGGAACTGGGCGTGGCTCCCGAAGACCTGGAGGATTTCGCCACCCCCACCTTCACCACCTTGCATAACCTGGCCCGGCGCCTCTTGAGCCAGGACGCGGCCCTGTACGCCTGCATCCAGCTGCAGAATCCTGCCAACCGGGTGGCCCTGCGGGCCTTGGAAGGGGCGGTGGCCGACATCCTCTACTTCATCCAGCGTCAGAACGCCGACGGCCTGGTGCGCCTCATCGAAAGCGTCAAAGAAGGCTTCATTTCAGGAGAGAACGAAGGGGAGAGCGGGGGCGGCAAAGGGCGATGAATACTCTAGGCCAGACGTAACTCCGGTTAGTGAATCCTGCCTCCTCAGAGTAGGCTGCCAACACGATTTTATAGCGATTTACCAGGAAAAAATATGATTCACTTGTAGGGGCGCACCCAGGTGTGCGCCCTGAGAGCGGGCGGACACGCAGGTCCGCCCCTACGGAAAATATCTATTTGAGGGGCGACTTTCATGCTCGATCTGCGTTTCGTCCGGGATCATATTGATAAAGTGGAGGAGGCCTTAAAGAATCGGGGGCTCACGGAGGTTCCCCTGGAGGAGTTTCGCCATCGGGACGCCGAGCGCCGCCGCCTGTTGACCCAGGTGGAGGCCCTGCGCCACGAACGCAATACCCTGTCCCAGAAAGTGGGCGACTTGATGAAGGCGGGCCAGAAGGCGGAGGCCGAGCCCCTCAAGTTCCGGGTGTCCGTCATCAACGAGGACATCAAGACCCAGGAAGCCAGGGCCATGGAGCATGACGCCTGGCTGCGGGACTTTTTGCTGAGCCTCCCCAATTTGCCCCATGAGACGGTGCCGGTGGGGGCCGACAGCCGCGACAACCCGGTGGTGGGCACCTGGGGAGAGGCGCCGCAGTTTGATTTTCCCCCCCGGCCCCATTGGGAGGTGGGAGAAGGGCTGGGCATCCTGGATTTCGAGCGGGCCGCCAAGATCGCCGGGGCCCGCTTCGCCTTGCTGAAAGGCGCCGGGGCCCTGATGGAGAGGGCCCTCATCAACTTCATGCTGGATCTCCATACCCGCAAACACGGCTACCTGGAGGTCCTGCCCCCCTTCATGACCAACCGGGCCTCCATGACGGCCACCGGCCAGCTCCCCAAGTTCGCCGACGACCTCTTCAAGCTGGAGGGCTGGGACTACTTCCTGGTGCCCACCGCCGAGGTGCCGGTGACCAACATTCACCGGGACGAGATCCTCCGGGAAGAAGACCTGCCCCTGTGCTACACCGCCTACACCCCCTGCTTCCGGTCCGAGGCCGGCTCCTACGGCAAGGATGTCCGGGGCCTCATCCGCCAGCACCAGTTCAACAAGGTGGAGCTGGTGAAATTTACCACTCCGGAAAACTCATACCACGAGCTGGAGACCCTGCTGAAAGATGCGGAAGAGGTCCTGCAAGAACTGGGGCTCCACTACCGGGTAGTGGTGCTGTGCACCGGGGATATGGGGTTCGCCGCGGCCAAGACCTATGACATCGAGGTCTGGCTGCCGGGGCAAGGCCTCTACCGGGAGATCTCCTCCTGCAGCAACTTCGAAGACTACCAGGCCCGCCGGGCCAACATCCGCTACCGCCGCGCCGGCGCCAAGGGCACGGAACTGGTGCACACCTTGAACGGCTCCGGCCTGGCGGTGGGACGCACCCTGGTGGCCATCTTAGAGAACTGCCAGCAACCCGACGGCAGCGTCCTGGTGCCGGAGAAGCTCAGGCCGTACATGGGGGGATTGGAGCGAATCGGCGGGTAGGAGGGTTTTTATTTTTTAGTTTTTAGTTTTTAGTTTTTAGTTTTTGGTTCTTGGTTTCTGCTTTTGGTTTCTGCTTTCTGCTTTTTGGTTTCTGGTTTTTGAAATTCAAAGGCAAACCACCGAATCAAGTGGTTGGCCCGTCCATGTCCTCCAATCAAACATCTTGCCGTAGGGGCACGGCGTGCCGTGCCCTTAGCCAAGGCTATCTTCCATTTACGAATATGTGCAATGATGCTACCTTTTTGTCATTCTGAGCCGCCGCAGGCGGCGAAGAATCTCGCCTTTAGCGGCAATCAAGAGACCCTTCACCTACGGCTCAGGGTGACAAATTGGGCAATATTGAGTTGGGAGAAACCATAGGCATGTCCAATTATTTATGACGCTGTGTATAGTTTTTGGTTTTTGGTTTTTGGTTCTTGAAATTTAAAGGCCAACCACCGAATCAAGTGGTTGGCCCGTCCATGTCCTTCAAGCAACTTGCCGTAGGGGCACGGCGTGCCGTGCCCTTAGCCAAGGCTATCTTCCACAAATTCCAAGGATCTCTAACCGACTCTCCCTCACTTCGCCTTCACCTTGTCGTAGGTCTTGAAGGGTCCGCCGCTCACCGGCAGGGCCACGGCCCCGGTTTTGCCCAGCAGTTCCGTCACCTTCAATTCCCCCTGGGAGACGTCCTCGGTGTAGCCCAGGACCGAGTGGGTGCGGGGGTTGACCACTTCTTTGCCCGGGGCCACCACCTTCAGGCGGTCGCCCACCTTCAGGCCGGCGTTTTCCCCCAGGTTGAGGTAGACCTTGCCTTCCTTGACAAACTCCACCCGGCCGAACCAGGTCATGTTGATGAGTTCCCCGGCCACCCGCAGGGCGTTCTGCTGGGCGAACTTGGTCACGGCCTCCACCTTCAGGCCCCCGGATTCCGCCGGCGTGACCATGGCCTGTTCCTTGGTGCCGTTAAAGGTGTCGTAAACTTGCAGCACCATGGCCCCGGGGGAGCCGCCCTCCGGGGGCACGATGCCGGTGAGGACGATGCCCTGCACCCCCAGGTAGTCACCCAGGGCCTTGATGTTGGGGGCGAGCTGCAGTTTGCCGGCAACCCCCGCCTTATTCATGGCCTCCCGGATCTGGTCCTGAGTGCTCACCTTGATATCCTTCTGGCGGCCCAGGGCGTCAGCCAGGGCCACGGCCAGGGTCCGGTTCATGCCCTCATAGCTTCCGGGGGTTTCCAGGTCCGGGATCACCGCCGTGGACCGGCCCACATAAGGGGCCTTCTCCCCCTTGCCCTGGGAGATAAAACCCCCCAGCCCCTGCTCCCGGAGGATGCGGTCCACTTCGGCCCGCACCATTTCCTGGAGCTTATCCGGCGGCACTCGCCTGGCCCTCGGCCTTGGCCTGTTGCCGGCCCACGGCCTTGGCCAGGGAGTCGATGAGATACTGCTGCATGCCCACAAACTCCCGCCCCTTCTCCACATAGATGTATTCCGGGGCGTTGGGGTACGACAGCCAGTAGGGGTTCTTGCTGCGAACATAGGGTTTGCCGTCGATCATCACGGTCTCCTGCTTGGATTCCGGCGGCACGTTTTCGGCGGCTTCCTCGTCGTCCTCGGACCCCATCCCCAGCCATTTCTTGGTGGTGCCGCAGCCGTTAAAAACCACCAAGGCAGACATTATCAGCAGAACCGCCAGCCAAATCTATTTTTTGCATTATCTGCTAACTCCCTGGTAAAAATGGTTTTCGGTTTTCGGTTTTCGGTTTTCGGAAAAAGAAAAAGCATATTCGTGGTTAGATAAGGCAGGTTATTTTATTCCTGTTTGACAAGCCTTTGATCATTTTCCTGATTCTATCGAGGCTGGCCAACAGGGGATTCAGTTCTTCAATGGTCAGGTAGTCTATTTCCTTGGCAATGATCAACTGGGTTTCCAGTTCTCCCAGGGAACCCAAACCAAAGGATAGAAACTGTCGAAATTCCTTGGCGGAATTCCTTCCCTGACCTTCGGCGATGTTGGACGGGATTGAGACCGCTGATCTCCTGATTTGATTGGTCAACCCAAAATTCTCTGACGCGGGAAATTTGCTGGTTGCCTGATAAATCGCCTTAACAAAACCCACCGCCAACTTCCAAACTTCCAGGTCTTTATATGACCTGGATTTATAATTGTTCTCCTCGCTCATTTACCGAAAACCGAAAACCGAAAACTGAAAACCGTCTTTAACAAAAAAGCCCACAGGGATATTACCCCGTGGGCTTTGGTTAGTCAACCGCTTTTGAGCTTAGAAGTAGAAGAACCCGACGAACTCCACCCGGTGGGCGTCGCCAAATTTGCTCGTAAATTAGGTGCTTCACACCTGCTGGGCTCTGAGTGTTCTGGAACCAGTTGGACCGGATATAGGCGTACTGCAAGCCGAACTTGATGGCCGTGATGGGCCGGAACCACAGGGTCAGGTCATACTCATGCTGGTAGCTCGGCGCAGGTCGGCGCCAGTTATGGCATATACCCTCTCGCCCGGAGCAGGTGAAAGCGGATTCCGTTTCGCCCGGGCTGATGCCGAAGGACCGGCTCATGGCATAGGCGGCGTTCAGGAACCACTGGTTGGTGAAGTAGTACTGGGCCTGGACGTAGCCGCCGAAGCGCTTGCCCAACTCCTGGTCAAAGAGGTTAGCGGTCCCGCTCCAGTGGAAAAAGTTGGAGGCGAGGCCCGCAAAGCCAAAGGCTTCCACGCCCTGACCGATATACCACTGGGTCGACAGAGAGGCGGTGCCCGCCACATTGGCGCTGTAGGTGGGAATCACCGGGATAAAGGTGGTGCCCATCACTATCCAGGGGTAGAGATACCGGTTGTTGGTCCTGATAGCAAAGTGTATTAAAACCATTCTCACCGAAAAAGGGTTGGTTAACATTCGCCAGCCTCGCGAAGTCATCGCGCTGCACCCCGGCCACCACCTGGGCGGTGAAGGGGGTGGGGGTGCCGTAATAGGCGGCCTTGCCCCAGAGGTCCTGCTGGAACATGACCTTGCCCTGGATCTGCGGCATCTCGCCGGACTCACGCCGCTGGTGTCATTCGGCTGAAAAAGTCCGCGAACCGGCCACGTTGCTGCCTTCGCCGACCAGGGCCGCCACCGTCCAGGTACCGAGGAACTTCTGGGTCACCCTGATCTGGGCCAGCCGGGCGGTGGGAATGCCGGTCGCCTGGAAGGGGCCGTCCTGCGCCGTTTCCGGCCACCATTCGCAGAGCATGGACCAGTACTGGCCGAACAGCAGTTCGGTCTCGGGCCAGTTCAAGCGGAACATGGCGTGGCGCAGCCGCGGAGTGTAGGAATGCGGACGCGGTCTGCCGGCGCCCCCGGCATGGGCGCCGGCAGCATCGGGGGCCCTGCTTCGCCGGCATCAAAGTCCATTTCGATGAAGCCGGTGGTCTGGGCGCCCCAGAGCTTGGGCCCCTTGATGGTGAAGTTGAAGCGGGAGCCCTGGGCCGTGAACTTCAGGCGGCCGTGGTGAAAGCTGTCGGTCATTGTTCCGGGCGATGAACCCATTCATGTTTTTGCCCTCCTGGGAGGAATCCCAGAAGGTGTCCAACTTGATGAAGCCGCCCAGAGAAAATTCGGCCGCGGCCAGGGCGGTAGACGGCACCACCAGGGCCAGCACTACGAGGATAAGTATAGTTTTTTTCATCATTCCCCCCTTTGGTTGGAAAGTGGTAACCAATTTCTCCTTTCCGTAATTAGGCTAACTATCGATTTTCCTTAAGTTTTACCCCACCTCCTTTCCTCTATCGGTTTTACCCAGCGCCATATTAAAATGGGTAACAGCCTTTGTCAATAAAAAATTGCAAGAAAAGATGGTTTTTAGTTTTTAGTTTTTAGTTTTTGGTTTTTGGTTTTTGGTTTTTGGTTTGCGCTGCGGGGAGAGCCCCTTTCATCCTGGCCATCTCACCCACTTGAGGCCGCTTAAGAAATTCTAACTTCTTTGAATCATTATGATGGGGTCATTTCCCACAGATATTTTTACCTTGCCAAGGCTTCTCTTACCCTCCCCCTTGATGGGGGAGGGTCAGGGTGGGGGTGATAATTTTTTACTGGTCCCCAAGCAGAGCTTGGGCCACAACGGCGTTCCCAAGTAGGAGCTTGGGAACGAGTATTTCCCCTGCCGCTCCGGGTGCGATAACTTGCAATCCTAGGGGCCCAGGCCAAGCTGCCGCCATTTTACCGAAAACCGAAAACCGAAAACCGTCTTTAAAATTATTTGTAGGGTGCGTCTCCCGCACCAAGATGGCGCGTGGAACCCGCCCTACGGGGCTGTCTCCTCAGACTAAAAAACCAGAAACCGTCTTTTTACTGGTTCCCAAGCAGGAGCTTGGGAACGAGTATTCCCCTGCCGCTCCGGGTGCGATAACTTGCAATCCTAGGGGCCCAGGCCAAGCTGCCGCCATTTTACCGAAAACCGAAAACCGAAAACCGTCTTTAAAATTATTTGTAGGGTGCGTCTCCCGCACCAAGAATGGCACGTGAACGCGCCCTACGGGGCTGTCTCCTCAGACTAAAAAACCAGAAACCGTCTTTTTACTGGTTCCCAAGCAGGAGCTTGGGAACCAGTATTTCCCCTGCCGCTCCGGGTGCGATAACTTGCAATACTAGGGCCCAGGCCAAGCTGCCGCCATTTTACCGAAAACCGAAAACCGAAAACCGAAAACCCTCTTTTAAAAGGGGCCGTAATAGGGGTCCCAGAGGAAAGCCAGCAGCCCGGCCAGGATCATGTTGCCCTCCACCAGGGATTCCAGCATCAGGCTGGATTCCAGCACCCCACGGCGGTACAGGGTCAGATACCCCAGGGCGTAAAGGCCGCAGAGGCTGAGGGCGTATCCCAGGGAGGGGATGAGCCCCACCCAGGCGGCGGCCAACAGCATGGCGCTGAAGAGCAGGGAACAGACGGACAACAGGTTCAAGGTGCGCTCTTTGCCCAGGATGATGGCCAGGGTCTCTTTCCCCACCACCCGGTCCCCTTCGATGGCCATGATCTCGAAGAGGCCGGAGCGGATGAAAATCATGCCCGCCACGAAGAAGAAGGCGATGGCGGTGGCGCCGGAGGCGTCCTGGTCGGAGCACACCACCGGAATGAGGGCGGCCAGCACCCCCCAGGCCACCGCGGTGAACAGGGTCTTGGAGCCCGGGATCTCTTTGAGCTTGGTGATGCCCGTCATCTGGGCCAGGGGTTCCGGGATGATCTTGAAGCTGTAAACCAGGCCGATGCCGCTCATCACCAGGACGAAAACGAAGGGGAGCGGCCCCAGATAAGCCCCCAGGGCCAGGGCCATGAAGGCGGAAATGGCGCCGGTGACCAGCAGAAAGCGCCGGTGCCGCCCGTAGAAAATGGACTGCACCGGGTCGTTGAGCTTGGAGGCCGTGTCGGTGAAATGGTTGAGCAGGTGCATGGCGTAGACGTAGAAGAAGGCCACGAAGAAGTAAGTGAACTGCGGCTCCACCTGCTGGAGCAGGGAGGAGGTGTAGCTCAGCGACCCGGCGCCGGTGGCCACATAGAAATTGGACTTCAGGGAAAACCGCCAGGCCCGGTAGAGGTAGTTGGTCCAGGACCCGGGACGAAAGGCCCAGGCATGTTTCAGGGTGTTCACCACGTTGCCGATGAGCCAGTGGGGGGTGGAGGCCCCGGCGGTGACCCCCACGGTGGCATAGCGGCTCATCTCCTCCAGGTCCAGCTCTTGTTCGGTCTCCACGTGGTAGGTGGGGATGCCGGTGTTCCGGGAAATCTCCACCAGGCGCTGGGTGTTGCCGCTGTTGCGGCCCCCCACCACCACCAGGGCTTCGGCCTGGCCGGCCAGGTCCTGGACTTCGGCCTGCCGGGAGGCGGTGGCGTCGCAGATGGTGTTGAAGATGCGGGCCTGGGGAAAGCGGGCCTGGACCTCGGAGACCCGGGCGGCAAACTGGGCCTCGCTCTGGGTGGTTTGGGCCACCACGATGAGGTCGCTCGAGTGCCGGCAGGGCCGCCACGTCCTGGGAGGTGGCGATGACGTAGCCCCGGCCTTCGGTGTGGCCCATGAGGCCCGCCACTTCCGGGTGGTCGGCGTCGCCCACGATGAGGGTGGCGCACCCTTTGGTGGCCCAGCGCCGGATGATGGCCTGGACCTTGGCCACCCGGGGACAGGTGGCGTCAATGATGCGGACCCCCTCGGACTCCAGGGCCAGCCGCTCCTGGGGCGGAATGCCGTGGGCCCGGATCACCACCAGGCCCTCGGGAACCTTCTCGCCCGGCGCCAACACCGTAATGCCCCGTTCCCTGAGCAGTTCCAACACCTGGGGATTGTGGATCAGGGGTCCGTAAGTGTAAATCTTGGTCTGGTTCTCGTTGATGGCTTTCAGGACCATCTCCAAAGCCCGCTTCACCCCGATGCAAAATCCCGCGGTGCGGGCCAAGACCACTTTCACCTGCCACTACCTCCAGGTCCTTCCGTCTTGGCCAGGCGTTCTTTCAGAACCGCGCCCATGCGGCGGGCCACCAGTTGCCGGCCGGCGTCTTCCAGATGAATGCCGTCCGGCTGGTAGGCCGGCTCCGTCCGGGAGCACAAGACGTTGCGAAAGTCGATGAAATAAGGTTTGTCCTTGAGCCGGGCCATCAGCGCCTCATAGGTCACCATAAAGTTGTGCCGCAGGGCGAAATGGCGGCCCACCACGATATCTTCCCGGGTCCTGACTTCCGGGGCCACCGGGCCGGTTTCCACCCACCAGCAGGGCTGCCAGAACAGCAGGAATTGAGCCCCGAAGGCGGCAGCCACCTTGGCGTTGTAATCGTAGCGTTTTTCCGCGGCATCCACCATTTGCCGGAGAGCCGGCGAGTCCGGGTCAATGGGCACCAGACCCTGCCTAATCTTATCATAAAATTCTTTGGTAAAGGAGGAGTACAGGGCCGCGTTCAGGGGTTTCAGCAACCCGAAAAAACTGTGGTGATAACTCTCCACCAGGCCCCGCAATTGCCAGTAGCCGTGATGGGCATAAGGGATGCGGTCTTGGGCGAAGTAGGCGCAATCGTTGGCGCCGTCGTAAAAAATGATTACCTGGGGCCGCGGTTGGTTTTCGATGAGCACTTTTTGCAGGTACTTGCTCTCCATCAAGGAATTGAAGCTGGGCTCCCCGAAATTAGTGAGATAGGCGGGCAGACGGGGCTCCTTCTGGTTAAGCTCCTCAGCCAGGAAGCTGGGGAGGGTTTTGTCATCATAATCCGTGGCCCCGGCCATGGTGGAGCCCCCGAAGAGCCAGAAGGTTTTGCAGTTTTGCCCCGGCCCCGCGCCGGGATTGTGAACGGTGGGACGGGGTCCCCCTTCTCTGATAAACAGGGCGTAGGGGTCGTAGCGGACGGGGTCGCCATCCCGGAGCTGACCGTAAATCCAGTAATTGCTTGCCATGATGACCAGGAAACTGAAGATCTCCACCAGGACGGCGGCGGCCACCAACCATTTCAACCCGGTAATAATGCCACGGAACAGCTCTTTCATCCCCTTGCTCATTTGGGAGGGCTTTGTAAGTTTAATGAATATCATTAGGGTCCGGCACGTCGCCCCCGCCAAAAGCCTGCCGGACACTCCCTATTAATGAATAATGATAACCGGATAATCGGCAGTAAACAAGACCTCGGCTCTTCCTTGCCCCCCTCCCCGACGCCGCACCCTTGATGACGAAACACTACCGTGGCAGGGGCGCAAAAGCAGCCCGGGACTTCAAGATTGACCCGGCGCCGGCCTTATGTTAGGTTGCCCCAGAGAACCTCCGGAAAAAGAAGCAATGCCGCGGCAGTCCCTGGCCTGCGCCGGCCCCGGCAGGAGGGCCGGGCCAGCCAAGGTGGCGCATTTTGGACCTCCGGACAATCATCTGGAAACCTAAAACCGGGAACTTGGGGTCCGGCCCCGAAGGTTTGTCCATGGGACACTTTCTCTGGCTGTTGGGCGCCACCATCTGGCTTAGGCCTTACGTCTTCATCTTCCTGGCGGTCTACCTGCTGCTGGCCACCTGGCAGCTGGGCTGTGGGCGGGCTGCGGCCTTCCTGGTCCTGGGGTGTCTCATCTCCTGGAGCGCCGAGTTCACCTCCATCCACTGGGGCTTCCCCTTCGGCGAGTACCTTTACATCCCCGCCACCGTGGACCGGGAACTCTGGGTAGCGGGAGTTCCTTTCATGGATTCCCTGTCTTACGTCTTTCTGGCCTACGCCAGCTATACCCTGGCCCTAACGGCTCTGGGGGCGCCGGAGCGGGGGTCCCGGTTCTACCTGGATCAGGACCCTGCCCTGCTGGGATCGGTGCGCCTCCTGATCCTGGGGGCGGTGTTGATGGTCACCCTGGACATCGTCATCGACCCCCTGGCCCTCAGGGGCTACCGCTGGTTTATGGGGCAAATCTACGGCTACCCCGAACCGGGGGTCTACTTCGGCATCACCCTGAGCAATTTTGGGGGCTGGTTCCTGGTGGCCCTGGTCCTCATCCGGGTGTTACAGTCCCTCATCACCAAAATCGGGCCGTCGCGGTGGGATTGGGGAAGGCGCTCCTTCCCGTTCCAGGCCTTGCTGGGCCCGGCCTTTTACCTGGGAATTCTGGGATTCAACCTGACCATGACCTTCCTCATCGGCGAGGCCACCTTGGGATGGGTGGGGGTCTTTATCTATTTACCCTTCCTGAGCTGGCTGCTCCTGAAGCTCCTGCCCGGGGACCGGAAGTAGGGGCAGCAGGAGCATCAGGGCCCGGGCCAGCCGGTCGGCGGCCAACCGGCTGCGGCGCCACCAGTGGAGCAGCGGTCTTATCCGGCCGGGGTCGGCCGCCAGCCAGCTTAGCGCCGCCCGGACCCCCACGTTGCCCCCGGCCCGGACGATAAACTCGGGAATCTCTTCCCCCCAGGCATCCGTTATGGCCCGGAGACCCAGGAAGGCCAGGCCCTCCGCCTGCGCCAGCCTGGCCACAACGGCGCTCTCCTGGTCCAGGACCGGCCGGGCCAGGCCGCGCCAGTCCTCCCCCAGGCGCTCTTTATTGATGATCACGGGGGTGGTGACCAGGCTGCCCGGCCAGGCGGCCAACCCGGCCTCTTTAAGGCACGCCAGCAACTCCGGCAGCTCTCGGGGCGGCAAAGGCGTCGGCGCCGGCGTGAGGAGGGCGCGCCCCGCCTCGTATTCCCAGAAGGAAGCCCCCAGGACCAGGACGCCGGGGGTCAGCTCCGGGGTCAGGGCGCCGCCGAAGCCCACCGATACCAGGATGGCCGGGCGCTCCTCACGCAACAACCGCCGGGCCGCCTGAAGGGCCCCGTCGCCGCCCATGCCGGTGAGGACCACCAGGCCCCGCTCGCGGCCCACCGCAAACTCCCAGGCGGGAAACCCCAGGCCCCACCGGCGCCGGGCCTTGATCCGGCGCAAAAAAGGCCGCACTTCATAGGGCAGTGCGGCCAGTAAAGCAAAGCGGCAGGGCCGGGTGGCCGTGGCGGCCCCAGGCATCAGGACTTGGGGACCGGCAAGTGGCTCCGGTTGGGCGGCTCCGGGGAAAACAGCTCCGCCTGGGGGGCCGCGGTGCCCACCTGCTTGGGCCGCCGCCAGCGCCGCCCCTGAACCAGGAGGCTGCCGTTCTTGTGGAGCACGGTGCGGTCATCCAGTATGATCAGACCGTGCTTCTCGGAAATGTCGGTGTAATATTGATATTTCATGTGCTTCTGGTTGAGGCGGTACTTGAAGAATAAAAAGAACAGCATGTAGATGACGACGATGACCCCCAGGCCCGCCAGGACATAGCTCAGAAACAGGAAAGTGTTGTAGCCCAGCGATCCCAGCCAGGCCATGATGTAGTTCATGTTGTAGAGGGCGAATATGGTCACCAGCAGCAGAAACAGGATGCTGAGATACGGCAGGCGCCGGAACTGGCTGATGACCGCGTCCATCTGGTTGGCCGGCGCCTCAGCGCCCGGCGGCTCGGTCTCCGCTTCGCCGCCCAGGAAATAATTGAAGCCCGTAATGATAACCCCCATGAGAAAGGTGAAGACAATGGGGAAGGCGAAGGCCACGAAGACATACTCCCGCCAGGGAAAGGCGCTTTGCACCCGGTGGTATTTGTCGTCGGAAGCCCACAGGACCACAATGATGAAGATGACAATCTCCAGGATCCCGATGAGCTTAAGGTAATCGAAGAACAGCTTCTTGCGGTCAGCCTTGGTGAAATAATTGGCGATCTTAGACATACTGACTGCCCCCTGGGGCCGATGGTCGTAGCTTAAAAAGATAACAATAAAAGGGCCTCCGGTCAATCCCTTTCTAAGCCCGTTGCCACGGGGCGGGCTCCAAACCTCGTTTTCCTGGACCCGGGGGCATGCTCGTCTCCCCTTGACGACAAAAAAGTTGGGGGCCGGCGCCCCCAATGAACTTCGGGGCCCCGTGGGGCCCCGTAATTTTTCCCTGGTTTGTTATGGCTCCCCTAACGTCCCAACTTGATGACGTTCTGGGCCTGCAGGCCTTTGGCCCCCTGAACCACCTCAAATTCTACCTCCTGGTCTTCCTGGAGGGTGCGAAACCCCTCTCCCTGGATGGCGGTGTGATGCACGAACACATCGGTGCCGTCTTCCTGGGAAATGAAACCATAGCCCTTGGCATCATTGAACCACTTTACCTTCCCCTTTACTCTCATGCTGAAAAAACCTCCCGAAAATTATCAAGCCGTAACCTGCTCCCGGAGCAGTAAGGTGAAAGCAGCCAGATAAAACCGGAAACGCGACCCTGCACCGTTCCCATGGTTCAGGGTGATTCCTCCGGCGTGCCATCTCGCTCTATTTAGTTAATCTGCTGCCGGGATGTCAAGTTGAAAAACGAACCTTAGTTCTATTTTTAAAAATTATTCAGGTGAGTAATCTTGGACTTCAAGAATTGGGCGCCGATATCCGCCGAGTTCCAGTCAGGTGTTTTCAACGGCATCGAATAGCCTCGTCAAATTGCGGCATCTCATGGACCCCGATTGCCTTTTAGGCCAGGGGAATCGTCCAAAAATTAAGGGGAGAAATCTTATTTCTCCCCTTAACCTTGGAGTGGACGCTAAAATAAATGGGGAGGGCGCCGCGGCCCTCCCTGAGACTACCCGTCACTCCTACTCACCTTGGTTAATAGTTGGGCAGCGAGACCACAAAATTGGAGCCGTCCGTCTTGGGTTCGTACCAGATATCGCCGCCGTAGTTGGTAACGATGTCCCGGCTGAGGTAGAGCCCCAGGCCCAGGCCGGCGCCGTCTCCCCGGGCCCGGCGCGGCCGGGGGGTGAAGTTGGAAAATAGCATGGACCGTAGTTCTTCGGGCACGGGCTTGCCGCTGTTGTAAACCTTCAAGCGGCAGCTGTCGCCCAACCGGTCCCAGTCGATGATGATGCTGCCTCCCGCCTCGCCGTGACTGAGGGCATTGTTGACGAGGTTCCGGAAGACGCTTTTCAGCCACAGCCCGCTGCCCTTTACCGAAATGGACTCCGGGTGGAAGGCCAGGCGGTTTTCCAGGGTAACGTGATGGTCCCGGATCTCCTCGGCCAGTTCCGCCAGCACCGGGGCCACCACATCGCGGCTCAGATCCAGTATTTCCCGTTCCAGTTCCCCTTGCACGGTTTTGCTGATGGCCTGGTCCATGAACTCTTCGGTGAGGCTGATCAATTTCTCCACCCGGCTGCTGATCTCCCGGACCTTGGCCCGGGCGCCCTGGTCCACTTCGCCAAAGGTCCCCCGGCCCAACAGCTTCAAGGCCGCGGCGGTGGAAACTATGGAACCCCGGATGTCATGGAACATGACCATCAGCCGGTTCAAAACCCGTTCGTTGACTGCATTCGCCGAGATCGCCGGAGCCTGGGCGGGGGGGAGGTCCACCACCTCCAGGCTCTCCAGGCAGTCGTTAACCCGTCGCCACAGTTCGGTGGGGCTCACCGGCATCAGGATGTAGTCATCGATCTCAATCTGATACGCCTCCATGGGAAAGGTCATCTCATGGTTGCCGCTGACCACCATGACCTTGACCTCCGGGTTCAATCTCTTGGCCCGCTTCAGGACATCCAGGTTGTCCAGCTCCTCCATGGAAAGCTTGGCAATGATCAAATCGTAGTTCTTTCTAACCAGCGCCTCCAGCGCCACTTCCGGGCTGCCCGAGGCCCGGACGGAAAATCCTCTGTATTCCAGCACCCAGCCGATGGTCCGAAAGAGATGAGACCCGTCACCCAGTAGCAGAATTTCGTATTTGGCCATGAGATTGTCTCCTGATCCCCCGCTGAGAACTGCCTGTGAATCCCGAGACTGACTTTAACCTGGTTATCATCTAACCTTAGGTTTCGGTTTGCCGTCAATCCGTAAAAATACCCATTTAACCGTAGGCAAAACTACCTAGAAGTAGCTTGATTTAGTAGAACGCCACTGCAACTTTCGCCTACGGTTGCAATGTAATATTTTTTTCTTTTGAATTGAGGCGGCAAATAAAGTTTCCCGGCCCGAACCGCCTTTATTGCCTTTAAAAGTTCAGACGCGATGTATTGTTTAAGCAACACCCCGTCAGCCCCGACGCGAATGGCCTGGGCAGGATATTCTTCTTCGTGGTCCATGAGCAGAATCAGCACCTTCACCTCAGGGTGACTCTGCTTTATCAGACGGGTTGTTTCCATGGCCCGCAGAGGGGGCACGGAAATATCGACAATCACTAAATCGAGATGCGACTGCGCCAGAGACTGCAAAAGTGCGGCGCTGTCCCCCACTTCTCCCACGACTTTCAGGCCCTTGGTAGGTTCGATGATTTTCTTTACTTCCTGCCTGAACAAGGCGTGGTTATCAGCCAATAATATGCGATATGAACCAGCCATATTTGTTCTCCAGAAAATACCGCCTGCCGCCTCGGACCGGGAGGAAGCTGCGGCGGGCGGTGGTGCTTCAGTAGTTGGATGGCTGGGCCGGGGCCGCAAGCTTCCGCCCCCACCCGTGGCCTAACCTACTTACAGGCTAATAGTTTTTATGGACCAGGGAAACTGGCAAAAATACCTAATTGGCCATGGGCAAAACTACCTAATCTTGTCGGACGATTTGGTCTTGACCCTAAATTAAGGCGCAATTATCCGCGTCGGCGGACAACTGCCGGCTGCTGAGCCTGGGGCAGGGGGTGAGAGGGCGGCAGGGCGGCCCCGGAAACGTCCCCGGGGACCGCCTGGGCAGGCGGCTCACAGGCTGGCGGGTTCGGTATAGCCCTTCTGGATGGCGTATTTTACCAGATCCGCGGTCTTCCTGATGTTCAGCTTCCTCATAATGTTGGCCCGGTGATGCTGCACCGTCCGGCTGCTGATGAACAGGAGCCCGCCGATCTCCTTGCTGGATTTGCCTTCGGCAATGAGCTTGATGATCTCCCTTTCCCGGATAGTCAGAGACTCTCCGGGAGGCCCGGGCTTCCTGGCCGGTTGGGCCTTTTCCATAAAGAGGTCGGCCAGCTGGGGGGAAAGCAGGGGCGAAATGTAGGTCCCACCTTTGCGCAGGGTGTCGATGGCGGAAATCAGTTCGCTGTCGGCGTCTTCTTTCAGGAGATAGCCCTCCGCGCCGGCGGAAAAGGCGTGGTAGAGATATTCCCGGTCTTTGTGCATCGTCAGGATCAGCACTTTGACGCCCGGGTTGATGATCTTGATCTCCCGGGTGGCTTCCAGGCCCCGGAGGTTCGGCATGGAGATGTCCAGAACTATCAGGTCGGGGGCCGTCTTTTTCAACAGTTCCAGCAGTTCGAACCCGTCGCTGGCCTCGCCCACCACCTCCACGTCGCCGATGCTCTGGATGATTCTCCTGACGCCCCGGCGAAACATCACATGATCGTCGGCCAACAGGATGTTAAACGGTTTCGCCATCGTGCTCCTCCATCCGGGAATCTGCCCTGGCGTTTTTCGAAGAACATTTAGTCAGCGGTTAGATTTTTTTAATTGATTCACGGGGATATTGCAAGTGATTCTGGTGCCCGCCCCCGGTCGGCTCCAGATCTCCAGGGAGCCCCCCAGCATCCGGGCGCGCTCGTGCAAGGCGGCCAACCCCAGCCCCCGGCCGGCGGCATCCCGGACCATAACCTCGGCCACGTTGAATCCCTTGCCGTTGTCTTCCAGAACCAGGGAGACCGACCCCTCCCGGTCCCTGATCCGCAGGGACACTTCGCTGGCTTCCGCGTGCTTGGAGATGTTGGTCAGGCATTCCTGGAAGATGCGGTAGATGATGATCTGGGCTTCCGCCGGGAACAGGTCGTTCAATTCCTCGGTTTCAAACACACAACTGACCTTATAGTGTTTGCTGACGCCATCGATGAGGTACCTCAGGGCGGAGGCCAGCCCCAGGTCTTCCAGGATGAAGGGGCTCAGGTCCCGGGAGAGGCGGCGGACGTTATCGATGACCCCGTCCAGGTATTCCAGCAACCCGATGCAATCTTCCTTCAGATTCTCTTGATCATCCCTGAGCGTCCTTTGGATGGCCCGAATCTGCAGCTTCAAGACCGTCAGGCTCTGGCCCAGTTCGTCGTGCAACTCCATGGAAATCCTTTTCCGCTCCCTTTCCTGGGCCGTCAGGAGCTGGGAGGTCAGAAAACGAAGCCGCTGCTCCGATTCCCGCAAGGCCTCGTCGGACTGTTTGCTGCCGGTGATGTCGAAGAACACCCCGCTGACATATTCCAGCCGCCCTTCCTGATTACAGATTATCTGGCCCCGGTCCTGGATCCACACTACTTGGCCGTCTTTCCTGGTTATCCGGTATTCCCGGGTGAAAGACCTGGTGCTCTTAAAGCCCTTAAGGAAGGCTTCCCTGAAATTCCCCAGGTCCTCCGGCACCAGCAGGTCGGACCATTTCAGCCGCCGGGACTCAAATTCCGCCCTGGGGTGGCCGGTGATGTCCTGCACCTTGTCGTCGATAAAATCCACCGCACCGTCGAAGTAGCCGCGATAGACCACGGCCGGAAGGCTCTTTACCAGCAACCGGTAACGCTGCTCGCTCTCCCGCAGGGCCTCTTCGGCCCGGCGGCGCTCCCGGCGCAGCGCGGCTTCCCGCAGGGCCCGCTGCACCGCGGGCCCCAGCCGGCTCAAATGGTCTTTCAGGACGTAATCCGTGGCCCCCTGCTGCAGGCTGTCAATGGCCACCTCTTCGCCCATGGCTCCGGAGACGAAGATAAAAGGCGCCTCGGGGCACTTTTCCTGGACCAGGGCCAGGGCGCTCAGGCCGTCGAAGTCAGGCAGGTGAAAATCAGACAGAATCAGGTCGGGCCGGTAGTCCTCCAGCGCCTGAATGAAGCCCGCCTTATCCTCCACGCGTTTTAAGACGAAAGGCATATCGGCCTGCCGGAGCTCATAGGCCATCAGTTCGGCATCGGTAGCCATGTCTTCGAGAAGCAAAATCCGCAATGCCCGGTCCATTGTTTAACTCCCCTGAATTCGAACCATGCGGTGCAGGGAACCGGCCCGTCAGGCGCCGGCCGGTTCGCTCCGGCGGAGCAGGGTTCAGCTGGGAACTTTGTTCATCTGCAGCGTCAGCTCCGCATCGTAAGGATTATCTTCGATTAAGATTATCTCGATCTCAGTAAGCGGCTCAACCTGTTCCAAACCTCGGTCTTCCTTTCGAGGCAGAGCAAAATAAAAAGTGGCGCCTGCGCCCACCTGGCCGGTGGCCCAGACCCGGCCGCCGTGCCGTTGGACAACCCGCTCGACATGGCCAGGCCTACGCCGAACCTTCGAAGTCCACGCCCCGGTGCAGCCTTTGAAATACGCCGAACAACTTTGCCGCATACTTGTTGTCAAAACCGCCCCCGTTGTCCTTGACATAATATACGTTTTCCCCTTCCTCCGGGGCGGTGGAGAGACTGATATTGATGATGGCGCGCAGTTGCCCTTCAGGTGTGGGCCTTAAAGTAATCTTAAATTATTTTAATGCTGGCGGGCAAGTCTTCTGGCAAAAATTTCGTATTAACGCGGTCATAGGGGGAGAGGAAAAAACCACCCCGATATATAGAACTTTCCTAAGAGAGGGCGGCAGAGAGGGCTCAGCGCAGAGAGGGCGGCCAAAAATTTATTAAGACCGCTGCGAGGCAGGTTGGGCTTCAAGACGGTCCGACCCAAGCAAACGGCGGGAGCACTTAAGCGTCAGCAGTAGAGGAGTTAGGGCCTGGAAGACTGTCAGGCGCATGCAGAATTGGTTAGGTTTGCCACCCAGGAACGGCCGTGGATAGTATTAATTACAAGCTGTTTCAAAACCCGACCCGGTATGCAAGGTCATTCTGAGCGAAAGCGAAATCTAGTTATTCCTAAGTCCTAGACCCTTCGCGGCGCTCAGGATGACAGTACAAATTGGTTTTGAAACAGCTTCTCGTTATAATGGCGGGGTTCTTCCCTCCGTTTGGCAGGACATTTAAACGCCAGGGGGTGTTTTTTAACGGATCGCTAAGCCTCCTCGCCCAAGAGGAAAGCCGGCGTCGGCCGCGGCTGGAGTATCGGCAAGGGTCTGCCTTGGGTTGCCCGTCTCCGGAGGAAAGATCTGGTAGTTGTTGCGTCCGGCCTTTTTGGCGCGGTACATGGCCATGTCGGCGTGCTTCACCAGGGTATCGCTATCCTGGCCGTGGTCGGGATAAAAGGCAATCCCGATGCTGGCCGTGACCTGCACCTCCAGGCCTTCGCAGGCAAAGGGGGCCCGGCAGGCCTCCAGGATTTTTCGGGCCACTTTGGCTGCATCCTTTTTCCGGGCCAGTTCCGCGGAAATCAGGATAAACTCATCGCCCCCCAGCCGGGCCACGGTGTCGCTTTTCCGGAGCAGCCCGCTGAGCCGCTGGGCCATTCCCTTGAGCAGCGTGTCTCCCACCCGGTGGCCCAGGTTGTCGTTGATGTCCTTGAACCGGTCCAGGTCCAGCAGCATTACCGCCAGTCTTTGCCGATGCCTCTGGGCCTGCGCCAGGGCCATGGTGAGACGGTCGTTGAACAAGGACCGGTTGGGCAACCCGGTGAGCTGATCGTGATAAGCCAGCCGCCGAGTCAGTTCCTCCGCCAGCTTGCGCTCGGTGATGTCCTGGATTATGGTCATCTGGGCGAGCCTGCCGGCCTGCCTTATGGGGGTGCTGGTGCAGACATACCAGCGGTTATCCAGGGGGCTCAAGGTCTCCCGGTAGATCGTCTCTCCCTCCAGAACCCGGTCCCGGGCACACCAGGGGCAGACCTGGTCCAAATTGTGCAAGGCCCGGTAACACTTCTGCCCCACCGCATTGCCCCCCAGGCGGGCTACGAAGCGCTGATTCAGGAACTCCAGCTCATAGTCGCCGGAACTGATATAAATAAGGCCGTCGAAGGCTTCCACCATGGCCTGATATTTCGCTTCGGACTCCGTCAGCTTCACCTTTGCCTGCAGCCAAAGCAGGGCGACTTTCCGGGAAGACCCAAGCCCCTCCTGGCCGGGCCTCTCCCTTTGCTCCGGAAGACTTTCCCCCCTCAGACCCCGCCGTCTCAGCGGGATCTGCCCGGGCGGACGAGGATTATCCGCTGGCAACGCCGGCGATTCTGGCATCTCTCCTACCTTCATCTGGCCCTTTACAGGCATTCCTCCATCCTGGCCGGGAGCGGCTGTCCCTGGTTTTAATCATCGGCTTAACTGCTGTCAGATTGTGGCAGCTCTTTCCATCCCCTCTCTGTCCCGTCTCCGCCCCCTCAATGGCTAGCATCGGCCAGGCGGGAAAGTTACTTAACTGGTTTTTTTCCAACCGCCTTAAAAAAACCTTCCCCGGAGGGAAACTTACTTCTCGGCAATAAAATTCGAAGAACGCCGTTTCCCGAGAAAGAAATATGTTATACTTTTATCGTTTAGAAAGGACCAAGTTGCGGTATCCATGGTCAGCGCCAGCCGCTATGTCGAACTCCGAGATTCTCAACCGCAAGAAGCTCCTCGTGACCGGCGTGGTGCAGGGCGTCGGCTTTCGGCCCTTTGTTTACCGACTGGCGAAACTCCACGGCCTGGCCGGCTGGGTTTGCAACACCTCCACCTGCGTGGAAATCGAAGTGGAGGGGTCGCCCGCTTCCCTAAACGCTTTTATCCACCAGTTGCGCCGCGACGCCCCTAATCTGGCCCAGGTGGACTCCGTGGTGGCCCAGGAGGCGGAGCCGGCCGGACAGGAGGGCTTCGCCATCCTGGAAAGCCGGCGTCTGGCCGCCACCCAGGCCATGATCCCGGCGGACGTTTCCACCTGCGACCAGTGCTTTGCCGAGGTCCAGGACCCCCGGGACCGGAGATACCTCTATCCCTTCACCAACTGCACCAATTGCGGCCCCCGCTTCACCATCATCCGGCAGGTACCCTACGACCGTCCCCACACCACCATGGCGGGCTTTGAGATGTGTTCCCGCTGCCGGGCCGAATACGAGGACCCGGAAGACCGCCGCTTTCACGCCGAGCCCACCGCCTGCCCCGCCTGCGGCCCCCGGGTCTGGCTGGAAGAAGGGAGCGGAGGGGCGCAGGGGGCCAGGACGGATACCCGCCTGGATGATGAGGCCCTTCAGGCCGCGGGGCGGCTGCTCCGGGCGGGCAGGATCGTGGCGGTGAAAGGCATGGGCGGCTTCCACCTGGCCGCCGACGCCCGCAACGACGCGGCCGTGCAAACCTTACGCCGCCGCAAGGGCCGGGTGGCCAAGCCCTTTGCCGTCATGGTGCGGGATCTGGCCGAAGCCGAGAGGCTGTGCCGACTGGGCGAGGACGAACGCCAGCTCCTCAACTCCCGGGAGCGGCCCATCGTCCTGGCCCCCCGGCGGCAAGGCAGCGAGCTCTCTTGCCACGTGGCGCCGGGCAACCGCTACCTGGGCTTGCTCCTGCCCTACACCCCTTTGCATTTCTTGCTCTTGGAACACTCCCCCCCGGCCCTGGTGATGACCAGCGGCAATCTCAGCGAAGAGCCCCTGGTGTTCAGAAACGATGAGGCCCGGGCCAAATTGTCCTCCCTGGCCGACGCTTTTCTCATGCACGACCGGGATATCCAGGCGCCCTGCGACGACTCGGTGGTGCGGCCCGCGGGCCAGGGGATGGTGATCCCCATCCGCCGGGCCCGGGGATTCGTCCCCAACCCCATACCGCTTCCCCCCCTCCTGCTGGAATCGCCGCCCATCCTGGGGGTGGGGGCCGAACAAAAGAATACCTTCTGCCTGGCCGCCCACGGCGTCGCCTTTCTCAGTCAACATATCGGCGATCTGGACACGGTGGAGACCTTCGACTACTACCAGCTGGCCGTGGCCCATTTCAAGGCATTGTGCCGTCAGAACCCGGTCCTGGTGGCCCACGACCTGCACCCCTACTATCTCAGCACCCGCTACGCCCTGGGCCTTGCAGGGGTGCGACTCATGGGGGTCCAGCACCATCACGCCCACATCGCCGCCTGCCTGGCCGAAAACCGGCGCACCGGGCCCTGCATCGGGGTGGCCCTGGACGGCACCGGCTACGGCCCGGACCACACGATCTGGGGCGGCGAGCTCCTGGTGGCGGACCTGGCCGGTTTCACCCGGGCCGGCCACCTGGCCCCGGTCCGTCTGCCGGGCGGGGAGGCCGCGGTGCGGGATCCCCGCCGCATGGCCGCGGCCTACCTTTACGGGATCTACGGCGAGAGTTTCCCGGATGCCGCCCGGCGCCTGGACCTGAATTTCACCCCCCTGGAGTCGGGCATCCTCCAGCGCCAGCTGGCCGGCGGGGTGAATTCGCCCCTGACCACCAGCGCCGGACGCCTCTTCGACGCGGTGGCCGCGGCCTTGAATGTCTGCCGCAGCCGAACCTACGAAGGCCAGCCCGCGGTGGAACTGGAAATGGTGGCCGATGAAACCGAAGACGGGTTCTATCCCGCGCCCATCGGTATCGAGCAGGAAACCCTGGTTCTGGACACCCTCACCGTCTTCCGCCGGGTGGTGGAGGATCACTGGCAGGGGACGGAGACCCCCCGGATCGCGGCCCGCTTCCACAACTCCCTGGTGCACCTCCTGGCCGCGGCCTGCGATACCGTCAGGGAGCAGACCGGCCTTGCCACCGTGGCCCTGTCCGGGGGGGTGATGCAAAACGCCCTGATGTTAAGCCGCCTGAAGGAGCTCCTGGAAAAGCGGGGCTTCGAAGTGCTCACCCACAATCTGACGCCGCCCAACGACGGCTCCATTTCCCTGGGCCAGGTGGCGGCGGCCGCCGCCAGGCTGCAGCTGGAGGGAGGTGTTAAGTGATTTTAGGAGAAGCCGGGGGACATTTTTCGTAAGTGCCCCCCGCCCTCCCCTAAAACCCCTCCCATCCCCCCAAAAAGGGGGAAAAACCATTCACTCATTTAGTCGCCTTGGCTTTTTTGGGCTTTTGCTGAAAGCTGACTGCTGATAGCTATTTTCATCTAAACCTGCTAAACAGGATAGTGTTATGTGCCTTGCCATTCCCATGCGCATCGTTGCCATAGACGGCCCCACGGCCGTGGCCGAAGTGGATGGCGTCTCCCGCCAGGTGCGCCTCGATCTCTTGCCCGAGGTCTTCCTGGGGGACTACGTCCTCATCCACGCGGGCCTGGCCATCGCCCGGGTGGATGCGGAACATGCGGAAGAGACCCTGTCCCTCCTCCGGAGCCTGGCCGATGAAGTTTATTGACGAGTTCCGCAACCAGGACCTGGTGCAGGACATTGCCCGCCGCCTGGGGGCCCTCGCCCCCCTCGCCCCCTCAGGGCCCGCCACCATCATGGAGGTCTGCGGCACCCATACCATGGCGGCGGCCCGCTTCGGGCTGAAATCCCTCCTGCCCGCCGGGGTGCAGCTCATTTCCGGACCGGGCTGCCCCGTGTGCGTCACCGCCCCCTATGACCTGGACGCCTTCCTGGCCCTGGGAGAGAGGCCGGCCACGGTGCTGGCCTCCTTCGGGGACATGCTCCGGGTGCCCGGCTCCCATAACTCCCTGGAGGGCCAGCGGGCCCGGGGCGCCGACGTCCGGGTGGTCTACTCCCCCCTGGACGCGATGGAACTGGCCCGGCAGAACCCGGAAAAGGAAGTGGTCTTTTTCGGCGTGGGCTTCGAAACCACCATGCCCGCCACCGCCATGGCCATGCGGCTGGCCGCGGAGTACGGGCTGGCCAATTTTGCCGTCCTGTGCGTCCACAAAACCATGCCCGCGGCCCTGAGGGCCCTGCTGGCCGGCGGCGAGGTCCGGGTTTCGGGGCTCCTCTGCCCCGGCCACGTCACCACCATTATCGGCGCCTCGGCCTATGATTTCATCCCGGCGGAGTTCGGCATCCCCTGCGCGGTGACGGGCTTTGAACCCGTGGACATGATGCTGGGAATCGAAGCGATCCTGCAGCAAATTAACAACCGCCAGGCCTTCGTGGCCAACGTCTACACCCGGGCCGTGCAGGCGCAGCCCAATGCCCGGGCCCGGGAACTGCTGGACGAAGTCTTCGCCGCCCGCCGACGCCGACTGGCGGGGCCTGGGAGTGATCCCCGGCAGCGGTGTCACCATCAGGGAAAAATACGCCCGCTTTGACGCCCGGGCCCGGTTTCCCGAAGTCTGGGAGCGCCTCACCCCGCCGCCGCCCAGCGCTTGCCGCTGCGGCGACGTGCTGCGGGGAGTCCTGCGCCCGACCCAGTGCCCCTTGTTCGCCAAGGCCTGCTCCCCGGCCCAACCCCTGGGGCCCTGCATGGTCTCGGCCGAAGGGGCCTGCGCCGCGGCGTATAGGTACGAGCGGGCGGGTTGAAGTTATTGAGGGAGGGGGCCAGGGGCAGAAGGCCCCTGCCCTCCCTCAAACTCCCTCCCCCAACCCCTTAAGTTTTATAATTTTAAGACCCAGGAGTCGGGGCCGTTGGCCCCACCTTCTCGGGCCTCATAAAGGGTTGGGTTGGGGGCATGGGGGAGGGCAGGGACCACTTACGAAAAAGTCCCTGGCCCTCCCCCCACCATCCCAATCACCAGGTATCTACTATGAAGCGCATCCTTCTGAGTCACGGGGCCGGCGGCCGGGAGATGGCCGCGCTCATCCAAGAGGTCTTCCTGGCCAGCTACGGCGCCCCGGATTATACCGGCGACGACAGCGCCACCCTGGGTTTCGGCGCCCACCAGTTGGCCTTCACCACCGATTCCTTCGTGGTGGACCCCCTGTTTTTCCCCGGCGGCGACATCGGCCGCCTGGCGGTGGCCGGCACGGTGAACGATCTCCTCACCGCCGCGGCCCGGCCCCTGGTCCTGTCCGCCTCCTTCATCCTGGAGGAGGGTCTGGAGCTGGCGGTGCTCTCGGCCATTGCAGACTCCATGCGGCGCACCGCCCAGGAGGCCGGGGTGTCCATCGTCACCGGCGACACCAAGGTGGTGCCCAAAGGCTCGGCGGACAAGGTCTTCATCACCACCGCCGGGCTGGGGATGGTGCTGCGACCCGGGGTTTCGGGGGCGGCCGCGGTCCCAGGGGACCAGATCATCCTCACCGGCTCGGTGGGCGACCACGGCACCGCGGTGATGCTGGCCCGGGAAAAGCTGCTGGTCGGCGAAGGCATCGCCAGCGACGCCGCGCCCCTCACTGAGCTGGTTTTGCGGCTACTTGCGGAGGGCTGCCAGGTCCACGTGATGCGCGATCCCACCCGGGGCGGCATCGCCGCCTCCCTGAACGAAATCGCCCGCCAATCGCAGGTTTCCATGGAAATCAAGGAGGCCCGGGTGCCGGTCCGGCCCGCGGTGGCCGCGGCCTGCGAAGCCCTGGGCCTGGACGTCTTCCAGGTGGCCAACGAAGGCAAGATGCTCATCATCGTGGCCCCGGAAGACGCGGCCAGGGCCCTGACCCTGGCCAGGCAGAGCCCCTACGGCCAGGAGGCCATGATTATCGGCGAAGTGGGCAGCGGCCCCCCGGGCCGGGTGCAGGTCCGCACCGTCATCGGCACCGCCCGCCTCCTGGACCCGCCTTCTGGAGACCTGTTGCCCCGGATTTGCTAGGAGGGGTGAGGGCTTTTGGCCTTTAGCCCCCTCCCTCGACCTCTTCCCTTTCCCCTCGCCCCCTCGCCACCGCGCCACCTGCTCCCGGGCTGCCTGGGTTAGCTCCGGCAGGGTTGGGCGCGGCTCGAGGTCCTTCGGGGCAAAAAAGGTTTGCGGGGAGAGGACCTAAGTCCGATTAGGGGCGGCTTTCTTCCAACGCTTCCGGGCGGCGGCGCCGAAACAGGCCCACCACCGTCTTCTGGAAGGATTCCATGTAGAGGTAAAAGACCGGGGTGATGTAGAGCGTCAGGAGTTGGGACACCAGGAGACCCCCCACCACCGCCAGCCCCAGGGGGCGCCGGGATTCGGCCCCGGCCCCGAACCCCAGGGCGATGGGCAGGGAGCCCATGAGGGCCGCCATGGTGGTCATCATAATGGGGCGGAAGCGTATGAGGGCCCCGGAATAAATGGCCTCCTCGGGGCTTTTTCCTTCCCCTCTTTGGGCCTCCAGGGCGAAGTCGATCATCATGATGGCGTTCTTCTTGACGATGCCCACCAGCATGATCACCCCCACGAAGCCATAGATGTTCAGGTCCATGCCGAATAGCATCAAGGCCGCCAGGGCCCCCACGCCGGCGGACGGCAGCCCCGACAGGATGGTCACGGGGTGGATGAAGCTCTCATAAAGGATGCCCAGGATCATGTAAATCACCAGGATGGACATGAACAGCAGAAGCCATAGCCCCTGGATGGAGGACTGGAAGGCCTGGGCCGCCCCCTGGAAACTGGTGGTGATGGTGGCCGGCAGCAGTTGCCGGGACAGCTTCTGCACCACGGCCACTGCTTCGCCCAGGGCCGCGCCCGGCTTCAGGTTGAAGGAAATGGTCACCGCGGGAAGCTGTCCTGAATGGTTGATGGTGAGGGGGCCCAGGGTTTGGGTCAGGGTGGCCACCACGTCCAGGGGCACCAGTTGGCCGCTGTTGCCACGGATATAGAGCCACTGCATCGCCCCAGGGTCCATCTGATATTTCGGCTCCAGTTCCATGATGACCCAATATTCGTTGTTGGGCGCGTAAATGGTGGAGATCTGCCGGGAGCCGTAGGCATAGTACAGGGCGTCTTCGATCTGCTGGGCGCTGACTCCTAAAGTAGCCGCCTTGTCCCGGTTGATGAGCACGTTCACCTGGGGGTTCTTGATTTGCAGGTCGCTGTTCACGTCCAGCAGCCCCGGCAGGGCGCGCATCTTGGCCTCCAGCATGGGGGCGTAGCGGTAAAGCTCGACGATGTCCGGGCTCTGGAGGGTGAACTGGTACAGGCCCTTGGTCAGCATGCCGCCGATGCGGATGGTAGGGAGAATCTGGGGATAGACCTTGATTCCCGGAATCTGGGCGAATTGAGGTCGGAGTTGTTGGATGATCTCTTCCGCCGGCGGTCGCTTGCTGCGGGGAATGAGACGGATAAAGATCCGGCCGGTGTTGCCGGCCACATTGGGACCGCCGGCCCCCATGGAGGAGAAAAAGTTATCCACGTAGGGGTTCCGGCTCACTACGGCCGCCACCGCCTTTTGTTCCCGCATCATGGCCTCGAAGGAGATGCCCTCGGCCGCCTCCGTGAAGGCAAAGACGCTCCCCTGGTCCTCGTTGGGGAGGAACCCCTTGGGAATGGCCGCGAACAAGACCGCGGTAAGCGATGAGGAGCAAGCCCGAGACGATCATCATGTCCCGACGGTGCCGGAGAACCACCTTCAGGGTGCGGTCATACAGCGCCAGCATCCCGTCGAAAAAGCGCTCCGTCAAGGCATATAGCCGTCCATGCCGTTCCTCCCGGGGCGGCCGCAGGAAGCGGCTGCAGAGCATGGGGGTGAGGGTCAAGGAGACGAACCCCGACACCAGGATGGCCGCGGCGATGGTCACCGCAAACTCATGGAGCAGCCTTCCCAAGATGCCGCCCATAAAAAACACCGGGATAAAGACCGCGGCCAGGGACAGGGTCATGGACAGGATGGTGAAGCCGATCTCCCGGGAGCCTGTCAGGGCCGCCTGAAACGGCGGCTCCCCCATTTCCATGTGGCGCACGATATTTTCCAGAACCACGATGGCGTCGTCCACCACGAAGCCCACCGACAGGATCAGGGCCATCAACGAGAGGTTGTCCAGGCTGTAGCCCAGCAGGTACATGACCGCAAAGGTGCCGACAATGGACATGGGCAGCGCCAGGCTGGGGATGACGGTGGCCGACAGGTTCCGCAAGAATAGAAAGATCACCAGCACCACCAGGCCCAGGGCCAGCATCAGGGTGAACTGCACGTCGTTCACCGACTCCCGGATGCTGACGGAGCGGTCGTACAGGGTGACGATGTTCACCGCGGCCGGGATTTGCTGCCGCAGGGTGGGGAGGAGCTGCTTGATGGAGTCCACCACCTCGATGGTGTTGGTGCCCGGCTGGCGCTGGATGGCCAGGACGATGGCCCGGCTGTTCTTGTACCAGGAGGCGAGCTTGTCGTTTTCCACGCTGTCGATGGCCCGGCCCAATTCCTCCAGGCGCACGGGTTTCCCGCCCCGGTAGGCCACGATGAGGGGCCGGTAGGCCGCGGCGGTGGTGAGCTGGCCGGTGGCCTGCACCGTGAAGGCCTGGTGGGCGCCCCACAGGGTCCCCGTGGGGATGTTGACGTTGGCGTTCTTGACCGCGTCACCCACTTCATTGATGCCCAGCCCCCGGCTGGCCAGGGCCTTGGGGTCCAACTGGACGCGCACCGCGTACTTTTGCGACCCGAAGACCTGCACCTGGGCCACCCCGCTCACCATGGAGATGCGCTGGGCCATGAGGGTCTCGCCGTACTCATCCACGGTGGACAGGGGCAGGGTGTCCGAAGTCAGGGCCAGGTAGATGACGGGCTGGTCGGCGGGATTCACCTTCTGATAGGTGGGGGGGGTGGGCAACTCCGGGGGGAGCTGGGCCGCGGCTTTGGCAATGGCCGCCTGGACATCCTGCCCGGCGGCGTCAATGTTCCGACTCAGGCTGAACTGCAAGGTGATCTGGCTGAGCCCCAGGGCGTTGGTGGAGCTCATGTTGTCCAGTCCGGCGATGGTGGAGAATTGCTTCTCCAGGGGGGTGGCCACCGCCGAGGACATGGTCTCGGGAGAGGCCCCGGGAAGAGTGGCGGTCACCAGGATGGTGGGGAAATCCACGTTGGGCAGATCGCTCACCGGCAGATACCGGTAGCTCATGGCCCCGAAGATCAGGATGGACAGCATGACCAGGGTGGTCATGACGGGGCGCCGGATGAAGAGCTCGGTAAAATGCATGGCTTTGAGCGATGCGGCTTAGCGCTGGCTTTTGATTTCCACCTTGGCTCCGGCCACCAGCCGGATCTGGCCGTCGGTCACCACCCGCTCGCCCGGCTTCAACCCCTTTTTGATGATGGTCTCGGCATTGAGGGCTCGCTGGATTTCCACGGGGCGCACTTCCGCCGTCAGGTCGGGTTTGACCACCCAGACAAACTTCCCTTCCTGGCTGGTTTGAATGGCCTGGGAGGGAACCAGGATAGCGTTGGCTTCGGTGGTCAACTTCACCACCACGTTGATAAACAGCCCGGGCCAGAGCCGTTTTCCCTGGTTGTCGAAGGTGGCCTTGCACTGGATGGTCCCGGTTGCCTGGTCCACCGTGTTATTGATGAACGTAAGTACGCCTTCCTCTGGGTGCTGCGGGTCGGTGGGAATGATGGCGTCCACCTTGACCTTTTCCTGGGCCATATATTGCTTGAGCACCGGCAGGTATTGTTCCGGCACCGAGAAGGTCCCGTAGATGGGCTGAATCTGGTTGATGACCAGCATGGGGTTATCGGCGTTGTCCTTGATCATGTTCCCCTGGTTCGCCAGCAGGTTGCCGGTGCGGCCGGTAATGGGGGCCTTGATATAACAATAACTGAGATTGAGCCTGGCATTTTGCACCGCCACCTCATCGGCATGGACGGTGGCTCCCAGGGACTCGGCGGTGGACTTGGCCTGGTCGTAGTCCTGCTGGCTGACAAACTGCTTGTTGATCAATTCGGCGTAACGCCTGAGATCGGCCTGGGCTTTGACCAACAGGGCCTTATCCTTTTCCAGGTTAGCCTGGGTCTGTCGCAGAGCCGCCTCATAGGGGCGAGGATCGATGACGAAGAGGAGATCCCCCTCCTTGACGTCCTGGCCTTCCTGAAAATTGACCTGAAGCAGCTGGCCCGCTAGCCGGGACTTGATGCCTACGGTGGAATAAGGCTCGACGGAGCCAATATTGCGGATTTCCACCGGCACCGACTTTTCCTGGACCGTAGCCACCAGCACCGGCACCACGGGCAGCGGGGGCTCCTTTTTTCCCCCGGAGCAGGCCGCCACGGCAAGGAGAACTGCCAGCAGAAAGGCCAGGGAGGCGGTGGGAAGGGATTTAAGCGAATTAAAGCCCGGAGTTTTATCTAAACCGAATAAGGGTTTCAATTTTTCTTAAAAAACCGATCCAAGAAATTATTTCGAACCGTAGAGGATTATTTTCTCAGGCTCCCAAACCCGGGGGCTCAGATCGCGCCCCACTCCAGAAATTATAATTAATGTTGCTGCTTAAATCCAGCAAGAATAAATCTCCAATCGGGGTCCGGCTCCCCTTTCAGGCCACGTGCTTCTTGAAGCGGGCCACGGCCAGGCCCACCATAATCATGCCCAGGGCGGTCATGGACAGCATCTGGGGCCACAGCAGCCCCACCCCCGCGCCCTTGAGGAAGACCCCCTGCACCACGATGACGAAGTACATCAGGGGATTGAGCAGCGTCAGGTACTGGAAGAACTGGGGCATGTTGGCGATGGGAAAGATGAGCCCCGACAGCAAAATGGCCGGCGTCAGGAAAAGGTTCCCCGCCATCATGGCCTGCTGCTGGGTGGTGGCAATGGTGGAGATGAGCAGCCCCAGGCCCACGGAATTGAAGAGAAAGGCGATGGTTCCCAGGAGCAGCACCAGGATGCTGCCCCGGAAGGGCACCTCGAACCACAGGATGCCCACCGCGGTAACCAGGATGACGTCCCCCAGGGAAATGAGCACAAAGGGAATGGTCTTGCCCAGCATCAGCTCGATGGGCCGGATGGGGGTCACCAGGATCTGCTCCATGGTGCCGATCTCCTTTTCCCGCACCACGGCCAGGGCGGTGAGCATGAGGGAAAGGAGCAGCACCACCATGGCGATGACCCCCGGCACCATGGAGTAGCGGGAAATTAAATTTGGGTTGAACCAGGCCCGGGGCTGGATGGCGAGCGGCGAGCTGAGTCTCCCCATCCACTCCAGCCCCTGGCGCTGGAAGCGGGCCGCCAGCTGCTCCTGGGAGTAGTCGCCGATGACCGAGCCGGCATAGCGGGTGACGACGAGGGCGGCGTTGGAGTCGGTGGCGTCCAGGATTACCGTGATCTTGCCGGATTTGCCTTGCCGCAGCTTCTTGGCGAAGTCCCACTGGATCCACAGGGCCATGGTGACCTTGCCGTGGTCGATGAGGTCCACCAGCTCTTTCTGGCTGTCGATGTAGTATTTCACCTCAAACCAGTCGGTGGAGCGGAAGCGGTTGATGAGGTCCCGGCTCTCCATGGTGCGGCTCTCGTCGAAGATGGCCAGGGCCACGTGCTTGATGTCGAAGTTGACCACGTAGCCGTAGGTGATGAGCTGCACCAGGGGTGGCGCAATGAGGAAAAAGCGGAGTTTCCGGTCCCGCCAGACCTGGATGAATTCCTTGCGGATGATGTGCCGGATGCGTCGGAACATTTTTAGCTTTCGCCTGTCAGCGGTCAGCTGTCAGTTTTTGGTTTTTGGTTTTTGGTTTTTGGTTTTTGGTTTTTGGTTTTTGGTTTTTCACTTTGGTTTTTTCGTTTATGGTCGTAGCCGTTTCTAAGACTCTTTTCCCTTTAGCTGATAACTATACACGGCGTCATAAATAATTGGACATGCCTATGGTTTCTCCCAACTCAATATTGCCCAATTTTGTCACCCTGAGCCGCAGGTGAAGGGTCTCTTGATTGCCGCTAAAGGCGAGATTCTTCGCCGCCTGCGGCGGCTCAGAATGACAAAAAGGTAGCATCATGGCAAATACTCATAAATAAATGACGCTGCGTATAATAACTATCTAATCTTCTTCTCGAACTTGCCGATAGCCATCATTACCAAAAAAGTAGCCGCGGCCGCCAGCATCAGGGCGCTGGGCCACAGCACCTTGATGCCGATGCCCTTCAGATAAATGCCCTTGGAAATGGTGACCAGATACCGGGCCGGCACTATGTAAGAAGCGATCTGCAGCGGCAGCGGCATCAAGTAAATGGAAAACACAAAACCGGAGAGCAGGAAGGCCGGCAGGAAAGTGGTGAGCATGGCCATTTGAAAGGCCTGGAGCTGGTTTTCCGCGACCACCGAAATGAGCAGGCCCTGGCCCAGGGTGGCGACGAGAAAGATGGCCGACAACCCGATGAGCAGCAAGGGGCTGCCCCGCAGCGGCACCTGAAAGAGAAATTTCCCCATGGCCATGACGATGGCCATGTCCAGCATGCCGATGAAGAAATAGGGTCCCAGTTTTCCCAGCAGCAGCTCCGCCTTTTTCAGCGGCGTGGCCATGAGGCCCTCCATGCTGCCCCGCTCCAGTTCCCGCACCACGGTGAGGGCCGTGAGCAGGGCCCCCACCACCGTCATGATGACCGCAATGAGGCCGGGCACGATGTAGTTGCGGGACTCCAGGTCCTCATTGAACCAGAAGCGCATCTCGTTTTCCACCGGCATATCCTGCTTGACCGGCCCCTTGGTGGTAAGGCGCTGGGCCAGCAGCTTCTGGTTGTAGGCGTTGGCCACCGCCTGCACGTAGCCCAGCACGATGTTGGCGGTGTTGGAGTCCGTGCCGTCCACCAGGGCCTGGACCACCGCGGTCTTCCCCGTCTGATACTGCCGGGTGAAGTCATACGGAATCATGATCCCCACCTGCACCTTGCGGGTGGTGATCAGCTCCTTGAGATCGTCATAGCTGTTCACGAACCGCTCCAGCCTGAAGTACTGGGTGCCCCGGAACCGGTTGACGAAGTCGTTGCTCAGCTGGCTCTGCTCCTGGTCGTAAACCGCCACCGTCACGTCCTTGATGTCGAAGGTGAGGGCATAGCCGTACAACAGCAGGAGGACCACCGGCAGCAGGATGACCTGCAACAGGCTGATGGGGTCCCGCCGGATGTGGATCAGCTCTTTGCGGAAGATGGCCAGGGTGCGCCTGAGGTCCATGGCTTATACCGAGTTCTGGTCGCGGTAGAATTTTCTGTCGCCGCAGGCTTTTCCGTGCAACAAATCCCTTTAATCCCCCGAAATCCCCCTTTAGGAACCCTCCCCCGCCCGCTCCACCAGCGAAATGAAGGCGTCCTCCAGGCTGGGCGGCACCCGTTCGATGTGCCCGCAGGCGATGTGGTTGCCGTCCAGGGTCTCTTTGATGGCCCGCCCCACCTCTTCGGGGTGCAAGGTGGCGATGTGGAGGCCGTCCCCGAAAACCGCGGCCTCGTCCACCTGGGGCAGCTTCTTGATTAAATCCAGGGCCCCGTCCAGGTTGTCGGGGACGACCGCCAGGATGGTTTCCTTCACCTCCCCCTTCAGCTCGCTGGGGGTGCCCTGGGCGATGATATGCCCCTGGTGGATGAGCACCAGCCGGTCGCAGAACTCGGCTTCCCCCATGTAGTGGGTGGTCACCAGGATGGTCCTGCCCTCCTGCGCCATGGCGTAGATAAGGTCCCAAAAGTTGCGCCGGGAGATGGGGTCCACCCCGCTGGTGGCCTCGTCCAGGAAGAGGATGGAGGGCTGGTGGATGATGGCCGAAGCCAGGGCCAGCCGCTGCTTCAGGCCCAGCGGCAGGTTGCGGGTCAACTCCCGGCGGCGCTCCAGGAGGTCCACCTGGGACAGCACCTCGGTGATGCGCCGCTCAAGTTGGGAGGCCGACAAGCCGTAGACGCCGCCGAAAAAAGTGAGATTCTCTTCCGCGGTCAGGTCCTCGTACAGGGAGAAGCGCTGGGACATGTAGCCGATGTGACTCTTGATCTGGTCGGTTTCCTCGATGATGTCGTAGCCGCCCACCCGGCCCTGGCCGCTGGTGGGCAGCAGCAGGCCGGTGAGCATGCGGATGGTGGTGGATTTGCCCGCGCCGTTGGGCCCCAAAAAGCCGAAGATCTCCCCCCGGTTCACCTCAAAGCTGACGTTGTCCACCGCCTTGAAGTCGCCGAAATGGCGGGAGAGATTCTGCACCACAATGGCCTTGTCCGTCTCCATCCTTCTCCTGTAAAGAACCGGCCCACGGTTATCCGGGCCCGCTGGGCGGGCCTCTGTGCCGGTGGGGCGGGCCTCCGTGCCGGTGGGGCGGGCCTCCGTGCCGGTGGGGCGGGCCTCCGTGCCCGCCATCCATATTCAGCTTCGTAGGGCGCCGAGCTGCACGCCCTTTTCCCCTCACTCCTCCTGCCGGCGCACGATCTGCACGAACAGGTCTTCCAGGTTGGGGGCCGCCGGGGCCACGCTGACCTGGGTCAGACCCGCCCCCTCCAGGGCCTGGATGAGCTGCGGCGTGGCTTCGGCCGCGTTTTTCACCGTCACCATCAGCCGGTCTCCCATGGCCAGGGACTGGAGGACCACGGGATGCCCGCCCAGCACCTTCCTGGCGGTCCATTGGTTGGAGGCCCGGGCCTCCAGCAGCTCCCCTTCAAAAGAGCGCTTGATGGCCTTGGGCGTGTCCACTACCAGCAATTTGCCGTGATGCATCAGCCCCACCCGGTTGGCCCGTTCCGCTTCGTCCATGTAGGCGGTGGACAGAAAGATGGTGAGCCCCGTGCCCAGCAGCCGGTAGAGAATCTCCCAGAACTCCCGCCGGGAAATGGGGTCCACCCCGAAGGTGGGCTCATCCAGAAAGAGCAGCCGGGGGGTGTGGATCAGGGCGCAGGCCAGGCCCAGCTTCTGGCGCATGCCCCCCGAGAGGTTGCGGGCCAGCCGCCCCTGAAAAGGGGTGAGGTTGGAAAAGCCCAGCAGTTCCGGCAGGCGGCGGTCGCGTTCCGTCCAGGGGCACCCGGTAGATGTCGGCGTAGAAGGCCATGTTCTCGGCCACGGTGAGGTCGTCGTACAGGCCGAACCGCTGGGGCATGTAGCCGATCTGCTCCTTGATGCGCTCGGACTCCTTCACCGTGTCGAAACCCAGCACCTGGGCCTGGCCCTCGTCCGGGTCCATGATGCCCACCAGCAGGCGCATGGTGGTGGTCTTGCCCGCGGCGTCGGGGCCCACCAGGGCAAAGGCCTCCCCGGCGGCCACTTCCAGATGGAAATTGTCCACCGCCACCAACGGCCCGAAGCGCTTGGTCAGCCCCTGGGCCCGGATGGCCGGGTCATGGTTGCTGCGGTTCGTCAGGCTTGCTGTCAAGAAAGATTACCGCTTCCGCCGGCATGCCCGGCTTGAGGTCGTAGTTCAGGTTCTGGGCCCGGATCTTGGTGCGGTAGACCAACGTCACCCGCTCCTTGTAAGTCTCCACCGTTTTGGGGGTGAACTCCGCCTTGGAGTTGATGAAGGACACCCAGGCGGGATATTTTTTGCCCGGGTAGGCGTCGGTGGTGATCTCGGCCTTCATGCCGAACTTCACCTTGGCCAGGTCGGTTTCCGGAATGTAACCCTCAAAATAGATGTTGTCCATGTCTCCCAGGGTGAGGACCGGGGCCCCCACCGCCGCGGTCATCCCCGGCTCCATGGGGCGCACCAGCACCACCCCGGTGACGGGAGAGTCGATGGTGGCGTAACCCAACCGGGTGAGGGCCAGTTCCAGTCCCGCTTCCGCCTCCTTGAATTCACCCCGGGCCTTGTCGATGTCCTCTTTGCGAAACCCTTCCCGGCGCAGGCTGTACTCCTCCAGGGCGCTCTTGTGGGCCTCCCTGGCCATGAGGTAATCGGCCTCGAACTTGTCCCGGGTCAGCCCGGGTACGACCTTGCGGCGGTAGAGGTTGTCATAGCGCTCGTAATCGATCTTCTTGTTGACCAGGTCGGCCTTGGTCTTGCCCACCTGGGCTTCGGCCTCCTTGATCTCCTGGGGCCGGTAGCCCGTTTCCATTTTGGCCAGATTGGCGGTGGCCGCGGCCAGTGAGGCCGCAGCCCGGTCCACTTCGTCCTTCAGGTCCTTGGCCTCCAGCCCTGCCGTCTTCTGGCCGCTGGTGACCCAGTCGCCTTCCTGGAAGAAGATGTACTGGATGATGCCGGAGACCTTGAAGGCCAGGTCGGTTTCGGTGGCCTCCATATGCCCCTGGAGCCGCAAGATGTTGGTGGGGGTGCGGTGTTCCTCCCGGTACAGCCAGTAGCCCAGGCCGCCGACAATGAGCGCCAGAGCCGCGATGCCGACGATGAGTCGACGTTTTCCTTTCATTTTTCCTCCACTCCCACCTGGAGAAATCCCACCCGCAGTCCCTCCTGCCGGGACCGCCGCTATTGTAACGGGAAAAGGTCTCTAAGGCAAAATTATACTGAAAGGCTGACGAGATAAACTGATAGATTGGCAGTGCCGGGATAGGCAAGCGAGCCCCGGCGGCGCGCTTGAAGATGAGGGCAACGTGCCGCTATAATCATTGACTGCTCTATTCACTTACCGGGCTCACCACCATCACCGGGAGGTCCGAGGCCTCCAGGACCCTTTCGGTCACCGAGCCCAGGAGCGAGCGCCGGTGCCCCTTGCGCCCGATCTTGCCCATGACGATGAGGCTCACCCGCAGCCGCCCGGCCTCCTCCATGATGACCTCATCCGGCATGCCGGTGTGGATGTCCACCGTGGCCGCCAGGCCCCGCTTCTCTGCTTCCCGGCTCAGCGACATGAGGAGCTTCATACCGGACTCCTGCATGTCGTGCAGGAGGCGCGGCCGGTCCCGGCCGGAAAGGCGGGAAATCTCCTCCAGGGCCGAGGAGTCCACCACGTAGAGCAAAATAAGTTCGGCTCCGAAAGCCGCCGCGGCCTCCAGGGCCAAACGGTGCGCCTCCAGAGATGCGGCCGAGCCGTCGATGGGCACCAGGATCTTGGTTATGGGCGACATCATAAGCCCCCTTTCGCCTTCTTGGCCTTGGCCCGTTTGAGATGGAAGAGCCCCTCCCGCTCCCGCTCTTCCAGGGCGCCCTCCAGGTAATGAATGGTTTCCAGGTACGTGGGAATGATCATGTAGTTCAAGGCGTTGGTGCGCCGCACCGTGCGCTTCAGCTCTTCGGCCAGGCGCCACAGGATGGCCTCCACTTCGGCCAGCTCGGCGATGGAGCCCAGGGCCTCCCGGATAGCCAGGGCGCAGCGGTCCAAGGCGCCCACGGTGCCGCCGAAGCTGAACTGGGGCCGCTTCTCCCCAGGGCGCAGTTCCACCACCGGCATGGGCATCCCCAGAAAGGCCCGGTCGCGCAGGGCCACCCGGTCGCCGCTCTTGACTCCCAGGGCGGCCCGGCCCACGGCTTCGCCGCCCAGGGTCACCAGGCCTTCGGTGAGCTGGGCGTAGGCCCCCTCCAGGGACCGCTCCATCTGGCGCCGAAATCTGGCCGCCTGCCCCTGGAGCCGCAGCAGCTCCCCCAACAGCAGATCGCGCTTTTCCTCCAGAAAGGTGAGGGCCTCCGCGGCCAGGATTTCCTCGTCCTTCACCCGGAGAAGGTTGCCTTTGGTGGCTGGTAGGGTTAATCGCGCCATGGTTATATTTTTCACCACAAAGTCACAAAGAGCACCGAGATAATAATCTTGTTCCCAAGCTTAGCTGGGGAACAAGAGACAATTTGTTTCCTCGGTGCTCTCCGTGTCTCTGTGGTTAATATTAACCCCCATACTTCTCAATCTCCTCTTCCGTCACCCGGGTCAGGTCGCTCTTGGGCAACTCCTTAAGCACCTGCCAGGCCAGGTCCAGGGTTTGGGTGATGCTGCGGTTTTCCTCGAGGCCCTGGTTGATGAAGCGCTCTTCAAAGGCCCGGCCGAAGTTGAGCACCTGGCGGTCGCCCTTGGAGAGGCTGTCCTCCCCGATGATGGCCGCCAGGGCCTGGAGACGACGGGCGTGGTCGTAGGCCGCGTAAAGCTGGGAGGACACGTGCCCGTGGTCCTCCCGGGTGCGCCCTTCCCCGATGCCGTCGCTCATGAGCCGGGAAAGCGACGGCAGCACCTGGATGGGCGGGTAGATGCCCCGCTGGTGCAGGCCCCGGTCCAGGACGATCTGCCCCTCGGTGATGTAGCCGGTGAGGTCCGGGATGGGGTGGGTGATGTCGTCGTTGGGCATGGTGAGCATGGGCAGCTGGGTGATGGACCCTTTGCTCCCCTCGATCTTGCCGGCCCGCTCGTAGATGGACGCCAGGTCGCTGTACAGGTAGCCCGGGTAACCCTTGCGGGACGGAATTTCACCCTTGGAGCTGGCCACTTCCCGCAGGGCCTCGCAGTAGTTGGTCATGTCCGTCAGGATCGCCAGGACGTGGTGGTCCCGGTCGAAGGCCAGGAATTCCGCCACGGTGAGGGCCAGCCGGGGCGTGATGAGGCGCTCGATGGCCGGGTCGTCCGCCAGGTTGAGAAACATGACCACGTTGTTGAGGACGCCGCTGGCCTCGAAGGACTGGCGGAAGAGGTTGGCCACGTCGTGCTGCACCCCCATGGCCGCGAAGACGATGGCGAAGCGCTCTCCCGCCCCCTCCTCCTCCCCCAGGATCCTGGCCTGGCGCACGATCTGGGCCGCCAGTTCGTGGTGGGGCAGGCCGCTCATGGCGAAGATGGGGAGCTTCTGCCCCCGCACCAGGGTGTTCATGCCGTCGATGGCGGAGATCCCCGTCTGGATGAACTCCTGGGGATAGGTGCGGGCCGTGGGGTTGATGGGCTGGCCGTTGATGTTGCGGCTCGCCTCGCCCACCGGCAGGGGGCCGCCGTCCAGGGGCTGGCCCATGCCGTTCAGGATGCGCCCCAACAGGTCCGTGGACACCGGCACCGTCAGGGGCGAGCCGGTGAAGCGCACCCGGGTTTTTTGTAAGGACAGGCCCACGGTTTCGCCGAAAAGCTCAATTACCGCTTCGTCCCGGCCCACGGCCAGGACCCGGCCTTGCTGGCGGGACCCGTCGGGGGCGGTGACCTCCACGCTTTCGTCGAAGCCCACCCCCCGGACCCCTTCCACCACCAAAAGGGGGCCGGTGATGCACTTGAGGCCCAGGTACTCCCGCCCCGAGGGTGAGATGGTTTCCGGTTTGCGGTTTGCGGTTTTCGGCACAGGGTTCATTATTTAAAGCTCTTGGAATAGGATTATCAAGTTAATCCATAGAGGTTGATTTTATGAAGATCAAACCATTTGGTGGCACAGGCGTCTCGCCTGTGCGATGTTGTCCCCCAAAAGAAATAAGTTAAAAGCAAAGCATCTGATTGGGATATGTGGTTATATTTTCAAAGTTTTGGAACTGGTAGAGCGCACAGGCGAGACGCCTGTGCCACCTGAATAATTCTTTGCTATTTAATCGGAAACCGAAAACCTCAGCCAACCAAAGCCTCCAACCGCTTCATCAACGTCTGCTCCAATTCGTCAAACCTCTCCGGTTCATCGTCCCTTATGGTGGACTTCATGCGGATCAAATCCGCCAACTCCTCGATCTCCCGCACCTGGTAAAAGGGCACCCCCTTGGCCAGCACCTCCCGGGCCTGGCGGTGCACCGTGAGGATCAGCTTCAGCATCTTCATCTGCTTGGCTGGGGTGCAAAACATGTCCACCGGGTCGAAGGCGCTCTGCTGCAGGAAACCCTCCTTGAGCCAGCGGGCCGCCTCCAGGGTCAGGCGCTGGGCGTCGGGCAGCGCTTCCTCGCCGATGATCTTGACGATGCGCTGCAACTGGTGGTCTTCCTGCAGCAGCTTCAGGGTCTCGGCCCGCATGGCCAGCCACTGGGGGTCGACGTTCTCCGCCCACCAGGCCTGCACCAGGTCGGCGTATTCGCTGTAGCTGTCGATGGGGTTGATGGCCGGAAAATACCGGGCCGCGGCCAGCTCCTTGTCCAGGCCCCAGAAGGTGCGCACAAAGCGCTTGGTCTGCTGGGTCACAGGTTCGGAAAAATCGCCCCCCGGCGGCGACACCGCCCCGATGACCGACACCGACCCCCGGGCGCCGCTCAGGGTGATGACCGCGCCGGCCCGTTCGTAGAACTCCGCCAGCCGGGTGGCCAGATACGCCGGGAAGCCCTCTTCCGCCGGCATCTCCTCCAGGCGCCCGGAAATCTCCCTGAGGGCCTCGGCCCACCGGGAGGTGGAGTCCGCCATCAGCGCCACCGCATAGCCCATGTCCCGGAAGGCCTCGGCCAGGGTGATGCCCGTGTAAATGGAGGCCTCCCGGGCCGCCACCGGCATGTTGGAGGTGTTGGCGATGAGGATGGTGCGCATGAGCAGGGCATGGCCGGTGCGGGGGTCTTTTAAGGCGGGTAGTTCGCTTAAAATGCCCGTCATTTCATTGCCCCGCTCGCCGCAGCCCACGTAAACGATGAGGTCGGCTTCGCACCACTTGGAGAGCTGGTGCTGGGTGATGGTCTTGCCGGTGCCGAAACCCCCGGGGATGGCCGCACTGCCCCCCTTGGCCAGGGGGAAGAGGGCGTCCAGGACCCGCAGGCCCGTGACCAGGGGCTCCGAGGGCATGAGGCGCTGCCGGTAAGGCCGCACCTTCCTGACCGGCCAGCGGTGCCACAGGTAAAGGTCCCTCTCTTTGCCTCTGGGGCCAGCAACCTTGGCAATAACCTCCTTCAGGGTATACTGCCCCGCCGGGGCCACCAAAGTGATGTCCCCCGCCACCCCCGGCGGCACCAGCACCCGGTGCTCCATGGCCGGGGTCTCCGGCACCGCCCCCAGGATCTCGCCGCCGCTCACCTGGTCCCCCACCTTCAGGCGGGGAGTGAAAGACCAGGACCGTTCCCGGTCCAGCGCCCCGACCTGGAGGCCCCGGGAAATGAAGGCGCCGCTTCTCTGCCTCAGCAGGTTCAGCGGCCGCTGGATGCCGTCGAAGATTTGCCCCACCAGGCCCGGGCCGATCTCCACCGAGAGCGGCGCCCCCTGGCCCGCCACCGCATCCCCCGGCCGGATGCCGGCCGTGTCCTCGTAGACCTGCAGGGTGGCCACCTCGCCATCGAGAGCGATGACCTCGCCGATGAGCCGCTCCGCTCCCACCTCCACCATCTCATACATGGACAGCAGGCGGCCGCCCGTGGCCTTAATCACCGGCCCGCTGACCCAGATGACTTGGGATGATGTGTCGGTCATATGTTTGCTTTGGTTTTGCGGGGGAGGGCCAGGGAGGGGGTAAGGGCACTTACGGGAAGGCCCTTAGCCCCCTCCCCCAACCATCTTTCCCTCACCCCACAACCTTTGC
This sequence comes from uncultured delta proteobacterium, assembly GCA_963768765.1. Classification (GTDB taxonomy): domain Bacteria; phylum Desulfobacterota; class Desulfobaccia; order Desulfobaccales; family 0-14-0-80-60-11; genus DASWLF01. The sequence goes on from CAVYJK010000025.1 coordinate 154,125, forward strand.
GCCAACTCCGCCCTTAGGCTTTCTCTCTCACGCTCGATGATGCCGGCAAAGGTCTGGTCGTAGCGCACCTTGCCGTCGGCCCGCACCACCAGGAAGCCCCCCGGGGGCGCCTCTTCGTCCGGAGCCCATTCCAGCCGGGCGCCGGATTCTCCGCCCACTTCTGAGAGCAACTCCGCCGTGAGCCACCGGGCCTCCTCCGGGTGGGCCACCACCTGGAACTGCTGCCCCTCCAATTGTTTCAAAGTCCCCAACAACCTGCGCGAGAGCCAGTCCTGGTAATCCGGGGAACTCCGGAAGGCCTGGAGTTGGGCCAGAGCCCGGCTAAAGACGTCGCTGAGAATCGCCTCCTTGGTCTGGCCGATGCGGCGCTTGCTTTCCAGCTCGGCCCGGTCGATGCGGTTCCGGGCGGTGAGGCGCGCCTGGGCCTCCACCTCTGATTTGGTGCGCCCCAGCACCTCTTGGCGCCGCGCCTCCTCCGCGGCCACCAGCCGGGCGGCCTCGTCTTTGGCGTTGGCCACGATCTTTTCAGCCTCCTCCCGGGCCTGGCTGCCCATGGCCTGGCACAGGAGCTCCACCTGGTCAAACAAAGGCATGGTCTAATCCCCTGAGGCTACAGGCCCTATAATTGCCACGGGCCGTAATGCCTTGAGAATTTAACAACTTTATCATTAATCGTCTGAGAACAACTTCGACCCTTGGATATGGAAGTCTTAAAGTCCCCCTTTAGAAAAGGGGGGTAAGAACCTTGGTCTTTAAATGTCATATTAATTACCAGACGCCACCCTGATTGCCTCACCTGGGTATCCCCGTGAGCGAGCGCAGCCTCTCCAGCAGCGACCGGCCTGCGGGGAGCGGCCCCTTCAGGTCGGGAATCTCCAAAATCAAGGGCGGCCGCCCTTCCCTTCTGGCCGCATCCACCTCGCCCTCAATCTCCCGGGCCAGCGCTTCGGTGATGAGGATCAGCCCCACTCCGGGGTCGGCCAGCCCCTGGGCCAGGAGCTGCCGGGCTTCGGCCCCATCCGCCGCGGCGCCCCCGGGGAGCCCGGCCAGCCGGAAGGCCAACAGGGTGCGGGCGTCGGCGATGATAAAAAAGCCTAATTCGCTGATGACCTTACTCCCATAAAACCGTAGTTATTAAGCGGAGTGGGAAATAAATCCCCGCCCCTCGCCCTCACCCTGACCCTCTCCCCCTCAGGGGGGGAGAAATGATGGAACTCATTTAATCCTTAGACCATTGTGACGTTTCATAATTAATGCGGCATCTTAACAAGAGCTTTTACCCCCCTTTAACAAAGGGGAAGGGGGGATTTAAACCCCTGAAGCCTGGGAGCCCCTTTGATTTATTGTTAGGTTATTTATTAAACAAAACACTAACGAGGCTTAGCTGCAAAGTAGCCCAGAAAACCACCTGCTCGCCGCTCACTGCTCACTGCTAAATTCTTCCCAAGATCATGATGGCGATGATGAGCCCATAGATGGCCAGCCCTTCGGCCAGTCCCACAAAGATCAGGGCCCGGGCGAACATCTCGGGCTTTTCGCTCATGGCCCCCATGGCCGCGGCCCCCACCGTGGCCACGGCCACCCCGGCCCCCAGGACCCCCAAGCCCGCGGCGATGGCCGCGGACAAAAAGGCCCATTTGACCACGTCGGGATTGGTCATGGCGCCCGCGGCCTGGGCCCAGGCGGTGAGCGCCCAGAGGCCGCAAATTGCCAGGGTCGATAAACCGATTTTAATTCCTGTCAGCAATTTGCCCATGTCTTCCCCTTCCCACCCCAATTTAAGGATGCGAAACAAATTTCAGCCCGTCCAGAAGGTGGAACCAGGTTCTTTCCCTCCCCTTGGAAGAGGGAGGGGCAGGGAAAATCCCCTCAACCAAGGTCCGCGCCCCGTTCCAGGGGTTTGAAGCGCTCCCCGCCCCCGTGAAAAAACTTGCTCATGAACTCATAATACTCCAGCCGGACAATCTGAATGGAGACCACCAGGCCTTCTAACAGAATGATAACCACGTTGCCCAGGAAGATGGTGAGCCAGTAGGCCGGGCCGCCGCCCCCCATGCGGCTCAGGGTGTCGGCCAGGGAAAAAACCGCCACAAACAGGCCGGCGTGGGCCAGGGCAAAGGCGGCGATGCGGATGAAGGAGATGGTGTTGGCCACAAAGCGGATGGTGCCGTCCACCACTTCGATGACCCCTTCCAGGATCTTGAGGCTCCAGCCCTCCGCCGGAGACCCCACCTTGGGAGGAGCCAGCCACAGGCGCTGCAGGACGAAAACGCCCCCCAGCCCCAGGGTAACGGCAGCCACCCCCACGGCCACCCAGAAGTCCCAGGCCCAGGCCCCGGTGAGGAGATAGCGCAGGCCCAGGCCCGCCAGAATCCAGTAAAAGAGGGCCGCCAGCAAGTTGGCCCCGGGCAGCCGGACGCTCCTTAAGCGCAGGGCGTTGATGAAGCTCAGAATGAGCCCCAGGCTGATGGCCGCCACTCCGAAGATTATGGCCATCTTCAGGAAATAAGTGACCTCTTTCATGGGCCTGAACCACAGGGCCGGGATCAAGTCTTCCAGGCCGAAGACGCTGCCGTACAGGCAGCCGAAGACGGTGGAGGCCACCCCGCATTCCATCAGGATGATGCCGTAGTCGGTGTAGCGGAAAAAGCGGTGGAAGATGACGTAACCCAGCAGGAATAGCACCGCCCCCTGGCCCACGTCCCCGAACATCAGGCCGAACATCAACAGAAAGCTGACGGCCAGGAAGGCGGTGGGCTCCACTTCGCCGTAGGCCGGGGTGCCGTAGGCCGTGGTCAGGCGCTCGAAGGGCCGCAGCAGGTAGGGATTGTTGAAGAGGATGGGGATCTTGAGGACCCCTTCCCGGGCCCCCGGCACAGCCTCGGCGGACAGGACCTCCAGGACCGCCTGCTCCCCCAATTCCTGGGCCAGGGCCTCCTTGAGCTTGTCCACCAGGCCGGCCGGAATCCAGCCGCTCACCAGGTAGGAACGGTCCACCTTGCCGAACAGCACCCGGGCCCGGAGCAGGGTGCGGGTCAGGTCGATGCGGTTGCGAATGCGCACCAGCTCCGGGCCCATCTGGTCCCGCAGCTCTTGCCGCCTGGTCTCCATCTGCCGGGCCGCTTCCTCCAGGTTCTGGACCTGGGCTTCCACGTCCTTGAGGGCCTCGTCCAGGGTGCCGGCGGCGCCCTCGGGGAGGGACAGCGGCTCGAAGAAGGCCCCCTTCAAGGCCCCCTCCAGGGTCTCCCTATCCGTGGCCAGGGATGCTGCCAGGATCAGGGTGCGGGTTTCATCCTGGGTCACGGGGATGAGGGCGTGGTGCAACCTCTCCAGGGCCTGCTCCAGGCGCAGGAGATTTTCCGTGGGCACCCAGCCGGGCGCCAGATAGGTCAACCGCAGGCCCGCCAGGATGGCCGGGTCCAACCCGGCGGGACGCAGCAATTCCAGGTTCTGCCGGTATTCCTTGAACTTTTCCAGTTTCTCCGTCACCTCCCGGAATTGCTTGAGCTGCGGTCCCACCTGGGCCCGCAGCAGGTCCATCCGCTCTTCCAGGGGGTAAATATCTTTGGCCGGGTCCAGGTCCGGCGGAATCTCCACCACTTGCGGTATGATCCCCAGGGTCTGGCCCCAGCGGTCCACCTCCTCGCCGATGGACTGGTAGCGATCCAGCAGGTCCCGTTCCAGCTCCCCCACGTACCCCAACTTTCCCAGGGGGGTCTCCACCAGGTTGATGAGGTGCATGATGCGCAGCCGGGCCAGCACCGCGGTGGCCCGGGAGATCTGGTCCTGGGGCACCTGGATGTTCACCAGCACCAGGGGGACGGATTTAAACATGGCGGGCCCCCGCCTGCCGCCGGCGGAGCCGCGGCGCCAACTGCTCGGCCGGCACCTTGAGATACATGCCGGTAATCAGGGTCAGGAGATTGTCCAGCTCCAGCTCCTTCAGGAAGAGGTAGGTTATGGGCAGACCGACCTGGAAGGGCGGCTGGAGCAAGACCTTCTCCAGCACCCCCAGCCAGTATTCCTGCAGCCGGTCTTCCACCGCGGCGCCGTCCTCGGCCCCCTTGAGGAGTTGCACGTAAATCTCCCGGGGCAACCTGGCCGCCATGTCCGCCACGTTGGCGGCAAAGGCCAGGTCCCGGCGGGCGCTCGGCGACCGAAAACTTCCCGCCTCGATGAGGTACTGGTAGATCTCTTCTCCCGGGAACCGGTAGATGTCCCGGAAACGGCCGGCCCAGGTGATGTTGGTGAGGTCGATGAAGGTTCCCAGGATTTTCTCGGCAACCCGGCGGTCCGAGGCGGATAATTCCGCCAGCCCCTGCCACAGGCGGTGGTAAACCCACAGGTCGATGGACATCTCCAGGGGGAACAGGCTCTTTTCCCGGGCAAACCGCGGCAAGCCTCGCTCCAAGGGCGGGCCCCAAGGCGTGTCGGCCAGATAAGCCGCCAGCCGGGGAATGGATTCCTGGCGCAGCATCTCCTGAAAGTTAAGGGGCGTCAAGGACTCCAGGGGCAATAGCCATCCGGCGGCCTGGGCCGGCGGCGCCGCCTGGTACAGGGCCCGTAGCGCCACCTTGAGGTTTTCGGCCACCAGGCGCTGGGCCAGCACCTCGATGAAGCGCGCTTCCCGCCTCTTCAGGGCCCGGCGCACCTTTAAAAAGGCCTGGGCCAGGTCCCCGTAGAGGCGGCGGCTGAGCTCGGCTTCGGCATCGCGCCGGCGCCAGTCCCAGCCCGCCAGCGCCGGGCCGTAGGCCGTGGTCCGCAGGTAGCCCAGGAGGTCCTCCAGGCTCCGGGCCCGCAGCAGGTAGTGGTAGTCTTCGGCGGAAAGCAGGTAGCCCTTGAGGGCCATGACCTTGGCCCCCGCGTAGGCGTAGCGCCAGAGCTTAAGCATCATGGGCCCACCACCCGGGAAACCAGGAAGGCCACCGCCTCTTCTCCGTGGGCCTGGTGTTGCTCGGTGAGGCGCCGGACTTCCTCCTGAGAAGCCTGTTGAATCTCAAGGGCCCGGGCATCCGCCTGCCGCAGGATTTCCTCCTGGGCGTTTTCCTGGATCCGGGCCAATTCCTCCTGGAGGCGGGCGCGGATCTCCTGCCCCCGGACTTCGGCCTGGGCCTTGAGGGCCCGGGCCTCATTCCGGGCGTCCTGGACCGCCTTCTGGGCGGCCCGGTCCGCGGCCACGATTTTGGCCAGATCCGGCAACATGGGGGTCCTCAGCCACACCGGGGCCTGAGCCTGCCCAGGCTCCCCAGGGATATGCTGCGGTTCAGTGAGCCTTAAGGATGATGATGTTCTTGAATTAAGATGGCTTCGGAAGCCGAGGAAGTCAAGTATAACCGCAAGGCTCCTTGAGAAACCCGAAAAGATCCCGGGCCGCCGCGGCCTGGCATATGGTGCGCCTGGTGGTGAAGTAAGCTGGGCAAGATGACTGCAGGGACGCCATTCATGGGGTCCAGGCCATGAATCACGCACCTATAATGAAGGGTTGGGGTGACCCGCCATGATCCGCAGCGTTTCTCCCCCGGATCGGAGGTTTGCGTTCGGGGCGTCATTGCGGCGAACTACCGGCGATTTTCCACAAATCGGGGGCGCCTGAATCACCTCCCTTAAACGCCTATCTGCCGTAATACCCGGTGACGCTGGCCTGGGCCAGGACCTTGCCTTTTAGGGCCTCCTTGAAGGCCCCCAGGGTGGTATTCTTATCCAGGTCCAACCTGGGGACGCTGAGGGCGTAAACGGTGATGACGTAAGGGTGGTCGCCGGTGCCCCTGGGAGGCTGGGGGCCGCCGTAGCCCACTTCGCCGAAGGAGTTCTTCAGTTCCACCGCACCCGGCGGCATCTTCTTGCGGGAGGCGCCTTCCGGGATGGTGTTGACGGTGGTGGGCAGGTCGATGACCAGCCAGTGCACCCAGTTGCGGGCCACCGGGTGCGGGTCCACCATGGAGAGGGCCAAGGACTCCGTCCCGGCGGGTGGGTTCACCCAGGTCAAGGGGACGGAGACGTTCTGCCCCCCGGCCCCGGGCATGACGTACTGGGTCGGGATCTTGCCCCCATCTGGAAAAGCGCCGGATGAAAGCTTCATACTCTCACCTCCTGAGCTGCTGGAATGAATCAGGGCCAGACAGGCCGCCAACATAAACCAAAGGGGCCAGGGTCTTCTCATGCCGGTTACCTCCCGGAGGTTAGGTCTGGTAAATTGTCTGATACTTATTTTGCCCTGGTATCGCCCAGTGGCTTTTTCAGTCCCCCTTTTCTAAAGAGGGATTTAGGGGAATTATCAAGGGGTTATTCCTGATCCCCCCTTTACCCCCTTTAAAAAAGGAGGAGTACCGCCGCAGGCCTAAGAGGCCCGGCCTTCCAGAAATTCCTTCAGGGCCACGGCGGCGTTGTGTTCCTCGTCCCTGGAGCCGTAGACCAGGGTGACGGTCCCCGCTTTGCCCTTCTCCTCAAGCAGCCTGACCTCTTCGGTCTTGCCTTGCAGTTCGCCCCAATAGCGCCGGCAAAACTCGTCCCATTTTTGCGGGTCGTGGCTGAACCACCGGCGCAACTCCGGGCTGGGCGCGATCTCCTGCAGCCACAGGTCAAGGGCCACTTCCTCTCTCTTGCGGCCCCGGGGCCAGAGCCGCTCCACCAGGACCCGGAAGCCGTCCCCTTCGGCCGGTTTTTCATAGGCCCGTTTCAGCTTGAACATGGCAGGTTACGGTCCAATTATTGCCGGCGACCTCCCGTTCACCCCTCTTCCAACCGCCGTTTGATATACTCGGTCCACTGGCTGTCGGGGTCCAGCTCCAGGTATTGCCGCCAGTGCCTTTTAGCCGTCTCCACGTCCCCCATGGCTTCCAGCACCATGGCCAGGTTGAAGTGGGCGTCGGCCAACTCCGGGTCCTCCTGGAGGGCCTTCCGGTAAAAGATCACGGCGCCCTGCATCTCCCCCCGGCTTTCCAGGAGATTGCCCAGGTTGTAATTGGCCTCCACGTGGTCCGGATTAATCCCCAGGGCCTGGAGATAGTGGGAGGCGGCCGCGGTTTCCGAACCCGTCAGATACAAGAGGTTTCCCAGGTTCACCAGGGCGTCCACGTGGTCCGGCAGGGCCGCCAGGATGGCCTCGTATTTCTGCCGGGCCTCGATAAGGTTGCCCGCCTCCTCATCCTGAAGGGCCTGGAAAAATAATTCCTCGTACACCTCCACCGGGATGGCCACGGGGCGGGGGGCCGCCGCGGAGAAATCCATCAGCAGCTGTCCTTCCGGGGTAAAACGCCTCCGGTTCTTGCCCAGGATGATCTGGTCCTTGAAAATGGAGATCCTGACTTCGGCCAGAGGTTGCTTGAGGCCGGGCAGCATGCGGCGCAGTTTCTCCACGCACTTTCTGATCTTGCCCAGGGAGACCCCCTGGCGCCGCAGTTCCCGCACCGTGCGGAAGGCCACCAGGCCCTGGAAGTCAAACAGCAGCCGGCCCCGGGCCTTCTCCAGGCGGGGAATCAGTCCCTGGCGCTCCCAGTAGCGGATGCGCCTCTGAGAGATGCCGATGAGCTTTGAGACTTCCCGGTGATCGTAAAGCTTCTTCACTGGACCAACCTGATGAACGCCGGGGCCCGGAAATGCCCCCGGGGAGTTTGCTCCTGGTAGGTCACTTCAGCCCGCAACTCCGGTTTGACCCAGGTTACGCCCTGGAGCCGCGGCAGGCCGGGAAGCGGCGGGGCGTCCAGCCGCAGGTCCCGGAGCCGCCGGGAGATCTCCTCCAGGTCGGTGAAGGTAAAACCGATAGATGGGATTGATCTGCTCCGCCGCCACGAACTTCAGGATCTCAATGGTGTCGGTGGACTCTTTCCGGGCCTGGTCAAAGTCTTCGTCCGTCACCACCACGTGCAGGTCTTTGCCGTATTGATAGCCCTTGACGATCTCGTCGTTTCTCAAGGTCTGGTGGCAGACGGGACAGACGTTCTCTTGCCTGATCTGGCTGCCGCACTTGTCGTGATAGAGATGGAACTGCAGGGGTCTTTTAGTGGTGGCGGGGTACAGCTTGACGGGGATGGTTACCAGGCTGCATTTCAAGTAGCCTTTCCAGATGGCCCTCATGGTCGCCTCCGAAAATTGCCGCCTAACAACTCGCCTTAATAATAGGTACGGATAACTTCCAAGGCAAGGGCAGAGACCCGGTAAAGGGATTGAAACTACAATGAAATTTTATAAATTTTTTGTCAAGCAATTATGAGCTTCAGGCAAACGGCCTCAGATCCACTTCTTTCTCTTGAAAAATATCAACATAAAAATGGCCACCACCACAATGAAGCCCAGGACCGAGAAGTAGCCGAAACGCCACTCCAGCTCCGGCATGTATTTGAAGTTCATGCCGTACAGCCCCACGATAAAGGTGAGGGGCATGAAGACGGTGGCGATGATGGTCAGGACCTTCATCACTTCGTTTAAGCGGTTGCTGACGCTGGAGAGATAAATGTCCAGCATCCCCGAGAGGATATCCCGGTAAGTCTCCACCGAGTCGATGGCGATGATGGTGTGGTCGTAGACATCCTTAAAATATACGGCGGTGGCGTCCTCGATGAGGGGCGACTCCCGCCTCTCCAGCCGGGCGATGACCTCCCGCAAGGGCCACAGCGACTTGCGCAGGATGATCATGTCGTTCTTGAAACGGTGGACGTCTTGCAGGGTCTGGGGGGCGGGCCGGCCCACCACCTGGTCTTCCAAAAGTTCGATATTTTCCGCAAAAGTTTCCAGCACTACGAAGTAGTTGTCCACGATGAGATCTATGAGGGCGTAGGCCAGGTAATCGGGGCCGGCCTTGCGGATGCGCCCCTTGGCGGCCACCAGCCGTTCCCGGATGGGGGCAAAGATATTACCGTTGCCTTCTTGAAAAGAGATCACGTAATTCCGGCCCAGGATGATGCTTATCTGGTTCACCTTTATTTCGTCGGTCCCTTCTTCATGATTGATGGTTTTTAAGACGATGTAGAGATAGTCTTCGTAATCTTCAATTTTAGGGCGTTGATCTACGTTCAGGATGTCTTCCAGGACCAGGGGGTGCAAGCTGAAACATTCCCCCAGTTTCTCCAGGTTGGCCACTTGGGAGATGCCGCTGACGTTGATCCAGCTCACCGAGGGCTTCTTCTTGAGCACCAGGCATTGGTCGAACCGGGTAATCTCTCTTTCTTCGTAATCTTTCTCATCGTACTCGATCACCGTGATCTTCGCCGGTTCGTGCACCTTTTCGCCGGTGTACACCAGGGTGCCGGGGGGAAGGCCGACCTTTTTGGTCCTTCTTCTCAGGATGCGGGCCATCTTCTATTCCTTTCACGAGTCTTTCAGATGTGGAAGCTCTCAGCGCCTCCGCTTAACCGACCGGTTCAATCTTCGCCCCGCCGGGCCACCTGGGCCTCCAACGCCGCCAGCCGCCTTTTTAACTCCTTGTCCCGCTCGAAACTTGGCGGTCACGTCACGGATGATGGCGGCCGCGCCCAGGATGTCGCCGGCCTCGTCCCGGATCAGGGCAATGGTGAATTCCAGGGAGATGCGGGCACCGTCCTTCTTGAGGCCCGGCACCGCCAGCAACTCCTTGGCGTATTGGGTCTCGCCGCTGGCCATGACCCGGCGGTAGCCTTCTTGATGCCGGGCCCGGAGGTTCTCCGGGATGACCAGCTCCAGGGGTTGCCCCAGGGCTTCCTCGGGGCCGTAACCGAACATTTCCGCGGCTCCCGGGTTCCAGAGGCGGATGACGCCGGAGCGGTCCGCAAAGATAACAGCGTCCCGGCTCTCTTCCACGATGCGCCGGCAGAGCCATTCCTGGTCAAGGGAAGTCATATTATACTTATACCTGGAAAAAATTTAACAAATGATTTTTTTCCGGGGTTCGCCGCCGGGCCAAAAAGCAAAAGCGGTATAGTCCAGCGGAATTTGTTGCTAGTAGAAAAGAGGCCATGACCGGAAATCCTGACCGTAAACATATCTCCACTAGCTACGCCGGGCGCCAAAACCTCACCTTGAGAATGTCTATGCGTCGGTTTACTCGCCTTACCAATGCGTTTTCAAAGAAGGTCCGGCGATGGAAGCGGGAGTTTCAGACCACGTTTGGAGTTTGGAAGAGATGGCCGCGCTTACAGAATAATTTTTTTATAGACAGCCCTATTCCCCCCTTGCATTTTTGCAAAATATGAATTATATTGACCTCAAAAAGAGGTCATGTGAACCCAATATGAGGTCATATGACCTATATAAGAGGTCAATTTAAATGTTAGCATCCCTACTCGGATCAATCAGTGGCGAGAGAGCCCTTCTTTTCATTTATGCGAGAGGGGAAGGGTATGCGCGCGAGATAGCAAGATTTTACAATACAGACTTGACTCCCATTCAGAGAGGGCTTGAAAAGTTTGAAGTCAATGGGATTTTAAATAGCCGACTTGCAGGGAAAACTCGTTTATATTCATTCAATCCTAGACACGCATTTAGGCCAGAGATCGAAAATCTTCTTAAAAAGGCTTTAACTTTCTATCCCCCAAACGAGCAAGAAGCGCTTTTAATGAATAGACGGAGGCCCAGAAGAAGCGGGAAGCCATTGTGAAACCAATCGGGGATATGTCGATTGGAGAATTGGCAGCATTTATAAGTAGCCATCTCAAACACAATGGTATTGATGTTATCCTGTCAGGGGGAAGTTGTGTCTCAATTTATACTGAAAATAAATATGCTTCCCTTGACTTGGATTTTATTATTGAATCTGGTTCAGTTGGTAGAAGGAAATTAAAAAGAATCCTTCGGGAAATAGGTTTTTCTGAATAAAGATAAATATTTTATAAATCCAGAAACAGCTATTTTCCTGGAATTCCCATCGGGGCCGCTTTCTATTGGAGAAGAACCAATAAGTGAAATTAACACGTTAAAATTATCTACGGGTGAATTAAGGATAATTTCCCCAACTGATTGCGTTAAAGATAGGCTAGCCGCATATTACCATTGGGGGGATAAACAGAGTTTAGAGCAAGCAGTATTGGTTGCAAAAGATAATAAAATTGATTTGAATGAATTAGAGCGGTGGTCTACCGTAGAAGGTAAGCTATCTGTTTTTCAAGAAATAAGGAAACGGTTTGAGGAGTAAGGAAATTTGGAGCGGCCTCCGGGCCGCTTTTTAATTGCTACCTTTAATTGATTAAAATTTTATCAATTTCCAACTGTTTTCCATCTATTACTAGACCATATCAGTATATAAAACACAAAAATGGCGCTGTGAAAATTTTACACAGCACCAACGAAATGAATTTTCGCACCTAGCAAATTCAAACTGATACACTACCCACCCGCCGCCTCAATTGCTTTTTCCCCCGCATTGGTATAATTTGCTTTTAGGATGAGACAACTTGAGGCTGGGAGGAGCGGTCCGCCTCCGAAGGACAGGGGTATGGGGAGCGGCAGCGCCATATTCGACAAGGTGGTCATGGCCACGGATCTGTCCCCCGCCTGGGACGAAATCGTCTCCTGCGGCGGGGAGATCAGGAACCTGGGCTGCTCCCTGGTGATCCTGACCCATGTCATCACCCCCGATTTTTTCACCGCCTCGGATCAGGAGTTGCGCCAGGAAGCCGAGCCGCGCCTGACGCAACAAAGGCGGCAGTTGGAAGCCCAGGGACTCCAAGTGTTGGTGGAGACCCCCATCGGCTTGCCGGCTTCCAGCCTGAACGACGTGGCCCGGAAACACGACGCCTCCCTGGTGGTCATCGGCTCCCACGGCAAATCCCGCTGGCGGGAAGGGGTTCTTGGGTGTTTTTCCAGCGCGGTCTGCCACCAGGCCCGGTTCCCCATCCTGGTCCTGCCGGTGCGGGTGGCGGCCGGCGGCGACCGGGCCACCTGCCTCTGGCATTGCACCGACCTGCTGGGCCACCTCCTGCTGCCCACGGACTTCTCCCAGCCCGCGGCCCAGGCCCTGGTCTATGTCGAACTCCTGGTCCCCAAAGGCGTGGCCCGGGTCACCCTGATGCATGCCCTGCAAGTGCCGCCTCTGGATTTTTACGAGCCCAGCTTGCCGGAGCGGGTGGAGGCCGCGGCCCGCAACTCCATGGAGATTCTAAGGGAGCGCCTGGAGGCCGCAGGGGTGCCCCTGGTTGACTCCCTTTTGTCCGCCGGCCACCCCATCTCGGTCATCCTGGACCTGCTCCAGGCCCAGGACATTTCCTTGATCGTGCTGGGCACCCAGGGGCGAGGCTTTATTGCCGAAATCTTTTTGGGCAGCGTGGCCCACAACATTACCCGGGTGGCCCCTTGCCCCACCCTGCTGGTCCCCCCCATGACTCGGGAAACCGCCCCCTGACCCGAAGGACAGCTCCATGAAATCAGGCCGTGTCTTGAAAATAATCGCCCTCAGCCTGGGGATGCTGCTGCTGACCCAAGTCCTGCCGGCCTGGGCCCAGGCACCGGGCCCCCCCAAGACCCTGCCGCAAATCCTGGAGTTCGACCGCAAGCTCTGCCCGGTGTGCCGGGAGTCGGAACTCATCATTCAGGAAGTTAAAAACCGGTACCCCGGACAATTCGTGGTGAGCCGGGTTTATATAGATGAACGCGAACCCATGTTTCGCCAGTACCGGGTGGTCATCGTCCCCACCCAGGTCTTCCTGGACCCCGCCGGCCAGGAAGTCTTCCGCCACGAAGGTGTGTTCGCCCAAGAAAAGTTGCTCCAGAAACTGCGGGAACTCAAGTTCATTCAGGATCGGGAAAACTCAGTTTTCGGTTTTCGGTAAGGGCAAAGAGGGCCCCCGCCTCGTCTTTTTCCCTCCCCCTTCCCCTAAATCCCCCTTTAAGAAAGGGGGACTTTAAGGCTTCTAAAACCCACAGGAAGCTTCTCATACAAATAATGGAACGTTACCCCAGCTAGCGGACCAGACTCCTGCTGCAACCATGACCGAGAAGATCACCCAGGTGCGCATCGGCGCCAAACTCATCGGCCTGCGGGGCCTGGAGGAGGTCTTTGGGGCGGTCCGGTCCGGCCCCTGGGGATCTCCCCAGCAGGCCCAGGAGGAGATTTTGCGCCGGGTGGCGGCGCAAAACTACGTTCCCCCCGGCTCCCGGGAGGAATACCGCCGGGCCCTGTGGCGCGAGTTCCGCCGCCTTCAGGGGGAAGAAGTGGAGGCCGAGGCCCCGGCGGGGCTGGAAATCAAGGTCCTGGGGCTGGGCTGCTCCGGCTGCCGGCACTTTTACCAGCAGGTGATGGAAATCCTGGCGGCCAGGGGCCTGGCGGCCGAACTCCAGTACATCACCGACCCGGCCCTGCTCCAGGGCTACGGCATCCGGACCTTCCCCGCCCTGATCATCAACGGCCGGGTGGTGGTGGCCGGCAAGGTGCCGCCGGCGGCGGAACTGGAAAAGATCCTAACAGAGGCCGGCAGCCGGCTGAACCGGAGGGGCCAGGAGGACAATCAAGGAAAATCAAGCCTTAGGGATGAATCGTCATCACCGGGCAGGTGGCGCCCTGCACTACCTTGTCGGCCACGCTGCCGAAAATGGCCCGCTCCAGGCCCTTGCGGCCGTGGGCGCCCATGATGATGAGGTCGATCTTCTCCTTTTTGGCCATTTTCAGGATCTTCTCCGCGGGCGAGCCCATTTCCACCCGGGTTTCCAGCTTGCCGAAGCCTTTGAAAAACTCGTTGGCAACGGCCTGCATCTTCTTTTTGGCCGCCTCCAGCGCTTCCTGTTGAAAACTCTGGATGTTACCGTGGGGCACGTAGAAGGTGGAATAGCCGGACAGATCCTGCGTCACGAACAGGACGTAAACGGTGGCGCCAAACTTTTCCGCAAAGGTGGAGACCCAGGGCAGTAAGGGTTCGAAATTCGAAGCAAAATCGATGGGAAAAAGAATTTTCTGCACTTGCTTCATTTAGCTAGCCTCCCTTGGCTATTTGGCTGGGGTGATTGTGAAATTTAGTGTAAACTAATAAATGACCCTATGCTTGTCAAGTCAAAAAGCCGGGGCGCCCCGCAATCTAAGAGACGGGCAAGAAAGTTCTCCCTGCCCGGGGCTGCCTCCATACCTGCAAAAAAAACCCTTGCCAAACCTATTTTTGGTTATTATATTTCCCCAGCGTATCGTCTTGCCTTTTGGGGCGGCAGAATCTTTCAACGATTGGAGTGAGAGCCATCGGCGAGATGCGTTTCAGTCGGGACCATATCTGGGTTCGCATGGATGACGACAACCAGGCCACCATCGGTCTGACCGATTACCTCCAGGAAAAACTGGGGGAGATCTATAGCCTGCGCCTCCCCGAAGAAGGGGAGGACTTCATCAAAGACGAACACTTCAGCGTGGTGGAGGCCAAAAATGGCCGCCGGGGGCTGAAAGCCCCGGTCTCCGGCGAGGTAGTCGAAGTCAACTACGAAGCCCTGGAGGTCCCGGAGATCGTCAACGAGGATCCCTTGTCCGAAGGCTGGCTGGTCAAGGTGGAAATGACCTCCGGCCAGGAGTTTGACGAACTCTTCACCGAAGAAGAATACGAAGAGCACCTGAGCGAAGAAGAAGATCTGGAAGAAGACTGATCTTCCGGCCGGTTTTCCCAGTTTCATTCTCCCTCCCGCTGACAGATCCTGGTCTTCAGACCCCCTGGCCGGGGGTTTGGGGCTTACTTTATCCATGGTTAAATCACCCGCACCAACCAAGCCCAAATCCTGGCTCTGGGGGTCGTTGACCTCCATCCGCCTCACCGTTTTTCTGCTCCTGATCCTGGCCGCAGTGGCGGTCATCGGCACCGTAGTGCCCCAGGACCAGCCGCCGGGACAGTACTACTTGCGCTACGGCGAAGGCCTGGGGGGCATTATCTACGGCTGGGGTTTGGCCCGGATCTACTACAGCCCCTGGTTCCTGTGGCCCATGGGGCTGCTGGCGTTGAACATCCTGTCCTGCCTGATCCACGGACTGCCTCGGGCCATCCGGCGCACCTTGCGGCCCTTCACCCCGGAGGCGGCCCTGGCCCTGCCGGAGCGGGGCCAGTTCAGCTGGCCCGCCGGCGTCGATGCCCACGCCCGCCTCCGCGCCCTGCTGAAACATGAGCTGGGACCATTCCAGCAGGAGAGCCTGCCGGATAAAGAAATCTATCTTTATGAGCGCGGCCGCTGGCGGCCCCTGGGCCCTTACCTGGTGCACCTGGCCCTGCTGCTGATCCTGGCCGGCGGCCTCATCGGCAAGTTTTGGGGCATCGAGGGGAACCTCCCCCTGGACCAGGGCGAAGTGGCCCAGAACTTCCAGGTGGGCCAGGCCCAGCACCCCCTGAACTTTAAGGTGCGGTTGGACCGGTTTCAGGTGCAGTTTTACGAACAGGGCGGCACTCCCAAGGAGTTCCGCTCCGACCTCACCTTTCTCCGGGACGACCAAGAGGCGGCCCGGGCCACCTGCCGGGTGAACGACCCCGTGAGTTTCGGCGGCTTGACCTTTTACCAGGCCTCCTACGGCTCCAGGCCGGAAGGGCCGGTGCGCCTTAAGGTGCGCCACGGAGACCGGGACGAGACCCTGGAGCTCCCCCTACGCCGGATGGTGGACCTGCCCGGCGGCGAGGCCCAGGTGATGCTGCTGCGGGTGGACGGCAACCTCCAGGGTTACGGCCCGGCGGCCCAGTTGGCCTTTCGGGGCGGCTCCGGGCACCCCCAGATCTTCTGGGTGCTTAAGGACCACCCCGAGTTGGGGGAGCAGCCGGACCGCTACCAGTTCCGGGCGGCAGCCATTCCTTTCCAGTATTATTCGGTGTTTCAGGTGAAACGGGATCCGGGGGTCTGGTGGGTCTACGCCGGGTTTATCCTGTTTTTACCGGGCTTCTACCTGGCCTTTCTCCGGCCCGCGGCGCGCTGGGCCGTGGTCCTGGAAGGCGCCGCCAAAGGGGGATTCAAGGGCCGCCTCCTGGGGGCCAGTCCCCGTAACCGGGAAGAATTCGCCGCCTCTCTGGAGCGGCTCTTAGAAGGGCTGAAAAAAGGAACACCGTCATGATCAGCCAGGTGCTGGGCGTAGTGATGCTGGTGTATCTGCTGGTGGCCATCCTGTTTCTGATGGCCGAACTGTGGGCCTCGCCCCGCCTGCTGAGCGGGGCCCGGGTGCTGCTGTGGGCCGGCCTGGGGGCCCATACCGGGGCCTTGCTGGGACGGTGGGTGGGCTCCTACCAGCTGGCGGTTTTCCATTCGACTCCGGCCGCCTTCTCGGAGAACCTGCGTCTCATCATCCTGCAGGCGCCCCTGTCCAACTTTTACGAGTCCTTGGTCTTTTTCGCCTGGACCCTGCCGGCCCTGGGGGTCATCTCCTTCCGGCGCTATCTCAAGGGCTACCTGGGAGCCGGGGTGGCGGTCCTGGCCTGCCTGCTGTTGGCCTACGCCTCCTTCGGGGGGGTGGACAGCCGCATCAAACCGTTGATGCCGGCCTTGAAGAGCAACTGGCTCCTCATTCACGTGGTCACCGCGTTTTTGGGTTACTCCGCCTTCGCCCTGGCCTGTGGCGCCGCCCTCCTCTACCTGGTGCAGGAGCGGCGGCCCCGGGCCTCGCTGCCGCCGGCGGCGCAGCTGGACCGCCTCATTTACCGGGCCACGGTGCTGGGGTTTCTCTTGTTAACTCTGGGGATTCTCACCGGTGCGGTGTGGGCCGAAACGGCCTGGGGAAGGTACTGGAGCTGGGACCCCAAAGAGACCTGGTCCCTCATCACCTGGCTCATCTACGCCACCCAGCTGCACGCCCGTCTGCTCAAGGGCTGGCAGGGACGGCGCATCGCCTGGCTGGCGGTCTTGGGGTTCATGGCGGTGTTGTTCACTTACTTCGGGGTCAGTTTCCTCCTGTCGGGCCTCCACTCCTATCTCACCTGAAAAATTCCCCCGGGGAATGGCGCGGCCGGCTCCGAAACCGGCGCGCCCTTCCCCGGCAGGTAGTAGTCCCTCTCGCCCGGCCCATCCTTAGCCGGGCACTTTGGTCGGCTCGCAGAGCAGTCCCTCCGATGGGGCCAGGCGGCCGCACTTCTGGCAGACAAACTTCAGGTCCTCCATTTTGCCTTTGCAATAATGTTTGACATGGGGCGCCTTTTCCCCGCAGTAAGCGCAGGTCATCACTTCGGTGGAAGGATTGCAGAGGTGCCCGGGTTCCTCCGCCAGTGCGCCGCAGGTTTGACAGGTATAAACTTTCTTGGCCATAACGCCTCCTTGTGAATGCGTGAAGTAATCCAAACAATAAGTCCTAAACGGGTATTGTCAATGCGGGGGGAGCATTACGGCGGGTATAGATGTTGCTGGTTACGGCTTTGCACCCCAATCGCCAACCTGGGCAGCGGCCCCAGGCGCCAGGGTGGCGTTCGTCCTGCAGGGGCAGGCCAGCCGTGCCCTTTATCCGTGGACCAAGGAGTGCGAGTCAGGCCAACAGGGTCAGGCTGCCGGAGCCGGCGTCCAGCCGGGCCCGGGCCCCCAGGGGCAGGGTGTGGTTGTCCGGCTGGTGGCCCACCGGCAGGCCCAGGAGGACCGGCACGGCCAGCGGCGCCAGGGCCGCGGTCATCACTTCCGCCAGTCCCTCCCGGGAGCCGCAATTGGTGAAGCCCCCCAGGACCACCCCCGCCACCCCATTAAGGACCCCGGCGAGGAGCAGGTGGTGGATCATGCGGTCCAGGCGGTAAAGGGCCTCATTGTAATCCTCCAGGAACAGCAGATAGCCCCGGAACCGGGGGGCAAAGGAGGTGCCCACCAGGTGGCACAGGGTGGTGAGATTGCCGCCGGCCAGGGGTCCGGCCGCCACCCCGGGGTGGAGGACCGTTAAACCTTCGTAAGCCATGGCCTGGGGGCCTGGCGCGGTGAGCCAGCGGTAAAAGTTCTCCCGGGCTTCAGGCGTCAGGGCGGGCAGGTGGGCCACCGTGGGCCCGTGGAAGGTCACCAGGCCCAGATCCCGGTGCAGGGTCCACAGCAGGTTGGTGAGGTCGCTGAAACCGATGAGCTTCTTGGGGGCGGCCGCCAGCCGCGCCATATCCAGATAGGGCAAGATCTTGAGGGAGCCGTAGCCGCCCCGCACCCCCACGATGGCCTTCACCTCCGGGTCCAGCCAGAGCTCTTCAAAGCGCCGGGCGTACAACCGGTCCGTTTCCGCCCCCCAGGCCCGGGTCTCGAAGACCTCCGGCCCGCAGCGCACCTTGAAGCCCCAGTCCTGGAGAAACCGGACCCCCGCCTGCCAGTCGGACCGGCTCACCGGGCTGGCCGGCGCCGCCACCGCCACCACCTCCCCGGGCGCAACCGCCGGCGGCCAGTGGCAAGCAACCCCGGGGTCGGCTGCCGTTAATTTATTCTCGGTCATGCAAGCTGAACCTGGCGATAACTGGGATGCCGGAAGCCCTACGGCCCTGGCCCCGGTCCCTGATAACAAATAATCTCTTTCTATCATCCAGGATTTTGAAATATAATACAAGGGAACTTGAAACAGAGTCGAACTATTCTCTGAATCAGCGACCTAACTTTGCGAACCATGAGCCCTTCGCCTTCCCGACTGCCTCCTTGGGCCGCCGTGGCCCTGCTCTCTGATCTTTGCCCTGGCCCTGGGCTTCCGCCTCTACGACCTGGGGGGCCGGGACCTGTGGACCGACGAGGCCTGGGTGGCCCTGGCGGCCCTGCAAGACACCCCCGCCGCGGCCCTGGCCGCGGGCCAGTCCACTCCGCCCCTGTATCTGCTAAGCGTCTGGGCCGCGGTCAAGGTCTTGGGCGGCAGCGAATTGGTGCTGCGCTCGGTGTCCTTCCTGTTCGGCCTGGGGACCCTGGTCCTCTTCTGGCTGCTCGCCCGGTCCCTGGTGCAGGTGCCCGCTTCGCTGCTGGCCCTGGCCGCGGTGGCCTTCTCCCCGGTGCTGGTCTACTACGCCAAAGAACTGAAGCAGTACAGCGGCGACGCCTTCTTTGCGGTGCTGATCTTCTACCTGGCGGAACGCCTGCGGACCCGGCGGGGCCAGGACGGCTGGGCGGCCCTGGGAATGGCCGGGGTCCTGGGCCTGGGTTTCTCCCACCCCCTGGTCTTCGTCCTGCCCGTGGCTTGGGCGGTACTGTGGTTCGGCCTGCCCCGCCGGCGGCCCCGGGTGGCCCTCCTCGGGTGCATCTGGGCCCTGGCCTTTGGAGTCTGCTACCTCCTGTTCTTCCGGCGGGAGATGGACCCGAACCTGGTGGCTTATTGGACCGAGGTGGCGGCTTTCCCCGATCTCTCCGGGGTCAAGCCCCTGGTCATCTGGCTGGGGCAGGCCCTGTACGAGTATTTCTGGTATTTTCTGGGGGAATGGGGGCTCTACTGGGGGCCGCCCCTGCTGGCAGCCGGCGCCTGGGCGTTGATCAGCCGGGGCCGCGGCCGCCTCCTGGTGTATCTGCTGGGGCCCATCCTCCTGGCCTTCGCCGCCGCCGCCCTGCATCGCTATCCCTTCATGACCCGCAGCGGCGGCAACCGGCTCATGCTCTTCAGCGCGCCCTTCCTCTACCTGGTGGCGGCCGCCGGGGCCAGCACCGCCTTCGCCTGGCTGTGGCGGAAACGCCAGCGGTGGCTGGCCCTGGCCCTGAGCGCCGTGCTCCTGGCGGCCCTGCACCCGGTGGCCAACTTCCGGGAGAACCTCTCGCCCCTCAACAACCGGGAAGAGATCCGGCCCCTGGTGGAGCGTCTCTCAGGCCAGCTGCGGTCCGGGGACCTGGTCTACGTCTACTATTTCGCCATCCAGCCCTTCAAATACTATTATCACGGCCCAGCCGCCAGGCTCTGCCTGGGCAAATCCTGCGTGGAGACGAACCTGGAGGCGGCCACCGGCCAGGACGCTGCCCCGCGGCGCATCTGGCTCATCGCCTCCCATATCGAAGGATTGGAGGACATACGCCGGTTTGCCGCCGGGCTGCTGGGCCCTGAGTGGCAGGAGACGGCCTGCTTCAGCCGGGTGGGGGCCGCTCTTTTCCGGTTCGAACCCCAGGGGCAAGACGTGGCCGCCAAACCTTCGATCCCGCCAGAGCCTGCTCAATCCGGCTCTCCAACTCCCCCACCCGGTAAGGCTTATTAATCAGGCCCAGGGCGCCGCCTGTCGTCAGGCGGGCCGCTTCCTGGGGGGCGAAATAACCCGAAGCCACCAGCACCCGCACTCTTTTATCCAGGGCCTTGAACGCCCGCAGCAGCTGGTAGCCGTCCTGGCCCGGCAGGCAATAGTCCAGGATCACCAGGTCGGCGCCGCCCAGCTGCCGGTAGGTCTCCAGGGCCTCGGGGCCGTCGCCCGCCGCCGCCACCCGGTACCCCAGATGCTCCAGCAGCTCCTGCCCCAGAGACCGGATCAGGGGGTCGTCGTCCACTAACAGGATGGTGACCGGCGGCTGTCTCGTCATGCGGTTTTCAGTTCTTAGTCTTTATATTAAGTTTCGGCATCCTCCTTTACTTGGTTAAACTCCCCCCACCCGAAAACGGATATCGCGGATTTTTCCCGGCCCCAGGGCCCGGTCCAGTGCCTGAAGGAGCCTGGGTTTGAGGAACTGCAGTTCCTGGGCCCAGGGGCTGTCGCTTACCTCCACCCACAGCTCTTTGCGGCGGAGGTCCACCAGCCGGCTCTGGGCCAGCAGCTTCCCCGGCACCACCGCCTCCCAGACCCGCCGAATCTCCCAACGCTGCTTCAGGGCCTCCAGGTCCCCGGGGTTGAGAAACTCCTGGAGGATTTCTTTGACGGCCACGGGCCGGGGTCGGGTCGGTCGCTTTGCCATTGGATTAGAAGAGTTTCCGGTTGTCAGTTTTCGGTTTTCGGTAAAAAACTAAGAAGCTATTTCAAAACCTATCTTCGCAAGGAAATGTCGTTCTGAGCGCCGCGCAGAAAAAATCTAGTGCGGCGTTTCATAACTATGACATTAAAGACCAGGTTTTTATCCCCTTTTCTAACGGGGGGTAAGGGGGGATTAAAATAACCGCTTAATAATCCTCCTAAATCCCAGTAGTGTCCGGCAAGGTTTTTGCTAAGCCTGGGTAGCCAATTGGGGATAAAATTCGCTCATACCAGGCAGTTCATTATGGGTATCGGACCGATACCGCCGGGTTGCCGGAAACCGACGGGAAAGACCCTAAAATTCCCTCTCCCCTTCAAGGGGAGAGGGTGAGGGTGAGGGGTGCAAGGTGTTACCCCCCCCTCACCCCAGCCCTCTCCCCCCGTAAACGGGGGAGAGGGAGAAATTCGTTTCGGCCGATCATGTCCCAAGAAACAGTGCGGGATCGCAAGAGCACAGACATGCATGGTTTTGCCGTAAACCGGTAAATTTCAACCGGACACTACTGCCTAAATCCCCCTTTAAGAAGGGGGGACTTTAAGGCTTCTTCAAACCAGAGGAAGGCTGAGTAAACTGGTTATGTTAAAGGCCTAGACCCTTCGCTTCGCTCAGGGTGACAGAAAAAACCTGGTTTTAAAATAGCTTAAACCTACCCGCAGGGGCGCCCCTATTTCCTTCCCATAAGGGGTTGGGGGAGGGGACTTGAGGGAGGGGGCAGGGGCCTATTACAAAAAAGCCCCTGGCCCCCTCCCTCAAAAGCTATTTCTCCATTCCCTCCCTGGCCCGGGCGAACCCCGGGGCCGCGGCTTCGATGACCGCTTCGGGCACACAAAAGGCCAGGCGGAAGTAGCCCGGCCGCCCGAAGCCCCTTCCTGGCACCGCCAGGATGTTTTCTTCCTTGAGGGCGGCCACCAAGGCCAGGTCGTCCCCCCCGGGGGCCTGGGGAAAGAGAAAGAACGCCCCCTGGGGCTTGATGAACTCATAGCCGGCCCGGGTCAATACGTCGCAGAAGAGGTCCCGGCGCCGGGCGTAGGGGGCCAGGTCCACGGAAACCTCGGTGAGGTTGGCCACCACCCGCTGCATCAGGGCCGGGGCATTGACGAACCCCAGGATGCGGTTGGCCAGCACCATGCCGGCGAAGAGCTCCCCCGGCCCGCGGCCCGGGGGCTCACCGCCGCGTAGCCCAGGCGCTCCCCGGGGATGGAGAGGTCCTTGGAAAAGGAGGTGGCCAGCAGGGTGTTGGGATAGGCCTCGAAGATGCTGGGCAGGCTGAGGCCGTCATAGACCAGGCGCCGGTAAGGCTCATCGGCCACCAGGTAGACGGGCCGGCCGTGGCGCCCCGCATGGTGGGCGAGAAACCGCCCCAGTTCTTTGAGGGCCGCGGCCTCGTAAACCTGGCCCGTGGGGTTGTTGGGCGAGTTGACGATGACCGCCCGGGTCCGGGGGCTTAAGGCCGGCTCCAGGGCCTTCAGGTCCAACCGGAAGTGCTCATCGGTCTCCACCACCCGGGCCGCGCCGCCGTGGTTGTCGGCGTAGAACAGGTACTCCGGGAAGAAGGGCGCCAAGACCACCACTTCGTCGCCGGGGTCCAACAGGACCTTGAGAATGACGTTGAGGGCCCCGGCGGCGCCGCAGGTGAGGATGAGGTCGTCTGCCTTGAAGTCCAGGTCGTGGACCCGGCTCAGGTGCTCCGCCAGGGCCCGGCGGGTGGGGAGCAGCCCGGCGTTGGGCATGTAGGAATGGAGGCCGCCCCGGGGGTCCCGGGCCGCCTTGACCAGCTCTTCTTTGAAGCGGGCCGGGGGCTCCAGGTCCGGGTTTCCCAGGGTAAAGTCGAAGACCTTCTCCGGCCCCAGTTTCGCCTTCAGTTCCACCCCCTCCTCGAACATCCGGCGGATCCAGGAGGAGCCTTCCATGGCGCTTTTGATGCGTCTGGCAATGGGCATTTTTGATTCCGTTTCTGGTTTTTGTTTTTGGTTTTTAGTTTTTGTTTTGGCGGTTGCGAAGCCTCAGGCTTTGGTCTGCACACTACTAACTGCAGAAAGGAGCAGACGATAAGATATGGCTCAGGGCATAAGAAAGAATTAAATGGTCGTGAGCGGGATTAAAATCCGCCCCCACCACACTTACCAACCCCAGATATTTAGGGTCTCTAGGGGTGTGTTTCATAAATAACGTGACGTCGAGGGGCTGATTTTTTACCCCCCTTTTCTAAAGGGGGGTCAGGGGGGATTTCTTGACAACCAGTTGAAATCCCCCTAAATCCCCCTTTTCCAAAGGGGGACTTAAGCTTCCCAAGCCATACTTTCTAGCCAGATATTATGCATAGTTAATTACGAAACACTACACTAGCTGTGACCTCTCTGTTTTTAAACCAAAAACCAAAAACGAAAAACCAAAAACTATCCTTTTTCTTCCACCTGGTAGCCCGCGGCGCGCAAGGCCCGGAGCACCGCGTCGCCGTGTTCCGGGCCCCGGATCTCCAGGTTGATTTCCACCCGGGTGTAGTCCAGGGGAAGTTCCCGGGCCAGCCTGTCGTGGAACAGGTGCAGGATGTTGGCTCCCTGCTCGCCGATGAGGGCCGTGAGGCGCCCCAGGGAACCGGGTTGGTCGCTCAGGGCCACCCTGAGGGTGACCAGGCGGCGGCGCTCCAGGAGGGCCCGGGGCACCACCCTTTCCAGCAGCGGAATGTCGATGTTGCCGCCACTCACCACCAGGACCACCTGTCTCCCCAGGTCCCGCCGGCGCAGGGGCCCCAAAAAAGCCGCGGTGGCCACCGCCCCGGCCCCTTCGGCCAGCACCTTTTTGCCCTCCAGCAGGAACAGCAGGGCCTGGGCGATCTCGCTCTCCTGCACCAGGATCAAATCGGCCAGGTACTCCTTAAGCCACGGGAAGGGGTGGCTTCCTGTCAGGGGGACGTTGATGCCGTCGGCCAGGGTGGCTTTGGCAGGCACCGGGGTGGGCGCTCCCTGCTTCAGGGCCGCGGCCAGGGACGGCACCTGGGCCGTCTGCACCCCGATAACCCTTACTTCGGGCTTGCGACCCTTCAGCGCCAGGGCGGTGCCCGCGGCCAGGCCGCCGCCCCCCACCGGCAGCACCACGGTGTCCACCCCGGGGAGGTCGTCCAGGATCTCCAGCCCCAGGGTGCCCTGGCCGGCCATGACTTCGAGGTCGTCGTAGGGGTGGATGAAGATGTAGCCCTGGGCCACCAGGGCCTGGGCCCGCTCCAGGGCCTGGGACAGGTCCTGCCCGTGCAGGATCACTTCGGCGCCGTAGCCCCGGCAGGCCTCCTGCTTGGAGATGGACGCCCCCCAGGGCATGACGATGGTGGCGGGCAGGCCCAGATAAGACGCGGCAAAGGCCACCCCCTGGCCGTGGTTGCCGGCGGAGGCGGCCACCACCTTCTCCCCTTCCCGGCGCTCCTTAAGCAGGGTGAGGCGGTTGACGGCCCCCCGCAGCTTGAAGGACCCGGTGGTCTGCAGGTTCTCCAGCTTCAGGAAGACCTCCCGGCCGCTCTCCCGGCTCAGGGTGTGGGAGTAGACCAGGGGGGTGTGCAGGACCACCCCTCGCTGCCTTTGGCGGGCCTCCTCAATTTCATGCAAGGTAATGGCCATTGCCAATAACGCCGCTCTTGAAAAATTGGTTGTCGGGGCGGGGTAACCCCGCCCCTACGGGATGGGTCCAGCAAATCCTGGACCTTTTTCCCTCCGGGCCCCCACGGGCGTCAGCGCCCGAACCGGATGGAATCGATGATCCGCTGCAGTTCCGCCCGGTTGGCGTTGAAATCCTTGGGTTCGCTAGTGGGCCATAAAGCTATACATATAGTTTTGTCCATCATAGCACTGCCACTGGATGCGCTGGAAACCTCCCGAGCCCTTTTCCGCGGTCTCGATGGTCTCCCAGCCGATGACCCCGTCTTTACCGCCCTGGTCCCGGCGCTTCACCGAGATGTACTTGCCGATGCCTTTCTCTTCCATGGCCTGCTTATAGGAGGCGTCCACCGAGGCCTTCCGGGGGAAGCTGGGCACCATCTGGGTCCAATGGATGGTGAAGCCACAGGTGGTCCCGGGCTTCATGAAAATGATGTTCTCTCTTTCGGCATTACCGGTGGGGTCGCCCCGCTCCAGGCGCCAGCCGGCCGGAATGGTATAGGAGAAAGGCCGGGTTTTGTTTTGATAGGTCACCGGCGCAGTGGATACGCCGGTTTTCGTGTCACTCATGGACGCCGTCCCCTCGTAAGCCTTGGTCGGCTGCTGCGGTTGCTGCGGTTGGCTCTCCGCTTCCTTGGCCCGGCGCACGGCATCGGCGCCGCTTTGGATGGCGCCCCATTGAGCCGCCAGGTCCGCAGGAGCAATCAACATCAAGGAGAGTCCGAACACCGCCACTACGCCCAATGCCCATATCGCTTTCCGCATATCGTCCTCCTGTGGGTTTTGAGGTTGTGAGATTCCGCCCAGCCTCAGGTGGCCTGGGCTTTGCGCCAGCCGGCGGCCTTGAGGGCCGCCACATGAGTCAACCATTCACTCCGCAACGACTTGAGATACAACAACAGATCCTGTTCGATCAGCGGCGCCAGGCGCCGGTGCAACCCGGCGTTGACTTCGTGATCATTGGGGGCAAACCCCTGCCAGGTCAGGTATCCCGCATCAAACAGGAATTCGGGGGTGGCCGGGCCCGGTACGCCCCTTAAGGCGAGATAGGCCTGGGCCCGGTCCAGGTCATATTCCAGGACCCAGCCGCAGTCCTCCAGCATGGTGGCGGCATCCCAACTCGCCTGCTGGCGGCATTCCGGGCAGTAAAGATTGAGCAGGATCTCCGGCGGCAACAGGTTGTCCCGGAAGATGAGTAAGGCGGAATTGCGGCCGCACCGGCAGTGGCGGCGCTGGTTCAGACACATGGATTCTTCCTCTTAAGGTTGCCGAATGCCGTCATAATTACTATGTTTCGACTGTGATGACAATAACCTTAATGACTATTCACTCGAATCCAGGGCTTGGGAGGAAGGGTCCAATATTTGTAAATCCTCCCACCTCTTGAATCGGAGGTTACAACCCATGGAAATATTTGCCGATTTGTTGGCCCGGCTGGGAGGCCGGTTCGCCGCGGGGCTGGGCATCGACGTCAAGTCCGGCCCGGGAGAGCGGCAAAAATGGTTCCTGGCGGCCATCCTCTACGGGGCCCGCATCTTAGGCGAGTTGGCGGCCCGCACCTACCGGGTCTTCGCGGCCCGGGGCGTCTATGCGCCGGAGGCCGTCCTGGCCCAGGGCTGGGACCACCTGGTGGTTCTCCTGGATGAAGGGGGCTACACCCGGTACGACTACAAGACCGCCACCAAACTCCTCCAGGTGATGGCGTCCCTGAAGGAAGGTTATCAGGGCGACCTGGAGCGCCTGCATGAGGCCGCCGCGGACTATGAAGACCTGGAGGCCCGCCTCCGGGCCCTGGCGCCGGGCCTGGGCCCCGCCACGGCCAACATCTTTCTGCGGGAGCTTCGAGGTATCTGGGTCAAGGCCACGCCTCCCTTGAGCCCCCTGGCGCAACCGGCGGCGGAGGCACCTGGGGCTGCTGCCGCCGGGGCTCTCCGACCGGGAGGCGCTCAAAGCCTTGGCAGACGAGTGGCAGGCCCAGCCGGTGGCGGGCTATGACTTCGCCGACCTGGAGGCCGCCCTGGTGCGCCGGGGACTGGAACTGCGGCGGCGACCTCCGCGGGGGTCCGGGGCTTAATCCGCCGGGTGTTAATATGTCTAAATCAGGCAATCCGGTAGAATAGGACAAAATTTAGGGGATAGTCTGGCATAATAGAAGCTGTTAAAAATCCATTATTAATATCCCCCTGAACAAAGTAAAAGATCTCATATGCTTGAAATGGCTGGCTTCTTGACTACGCTCAGAATGACGAGGGTATGATTTTCAACCGCCTGTTGGTACAGCATACCGGAGGAAAAGTAATGTTCGAACATCGCCAGGAAGCGCTGCTGCCCCGGGCCTTATTCTTTCGGCGTCTTTGCAAGTACGGCGCGCTCTCCTTCGGTTTAGCGCTGGCCTCTTTGGGCTTGGGGATCCTGGGGTACCGGTATTTTGAGGAGATGCCCTGGATTGACGCGTTTGTAAATGCCGCCATGCTCTTGGGAGGTATGGGTCCCCTAGGCGAGCTGCACACGCAGGCCGGCAAGCTTTTTGCCGGCATCTATGCGCTCTACTGTGGCCTGGTGGTCATTGTTTCCATGAGTATTCTCATAGCTCCCATCTTCCATCGCTTCCTGCACATTTTTCATCTGGAAGTTAGCAATTAAAGCGAAAGGAACAGCATGCGCGATTGTATTTTTTGCGCCATCGCCGCAGGCAGGCAGGCGGCGGAGCGCCTCGTCGAGACCGAAAGGGTGCTGGCCTTTCTGGATATCGCCCCGGTGAACTACGGCCACACCCTGGTCATCCCCAAGTTGCACTACCGGAACCTGCTGGACCTGCCGGACGAACTCTGGACCGAGATGGGCCAGGTCAGCCGCCGGGTGGCCCAGGCCTTGCGCGCCACCTTATACGCCCAGGGTATCAATGTCGGCATGAACAACTTCGAAGCCGCGGGGCAGGTGGTCTTCCACGCCCACCTCCACGTCATCCCCCGCTACTTCTCCGACGGCCTGCGGCTCTTCCCCCAGGAGAGCTACCGGCCCGGCGACCTGGCCCGGACCGGGGCGCAGCTGCGACGGGCCCTGGAAAAAGGAACTTAAGAATGTATCACTCCATTATCAGCTTAAAACCTACGAAGGGGTAACAGAGAATATATAGCAGATATCAACAGGTGGCGCCTTCTATTCATTTCCCATGTGACATACGCTTTGAATACCAAGACTTCAGTCTTCCCCCTCTTCCCAAGCAGATTCGCCTATTTCCCGTATTGTTTGCCCGATAGAATTACTGAGCCTTTCATAAAGCAGGTCGGAGAATTCCGGGTCTCTGAAAATAGTTATTGCACTGAAGTATTTTTGTCCGCCATATTCAGCAGATATCCAAATATCGTGAGGCCTAATTTCAACTTTTTTAAGAATCAACTCTTCACTTTCTTCGGATGAAAGGGATGCGGAATTTAAAGCACCCGTCCATTGCGGCGGCCATATATATAATCTTGGGTGCTCTCTTAGTTGCATAACCGCCCTCCAAGGCAAATTTTGTGTCCAGAAAGTTTATTGTTAGAGAGAGTTTAAACCCTGATGCAGTACTAGATAAATCGGGACATACCCTGATTCGAGCCTTCAAAAATCCCGAATTTGTGATCCAGAGGAATTTATAGGGAGGCCTTCGATGAAGAAATAATGGGGGGTTTTCACGACCACCGCTGGGTTTCTGCGAACCTTTTAATAAGTCCTATGTGCAAACAAGTTACAAGGGTTTTACTGGCTAATAATTTAGAACCGAAGCCGGCTGCCTATTCGTGGCTCCCCTTTCGGCGGGCCGCCAAGCATATTGTATATAC
>CAVYJK010000026.1:0-65669 GCA_963768765.1 uncultured delta proteobacterium
AGTTTATCCAAAAAATGAAGCAGAACTCCAACATAAGGCCAGGCCAGCGAGGGCTTATCGTCGCGGTCTCCGTCAGCGACCGGAAAGGCGTCATGAAGCACAACGTGCCGGCGGCCCTGCTCCAGGTGGATCACGGCCTCATGGGCGACGCCCATGCCGAAGGTGGGCACCGCCAGGTGAGCCTGCTGGCCCAAGAGTCCATCGACAAGATGGTGGCCCTGGGAGCTAAGGTTTCCCCCGGGGATTTCGCCGAAAACCTCACCGTCCAGGGCGTGAGCGTGATGCACCTGCCGGTGGGGACGCGGCTCAAGGTGGGGCCCGAGGCGGAAATTATAGTCACCCAGATCGGCAAGGCCTGCCACAAGGGCTGCGCCATTAGGGAGCAGGTGGGGGACTGCGTCATGCCCCGGGAAGGGATCTTCGCCCGGGTGCTGAAAGAGGGAGTGGTAAAGCCGGGGGACGTGATCGAGGTGGCCGATGTTCCGGGTGGGCATTCTGACGGTGAGCGACAAGGGGCACGCGGGCGAGCGGGAGGACACCGCCGGCCCCGAACTGGGCCGCCTGCTGGACCCTGACTGCTTCAAAGTGGCGGCCTACCGGGTGGTCCCCGACGAGCCCCAGGCCATCGTGGCCCAATTGGTGGCCTGGTGCGATGAGGCGCGCCTGGACCTGATCCTCACCACCGGGGGCACGGGGCTGAGCCCCCGGGATCTCACCCCGGAGGCGACGCTCTCGGTGGCGGAGAGGCTGGTGCCCGGCATCCCGGAAGCCATGCGGGCCGCAGGGCTTACCCACACCCCCCACGCCATGCTCTCCCGGGGGGTGGCGGCCATCCGGGGCGGCACCCTCATTATCAACCTGCCGGGGAGCCCCCGGGGCGCTCGCCGAAAACCTGGAGGCCGTGGCGAAGGCCCTGCCCCACGCCCTGGAAAAACTCCGGGGCAGCCCGGCGGAGTGCGGCGCCCCGTAAAAGCAAAGAAGAACAAAGAAAACAGATAAATTTTTTAGGGCAAGGGGTAAAGCCCCTTGCCCTAAAGTTTTCTTGGGGGGAGGGCCAGGGACTTCGCCCCTGCCCTCCCCCCAAACCCCCCTCCCAACCCGCTTAAGGAGCCTGGGAAGGCGGGGCCATCGGCCCCGACTTCCCAGGCTAATTACCCAGAAACCTACGGCACCTCGGGGGTCTCTTCCACGCCGCCGGGCTGCTCGGGAGTGGGGATGACGCAGGAGGTGCGAATCCGCTCCCGGATGGCCGCGATGGCCAGGTAATTTTTATCTTTCTGCTCCTTCAAGTCCTTGGCCCTTTGCACCGCCTGGCTCACTTCCGGGGCCACCAGAGGATTGGCCTCGCCCCGCTCCAGGGCCTGGAAGGTTTGGTCGCCCAGGTGCCGCATGGCCTTGTTGAGCTTTTGCTGCTGCCAGCAGGCCAGGGTGTAGCGGCCCAGGATCTTGGCCCGGCGGGCGGAATTGACGGCAAAGGTCCAGGTGTTGCACCAGGTGCTTTTGAGTCCTCTCACTGCCTTATCTTTGACTTCTGCGCTCATAAGCTCCTCCTTCAGGCTGAGGACCGGCAAGGCGAGGGGTCCCGCCGGCCGCCGGGGTCTCATCCCCTTGGTGCTAGTAATATAGGAATCCCAAGTCGGGTGCGCAATCCGGGGGAAGGAAATTCCAGCCGGGGGGAGAATCCTCGCTAAGGGCAGTCGCCGGTGCGCCGGGGCCTCATAGCAGGTGCCAGAAGAACGCACTCATGGGCGCGACCAAACCGGGCAGGCGCCAAAAGTCTTTTTCCGGTGGGGCGGCTGTTCCTGGCGGCCTAAAAATCTTCCCTAGAAAAAGGGAATTTTCATCAGTAGGGTCCGGTATGAAAATGGCGCTGGCCGCCAGGGCCATTGCCTCATGAACTCAACATGCTGGATATTGAAGGAATTATGAAGGTGGGCCGTGCCCACCCTACATGTCTGGACATGATGTCCCTGGAATACCGGGATATCCCGTCTCAATTAAATAAATCTTTAGTGGCACAGGCTTCCAGCCGGTGGGGCGCAGGCTAAAGCCTGCGGCTACATTCTTGCGTGGTAGCGGCCTATCGCCGAGCGCCAAATCCCTGCCGGACACCAATGAATTTTCATATAAAAAAGCGAGAGCAACGGGAAATTCCTCTGACCTCAGCCATCGTTATCTTCCAGCTTTTCCAGTAAGGTCTTGGCGATGCCTCGTAAATGGCTGCCGGGCCAGAAGAGGCGGCGGCAGCGGGGGCACTCATAAAACTGGCTCTGGTGGTGGAAGACGTGTTCGGGGACGCGGCCCCGGACCTGGTCCCGGTCCACCACGGCCAGGGGTTCGTTGCAGCGGCTGCAGCGGCTCAAGGGCTTGAGCCGACGCCGGGAAATCTTGAGGAGGGCGAAGACTTCCTCCAGCTGCTCCTGGGGGCCGGCCGCGGCCAGGACCAGGACGTCGGGCCGGCCCGGCTCTTTCAGAGGCTGCTGCCGCGTCAGGATGAAGGTGTGGGGCTGCGGCGGCGGCAGGGCACCGGGGGCGCGGGGGGGAGGCGGCGCACCTGCGCGTCGAACCCGCAGAACCGCAGCCATTTGGCCAGGCCGCCCAGCGGCAAGTCAACCAGGAATTTCATGGCATCCACATGCCTGAGGTTCGGGGCCAGGAGAAGGTGAGACTTCGGTTCACCCCTACCCTGATCCTCCCCTCTCCGGGGAGAAGAAAAGAATCGACTTATTTGGTCAGTGACCTTGATGCCGGCCCTGGTTAGGGCGGGTTTAAAACCCGCCCCTACAATGCGGAAATCTGTTTTTTATTCCGAGGACTACCACCTAAATACCCAAGAACCTGGCCCCGATCCTAAATTTAGAACCCAGAACTCAAAACTAAAAACCGAAAACCAAAAACCAAAAACGGAAAACTATCCTTTACGGCGCCAGGGGGACCACGGTCACCCCGGGAGACGGTGTAAGCACCAGGTCCGAAGGGTTCAGGGGCGGATTGAGAATCAGCTCGGTGTAGGCCAGGCGGAGTTCGATCTTGGGGGCGGTGGTCTTGAGTATGAGTTTTCCCGGTAGGTCCGGGACCAGGCCGCCAAAATCAGCGAGCTGGGCCGTGAACCGGGGCTCCGGGGCGCCTCCGTACCAGACTTCCTCTTCAGGGTAGAGCCCCTGGGCCGTCACCCCCAGCCTTTCCTGGACCCCGTCGGCCCCACCCCACTCCATCAGGTACTGGGCCTTGGCCGGGTCATATTCGAAACGGGGCGGCGTCCCGCGGCTCAGAGGCAGCTCCCCCACCAGCAGGCGCAGCGCCTGGGGCAAGGTGACCGTGGGGGGGATGAAGGCCACCAGGTTCCGGGGAGTGGCCGGACCACAAAAGAGTTTCCCCTCCCGGGGTGACAGCACCTGCACCTGGGAGCCGTCGGTGGCAAAGCTCAGGATGGTGCGGCCGAAAAAATCCAGGATGTCCACCCGCAGGGTGGCGGGGAGAACGCCTTTAAGGAGAGCGGTGCCGGCGTAATTCTGCCGGGGTGACAGAAAGGTGATGCGGCCTTTGGCCTGAAAAGACTGGATATGGCGGTACCGGGACTGGAGCCGGGAGAGGAGCTCTTCCGGGGTACCCACCGCGGTGGGGGGCGGCGCCGGCGGCAGGGCCCGGCACCCGGCCAGAAGCAGCAAGGACAGGATTACCAGCCAGGCCGGGCTCCAGCGGCTCAAATTCCCGGCCCCTTAAGCAGTAGTTCCAACTTTTTGATCTTCTTGCGCAGTTCGTTGGTGTTGGCGTTTTCCAGGCCCTCGGCCTTGCGGTAGAGCTTCAGGGCGTCTCGGTAACGCTTCTGCTGGAAATAGGCGTCCCCCAGGTGCTCCGCCACCGTGCCGTCCTGGGACATGATCTTGTGGGCCCGCTCCAGCTCGGCCACGGCCTTGTCGTACTGCCCTTTCTTATAAAAGACCCAGCCCAGGCTATCGATGATATGGCCGCTTTCAGGCTTGCTGCGCAGCGCCGCTTTGATCAAATTCTCCGCCTCGTCCAGGTGGGTGCCGGCCTCGGCATAGGTATAACCCAGGAAATTTTGAGCATCGGCATTGTCCGGGTCCAGATCCAGAACTTTCTTAATACTCTTGATGGACTCTTCCCGGTTGTTGGTTTTCTCAAAGAGCACCGCCAGACGGAAGTAAATTTCCGCCGGCCGGTCCACCTTGGGGAGCCCCTCCTGCAGGGCCTTGATGGCCCGGTCCCAGAGGTTCTCCTCCTCAAAGAAATACGACTCGGTGAGGTAGATCTCCTCACGGTTGGGCGCCAATTGCTGCAGATCCTCCAGGACGCGCCGGGCCTGGTCCTTTTCCCCCAGTTGGAAGTAGAGGTAAGCCAGGCGCAGGCGGGCCGGGATGAATTGCTCGGAAGCGCGGTCCACCAGGCGGTACTCCCGGGCCGCCGCCTTCAGGTCCCCCTTCTCTTCCAGGGCCATGGCGATGTAGTAGCGGGCCCGGTCCTGGTAGCGGGGGTTCGTCAGCAGGGGCCGCAACTCTTTGATGGCGTCTTCGGCCAGCTTCTGCTCCAGGCAGATAAGGCCGATGTTGAACTGGGCCGCGGCATCGTTCTTTTCCAGTTTCTTGACTTGCCGGAAGGCCTTTTGGGCATCCCCGTAACGGTTCAGGATCAGGTAGATGCGGCCGATATTGGCCCAGGCCCGGGCATTGTTGGGTTGGAGGCGCAGGACCCGGCGATACGTGCCGATGGCCCGGTTATACTGCTTTTCCCGTTCCAGGGCCACGGCCAGGTCGAAAATGGCCGGGACAAACTTGGGTTCCATGGACAGGACCCGGTTAAACTCTTTTTTGGCCTCGGCTATCCTGTCGATTTCCATGTAGAAGCGGCCCAGATAATAGTAGCCCACCGTGGATTGGGGCTCCAGGCGCAGGATTTCCTGGATGGTGCGGATGGCCTTGGGATAGCGGCGCTGCTGGGCGTACAGGGTGGCCAGGAACAACCGGGCCTCCCGGTTGTCCGGGTCCAAAACCAGGATGCGTTCGTATTCCTGGATGGCATCCTCCAGCTGGTTCAGCCCTACGTGGAGCCCGGCCAGCAGGAAATAGGCGTCCTGCATCTTGGGATCCAGCTTTAAGGCCTTCTCCACGTGGGCCAGGGCTTTCTTCACCTCCCCCTGGCGCTGGTAGAGCATGGCCACCTCCAGTTCCACGGTGGCGGAGTCGGGATCTTCCTGCAGGGCCGCCTCATACTCCTGAATCGCCCCGGCGGTGTCATCGGCCAGGAGGAGGTATTGGGCCTTCAGATAATGGTAATAGGCCAGACTCCTGGGGGTCTCCGAGACCTCTGCCACCGGAAATTCCCCCCGGGGCGGCCACCCCAGGGAGACGCATCCCGTCAGCAGCGGAGGCAGAAGGAGGCCCAGGCCCAAAAGGAAAAGGAGGACTTGGCAGCGGGGTCTCAAACGCTTACAAAGGTTCGACATCGCGATTCTAACAGGGCCAGATATCATGGAAGGTCCGGCCTGGGGCAAACTCAGTCGCCCACAGGGGTCCGGTAATCCTCCCAATCGGCAATTTCGCTCTTTAAAAATTGACGCAGCTTTTTGATCAAACGGTCTTCGATCTGGCGCACCCGCTCCCGGGAGATGTGGTGGCGGGCGCCGATCTCTTGCAGAGTCAGGGGCTTTTCCGCCAGCAAGCGCAGATCCAGGATATCCATTTCTTTGTCATTCAATTCCCGGCGGAACTCCTCCAGCTTCTGGCGGAACATGTCCTTGAGTTCGGCCCGGGCCAGGATCTCCTCCACCTGGGGCTCCAGGGAAGGCAAAAAATTCTTGTGGTACTCGTCGGAGCCCTCTTTCAAGGGCGCGTCCAGGGAGAGCTCCCAGCCCCCCAGTCGCTGGTCCATTTCAATGACCTCCTCCTCTCGGACATTGAGGGATTCGGCCAGCAACTTGGGGCCCGGTTCGAACCCCAGGGCCCGCAGCTTTTCCTTCTCCCGCTTCAGGTTGTAAAAGAGCTTCCGCTGGGACTGGGTGGTGCCGATCTTCACCAGCTTCCAATTGTCCATGATGAACTTGAGGATGTAGGCCTTGATCCAGAAGGAGGCATAGTAGGAGAGCTTGATGCCCCGGTAGGGGTCGAACTTTCTAATGGCGTGCATCAGGCCGATATTGCCTTCCTGGATCAGGTCCAGCAGGTTCTTCATCCAGTACTTCTGGAACTCCAGGGCGATCTTGATGACCAGGCGCAGATTGCTGGTGATGAGGTGGGAGCCGGCCTCCCGGTCCCCGGTCTCGTGGAAGTGGCTGGTCAGGGATTTCTCTTCTTCCGGGGTCAGCAGGGCGAAGCGGTTGGCCTCCCGGATGTAGCGCTGCACCAGGTCGAGGTCCGAGGGCGCCGGAAGAGTGGTCTCCTCCTCCTTTTCCTCTTCGATGGCCTCGACTTCCGGCTCCAGGATTTCCGGCAACTCTTCCGGATAATCTTGATTTTGCCGATTGTAGTGGTCGTTCACCTTTGACCTTCCTGGCCGAAGTTGCGGCGCTACCAGGCGAGGCGCACCGCAATGCCGCGCTCATCAAGGTATTCTTTGATCTGCGCTATGGTGTATGTGCCGTAGTGGACCATGGAGGCAATGAGGGCGGCGTCGGCTCGCCCCTGGGTGAGAACCTGGTAAAGGTGCTCGGGGGTGCCGGCCCCGCCCGAGGCGATGACCGGGATGGACACGGCTTGGGAGATCATCTTGGTCAAAGTCAGCTCGTAGCCTGCCTGGGTGCCGTCGGCATCAATGGAATTGAGGCAAATCTCCCCGGCCCCCAGGCGCTCCCCTTCTTTAGCCCACCAGAGGGCGTCGATTCCCATGGGGGTGCGGCCCCCGTGGATCACCATCTCGTAGCCCGAGGGGGTGGCCTTGCTGGGGGTGACCTTCTTGACGTCCATTCCCAGGACGATGCACTGGCTGCCGAAGGCCCGGGCCCCCTCGGTGATGAGCCCGGGGTTTTCGATGGCCGCGGTGTTGACGCTCACCTTTTCGGCCCCGGCCAGGAGCACGGCGCGCATGTCCGCCAGATTGCGGATGCCGCCGCCCACGGAAAAGGGGATGAAGATGGCCGCGGCCACCCGGCGCACCACGTCGATCATGATGTCCCGCCGGTCGCTGGAGGCGGTGATGTCGTAGAACACCAGTTCATCGGCCCCGGACTCGTAGTAGAGCCGGGCCATGGCCGCCGGGTCGCCGATGTCCACGTTGTTTAAAAACTTGATGCCCTTGGTGGTGCGGCCGTCCCGGACGTCCAGGCAGGGGATGATCCTTTTACTCAGCATGGGAGGCGTCCCAGGCCAGGAAGTTTTCCAGGATAGTAAGGCCGTAGCGGCCGCTTTTCTCCGGGTGAAACTGGGTGGCCACCAGGTTGCGCCACCCCAGGGCGCTGGTAAACTCGCCCCCGTGCTCCGTGACCCCCAGCACCATGGCTTGCTCCGCCGGCTCCGGGTAGTAGCTGTGGACAAAATAGTATTCCGCGGCCTCCGGCAGTCCGTCAAACACGGGGTGGGGCTTGAGAAAGCGGACCTTATTCCATCCCATGTGGGGGATCTTCAGGTCCGGGGCTCGGGGCAGGGCCCGGGTCCGTCCCGGGAGCAAACCCAGGCAAGGGGTGTCGTTCTCCTCGCTGTAATCCAGGATGATTTGCGCCCCCAGACAAATCCCCAGGATGGGAATCCCCCGCTTAAAAGACTCCTGCAAGGCCTGATCCAGACCCAGTTCCTTGAGCGTGGCCATGGCCTTGCCGGCTGCTCCCACCCCAGGAAAAATTACCCGGGAAGCCCCGGCCACCACCGCCGGATCCTGGGTTACCGCGGCTTCCACCCCCAAAGCCTTGAGGGACCGCACTACGCTGGTGAGATTGCCAGCTTCATAATCGATAATTATGATCACAGCCCTTGAAAATCTAGCGGATAATCTGAGAACTATTAAAATTTAACAATAGCAGAGCTTCCAGTCAATCAATATGATTATCCCCCCTAGGGATTGTCATCTGCCCTGCTGATAAATTTTCGATTTTCCTCCCGTTCCCTGAGGCCGGGATTTAATTCCCTTGACATTAGGCCGACAGCCTCCGTAAAATTGGGAAAAATTTCCGGGTCCTGTGGGGGGCGGCGCTCATCTCGACTATTCCAGCCATAAGATCGTCCTGGGCGTAGCTTGCCATTTTTAAGCCCCCTGGATTTATGGTATAGCACCGAAAGGCGGCCCGGGGCCGCCTTTATTTACGTCTAAAGGCACCTTAGCAGGTGATGCGGCCCCGGGTTGAGGCCGGCATGGAAGGGTTTG
Source organism: uncultured delta proteobacterium (assembly GCA_963768765.1). Lineage (GTDB taxonomy): Bacteria > Desulfobacterota > Desulfobaccia > Desulfobaccales > 0-14-0-80-60-11 > DASWLF01. Next base: position 8,311 of record CAVYJK010000026.1, read on the forward strand.
ACTCACATGGATTTGCCTGGCCGAGTGTGTTATCTTAGTACGCAATCTCTTCAATGATTGCCGACTATGAAACTTGTCACTGCTTCCGAGATGCGAGAATTGGACCGGCGGGCCATCCAGGAGGTGGGCATCCCCTCCCTGGTCCTCATGGAGAACGCCGGACGCACCACCTATCAGATCCTGCGGCGGGAATTCCCCGAGCTGGCGGGCGAAGTGGCGGTGCTGGCCGGGCGGGGCAACAACGGCGGCGACGGCTTCGTGGTGGCCCGCTACCTGGCGGGCGACGGCGTCCCGGTGGTGGTGTTCCTTCTGGGCCAGAAGGAGAAGGTGGGTGGCGACGCCCGGGTTAACCTGGAGATTTTAGGACACCTGGGGGTGGGGGTGGTGGAGGTCCTCACCGGGGACGACCTGAACCCCACGTTGCACCGACTGGCCCGGGCCGGGCTCATCGTGGACGCCCTCCTGGGCACCGGCCTGGATAAGCCGGTGCAAGGCCTGATGGCCGCCCTCATCGAGAAAGTCAACCATCTGCGCGCCCCGGTGCTGGCGGTGGACATCCCCACCGGCCTCTCCGCGGACACCGGCGAGGTTCTGGGGGTGGCGATAAAGGCCGAAGTGACCGTCACTTACGGCTGGCCCAAGATCGGGCAGGTGCTGCCGGAAGGAAGGGACTACGTGGGGCGCCTCTACCGGGTGGACCTCAGCATCCCCCCGGCCCTGGCCGGAAAGGTGCCGACGGAGTTGGCCGAGGCCGGGGAGATGCGGGAGCTGCTACCGGCCCGGCCCTTCGGCAGCCACAAGGGCACCTTCGGCCACCTGTTGGTGCTGGCCGGCTCCGAAGGCAAGACCGGGGCCGCCACCCTCACCTCCGAGGGGGCCCTCCGGGCCGGCGCCGGGCTGGTGACCCTGGGCATTGCCGAGAGCCTCAACGATATCCTGGAGGTGAAAATCACCGAGGCCATGACGCTGCCCCTGCCCCAGGCCTCGGGGGCCCGGGCCCTGGGAAAGGCGGCCCTGGAGCCCATCTTTAAGTTCCTGGACCCCAAGAGCACCGTGGCCATGGGGCCGGGGCTGGGGACCCACCCGGAGACTCAGGAGGTGGTGCGGCACCTGGTGAAGCACCTGCCCCAGCCCCTGGTGGTGGACGCGGACGGGGTCAACGCCATCGCGGCCGACCCTTCCTGTCTGCCGGCCCCGGGACCCCGGATTCTGACGCCCCATCCCGGCGAGATGGCCCGCCTGGTGGGGTCCTCCCCCCAAGAGGTGCAAGCCAACCGCCTGGAGATGGCCCGGGAGGCCGCGGCCCGCTTCCAGGCGATCCTGGTCTTGAAAGGGGCCCAAACCCTGGTGGCGGACCCCGGCGGCCAGGTCAGCCTCAACCCCACCGGCAACCCGGCCCTGGCCAGCGGCGGCACCGGGGACGTCCTCACGGGCCTCATCGGCGGCTTTCTGGCCCAGGGGCTCTCTCCATGGGACGCGGCCCGGCTGGGGGTTTACCTCCACGGGCTGGCGGCGGATTTCTTTGCGGCCACCTATGGCCCCCGCAGCCTGATTGCCGGTGACTTAATCGCGGTATTTCCCGAGGTGGTGGCGGAATTCATCCAGGGCCGGATTCCCCTGGCAGAGGAAGACATATGCTTCAAGCGCGTGATATCATGACCCGGGACGTGGTCACGGTCTCGCCGGAGACCCCCATCGCGGCTCTCTCCAAACTCCTGGAGGACCGCAAGATCGGCGGGGTGCCGGTGGTGGACCATGACGGCGGCCTGGTGGGCATCATCACCCAGAACGACCTGGTGGAGCGGGCCCGGGAGCTGGAGTTGCCCCCGGCCATCAATATCCTGGACTTCCATCTCTATCTGCAAATCCCCTCCCACCTGCTAAAACGGGTGGAAAAGATGCTGGGCGCCACGGTGGGAGAGGTCATGAGCCCCAAACCCGTCACAGTGGACCCGGAGACGCCGCTGCCGCAGCTCGCCGCCCTCATGGCCAAACAGCAGGTGCACACCCTGCCGGTAATGGCGCGGGGTAAAATCGTGGGCGTCATCGGCAAGATGGACATCGTCCGGGCCCTGGCCCGGGAAGCCGGCGAGTGAGGCCCTACGTCAGGATAAGTAATAGCCCCGAAGAGACCCGGGCCCTGGCCGCCCGGTTGGGCCAGTGCCTGGCTCCCGGCGACGTGGTGGCCCTCAAAGGGGAGCTGGGCAGCGGCAAGACGGAGTTCGTCCACGGCCTGGCCCAAGGGCTGGGGGTGCCCCCGGCGGTGCCGGTGGCCAGCCCCAGCTTCACCCTGGCCCACGAATACCCCGGCCGCCTCACCTTAATCCACCTGGACCTTTATCGTCTGGAGGATTTGCCGGCGGAGCTTTTGCCGGACCTGGAAGAGTATCTCGCCGGCCCCCAGGCGGTGGCGGTGGAATGGGCCGAAAGGCTGGCTCCCCTGCTGCCCGCCGATTACCTGGAGATTCGCCTGGAGATCACCGGGGAGAGCCAGCGGACCCTCACCTTCAGGGGCCACGGCCCCCGGGGGCGGGAACTGGCCTGCCGATTGGCGGATTAGAGAAGTTCTCAGTTTTCTGTTCAAAAACCAAAAACGAAAAACTGCCTTCACCTTAGGAGATACCTATGGCAAAGTTCAGTTCCCGGCGCCGGGCGGTGCTGGAGGACCCCGAAGAAGTTTTGAATCTGGCCCAGCGCTGGCTTGAACCCGTAAAACGGCAATGGAAATGGCTGCTGCTGGGGGCGGTGGTGATCGCGGCGGCCTGGGCGGCCTGGGGGATAAACCGCGGCATGGAGGCCAGCCGGGAGAACCGGGCCGCAGACGCCCTGGTGCAGATGCGGCCCAAGCTCTCCGAAGCCAACGCGGCCACCGCCAAAGCCCTCAAAGAATTGGTGGACAAGTACCCCGGCACCAAGGCGGCGCACGAGGCGGAGCTGCTGCGGGCCAATTTGCTCTATGAGATGAAGGATTATGGCCAGGCCGCCAGGGCTTATGAGTCGCTCCTCCAAGGGCGGGACCCCGGCTGGAATACCCTGGTTTCCGAGAGCCTCAGCTACTGCTACGAAGGCCTGGGGGACTTCAAGAAGGCCGCGGCCGCCCTCAAGCCCGTGGCGGAGGACAGCACCGGAGCTTTTCAAGCCGAAGTGATGCAGCGCCTGGCCATGCTGTCCGAAAAGGCGGGGGACCCCAGGGAGGCCGCCCTATATTGGCGCAAACTGCTGGATCTGTCCCCCAACGCCGCTCTGATGGCCTACCTGCAGGAAAAGGCGGCCGCCGCGGAGGCCAAAGCGGCGGCTCCGAAAAAGTAAGGGGGCAGCCAACCAGGCAGGTTAAGGCGCAATCCCGGCCCTCCCTCAGGTCAATCCCGCGGTCAATGAGCCAAACTACCTAATTTTAGGTTAGGTAAAAGTACTTATACGCCGGCCTTTAAATTTCGTGATGGCCAGCCCAGGCTTTAGCTGGCGCCTGCAACCCAAAATAGTTGATTAATGGCAAGTTGGGAGAATAGGTCGGTGGGGTGGCGGCAGAAGCCAAAGGGGGACCGGCGGCGTTTCCCTGCCGGTCCCCCTGGATATCCGGCGGCGGGGCGGAATCACTTGGCCGGTTGGGAGGCCTTCAGCTTGTCTCTGATCATTTCCATATTTAACTTGATCAGGGGCTCCAAGTCTTGATTGCCATACTCGGCCTCCAGGGGGCGGAAAGCCAGGCAGACGCCTTCCACGTCGCAAACCCGGTTAACCCTGACCTGGTAATCCTTGGCCCGGGGCAGGGCTTGCTCCAGATAGCCCAGGGCTTCCCGATACTTCTGCTTTTTGACCATGATGGCCGCCAGATTGTTGAGGGCCAGGGGGTTGCCGGGCTCCTTTTGCAGTACTTCTTTATAGAACTCTTCAGCCTGGACCATTTTGCCGGCTTCCAGCAAATCGTAGCCCTGTACCATCATGCGAGCGTTTTTGGCATCGGTTTGGGCCAGGGCCCCTGCCGCTCCCAGCAGCAGGGCGGTAAGGATGGCGGCTATTTTAAGCTTCGGGCAGTTCATGTCTTCCTCACTTTATCAAGGATCTGCAGTTAAGAATAAGGAGGCTGGGCCTGGTTGTCAATCCGGGGCCCCGGCTACCGCCCCGGCGGAGGATGCGACCCCGCGGCCGCAAAAAGAAAGGCCCCCGAAGGGGCCTGGGAGTCCTGGTGGGCGGCAGTTAGGCGTTGGTTACCTCAGGCCCTTGCCAGGTACGGGTGATGCGGTCATCATGCCTTTGACCATCTCGATGTTCATCTTGATTTGCGCTTCCAGGTCCATGTTGCCGGTGGCACCCGGCACGGGCTTGAAGGCCATGCAGATGTTGCCCACGGTGCAAACCCGGTTGACCTGAACCATATATCCCTTGGCTTTGCCCAGGGCCTGGTTCAAATAAGTATCGGCCTTGTCGAATTTTTTCTCGGCCACCATGACCGATGCCAGATTGTTCAGAGCCAGCGGGTTGCCCGGGTCTTGTTCCAGAACCTTGTCTAAAAGTTTCTGGGCCTGGGCATACTTCTTGGCTTCGATCAAATTATAGCTATCGATCAACGCCTTGGTGACGTCGACCTCCTTGGCTTTCGCTTTGGCCGCGAAAGCCATCCCGGCCCCAAGCAAAGACAGGGCCAGCGCTAGTGCGACAACCTTAACCCACGTCCGTTTCATATCTCTCTCCCTTAATGTGTTGGTTCAGAATCGGTTATTTTGCCGCCCTCACCCAATAAGTTAAGAGATTCTATCCCCATTGTCAAATATTTCAAGGAAGAAATGCGGATTTCGTGCTTGCCGGCTCTTGGGCCGCCAATTTCAAGGGAATCCGGCCGGATGCCTTTCCCGGGGAACATCCCCCCACCGTCCCAGTCTTCGTCCTGGGTGGCGGAAATCTTTAATCCGGCCAACAGAACGGACCCCGCCGGGGGTGCAGAAGGCTCGGCAGGGGGGAGGAGAATCACTCGCTGAGGCGTGGATCGATGGCCTCCCGGATGCCCTCTCCCAGCAGGTTGTAACTCATCACCGTGACCAGGATGGCGAGACCGGGAAAGAAGGAGAGCCACCAGGCGATTTCGATGTTGTCCTTGCCGGCGGTGAGGATGTTGCCCCAACTGGGGGTGGGGGGCTGCACCCCCAGACCCAGAAAGCTCAGGGCGCTTTCCGTGAGGATGGCCCCGGCCACCCCCAGGGTGGCGGAGACCATCACCGGGGCCAGGGCGTTGGGCAGCAGGTGGCGCAGGATGAGGCGGGCGTCGGTGGCCCCCAGGGCCCGGGCCGCGGCTCACGAAGTCCCGCTCCCGGAGCGACAGAAACTCGGCCCGCACCAGTCGGGCCACTCCCATCCAGGAAGTGAGCCCGATGACCACCATGATGTTCCAGATGCTGGGCCCCAGCACCGCGATCACCGCCAGGATCAGGAAGAAAGTGGGAAAACAGAGCATCAGGTCCACCAGGCGCATGAGAAGCTGGTCCACCCAACCCGCCGTAATACCCGGCCAGGGACCCCACCAGCAAGCCGATGAGAGTGGCCAGGCCCACGGCCACGAACCCCACCTTCAAGGAGACCCGGGAGCCGAAGATGATGCGGGAGAGCACGTCCCGGCCCAGGGTGTCGGTGCCCAGGAGATGGTCGGCGCTGGGGGGCATCAAGCACCTGCTTTAAATCAATGGAGTTGGGGTCGTAAGGCGCAAGACAGGGCGCGAAGATGGAAATCACGAAGAGCCCCAGCCACCAGGGTCAGCCCCGTCATGGCCATGCGGTTGCGCCGGAGGCGCGCCCAGAATTCCCGTTTTTTCATAAACCAGCCTCGTTGGTTGGGAGGGGGCTGGGGGAGGCAGGGCCTCGCTCCCTGGCCTTTCCCCCGAACTTCTCCTATCCCGTGCGGATGCGCGGGTCCACCAGGGCGTAACTCACGTCCGCCAGCATGTTGCCCATGAGGGTGAGGACGGCCCCGATGACCAGCTCCCCCATCACCAGGGGATAGTCCCGGGCCATCACCGCGCCGTAAAACAACTGTCCCATGCCGGGGATGGCGAAGATGGTCTCGAAGATGACACTGCCGCCGATGAGGCCCGGGCACCGACATCCCCAGGAGAGTGATCACCGGCAGCAGGGCGTTGCGCAGGGCGTGCTTGAAGATGACGGTGCGCTCCGGCAGGCCCTTGGCCCGGGCGGTGGTGATGTAGTCCTGGCGGATGACCTCCAGCATGCTGCCCCGCATGTAGCGGGACATGCCGGCCAGGCCCGTGAAGGCGGCCACCAGCACCGGCAGGGTCACGTGGGCCCCCAGGTCCTGGACCTTCTGCCAGAAGGTGAACTGGGAAAAGTTGAGCGAAGTCAGCCCCGAGATGGGCAGCCAGTCCAGGTAGACCCCGAAGAGCAGCATAAGCAGCAGGGCCAGCCAGAAGGTGGGCATGGCGAAGCCGAAAAAGACGAACAGGGTGGTGCCCTTGTCGAACCAGGAGTGGGGCCGCACCGCGGCCAGCACCCCCAGGGGGATGGCCACAGCCAGGATGATGAGGAGGCTCAGGAGGTTTAGCCCCAAGGTGATGCCGATGCGTTCCTTGATCTTATCCCACACCGGGCGCCCGTCCGGGGAGAAGGAGCGGCCGAAGTCCAACCGGGCCAGGCGCTTCAGCCAGTCCCAGTACTGCACCTGCAGGGGCTTGTCCAGGCCGTAGAGCTCTTTCAGGCGCTTCTGAGCCTCCAGGGAGGCCTTAGGGTTCATGGTGGTCTGCATCTCCACGGGGGTGCCCGGCGCCAGGTGGATGACCATAAAGGAGACCAGGGTGATCCCCAGGAGCATGGGGACCATCAAGGCCATTCTTTTCAGCAGGTAGACCCACATGGGTTTCAGGTTTCGAGTTTCAGGTTTTGAGTTTTGAGTTTTTGGGTTAAGAAGACTTTACAGGAGCTTGGGCTAATCCCAAGTTTCCCTGGTCAATAATAAATTAGCCTATGGCGCGACAGATGCAAGCAAAGGTCAGGGCCGCTTTGGGTGGCACAGGCTGAAGCCTGCGGCCACATCTCGCCATTTTCCGGGTTGCTAAATTCGCAGATTCCTTGCCGGACACTGCTGGGATTTAGAGGGATGTTAATATGGTTGTCTTAAAAACCTGCAGGGAGGTCAAGTCTTGAAAAAGTTCCGGAGGGCCTCACCCATCTCCTGCCACCTGGGCCGGATGAAACCAGCGCACCTCCGGGTCGGCCCGGAACCAGGTGAGCTGGCGCTTGGCGTAGCGCCGGGTGTCCCGTTTTAAGAGTTCCAGGGCCTCTTCCCAGCTCCAGCGCCCTGTGAGAAAGTTGACGAGGTGGCGGTAGCCGATGGCCTGCAAGGGCTTGAGCTCCGGAGGGTAGCGCTTAAGCAGGCCCTCCACTTCCTGAAGCCAGCCCTGGGCCAGCATGGTCTCCACCCGGGCCTCGATCCTGCGGTTGAGTTCCTCCCGGGGCAGGGCGAGCCCCAGTTTCAGGACCTCATAAGGGCAGTCCCGAAACCGGTGGGCGGCGATGAGATCCGAAACGGGCCGCCCCGTGGCTTCTATCACTTCCAGGGCCCGGAGGATGCGGTAGGTGTCGTGGGGGTGGAGCCGCCCGGCGGAGGGCGGGTCCAGACGGGCCAGGCGCTGGTAGAGCGAAGAAAGCCCCACCCCGGCCAGCTCGTAGCGCAGCCGCTCCCGGACGCCCCCCGCCGGGGAGCCTTCGGAAAAGAGCCCGTAGAGCAGGGCCTTGAGGTAGAGGCCGGTGCCCCCCACCACCAACGAAGCCACCCCCCGCTGGTGGAGCCGGGCCAGGACGGCCCGGGCGTCCCGGCTGTAGCGGGCCGCGTCGTAGGGCTCCATAGGCGGCACCACGTCCAGGAGGTGGTGGGGCACCCGGGCCCGCTCCTCCCGGGTGGGCTTGGCGGTGCCGATGTTCAGCTCCCGGTAGACCTGGAGGGAGTCGGCGCCCACGATCTCGGCGCCGACTCCCTGGGCCAGCATAAGCGCCACCGCGGTCTTGCCCACCGCGGTGGGGCCCAGGAGGACAGCTACCCGCCCTTTAACGTTGAGTTCGGCTGCTCCCATTAGCCTAGGCCTGATCCGCCCTCAAAAAGTAGATAACGGTGGGGCTTCCGTGCCCGCCAAAAAATGCGCAGGCTTGGGAGGCCTGCGCCACTGTCTGATTATGCAAATTTTATCTGAGACTTATCCACCATCCCGGGTCAATCCCGCCCCCGGCGGAAGCTCTGCCGCAGCTCACCGTAGGGGATGAGCCGCCACAAGGGACGGCCGTGGGGGCAGGTGGCGGAAACCGGGATTTCGTCCAGCTGGCCCAGCAGGGCCTTGATCTCCTCAATTTGCAGCACGGCTCCCGCCTTGATGGCGGAGCGGCAGGCCAGAAATAGCCGGGCCTGCTCTTTGACCTCCTGGGGGTCGGCGCCGCTCTTCAGGGGGGACAAAGCCTCCACGGCCTCGGCCACCACGGCCTCCGGGTCGGTCTGGGTGAGCATCGCCGGCACCGCGGTAAGGAGGAAACTGGCGCCGCCGAAAGGCGAGAGCTCCAGCCCGGCCTGGGCCAGCGTCGAAAGATTCTCCCGCACCCAATCCACCTGGGCCGGGCTCACTTCGATGACCCGGGGGAAGAGCAGGGGCTGCCGGGAGGCCATCTCCCCCCGGGACCGCAGGGCCTCGTAGAGGATGCGTTCGTGGGCCGCGTGCTGGTCGATGACGATGAGTCCTTCGGGCCCCTGGGCCAGGATGTAGGTGTTTTTCAGCTGGCCGATGACGCTCAAATCCCGGAAGCGAAAGGCCGCGGCCGCCGCGCCAGAGGGGGCCAGCGACGACCGGGGCGCAGGGCCCCAGGCCCGGAGCGCCTCTGCCACCGGGGACTGGGGGGCCGGGGTGGCGCCCACCTCATACAGGCCCGACTGCGGGGCTGCCTCCGCGGCTCTTAAGGGCTCCGGCTGCCAGCTCACCGCGTAGGTGGGCCGAGAGCCGGAGAGGGGCCCCAGGGCCTGGCGCAGGGCGCTCAACAGCAAGGCGTAGACCTTCCCCGGCTCCTGGAACCGCACCTCGGCCTTGGCGGGGTGCACGTTGACGTCTAAGAGCTCCGGCGGCATCCGGAGGGCAAGCACCGCCCCGGGGTGGCGGCCCCGGGGCAGCAGCCCGCCGTAAACCTCCTTCAAGACCGCCCCCAGAATCTTATCCTGCACCACCCGGCGGTTCACCAGCAGGACCTGGAAACGATTGGTGGCCAGGGTAAAGTCGGGTTCGGTGACGAGGCCGGTGACGCCAAAGGGGCCCTGGGCCAGGGACACCGGCAGCATGTGGGCTGAGAGCTCGGGGCCGTACAGGGCCGCCACCCTTTCGGTGAGGGTTTGGGGGGCCGGGGCGCTCAACAGGGTGCGGGGGTTTTTCAAGAGAACCTGGACTTCCGGGTACGAAAGGGCCAGGCGGCGCAGGCTCTCCACAATCTGGGCCTGCTCCGCCTCCTTGCTTTTCAGGAATTTCCGCCGGGCCGGGGTGTTGAAAAAGAGCTCCGCCACGCTCACCTGGGTGCCGGGCGCGGCGGCCCAGGCAGAAGCCTCCTGGATGTGGCCGGCCAGGACCAGCAGGCGCAAGCCTGCCTGGGCCCCGGGGGGCCGGGTGATGACCTCCAGGCGGCTCACCGCGGCGATGCTGGGCAGCGCCTCCCCCCGAAACCCCAGGGTGCGGACCCGAAGGAGGTCGTCTTCGGCCGTAAGCTTGCTGGTGGCATGGCGGGCCAGACTCAAGGGGGCTTCGTCCCGGTCCATGCCGCAGCCGTCATCCACCACCCGGATGAGCTTGCGGCCCCCTTCCTGGATCTCCACCGTAATGGTGCGGGCCCCGGCGTCCAGGGAGTTTTCCACCAGCTCCTTGACCACCGCCGCGGGGCGCACGATGACCTCGCCGGCTGCGATCTGGGCGGCCACCTGGGGGCTAAGCACGCGGATGCGGCCCATGGATTCCCCTTGCCTTGCAACCTTGCCTGGTTTATGATTTGCCCTAAGGAGGGCTGTGCTCCGGTTCTTCTTACCCGCCCCGCCGCCCATTTGAATTGGCCTTCTTCTGGCCGGCGGGGCCTCTTTTGGTTTTCGGTTTTCGGTTCCAAATTACTCGGTCATCGGCCGCTCACGGTTGACACCTTCAATATAGCAGAAAATTGTTGCTAAAACCGGTTCCCGGTCGAATTGTCTCAACTAACTATTTAACTTAGGTAGTCAAAAAAATATTTAACCTAAAACCGAAAACTGCAAACCGAAAACCGTATTAAAGGGAGGCGCATTCCATGGGCCAGCGGGATCCGCAAGCCCCCCTCAGCCCCCGGGAAGAGTTAATCCTGAAGGCGGCCAAGGAGATCGTGGTGAAGTTCATCGAAGTGGGGCGAGTCTCCCCGGGTAGCTTTCCCGAGACCTTCAAAATGGTCATCGACACCTTGCGCCAATCCCTTAAGGACAAGGGGTAAAAGGCGAAAGGGGGACGAGGGGAAAAGGGGGAATATCATCTCCACCACTTCGCCATTTTCCCTGTCCGCCTTGGCGCCCGGACCCTCTACGGCAGCAAAATAAGGCTTAAGGGCAACTCGTTGGGAAAACCAGTACCTTCCGGTCACGAGGACAAAAGGATACGGCGCAGCGGCGGCCGGGCCTGGGATGAATTGCGGCAGGTCACCCTGACCCCGGGGTATCTCGATTTCGCCGAGGGCTCCTGCCTCACCACCTGGGGCCGCACCCGGGTCCTGTGCGCCGCCACCGTGGCCGAGCAGGTGCCGCCTTTTCGGATCCACACCGGGGGCGGTTGGGTCACCGCGGAGTACGCCATGCTGCCCCGGTCCACCCACAGCCGCCAGGAGCGGGAGTCGGTGCGGGGCCGGGTGAGGGGCCGCACCTCTGAGATCAGCCGCCTCATCGGCCGGGCCCTGAGAGCGGTGGTGGACTTAAGCGCCCTGGGGCCCCGCACCGTCATTCTCGACTGTGACGTGCTGCAGGCCGACGGCGGCACTCGCACCGCCGCCATCACCGGGGCCTTCGTGGCCCTGTGCCTGGCCCTGGAGCACTTGCGGCGCCGGGACCTGCTGGACGGCTCCCCCCTCCGCAACCAGGTGGCCGCGGTGAGCGTGGGACTGGTGAACGGCGTCCTGCTGTTGGACCTGGATTACGACGAGGACTCCCAGGCCGCAGTGGACGCCAACTTTGTGGCCACCGGCCGGGGCGAGCTCATCGAGGTGCAGCTCACCGGCGAGGCCGGTCCCTTCCCGGCGGCGCAGCTCAGCCGGATGCAAGAGCTGGCCCAGAAGGGCTTGCTGGAACTCACCCGGATTCAGGAAGAGACGCTGTCCCCATGGCTCCCCCTACCCTGGTGATGGCCACCCGCAACCCCGGCAAAGTGCGGGAGCTGCGGCAGATCTTGCAAGACCTGGGCATCCGGCTCCTGTCCCTGGCCGATTTTCCCGAGATCGGCGAGATCCCGGAAGAAGGGGCCACCTTTGCCGAGAACGCCGCGGCCAAGGCCAAAGAAGTGGCCCGGCTCACGGGGCTCCCGGCCCTGGCCGACGACTCCGGCCTGGAGGTGGCGGCCCTGGGAGATCGTCCCGGGGTCTTCTCCGCCCGCTACGCCCAGGATCGCACCCAGCCTTGGCCGCCCGCGGATCAAGACAACTGGCGCAAACTCCTGGAGGAGATGGCCGGGGTGCCCCTTAAGCAGCGGGGCGCCCGCTTCGTGTGCGAGATCGCTCTCGCCTTGCCCGACGGCCGCCTCTATCACGCCCACGGCGAGTGCGCCGGGAGCATCGCCCTGGAGCCCAAAGGGGACCAGGGCTTCGGCTATGACCCGGTCTTCACGGTGCCGGAGTATGGGCGCACCATGGCGGAGCTGGGACCGGCGATCAAAAACCGCATCAGCCACCGGGCCCGGGCCCTGGCGGCTTTGCAAGAGCTGCTCCGGTCCCTGAAAGCCCAGTTATCCTGATTGCATTTTAAAGGTTATTTATCTAGTGGTAGCGCAGGGCGTCCGCAGCCGGGCGGGCTGCCTGAAGGTGGGGGCGGGCCGCCGGGCCGACTCAAAGAACCATAAGCCGGCTTAGCTGGCAGCAGCGACCGCGCTGGCCGGCTGTCGGCACCAAGGCTTTGCATAGTCTATCATCGGGACGTGGCGCAGCCTGGTCAGCGCGCCTGCCTTGGGCGCAGGAGGTCCCCGGTTCAAATCCGGGCGTCCCGACCAGTGATTGGCAGGGATTACCAGAGGTCGGCAATTTAGAGGTTGCCGTCCTTTTGGTTCCGAGGGGTCCGCTTCCCGTCCGGGGAAGCCCCCAATTTAAAATTTATTGGTCAACGGTTTAAATGGTAAACACTTGCCCTGGCATATAACTTTGTGATTTGCTTAATATAATAGATTTTAGAGGATTAGATGTTCCAATATTTGCACAATCAAGTCAAGAATCGTTAAATTGGTTTAATTATTATTCCTTGGGATATCGATAAGATAGCTAGTTGGCATCTGCTGTGCATAACTGACTTGAAGGAATTTGACCACCAGGGGGCTCATAATGAAAGGCAAGCTGGTGCACCACCTGCATGGCATATTGACGGAACCGATAAATATCCTTTCAGGAGCCTTATTGATATTCTCACTGGTCATCCTCCTGGGAAACTGACGACCGGCCCCATTGCCGCTCAGTCTTCTCTAACTCCTTTTTCTGACCACCGCCCTGGCGGGGCCTCTCAGGGGCGTTCCCGGGGGACCCCCCTGCCTGCAAAGCCCCTCTGGTCTGCCTAAAGCTTCTGGCCCGGACGGCGCGATTGCTATCCTACAAGCTGTTTCAAAACCGGCTGATCCTGTCACCCGGAGGCGCCAAGGGTCTAGGTTTTTGCTGCGACAGCGGGTTTCGAAATAGCCGGGTTTTTAATAACTTAATTCCACCTCGGGGGGAGGGTGAAGAAATCCGGCTCCCTGGAAGATCCACCACCCTTCAGTCCGCAATGTTCCGGCCTTGGTCGTGCTGGCGGTTCCAGTCCTGCACCCGGGTGCGCAGCCCCGCGTTGTAGGAATCGGCCAGGGGCACGACTTTTACCATCAGTTGTCGATTCTGCAAGGCTTCATACTCCGGCCGCAGGAAGTAAACCCTGCCTGGCTCCAGGGTGATCTTCGTCACTTCCTGCGCTTTTTCCTGCCCCCAGGGGCCGAACATATCCAAGCGGAGGCGCACCTGCCGGGCGCCCGGGTGCACCTCCACCGAGTAGGTGGGTCTGGTGTCCAGGCACAGGCCCTGGTAAACCGCTTTGCCGTCCAGTTGTTCTATGGACAGCCGATAGACGTCCGACGCATAAGCGGGTTGTTCCGGGGCCCATTGACCGCCGGCCTCCAAATTAAGGTCCGACGAGGCGGTTACGGCTCTCGCCAACCGGGGGTCCGTAATCAGCAGAGCCTGGCCCGAAGTGGGCAGGCCCTTGGCCTCGGTGTCCCGGTACAGGTAAAGCCGCTTGGTGCACAAGGCGCAGCCGGCCAGCAGCATTTGCACCGCCAGGAGTCCCAATAAGAGCAGTAATCCCCTGTGCCATGTCTTGCCAGTCATATCCATATCCTCTCCACCGTGATTTCGCTGGCGCCCCAGGGGCCTCTAAGCCCCGACTTCGCCTGGAGCGTTGGGGTTCCTGGCTTAACGGCGACCACACTTTTAACCAAAAGTTCGGCCGTTTGCCTCCACTTAAGGCCCCCCAAAATTGCCATTTGCATTATAATGATTATGCGGCGTTAATTACAGCAATTTCATCACGGGTGGAAACGGGTGCCCCGTTTCCCCATGGTTCCCAGCCCGGCGGCGGCAGGCAGGGGGCGACCAGCCGCCCCTCCCTCGCCGGGGGCGGGCCAGAGGTTAAGTGCACCCGGAGGCCAGATGGCCTGGAAGGCTTTGGACTCAAAGAACTGGCGAACCCAACCGGTTAGTCGGTATCGGTTTGGTTTGGCGCGGCCATGGTAAAGGATAAGCCCCACGGCAGGGGCGTCCAACCCCGGGGGGGGCCTGCTGCCGAACCCCGGTTTCGGCGGGACTGGGGCATCCCCGTCCTCGTCCTGGCCGCCCTGGTGGCCCTGGTTTACAGCAACACCCTTACCAACGGCTTCCATCTGGACGACTATTACCGGATTGTGAACAATCCGGGGATCACCCGGGTGCAGCCCCTGTGGCGGCACTTCCTGGACCCCGCCACCACTGTCGTCGCTGAAGAGCATCCAGCAGTACCGGCCACTGCTGCCCCTGACCCTGTCATTGAACTACGCGGTTTCCGGTCTGGCGCCGGCAAGTTACCATCTCTTCAACATGGCGGTCCACTATGTGGCCGTGGTCTTCTTCTACCTGTTCTTCCTTACCCTGCTGGAGAACTGGAGCCGCGGCTTTCCGGCAGGGGCCGGGGCCCGGTGGGCGGCCTGGGGCGCCGCCGCCATCTTTGCGGTGCATCCCGTTTCCGGCTTTCCGGTGAATTACCTGTGCGCCCGGGACCTGTTGATGATGCAGGCGGCTCTGGGCGGCTCCCTTTACTGCTACCTCAGAATGCGCCGGTACGGCTTCTCCGCCGGCCGCTGGGCCCTGACCCTGGGCTTGTTTCTCCTGGCCATGCTTGCCAAAACCAGCGCCGCCGCAGCCCTGGCCGTGGTCTTTTGCTTCGAAACCCTGGTGGCCGGGGAAAACGTGTTTTCCAGAAAGCCCTGGCTGCGGGTACTTCCATTTGTCCTGGTGGTGGGCCTCTTCCTGGCCTTTACCCGATTTATCCTGGGCTTCTCCGACCTGGACCAGGCGCTGGCGGAGAAAGGCGCCAGTTTCGGGTACCTCCTGACCCAGATCAAGCTGCATCTGTTTCACTACCTGCGCAACTTCATCTGGCCCTTTGAGATCAGGGGCATGCCTTTTGTGCCGCGGGTGGAGTCACTGCTGGACCCCCGGATGCTCCTGGCCCTGGCCTTCATCGGCGGCAGTCTCCTGGCGGGCTGGCTGGCGCGGCGGCGGGCCCCGGTCATCGCCTTCGCCATTTTCGCCTACTGGGCCACCATGGTGCCGGAGTCCTCCTTCCTGCCCCTGCACCAGCTGGTGGCGGAATATCGGGCCTACGCCGCGCTCCCCTATCTGGCCCTGGTTGTTGCAGTGCTCCTATTCCAATACCTGCCTCCCAAGATCGCCCCCCTGCTGTTGGCGGCCCTGCTGGCTTATTTCGGCGCCTCCTCCTACGCCATGAACCGCCATTTCCAGGACAGCTCGAGTTTCTGGGCCCAGAGCGTGCGCTACGGGGCCGACGAGATCGGCACCATGAGCTACGGCCTCTGTTTTCTCGACCAGGACCACGAGACCGCCGGAAAATATCTGGAGAAGGCGGTAGAAATAAATCCCGGGTATTATCTGGGCAACATCAACCTGGGCCTTTTTTTAATCGGCCGGGGAGAGAAAGAAAGGGGCTTGGAGCTGGTGGAAAAGGGGGTCTCCTACAGCCCCCCCAACAGCCTGGACTCCTCCCTGTTCTGGCTGGCCATGGCTTACGTCAGGGTGGGGGACTTGAGCCAGGCCCATGGAGCCATTATTCGGGCGCTGGAATATAATCCCGGCAATACCGAATACTTATATGAGGCGGCCCTCATCGCCCAGGACCTGGGCCGGTACGAAGAGGCCCTAAGATACCTGGGCCGGGTCCACGGGCGGGAACCAAACTTCAAGACCAGCCGGTTCCTGGCCGGATTCTGTCACCAATCCCTGGGGGAAGAAGAGGAGGCGGTGCAGGAGTATCGACTGGCCATCAAATACCAGCCGGATTTTGCCCCCGCCTATGCCAACCTGGGCTTCGCCCTCCAGTCGCTGGGGCGTCTTAAAGAAGCCTGCGGGTCTTTGGAAGCGTCTCTCCGGTTGGAGCCGGAGAACCCGGCGGTGCGCGCCGCCCTGGAAGAATGCCGGAAATCCGGGATTAAGTGAGATTAATTAGGGCGGCTGTGCCGCAGCCTTTTCATAACCGGAGCCTTGGTCCCACCCATAAATCGTGAAATCTGTTAGGGCCTCCGCGCCGCAGTTGCTCCCCTAACGTCCCTCCGGTGCCGGCGCAGCCGTTTTAATGCCGGGGCATTTGTGTTTAAGGCCCATCTTCCGTATAATTGGCTCAAGCGGCAAAATTTTGCCTGGGTGAGAGGTAAACCTTGCACGAATATTCCCTGATGCAAAATGTCATCGCCACCATTCTGGAAGAGTTGCAGAAGTCGGAAGGCTGCCCCGGCGGCGCGGCCCTGACGGTGGACCTCAAGGTGGGGGCCCTGGCGGTGCACTCCGCCGAGGCCACCCGCCAGGCTTACGAGGTGCTGGCCAAAGGAACTCCCCTGGAGAACTCCCGGCTGCATCTGACCATCGAGCCCGCCACCGTATCCTGCCCGCAGTGCGGCTTTAAGGGGCCGCTGCCGGAAGGGGAGGTGGACCCCCATGACGTGAGCCCCCTGACCCAGTGCCCCAAATGCGGCGCGGTGGCGCCGGCGAGTGGCAGCCGGGGGGTGGAGTCCATCGAGCTCCGGTGGGATTGACGGGGCAGGGGAGAGCAGGCGAAAGAAAGATTTGCGTTCGGATGAATTGTGGTAGCCGCTTTCTCTATGAAAACAGCTGCCAGCAGTCAGCTTTCAGCAAAGACCAGGGATTGGCAAAGGCGGTCAAATGTAGGGCGGGCATTGCCCGCCATACTTACTTTAAGAACAGCCGGGGGCGGCTGTTCCACATTTTCATGCCATGTTGGGTCTTTTCGACATCTCCGCCATAATTCGCTCACAGGCCTTGACCACCGCCCCCTCCATGGCCTGGGACAGGCCCGGTTTCACTTCCCCCGGGATCACCTCTATTTGACCCACGATGACCTTGACGTCGATCTTGGTGTGGTCCTTGAGCTCCTTCAGGATGTTCACCGTGGGAAACTGGTGCAGGGAGAAATCGGAGGTCTTTTTCTCCGGGATGCCCTCCACCGGGATCTCAAAGACCTCGCCGGGGTGGCGGTCCGGGTACTCCACCGCGTCCACGATGATGAGCTTTTGGGGTTTTACCTCGCTCAGCGCCAGGTCAAAGAGGATGTCCCGGACGCTGGTGCCCACATCCAGGACCAGCACGTCGTCGGGCAGGTTATATTGGTCGTTCAGGCGCTGGACCACGGCGGGGCCGAAGCCGTCGTCGCCCCAGAGGATGCTGCCGCAGCCGAAGATCAGGAGGCGTTTTTCAAACATCTGGCTGATCATGAATATTCAGGACCTTTGAGATTTCTTGGACTCGATTAATGATAATTTTATATTAATCCGCTGACGGTTCATATTATTTTCCCTTCCCCAAATCGCGTATATATAGCAGTTAGTAACACTACATCTGGCAATGGTTAATCACTCGTCCAAAGAGCGCCAGCCGAAGCTCTCCAGATAAGCCTGGAGCGTTTCACGCTTCTCCTGGTTTTTTCTTCCCACAGAGGCGGACAGTCATTTAGGGAAATCTCCCCTTCCCTTATGGCCGCGGCATAGGCCATGCAGGTGGCATAGCCGCAGGCCTTGCAGTTGGTCATGGGCAAGAGCTTCAGGATTTCAATCACCTTGAGCCCCGCCTCGCCGGTTTAACGATCGACTGGTTTTCAGGTTGTTGCGCCAGCACCATACCTTGCAGCCAGCCACTTGGCCCTGGCTTCCCGCTTTACCGGGCTGGGGCCCAGCTTATGCGCCCGCTCTGACATTTCTTTGCAGATTGCGGCCCACTTTGGCCCTTCAGCGGAGCCAATATTGAACATTTCCAGCCGTTCCGGCTCTATCCCCATCTGCGCCAAGTCTTTTTTCAGTTTGTTGACCCGTTTCTTGGCTCGGATATTGCCGGTGAGGTAATGGCATTCCCCCTCATGGCAGCCGGCCACAAAGACCGCGTCGGCGCCCAGCCTCAAAGGCTTTGAGAAGGTGAATGATATCCACCCGGCCAGAACACGGCATCAGAATAACCTCGACTTCCGGAGGATACTGCA
Organism: uncultured delta proteobacterium; assembly: GCA_963768765.1. Classification (GTDB taxonomy): domain Bacteria; phylum Desulfobacterota; class Desulfobaccia; order Desulfobaccales; family 0-14-0-80-60-11; genus DASWLF01. Next base: position 26,315 of record CAVYJK010000026.1, read on the forward strand.
GCCGCATCGAACCTGCCAGGTCCGCAGCGCTGTAAGCTCAGTAGCGGCAGCAAAAGGCCAAAATTTTGGGGACATAAGCGCCGGTCATCTCTTTGCCCTCCTCAGGCTCGAACCCTCACCGGAGCAAGCTCTCCACTGGGAGCACGCGCCCTCAAACAAACAACTTTTGAAATAATAAACTTTTTCGGACCGGTTGTTACCACACCTCGGGAAAGGCTACCGTATCGTAAATATTTTCCAGCTTGTCCTTGTGGCTTAACTCCACCCGGGCCAGGTATTCCAGGCGGCGCCGGATCTCGCCCTCCGGCTGGAGTTCGAGCAGGGATTGGTAAAACCGGCAGAGCCCTTCGGAGCGCTTGATGGCCAGCGCCAGGGCTTCTTTTGGGGACAACCCTTCTGTTACTTCCGGGACCTTCAAATGCTCGGCCAGATGTAACTCCTGCACCGGCGGGACCACCGGGCAGCCTTCCGGGGTCAGGCAGTGGTGCAGCCGGGCCTTGTTCTCTTCCGCCTCTTTGGCCAGGTACTCGAACATCTCCCGGGTTTCCGCATGAGACACCCGGTGGGCCATGCGGTGATAAAAATCCCGGGCCAGTTCGTGTTGCTCCATGGCCTCATGAATGAGGTCGACAAGCTCTTTTCTCATATGACTATTCCTCCCGGGGCAAGCGGCCTCCATGAATCGGCGCAAGGTAAGCGATTATCTCAACCCTGCACACCCCCTTATCGTGGTTCATTGGCCTTGCGATGAGGGGATGGAAAGCTCACCGAAGACCCGCATGATTAACCGGGGACGCTTGGGGGAGGTGGTGGCAAGTTCAATCACTCCCGCATAATTTCCCGCTTCCTGCCGTTTGTTGCGGACCTCCACCACGTAAACCCGGCCCGGCTCTGCCGCTTTCACGGTCACGTCGATGTACTGGGGGATATTGGTTTTAAATTCGGTAATCTCAAAGGACCCGGGAAGGTGCGAGGTGAAGCGGACCTGACCGCGGAGTTCGTCTCCCGGCTTGCCTCTGAACCGGATGATATGGCTGGGTTGAATTTCAATAAAAGGCTTGCCGTAACCTTTCATGGTCAGGACAACCTGGGGATGCTCCGGATCGTTGAAAAACACCTTGGTTTTTTTGGTAAATTGCCGGAGCACCGAGTAGGGGGCGATGGTCAGGGTGATCCGGCCCACTCCGCCCGGGGGGATGCGGCGGTCGGAGTCGGCGGCGGTACAGGCGCAATCCGAATCGATGTCCTTGATCTCCAGGAGGGCGTCGCCGGTATTCTTGATGTCAAAGATATGGGTCAACTTCTGGTCTTCAAAAACTTCGCCAAAATCATAGATCGTCTCAGGAACCTGTGCTTTCGGCCCTATGGTAGCCGCGGCTACGACTGGCGCGCAAAGAAGCAGTAATGTCCAGATCAATGCCTGGTAAACAAATTTATTGATACACATAAATCTCCTTGCTCCTATTCCGCGTCCAGGGCGCGCCAGCCGAAGCTCTCCAGGTAGGCCTGGAGCTTTTCCCGCTTCTCCAGGTATTTTTCTTCCCAGAGGGGCGGGCAGTCGTTGAGAGAGATTTCGCCCTCCCGCAAAGCCGCGGCGTAAGCCATGCAGGTGGTGTAGCCGCAGAGTTTGCAATTGGTCATGGGGAGACACTTCAAGATGTCCATGACCTTGAGCCCCGCCTGGCCGGTGTAGCGGGGGGTGATCTCCACCCGGCGCTCATAGACCTCGTTGATCTGCCCCTTGATCCACTCAAGCAAGGCATGGGATTCTTCGATATCCCGGGCCCCCTTGATGGCGATCTCGTGCCGCTGCAGGGTAAACCCCTTGCCGGCGGACAGCTTGAGCAGCAGGACCTGGTTATCCTTGTCATAGTCCCAGCCGCCCAGTTCGGCGTTCAGGTAAGGGAAGACCGGAGAGATGTCCGTGTCAAAGGTGGCGATGCTGTGCAGGATTTCCTTGCTGAAGTCGCACTTGGGCCGGAAGATCTCGTAATTTATTATTTGTTCCAGTAACATCTTGCCTCCCGGGGTGATGGACCCCGACTCAAGGGGTTTCAAAATTCATCCAGGGCCCGCCAGCCGTAGCTTTGGAGATAGACTTCGAGCTTTTCCCGCTTTTCCCGGTACTTCTCTTCCCATAATGGGGGGCAATCCTCCAGGCGAATCTCCCCTTCCCTGAGGGCCGCGGCATAAGCCATGCAAGTGGCATAGCCGCAGGCCTTGCAGTTGGTCATAGGCAGCAGCTTCAAAATCTCCATGATCTTGAGGCCGGCTTGACTCACATAACGAGGGGTGATGGCTTCCCGGCGCTCATAGATGTCGTTGATCTGTCCCTGAATCCAGGCGAGTAGAGCATGAGCCTCTTCAATGTCCCGGGCCCCTCGAATGGCGATTTTTTGGCGGTGCAGGGTGATCCATTTGCCGTCCGACAGCTTGAGCAGGAGCACTTGATTGGCTTGATCATAGTCCCAGCCGCCCAATTCGGCATTCACATAGGGGAAGGCAGGGGAGATGTCCGCCTGGAACGTGGCGATGGCGTGCAGAACCTCTTTCGAGGAGTCCATTTTCGGGCGGAAGATTTCAAAGTTGTCGATCACCTCCAGGAGCATGGCGCACCTACCGAAATCTGCGAAAGAATTTTTTTACCCCATTTATGAGGTTTCTCCCATAGGTCCAGAATACCGCGAAGGCTCCGCCCACCAAGCCGGCGGCGCCGGCGCCCACCGGACAGCCGGGCGTGCCGCAAAAGGGACAGACGGAAGAGCTGGCGTAAATTCCGAAAAACACCAACCACCAGCTAAAGAATCGCCCAAGCTTGCCGATAACCGGAAGCTGGGAGAGCTTCCGGATTTTTGGGGCATCTCGGAGCTCTTCAGGAACCTGGTGGTTCTCAACCTCATGTGAGCAGGCGCATTCTGAGCCATGAACCAACATCGCCCTTAAATCAGCCATCGATTTCCTCTCTCACCTCATCATGAGGAGGGCATATGGAAGCAGTTCTCATTAATCTTTCTCCCGGGATTTTTCCCGGAGCAGCGGCACCAGGCGCTCCCTCAGGGCATCCCGCACCTTTCTGAAAATCCTTTCACTGCCGGAACTTCTGGCCGGGTCCGGGAAGCCGACATGCATGACCTCGGTTTCCCCGGGAAACAGGGGGCACTGTTCCCGGGCCTGGTCGCAGACGGTGATCACCAAATCAAATTTCTCTCCGGCCAGGTCGTCCACCGACTTGGAACGCTGGTGGCTGATATCGATGCCTAACTCGGCCATGACCTGGATGGCCATGGGATTCACCCGGCTAGGCCTGATCCCCGCGGAAAAGGCTTGCACCTGTCCGGCCAGGTCGTGGTTCACCAGGCCTTCCGCCATCTGACTGCGGCAGGCATTTTCCGTGCAGAGAAACAAGACTTTCAGCATAGATGGCCACCCTTGTCCGGCACGGGTCTCCAGGACCGGACCCTCACCATTAGCTGATAAGTTTTTTAATTTCCTCCACGCTGGGCACCTGGCCCACCACCTTGACTTCGCCGTCCACCACCAGGGCCGGGGTAGTGAAGATCCCGAATGCCATGATCTTGCTCAGTTCGGAAACCTTCTCCACCTCATAGCCGCCGCCCAGGGCTTTGGCCGCCTCTTCCGTGCGCTTTGCCAGTTCCACGCATTTGGGGCAGCCGGGACCCAAGACCTGTAATCTTTTCATGAAACTTTATTCTCCTTTATGAAAGGAATTTACCCGTTGAATTGACGAATTTTTTCTGAAACGACCTCTTCAGACAATCCCCCCGTCACCATCCAAAGCAGGTTGCCCTGGGCATCCGGAACAGCAAGGCAGGAGCCTGGATAACGCCGTACTTCTTGATATACACCCCGGCAGCGTCATTGTTTGTAGAGTAATCGATCCGCGTCAAGAGGTTCTGCTTGCTCCCAGTGAATACCCGGTCCACTATTCCGTCAGCGAATCGGTAGAGAAACTGGCTGCAGCCGCAGGCTTTGCTCCTGGTGATATAAACCACCTGCCTCACCTGGGGTCGGTCCGGCGTGGGCCAGGACAGCCGCACCCAAAATCGCCAGGACCACGATGCCTATGACCACGATTTTGCCTTTCGCCATTTCTCCTCCCCCGGTTAGTTTGTTTGGGCCGTTAGAAAGGCCAATTTTTCCTGGATATCCTTTTCCGATAGTTCCCCCACTGCCATCCACAGCAAGTTGCCCTGAGCATCCAGAAACAACAGGGCCGGCGCCTGGGTGACCCGATACTGCTTGATATAGACCTTGGCCGTATCCTTGTCGGTGGAATAATCAATGCGTTTCAGGAGATTCTGCTTGGCGCCGTTAAAGACGTTCCCCACCGCAATGTCCCCGGCCTGACAGCGTTCCAAGATGCAACCGCAGGCCTTGGTGAGAGTGATATAAACGACCTGGGCCAGCTTGGGCTGGTTCCGCAGGGGAAACGGTGCTGCTTAAGGCGACAGCAAGAATTAATAGGATGGCAAAAACGGTTTTTCGAACCATTATGAAAAGTTCCTCCATTCACCAGAAATTTCTGAGCGTAATTTATAACCTCGCTATTCGGCGGTGGCATTAAACCCCGAATTCGCCCAGTTTCTTGAGGATTGCCTCCCTGGAAAAGGCCCCGCCGGTATGCCACAGGATCCGGTTCCGAGCGTCTACGAAAAGTACCATCGGGACCTGGAAAGCCTGGTTGAGTTTCTCCAAATAAGGTTCGGCAGCCTGCGCATCCTTGGCCAGGTCTATGACTCTGAGCAGCTTCTGCCGCTCTCCGACAAAGATCTGCGCCATTAATTGGTCGCCCCTTACACAAAGTTCCTGGCTGCATTCGCAAATCTGGCTGGCAGTGAGATATACTACCCGGACCACCTTCGGTCGAACCTCGGCGGCTTTGCCCCCTTCGACTGTCTGAAGGATTGAGGTAAAAACCAAGCCAAGAGGGCAACAAATTTTACTTTGTCCATCGGGTTTCCCTATGCTCAGGACTATCTGGAGCATTAACGAAGCAACAGCCAGGAGCACAAAGACCAGGACCTTGGTTTTTTTCATCTAGTTTCGCCCTACTCAACTTTGTGGTGCTGCCGATTCCTGCAGCCATTTTTTCAGAGCTTCCCGGGTGGGCAGGGTGCCCACGGCTTTCACTTCATCATTGATCAGGAGCGCCGGGGTGCCAAACACCCCCAGCCCCGTGATTTCCTTCATATCCCGGACGTGCTCCATCTCCGCCGGGAGGCCCATCTCCCCCAGCACCGCCATGACGGTTTGCTCCAACAGGTCGCAAGAAGGACAGCCGGGACCGAGAATCTTGATGCTCAGCCCGCTTCTCGCCTCTTCCACCTTCTCGCCCAGGGCCTTCTTGAACTCACGCAGGAAGGCTTTCTGGTATTCCTCCTGGGCGGAGGCGGGGATGTAATTCCGAGGCTTGACCTTCGCCAGGAGAGCCTGGGCGATCTCGAAATCGGGGCGTCCCCGCCAGGATTTCAGATCTTCGATGGCCGCTTTCAGGCCGGTGATGCCGACCCGGAATTTGCCGAGGGAGATTTGGGTAAGGTCCTCGTCGGGCATGGGTTGTGATTCGCCTCCTGGTTGCTGAGTTCCCGGGCCAGGCTCCATTCTTCCCAGGTCAGTTCCCCCTCAGCCAGTTCCACGCCCAGGGTCCGGGTCAGACCATCACGGAGGGCGCTCTTTAATTTATCAAGATCGATGCTGTATCCCAGAATTTCTCGGATGGAGGTCAGCCGTCCTTTAAAGGCGGCTTGCAGCTCGCCCGCGCCGGATGAGCCGCCCCAGAGCTTGAGCAACATCTCCTCTTGCGGCGAAAGTATTATGGAGCCGTGCTGCAACATGCTGGAGGCATGCCAGGTCTGGGCGCTCCCCACAAGTTTTTTCCCTTGGTGCACGATGGCCCCGATGGCGCAGCGGAGAAAGCAGACGTCCGTCTGGGGAGAGTTCCTGGTCTCCCGGCCCATCCTGGCCTCGATTCCCAGCCGGCGGAAACCGGCCAGCAACCCTTCGCAGATCAGGCGGTAGGCCGCGGTCACCGCGGAGGGAATGCCCTCGGCAGTCCCGGCGATCACCGCATAGGTCAAATCCCCCAGGTGCAGCACGGCCTTGCCGCCGGTGGGCCGACGCACCACCTCGATCCCGTATTGCCGGCAGGCGTCCAGATCGAGGTTATGCCGCTTCTGAAAGTAGCCCAGGGAGACCGCAGGAGGCTGCCACTGGTAAAACCGCAGGGTCGGCGGCGCCTGGCCGTTGGCATGGAGAGCCAGAATGGCCCGGTCGATGGCCATATTCAGTGCGGGAGACGTGGCTCCGCTATCCAGAAAACGCCAGGAGGTCATTGCACCTCCTGAAAATAAATGGGGGCCTTGTAAGAACTGCGCACCAGGGCCCCGGCGGCCACGCTCTTGAAACCCAGGGCCAGGGCTTGCCGCCGCCAGCCGTCAAACTCTTCCGGGTTCACATAGCGGGCCACCGGGACATGGTGGAGGGAGGGGGATAGATATTGTCCCAGGGTAAGCATGTCACAATCTACCAGCCGCAAGTCCTGCAGCACTTCCTGAACTTCCGGTGATTCTTCTCCCAGGCCCAGCATCAGGCCGGATTTGGTGATCACCCGGGGAGAAATCGCCTTGGCTTGCTTAAGAACCTCCAGAGAGCGCCGGTAATCCGCGCCCCGCCGCACTTCAGGATAAAGCCGGGGTACGGTCTCCAGGTTGTGGGCCAGAATGTCGGGTTGGGCGGCCAGCACCACTGCCAGCGCCTCCCTGGACCCGGCAAAATCAGGCACCAAAAGCTCCACCCGGACGCCGGGGCAGTGCTGCCGCAAGGCCTCCACCACTCGGGCATAGTGGGCCGCGCCGCCGTCCGGGAGGTCATCCCGGGTCACCGAGGTGATGACCACGTGGCGCAGGCCCAACTCGGCCACCGCCCGGGCCAGGCGTTGGGGCTCGTCCGCCTGCAACGCCAAGGGTCTTCCCTTTTTCACTGCGCAAAAGGCACAGCCCCGGGTGCAGACCTCGCCCAGGATCAGAAAGGTGGCCGTGTGATGGGAGAAACATTCGCCCCGGTTGGGGCAGCGGGCGCTCTCGCACACCGTGGGCAAATGGAGGCGGTCCAGCAGATCGCTGGTTTGCGCCACCATTGCCGCGCCTCGACCTCGCTTGGCGCGGCGCACCTCAGCGATGAGCCACTCCGGCACCGCCAGAGACATCACGCGCCTCCCGGCGGCATATGAATGGCCTGGCCATGGAGGGCCTGGGCCACTTCCAGCACCGCCTCGGACAAGGTCGGGTGCGCGTGGATGGTCTCCATTATCACCCGGCTGGTGAGTCCGCCCCGCATGGCCACCGCAATTTCATGGATCAGGTCCGCGGCGTGGGGCCCGATGATGTGGGCCCCCAGGATCTGGTCGGTCTGGGCATGGGCAATGATCTTCACCAAACCTTCCAGCTCTCCCAAGCACTGGCCCATCCCCAAGGATTTAAAGGGAAAGCGGGCCACCTTGATGGGGTATTTGACCTCGGCTTCCTCCTCCGAAACCCCCACGGCGGCGTACTCCGGCATAGTGAAGGTGCAGCGGGGCACGACCTGATAGTCCATGATGCTTCCAAGACCCAAGGCGTGCTCCGCGGCGCAGATGCCCTCGGCAAAGGCCACGTGGGCCAGGAGCCACCCCCCGATAACATCGCCCGCGGCATAGACGCCCCGCACATTGGTCATCAAGTGCTCGTCCACCACGATACGCCCCTTCTCCAGTTCAACACCCAACTCTTCCAGGCCAAGGGCCTCGGTGTTGAAACGCCTGCCCACCGCCAGAAGGATGGTGTCCGGGCTAAGCTCAGTGCCATCGGCGAGCCGGACAGTAAACTGCTCTCCCGCCGCAGTAGCTTCCGTTACTTGGACGCCGCACTTGACCGTGATCTTGCGCCGCTTGAGCACGCCCGCCAGATATTCCGCCATTTCCGCGTCGTCGTAAGGCAGCAGGCGGTCCAGGGCTTCCACCAGGGTAATTTCACAGCCCAGTTCCCGGAAAATGGCGGCCATCTCCACCCCCACCGCGCCCCCGCCTACTACCAGCATATGTTCGGGAAGGTAATCGATGGTAAGAATCTCGTCGGCCAGGAAGACCCGGGGATTCTGGGGAAACAGCGGCAGGCGGGCCGGGCGGGAGCCGGTGGCGATCACCACTTTGGCGGCCTCTATGAGGCTAACCTGTCCCTCCTGCTCCACTTCAATTTTATTCGGGGCAATTAATCGGCCTCTGCCCTCCACCAGGGCGATGCGGTGCGCCTGGAAGAGACGGCCGATGCTGGCTCTCAGCCCAGAAACCACCCGCTCTTTGCGGGCGATGATGGCCTGGATGTCAGGGTTTGCCTCCACGGGCTGAAAGCCGTATTCCCGGGCCCGGCGCATGGCCCTGCCCACCTCGGCGGAGGCCCTGACCGTCTTGGTGGGGATGCAGCCCCAGTTGAGGCAGACGCCGCCCAGGAATCTTTCCTCCACCACCGCCACCTGCGCCCCCAGTTGGGCCGCCCGGATAGCGCCCTGGTAGCCCGCCGGGCCGCCTCCCAGGAAGGCAATGTCGTATGCTGCCGGCATGGGAGTTCCTTACTGGATCACGATGTCCGGTTTAATGACGAGTTCGGACTTGAAGGACTGGTTGATGGTGGAGTACTTCATGGCCATGTCCAGAGCCCGCTGCACCATCTCCCTGGGTTTGCCCTTGACCACAATCCTGGGATAAAAGGTCACCCGCTTAAACCAGGAGGTGCGGTCCAGGTGTTCCTCGACCTCGCCCTCGACTTTGATCTCCAGAGAGACCAGATCCATTTTGAAGCGTTCCGCAGCCCAGACCACCATCATGAAGTAGCAGGTATTGGCCGAGGCCACAAAGGCGTCTTCCGGAGTAAGGACACCTGCCTTCCCAAACAGGTCCGGCGGCGCTGAGAATTCCATTTCCACGCCATTTTGCATCCAGGTATACCCCAGATGCTCGCCCTCGCCATTCCACTTTGTTCTTGTAAATTGCCATGCACAGCTCCTCTAAGGATCACGAATCCAGGGATCAGGGTACGACTTCCGGAAGGTATTCTCTCCCCATCTTGTGCCCGCGGCGACCACCGCGGCAAAGACGGTCTCCGGCTGACCAGGACGGATTCAAAGCGCACCGAGAACATGTCTTGGTCGGGGTGGTAGGTTACTGCCCAGCACCCCCGTTACCTGGAGCAATTCGGCGCGCACCGCGTCGGGGCAGCCCATTCAGGTGAAGCCTCCCTCCTGCATCATCCCCTTGACGCGCATCCGCAGGTCGGTGATCAAGACTATTCTTCCTCCAGTACCTCGTCCACCGCCCTGGCGATTTCTGTTGCCACCGCCTTGACCGCCGCATCCTCCTCCGGCCCGAAATGGCGCAGCTTGGTCGGGGGGGGCAGGCCGTGCTTCTTGAGAATCTCGGGGATGGAGAGCGATTTGCTGGGTTTCCCCGACAGCATCTCGGTGGCCTTGGCGGCGCACATCTTGTCGCAGCCGTCCACCGTGATGGTGGGGTAATTTTGGGCAAAGGTTCGCTCCTCTTCGCCGCCGGCAATAAACAAGGGCAGGCAGATGGTGACGGTCTCGCCGGGGCGCTCATCTAGCACCTTGCGACAGGCCAGGCGGCACAGGGTGCCCTCGGGGATCTCCTCGCCGCTACAGGAGACGATGCCCACTTTTTGCACCTGGATGTCCATCAGTCCTCCCCGGCGGCGAGTTCGTCCACCACCTTGGCCACTTCTGCCGCTGCCACCTGGGCCAGCTTCCGGCCGGTATCATTAACTTCCGCAATGCCTTCCGGCTTAAGGTCCTTGTGTTCTTTGTAAAACTTGATGGCCTCGTAGGCCTTGGCCACCCGGCCGCCCACTGCCTCCACGCTCTTTTTGGCGCAGTCCTTGGGGCAACCGTCGATGGTGATCACCGGGTTTTCCGTTACCAAAGCCACCGCCTCGGGATCGTTGATCACTAAGAGCGGCAGGCAGGTAAGGGTAGCCAATCCGGGCCGCACCTTTTCCACCAGCTCATAGGCAGTCTCCCGGGCCACGGCGCCGTAAACCTTGCCGATGCCGCTGCAAGGGAGCACCACCACTTTCTTGTGCTTCTTACCCATAAAGTTTCTTCGCCTCCTCGGCGATCTTGCCTTTCATTACTTCGAAGTATTCCTTGGCGTCCATGAGTTGGGCCTTGTCGCCCTCCGGGTCGGTGAGGGCAATACGGTAGATCCAGCCGGCGCCGTAAGGGTCGTGGTTGATCAGGTAAGGGCTGGCGTCCATCTCCGGGTTGACCTCCGCCACTTTGCCGGACACCGGCGAGATAATGCCGAAGGTGGCCTTGATGGTCTCGATCTTGCCGATCTCCTGGCCCCGTTTCACCTCGGCGCCTGGCTCCACGGTCTCCAGAAAAGCCACGTCGCCCTTGGCCTTTTGCATGAAGTCGGTAAGTCCCACGGTGGCGGCGCCGTCCTGAAAATTCGCCCAAAATTCTTCCTGGCTGTACAGATAGCCCACTTTCACCTTGAAGATGAACTTCTCATAGGTGCTTTCCAGGAATTCTCCCATGACTCTCTCCTTTGCGTTATCCTAAGAATGTCGCCCACTTCCTTGACGATCTTCTTCACCTGGATGGAACCGGCAAATTTGGGCTCGCCATTGATAACCACCAGAGGGCCGGGGTATTTCTTGGTGACCAGAAGCTGGCCGATCTCACTCTCTTTCTCCGCTTGGTTTTCCTTGAGATTCACATACTCCACCCTGGTACGGCCGGGATAGCTTTCCTCCAGGGCCGCCCGGAGTTCGGCAACTTTTTGCTGAAACATCGCAGCCACCTCCGGAGTGCAGGGCAGACTGCCGCAGGCGCATCCTCCCGAAACCCCGGGAAGTTCGAGAATCCTTACGGTAACAACACCATTTGATGCCATAGCTTGTTTTCCTCCTATGATTTATTATAACCGGCTATGCGATTATAAACAAGAATACCAAGGTAATTTTTGCCAACTTTGGCAGCTCCCTAAAACCATCTTCGGTTTTTGGCTCCTGCCCCTGATTCCCAAAAACTTCACCGCTGCTTAAAGGCGCTCACTTTAACGCTTATAATTTTTCCCTTCAGCCGCGAATCCATCTCGGTGGCTTCATAAAGGGATTCGGATACTACGGCCACCTCCGCAAAGCCCGCCAGGCGGATGGTCTCCAGGTACGCCTCCTTTTCCATAGCGCCGGCCAGGCAATCTGCCCAGGCCGCGGCGCTCTGCCGGACCTCCTCCGGAAGTTCCCCGCCGGTCACCAGGTCGGCGATGAGCAGCCGGCCACCGGGCCTGAGCACCCGGTAAGCTTCCCGGAAGCTGGCCAGTTTGTCCCGGGTCAGGTTGATCACGCAGTTGCTGATAATCACGTCCACGGAGTCGGCGGCCACCGGCAAGTGCTCGATATCGCCCTGACGGAATTCCACGTTGGCGAAGCCGTGCTCCCGGGCCAGTTGCTCCCCCCTGGCCACCATGTCTTCCGTCAGGTCCACGCCGATGACCCGGCCGCGTTCCCCAACCCTTCTCGCCGCCAGAAAGACGTCGATACCTGCCCCGGACCCCAGATCCACCACGGTCTCACCTTCTTTGAGATCGGCCAGGGCGGTGGGGTTGCCGCACCCCACACCCAAAATCGCCAGGTCGGGAACCAGACGGAGGTCTTCTTCGGTATAACCCACGGCCAGGCATTGGTCAGTAGTAGTCGGCCCGCAGGAGGGGCAGCAGAAAGTATCCTCCCCCCGGGCAATCTTCCCGTAGCGATCCGTGATTACCCGCTTGATATCTCTTTCATCCATGCCCTTTTAATTCTCCTTCAGGTGATCATGCAATCACCAATTCCTGATTCCCTGGAAAAAGATATAGCAGCCGACAAAAAAGATGAGGCCCCCCGCCGCCTGTTGCAGTAGGGTGCCCACTTTGGCGCTTTTAGATTGCAAGTAACTCTCTATCACCCCGGTAAAAGTGCCGGCCAGGATGATCAGGGTGCCTTGCCCCAGGGCGTAGGCAAAGAGCAGGGTGCTGCCGTATGCCACCTCGCCCTTGACCGCGGCCAGGGTCAGGATCACCGCCAACACCGGGGAGGCGCAGGGCGAGAGCACCAGGCCGAACAGCCCCCCTAAAATCAAGGCGCCGATCAAGCCGGTGCGCTGGGGCAGGAATTTCTGGGAAGCCCCCCCCAATTTCAGGTTGATGAGTCCGGACAACTGCAAGCCCATGACCATGAGGATGACTGCCACCACAAAATACCAGTAGGTTCCCACATCGCCGAACATGGTGCCCATGAGGGCTGCGGCCGCGCCCAGGGCCGACATCACCAGGGCCAGGCCCACCACAAAGGTGAGGGAGTAGAAGAAGGCCTGTTTCTTATTGCCGCCGGCATAGCCGCCGACGAAGCCGATGACCAGGGGGATGCTGGCCAGGATGCACGGACTGGCGGTGGCGATCACCCCGCCCAGGTACGAGGCCCCGTAGGCCAGGACGGGGCGGGTCTGCATGACCTGGCCCAGAGATTCACTCCATGCCATGAAATCGTCTCCTTATTTAGCTGATAAATTTCAGGTCTCGCAGCTTCTGTGATAACCTCTTCCTTGGGTGAGAGGGCCGATATGTCGGTCCACCTCTTTGCCGGAAGCATCGAAAAAGACCTGGGTGGGGATGAGCATGATCTTGTATTGTTGAAAGAGGGGCATTTCTTTATCGGCATACACCATGCGGAATTCCACCTGGTCTCCATGGCTCGGCTTCAATTCCGCCATGACCTCTCTCCATCTCCTCGGCAGGAGGACACAGCCACCGGCGCCGAATTCGTAGAGCGCGGGCTTACCTTTGGGCGGAGCCGATCCCTGCGCCTGGGTCGGCAAGGGTTGCCAGAGGACCAGAAAACCTACCACCAGACAAAACAAACCGATAACATAGTGACGCCAAAATTTCATATGCACCCATCCTTATTGAGTGATTAGGGTCAGACTCGCTGACTTAATACCCGGATATCCGGATTTATTCATATTAAACCATTGCAGGAGGCAAAACCGGCGCGCCCGGATGAACTTTTTTCGTCTGGTACCCAAAAATTCTTCCCTATAGTTCCGCCGGAATTACCGAGACGCCGGCGGAATCAACAGCACCGGGCACGTCGCCAGCCGGGAAACATTATGGGCCACGCTGCCCAGGAAAATCTCCTTGATAAAACCTTTCCCCTGAGTGCCCATGACGATTAAGGAAATATCTTGAGATTCCAGGACCTGGAGAATGGCCGGCAGGGGGTGGCCCGGATCGAAGACTGGGTGCACCTGAGGAATATCGGCGCCGTTAAGACGCACCGTCCAGGCATTGAGGGAATCCCGGGCCTTGGCTTCCGCCATGTCCTGATAACCCGGCGGGTAGGCCTCTCCTCCCGGCACATCCAAAGCGTTCAACACCGTGACTTGTTCTATTCCTTTTACAGCCAAGCGCTCTACATACTCCAAGGCCCGGAACGAAATTTCCGAAAAGTCCGTAGGCAAGAGCACATGACGGAGGACCTGGGTGCAGGAGATTTCACACGAGCCCGGTTTACCAGGCATTTTTAATCGCACATTGAGCAGCAACACGGGGTATACGGCATGATGCAACACCGCACAGGTAAAGCACCCCAGCACCCCTTCCCGCCAGAGCGATTGGCCGTGGGAGCCCACCACGATGAGGTCGGCGCAATAGCGACAGGCGATGTCGTTTAAAGAATCAGCCGGCAGGCCTACGGGGGTCTCCACCGTCACTTGCAACCCCTGGGCTTCCAGTTGCTGCTGCTGCGCCTCCAGTTTGGGCCGGGCCGCGGCCTGGAGGCTGCCTTCCATGCCCGCCATAAACTTGACGCTGATCACATAGGTCAAGATTATCTGTTTACACCCCAGGGCTTTAAATTCTCCGGCGCAGGCCACAACTTCATCCCAGGCGGGGGACAGGTCGGTGGCCAGGACAATGCGCTCGAACATCTCTCAACTCCTTCTTGGATGAAGCTTTATCCGTCTCCTTGAGGTCAGCGCTGAGCCAACGGGATCAACAGCACCGGGCACGTCGCCAGCCGGGAAACATTATGGGCCACGCTTCCCAGAAAAAGCTCCTTGATAAAACCCTTCCCCTGGGTGCCCATGACGATTAAGGAAATATCTTGAGATTCCAGGACCTGGAGAATGGCCGGAAGGGGATGCCCCGGGGCAAAGTGGTCGTGAACTACGGGAATCCCGGCTTTCAAGAGGCGCTGCTGCCATTGCTCCAGCAAGTCCCTGGACGGCTCCCTCGGCGATCTCCTGATATCCCGGAGGATAAGCGTCCCTTCCCGGCACATCCAGGGCGGTAAGCAGGGTGACCTGTCCGATTCCCCTGGTCGCCAAAATCTCAACAGATTCACCGGCCCGCACCCCAACTTCGGAAAAATCGGTAGGGAAGAGGACATGGCGCAATAGTGAGCCGCAATGCAGGCGGCAGGGGTCCGCTTCCTGGTCCTTTTTAACCCTCACGTTAATGAGCAAGGTGGGATACTTGGTATGGTGTACCACCGCGGAGGTGAAGCACCCCAGCACCGCCTCCCGCCAAAGAGCAGTCCCGTGGGAGCCCAGCACAATGAGGTCGGCTTCATGGCGGCCGGCCACCTCATTCAGGGAATGGGCCGGCAACCCAACTGGCATTTCCACTTTTACCTGCAATCCCTGGGCTTCCAGTTGCCGCTGCTGCGCTTCCAGCTTGGGTCGGACATCGGCCCGTAGCATTTCTTCCAACCCTGACAGGAGTCTGGCAACGATTACGTTGGTCAGGATAACCTGGGAACACCCCAGGGCCTTAAATTCTCCGGCGCAGGCCACGATTTCATTCCAGGCGGGCGACAGGTCGGTGGCCAGCACAATAGTCTTAAACATGGGCATACCTCTTGTGTTTCATGAGACTTCTTTCTCCCCTCGGATTAATCAGCCCGAGGGGGCGGATTTGCATGGGCGCAAGTGGGACAGACGTATAAATCCTGATCCCCGCGCCGCCCCTTCAGGAGAGTGGCTTGAGTCGCCTCGATGCCACAATCCACACAGCATAAGGGAGTGAAATATTTCTGTCTGAACTTTAAGGCCACGCCCACCAGACTGATGAGCACCGGGACCTCCACCAGGGGGCCGATAACCGCGGCGAAGGCCTCCCCCGACTGCAGGCCGAAGACGGCTACGGCCACCGCGATGGCCAGCTCAAAGTTGTTGCTGGCGGCAGTAAACGACAGGGTGGCGGAAATGCGATAGCCCGCCCCGGCCTTGGCCGACATATAAAACGTGACAAAGAACATGACGAAGAAATAGATAGTCAGAGGTATGGCGATGCGCACCACGTCCAGGGGGAGCTGCACGATATACTCGCCCTTAAGGGAGAACATCACCACAATGGTGAACAAAAGGGCTATAAGGGTGATGGGGCTGATTTTGGGCATGAATTTTTCTTCATACCATTTCAGCCCCTTGCGTTTGACCAGGAAGAAGCGGGTGAACATGCCGCCGAAGAAGGGAATGCCCAGGTAGATCAAGACGCTTTCCGCCACCTGAAGGATGGTAACCTTGACTTCCAGGCCCGAGGCGACCCCCAGCCAGGCGGGCAGCACCGTGACAAATATATAGGCGTAGACGGAGAAAAAGAGCATCTGGAAGATGGAGTTGAAGGCCACCAGCCCGGCGCAGTATTCCGTGTCGCCTTGAGCCAGGTCGTTCCAGACGATGACCATGGCGATGCACCGGGCCAGCCCGATGATGATCAGGCCTACCATGTATTCCGGGTAGCCGCTGAGAAAGGCGATGGCTAACAGGAACATGAGGATGGGGCCGATCACCCAGTTCTGGATTAACGACAGGGTCAAAACCTTGAAGTTCTTGAAAACCTGGGGCAGTTCCTCGTAGCGCACCTTGGCCAGGGGCGGGTACATCATCAATATGAGGCCGATGGCGATGGGAATGTTGGTGGTGCCCACCTGGAAGACGGTCAAAAACTTGGTGAAGCCGGGCAGGAAATAACCGAGGCCAACCCCGGCAGCCATGGTCAAAAAAATCCACAGGGTCAGGAAGCGCTCTACAAAACCCAGACGTTTGGCAACGGTGGCGGCCATAAGTGCTCCTATCTCTTTGATATCCGTATAACCGTTTTATTAAGTATCTTAAGCCAAAATTTTTAAGTTTCAGGCAACCCCTGCGGCGACCTTTTCTGACTGGACTTCAGCCTCTTGGCGCATTCGGTGTGCCGTTTGGCCTCCAGGCAACGTGCCAGCTGCCCCCGCAGCACCTGGGCTTCAGGCTGAGGCGCCAACATTTCCTCCAGTAGTTTGAGCAGCTTCTCTCTCGGGCTGTTGGGGGTCACGGCTAAGCGGTAGTTCATCCACAGGCCGTCCCGGCGGTCGGTGACCCAGCCCAAGTGATAGAGATAGCGCAGGTGGCGGGAGGCCTTGGACTGGGTGATGCCCAAGGCGCCGATGACATCGCAGACGCAAAGTTCTTCTTCCGCCAAAAGGAGCCACAGGATCTTCAGGCGGGTCTCGTCCGCCAGGGACTTGAAAAACCGGGCCTCCGCTTTCATGATATTCCTTTATATCCGGTTAATCGATTAAGTCAACACAAAAAAAAATTAATGATTAAGATAGGTACGGATAATCGGCTTCAGGAACACCGGCAGGCCGCGGCGCCCTCGGAGGCGGTTCCCTCCTTGCTTTGCCCTTTGGCCGTCAGCCACTGTTCCAACCGGTCCCGCAGCGCCTGGGCCTCGGGGCGGGAACCCAGGATCTCCGCCAGCAATTTTAGCTGCTTGTCCTGCGGGCTGCCGGGGGTAACGCTCAAACGATAATTCATCCATACCGCCTCCCGGCGGTCGGTGACCCAACCCAGGTGATAGAGATAGCGCAGGTGCCGGGAGGCCTTGGACTGGGTGATGCCCAGGACCCCCATGATATCGCACACGCAGAGTTCCTCTTTGGCCAGCAGCAGCCAGAGAATCCTTAGCCGGGTTTCATCCGCCATGGATTTGAAGAGTCGGGCTTCGCTTTTCATAAATTTTTTATAACCGGATAACCGGATATTGTCAAGTAAAAAAATTCCCTGGGAGCCCCTATCAGTCTTCTTGGGGGAAAAAGATTCCTGCTTTTCCAAGGCAAAGGTGAAAAAAAACGTGGCGCCTTGCCCGGGACGACTGTCCACCCAGATGCGGCCGCCATGGGCGTCGATTATACGCTTGACGGTGGCCAATCCCAGGCCGAAGCCCCTTTGCCCCGCGGCTCCTGCCCTCCGGTGCTGCAAGCAGGACGGGCAGAAATAGCGACGCTTAAAGGAAAGGCTATGGAATAATTATGGCTGCGATCCCGGTGCTGCCGCGACTTGCAGATTTTTCAAGAGAAGTGTCCCGTATCTGCGCACATAGACGGTATGGCAGACTGTAAGCGTGCAAAAGGGCGGGTACAGAACCGCCGCCATCTGAAAAACATAGTAGACGGCTTGAAGAAATGGGACATCTTCAAGAACATTGATAAAACCATAAAAGCCGAAGACTATGGGCAGTATCACCCCCAAGTATTTGCCCACCATTCTCACCTCCCCGGTGCGGCCGTTCCGGTAGCGAATACCCAAGTCATCCAGAGCCCACACAAAGGAAAGGAGCAGGGAAACGAGGATGCCGATGCTCAGGACCGCGAAAAAGCGGCCCAGCAGGAATTGTCCGGGCGGCAACACTGCAGACGATGATAACGGCGTGCCGGAGTAGCCCTGTAAGACCGCCAGCAACTTGGCGGCTAACAGCAAAGATAGGCCGATGCCCTGGAAGGGACGCAGAAACCAAGCCTTGCCCTGGGAGATCTCGAGGTTCCGATCCTGGGTGCCCATTAACCCTTTTTCCCGGCGATTGATAAGCCCCTGCACCATCAAACAGAAAACCGGCAGCAGAAAAAGGGGAAGCGTCAGATTAAGAGAAATGCGCAGATATCGAACCGGAACTTTCCATAACGCGGCAACCCCGCTAAGAAAGGTGAATTCAGTCAGAAAAGCGGCGATCAGCGTATTTGAGACCATCACGGCAAAGACGGGCCCTAGCCTGAAGAATACGTTCATGTGTTTGCCTTCTCCCAGGCGCTGCCTCAAATAATATCCTGCAAACCGAGATTAGGCGCCATTCTATCTGCCACTGGCCCAAATCGCGCCCGGCCACTCTTACCCCGAGTTTAATCCCTCTCCCGCAAGAGCATAAAGCCGGTCAGAAGAACTCTTGGCCTCCTGGGGTGAGCATCTGCTATACCCGTGAGTGACTGCTTCTTCCTCCTCATATCATCTAACTAACTATATATCCATAAGAAATCGCCGCCAAATTCAGTTTCTTAGAGTCTGTTAGGAACAGTGCGTATTCGCCAAAAATCTTTCCCTGGCAAAAAATTTTTATCGACCGCGCCGGATTTGAATGATATAGGGGTTATATATGATAACAACCGGTTACCCGGATAACCAATCATAACGTAGGAGGTAGCATGAACAAACAATCACTAAGAAAAACCTGTGTAATCATTTCCCTGCTGGCGGCCTTGGGTTTGAGTTTAGGGGCCGTGGATGCCGCCTGGGCGCGGGGCGGGTGGGGCTGTATGAATGCGAATGTAACCCCGGAGCAGAGCGCCCAGCTCTTTGATCTCAAGCAGCAATTCAGGAACGACACCGCCGGGCTGCGCAAGCAGATGATGGTCAAGAGGACCGAGTTGGCGGCGTTGTGGCAGAGCGCCACGCCCGACCAAAACCAGATTCAGGCCAAGCAGCAAGAAGTCAACGCCTTGAGAGATCAGCTCCAGGCGAAGCGCACGGCCTTCCGGCTGCAGAACCAGCAGATCTGTCCGCAAGCCGGCATGGGCATGGGACGTGGCGCCGGCAGAGGCATGGCCATGGGGCCCGGGGGCCGGTGGTAAGTGGATGAGGGGAAAGGTTGCCGCCTCTCCTTTCCCCTGCCCCACCTTCTCCCAACCCGCGGGGTTGGGAGAAGGTTAATGGGGTGAAAGGAATTAAGGATGGAATCTTCCGGCCTTACCATAACCAACTGATTCAAGGAGGAAAGCACCATGAAGAAATTCGGTAGGTTTATCAGCTTGATCGGTATCCTCGCCCTGGTCCTGGCCGCCACGGCGGCCTGGGCCCAGCCCGGCATGGGGCCGGGAGGCGGCCAAGGGCCGCGGTTGGGGCGCCGGAGATCCCTACAGCCGGATGTATAATCCCAAAACCGTGGAAACCCTCGGCGGCGAAGTGGTGAGCGTGGACAAATTCACCCCCGGGAGGAGAATGTCTTATGGGGTGCATTTCACCCTGAAGACCGAAAAAGAGACGATCCCGGTCCACCTGGGGCCCAGCTGGTATATGGAAAAACAAGCCCTGACCATTGCCCCCGGGGATAAAGTGGAGGTCACCGGCTCTCGGATCACTTATCAAGGGCAGCCCACCATCATCGCCGCGGAAGTGAAAAAAGGCGGCCAGGTCCTGAAGCTGCGGGACGCCGCCGGGGTCCCGGCCTGGGCCGGCCAAGGCCGGCGGTAATCGGACCATTAACCATGGAAATCCACCCTGAGTCAGGGTCGGCCAGGATGGCGGCCGACCCTGCTCTCAATCAGCGCCAATTAGATGAGCCGGGGACATTGGGGGACTGACAGGTGGTTGCCGATGAAAAACCGAGGCAAGGCGGCCAGGGGAACCCAGAGACACTGGCCGAGGTTTGGGAAGCCGAGCTTAAGGCCAGAGAGCGGCTGGAGCGGATCAGGCACAAGCTCCTGGTGATGAGCGGCAAGGGAGGGGTGGGCAAGAGCACGGTGGCCATCTACCTGGCCCTGGGATTGGCCGGGCGGGGATACCAGGTCGGCCTGCTGGACGTGGACCTGCACGGCCCGGACATCGCCCGCATGCTGGGACTCAAAGGCCGACTCCATCTGGGGCCTGAAGGCGGCATCCAACCCCAGACCGCCCGAGATAATTTGAAAGTGGTCTCCATCGAAGGGCTTCTCGCTGATCGGGATGCGCCGGTTATCTGGCGTGGACCCATGAAGCACAAGGCCATTCGCCAGTTTCTGGGCGAAGTCGAATGGGGCCGGCTGGATTACTTGATCATCGATTCCCCTCCGGGAACGGGCGATGAACCCATGAGCGTGGCCCAGGTCGTCACCGATGCTCGGGCCGTCATTGTCACTACGCCCCAGGAAATTGCCCTGGCGGACGTGCGTAAAGCCATCAATTTTTGCCGAAACGTCAACCTGGCGGTCCTGGGGCTGGTGGAAAACATGAGCGGGCTCATTTGCCCCCACTGCGGCGGCGAGATCCACCTGTTCCGCCAGGGAGGCGGCCGGAGGACTGCCACCGCCAAGGGGATTCCCTTTTTAGGCAGCCTGCCTTTTGATTTGCGCGTTATGGAAGGCGGGGACCTGGGCCTGCCTCTTGCCGAATCCCCGGAGTCCAGCCCCTTCTCCCGGGCCCTGACGGCTCTGCTCGACGCGGTTGAGGCAAGGTGCCGGGAAATGGGCCAGGAAAAATGAAGTATCCGGAAAAAATTGATTTGGGACCGCCGGTTTAGCTTTTTTGCGCTGTTATATATGCAGGAAACCGATTATCCGCATTACCAGTATTTGAGAGGTAACGTAGCCATGAAAAAACGCCGCTCCTTAGGCCTTGTAGCTATGACCATCGGGCTTTTGAGCCTGATGTTCACGGTATCCTCATCATGGGCGCAGAGCGGACGGCGCCTCCATTACAGCACGCTGTTCAACCCCAGGACCGTGGGAACCGTCTCCGGAGAAGTGGTGCGGGTGGAGCATGCTTTCTCGGGGAGCGGGAAGGATTATTGTGTCCATGCCATGCTGAAGACCCCTAAAGGGCAGGTGACTGCGATCCTGGCGCCCAAGGGTTACATGGAAGAACAGGGGCTTACCATCGACCGGCAAGACCGGGTGACGGTCACCGGCTCTTTGATCTCCGTCCTGGGAAAGCCCTTCCTCCTGGCCATGGAGGTGACCGGCGACCGCACCATGAAGCTCAGGGAAGCAAGCGGCCGTCCGGCCTGGGCGGTGGGCGACGACTGGCACATTCATTGAGCGGCAGCAAATACCTGCTTTACTAAGGAGATGAAGGGTTATGCCTGCGGACCTGGCTTTAACTTCAAAACATCGGTATTTTCCCCGGCCCCGGCGCCTGGCCAATCTCGACCTGTGGCTGAAAATCGCGGTGCCCCTGTTTCTCCTGGCGTCCCTATTCATTGCGGTCGATTCGGGGTTCTTCAACGGTTATCTGCGGCTCTTCCAGCGGAACACCTATACAACCTTCCTCTCCACCCTGGGGGCGATGTACGCCCTGGCCTTTCTGGCCATGCAATTGGTGCGCACGGTGCTCTGGTGGCGCTACCGGCCCTATTCCGTCCCCGCCGGCCCCCTGCCGCCGGTGACGGTGCTCATCCCTGCTTACAATGAAGGGGCCATGGTGGAAAAGGCCCTCTACTCGGTGGCTGCCGCTGACTATCCCAAAGACCGCCTGGAGATCATCTGCATCGACGACGGCTCCCGAGACGACACCTGGGACTATATCCGGCGAGCCCGCCAGCGCTACCCCCACCTGATTCAGGCCATTCGCTTCCCGAAAAACCGGGGCAAGCGGGAAGCCCTGTATGCCGGTTTTCTCCAGGGCCGGGGCGACTATTTCATCACCGTGGATTCGGACAGCGTCATTGAACCGGATACCCTGAAGCAAATTCTGGCTCCCCTGCTGCAAAGCCCCAAAATCGGCGCAGTGGCGGGCAACGTCAAGGTTTACAACCGCACCGCCAACCTCCTGACTCGCATGGTGTGGGTCAGGTTTGTCCTCTCCTTTGATTTTCTTAGGGCCTCCCAGTCCATGTACGGCTTCGTGTTCTGCACCCCCGGGGCCCTGTCCGCCTACCGCCGGGAGGCCATCTTCCCCATCCTGGATGAATGGCGCCAGCAGACCTTTCTGGGAGTGCGCTGCACCATCGGGGAGGACCGGGCCTTTACCAACCTGGTGCTGCGGCAGGGCTATGACACCGTGTACCAGCGCACCGCCGTGGTCTACACCACCGTTCCCGAGCACTACCGGGGCCTGTCCCGCATGTTCCTCAGGTGGGACCGCAGCAACTTCCGGGAATCCCTGGTCCAGCTTTCTTACATGTTCACCCGATACCGGACCCGAAACCGGCTGCTGCCCATCATTGACTTTTTCGTTCGGGAGCTGGAGTTTCCCGTCACCCTCATCTTTCTCCCCCTGATGCTGGCGTCGTTTCTCTGCTGTCCCATCCTGATCGTGAAATTTGTGAGCGGCATGGCTCTGGTCTCTTTCTTTCTAACCTCTTACTACCTGCGGCAAGAGCGGGATGCGGACTTCATTTACGGGGTCATCTATTCCTTTTATGCCTTTCTCTTTCTCCGCTGGGTTCGGCCTTATGCCTTTCTCACCCTGCGGGACGGCCGCTGGTTGACGCGGTAGCCGGGGGCGGAAGATTTTTTCCGAGGGTGCTAAGGGTAATTTCCTGGGTCCCTCCTCTAGTGAGTAGCGCATGAAGCGTAATTTTTGGATCTGCTTGCTGGTCTTTTCCCTGGCGCTCAATCTCGGGGGGCTGGCCACCTTTGCCTACATGCGCTATCAGGACCGGGCTTCCGTGCGGGAGCCGACGCAGCTACAGCCCTTCCGGGAAATGTGGGGGCCCCTTAATTTGGAGCCGGGGCAAAAACAAGCTTTGGGGAGCCTGCTTCCCGAACATCGCCGCCGGGTGCGGGACCTGCGGGCGGAATTAGCCCAAAAAAGATTTGAACTGTTTGAGATGACCAAAGAGAGAACTGCGGCCTGGCCGGCCATGCAAGAGAAAGTCAGGGAGGTGA
Organism: uncultured delta proteobacterium; assembly: GCA_963768765.1. Classification (GTDB taxonomy): domain Bacteria; phylum Desulfobacterota; class Desulfobaccia; order Desulfobaccales; family 0-14-0-80-60-11; genus DASWLF01. The sequence goes on from CAVYJK010000026.1 coordinate 49,255, forward strand.
GTGCGCTCCAGGGGAATTTGGAAGAGGAGGTGCTGCGGTTCTCCCTGGCCTTCCAGGAACACCTGAAACCCGAGCAGAGAGCAGCGTTCATTGCTTTCATAGAGCGTCGTATGCCCGATGCCCAAGGGGGCAAAGGCCGTCGGTCTCCCCGGTGGAAGAGAGATATAGGGGCTGGGGCGCCCCAGGCTGCTGGCCCCTGCGGTCCCTAAATAGAGGGTGTTGATATTGTACAGATACGAGTGATTTTCTCAGGAGGGAGGTAAAAGGTTTTGCATGGCACGGTAATCTTGACGATCCTGTATGCCCTCATCCTGCCCGGCTGCGTCCTGCTGCAACCCACCGAATCTTTCAACCCGGTGCCGGTTACTGAGGCCACCGGCATAACCGCGCCGGTGCCGTCTCAGCCCATTCCGGCCAAGGAGGAGATTCTTCCGGAGCCTCTGACCCTGGAGCACTCCCTGGAGATTGCCCTAAAGAACAATCCGGAAGTGGCCGCCACCCTGTGGGATGTCTCGGCGGCGGGCGCGAAGCTGGACCAGGCCAAAGCGGCCCGCTGGCCCACTGTGACTTATGAGGGCAGCTATACCAAATACCTCAACTCCCGGCCACTGTATGAAGCCCGGTTCAACAATCAAAGAAGGCTGTTCACCAAGCAGCAAAGCCTGGGCAATGTTCTTTTGAAGCTCCCCCTGTTCACCGGCGGCCGCATTATCAATGAAATCAAAGCGGCCGAACTGTTCCGCCTGGCGGAGCAGAACCGGCTTTCCCGGACCCGGGATGAACTGGTGTTCAACGTCTCCAGCACCTTTTACGGCATCCTCAGCCAGGAAAAAGTGATCGACTCGGTGAAGTTTTCCCTGCAGGCCATGCAGGAGCAGAGACAGAAGATGGCCAAGATGGTGGAAGTGGCCAAGGCGGCCCGGGTGGACCTGCTGCGCACCGAAGTGCGGCTGGCCGACCTGGAGCAGAGCCTGGAGAAAGAGACCAACCTCCTGGAGATCCAAAAGCGGCTCCTGGCCAACCTGATGGGCCTGGATTTCGACAAGGCCCAGTTGAAATTTGCCGGGAAACTCACTTTCGAGAAAATAGGCTACCGGCCATCGCAATTGGTGCCCAGGGCCCTGGAGCAGCGTCCCGATTTTAAGGCGGCCAAGGAGCGGCTGGAAAGCCAGGCCCGGCGGGTGGACGTGGCCCGGGCCGGACATTATCCCAACGTCAACCTGGTGGGGGCTTATGGCTATCGGGGCACCGGCGTGATACGGAGTACTTGATGACCGGGCCCCACCCGGAAAGAATCCGACCCCCCCGACCGCAACAAATCGCGGGCCCTTTTATGATGACGACGGCAGCGTCGGCGTGACCCTCACCCTGCCCCTGTTCGAAGGCGGCCGCATCACCGCCAAGGTGAGGGAAGAATTCTCCGCCCTGGCCGCGGCCCAGGAACGGCTGCGCAAGCTCAACCTGCAGATCCGCCAGGAGGTGGAGACCGCCATCCTGGACGTGGACTCCAGCAGTGAGCGGGTCAGGGCCACGGAAAAGGCCATCGAACAGGCCCGGGAAAGCCTGCGCATCGAGACCTTGAAATACAACCTGGGGGCCGGTACCATCACCGATGTGCTGGATGCGCAAACGGCCCTGTTGCTGACTGAAACCACCTATTACCGCGTCCTGGCGGACTTCCGCACCGCCCTGGCCCGGCTCAAACTGGCAGTAGGGGGAAATCTTTCATGAACAAGCCGGTCTTGGTTCTGGCAAGCCTGTTAGCTATAGCAATAACCTTTCTTGGCCCCTGGCAGGCAGGCGGCCAGGAGAAGGGTAAGGAGGAGGCGCAAAAGGCCAAGCCGCTTCCCATGGTGGCTGTCCAGAAGGCGCAGGTTACGCCCCTCTCCCGCACCCTGGAGCTGACGGGCACGGCGACTCCCACCCGCCAGGCGCGCCTGGCCTCCCCCGGCGAAGGCCCCATCCAGAATTGCCGGGTCCGGGAAGGGGATCAGGTGAAACGAGGGGAGCGGGTGCTCACCATCGGTCGCTCGGGGGCGGCCGCGGCCCAGGTGACCGCGATGGCGGAGTCCGTGAAAGAGCAGGAAGCCGAGCTGAACCGCACCAAAATCCTGGTGCAGAGCGGCGCCGTCCCGGGCTCTCAGCTGGACACCGCCCGGGCTAAATATGAGGGTGCCCGGGCGCTCATGGCCAAGGCCCGGGAGAGCGCAGGCGACTATTCGGTGGCAGCCCCCTGGGATGGGGTGGTCTCCAAGGTGCTGGTGAAGGACGGAGATTTCGTGGCGCCGCGGGCCCCACTGGTGGAAATGTACGACCCCAACAGCCTGGTGATCCGCCTGGCCGTGCCCGAGGCCCAGTCCACCCTGGTGTTCAAGGGCATGCCGGTGAAGATCCAACTGGACGCCTATCCGGGCAAGTCCTTTGAGGGTAAAATCAGCCTGGTGTATCCGGACCTGGACACCCGGATGCGCACCCGCACCGCGGAAGTGACACTGGACTACCCGGTGGCCCTCATCCCGGGCATGTTCGCCCGTCTCCAGGTGGTGATGGAGACCGTGGCCGAGGCGGTGGCAGTCCCCGGCGATGCGGTGCTGATCATGCCCAACGGGGAGAAGGTCGCCTTTGCCCTCAAGGACGGCAAAGCTCAGCGCCGCGTGGTTAAAACCGGCCTGGAGACGGGCGGCCAGGTCCAGATCGTCTCCGGCGTTCAACCGGGAGAGACGGTAATCACCGCCGGTAATGAAAAGCTCAAAGACGGCATGGAAGTGAAGGTCCAGGGAGGGGCAAGCAAATGAAAGTCACCACCTACGCCGTACGGCGGCGTATCGCCGCCGGCGTCATCACCATCGCCCTGGTGGTCCTGGGAATCTATAGTTTCATGCTGTTGCCGGTAAATTTTCTCCCGGACATCACCTATCCCCTGATCAAGGTGCATATCTGGTGGCGGGGCGCCACGCCCGAGGAAATCAGCACCAACATTGCCGACCCCCTGGAGCGCCAGATGGCCATGGTGGACAACCTGGACTACCTGGAGTCCTCTTCCATTGAGGGCATGTACACCCTCCTGGCCAACTTCAAATACGGGGTCAACGTGGACGTGGCTTACCAGGACGCCCTGGCGGCCATAGCCCGGGTAGCCCGGTTGCTTCCCAAAGACATCGACCCGCCCCTGATTATGAAAGCGGACCCCTCGCAACTGCCGGTGGTGCAGCTCACTATCAGCTCCGACGTCTGGGATCTGACCAAACTGCGCACCTGGACGGAGAACTGGCTGCAGTATCAATTGCAGGCGGTTCCGGGGGTGGCGGGCACCGACATCGTCGGCGGCCTGAAGCGGGAAATCCGCGTGCACCTGGACCCCAACGCGGTGGAGAAATATGCCCTCACTCTGCCGGGAGTGACCAAGCGGCTCCAGGAGGAGAACATTGAACAGTTCGGCGGCCGGGTGACTGTGGGCCGCCGGGAATTCATCGCCCGCACCATGGGTGAATACCGCTCCATGGAAGACATCCGCAACGTGGTCCTGGCCAACGGCGGCGCCGGCAAGATCTACCTCAAGGATGTGGCCCGGGTGGAAGACGCCCACGAGGAGGTTCGGGTCGTTACCCGCCTGGGTGGTAAACCCACCGTCAAGTTGAGCGTCCTCAAGCAGGCGGACGCCAACACGGTGGAAGTGGCCCGGGCGGTGAACCAGCGGATCGAGCAGCTCAAGCCCGCCATTCCGGCCGGCGTCCGGATGGGGATGGTGGAAAACCAGGCGGACTACGTCACCGCCGCCTTGAACGGGGTGCGCAACGCCGCCATCGAAGCCTCGATCCTGGTCATCGTCATCATTTATCTTTTTCTGGGAAGCTGGCGCCATGCCCTGGTGATGCTGTTGGCGCTCCCCATCACCTTGATTATCAATTTCGCCCTGATGCAGCTCATGGGATTCTCCCTCAACATCTTTTCTCTGGGCGGCCTGGTGGTGGCCATCGGCGTGGTCCTGGACAACTCCATCGTGGTGCTGGAAAATATCACCCGCCTGCGGCATCTCCACCCCGATCAGCCGCCCGAAGAAGTGGCCGAGATCGGCACCGCCGAGGTGGGCTCCGCCATCCTGGCCGCCACCCTCTCCTTTCTGGCCCTTTTTGTGCCCTTCCTCCTGGTGCCGGGCCTTACCAGCCTCCTCTTTCGGGAACTGATCCTGGTGATCGCCGGCATCGTCTGTGTCAGCCTGCTGGTGGCCATCACCCTGACCCCTCTGCTCACCGCCCTGCTTACGGGGAAGCGGGCGGAATCGCATGAGCAGGGCCGCTTCGCCCGGTTCTTCGCCTGGGTGACGGATGGGTACGGGCGCCTGCTGGAGCTGGCCCTGGGGCGCCGCCTGGCGGTGGTCGGCGGCTTTGTGCTGCTTCTCATCGGCGCCGTGGTCTTATTCCCCTGGCTGGGCAGCGAGTTTCTGCCCCGCATGGATGACGGCCGGGTCATGGTGAAAGTCAAGCTGCCCACCGGGGCGGCCCTCACTGAGACCACCAACATCTTGAGCCGGGTGGAAGAAAAACTTACACGCGATCCCCTGGTGGAAAGCTACGTCACCATGGCGGGCGGCAAGGTCTGGGGCCTGGCCACCTATGAAATCGCCAACGAGGGCCAGGTGGATATCCAGCTGGTGCCCCGGCACGCACGAAAAATCGGCACCAAGGCATACATCGAACGCCTGAAAAAGACCCTGGCCCCCGTCTCCATGCCCGGGGCCAAACCCATGGTCATGCAGCCGCCGGTGAAGGGCATCCGCAAACTGGGGGAAGCGGACATCGAAGTCAAGATCAAGGGCCAGGAGTTGGACCAGCTCTTCGATTTGGCCCGCAAGACGTCGGAGTCCATGAACAAGCTGGCCCATTTCACCAATGTCTACGTGTCCATGGACATGACCAAGCCCGAGTATCAGGTGGCGGTGGACCGGGTCCGAGCCGCGGAACTGGGGGTCTCAGTGGTGGACGTGGCCTCCACGGTGCGTTCCCTGATCAGCGGCGCGGTGGCCACCCGCTACCGGGAAGGGGATTATTTTTACAACATCCGGGTGATGATTCCCGAACAACATTTCACCTCCAAACAAGAGGTGGAGAACCTGGTGTTGAGCGGCAACCAGGGTGGATATCTGCGGCTGAAGGACGTGGCCCAGGTGATCCCTGCGGTGGGGCCGGTGGAAATCGCTCGGGAGGACCAGGTTAAGGAGGTGATCGTCCGGGGGGATGCCGCCGGAGTGAGCGTGGGCCAGGCCCTAAGCGAACTGAAAGGGGCCGTAAGCAAAATGACTCTGCCGGTGGGCTATGAAGTCTCCTATGGCGGCCAGGCCCAGATGATGGCGGAGATGCAGCGGGCGGTGCTGCTCATTCTGGTCTTCGCCCTGTTCTTTTCCTTCGTGGTGCTGGCGGTGCAGTTCAACAGTCTGAAGTTGCCGGCGTTGATTCTGGGGTCCGTGCCCTTTTGCCTGGCGGGCATGGTCTATACCCTGTTCCTGACCGGGCTGCCGGTGGGAGCGACGGTGATCATCGGCGTCCTCATCGTGGTGGCCGCCACCGTCAACGAAGGGGTGCTCTTGCTCACCTTCGCCGAGGAACTGCGGCGGCACGATAATCTTACGCCCCTGCAGGCGGTGATCAACGCCGCCAAGATCCGCCTGCGGCCCCGGATGATGATCGCCCTGGCCATCATCTTCGGGTTCATCCCCCTGGCCCTGAACCTGGAGGAAGGCGGCGAGATGCTCCAGCCCATGGCGGCCGGGGCCATCGGCGGCCTGGCCCTGGGCCTGTTCGTGGCCCTGTTCTTGATGCCCTGTCTCTATGCGATGTTCACCAAAAGACAGATAAATGAGCCCGCCACAGGTGAATGTGCAAAATCCCCGTGACCCTTCCACCGGGGAAATATTCCTTACTTTTCTCCATCTGGGCCTTACCGCCTTCGGCGGCCTGGCCATGGTGGAGCCCATCCGCCGCGCGGGTGGTGGCGAAAGGCTGGCTGAGCCAGGGGGAATTTTTGGATGGGGTGGCGCTGTGCCAGGTGGTGCCGGGAGCCACGGTGGTGCAGCTCGCCACCTATGTGGGCTATCGCCTGCGGCGGGTTTTTGGAGCACTGGCCGCCGCCGCCGGGTTTATCCTGCCGGCCTTTGGCCTGATGTTGGTTCTTTCTCATCTTTACTTCCGCTTTGGCGACCTTCCCTGGGTGCAGTCCCTTTCCAAGGGACTGGGGGCGGTGGTGATCGCCCTGCTGCTGCAAGCCTTATGGCGGCTGGGACAGGCCGTCCGGCGGCATTGGGTCGATCTTATCATTGCCTTGCTGACCCTGGCCGCCTTCTGGTGCCGGGTCAATTATCTCTTCGTCATTTTGGCCGCCGGCCTGCTGCGCCTGCTCCTCACCCGCTGGCTTCCTCACGATGAACCCGGACCTCCCCAGCCTGTTGCCACCCCTGCCCCGGCCCTAAGGTTGACCCTGGTCCAGGTGGCCGTTGTCTTGGCGGGGCTGGCGGTCGTGGTGGGAGGGCTCTGGCGTTTATCTTCCGATGTGGGCCTGATGAGTCTCATCTTTCTCAAAATCGGGGTGATCAGCTTCGGCGGCGGCTATGTCATGATTCCCATTCTCCAGTGGGAGATGGTGGACCGGCTCGCCTGGCTCACCACCCGGCAGTTCCTGGATGGCATTCTCCTGGGCTTCATCACCCCCGGCCCCATTATCATCCTGGCCACCTTTGTGGGGTTTTGGGTGGCTGGCCTGCCGGGGGCCGTAATCGCCACTGTCTCCATATTTCTGCCACCTATCCTGATTATCGTCTTTCTGACCCCTTATTATCAGCGCCTCAAAGAAGCCCGCTTCATGCGCCCGATTATTCAGGGTATCCTGGCTGCCCTGGTAGGGATGCTGGTCATGGTGTTGCTGGAGATGGGGCGGGTGACCCTCCATGACTCGCCCAGTTGGGCGATCATGGCGGGGGCCAGCCTGGCCTTGATTTATTTCGAAATCAACCTAATCTGGGTGGTGGCTGCCGCCGCCGGTTTTTCTCTCTGGATTTATTGAATGGGCAAGAGTAGTTGCGATACCAGGGTTAAATAGATGAAAGGAGTGGCAGTTGCGATGATTCGAGTAACGTGGCGCCGGGAACTGACTCTGGCGGTCGGCCTTTTGGGCCTGGCCGTGATTCTGGGGTCTTTCGTTCCATTGGTCCCTGGTGCAGACGTCCTTTCGGGGAAACCTTACCGCGCTTCTTGATCAGAAGCGCCAGGAACGGCGGGAAGTGCAATTCCAAGGAATAAGGACTTTAGATCTGGCGCAGGCTCACCAAACCTGGCAAGAACAGCGGGCCCTTTTCGTGGATGCCCGCAAGGCCGAAGAATATCAGGAGTTGCACGTCCAGGGTGCAGTGAATGTTCCTCCGGAAACGTGGGGGGAGCTTCCATCTTCGGAACTGATGAAATTGGATAAAAGGCGGGAGCTGGTGGTCTACTGCAGCCAGGAAAGTTGCGACGACGCCCTCAAATTCGCCAAAAAGCTGCGTGCGGCCGGTTTTACCCGGGTGATGGCCTTTACCGGGGGCTTCCGGGCCTGGGACGAAGCCGGCTACCCGGCGGATACCAGTCGATAACGTTAGAAGGGGGGGAAATTTGTCAGCCTCGGTTATGCGGTTCGTTTTATCGGTGGTGGGTATAGTTCTGGGCGGGCTTTTCGTCTATGCGGGCGTCCAGAAGCACCTGGCCCCCTATGAGTTCGCCGAAGCCATCCTGGCGTATCAACTGCTGCCCTCAGCTCTGGTGGGGGTGGTGGCCGCAACCCTGCCCTGGCTGGAGATGGTTTCCGGGTTCTCCCTGATCCTGGGATGCCTCCTGCGAAGCCGCCGGGTTGCCAATCCGTTCCCGGTCGGAGCAGTTCTCCGGCGCAGCGCCCTCCTGCTGATCTTGGGCCAATCGCTCCTGTTTGTCGCCGTGTTGCTCATCACCATGGCCCGGGGCCTCAAGATCGACTGCGGCTGCGGCCTGTTCTTCCAACGCCAGGTGGGACCGGCAGCCATCCTGGAAGACGGACTTTTCCTGCTGCTGACCGGTCTGCTTTACTGGCGGGAGCGGCGGCTTAAATTCGATTAAACAATCTCGGGATCAAGGGGGGCCGGCGGCATGGCAAAGATACTGAAAATCTCTTACCCCAAATGGGATTTCAAACCCAGGTTTTCCTGTTGCTCCAAGCGCTTGATCAAATTCTTTGAGCAGTTTCAGCGCTTCTTCGCCGTCTTTATCCATGACGACGCTCTTCATCCGGATAAATTCGCTCTCAGTTATGGTCACTACTAAATTTTTCCCCATGGTGAGGCCCCCAGGTTAACTATCTTTGGATGAGCAGCAACGTAGCTGCGGTCACGCCAGTCTTAAGGAAGATGCTCATCGACCTTTCTCCCCATCGAGTCGGTGGGCGATGAATTCCGGCGTCTTGCCCCGTTCCAGTTCAAAGACAGGGCGGCAATGGGGCTTGCTGGCGGCATCCGCCTTCTTCTTGATTACGGCGAGAAAAACTAGAGCCGCGTCTCTGTCTTCATCCAGCAAGATGGCATGGATCCGGAACATATCCTCCGGGTAGAGGGTGATTACGGTTTTCTCCTTCAGCATGGGAATCCCTCCTCGCGGCGGCCAGTTAGTGAGATGATTTCCCGGCTCAGGGGAGTTGCCTGATCTCCTTGCTGCACGCTGCTGCGGCCGTATTCTAACCCCCTCCGGTCAGGTCTGCCGACAGCCGCAGGTCGCCGGCTCCGGTCCCCCAGGCTAGGCTTGCTCCCCTGAATCAGGCTGGAGCCGGCGCACCGCCTCCTTGACCTGGTCAATTTCGTCCCGCTTGAGATTCATATCTTTGTTTTTGTCAATGCCCAGATCGGTGATCACCAGGTAGGCCCGCAGCGGCACTTCGGCGTGCTCCAGGACCCCTTTGGCGCAGCCGACCTCACAGCCGTCAATGACCACCAGGCCGGGGATATCCTTGGCCGACTGGACAAAACCGCTCAAATGCGCCCCCACCCCGGCCAGGCAGGAGAGCTTGCCGAAACCCTCCTGGGTAAGCTCTATGGCGACCTGGTTTGACAACTGCCCGACGTTGGAGCCTCCCGAACAGGCCAGAATCATGGTAGTAACTGTGGGCTGACAACAATCTTTGCCCATAATTTATCCTCCTCAACGAAAAAATCGAATTGGGGCTTGATCTGATATGCTAAATTTCTATATAGTAATATGGAATTATTTAGGAGAGAGCAAGTGAAAATTTTGCTGAAGTCGTTAAAGGCCCTGGCGGACGGCAACCGCCTCCGCATCCTGCGGCTCCTGATGGACCGGCCCCGCTGCGTCTGCGAACTCCAGGCCGCCTTAGGCATTGCCCAGCCCACCGTCTCCAAGCACCTCCGCATTTTAGAGGAAGCGGGCTGGGTGAATAAAGAGCGCCGGGGAAAAAATTTCATTTACTACCAACTTATTGAGGAGTTAGCCCCTGAAGATCACCGCGCTGACCTGCTTTCCCTATTAAGTCCCCGGCTGCGTCAGGACCCTGAACTGACGGCCCTCTGCCGCTTGGCGCAGAAACTCAATGCCGAGGAGATTTTAAAAAGGTCCGACAAGCCGCGGTCCGGCCTCTGCCGGGAATGCGGCGCCGAGATCACCCTGACCGAGCGATAAAACCAAACAAATTCTCATTGAGGTGAATTGCTATCATGTTTATGTCCCACGGCAACTATGGAATCTGCGTACTGGCGCTGGCCTTGGCCCTGGTGGGCACCGGTCGGGCCCAAACGACCAAACCTGCTTCACCTGACCATGCTATTCTTTATGGCCGGGCGGTCTCTCTCCTGGACCAGGCCCAACAGAAATTGAATATCGGCAATATTTCTGTGGCCAAGTCCCAGGCGAAAGAGGCCAATTCCTTGTTCACCCTCCTTAAGAACGAATACGCCACTGTGCTGGCGGAGCATGAGCTCTCCCCCAAGGAGGACCAGCAACTGGCCATCAACCAAAAGTTGGCCAATGACACCCACGCTCAGGCGAATCGCCTGATGGAAACAGCCGCCGCCAAGGATAAGAAAGCCCAGGAGCTTGAGGCGCAGGGACGAGAAGAAGCCTCCAAAGCCTCCTATCGACAGTCCAAGGACGAATACAATCGGGCGCAAAGTCTCTATGTCAAGTCGGCACTTCAGGCCCTGCGCAATCAGCAGATGATCTTTCGTTTCCTCGCGCCTTAATTCGCGTAACTAAGCCACATCCCTTCAATCAGTTCGGGATTTAAGGGCGAACTGGGATTTATTACCTCCATCAGCGCCCATCACTGCCGCACGTGCAATCGCCTGCGTCTCACCGCGACTAGCGCCTTGTGTCTCTGCCTTTTTGGAGAAGCCGAGATAGATGTGAAAAACCCTTTTCGCCAGGGCACCTCCGAGGGTTTGCTGACATCTGTCTTTGCAGAGGCCATCAGCCGAAAATTTGGTAGACTCACCTTTCCCCTCGGTAATTTCCCCTTATACGGCTCTTCGATGGTCAGTATCGGCGGCTGATCGAGGTTCATCGGCAACCCAAGGTTAGTGCTAATCGCACCGCAGAAACTATATTCGATTTTTGCTGTTGTTAAACCAGAGAATATGATGCACCGCCCAAGCCTCGCGTATAACTTGTTATTATCAACACATTCTAAACTGCCTGGCAAGAACATCACATTTTAAAAACCAGGGGCCACAGGATATCAAACCATACCTGTGGCCCCAGATTGTCTTGGCTGAAAGCTGAAGGCTGACAGCTAACCGCTTAGTTCTTCAGCGTGTCGATCACGTTGCCCTGAGAGTCGGCGATGGTGATCTCCACGGCAATACCGCCATCCAGGCGGTGAGTGGCGCAGCTCAGTCACGGGTCGTAGGCGCGTATGGCCATTTCCACCTTGTTCAGGGCTCCCTGGTCATACTTGCCTTCCTTGATGCACAGCTTGGCCGCCTGGTTCACCGAGAGATTGATGGCGGCGTCGTTATGGGTGGTGCCCACGATGAGGTTGAGGTTGGTGATCAGGCCATTCTCGTCGCAGGTGTAGTCGTGGATCAGGGTGCCCCGGGGGGCCTCCACGCAACCGATGCCTCGGGCCGCCCTGGGCGTAATCGGCACCCGGATGTCCTTGCTGGTGATCTCCGGGTCGTTCAGGAGCTCCACCGCATGCTCGGCGCACTGCAAGAGCTCGATGAGGCGGGCGTAATGGTACAGCAAGGTGTAATGGGCCGGCCGGCCGAAGGCCGCCCGGAACTCTTCCAGTTCCTTCTGGGCCAGGGGGGTGCCCATCTTGTCGGCCACGTTGATGCGGGCCAGGCAGTTGGTGCGGTAGACCCCCGTGGGGTTGTCGAGGTCCAGGTTCAGCTTGCCCCACTTCTTGGCATAGGGGAACTTCTGGTAGGACCAGGGCTCCACCCACTCGCCGATGTAATCCACGTACTGGTCGTAGGCGAAATCGTCGTAGGAGCCGTCGGGCTTCATCAACCGGAGCTTGCCGTCGTAGAAGTCGAGAGCCCCGTCCTCGGTGACCGTGCCCAGATACCCCACCTTGATGACGCCGATGGTCTTGATGGCGTCCATATATTTGGGGAAGACGTTGTCCTTGGCGAACTTGATGGAGAACTTGGAGAACTCCAGCAGTTCCTTAGCCAGGGGCAGCATCTTCTGGCGCTCGGCCTCGGTCATGGGCTTGCTCACCCCGCCCGGTAAGGAGAAGGTGGGATGGATGGCCCGGCCGGCGAAGGCTTCGATGATTTGAGCGCCCAAGTGGCGCATGTGCACCACCTGCTTGGCGATATCCGGCGCCGCCTGGACGATGCCCAGCGACGTTGCGCACGGAATAGTCGGCGTCGGGCCCGATGACAAAGTCGGGGGCCGCCAGAAAGTAAAAATGCAGGATTTTATCGCTGACGTAGGCAATGCTCTGCATCAGCCGCCGGAGTTTCACCGCCGCGGGAGGCGGGGTTACTCCGAAGCAGGCATCCGCCGCCTTGCTGGAGGCCAGGTGATGGGCCCAGGGACAGATGCCGCAGATATGGCAGACCGTCCGGGGCATCTCTTCCACGGGCCGGCCTTCGCAGAATTTCTCAAAGCCGCGCAAGGTCTGGACGTGGAACTTGGTGTCGGCGACGTTGCCCGCGTCATCCAACGTGATGACCACCTTGGCATGGCCTTCGATCCGGGTTACCGGCTGAATATTGATAACTTTGCCCATGCTTCTCACCTCCTCATTTCGCCGGCCGCGCCGGAATTACCGTCAGAAAACCATGCCCGCCGATATAACGGTTCATCATGGCCCGCCGGTCTACCAGGGATTTGGGGTCGAGGCCTACCGAGGTCAGGGCCCCCATCATTTCCACCATGGGCCGGGCTCCCTTACGGATGGGGCCGAAGCAGCCCCGGCACGGGGTCCGGGCCTGAATGCAACGGGGCACCCCGGTTTTGCCCGCACAGCCGGCCAGGGTCACCGGACCCATGCAGAGGAAACCCTGTTCGTTGATGCAGCGCATCTTCTCCAGGCCTTCTTCCGGGTTGAATTCCATGTTCTGCAGCCAGCGCTTGACGGGGCCGCCGCCGGACTTCTGTTCCCGAATGACCGGGCAGGTGTCGCAGACGCTCCGCTCCGGCAGAGCTCCAGGCGGTCTTGCCCTCCAGCAGGGCGGTGACGGCTTCGGCAATCCAGTCGGGGTGGGGCGGACAGCCGGGGATGTAGATGTCCACTTTGACGACTTCATCCACCGCGGCACAGGTGGGGGTCCATTCCGGGACACTGGGATCTTTGGGGTTGGGGGCGGGCTCGGTGGTAACGCAATGGCGAAAGACCTTCTCAAAGACCTCGTCATTTTTCCACATGTTGGCCTGGGCCGGCACCCCGCCATAGCAGGCGCAACTGCCCAGGGAGATGAGAAACTTGGTTTTCTTCCGGATTTCCTCTAATTCATGCTTTTGTTCTTCGTTGCGCACGCCGCCCGAAACGATTCCCACCACCGCCTCAGGAATGTCCATAGCCGTTCCGTCGCCCAACTGACCAAAGAACTTGTGGTCGACCAGGGCCGTCATGTGGACAAATTCTAGTTGGGGTAATATGCCCAGAAGTGCATCTCCAATATTGAGAATGGAAATCTCGCAACCGGAGCAGGCGTTCAACCAATCTTCCACTACTTTTACCGGCATCGCTCTCCCTCCTTTAAATTAGGGTTCGGCAAGCGGCTTCTCACTTGCCGCTCCCCAACCGTTGGCCCTGGCCATCAAACTTCCGATTTTTCTACCGTTGCCACCCGCCGGGAATAAACCAGAAACTGATGGTCCTCCACAAACATCCGCGTTTCAAAGCCGTCCTTCTCGTAATCGTGCATCACCTGCTGAGCCTGGTCCTCCGTATCGTAAGTCCCTCCGTCCCACATGAATTTTTTGCCGTCGACTTTTTGGGCCAATGGGATGGTCATTATTGCTTCCTCATTAATGCATTGCCATTTTCTGTAACCGCCTAACGGGCCAGGGCGAAAAGGCGAAAGGGCGAAGAGACGAAAAGGGCATGAACTCTTAGTATTCGGTTCTTCCCTTGCCTTTTCCCCCTTTTCCCCTTTTACCCCCTGGTACTATAGGGGCTGGGCCCCAGGGCCCGCAAAGCCTCGGTCATCTCCGTCATGACGTCCGCGAACTTCTGGGCCTCAGACGAGGCTATCCATTCGATGCGGAAGCGCTCCGGCTCCAGACCGAAGTCCTCCAGCATCAGGTCAATCCCTTCGGCGCGATCTTTGGCTTTTTTATTACCTTCCAGGTAATGACATTCGCCCAGGTGTCACCCGCAGATCAGGACGCCGTCGGCCCCCTTGGTGAGGGCGTCGATGACCAGGTTGGGGTGGATCATGCCCGAGCACATCACCCGGATGACGCGCCCGTTGGGGGGATACTGGATGCGGGAGACCCCGGCCAGGTCCGCCCCGGCGTAGGAGCACCAGTTGCAGCAAAAGGCGATGATTAGTGGTTCGTACTGATCTTCCATGCTTTCTGAAACCTCTCTTTTTCCATCTGTAGGGGCGCACCGCGTGTGCGCCCTAAAACGGGCGGACACATGGGTCCGCCCCTACATAAATACCTACCTCAGCCCCAACGCCGCCTCCACCTGGGCCCCCAGTTGCTCCGGGGTGAAGCCGGCCACGTAGATGCCCTGCTTGGGGCAGGTGGCCATGCAGGAGCCGCAGCCCTTGCACTGGATGCCGTTGACCTCCACGGTCTTTTTGATGCCGCCGTCCTTCATGTATTCCAGCAAGGTGATGGCCTTGAAGGGACAGGCGTCCACGCAGAAGGCGCAACCGTCGCAGTTTGCGTCGATGGGGTTGGAGATGATGGATTCCAATTGCAGGAAGTCCCGGGACAAAATGGTGTTGGCCCGGGACGCGCAGGCCAGGGCCTCGGCCACCGACTCCTGCAGGGGCTTGGGATAGTGGCAAAGCCCGGCCATGAAGATGCCTTCGGTGGAGGCCTCCACCGGCCTGATCTTGGCGTGGGCCTCGGTGAAAAAGCCCTCGGCGTTCAGCGGGATCTTGTAAAGCTCGGCCAGCGGCGCGTTCTGGTGGGGGATGATGGCGGTGGCCAGGGTAAGGAAGTCCACCGTGAAGCTTACCGGCCTTTCCAGGATATGGTCTTTCACCGTGATTTGGAGGCGGCCGTCTGCTTCCTCCACCACCGGCGGTTCGGCGATACTGAAACGGATGAAGATGACCCCCATCTCCCGGGCCCGATGGTACAGGAGTTCCCGTTCTCCGTAGGTCCGCATGTCCCGGTAGAGGACGTAGACCTCCAGGTCCGGGTTCATCACCCTCAGCTTGATAGCGTTCTCCACCGCGTGGGCGCAGCACACCTTGTTGCAATAGGGGCGCTCCGGAGTGCGGGAACCCACGCACTGAATGAAGGCTGCGGCCTGGGCGGTCTTGAGGCGCTCGCTCTTCTTCGTGATCTCCCGGTCCAGGTCCAGGGACAGCAGCACGTTGGGGTTCTGCTTGTAAAGGTACTCGCCTTCCGGCCGGTAAGGTTCGGCGCCGATGGCGATGACCACCACCCCGTGGTCGATTTCCGCCCCGCTGGAGAGCCTGGAGGTGAAGTTGCCCACCACCCCGTGCACTTCTTCCACGATGGCGTTGTAGTGGAGCTTGATCTGGTCGTGGCCGGTCACTTTTCTAAGGAGGGCGTCCAGCCGGGGTTTCACCAGGCCGCCCCGCCAGGTGGTGTGCAGCTTCAAAGCGTTGCCCCCCAGGCGGTCCTTCCTTTCCACCAGGTGCACTTCGTAGCCCTGGTCCGCCAGAGCCAGGGCCGAGGTACAGCCGGACACGCCGCCGCCGATGACCAGGGCCCGGTGGTCGACGCCCACGGTGAGGTATTCCAGGGGCTGGAGCAGGCGCGCCTTGGCCACCGCCATGTTCACCAGGTCCTTGCACTTTTGCGTGGCGCTGCTCCGGCTCGTTCTGGTGAACCCAGGTGCACTGGTTGCGGATGTTGGCCATCTCGAAGAGATACTTGTTAAGGCCGGCGGTGCGCAGCATGTCCTGGAAGATGGGCGCATGGGTGGACGGGCTGCAAGCCGCCACCACCACCCGGTTCAGGTCGTGCTCTTTGATCATCTCCACCATCTGGGCCTGGGCGTCCTGGGAACAGGTGAAGAGATTGGCCTGGGCGTAGGCCACGTCGTCAATGCCCTGGGCGTAGGCCACGATGGCCGGCACGTCGGCCACCCCACCGATGTCGAGGCCGCAGTTGCACACAAAGACCCCCACCCGGGCAGGCTCGTCGGTGAGGTCCTTTTCCGGCGGGAAGACCTTTTCCTTGAGCATGGTGCCCCGGGCTGCGGCCAGGGCCCGGGTGGCCGCGGCCGCCGCGGCGCTGCCTTCCATCACCGACTGGGGGATGTCCTTGGGGCCGTTGAAGGCGCCGCAGGAGAAGATCCCTTCCCGGAAGGTGGAGGTGGGCTCAAGCAGGAGGCCTCCACGAAGTTGTTGGGGCTGAGGGGGATCTCCAGCCGCTCGGCCAGCTCCACGGTGTCCGGCGGAATGACCATGCCCACGGACAGGACCACGGCGTCGAAGACTTCGTCGCCACCTCGCCGGCCTCGGTGACGTAGCGGATCTCCAGGTCGCCCTCATTGCCGTTGCCCGCGGGCTTGACGCTGTGCACCCGGGAGCGGATGAGGCGAGCACCTTGGTTCTTGATGCGCACCATGTACTTTTCGAAATCCTTGCGGGGGGTGCGCAGGTCCATGTAGAAGAGCGCCATGTCCAGGTCCGGGCCGATGTGCTCCCGGGCGATGACGGCCTGCTTCAGGGCCACCATGCAGCAGAAGTTCGAGCAGTAGGGGTGCTCCCCTTCCCGGTCGCTGCGCATGCCCACGCAGTG